>JBLXEY010000003.1:0-648558 GCA_048262655.1 Rhodospirillales bacterium | reverse complement strand
TCGAACATCGAAACGGTCGGGTTGGCGTAGCGTGAATAAATATAGCGCTTGGTTTCGCCCTTAAACGCAGCTTCCGCTTCTTCAGGAGAGCCGTAGACATAACCGGATGTCAGATACATGGCTTCGCTGGTTTCTTCGAAATCGGAACGGGACATGCCGCCGCGCACCAGTTGAGTTGCTTTGCGCCAGTTGTTATCTGCTTGATCGTTATCGCCGCTCATGGCGTATCTCCTGCCTGAAGAGGGGAATACCCCCATAAAAAAAACCCTCATCGGCTAGGATCAGGGCTGAACAGGCTCCGACCTTTTAGCCGATTATTTAACGTGGCCGCAAGCTGGTCAGCCAAATCACCACGTAGGTTTCACTATAAAACTTTCGATCACATCGTCAACTGAGAAGTTGTTCAGTTACCATCCCTACGGGCACTTTGAGCCAGCCCAATGACCTCTCGCTATGATCGTCAACGAAATCATAATCTTGATTTCAATCTCCTTTAAACTTCTACATGATTGGCCGTTCTCGCCTCCAACCTGAAGAACTGAGTAAAAAAGAATGTCCCTTTTCCTTATCCGCCATGGTGAAACCAAATTTAATGTCGCCGGACGATTTCAAGGACAAAACGATTCCGGGTTGACAGAAAGAGGTGTTCTTCAAGCGCGCGCCAACGCAGTTGAAATAGCGCGACGTAGCGGACAGGCCACAAACCTGCATTTTGTATCAAGCCCACTTGGCCGCACCTTGAAAACATCTCAGTTGGTTTGCGAAGTTTTGGGTTTTCCATTTGCCCAAGTACAGACAGATGACCGGCTCAAAGAAATGCACTACGGCGCCTGGCAAGGTATGACCGAGTTTGAAATCGATCAGGAGTATCCGGGTTTGTGGGCGGCCCGCAATAAACAACCCGATACCTTCAAAATACCGGGCGACGGAGAAAGCTACAATGATCTGTACCACCGCATTGACGACTGGCTCGATGAAACACGCGCCTTATGGGATGGTGAAGCCACATGGATTGTTGTTTCCCACGGTGGCACGGGAAGTGTTATTCGGGGACGCTATTTGGGTTTAACAACTCAGGAAACCCGCAACCTGCCCCGACCACATGCCTGCATCTATGAATTCAAGGGCGGCACCATATCCGAACATGTCACCGGAACGGATCACACGGCCAGACCTTAAGCCATATCGTTATAGTAGACGTTGTCGCTTATGGGGAAACGCCGAAACCTCTCAGGCAAAACAGGGGGGCCTGTCAAATCCCAGCGCCATTTGCACGGCGGCTTCCAGCTCACGTCCTGTCAGTGCGGCACAGTAAGACAGGGAGACATTGAGCTGATCCAAATTTCGTTCGGGCGCAAAAAACAAACCGTGCGTTGCGTCAACGGCCGTAATTTTGGTCATTCTTGAGACAAGATCCGGCAAGAGTTGCTTGTGGACATAGTCAGCATGGCGCTCGTGCGTCAGAAAATCTTTCGCCAGGGCAAATTTCGATTCGATGTTTCTAGGGAACATAAACACATTTCTGGAATCAAAGCGTAAAGCACCAACTTCATTTATTGTGATGATTGGAAAGAACGGCGCGAGGTTTGGGAAAAACCAATTGGGAACCATCCGACAGTTCCAGTAAATTTCGCCAATGTTCGCGTAATCATGATAGGTATCCAGGTTTGAAAAACCGGACTCCGATATCAGTTTTATTTCAACCTTTGGTTTGTTTGGATCAACGGTGTCGTTTGCAACGTCGACATAATAGGTGCCCGCCTGTATCGCATTTTGGAAATAAGTGTTGCGAAGGCCACCCCAAATTCTTTTAACCTGCCCACCGGCGCGACAAAAATTATGCAGAGCGTTAAGGCCTTTTGCGCTTGTTGGTGCGGGATAGGCCGACATCAACATCAGCATGTACCGTGTAATCTCGAGACAACAGCTGATTGGATAGGTCTTAAGTTTATTCAACAGCTCAGCGTTAAGGGGCACCTCCCCGCGCTGCATCTGATCGCGCACCTGCAAAAAATGGCCATCCGTTTTAACCCTCAAGTCATTCAGATCGCCAATCATGGCATCTATATTTGGCTGCAAAAAAACTGTGCTCAGTTCAGCCATTCTTACATCTGGGGGTACGACCAGTTCAGCCCGATATCCCTTAATGAACTCTGAAATGGAGCCTCCCTGCTCGCCAAGTGTCGGTTCATCAAAAGCCATTTGTGTTTAGTTTCCAGATCAGCCAATTCATTTAGGAATCTAGCTGTCCGGTGCCTTTAAATAAAGCGCCGTCAGCCCCCTGGATTTGATATTGGGCCTATATTTTCTGAATTTCAGGCCTATATTACATAAGAACAGTCTTAACCCTAGGGAACGATAGATGACCAATATTGCAGAAACAGATAAATTGTTCTTCGAACGCACAGATCTTGATCAATCGCGTGTCGAAAAGATTGTCGACACCGCGCTTGGGTCTGCCGACGATGGCGAGCTTTATCTGGAATACGGGCAATCCGAATCTATTGTTCTTGATGATGGACAGATTAAGTCTGCCTCCTATGACACAACACAGGGTTTTGGTCTGCGCGCCATCTCCGGAGAGACGACCGGATTTTCACACGCCACGGAAATTTCAGAACCGGCACTGGAACGCGCGGCAAATACCGTTAAAGCCGTGAGCCGCGGGCAAGGCGGCGTCATGGCGGAAGCCCCCATCGGAACCAACCGCAGCCTGTATACGGACCAAAACCCGCTTGCCAGTCTGAGTTTTGAGAAAAAAGTTGATTTACTGGGTGAAATTGATGCCTATGCCCGCGCAAAAGACCCACGTGTCCAACAGGTTTCTGCGTCCATGTCCGGCCAGTGGCAAGCCATTCAAATTATCCGTACCGGCGGCGAACGTCTTGCCGATATCCGTCCATTAGTGCGGCTTAATGTTTCTGTCGTTGTTGAGCAGGACGGACGCATGGAAAGCGGCAGTTATGGAACCGGTGGACGAGAAGGATTCGAGACCTTTGTGACACCGCAAGCCTGGAAAGGCGCCGTTGACGAAGCCTTGCGGCAAGCCCTCGTCAATCTCGAAGCAATCCCGGCACCTGCTGGTGAAGTCCCGGTTGTCCTTGGCCCAGGATGGCCCGGCATCTTGCTGCATGAAGCTGTTGGTCATGGTCTGGAAGGTGACTTTAACCGCAAAGGCACATCAGCATTCGCCGGACTGATGGGACAACAGGTCGCATCGAAAGGCGTTACGGTGGTTGATGACGGTGTTATCGAGGACCGTCGCGGCAGCCTCAGCATTGATGATGAAGGCACACCCACACAGAAAACAGTTTTGATTGAAGATGGAATCCTGACGGGCTATCTGCAAGATCGTATGAATGCGCGCTTGATGGGCACACGCTCAACCGGCAACGGTCGCCGCCAAAGCTACGCGCACGCGCCGCTTCCTCGGATGACCAATACCTTGATGATGAACGGCGACAAAGACCCGGCGGAAATTATGCAGAGCGTCAAAAAAGGCGTTTATGCTGTCAGTTTCGGCGGCGGGCAGGTCGACATTACTTCGGGTAAGTTCGTCTTCTCGTGCACCGAAGCTTATGAAATAGAGAATGGTAAAGTTGGAGCGCCTCTTAAGGGCGCAACTCTAATTGGCAATGGGCCGGACGTTCTTACCAAAGTCTCAATGATCGGCAATGATATGGAACTCGATCCCGGTGTCGGCACCTGCGGAAAAGAAGGCCAGGGCGTCCCCGTGGGCGTCGGACAACCGACATTGTTAATAGATAACATTACAGTTGGAGGAACGGCGGTTTAAGACCGCCCGACCGATCTGTTCGCTCAAAAAGACAGAGCGAAAGACAATCCGATGTTTGCAAATGCGCCGATCAGCATAGCGGCAAAGGTCAATATCATTGCTGCTACGCGTAATCGGTAATCTTCCTTTTCGCGGCTAACACCATAGGCGTGAAGCAAGCGTCCCAAAATTGCGAACGTCCCTATCAAGTGAAGAAGCAGGGCGGGGCCGTCCTGAAGCTCGACCAACAGCATCAGGACCAGAATCAGCGGAATGTATTCACAGAAATTCCCATGCACACGCTGAATGCGCATAAGGCCCGTGTCGCCGCCATCACCCATCGCGACCTTCACAGTTCGGCGCACACGAATAACACAAATGGTAAGAAAAATAAAAAAGAGGGCCAGAAAACCGGCATAGACCGGCGTTATCGAAATTGTCATCGAAAGATCATTTCCTATTCATTGACATCATACTCCTATCAATTAATCTAATTCAGCTGAACTTGGGGTCAAGCCATCTCGACCCGCAACAGCTCTTACCTCCGGTGGACGTCAGGAACTCCCGATGCTGTATGCCGCGGCTGCAATTATAGCGGCCAGCGCCCTGATTGCGCTAACGACATTGATCGCGAAAACGTTGGGACTTGGAACCAACGGCCCTGCCCTACATCCGCTTCAGGTCAGTGCCGGCCGGTTTTTTTTTGCTTTCCTGGCGATCGCAGCCTACAGCGCGTTCCAGCGGCCAAGTTTCAAAGGTACGGTTTGGCGTCTTCATTTAGCGCGTTCTCTCTTCGGCTGGGCCGGTGTCAGTTTGATGTTTGCCGCCGTTGCCCGAATGCCCCTGGCCGATGCGACGGCCATCACCTTCCTGAACCCGATTGTCGCGATGGCACTGGCCATTCCCTTGTTGGGCGAGCGCGTTGGCCCCATACGTTGGCTGGCAGCGGGTATATCGCTGTCGGGGGCTTTAATCCTGATCCAGCCTGGCACCGATGCTTTTCAGCCCGCGGCCTTAATTGCTCTGACCGCCGCGTGCCTTATGGGGTTGGAAATTGTGTTTATTAAAAAGCTCAGCAAACAAGAGCCGCCGGTTCGCATTCTGCTAATCAATAACACGTTTGGTGCGGTGATATCCGCCTGCGCCGCATCTTTTGTCTGGATCGCACCAAGCCCATCGCAAATTCTTTTGCTGGCTGCACTGGGTCTGACAATGATACTCGCTCAATCGCTTTTTATCCAAGGGATGCGCAATGCGGAAGCCAGTTATGTTATTCCGTTTTCCTATTCGACACTGATTTTCGCCGCCCTCTATGATTTTGCCCTGTTCGAACAAATCCCGGTTTTAACCAGCCTGATCGGCGCCGCTATTATTGTAACTGGTGCAATCTTGCTGGCTTGGCGCGAACATCTAGCACAACAACGCGCGAAACAAACCTAATTGGCTCGTCGAGTTGAACAAAATCGTGTTTGCGAGAAAGCACAAAAGCGGCACTGTCTGAGGTGTTTTTCCTTTTCACCAGCTTTCCTGAACAGACAAGGTCAATTCAGATCATTAATCTTTGGCATCAAAAATTTGGATTGGTCAGGCGAAATCGCATGAAGTGTTCGCCGTCGATAGATACGTCCCCATCACAGGTAAAACCCAAACGCTTTACAGCCTTTGAGTTTGGTCGGCTTGGCGGAAGTAGAATGGTTATCGATTTTAACTGCATTTGGTTAAAAGCAGTTTGTTTGATTTTGTTGAAAATCTCGCGCCCCCATCCCCAGAACTTAGGGTGAAGGATCAAGGCAAAATCAGCGTCACCATGTTCGAATTGCAATCCTCCCCAACCAGCAAACTCACCCTGGATGAGAAAGGCCCAGGGGCCATACCCATGTTCTTGCCAAAGTTTCTTTTTGGCCTTTAAAAAAGCGCGGCAATTCTCAAGTGTGAATCCGTCAACAAGCAGTGGCAGCTGTTTACCCACGACCTCATTATTCATAAGATCGATGATGTGTTTTTCTTCCACCTCAGCGAGGTGAACAAACTCTATGTCATCCATTGGATACTCCATATGGAAACAGCGATCTTTTGTTAATTGATCCCGACGGTCTCGAACGCGTCAGGTGCACACACAAAGAAAACACGACCCAAATTCTAAGCGGCTTTTTTTGAATTTCCGTTACGGTTCTTTTGGGGCCTGCCGTTACCTTTATCTGAATAAGATCTGCTTCGGCCTCGGCCTGAAGGTCTGCGTTTGCCCCCGCCCTGCTTCCTGCGCTGGGTTCCCGGATCGCTGGCAATTATTGTGTCATGATATGGATGATCTTCAATGACCTCGACACTTTGACGAATGGTCTTTTCAATATCGATTAGGTAGGCTTTTTCTTCGATATCACAGAACGACAGTGCCGTTCCAATAGCCCCCGCCCGACCGGTCCGGCCAATTCTGTGGACATAGCTATCCGGTTCGTTCGGCAGATCGAAATTTATGACGTGAGAAATCCCGTCAACATCAATCCCGCGGGACGCGATATCCGTTGCCACCAAAACTCTCAAATTGCCACTTTTAAACATCTTGATCGCTCGTTCGCGCTGGCTTTGGCTTTTGTTACCGTGAATGACACCGGTCTTGATGCCACTGCGCTCCAGATTACGAGCAACCCCGTCGGCGCCATGTTTAGAACGGGTAAAAACCAATACCCGAGAGATCGCCTTGTCCTTCATAAGTTCTGCCAACAAGGCACGCTTGTTTTCTTTGCGCACGAAGAGGACGCGCTGGTCAATTTTATCAACTGTTGTTGCAACCGGCGCCACTTCGACTTTGGTAGGATGATCAAGAAGACTTTCCACAAGACCGCGCACATTTTTTGCCATGGTTGCGGAGAACATTGCTGTTTGATGTTCTTTTGGAAGCTCTGAGGCAATCAATTTAACGTCGGGCGCGAAACCCATATCAAGCATACGATCAGCTTCATCGAGGACAAAAAATTCAACCCGGTCCAGACGCAGGCATCCCTGACGTTTGAGGTCGAGCAAGCGACCGGGTGTCGCGACAAGAATATCGACACCATGATGAAGTGCACTGATTTGCCCCCGAATAGAAACACCCCCATAGGCAACCGCTGTTTTCAGTTTCAAATATTTGTTATAGGTTTTGATACAGGCCAGAATTTGCAGGGCAAGTTCACGGGTCGGGGCCAAAACCAAAGCCCGCGTCGAGCGTTTAAGGCGTTGATTGTTCGACTCGGCCAAGCGATGCAGAATTGGCAATGAAAATGCAGCCGTCTTGCCGGTGCCGGTTTGCGCAATGCCAATCAGATCGCGACCATCCATCAGGGCTGGAATGGCACGGGACTGTATGGGTGTGGGTTCGCTAAAGCCTTCTTCGGCGATGGCACGGAGAATGGGTTGGGCCAGGTACAGGCCCTCAAAGTCGGTCATGTGTCTTTTCTTTCACAAATCATTACATGCGTTAAGGCCTGACGATCATCGCCTGAGGCCACGAACGATTTCCCTTAAATAAGTAAAAACCGTCTAACGAAACGCCCTGAATGTCGGAAATAAAAGAGGCCAATAAGTTGGCAAGCTATCGAAAACTCGACGCTTTGGGAGTGTCGCTGGAGCCTAAAAGCGCTTTTTTCCGTCAAATGTCAAGCCTCCCTGATTGGCAGACCCGTCAGATAACGGGCCCCACAAACTTAAATTATAGATACAATTTCACAAAAACTTCATCCAACAGAACACGTTGTTGGATTTTCTTTACGCTATTTACCATTGCAATACATCGCGGATGTTGTATGTAGACGCCAACCAGCAAACCCTTCAGAAAATAGGCATCCCCTCGTGATCAAGCCCACGCTAGCGAATTTCGCTGCTCGTCTCTCTATTTCCGACTGGAAAGACTCAAACCTGACAACATTTACAGCAGTCCGCATCAAGATTGAAATCTTGTCCGGCCTGACGGTCGCACTGGCACTGGTACCTGAAGCCGTCGCCTTCTCTTTTGTCGCCGGGGTTCATCCGCTGGTCGGCCTATATGCTGCGTTTATTGTAGGTTTGATCACAGCCGTCATCGGCGGTCGTCCCGGTATGATTTCAGGCGCAACCGGGGCTCTGGCTGTTGTCATGGTTGCTTTGGTTTCGCGGCATGGCGTCGAGTATTTGTTCGCGACGGTCGTCTTGATGGGCATTTTGCAATTGCTCGCCGGCATTTTCCGGCTTGGTAAATTTATTCGTCTAGTCCCGCACCCGGTCATGCTCGGGTTTGTAAACGGCCTTGCAATCGTCATTTTTCTGGCACAGTTAACACAGTTTCAGGTTCCGGGGCCAGATGATACCAAAGTCTGGATGAGTGGCATGCCGTTGGTCATAATGCTGGCACTTGTTGTTGTAACGATGGGCATTATCTGGCTCATGCCAAAAGTCACAAATGTCATTCCGGCGCCGTTAGCCGGGATCGCCATTGTCGCAGGGATCGTTATCTTTTTTGGCATCGATGTCCCAAGGGTCGGGGACCTAGCATCCATTAAAGGCGGGCTGCCGGAAATCCATATCCCCATGGTGCCCATGACGTTGGAAACGTTGAAAATCATTTTTCCGTTTGCGCTTATTTTGGCGGCGATTGGTTTAATAGAAAGTTTATTGACGCTCAATCTGGTTGGAGAAATCACCGGCAAAGGCGGCGGCGCATCTCAGGAATGCATTGCACAGGGCTTGGCCAACACAGTCACCGGTTTCTTCGGTGGCATGGGAGGTTGCGCGATGATTGGGCAATCCATGATCAACGTTAAATCTGGAGGCCGAACCCGACTGTCAGGGATATCTGCGGCGCTTTTCCTGCTGGCCTTCATTTTGGTTGCCTCCAGTTTGATCGAACAGATTCCTCTGGCAGCCCTGGTCGGTGTTATGTTTATGGTGGTTATCGGAACCTTTGCGTGGCAAAGCCTGACCATTTTGCGTCGCATTCCGCTGACAGATGCACTGGTGATGGTGCTGGTGACGATTGTGACCGTTGCCAGTGATTTGGCAATTGCCGTTGTCGTAGGTGTCATTGTTTCGGCTTTGGCTTATGCTTGGAATAACGCCACGCGGATACATGCCAACGCGCATATTACCCCTGAGGGTGCGCGGGTCTATCAGATCGAGGGCCCCTTATTCTTTGGTTCCGTCAATGGCTTTGCCGAAATCTTCAACACTGACCAAGACCCGAGTGTCGTTGTCGTGGATTTTATGAACAGTCGCGTCGTTGACCAATCTGCACTTCAGGCGATCGAAGCATTGGCATCAAAATATGAAGAGGTCGGCAAGACCCTTCAGTTACGCCATCTATCGCCCGATTGTCATAAACTCCTGAGCCGCGCCGGGCAGTTAATGATCGATTCCGACGACGACCCGCATTATGGAATTGCCGTTAACTATTCAGTCAAAACGGGATCCTTTGGCGGTGGTCATTAAGTCCGCACGTCATCGCATCGCTAACTAGTAAGCGAATTCGGTATATACCGGTGTGACAGACTTTTGCCATTGGCGCTCATAGGCGCAAAGCAACCCCTCTGCCGGTGTCATCCCCGATTCCGCAATCTGAAACAGCGGTTTGAGGAAATGCGATTCGTCGAGCCCGACACTGTCGAGCACATTGCGGCTTTTTAATCCCGCATGAGAAATCTCCAGAGCTTTCAGCGCCAGGTCCTGAACCGTTTGGTTGCGGTGTTTGGTCTTTAAGGCCGTTCGCGGAACTTCTGCACGTAAATGCTCATGCTCTTCATGGGTCCAGTCCTTAACAAGATCATAGGCGGCCGTGCGGGCATCTTTATCATATAGCAAGCCGACCCAGAATGCCGGTAACGCACATAACCGTGCCCATGGCCCGCCATCGGTCCCGCGCATTTCCAGAAACTGTTTCAGGCGTACTTCTGGAAAGGCCACACTCATTTGATCTTCCCAATCCTTAATTGTCGGGTATTCACCCGGCAATGCCGGCAATTTCCCGGCCATAAAGTCGCGGAACGATTGGCCAGCCGCATCTATATAGACACCATCGCGATAAACAAAATACATGGGGACATCGAGGATATAGTCAACGTAGCGCTCGAAACCAAACCCGTCTTCAAAAACAAAAGGAATGGTCCCGCAACGATCATTATCGGTATCGGTCCATATGTGGCTGCGATAAGATAAAAATCCATTGGGCGCGCCATTCTTAAAAGGTGAGTTCGCCCAGATTGCTGTCGCAATCGGCTGTAACGCAAGCGAGACCCGAAACATCTCAACCATTGTCTCTTCAGTATCAAAATCCAGATTAACCTGCACGGTGCAGGTCGATTTCATCATCTCCAGGCCCATGGTGCCAACTTTCGGCATGTAATCACCCATGATCTTGTATCGGCCCTTCGGCATCCAGGGCATGTCTTCGGTTTTGCCGTCCGGTCGATAACCAAGCCCGATAAATCCGATGCCCATTTCACGGGCAATCACCTTGACCTGCTGCAGATGCCCCGAAACCTCGTCGCAGGTCTGGTGAATATTCTCCAGAGGTGCGCCGGAAAGTTCTAACTGACCTGCCGGTTCCAACGAGATTGCACCGCCTTTCTGCTTAAGCGCAATGACATTATCGCCCTCCATAACAGGCTCCCAGCCGAAACGCTCCATTTTCTCTAACAGCGTCCGTATGCCATTTTCTTCCGTATAGGTGAGCGGGCTGAAATCTGACAAATGATAGGGGAACTTTTCATGTTCCGTGCCGATGCGCCATTTGGACTGGGGTTTACACCCTGCCGCCATATATTCGAGTAAAGGCTGCTTATCGGTGATCACATCACCGTTCACTGGGGCACCGTCGGCCATAATACGTCCTCGTCATATTGCATGCCTGAGCGGCACTGTTGTCTATCAAATAACCGGATATTTTGTCAGGTCAATGCCTGTATACAAGCGAGGCTGGCAATTGCCGCCGTTTCAGCTCTGAGAATACGTGGCCCGAGATCGATCAAAGTGCAGAAATCTGCGGCCTTCAGGAGGTCCCTCTCGTCTTTTTGAAAGCCCCCCTCGGGTCCGACTAAAATTCCGTAATCTTCACTTTTTTTATCATTTGATGAAATTACGTCAGCAATAGGACGGCCGCCCCCTGTTTCGTCACCGGCCAAAAGGACCCGGCCAGAGGACCAGTTTTGCAAAAATTCTTCAAGGGTCTGTGGCTCCTCGACACAGGGAACGCTGAGTCTTTCGCTTTGCTCCGTCGCCTCGACAGCCTGTGCCATCATTCGTTGCCTGTTGACCCGCCCGCCAATGGTGTTTTGTGTGATGACCGGGAAAAGTCGCTCAACCCCAAGTTCGGTCGCCTTTTCAATGATCATGTGCGTTCGATCTTTTTTGAGCGGTGCAAATGCCAGCCAGGGGCCCGGTTCCGATTGCGCGGGCCGCGACTGACGTTCCAGTGACACAACTGCGTTTTTTTTCTTCAGTGCGGCCAAAGAACCGACCCATTCTCCAGCGACTTCGTTAAACACCGCGATCCGGTTCCTTGGTTTTAGTCGAAGAACATTGCCAAGAAAATGGGCGTGATCTGCTGACAGCTGAAGTTCCTGATCGGCAGCTAATGCCCCACCCACATACAATCGTGTTTTTATATCCGTGCCATTCATAGGGACACATTAAACCTGAACGCGGGGGCCGCCAAGCAGTGGAATCGCCTGTTAAATAGGATTATAGTCTGCCCATGCAAAATCAGACCCTTTCAAGCGCCAGCGATATTGCTCGCGACAGTTGGATCGACAAATGGGCCCCGTCCCGGGTGCGGCCTTACTTTCGACTTGCCCGCCTTGATCGGCCTATCGGCACCTGGCTACTTCTTTTACCCTGTTGGTGGAGTTTGGCACTGGCGACAAACGGCTGGCCGGATCCATATTATGTTCTGCTATTTGGGATTGGGGCTTTGGTGATGCGGGGGGCCGGATGCACAATCAATGATCTGGCGGATCAGGACTTTGACGCTAAAGTCGCCCGAACCGTGGATCGCCCCATTGCCAACGGCGATCTTTCTCAAACTCAGGCCTTCATATTTTTGGGGGTTCAATTAGCAATTGGCCTGATCGTACTCTTGCAATTTAACACGTACACAATTTGGCTTGGCATTTCGTCACTTGGCTTGATTGTGATCTATCCTTTTATGAAGCGCATCACCTATTGGCCCCAGGCATGCCTGGGACTCGCCTTTAATTGGGGAGCTCTGGTCGGGTGGTCAGCGGTCACCAGAGACCTCCAGCTCGCACCGATTGTTTTATATGTCGCGGGTTTTTTCTGGACGCTGGGATATGACACCATTTACGCCCATCAAGACAAAGCCGACGATGCGATGATCGGTGTAAAGTCGACTGCCTTAAAATTTGGCGACGCGTCAAAAATCTGGATTTCAGGGTTTTATGCAATCAGTCTGTTTTTAATTGCCGTGGCCGGCTATCTGGCCCATATGACTGGGCCGTTTTACATCTGCCTGGCACTTTGCTCGGTTCATGCGCTATGGCAAGTCTGGACGCTTGAAATCAGTAAACCAGAGAACTGCTTGCGTCGGTTCAAATCGAACCGGGATTTTGGTCTGATCCTGTTCGCCGGAATTGTTGTGTCACAAATAATCTGATAATATAGCCTAATAATTATGCATATAGTAATATGTGGTTAAAATTTAGACATTATTGCATTCAGAAGTGCACAAATGGACAGAAGGCCCTCAAGAAAGAGATCAGATTAACCCATTGATATCTGTATATGAATTCAAGGCATCACTGATAATCTGACTAAAAATAGTCGGACCAAACCGGTTTTCAAAACTGGCACAGCAATTGCGATGTCGGGCTTTTTTAAGAGCCATAGGTCCGCATGAACACAACAGACAACACCTCCCCCGCCGTTACCGTGCGCGGCATGAGCAAATGGTTCGATTCGTTCCAAGCGCTAAACTCAATTGATCTTGTCGTTCCCTATGGCGAACGTGTCGTCATCTGCGGCCCTTCCGGGTCTGGAAAATCAACCCTCATCCGCTGTCTAAATCGCCTGGAAGAACATCAACAAGGCGACATCATTGTTAACAATACGGCGTTAACGGATGGCATGAAAAACCTTGAGGACGTTCGCCGTAATATCGGCATGGTTTTTCAATCGTTTAATCTGTTTCCACATTTGACCGTTCTTGAAAACTGCATGCTGGCGCAGAAACGGGTCTTGAAGAAGACCAGGCAGGATGCCCGAGAAACAGCAATGAAGTTTCTGGAGCAAGTTAAAATACCGGAACAAAGCGACAAGTTCCCTGGCCAACTTTCAGGAGGCCAGCAGCAGCGCGTTGCGATCGCCCGCGCACTCTGCCTTGAGCCCAAGATCATGTTATTTGATGAGCCAACGTCCGCCCTTGATCCGGAAATGGTCAATGAGGTTCTGGAAACAATGGTCGGCCTCGCAGAGACGGGAATGACGATGCTATGCGTGACCCATGAAATGGGCTTCGCCCGCCAGGTCGCGGATCGGGTGATCTTTATGGATTCTGGTGAAATTGTAGAGGAGGCAGACCCGGAGACCTTTTTCACAAATCCTCAACATAAACGCACCCAAGCCTTTTTAAGTCAGATTATCTAGCCATGATATTTGATTTTCGATTTTACGAAATTTGGCGTGAGCCGGAATATATCGAGCGCTTGCTCGACGGTGCTTGGACCAGCTTTGCCCTTTCGACAGGGGGAGGCCTCTTCGGATTGGCCCTCGGCCTGATTCTGGCAGCGGGTCAAGGCCGCGCCGTACCTGCACCGGTTCGTTATCTGCTCGTTGCCTACATTGAACTAGTTCGCAACACACCTTTTATCGTGCAATTGTTCTTCGTGACCTTTGGCTTGCCTTTGTTGCTCGATTATCGATGGCCCTTTGAAGCGTCCGCCTTGCTGGCAATGGTCCTTAATTTTTCGGCATATTTTGCTGAAGTGGTTCGCGCCGGGATTGATTCCGTGCACAAAGGACAAACGGAAGCAGCTGAGTCTCTATGCTTGAAAAAGCGCTGGGTCTTTATTGACGTCGTTTTACCTCAAGCCATCGCTAAAGTTTATCCATCCCTGACAAGCCAATTTATATTCCTGTTCCTGACAACAGGCCTTATTTCCGAGATTGGTGTCGAGGACTTAACCTGGTCCGGGCGTTTTATCGCAGACCGCACCTTCCGCGATTTCGAAGTCTTTATCGTTCTGACGATTATGTATGTGGCAATCGTCTTCGTTTACAAAGCCTTTTTCGACTACGTGCAGAAAAAGGCGTTTCCCTGGTGGGCCAGCAAATGACGGCGCTTCTCGAACTGATTCTTGGTGAATTCTACGCAAACTTGTTGGTTGTCCTGCTGGAAGCGACACAGTGGACAATTTACCTGTCACTAACAGCTTTTTTCGGCGGGGGGCTTATTGGACTGGTTTGCACGGTCCTGAAAATATCTCCCATCGCTTGGCTACGAAATCTGGCAACGGCCTACATTTGGTTATTTCAGGCGATCCCGTTGCTCATGCTGTTGTTCCTTATCGGCCTTGGTGTCCCGGCCTTCTTCCAGATCGACATACCCGCATGGGTCGCAGCAAGTGTTTCGCTAACCTTATTCACCAGTGCCTACATGTCCGAAGTTTGGCGCGGCGCCCTGGAGTCCGTTCCCAAAGGCCAGTGGGAAGGCGGCAAGGCATTGGGATTAACCTTCACTGAAATTCTTTGGTTCGTGGTCTCACCGCAAGCGCTCCGGATTGCCACACCGCCCACCGTCGGTTTCATGGTGCAGGTCATCAAGGGAACGTCCATGGCTTACATCATCGATTACAATGATTTGATGCGGTGGGGAAAGAAGGTCGCAAATGCCCAACTGGACGGTGCTGAGCCCTACATCATCTACCCAATCGTCGCGCTTATCTATTTTTGTCTCTGCTTCCCGTTGTCGAAGTGGTCCAAATCGTTAGAAAAATCAATGGCAACAAAATAAGAAATTTTATCTGCAACCAATGAAAAGGATTAATCAATGCTCTTAAAAAAACTAGGTCTTGCTGCGGCAGCGGCACTTGTATTTGCAACCGCTCAACCTGCTGATGTTCATGCGGACCAACTCGAAGACGTGCTTAAAGCAGGCACCATCAAAGTTGGCGTACCAGAAAACTTCCCGCCATTTGGGTCTGTCGGCAAAAGCCTGAAGCATGAAGGTTATGATGTTGATGTCGCTGGACTGATTGCAAAAGATCTGGGCGTTGACCTGGAACTGGTTCCACTTACATCGAAGCAACGCATTCCCTTCCTGACATCCGGCAAAGTTGATCTTGTTATTTCTTCAATGGGCGCAAACCCGACACGGGCAAAATCGATCTGGTTCTCCTCTGCCTATGCTCCGTTCTTTTCAGGTGCATTTGCCAAAGAAGAGATGATGATCAGCTCTGTCGCCGACCTCGCTGGAAAGAAAATTGCCGTGACCGGCGGCACCCTTGAAGATTTGGAACTCAGCAAAACTGCACCCAAAACAGCAGAAATTGTTCGTCTGGGCGATAATGCAGCAACGATTTCGGCCTTCGTTGCCGGTCAGGTTGATGTTTTGGTGACAGGAAACACGGTTGCAGCAAAAGTTTCTGCCGACAACCCGGACATGAAAATTAAAACAAAGTTCATCATCAAAGAATCGCCAGCCTTTATCGGTGTGAAATCTGGCGAAATGAATTTCCTGCAGTGGGTCAATGTCTTCATCCTGCACAAGAAGTTGGGTGGACAGCTAAACGAATTGTCAGAAAAATGGCTTGGCCAAGCCTTGCCTCCTCTGCCTTCACTCTAAAACGCGCGAACGTTACCTAACGCCGAACTGCCCGTCTACACGTCTACTTTGAGGACTGTAGGCGGGCTCACCGGCAGTATCCAGAATGCAAAAATGTGAGACCGGGTCGAATGCACAGCGCTTATCGGACCGGCGTTTCCACGAAATGAGGGCTGTCAAATTTTACAGACGCCCTGGCAAGTTGTTCATTGTGCGATTGCCGCACATCATGGCTTTCAATCGTCTTATAAATAAACTTTTCAAAAGCCGTCTCGACCCTCAAATGATCTTTCACGTGGCGTAGTATGTCTGGCTGTTCGCGGGCCAGGAATCGGCGTCCGGTCGCCGGCACTTCGGCAAGGGGGATGATATTCCCATCGGGAGCAAAGGCGCCGCGCCGACCCATATAGAGAAATACGGAATCAAGCGAAGGGCCCGCTTCTGTGTCGACCATGATGTTTTCAAGCTTTCCATAACTATAGTTCTCGCTGGTCAATTCTGTCTTGTGCATCGCCAATAACTGTTGCGATGTTAACCAGTTTACATAGAGCGCGACCCGCGTCCCTACAGACGGATGCAAAGTCGCAGCGATCGAACCATAGCCCGTAATATGAGCGGAATAGACCGTATCGAAATCAGATAAATGAACGCGTGATGTTGGAATAGTTCCCCATTCGGCACCACGGAATTTACGGGCTAATTGAACGGGCGACTGGTTGGAGCCAACGGCAAGAACCGGGGTTCGATCTGATACGTCGGGAAAATCCTCTGTCTTATCGATCAATCGCGGAGTATCAGGCACCGCCGACTGAAAAACAAAAGATTGATGCGTTAAGGGATAAGGATAGCCAAATGCCCTTTCCAGAGGGTCTTCTCCAGCAAGAGGCGGGGGCGTTCCAAATTTATTCAGCGGCTTTGCTCAGGTATTGGGACACATCGACCTCGTCAATTTGCGTCGGATCGAGGAATCGTTCCGCATATTCCTTGTAGATGCCAGATGTTAAAAACAACTCGAACAGTTCATCATCAATATGTGCGTCTTTTTTCATGAACGACATGATCTTGACGGCGTCACTCAATTTCTTCGGTGGCTTATAAGGCCGGTCAGCCGCCGTCAGGGCTTCAAAGATATCGGCAATGGCCATGATCCGCGCTGGCAGGGACATATCATCTTTTGATAGCTTTCTGGGATAACCGGTACCATCCATCTTCTCGTGATGCCCCCCTGCATATTCAGGAACGCGCTTCAGATGTTTTGGGAACGGCAACTGTTCGAGCATGATAATCGTCTGAACAATATGATCGTTAATTTTGTAGCGTTCTTCTTCCGTCAAAGTTCCACGACCAATCGACAGATTATAGATTTCACCAAGATTAAATTTATTTTCCGGCATATCGAGCTTAAAGCCGAACGGATTGTCACTAGACGTCAAATCGCTGGCACCTTCGCGCGCGATGATATGATCCACCCGATCATCAAGAAGCTTTTCAACAACGGGCAATTCCGGCGCCGGCGTCAGGTTTTTGCGCTTGAGTTCTTCGAATGAAATGCCAATGCGATCATCAAGGGTTCGCGTCCATTTGATTTCGCCAATTTCCTTCAGGCGATCGACACGCTCCGGTGCCATAAACTCGCCGCCCATGTTGCTTTCGGCAATAAAGGCAAAATCATCATCCAACTTGGCAAGTCGTGCTTCGAGTTCTTGCCTGAGAGTTTCCGCATCTTTTTGATTGTCGATCAACGCTTTCAAATAATCGATAACAGCGTCACGCTTAACGACCTCAAAGCGCGTTCGCACTTCATGAATGCGATCATAAATGGTTTCAAGTTTGGTTGATTTATCAACCACATATTCCGGCGTCGTCACCTTGCCGCAATCATGCAACCAAGCCCCGATGTGCAGCTCGTACCACTGGTCTTCATTCAGGTCGAATTCGGCAAACGATCCTTCTTTTGACTCGACCGCGGCCTTGGCCAACATCTTTGTCAACTCTGGCACCCGCTGGCAGTGTCCACCGGTATAGGGCGATTTAGCATCGATCGCCGATGCAATCAGCTCGATAAACGAATCCAGCAATAATTTCTGGCTTTCCAGCAATTGCTGGTTATCAAGGGCGACGGCTGCCTGAGACGACAAGGCTTCGATAAGTGGCTGGATTTCTGCACTAAACGGGATCACCTCATCCGTACCTGGAGACTTTGCATTCAACAGCTGCAGCACACCGATCACTTCATCCTGTGAATTTTTTAACGGTACCGTCAAAAAGGATTTTGAACGATAGCCCGTTTGTTCATCAAATTTTTTGGTACCGGAAAAATCATAATCCTGCACCTCATAGGCATCGGGAATGTTAATTGAATTGGCTGTCAGGGCCGCCGCACTGGCGACTTGCTTCAAGTTTTTATCGCCCGTTTCCGGGTCATACATATTGACAGGTGGGAAGGTGATATCCTTGCCAGTGGTGCCCCCCATCGCGATATTGAGGGAATCCGTCCGCATAATTTCGAACTTCAGCCGGTCATCTTCTGTACGGATATAGAGCGTTCCGCCATCCGCATTACACAAGCCTTTCGCTTCCAGAAGAATGGTTTCCATAAGACGATTAATATCTCGCTCCGCCGAGAGGGCGATGCCAATCTCGATCAGCCTTTGAAAGCTATTTGCGTTGGTATCTTGCGACATTCTATTCCCACCAAATACGCCGCCCTCTTCAAGGGCTTCAAAATAACGTAAAACCGTCCAAATTCTTCAATAAACACCCTAGCAGAAGACTTTCAGACATGAAAACCTATTAACCTAAAAATCCGCCGTTGATACCGGCTCCCGCCCGATCTTCTGTTCTCCTAAAATCGTATCTGTCTTTTGTGGGGAACACAATAAGAGGATCAATCAAAACGACCGCCACTGCCTTGATATACAACAAACTTGTGCACAACACGATGACACCATGCGTGTTCAGAGAGAGAAGAAATGTCGTGCCGCGCAAAGGAAGGGTCGGTACAATGGGCGCACGTTTGCAGGGGCCGCTTTTGCGGGATCGTTTTATCTAGCGCCAGAACATAAATGGCAGTCAGTCTTTTAAATTTCAGGACATTCTATGGCTTTTTCTTCCCTTCGTGATTTTATCTTCAACCACCTGGAACCGCGTGGCAACCTGATCCGGGTTAGCGAGCCGGTCTGTCCAGCGCTTGAAATGACGGAGATTCAGACCCGGCTGCTGGCGGAAGGCGGTCCCGCGGTTTTGTTTGAAAACCCCGTACATGAAGATGGCACCCCTTACGACACACCCGTTCTGATCAATCTGTTTGGCACGGTCGAGCGGGTCGCCTGGGGCATGGGGCGGGAACCCGGGCAATTGCGTGAAATTGGCGAAACGCTGGCATTTTTGCGTCAACCCGAGCCCCCCGGCGGTTGGCGGGAAGCGCTTGAGATGCTGCCCATTGTCAAAACCGTCATGTCCATGAAACCCAAAACAGTATCCCGTGCACCGTGCCAGGATCTGGTGTTGACCGGCGAGGATATTGATTTATCGAAGCTCCCCATCCAAACCTGTTGGCCTGGCGAACCTGCCCCCTTAATCACCTGGCCTTTGGTCGTCACCCAAGGGCCCGGCGTACATAACGATGGCGGCGACAAACGCGACGGATATAATTTGGGGATTTACCGGATGCAGGTGACCGGCAAAAACACCACATTAATGCGTTGGCTCAAACATCGCGGCGGCGCCCAGCATCACCAGCGCTGGAAGGACCAAAAATCAGAGCCCCTGCCCGCTGCCGTCGTCATTGGAGCCGATCCCGGAACGATATTAGCTGCCGTAACACCGGTACCGGATACCTTGTCAGAATATCAGTTTGCCGGCCTGCTTCGCGGTCAAAAGGTCGAACTGGTTGATTGCAAAACCGTCCCTTTAAAAGTACCGGCGGAAGCAGAAATCGTCATTGAGGGTTACGTTTCACTGGATGACTATGGAGACGAAGGCCCCTATGGCGATCACACAGGGTTCTATAATTCGGTGGAGCCGTTTCCGACCTTCACGGTGAGCGCTATTACCATGCGCAAGGACCCGATTTATCTCTCTACCTTTACCGGACGCCCGCCGGACGAGCCCTCCGTATTGGGCGAGGCCCTGAATGATGTATTTGTGCCACTATTAAGCCAGCAATTTCCGGAAATTGTTGATTTTTGGCTGCCACCTGAAGCCTGCTCCTACCGGGTTGCCGTGGTTTCCATGAAGAAAGCCTATCCGGGCCACGCAAAACGCGTGATGATGGCGGTCTGGTCATATTTGCGCCAATTTATGTACACAAAGTTCGTTATTGTTGTTGATGAAGATATTAATGCGCGGGACTGGAACGACGTGATCTGGGCAATCTCGACCAATGTCGATCCGGGTCGCGACTTAACCGTGATTAAAGGCACCCCCATCGATTATCTGGATTTCGCGTCGCCGGAATCGGGCCTTGGCGGCAAAATGGGGATTGATGCGACGACCAAGATGGAGCCTGAAACCAAACGCGAATGGGGCCAGAAAATCCGGATGACCGATGATATTATCGAGGAAGTGACCCGTAAGTGGGAAAGCTACGGCCTGCCGGGATCAGGCAAACCGATCTGGAAATGAAAAAGCCAGTCTCCCACGGTTGACGCAAGCGCCGCAAGCGCTTAGTTTCCGCGCGTCTTAACAATGGTGGGAACCCAATCGATGTCTGAATTTCGCGATGCTGCTCTGACTGCAAAAGCCTGGCCTTTTCAAGAGGCCCGTGAGCTGTTGAAACGCATCGGCAACAAACCACCGGAAAAAGGCTACGTGCTGTTCGAAACCGGCTATGGCCCTTCCGGTCTGCCTCATATCGGCACCTTTGGGGAAGTGGCGCGCACGGCAATGGTTCAGAACGCATTTAAACAACTGAGCGATTTACCAACCAAGTTGTTCGCTTTTTCAGATGACATGGATGGCTTGCGGAAGGTTCCGGATAACGTCCCCAACAAGGAAATGCTGACCGAGCATTTGGGGAAACCGCTTTCTGATATTCCCGACCCATATGACAAATATGAAAGCTTCAGTGCTCACAACAACGCTCGCCTGCAGGCGTTTTTGAATCAATTCGGTTTTGAGTACGATTTTTTAAGTTCAACCGAATGTTACAAAAGTGGCAAATTCGACGAGACGTTGTTGGCCGTCCTCAAAAACTATGAAGCCGTCATCAACGTCATCTTACCGACCTTGGGCGAAGAACGGCGTGCAACTTACAGCCCATTTTTACCGATTTGTAAAAAGACCGGTATTGTCCTGCAAGTCGCCGTTAAAGAACAAAATGTCGATGCGGGCACTATCGTCTATGAAGATACCGACGGCAGTCTGGTCGAGACCCCGGTTACCGGTGGGCATTGTAAACTGCAATGGAAAGCCGACTGGGCCATGCGCTGGAAGGCTTTGGGTGTTGATTATGAAATGTCCGGCAAGGATTTGATCGACAGTGTAAAACAGTCGGGAGCCATCTGTCGCGCCATTGGCGGAAAGCCACCGGTTGGATTCACCTACGAACTGTTTCTCGATGACAAGGGCGAAAAGATTTCGAAGTCCGTTGGCAACGGTTTAAGTGTCGAAGAATGGCTGAGCTATGCCTCACCCGAGAGCCTGTCCTTGTTTATGTATCAAAAACCAAAGACCGCAAAGCGCCTCTATTTTGATGTGATCCCGCGCAATATAGATGATTATTTGAGCCACCTTTCCAGCTTCGCTGATCTGGAAGATGCCAAGAAGATTGAAAACCCGGCGTGGCATATTCATCAAGGCAATCCGCCAGCGCCTGAGATTAAGGTCAGTTACAACATTTTACTTAATTTGGCAGGCGTTTGTAATACAGAAGACAAAGCAGTGCTCTGGCACTTCATTTCCCGATATCGCCCGGATGCAACACCAGAAACGGCGCCAATTCTTGATTATCTGGTTGGCTGCGCCATCAACTATTACCGGGATTTCGTCAAACCCAACAAACAATATCGGGCGCCGACGGACCTGGAAAAAGGAGCCCTGCAAACCCTCCTGAATGCGTTGAATAATCTGGAAGCGGGTGCTGAAGCGGAAGACATTCAGTCGATTGTTTACGCCATCGGCAAAGAGGAAAGCGGACCGTTTGCGGGCGACTTGAAAGCCTGGTTCAAAGCCTTATACGAAATCCTGCTAGGCCAGCCTCAAGGCCCCCGCATGGGCTCGTTTTTTGCCCTCTATGGCATTGACGAATCAAAGGTCCTAATCCAGCGCGCCCTCAACGGGGAAGATCTGGCCGCTTAAACGCGAACGTTGCTGGTTATTTGATATGCCACGTCCCATCGGGGCGAAAGGCCGCGAAAGCGAAAGCAAAGGTCGTATCATGGACCGCATCTTCGGTCCCGGTCTCTGTCTTGATCCATGCCCTGACGTTACCGATATCTCGACCGAAGGGAATCCAGCGGGTATCGTGAACGGAATTCATGCCCGGCGACCACATAAGAATTACGCGATCCGTCTCAATGCGGGTTTCTGAGCGCACTCTGTCTAGCGGCCACGCCTCATTCCCCACAACAACAACCCGGTCCAGCGGCAACAAGCCTTCGGGAATGGGGTAAGGAAATTGAGCCGCCGCATCGTTACGGGAATCCATCCGCACATAAGGTGTTTTGCCATAGTCTTGTGCGTCAGGGTTTTCCGGGATCAGTATTTGGGCTTCCGGACTTTCTTCCTTGAATTGGGCGAAGGACTGCACCCGGGAAGGCAGTGCTTTTAATCTTTTTCCCGCGTGATGCCCGACCAAACCGTCGCCTGTATATTGCTGCCACCAGCTTTCCGTTGCGCTATCGTAAAGGACCGTATCGTAATGTCGCAGAAGGCCCGTGTTTTTGAATACCAACGTTTCTCCCTCGACACGTCGATCAAAAACCACGCCTGAACTGCAAAGCGGGCAATAACTGATCAATATCGGGGTCTCGTTTATGGTATCGTTAACCAATTCATGCCACAAAAGAATACGGAGCGGATAGCCGCGGACGGCATCATCGATTGCAACGCGAAGGACGGGTTCAAGCTGACCGATTTCTTTTGCATCACCAACCGGAATAAACTGTGGCGTGAGAATTGCGGGTATTGAATCACGCTCCGCACCAACAGATCTGATTTCCGTAAGGTCAATCGAGGCATTTGAAAAATTGGTCTTTGGAAACGCCAACGCCCATTCCATCGGACTAGCCGCCGCGAGCCTAGGCGCAAGGAAGAATACCGCTACAATAAGGAATGTTGTCAATTTCATTATGGGGATGGTACGCGACATAGGGGTTGGGTTACAATTTAGAAAATGACGAAATCAAAATTTGGAACGATCACATGAGCGAACAAGACAAAACACAAACGACCGTTGATACAGAAGCGCTCGATAAGCGTCATGCTGAAAAAATGGCAAAAAAGAAGGCCGCCCGCGACAAGATCATTGCCACGAAGACAATCGAAAAAGGGTTGTTAATGGTCCATACCGGCAAAGGAAAAGGCAAATCAACAGCGGCTATGGGCCTTGCCATGCGCTCTATGGGGCACGGCCATAAGGTCGGCATTGTGCAGTTTGTGAAAGGGGTCTGGGAAACCGGCGAACGGGCTATTTTCGACAAATTCCCCGAGCTTGTCACCATCAAGGCCATGGGCGAAGGGTTCAGCTGGGAAACACAGGATCGCCAGCGCGACATTCAAGCCGCGGAAAACGCATGGCAAATGGCAAAGGATATGATCAACGACCCTTCCTACAAGCTGGTCATCCTTGATGAACTGAACATTCCTTTACGCTACGACAATCTGAACATTGACGACGTTGTCTCCTTCCTTAAAAGCAAACCCAAAGATTTACATGTGGTTGTAACGGGCAGGAATGCCAAGGAAGAATTGATTGACGCCGCCGACCTGGTAACGGAAATGACGATGGTAAAACACCCCTTCCGTTCCGGCGTTAAAGCACAAATCGGGATCGAGTTTTAACATGATAAAAAAGTTAAGAACATCAGCTATCGTACTTTTACTGACCATCGCTTGTGCCGCTTGCGGCACGTGGAACCAGCCTAAGTCTGTAACGACAGAAGCGCTCCTCGCAAAAGCGATCGTGACAATAAATGAATTCAAAGCCCACCCGGATCTCAATAAATTCAAGGGCGAACTGGACAATGCTCAAGCCGTTGTCATCCTGCCAACAGTTCTCAAGGCCGGTTTCTTTGCCGGCGGCGAAGGCGGCAACGGTGTCTTGTTAAAGCGCGACGTTGCAAATAACTGGAGTTACCCAACGTTTTTAACCATGGGTGCTGCGAGTTTTGGGCTACAGGTCGGCATTCAGGATACGGCCATTGTTTTGGTCATTCGCAGTCAGGGGGCCCTGGAAGCCCTTTTAAAACACCAGGGCAAGCTCGGTGCTGATGCAGGCGCAACCTTGTGGGTTGAGGGCGTTGGGATGGAAGCATCACTAACAAGTAATCTAGGCGCAGATATTGTGGCCTTCGCCAATTCGAGTGCTGGCGGATACATCGGGGCATCGTTAGAAGGTGCGGTTCTTGCCACTCGGCGAGACTTCAATGAGGCTTTTTATGGCGAAGGTGCGGAACCTCGTGCGATCCTCAACGGCCAATATTCGAATCCGAAAGCCGACAGTTTGCGCCGTGTCCTTGCCGCACAGTAGGAACTTTTCCGCCCTGATGTTCCAGGGCACGGGCTCGGATGTGGGCAAGTCGCTGATTGTTGCCGGATTATGCCGCCTGTTCAGAAATCGTGGACAATCTGTGGCCCCTTTCAAACCACAGAATATGTCCAATAACGCCGCGGTCACGGACGATGGGGGCGAGATTGGACGTGCACAGGCGCTACAGGCACGGGCCGCAAAAGTGGCTTCGAGCGTCCATATGAACCCAGTTCTGCTTAAACCACAGTCCGAAATCGGCGCACAGGTCATCGTGCAGGGAAAAGTCTATGGCACGGCGAAAGCACGCGACTATCACCAGTTAAAACCAAAACTCCTGGCAAAAGTCATGGAAAGTTTTGAGATCATTGGATCAACCGCCGAGGTTCTGTTGGTGGAAGGTGCAGGGAGCCCGGCTGAAGTCAACTTACGAGCTGGTGATATCGCCAATATGGGTTTCGCAGAACCCGCTGATGTGCCGGTCGTTCTGGTGGCAGATATTGACCGAGGCGGTGTCATTGCCAGCCTCATCGGCACATATGAAGTGTTATCGAAAAGCGAGCGTGCCCAGGTAAAAGGGTTTATCATCAACAAGTTCAGAGGCGACGTTTCGCTTTTTGATGATGGAACAAAAATCATCACCGAACATACTGGATGGCCGTGTTTCGGGGTGCTTCCTTACTTTGCAGACGCCCATTTATTACCGCAAGAAGATGCCATGGCACTCGATCAGACACCTCACATCATATCAGGTGGGCCAATCAAAATTTCTGTACCCAGATTGCCACGCATTGCAAACTTTGATGATCTGGACCCCTTGAAGGCGGAACCCGATGTTGACGTCTGCTTCGTTGACGCGGGCCAGACCCTTCCAATCGATACAGATCTTGTTTTCATTCCGGGGTCGAAGGCAACGTGCAGCGATCTTGATTTTCTAAAACGTCAGGGTTGGGATATTGATATCTGTGCCCACTATCGGCGCGGTGGCACAGTTATAGGCCTTTGCGGCGGATACCAGATGTTAGGGACTGCTGTCAAAGACCCGGAAGGCATTGAAGGCACCCTAGAGGATATCGACGGGCTTGGTCTTCTGGATGTGACAACAGTTATCCAGGGCGCCAAGGCCTTGGAAAAAGTTACGGGTACGGATCATCAATCCGGCATTCCGTTTCAGGGGTATGAAATGCACATCGGAGAGACAACGGGCCCCTCGACATCATCACCCTGGTTGAATATTAGCGGGGACCGAACCGATGGATGTCGCTCAACAGATGGGCGCGTTTTCGGCTCTTATATCCATGGGTTGTTTGCAGATGACGCGTTCAGAAGTCATTTTCTCCGCCCTTACCGCACCGGGGAAATAGCCGAAAACCTTTATGATCAACAAGTCGAAAAACACCTTGATAACTTGGCGCAACATCTCGAAAATCATTTGTTCATGGACGAAATCATAGAAGTTGTGAGATCGCACGGCGTATTATAAGCTATGAAATGAGTTATAGAGTTGCTGTTTTCATGGCATGGACCATAACGTCAGGGAGCCGGAACTAAATGCAGGACCAGCCAGCGCTCAATTTACAAACGGCCTCTCGTGATGAATTGATCGCGCGGATCAGGGAATTGGAAACATCTATTCCCGCACCCTCTGAAGAAATTGTGCCCTTTCGTTCGAACATCGTTTCAACGTTTCTTGATACCCTTCCTGTCGGCATTGCTTATCTCGACAAAAATCTGACGTACCACTATGCGAACGAGAGTTATCTGAGCTACCTGCAGATGCCGAAAAAATCGGTCGTGGGCGTGCATTTGCGTAATGTTCTGAGCACCGAGGTTTATGAGTCCGCGAAACGAGCGATCGCGGGCGTTTTGGCTGGAACCCCGGCGTCATTTGACAACGCCTTAAAATCAGGTGAAGCCATTCGGCATTTGAACGTAAACTATTTTCCCGACGCGGATGAAACGGGAGACATTCTCGGTTTTTATGTCTTCATCAAAGACATCACGACTCAATACCACTTACAAAACGAGCTCCAGGGAAGCGAACGCAAATATCAGGACCTTGTGGAAGCCATTCCCTACGGAATCGAGGAAATAACGGTAGAAGGAGATATTCTCTTTGCCAACGCAACCCATCATCGCCAATACGGATACGAGCCTGGTGACTTAATTGGCAAAAATGTGACCCAAATGATGGCTACGCCAGAGCAATCCCAAGCCCTATTGGCGCATTTAAAAAAGACGGCCAAAGATCAACCAGAACCAGACATTTTTGTTGGCAAGAAACGTAAGAAAAACGGTGACCTCATCGACGTGCAAATCGTCTGGACCTACAAGAGGAATATTGCGGGAGATGTCCTTGGCTTTATTGCAATTGTTTCCGATATCACGGCTCAACTTATAGCCGATCAAGAGCAAAAAGATGCCGCCGATCACCTTAAACTCAGCTTACAATCTGCCAAAATCGGAACTTTTTATTGGGACATTCGCAAAAATGAAACCTATTGGGATGACCGCATGCATGATATTTGGGGAATGCCGCGCGGTTCTTTCTGTAACCATACCCATGACCAATTTCTAAATACACTTTATCCCGAAGACCGCGAACGACTTGATCAGGGATTGGAAAAAGCGCTGAAAGATGGCGGGCTTTTTAACGTGGAATACAGAATAACCCGACCCAATGGCGAAACTGTCGATGTGGAAGTCATGGCATCTCCAGTTCTCAATTCAGCCGGTGAAGCGGTTCAATTGAATGGCGTTTGCCTAGATATTTCGGAACGTAAAACCATCGAGAAACTAAAAAGCGAGTTTGTATCAACCGTTAGCCATGAATTGCGCACCCCCCTGACATCACTTCGCGGTGCCCTGGGTCTTGTATCCGGTGGCGCGCTTGGCGTGATCCCCGATCAAGCGCTTGAAATTGTGCGCATGGCGGAAAAAAATGCCAATGCGTTGGCGATCCTCGTAAACGATATCCTCGACTTTGAGCGCGCCGATGCAGGGAAGCTCGAGTTTACATTTGAACGCTTTGAGCTTATCGCGTTTCTGGCAAATACAGTAGTCGGACATCAAGGACTTGCCGACGAATACAAGGTCAAGTTCCGGCTGTCTTATGACACCCCACGGGTCGAGGTGGAAGCGGATAGAACCCGTATTGCCCAAGTGCTGGCCAATCTTCTGTCAAATGCAGCGAAATACGCGCCAGAGAACGATACTGTGGAAATATTTGTACAATCTGACGCCACACATGTCTGTGTATCTGTTAACGATCAGGGCGTTGGTATCCCCGAGGAGTATCAAGACAGTGTCTTTGAACGATTCACTCAGGCGTCGGCAACGGACGACCGACATTTTGGCGGTGCCGGGCTGGGTTTAAGTATTTCGAAACTGATTATAGACCATCACCAAGGCGAAATTGGTTTCACCACGTCGCCAGAGACCGGAACCACGTTCGAGTTTAAAATCCCCCGATGGCAGAATAGCGGTTAAACGACACTCAATCGAATGACAGCAATCGCCGCCACCCAGCCCGTATTGATAACAAGCGCGATCACGTACATATAGAGGGCTTTTTCAATATCATTTGGCTTCGCCCGAGCTGTTCCATCGCCTAGCCAAGCATCTTTAATTACCGTATTCGAATAACGCCTGGGGCCAGCCAGTGCCAACCCCAGCGCACCCGCCATAGGCGCTTCGCACCATCCGGCATTTGGCGACCGATGCTTACCGGCATCCCGCAGCATTGTTTTGAGCGCACGAAACGGGTGCGCGGTAGGCGTAAAAAAAGCGGCAAACACCAAGAAGAGTCCGGTCAAACGCGCGGGTATCAAATTCAACACGTCGTCAAGGCGCGCGGCCGTCATTCCGAATGCTCGATATTTTGCGTTTTTATGGCCAATCATCGAATCCATTGTGTTGACCGCCTTATAAATAATCAGCCCCGGAAACCCGAACAAGACGTACCAGAAGATTGGCGCAACAACGCCATCGCACAGGTTCTCGGCAGCCGTTTCTATCGCTGCACGACAAACACCGTGTTCGTCGAGCAATTCTGGATCTCGTCCAACGATATGTGATACCGCTTCCCGGCCCGCCTCCAGACTCGTTTCCAAGGCGATACGCACCTCTTTCACATGATCATATAGACTTCGCCCAGCCAGGATTAACGTCAGCAGGATCAGTTCAAAAACCCAACCGAATGTATGATTTAAGGTTAGCCAGGCAATTCCAACACCAATACTTCCCGTTACCGTGACAACAATCACGACCGTTAACGCGCCACGGATCGCACGATCCATATGTCCCCGGTTATCCCGGTTAAGCTTGCGGTCAAAGAAACCGATCAGATTGCCGATATGAACGACGGGGTGTTTCACAAACCGGGTCAGGCCCGGCATATCGCCTAAATAGGCGTCAAAAAATATGGCCAATATCAATAGCACGAGCGGATCAAAGGCGTGGGCGCTACCGGCCATTCCAAAGGTATACATATCAATTCCTAGCGTTTCCGCATCTTAAATCATAAGCCGCTAAAAAGAAGTTAAAGGTTTCGAAAGGCTTTTTCTCTTAAAGTCCTATGTTTTTATGTAATTTTTGACTACCTATAGGTCTATGGCTGAGCAAACGGAAATAACACTCGAGGAAGAACCTCTCATCGATTCTGGTGGGGACGGCGATGCCTTGTCCGAGATCGAACTCGAAGACGCCCCTGAAGTAACGCTTGAGGGAGAGCTTAATCTTGAAAGCGAGACAGAGACCTCGTTGGAATCGGACACTTTAAACGATGCGACCCCGGAGGTGACGATGGCACCGGAAGCGCCGGTGGCGGCTGATGCCACCCTGCCCGTCGCGCAATCGCAACCGGCGCCTGTTTTTAACCTTGAGACGACACCTCCAACGGGCTCATCTATAAATACGGAGAACGTTGATCAACCGTCCTCGGGTGGGAGTGATCCATCACCAGATCTTCAAGATGCCTTCCAGCAGGTGCTTCAGGCATTCAAACATCTTTTTGACGTCATGCCCGATTGGGCCGGCATGGCAATTGCCGCCGTTTTTGCTGTCCTCATTGGTATTTTGATCGGGGGACGGCTGGCACGGAAAAACAGTGATCAAGGCGAACCGTCGAAAGACAAGGCCCCCACCGTCCGCGCCGCCTTGCCCGCGCCCGAGAACCCGGCCTTTAAGAACTATCAGGTCTTTCTAGAAACCAAAGGCGTTTCAGCAAAAGAACGGGACGCACAGATGCGTGCGTTTTCCGAACGCTACCGCGAAATGCGACAAAACTTAAGAGATTTGATCCCTGGAAATAAGGAACTGGCGGAACAGGTCGAATTGGTACGCGATGCCTTAGACGCCGGAGATTTTGACCGAACGTTTGTTCTGCTGACCCGTATTGGCAACAAAGAAAACACCGATGGGCTTGAAAAACGCCAGGCAGCCCTCAAGCATTTGATGGCGGCAGCCATCGCCAAGTCGGTTGCGGGCGATCTTCAAATGTCCCGCCTGGAGTATGAATCGGCCGCGGATAATTTCAGACAAGCCGTTGAAGCCTTGCCCCCCTTTCAGGAAGACCTGCATGCCGAGTATCTTAACAAATACGGCACGGCAAGTTATCAGGCGGGCCACCATGAGACAGCCATTGCCGCTTTCGAACGTGCCTTGCAGATTCTTGAAAAACGCCTGGGTAAGAACCACCCCGATGTGGCAACAGCCTTGAACAATTTGGCGCTGCTGCATTATTCCAGAGGCAACTATGATGCTGCGGAACCGTTGTATAAAAGGTCTCTTGCCATTGATGAGCAGACGCTCGGTATTGATCATACAGGCGTCGCGACGGATCTGAATAATTTGGCTCTTCTCTACAAGAAAAAAGGTAATTTGGAAGAAGCGGAGCCTTTGCTAAGACGTGCCATGGAAATCAAAGAAAAGAATTTTGATCCCGGCCATCCAAGCCTCGTGACCGGATTGCGCAATTATGCGTCTCTCTTGCGCAGCCTTGGTCGTGAAGAGGAAGCCGATATCTACGAGAGGCGCGCAACGGTTCTGCCCCCGAGCCGGACCGGCATTGCCGCTGAGTAAGCTATGCTTTGTTTTTAAGCCCGCGATAAACGACAACAACAAGAAACAAAACGGCGACCACACCCAAAAAAGCCATCAGCCCATGAGGTTCCCATGCATCTAAGGCCAGACCAGCGGCCGGCGGTGCCAGGACATTTGCTGTCTCAAAGACCATAACAAATGTGGCATTGGCAACCGCAAGCTCTCCGCCCTTGAAACGCCCCCCCATCATAGAGAGACCGATCGCATAAATACTCCACGCCGCACCTCCCCAAATAAAGAAAATCACTGCCAACGCTTTGGCGTCAACAAAATAGACCATTGAAAGGACGGGTCCGACGATGCAAACGATCGCACAACCGATAAGCGCGTTGCGGGGGCCCCAACGGTCTGCCGCCCAGCCAATCGGGTACTGAAGTGCGATATTGCCGACGACAAAACAGCTTAACAGCAAAATCGCCACCGACTCATCAAAACCAAGGCGCAGCCCATAGACAGGCAGCAAACTAAAAATAACCGTATCCATAACACCAGAGATCAAGGCTGCCAAAAAGATTGTTGGCGCTAACTTTGCAAGCGCAGAAAGTTTCGATTTGCTTGGCATATCAAACGGCACAGACATTTTTCGGACAAGAAATATGGGCAGTGCCGATACTCCAAAGGCCAAAGCACAAGAAATAAAAGGCCAGCTCCCCGTCGTCCCGACAAGCGTCAACAAAATCGGTCCTGACGCAAAACCAGCCGCCAGGATCATCGTATACAACGCCATGACACGGGTTCTGTTTTTATCTCCACAAATCGCATTCATCCAGGTTTCGGAAACGACCCAGGGCATCGCTAAACCGAGGCCCAAAATGAAGCGAAGGACGAACCACATTGCCAGCGAATCGAAAACCGCTAACAAGCCCATACATACAAAAACCATAAAAGAGCCGATAAAATATGCATTCGGCGGCCCCAGCTTGTTAATCAATTGGGGTGTAAAAAATGTCGCGGCAACAATCCCCAAAGAGGCCATCGCTGAGTTAAGGCCGATCATCCAGCCTTCAACGCCCCGCGCCTCGAGTGTCAGCGAAAGCAACGGTGCCAGCCCCCCAAAGGCAAGACCGATCGCAAAGGCTGCGGAAAGGATAGCTGCCAGACAGAGATTTCGCGACACTCGCGCATGGGAAAAGCTTGCTTTAGACATGCTCGTCAAAGACCGCTTCTGGCACTTCTTGTCAAGAATATGGTTATCCTTAAAGCGTGAAATCCCGCTTTTTCTTAGCGGCCTAGCGAGCTATAGTCCGGCAAATTCAAAGGAGCAGGAGGCGATGACCAACTCCGAGAACTCGACATACGGACCCTTTTGTTCGGTGTCTCATATACGCTCAGAGGCAAAGGACCAGGCGGATGGATGAAAAAGCAGCGGTATTCATATACTGTGACAAAGACCCAAGCGAAAGCTCGTTGGACTCCTTTTCCACTTTCATAGAACGAATACGATCAAGGGCCACCGACTACCAGGTCGAGGGAGGCATCTGTGGCGCTCCGGTTTTGGGCGTTGAAGAAGGATTGGGACGATTAGTTGGCCTGGGAACAAAAACCATCGTTTGTGTTCCGGCCACACTATTTGGCGCAGCGCACGATATAGACAAATGCCCTTCTGAAATTACAAAATTCGCTTCAGACAACCCACAGGTTAAGATCCATTACGCCCGCGACCTTGTGGTCGATGCCCGCTTGTTGATAGCCGCCCGCGACCAAATCACCCGCTGTCTGCCGAAGGGTGCAGAAAACATTGCCTTGGACAATACCCTGTTGATGGTTGTTGGCAGCGATGCCAGCAACCCCGTTGCAAATTCAAATGTCGCGAAAGCTGCTCGTATGATCTGGGAGGGTATGGGCTTGGGTTGGACAGAAGTCAGCTATTGCGGCAACACAAAACCGTCCGTAAGTATGGGAATGGCGCATGCCCTTCGTCTTGGTTTCAAACGAATTATCGTTTTTCCGGGTTTTTTGTTTTCAAATGAAGCCGTTCGCAACGTATACAAAACCGTTGACTCAATTAGCTCGGCAAACCCGGACGTTGAAATCTTATATGCCGCGCAGATTACAGATCACCCCATGCTGCTGGAAAGCTTTATGGACCGAATCCATGAAGCTCTGAATGGCTCCAATACGATGAATTGTTTGCTTTGCAGCTATCGTGAACAGATCGTCGGACCTGATCATGATCAACAAGAGGCAAACCACGCCCATAGTCATAGTCATAGCCACGACGAAGATCATAACCACGCAAAGCTTGACTGAGGTTTCTGTATGAATGAGTCGTCCCACACTTATGCCTATGTTCGAGAACCTGCGGAAATCTATCGCCAGTCTTTCGAAACGGTCCGCAATGAAGCTGCGCTTGAAAGGTTTCCAGAAGACATATCAGAAATCATCATCCGTTTGATACATGCCTGCGGGATGCCTGATATTGCAGAAGATATCCATTATCATCCCGCCGTAATTTCGAGTGGTCGTGCCGCACTTCATGCCGGAGCTCCGATCTTAGTCGATGCGGAGATGGTTGCTTCGGGTATCATCAGGTCTCGTTTGCCTGCCAAAAACCGTGTCATTTGCACCTTAAACGATCCGCGAACCCCCGCGCATGCCAAGACAATCCAGAATACCCGATCAGCGGCTGCTGTTGATTTTTGGTCTGAGCATTTAGCAGACGCGATTGTCGTCATCGGCAATGCACCAACCGCGCTGTTTCGTTTACTGGAATTGCTGCACGATGGAGCCCCTAGACCTGCCGCGATCTTTGGATTCCCCGTCGGATTTATAGGCGCTGCGGAATCAAAACAAGCCTTGATCGATTTTCAAAATGACCTGCGCTACATGACACTTAGCGGCCGACGTGGCGGAAGTGCGATTGCCAGTGCGTCGATCAATGCCTTGGCCGGTGGCCTCTCATGAACCCTGGCATAACGGTTATCGGGATCACCGACATTGGTCTTGCTGGCTTGTCTCAAGAACGGATTAAACTCATCGAGCAAGCTGACGTTCTGGTTGGCGGAGCACGCCATTTAGCTAAACTTTCCAAGGCCCCTGAATACAAGATCGATTGGTCGGAAGGATTGGAGCAGGCCTTTGATGAAATCGCCAATCACCAAGGAAAGCAGATTGTTGTTTTGGCATCCGGCGACCCACTTCACTTTGGTATTGGTGCGAAGTTGGTAAAACGATTTGGTGAGGAAGCTATCCGCTTTCATCCAGCACCGGGCGCTTTTAGTTTGGCAGCTTCACGGATGGGTTGGTCACTGCCGGATGTTGAGTGTCTAACCGTGCATGGGCGCCCTCTTGAAATTATAAACCGTCATCTGTACCCCAACGCCAAACTGTTGTTGCTCAGTTGGGATGGCAACACTCCGATGGCATTGGCAAAACTGCTGCGAACAAAAGGGTTTGGCGACAGCCACCTGACCGTCCTGGAGCATTTGGAAGGCGATCAGGAGAACCGGATTAAAGAAACCGCTCATCTGTGGTCAATGGAAGCGACGGCAGACCTGAATACAATTGCTGTCGAATGTGTTGCAGGACCAGAGGCCGTTTACTGGCCTCCCGTCCCGGGGCTTCCTGAAGCGGCTTTTGTCCACGATGGGAAGATTACAAAACGTGAAGTCCGCGCCGCAACACTTGCAGCTCTTGCACCCCTGCCCGGGCAAACGCTATGGGACGTTGGTGCCGGGTCTGGCGCTGTCGGCATTGAATGGATGCGTGTGGATGCACAATTACGCACCATTGCTTTCGAACGGGATCAATCGCGACATGCGGATATCAAAACCAATGCACATAATCTGGGCGTGCCCGGTTTGCAGATCATCGAAGGTGAATTTTTGGCTACCCAGCAGACGATAACGGAAGACCCGGATGCGATTTTTGTTGGCGGTGGCGTTTCCAATGAGCAGATCCTTGATATGTGTTGGCAACGGCTCAAGCAGGGCGGACGGCTCGTTGCCAATGGCGTTACGGTTGAAGCGCATCGTGCTATGATGGAATTTCAAGCCCAACAAGGCGGCGAGATGGTGCGGATTTCTGTTGCCAGATCAGGAGCCGTTGGCCCGATGACAGCGATGCGTCCGCTGATGGATGTTCTACAGTTAAAGGCCATTAAGTGATGAGCGGCACTCTTTATGGTTTGGGTGTTGGCCCCGGCGACCCAGAATTATTGACCTTAAAGGCGGTCCGGATCATCAGCTCATCGCCGGTTATCGCTTACCCGGCACCGGACAGCGGCGATAGCTTTGCCCGCGCCATCGCTGCACAATATATCCCCAAAGGACGACATGAAATCGTCATTCGCACGCCCATGGTCGCTGGCAATTTTCCCGCTCATGATGTCTATGATCATTACGCCCAAGAAATATCCAACCACTTAAACGAAAACCGGGACGTTGCCGTATTATGTGAGGGTGATCCGTTTTTATTTGGCTCCTTCATGTACATTTTCGAACGACTGACAGATCAGTATTCGATCCAAGTGGTGCCTGGGGTTTCCTCGCTTGGCGCATGTGCAGCGGTTGCCGGTGTTCCGCTGGTTTCCCGCAATCAGGTTCTCAGCCTCATTCCCGCACCCCTTGCGGAAAGCGACCTGGAAACCCGTATCGTGAACGCAGATGCCATTGCCATTTTGAAAGTTGGGCGGCATCTCGACAAAGTGCGTCGGATACTCGCGCGACTGGACCTTACTGATCATGCCCACTACATCGAACGGGCAACGCTTTCGAACCAAAAAGTATGTGCGCTTGCTGATCTAGACGCGACCACTGCGCCCTATTTCTCAATGATCCTTATCCGCAAACCTGACCAGGAGCAAACCTAGTGCCTCATTCGCCACCCCCCGTTTTTGTCGCACTGACAGAAACAGGTGCGACCCTTGCCCGACAAATGCAGAAGACAATGCCTTCCGCAGTTATTCATGGCCGTATGGGCCGCGTTAAAAACTGCGATCAGAGGTTTGAAGGTTTACTAGATCATCTTCCGCGTTTGTTTAATGAAGGCCATCCGATCATTGGCATCTGTGCCGCCGGCATTCTGATCCGTGCTCTTGCCCCCCATTTGGCAAACAAACGCCAGGACCCACCCGTACTTGCGATTGCTGAAGACGGGTCATCCGTTGTCCCGCTTTTGGGTGGGCACCGCGGTGCGAACCAGTTAGCGAGATCACTGGCTGAGGAGTTGGGTGGTAGAGCAGCAATAACGACAGCAACCGACCTGCGATTGGGTTTCGGGCTTGATGATCCGCCAGAAGGCTGGAAGCTATCACCGAAAAATGATTACAACGCCTTTGCCGCGGCGTTGATTGCCGGCGCAGACGTTAAACTGGAACAAGAGTGCGGTGACCGGCAGTGGTTGCAATCGGGAAAGATTGAGTTTTCTGATCAGGCCAATTACTTGATTTGTGTTAGCGAAAAAGAACAGCCTGCTTCAGAAACAAAACTCCTATTACATCCGCCCGTGCTGGCGTTGGGAGTCGGTTGCGAACGCAATTGCGAACCGGAAGAACTGAGGCGTCTGGTCAACATGACCTTAAAGGAAAACAATCTGGCAAAAGAAGCCATCGCCTGCGTCACTTCTGTAGATTTAAAATCAGACGAAAAAGCCGTTTTGGAACTCGCCACTTATCTGGATGTTCCCGCACGGTTTTTTAACGCCAGTGAGCTTGAAAAAGAAACGCCTCGGCTCGCAAATCCGTCCGCTGTTGTTTTTGACGAAGTCGGCTGTCATGGCGTCAGCGAAGGTGCTGCACTTGCCGCTGCGGGCGCGTCTTCATCCCTTATCGTCGAAAAACATAAATCGAAACGCGCGACCTGTGCCATTGCCCTTTCTGAAAACGATATTGACGTGCATATGATCGGTCATCAACGCGGTCGACTAACCATTGTTGGCATCGGTCCCGGCACATCGGATTGGCGCACTCCCGCCGTCACAAATGCCTTGGCACGGGTGACCGATGTTGTGGGGTACGGACTCTATCTGGATATTGTCGGTCCGCTGATCGAAAACAAAAACCGCCATCAATCTGAGCTAGCCCAGGAAGAAGATCGTGTCCGCCGATCTCTTGATTTGGCGGCTGAAGGCAAAGATGTCGCCCTTGTCTGTTCGGGAGATGCGGGAATCTATGCTCTCGCCACACTGGCCTTTGAGCTCCTTGATCGGGAACAAAAAGCGGCTTGGAACAAACTAGATATTAGTGTTGAGCCCGGCGTCTCGGCTGTTCAGGCAGCCGCGGCGCGAATGGGAGCGCCCATTGGCCATGATTTTTGCCTCATTTCACTCTCGGATCTCCTGACCCCTTGGGAAGATATTGAACGCCGCCTAAAAGCGGCTGCGGATGGCGATTTTGTCGTCGGCCTCTATAATCCGGTTTCAAAACGTCGGCGCCACCAGTTGGAAGTCGCTCGAGATACGTTGATGACCGGCCGACCTCCAGAAACACCTGTCATCCTGGCGCGCAATCTCGGCCGCCCGACTGAAACGACCCAGGTTATCGCCCTTGGTGAACTGACACCCGATCACGCCGATATGTTAACGCTGGTCCTCATTGGAAACAGCCATACCAAACACTTTGAAGCAGGTCAGAATTCCTGGGTATACACCCCAAGGGGCTATGCAAAAAAAATGGGAGATCAAATCTCGTGACTGTCCACTTCATAGGTGCGGGGCCCGGGGCTCCAGACCTCATTACCTTGCGCGGCCTAAAGCGCATTCAAGAAGCGCCCGTCGTGCTTTACGCGGGTTCATTGGTTCCTGAAGCCATTATCGCGGAAGCTTCTCCAGACGCCCGTGTAATGGATACGGCGCCTATGCATCTTGACGAAATCATCGACGAAATAAGAGTGGCCGATGAACAAGGCCTTGATGTCGCCCGCGTGCATTCAGGTGACCCTTCAATCTATGGCGCCGTAGCTGAACAAATGCGCCGCCTTGATGATCTGGGAATTTCCTATGATGTGACACCCGGCGTCTCCGCTTATGCAGCGGCGGCAGCCGAGTTAAAAACGGAGCTGACATTGCCCGACGTTAGCCAGACCGTCATCATAACCCGCACTTCTGTTCGCAGTTCATCTATGCCCGACGGGGAAGACCTTGCGAAACTGGGCGCATCTGGCGCGACCCTTGCGATTCATTTATCCGTAAACAATTTGGCTAAGGTGGTTCGTGATCTAACCCCGCACTACGGTGCCGAGGGTCCGGTCATTGTTGCTTATCGGGTTGGTTGGCCGGATCAGGAATTTATTCACGGTACCCTTAGCGATATTCGCGACAAAGTGAAAGCATCAGGCATCACCCGGACAGCCTTAATTCTGGTTGGACATGTCCTCGACCCCGAAAGCTTTGACGACAGCAGACTATATGCATCGGATCACCATCATGTGCTCCGTCCAAAACAACCGAAGAGGTTATAACTGAGCCTCTACCCAGGCCACACAATCATCGATCGAATTCGTCCAGTCACCGGGGACGAGGTCTGGACGATCCAGCATGATAATCGCGATACCTGCGGCCGACGCTGCTTCTATTTTTGCATAGGTCGCATCACCACCTGAGGCTTTCGTGAGCAAACCGTCAATTTCATAATCTTTCAGAATCTGCGCTTCCTGATCCAATGAAAAAGGCGGTCGATCCGTAATGAGATGGTAGTTGGTGATCGGCAATGCCTCTTCAAGAGGTTCGATCATGCGGATCAGAAACCAAATATCTTCAAGATCCTGCAAAGCGCCCAGTCCGCGCCGTCCCGTGGTCACAAATACCCGGCGGGCATGCTGTTGTATGGCATCGGCCGCAGCAACCATATCGGAAACGTGAAAAACCCGGGCCTGTTCCGGCAATTGCCAGCATGGCCGCACCAACGAGATTCTTTTGGCACGGGTAGCCATACAGGCAATGTAGGCATTATCCGAAATTGTTGCAGCAAACGCGTGTGTTGCGTCGATGACAATTTTAATATTCTCGTTTGTAATAAAATCCTGCAAGCCGTTGATGCCCCCAAAACCACCCGTGACAAGACGCCCCGGGACCGCTTCTGGTTGGCGTGTCACACCCGCTTGCGAGCTAATAATTTCAGCCCTGTCGCCTAGTCGTTCGATCGCCCGGGTGGCCAGTGCTCTGGCTTCGCCGGTTCCGCCTAAAATTAAAACTTTTGGTTTATCCATCTGCGCGCCCAACCAGATTGCCCTGACGGTCAAAAATCATAACTTCAATCGACGTCCCACCGGCCAGTGTCGCCATGGCAACCTCGCGGGCTCCCGCTGCCATCACATCAGCGATCGGAACCCCGGCGGCCTGACAATGGGTCAAGGCTTCCAGACCGGTATTGGAATTTTGAATATTCCGGATAAGAGACAACGATGCGCCAGCCGTTTTTGCCCGATCTGCCATGTCACTCAAATCCAGTTGTGATCGGGAAGAATGTAAATCCAGATGACCCTGTGCAAGTTTTGATAGTTTACCAAATCCCCCGGCAAGGGTCAGGCGTTCGATCGGTTGTTTTCTTAAGTATTTGAGCAAACCGCCAGCGAAATCACCCATGTCAATCAGTGCATGGTCCACCATATGATAGTGTTTGGCAACGGCGCGTTCAGACGTTGAGCCCGTTGCTGCAGCCATATGAGTAATCCCGGCGGCTTTCGCGACATCAACGCCACGGTGGATTGAATGGATCCAGGATGCACAGGAATAAGGGATCACGATACCCGTGGTTCCCAGAACAGAAAGGCCACCAACAATACCCAGACGGCCATTCATTGTTTTCAAAGCCAATTCTTCACCGCCCGGTATTGATACCGTCACATCAACGTCACCAGAATGGTTCAGTTCCTGCGCAACCTCAGCAATCGCAGCACCTATCATAGACCTGGGCCCAGGATTGATTGCAGGTTCGCCGACAGCGAGTGGCAGTCCCGGTCGTGTAACTGTGCCAACGCCGCTCCCGGCACGATACCGCACGCCCTGTCCGGCTTGCCCAAACCGGATTTCGACAACAATCTCGGCCTGATGGGTCACATCGGGGTCATCACCCGCGTCTTTTATAACACTGGCAACCGCGACATCCGGATTGAGACGTTTTTGATGGAGAAGGAAAACAGGGTTTTGCCCATTGGGTAACGTGATATCAATTTGATCGTCAAAAGAGCCTTTAATCAGCGCGCAGTAGGCGGCTTTTGCTGCCGCGGTCGCACATGCGCCCGTCGTCCAGCCTTTACGCAGTTCTGTTTGAGGCTTTCGTTCAGTCATGCGATAATTTAACGCTGTTTTACGGGGCATCACCAGCTTGCAAATTTATATAATTTAATAACCGGGCGCTTGATGAACGCGACGTCGAGGGCCATATTAACGCCATCACATGATGCAAGGGATAATCCATGTCCGATGAATCCAAAAATGTGGCGTCCTCTAGCGTCACGAAGCCCCAAAAATTAACGACTTTGGGCCCCATTCTTGCGGTTCTGGTAATTGGTCTTGGCATCGGCCTGATGTATGCAGCACGTTATTACAAGACACAAAACCCGCCGCCTGCTCTTACAACCAGCGAGATGGCACCCAAACCCGCGTTGGAAGTGCAAAAACAGCCCGAAAAGAAAAAATCCGCTGTTCCCATTGGTGGCCCGTTTACCTTAATCAATCAGGATGGCCTAGAGGTTACGGATCAAGCGTTCTTGGGCCAATATCTAATGGTCTTTTTTGGATACACCTTTTGTCCGGATGTCTGCCCGACAACGATGACGACTCTGTCTGATACCATGGACATTTTGGGTGAAGCGGGTAAAAAAGTGACCCCTATTTTTATCAGCGTTGACCCAGACCGCGACACGCCCGCGCACCTAAAGGAATATGTGGGTTATTTCCATCCAAGCATTATGGCCCTTACCGGGACGACCGAACAGATTAAATCTGTCGCGAAAGCCTATCGGGTTTATTATGCTAAGACAAAAGCGACCGAAGACGATCCGGAAGACTATTTGGTCGACCATAGCTCCATCACCTACTTGATGGGTCCGGATGGTCTGTTTCTGGAACACTTCAGCCATGGCACAGAAGCTGAAGAGATTGCTGAACGGCTGCAAAAACACCTGTGAGCAAAACCAGTGCACCAGGGCTTATTGTTGCGGCGCCTGCTTCGGGTAGCGGCAAAACGCTTGTCACACAAGCCGTGCTTCGGGCGCTCAAGAATTCTGGCAAATCGGTTTTTTCTGCCAAGACCGGCCCTGATTATATAGATCCGCATTTTCATAAACAGGCCAGTGGCCAAGAATGCCTCAATTTGGATAGCTGGGCAATGCGACCCGGTGTTTTACAACATTTGATCGCATGCCTATCCAAAAATGCCGAAATCATCATCTGTGAGGGTGTAATGGGGCTTTTTGACGGTGCCTCAGTTGATGATGAAAAGGCGGATGGATCGACAGCTTCTCTGGCCCGATTGACAGGATGGCCGGTTGTATTGGTTGTCGATGCCTCAAAACAAGCCGCCTCCATCGCCGCCCTGATCCGCGGTTTTGTGTCCCATTCAAGTGATGTCGAGATCGCCGGAATCATTTTTAATCAAGTCGGTAGCCCGGCTCACGAAGACATACTGCGCAAAGCATGCACCAAACATCTTCCAAATCTGAAAATTCTGGGTGCTTTGCGACGTGAACCGAAACTGGTGCTGCCGGAGAGGCATTTGGGCTTGGTCCAGGCACAGGAACATGAAAACCTGGACGCGTTCTTGAACTCGGCTGCCAATTGGCTGACGCGCGGTGTCGACATTGAACGTTTGGCCGATATCGCCCGCCCCGCAAAACAGGGGGCGACAAATCCTGTTTCTGTTCAAATTGAACCGCTAGGCTCGCATATTGCCATAGCGGATGATGCAGCCTTTGGCTTTAGTTATCCCAGTCTTATAGCGGGGTGGCGTTCTGCAGGCGCAGAACTGTCTTTTTTTTCCCCACTTCAGGGGGAGGCACCAAGTCCAGAGGCCACAGCCGTTTATTTGCCGGGTGGATATCCCGAACTTCATGCTGGCACATTGTCATCCAATGGGTTTTTAGAGGGCCTGAAAAACGCCGCAAGCAGAGATACCTTTATTTATGGAGAATGCGGTGGGTTTATGGTCCTGGGGCAGGGCCTCGTTGACGCCGACGGAACACGACATCAAATGGCCGGATTATTGCCCGTCGAGACCAGTTTTGAGGCGCCAAAGTTGCACTTGGGCTATCGGCAGGTCCTTCCTCAAGTTGACCTTCCATTTGCCAGCTCTGGCAACTCATTGCGCGGTCATGAGTTTCATTATGCGTCAATCACAACGCCCGATGAACAGGCCCCCCTGTTTGAGGCCTTAAATGCAACGGGAGCTGACTTGGGCCATATGGGGTCCTGTCGAAAACAGGTTGCCGGATCTTTCATTCATTTAATTGATCAGATATGACCGGAAGGCTTAACGACCGTATCCCTTGCCTTTTTCCCGTCCATTGTATACCACAATAAGGCTGGCAGTATTCGGGCTCGGATACTGTTTAACGTCATAACTTCATGGTCCGCATGTCAAACGCACTGCCCAACACACCAAACCAGGACGATGCTTTCTGGAAAAAGAAATCATTGCTGGAAATGTCCAAAAAAGAATGGGAGTCGCTGTGTGACGGCTGTGGAAGATGCTGCCTGAACAAGCTTGAAAATGAAGACACTGGTGAAGTTTATCATACCAATGTCGTATGCCGATTGTTGGATATGGAAAGCTGTCGATGCTCAAGTTACGAAGACCGGAAAAAATTCGTTCCGGAATGCCAAATTCTAACGCCAAGAAATTTAAAGAAATACCCATGGCTCCCGTCGACATGCGCCTATCGCATGGTTGCAGAAGGCCATGATTTAGCCTGGTGGCACCCCCTGATATCCGGCAGTCCTGATACGGTGCATGACGCTGGCATTTCCGTAAGGGGGCGTGTTGTATCAGAGCGGGATACCGATGATTTTGAAAACCATATTGTAAGCTGGCCCGCATGAATGTGGGGCAGTTCAGTTCACTTTAAGAGGAGAGACGTGTGACTTTACCTGCAGATCGATTTACCGGTGTTTTGGCAGCAGCCCTGACGCCAATGGACGAAAACCTTGTTCCCGATGAAGCCTTGATGGCCGATCACTGCAAATGGCTCATGAATAATGGCGCTGACGGATTGGCCATTCTTGGGACAACTGGCGAGGCAAATTCATTTAGCCTCAAGGAGCGCATCAGAATTATCGAAGGATTGATCGAGCGCGGTATTCCAGCGGAAAAAATGATGCCCGGAACAGGTAGCTGCACGCTTACAGACGCTGTCGTCCTGACCAAGCTCTGTGTGGATGCAGGCACGCGTGGCGTCCTGATGTTGCCGCCGTTTTATTACAAGAACCCTAGTGACGACGGGCTATTCGCATTCTTCTCAGAAGTCATTCAGCGCGTTGGCAGTGATGCCCTCAAGATTTATCTGTATCACTTCCCGCAGCAATCAGCGACACCCTTTAGCCTCAGCCTGATTGAACGGATGATCAAAGAATACCCCGATACGATCGCAGGAATGAAAGACAGTTCTGGCGTATTGGAAAACATGGTTGCAGCCGCGAAAAACTTCCCGGAGTTTTGTGTTTTAGCAGGTGCTGATGATCTTATGTTACCGTTGCTTAAAGAAGGTGGTGGCGGATGTATTACGGCATGCGCCAATATTGCATCTTCTTTGGCGCAAGAAGTTTACACGGGCTATCACGCTGGCGAAGATGTCACCAAAGCGAACGATATGCTGGTCGCTGTTCGCGGCATCGCCAGCAAATTACCTCCTGCGCCTGGCCTCAAATCGCTGATTGCGCGCAATACAGGTAACGACAGCTGGCTAAATCTACGGCCCCCTTTGATGAAGCTTGACCCGGCAGTTGCCGCACAATTGGCCGCTGATATTGATGCAACCGGATACAAACTTCCTGCCGTGTGATAGACCTCTTCCGCAAGCGTGATAAAGAAATGCTACCCCAATCTCATATCGAGATTGGGGGCACTTCAATTCCCGTTAATTTTCGGCGGAACCCGCGCGCCAAGCGCCTGATATTACGCTTGCAGACAGCAACGAATTCTAGCCAATCTGATGGCGTGATTGTCACATTGCCAAAAGGCGTTAGCGTTGATGAAGGACTTCGGTTCGCACATGCAAACCGGGACTGGATTAGCGCGCGATTTTTAACCCTTCCGCAAAAGCTTGCCTTTAATGATGGAGCCATCATTCCCTTCCTGGGCGAAGAGCATATCATTCGCCATGTCCCAGGTGCGCGCCGTGGTGTCTGGCGTGAGGATCAGGAAATCCGGGTAAGCGGCCCCTTATCGCACCTGCCGCGACGAACAAAAGACTGGTTGAAGAAGCAAGCGCGCAAAAAGATCTCTCGACTATCGGCCGAGAAGGCGGCCCTCCGGGATCTAAAACCAGGACGCATTACAATTAGAGATACCCGTTCACGCTGGGGTTCTTGCGCTGCCAATGGAAATTTGTCTTTCAGCTGGCGGCTTGTTTTGGCACCTGAGTACGTGCTGGAATATGTCGTTTCCCACGAGGTTGCACATCTTGTCGAACACAACCACAGTGATCGGTTTTGGGCAGTGGTTGATACCCTCACGACCCAGCGAAAGGCTGGACAAAGCTGGCTCAAAGCGCACGGCGAAAAACTTCACCGCTATGGTTAGTTTGTCGTTATACTAAAGCACTTGAACAAGAGACAATTTTCACCTGACGTTTAGAATTTATTACCTGGTATGGCTGTCATGGATATTAAAAAAGTAGATGACTGGCCACAGACACCGGACGGGGCTACCGATTGGGAAACCGTCTTCGAAAACGAAACTGACGGCTTCATCCCACTCATTGAAATGGCCAGCACGCCGTTTGTGATGAAAGATTGTGCAGTTGTAATCATACAACAACTGTTCAGCCGGGATGACGATGCCATGAACATCATGAAATTTGTCATCGCCCTCAATGATATCATTCCAGACGAGAAAGAACTCAGCAAAGATAAGGATGTACTGGCTGCAATGAGGTCGGAAATTTCAGAACTTTTGCGAAAAATTAAAAAAGATCGACTTCGCAAGGCGGCTGATTTCCTGAGGAGAAAAGCTCAAGAAGAGAAAGAACGAAGAGCTAAACCCTGAGTTCACTTTGATCAATCATGCGTTCCAAACGCTCCGCACCGGCCCGTGCAAAATTAAGAAGTTGAACGCGACGACGATTACCATTCATCTTGCCTATATTTGCGGGTCGGACGATTTCACCGCCAAACCCATCGGCAACGATAATCCCATGCTCCTGTGGCAAAAGATCCACTGGAAAGTCTTCGGAAACAGCAAAGTAAAATCTGTCACAGCAGGATACATAGTCCATCCACTTGTGATCGGCGCGGAAATCTTCCAAAGATGACTTAATCTCAACAATAACAAATTGCCCCTCTGGATCGAGCCCCGTAACATCGGCGCGGCGTTTTAATTTAAGGCGAAATTCTCTTAACACCGTCAAGCCATGACTCCGCAGCAACCGGCAAACCCCACGGGTTAACGTTTCCGTCGTTTGCGGCCTCCAGCCTCTTGCCGACTTGGCATTTGCATTGTCACGCATTCGCCACCATGTTCTTGTTATGTTTCTATTGTTATTGTGACCTTATCCCGCGAAACTCTTGACCTCAAGCGCAGAAAGACAATTTTGTACAGGGAAATGCACGATGCAACAGGCACATCAGGAGTTTACCGTTCAGACGCACGGAAAAGGCCTCTTTGATATTACGCAGGAGGTTGTTCAGTGGGTCGGCGACCAGAATGTGAGTGCCGGATTGCTAACTGTATTTATTCGCCATACCTCGGCATCCCTGACTGTGCAGGAAAATGCAGACCCGGATGTATTGCTGGATATGGAAACGTTCTTTAGTCGACTGGTTTCAGAGCAAACAAATCTCTATCGGCATACCGCCGAAGGTCCGGATGACATGCCGGCCCACATTCGCAGCGCTCTCACAGACGTATCCATTTCAATCCCGGTTTTCGATTACCAGCCTGTTCTTGGAACGTGGCAAGGGATCTATGTTTTTGAACATAGATCCCACGCACATCATCGCAAAATTCATTTAGCGCTTATTGGTCAATGAGAAGATGACCACTTGTCCTTAAGCGCTTTTTTCTTCGTTGATTAAATGCACATCGCGTTGTGGATAGGGAATAGAGATTCCCTGTTTATCAAACGTTTGCTTCACTGTCTTGAGCATATGCCATTTGAGATCCCAATAGTTGCCGCCTGTGCACCAGATACGGACAATAATATCGACAGAACTGTCCCCCAAATTACCAACAACAACCAATGGCGCAGGGTCTTTGAGGCAGCGTTCGTCAGCGCCGATGATATCACCTATAATTCCCATAGCTTTATCAATATCGTCGTCATAGCCAATCCCAAACAAGAGATCCAGACGCCGGTTTGAATTGAAGCTGTAGTTTTTGATCGCGGCATTCCAGAGCTGTGTATTTGGCAAAATGATCTCTACGTTATCCGGTGTATTCAGATACGTGAGAAATAGTGAGACCGATTTAACGGTCCCGGACTGACCAGCGCCTTCAATGAAATCACCCACCTTGAAAGGTCGGAAAAACAAAATCATTACGCCCGCAGCGACATTGCTCAATGCCCCTTGCATTGCCAGGCCAATGGCCAGGCCGGTAGCACCCAAGATCGCGACAAAACTTGTCGTCTCGATACCAAATCGACTGAGAACAGCAAGGATTGTAAAAATCAGAATGGCATATCGAACACCATTCGCCAGGAATTCCTGGATCATGAGATCGATTTTTCCGGTCTTGCTTAAGGCTTTTGCAACGCCACGTTTTCCCCAGCCCGCAGCGATCCAGCCGACGACCAAGATGACAATCGCACCGATCACATCAAGGCCATAAGTTGCAATTGTCTCGATTAGAAGTTCGGTAATTTCTTGCATTTTTTCTTGTAAATCACTCATGTCGTCTGTTCCAGATTATCGTTTAAAAGAATAAAAAGCGTCAAATAACGAAGATTAAGGCAAATTTTGCACAACACAATGTTTATGATACCTGTGCGTATCATAGGTTAACATTGATCAATCTTCTCGTTACAGGTGTAAAAAATTTCTCCGGGTGTCAGGACCGCCAAATGCCATAGAATCAGCCCGACACGTCTTGCGCATCATGCATTCCAGATGGCCTATCAACTCATCTCTAGATCTACTTTTACGTCGGTAAAAGTTCTCGACTAGGCTTCTGTTGATATGATGCCTTGACGTTCGGCAAGATAGCGCACGTTTTCAAGGGAATGCAGATGCGCATAAATAACGCCCATTAAACCGCTCCGCACCCATTCACCAATCGTCGTATCATCTAGAGCCTTAACGCGCTCCGCATCTACGGCGCGCACACCATTGAGCGTCCAGTTCGTGCCATCCGGCCGATTAACAGTTATTGACTGGATGGTCAGAACGTCTTTCTCAAGAAGGGGCTTTAAGAAATCCTGTGTCATCGTCAGTTCACTCTGGAAAGCTTGCAGTAAATTAACAACATCCTTCAAAACCGGCGCCATCTCCCCATCGTCCTCATAGAGCCGCTGACCGCTAATGGTATTAACTTCTGGCGCATCCGCGTCGAACATAACGGTAAATTTATCCGGGTCATCCGTCATGCCCAGAATAAAGGGATAGCGTCTGACATGTGCAGGAAGATAATCGCCCTGCCACTCTCCGTCACTCGCAATAAACGCGTTATCCCCATCCTGCAGAGACATATAGGCGACAGGGACCAAAGGTTCATCGTTTGAGAAGGCGATGGGCATATTCCGCATTGCTTTGGAGACTTCTGATACAGCAAGGGGGGCTGTAGCTGTATTTGCAGCGAATTTTAAATTGATAGACGGGTCAAATTTTAGGTCTTTATGCAAATCTACGTCCAGATTTGTTGTCTTCTCAAACATTGCTTTGTTCCTTTAATGATACGCCCAAGCCTGAAACCTAGTGCACAGGACTTAAGAAAGTGTCAATTCCGGTGACTTAGTATATACCCGCATGGGAATTGACAATATGAAATGAATACTCGGCCGACCCCACGCCTGCCTCCTACCCTTTATATGAACAGCTGGAACTACAGTGAAATGACAACATTTGCCGATCTCGGCCTTAATAAATCGATCCTGCGTGCCGTTGAAGAAAGCGGTTATTCACAGATGACGCCGATCCAGCAACAGGCCATACCCGTTGTTCTTGAGGGCAAAGACTTCATCGGTATCGCCCAAACAGGAACCGGTAAAACAGCGGCATTTTCTTTGCCCATCATCCAAAAGCTTTTAAAAGGTGAGGGGAAGCGCTCCGCAAAATCGACACGGACGTTGATTTTGGCACCAACCCGGGAGCTGGCGGTCCAAATAGGCGAAAACATCACGACCTACAGCAAATATCTACATTTGCGAACGACGCTTGTCTACGGCGGTGTCTCAGAAAAACCGCAAATAAAAGCACTAGGTGCCGGAACAGATATTTTGGTGGCGACACCTGGACGGTTACTCGACTTAATGAACCAGGGGCATATTCAATTGAAGAATGTTGAATTTTTAGTCCTCGACGAAGCCGACCGAATGCTTGATATGGGCTTCATTCGGGATATCAAAAAAATCATTGCAGCGCTGCCGAGCATCCGCCAAACCGTGCTCTTTTCGGCAACTATGCCTCAAAGTGTTAAAGCGTTGGCGCAAAATCTATTGCGCGACCCCGTGCGCGTGGATGTCGCGCCCGCTGCGACAACAGCTGAAAAAGTATCGCAGCACGTATTGATGGTCCCTAAAACGCGCAAGCGGGAGCTTCTGGCCCACGTATTGAAAGACCCAGACTTGAGCCGGGTTCTGATCTTTACGCGAACCAAACATGGGGCCAACAAAGTTTCCCGACAACTGGAACAGCTCGGAATTACGTCAGGGGCCATTCATGGCAATAAATCTCAAAATGCCCGACAAAAAGCCCTCAACGAATTTCGCACCGGGGCCATTCGCGCACTTGTCGCAACCGACGTAGCGGCTCGTGGTATTGACGTCGACGGCGTTACCCATGTCATCAATTACGAACTGCCGAATGAACCCGAAAGCTATGTCCACCGAATAGGGCGAACAGCACGGGCCGGTGCCGCCGGTATTTCCTTTTCATTCTGTGATCACGAGGAACGTGCTTACCTGCGGGATATCGAAAAAACGATCCGCCAAGAAATTCCGATGATTGAAGATCACCCTTTTCATCTTGAAGGCATTCAAATCGATATTGACGCGGATAAACCAGACGGCAACAAGGCACGCCGACCACAAAACAATCGTCGCGCCGGGCCGAACAAACCAAAACGACAGCAAGGGAACAAGGGCCGTCCGGAAAAATCAACAAAAAGTCAGACTGCGGCTAAACCTGGCGGAAGCGGGAAATCGAAACGCCGTCCAAATAATCGCAAACCCCGCCCCGCACGGAGCGCATAGCTCAAACAGCCTTTTTCTTAGCCGTTCGTTCGTTCGAAAACGGAATATCAAAGCTAATAACCGCGCCGCCTTGCGGGCTATTGTTTGCCCATATATTTCCACCAAAAAATGTGATGATTTGCCGGCAAATCGCCAAACCCAAACCGGTTCCAATAGGCATCTGGTTGGAACCACGGCGGGACTGATGGAATTTTTCAAAGATAAAATCCCGGTGCTCTGGCAAAATACCAGCACCATTATCTTCAATGCGCACAAGCAGACCATTCTGTTCGGCACTGGCGGAAACACGAATGATTCCGTTGGGATGGCGACAAAACTTGATGGCATTTGAGATTACGTTGATCACGACCTGCACCAGTTGATCATGGTCGGCACGCACCGCGGGAACGCCTTTATCAAGATCCAGGATCAATTTGATATTTTGTTCCTTAAATAAAGCGTCCAATGTCGCAAGCGCTTCTTCAATCGTTGAAATCGGATCAACATCGCTCATGGTCCAGTCCATGCGTCCCGCTTCCATTTTCGCCAAATCCAGAATTTGGTCGATCAATCTCGTCAGGCGCTCGCTCTCTTTGGTGATAATGCCGAGGAACTGTTGATGCTCGTCGTCTGAAATATTTTCTCTTTCTGACAATATCTCGCTGAAAGCACGGATAGAGGTTAACGGCGTGCGCAGCTCGTGCGAAATCGTTGACAGAAAATCGTCTTTAAGAGAATCGAATTCTTTCAACCGCTTGTTTGCCTGCTTTAGTTTTCGAGAAGTCTCTTCAAGCTCGGTCGATTTCACCTCCAGCATCCGGCTATACTCAATAACCTGTGTTGTTTCATCCAACAGCTGGTGAACCTCGTTCATACTGACGTTCTCGCCTTTGATCATCGATCCAATGATGACACGGGCCGTTGCCGAGCCGATCGCACCGGAGAGCATGCTTTCCGCGTTGGCCAACATATTACCGTCAGCAATTTCATTACCATCAAGAATGAAATTCTGGCCGTTGGCATAGGCGACGAACCCGCGTTCGGCCCGTTCCCTGCCAACAAATCGGCCCACCAATTCCTGTAACGCTTCAGTGGTCACGGAACCTTGCCAAAAACGGGGATCCCTTTGGCCCAAAGTATCGTCGTAGATATCAACAAAATGGCGGCCTTGTATGCGCTCAATGGGAGACAGCTTACCCCAAAGAGAAACGATGACATATCCTCCGATATTAAACAGCATACTCCAAAACAAGGCGTGAGATAAATTGTCAAAACTTGTTAAACCGAACAATGCATAGGGTTTCAGAAAACCAATTCCGAAAAGACCATCGCTGATAAAATTAAGGGGCAACCACCCCGACTGGGCAAAGGATGGTAACAGCAAGGTATACAGCCAGACACTAAAACCAAGGGCGAGCCCGGTTAGCGCCCCGCGACTAGACCCCCCTTTCCAGAAAATTCCGCCAATTATCGCTGGGGCAAATTGCGCCGCAGCGGCAAATGACACCAAGCCAATGGTCACCAGCGAATAAGACTCGCTCGCGATCCGGAAATAGCCATACCCCAACAAAAGAATAATCAAGATACTGGCGCGGCGAATTGACAGTAGCAGTTTGGAGAGATCACCCCGTTCGCGCACATTCACCAATTGCCATCGCAGCAGAAGCGGCATCACAAGGTTGTTGCAAACCATTGTTGAAAGGGCGATTGACGCGACAATCACCATCGATGTTGCCGCGGACAACCCACCGATAAAAGCAAACAATGCAAGTTCACTTTGCCCATAGTGCACCGGCACACTCAACACGAACATATCGGCATCACTCACAGTTCCGGCGAAGGCCAATTTACCGCTGATCGCGATGGGTATAACGAAAATATTGATGACGAGGAGATAGAGCGGGAACATCCAGGCTGCTGTCCTGAGATGTGTTTCATCTCTATTTTCTACAGCCGATATATAAAACTGCCTGGGCAGAAAGAGGATCGCGGCCATACTGAGAAGGGTCAGGGTAATCCATTGTCCATAGTCATTGTCGCTGTTGATGACGAACAGGTTAGACAGACCGTGCGCCTGCGCCTGATAAAATAAATCCCCAAATCCGCTAAACACGCCAAAAGTCACAAAGAAACCAACCGCCAGAAAGGCAAACAGTTTGACAATGGATTCAAACGCAATAGCCGCGACAAGTCCCTCATGATGTTCACTGGATTCAATATGTCGCGTGCCAAAAAGAATTGCGAATAAAGCCAGTGCAACGGCGACGACTAACGTCGTATCAACGCCAAAAGGATTTCCATTTATCGCATACTCAGGGTTCTGAAACCCGACCAACAAGTTGAAACTGCTGGCAATCGATTTTAGTTGCAGAGAGATATAAGGTGTTGTCCCAATAACCGCGATCACGGTCACCAACGATCCAAGAGCAAAGTTTTTGCCATAACGCGACGATATAAAATCAGCGATCGACGTAATGCGGTGGACTTTGCAAATACGGATAATCTTGATCAGGACAATAGACCAGACAACGAAGACAAGCGTTGGCCCCAAATAGATTGGTAAAAAGTCCAAGCCCGTTTTTGCAGCGCGCCCGACACTCCCATAGAAAGTCCATGACGTACAATACACAGCGATTGAAAGCGTGTAGATATAGGGATTGTTGGTTAGGCTTCGTCCCTGTTCGGCGCGCTTTTCTCCGTAATAGGCAATCGCAAACAAGAGGCCGAGATAGGCGAACGATACGCCAACGACGACTCCCCCTTGCATTAGGACTTCCCTTGTTCGATATCAGAAGGAGCGTCCTCAATCCCCGCTTTATAAGAATTAGCCATCGTTCCGCGACGCGCGCCATAAGCGATCGCAACAATGACAAGAGCCCAAAACCCGAAAACGGATATGTAGGCAATGGGTAAACCGAAGATGAAATCAGGGTGATCAAAAAGCGTTATCACCGGCGGCAATAAAACCAAAATACTGCCACAGAACAAAACGATGGACCACTCCTTCTTACGCCCCGTTCGTTTCATAACGCTTAGCAGTTTTGTTTTGGCATGAGAATTACTCGTTCACCACCGGTGGATTGGTCGTCAGCAGCTCCGTCATTCTGTCGGCCAATTCGCGTGTTGAAAAGGGCTTTGTGATATAGTCATCCGCCCCCAAATTGAGCGCCCGCTGCTTGTCTGTATCGCGACTTTTCGCTGTTAGCATAATGACCTTGATATCCGCCCATTTGGGCGTCCCCTTGATCAATTCACAAACGGCATAACCGTCCTTTTTTGGCAGCATAATATCGAGCAATAGAGCATCTGGCTTCTGACGTTCGATTTCACGGATCGCCTGGTCTCCATCCTCAGCAACCCGGACATCATAGCCCGCCTTATTCATAATAAATTTAAGCGACAAGACGATATTTGGTTCGTCTTCTGCCACCAGCACCGAATATACCATTTTCCGCAGGCCCCTCCCAAGCGCCAGACCTCAGTCTCAGGAATGATACTAGCGAAAACAAGCGGCAATGTCATTTCTCTTGATAGGACGACAGTATCTTTTGCGAGGCGGGCTGAAAACCGCATGCGAATGCGGGTCTAGATAGCTAAATATTCGTGACGCAGATCCTCGTTATCCAGGACTTCCTGCGCCGTTCCGTCAAAAGCGATTTGGCCCATATCAAGAATAATCGCCCGGTCAGCCAAGTGCAGAGCCGCAATTGCATTTTGCTCCACGATAATCGTCGTTATCCCCAACGTTTTGATTTGCTCAAGCGTTTTCTCAATTTCCTGTACGATAACCGGCGCCAGGCCTTCATAGGGTTCATCTAGAAGCAAAAGTTTAATATCACGGGCAAGCGTGCGGCTGATCGCCAGCATTTGTTGTTCGCCACCGGACAAGGTTGTGCCTTCCTGATTGCGGCGCTCTTCCAAACGCGGAAATAATTCGTAGATACGCTCAAGTGACCAACCGACGGGCGGTGCGATTTGGGCCAGTTTCAGGTTCTCTTCAACAGTCAGCCCCTGAATAATACGCCGATCTTCCGGCACCAACCCTATGCCACATCGCGACGCCTCATGCGCTTTCATCTGGTGAAGCGGTTGGTGATCCAACCAGATTTCACCTTGTTTCAGTTCAGGGTCTTCCAACCGGGCAAGCGCCCGCAGGGTCGATGTTTTACCGGCACCGTTGCGCCCCAACAGAGCGACGATTTCTCCCTCACGGATATCAAAACTTACGCCTTGGACAATGTAGCTCTCCCCATAGTAGGCGTGGATATCCCAGCATGAAAAATAAGCTGGAGAGCTTCCCGTTGCGTTGGTCGCAGGAGCACACGGCGCTGTTCGTTTAAAAACATCGTCGCCAATAAGCGATGTGTCCTGACTTGATGTTTCAACGGACGCCTCAACGTTTGGTTTTTCCTGTGTCATAGATGAGCTCCTCCCAAGTAGGCTTCTTGTACGCGCGGGTTGCCCTTGATTTCATCGGGAAGTCCCTCGGCAATGACCCCACCTTGTGCCAGCACACTAATTTTGTCTGCAAGCGAGAACACCACATGCATGTCGTGCTCAATAACAACCATCGTCACGCCCTTGGCGGCGATTCCTTTCATTAAATCAATTGTATTGTTGGTATCAGCGCGCGCCATACCCGCGGTCGGCTCATCAAGGAGAAGAAGCTTGGGGTCTTGAACCAAACACATTGCAAGCTCCAGACGACGTTTATCTCCACGCGAAAGTTGTCCCGCTATGTCACGGTATTTAGTATCCAAGCCAACATCCGCGAGCAGAGCCATGGCGCGGTCCTGAAGGTTCGCTTCGTTCTTGACTGGGTTCCAGGCATTAATGGTAAATGCCCCGTCGCGCTTGGCGAAAGCCGGGATCATAACATTTTCCAGAAGCGTCAAATCACCAAAAATCTCCGGTGTTTGAAAAACCCGGCTGACCCCAATCTGATTAATTTCATGCGGTTTGATACCGAGTAGGGATTGCCCGTTAAATTCAACACTTCCCGTATCCGGATCTAATCGACCAACAAAGCAGTTTAATAGGGTCGACTTACCAGCGCCATTAGGACCAATAATCGCGTGAACTGTTCCCGCTTCAATTTCCAGATTTACGTTGTTCAAGGCACGCAAGCCGCCAAAGCTTTTGTTCACGTCCTTTACCGTCAGAATACTCATCTTATTCCCCTATTCCGCCGGCGCAGTGGTCGACGCCCCACCATCACCCTGATTGCCAAATTTGCGCTCGATCAAACTCCGGAGTCGGTTAAACCCTTCAATCAAGCCGCCCGGCAGGAAGATCACGATAACCATAAACAGGGCACCTAGTGTCAAATGCCACCCTTCACCAACAAAAAGGGACGCGACCGAAACCATGGCGTGCTGCGCAATCTCCGGCAGGAAGTCGAAGGCTTTCATCAAAATACCTTCATTAAAGGCGGAGAAAATGTTCTCAAAATATTTGATCGTACCCGCGCCAATGACAGGGCCAAGCAAGGTTCCCGCACCGCCCAAAATCGTCATCAAAACCACTTCACCAGATGCCGTCCATTGCATGCGTTCGGCGCCCGCAAGTGGATCGGTAACCGCCAGCAAACCACCAGCTAAACCAGCAAACATGCCAGAAATAGTGAAAGCCGTAAGCGCGTAGGGTCGCGTATTCAACCCCGTATAGTTCATACGGTTTTGGTTAGACTTAACAGCTCGCAACATTAAACCGAACGGGGAATCAAAAATACGGATTGATATGAAAAAGGTCACAATCAGCAACACCGCACAGAAATAGAACCCGGGATAACCAGTCATATTAACACCAAACAAATCTGACGAAGGAAGCACCGCACCATAATCACGCCCAAAGGCCACATCCAAAATCCTTGGGTCGGCTTGCGACAACTGCAAACCTGTTTCCCCGTTGGTAATCGGTGTTAATACGGAATACGCCAGATTATAACTCATCTGAGCGAATGCCAGTGTCAGGATTGAAAAGTAGATGCCCGAGCGCCGCAACGATATGAATCCAATCGCCGCCGCAAAAACACCGCCAGTAATCGTCGCAAGGATAATCGCTGGAATCGGGTTCATGCTTAACAGTTTAAAGGTCCATACGGCAGTATAAGAACCGACACCCAGGAACGCTGCGTGGCCAAACGATAGATATCCGGTCAGGCCAAACAGGATATTAAAACCGATGGCGAAGATCCCAAAGATGGCAAATTTTTGCAAGAGATCAGGATAGCCAGCACCGAACGGTGTTAAGATTATCGGTCCAGCCAATACGGCCAAGGAAAAGACCACGAACATGATCAGATTTTTGCGGCTTAGTTTAAAGAGCGACATCGATTAGTTCTCCATCACGCCTTTGCGGCCCATCAGACCACGTGGCCGAACCAACAAAATGAAAACAGCAATCAGATAAATGATAACCTGATCTATGCCCGGGAGAATGCTTTTTACTTCGTTCATGGATGCAAAGCTTTGCAGTATGCCCAGCAGAAAACCGGCGGCAACGGCACCACCAAGCGATCCCATACCACCAACCACCACAACAACGAAGCTCAGCACCAGGAAGTCCATGCCCATATGGTAATCCGGGCTCAGGATCGGAGTGTACATAACGCCGGCAAGACCGGCGACAACGGCCGCAATTCCAAAAACGATGGTAAACCGTCGGTCAATATCAATACCCAGCAAACCAACTGTTTCACGATCTGCCATACCTGCCCTTACAACCATCCCGAACGTGGTAAACTGAAGGAACGCAAACACAGCCCCAATGACCGCAATAGAGAACAAAAAGTAGACCAGTCGCCACGCTGGATAAACCACGTTGCCGGCATCAAACCCAACAAGTATGCCAAAATCGATCATCCCTTTAACAGTATCGGGTGCGGGTTGCGGGATGGGGTTAGCGCCAAACACGCTTTTGACAATCTCTTGCACAACGATTGCAAGACCGAAGGTGACAAGGATTTGATCAGCATGGGGTCGCTTATAGAAAAAACGAATAAGGCCCCGCTCCATTGCGACGCCAAGGATCAACATGATCGGGATGGCAAAGAGAATGGATAATGGAACCGAATAGTTTAAGAGCATGGCACCAAAGTCGCCAAACCAGGCCTCAACATAAGGCATGCGGATTTCCGCCGGTGTTCCCCACGCGGTCGTTTTTGTCGGGTCTAACGTCACCAATTCTAGGCTCAAAATCGCCTTTATTGAAACGGCGCAGAACGCCCCTAACATAAACAAAGCGCCGTGTGCAAAATTTACGACGCCAAGCGTTCCGAAAATGATGGTCAGACCCAAGGCAATCAAAGCGTAAGCTCCACCCTTGTCCAGACCGTTAAGAATTTGCAGGAGAATCGCATCCATAGAGTTGGCTCCAAAATAATAGTCCCGTCGTCCCGATGATTATACACATTATCGGGACGACGGGTAGATACGCACTTTATAGCGGAATTAGACGCCGTTGTTATACGGACCTAATTCGCCACCGAGCATTGAGGCCGGATATTCGACCTTGGCACGTGGTGTAACTTCAACAACTTCAAGAAGGTCAAACTGTGACGAAGGATTTTCTTTACCTTTCACGACCAACACGTCTTTGAAGCATTGGTGATCTTCAGCGCGGTATTCCGTTGGACCGTTACCGAGACCATCGAACTTGAAGCCTTCAAGGGCAGCGCCAACGCCAGATGGCATGAACGTGCCAGCCCGCTGACAAGCATCTGCATACAACAGAGCCTGACAATAAGTTGTGTGTGCAGCCTGTGATGGCGGGAAGCCGTACTTCTTGCCAAAGGACTTAACAAAGGCTTTCGAACCCTCATCTTGCAAGGACCAGTGCCAGTTAGTTGAGCCGAAGATGCCTTTTGCGTTTTCGCCAGCACCCTTCGCCATCAGGCGAGAATATAGCGGAACAACAATCGTGAAGTCTTTGCCATTGACCTGCTTGTCACGCAGACCGAACTGAACGGCCTGGGTCAAAGAGTTGACCATATCGCGGCCATAGTGGTTGAGGACCAGAACGTCAGCACCAGAATTCAACACAGGTGTGATATACTGTGAAAAGTCGCCTGCTCCAACCGGGGTTTTCACAGCCTGAACCGTTTCCCAACCGAAGTTTTCGGTATACTTCCGCATGGAACCTTCTTGGCTCCAGCCCCAGGTGTAATCAGCTGTTAGGTGGTAAGCTTTGCGATCTTTGCCATATGCGTTTTCAAGCACTGGCCCCAAAGCAGCACCGGACATTTCCGTGTTAAAGAAATGACGGAAACCGTTGGCGCGCTTGTCTTTACCGGTTGTGTCATTGGAGTGTGTCAGACCGGACATAAAGATGACACCGGCGTCCTGACATAGACCCTGAACAGCAATCGCCACACCAGAAGAAGAACCACCGGTGATCATAATCGCACCGTCTTTCTCGATCATCCGCTTGGCTGATGCACGTGCAGCGTCCGATTTGGTCTGCGTATCACCTGTAACGAAAACAACCTTTTTGCCATTTACGCCATTACCTGTAAGCGCTTTCGACGAGAACGTGTTAAGCATTCCGCCATCGCCCTCGCCATTGATGTGCTCAACAGCCAGTTCGTATGCACGCAACTCATCTGCGCCCTCATCTGCGTAAGCACCCGTCTGCGGAACGTTAAATCCGAACGTTACTGTGCTTCCCTTCGGCTCATTCAGATATCCGGCCGACCAGGCGCTGCTGGAAAAGATAGTCGGCGTTGCCAATGCAACACCTGCAGCGGCGGAGCCCTTAAGCAGGCCGCGGCGTGTCATATTTTTGAATACGGTCATGATTTCTCCCTGTCAATGTTGTGGCCATAACAATGGCCTGCCACGACCCATCGACGCCCAGATTGGGCACCCATGGATCTGATACATTCAGGCCAAATAATAAACTGTCTGAAATTCAGCCTCCCTTAGTCTGTGTAAAATTCACAAAATTTCACATACATGCAATAACTTATTGATTTTAGTTGTTTATTTGTGTTAATATGTAAATCTTTTTTTTGTAAATTTGTAAATTTTGTAAATTATTAAAAAGGTACGGCGGCTCATGGCAAAAAGCCCAATCATGGGGCACAAGCTTCGGAACTTGCGCAAGGATCGCGGCTTATCGCAAATTGAATTGGCGACCAAACTTGGCATCTCGGCAAGCTATCTCAATCTGATCGAACACAATCAACGGAACTTGACCGTACCTTTACTTTTGCGGATCGGCGAAGTCCTCAATGTGTCTCTTCAGGCTTTCTCGCAGGAACATGATGGGCAACAGGTCGCAGAACTCACAGAAATCTTGAAAGATCCGATTTATGAGGCGCTGGAGTTGGGCGATATGGATGCGAGTGAACTGGCTGCCAGTTCCCCCGCACTAACCCAGGCCTTAACCAAAACCTATAGTGCCTACCGTAACTTTATGGAAGATTTTCAAGTTCTAAATGAAAGACTGGCACAAGACCCGCTGCTTTCCAGCAACATCCATCGCCTTCGAACGCTTTTGACATCCATTGTCTCTTTTTCAGAAATCCTTCATGACAACATCGACCTTGCCCCTGGCGAACGGCAAAACTTTCAGAAAATTGTGTTGAACGAAAGTGAAAACCTGAGTGATACAGTTAACGCCATGGTCGATATTGTTTCTGGCGAAGGCCTGAGCAGTGCGTTTTCTGACACGACACCGCAAGAGGCCGTTACAGATTTCCTGCAAGCCCACAATAACTACTTCCCGGAGCTTGAAGACGCGGCACAAGAGTTCAGGCGAGATGCCGGCTTGGACAGTGTATCTGTAAGGGCCAGATTGATTGGTTACTTACTAGAACGACACGGGGTCAGCGTTGAAATAGCAGGAGACCTCAGTCAGGACAGTGGTGCGTCATTTTATGACGAAACGAAACGCCATCTCATTCTATCAATGTCGCTTCCTGGTCCCAGCATCAATTTTCACCTTGCCTTGTTGGTCGGGCAACTCTCTTACAGCGGTGTTTTTGAGTCGCTTGTTGAAGACAAGTTGCTGCAGACGGATGCCGCCAAGAACCGCACAAAAGCCGCACTCGCCAGTTATTTTGCCGGTGCCTGCTTGTTGCCTTACACGGAATTCCTGCAGGCCGCTCAGGAAAGCCGTTATAACCTCGAGCTTTTAGAACAGAAGTTTTCCGCAAGTTTCGAGCAAATATGTCACCGACTGACAACGCTCAGAGATCCAAATGCCGCGGGGATCCCCTTGCATCTCATCCGCGTCGATGTCGCCGGCAACATCTCGAAACGTTTCAGCGCATCCGGCTTGAGAATTCCCCGATACGGCAGTGCTTGCCCTCGGTGGATCATGCATCACGCCCTGCTAACACCGGGTGTCATTTGTTCGCAAGTGACCCAAATGCCCGATGGCAGTCGCTATTTTTCAATTGCCCGCACATCCTCCAAACCCAGCCTGACCTATGGCCACCCTGGCAATCACTACGCCATTTGCATTGGTTGCGAACTCAGCTTTGCCGATCAAATGATTTATTCAGATGGGCTTAACCTGGAGTCCGTCCAACTTGCGGTTCCTGTAGGCGTTGCCTGCCAACTTTGCGACCGGCGCAATTGCCCCCAACGTGCCGCCCCACCACCACCAAAATCAAACATCCTGCCAACCGATAGGGGCCGCAATATATCGCCGGGTATTGGCGAAGTTTAAACCAAGGGAAGCCCCAATTTGCGTTTAGCTCAGTCCTCCACAAAATGGCGTCTCCAACATACACTAACGCGGGATACAGGCGTGCAGAATACCGTTGGCTATACGACCTTACACAGGCCTCCATCAACATTGATTGCTGCACCATTTATATAAGATCCGGCATCGGATGCCAGCAAACAGGCGACGTTCGCAAACTCTTCGGCCAAGCCCAACCGGCCCATTGGAAGTTCTTTTCCAGCATCGTCATACCATTCTTCCAGGCTCAGTCCGCGGGTATCCGCCTGATGTCTGCGTTCCCATTGATCACTGCGTATTTTGCCCACCAAAAGCCCATTAACCAAAATATTAAAAGGAGCCCCTTCGTTGGCCAGAACCTTCATCAAAGCCATGCCAGCTGCCCGGCTCACGGCGGTTGGCGCTCCTTCAGCACCCGGCATTTTTGCGCCAACATTTAAGACGTTAATAATGCGCCCCCAGCGCCGTTCCCGCATTCCCGGAATAACCAGTCGGCTCAAACGGACGGATGCAAAGAGTTTCAGGTCAAGGTCATCCTGCCACAATTCGTCACTTACTTCGAGGAAAGGACCGCGCTGTGATGTCCCGGCATTGTTAACCAGGGTATCGATATGTGCCAATTCAGCTTCCGCTTTCGCGACGGCTTCAGCGCACCCCTCAGCCGTTCGAATATCGGCGGCAATTGCAACGACTTTGCCGCCGCCCAAAGGCTCAATTTCTGCTTTAGCAGCATCCAAGCCAGCTTGATCTCGAGCCACGATCGCAACATTAGCACCAGAAGAGAAAAAGCAACTGGCAATCGCTTTGCCCAAACCTTTGCTGCCGCCCGTTATCAAAGCATTGCGACCGTCCATGCGTACTTCCATTTTCGTCTCCCGTGTATCCTGCTAAGTGTTTAATTCGTGTTATGATATGCATAATCTTCTGAACTCTGATTTAGCCTTGGCGAAACGATGTTTACAACCGTTTACAGCGAGGGATTTATACTTATCTTTGTCCTCACGCCTACGCAGCGATAACGTGACAGGAATATCGAATGGGACAGACAGAAATGCATACAAGTGAAACGCAATCCTTACTGGCCAACCGGGTTAGTGTGCGGCGCTATAAAGATCAGCCTGTAACCGAAGAGATGGTTGAAACCATCCTAGACGCTGCATTCCGCGCCCCCACATCTTCAAATATTCAGGCCTATAGCGTCGTTGTCGTTAGGGATCAGGAGCGTTTGAAGTCCCTCTCAATAACGGCAGGCAATCAAAAGCATGTCTTAAACACACCAGTCTTTTTGGCTTTCTGTGCTGATATCACACGGATTGAGGCAGCCATGAAGGAAAACGAAAAATCCGTAGAACCGAACAATCTGGAACTCGGATTGGTTTCAACCATTGATGCTGCATTGGTTGGTATGTCAGCGTCTCTGGTCGCCGAATCATTTGGTCTTAAAGGAGTCATGATTGGTGCCATGCGCAATGACCCCGTGGAGGTTGCACGTATTCTTGACCTGCCAAGAGGCGTTTATTGTGTTTTTGGGATGTGCCTTGGTTGGCCCGATGAAGCCCCCAAACAAAAACCACGTATGGATCAATCACAAACTGTGCATTACGAAAGCTATGGTCAGCGCAAAACGAATGATCAACCTGCACAACAGGTTTCCGATTATGATCGCGCATTGGCGACACATTATCAGTCCATCGGAAAACCAACGACACCAGCATCATGGACCGACGAAATTGCCAAGAAATTTTCCCCCCAACCTCGCGACGGTCTGCGGGACGCGCTTCGGGAACTGGGATTTGATTTCACATAAAGAGACAACCCAAACAAAGGCAAACAGCTTTCAACGCGCAGGATGCTAATGGTGTTTAGGATGCTTTCAAAAACTCGATGATCGCCTGGAAAACAGCCGGGTTTTCCTGGCTCATTTGGTGACTGCCTTCAAATTGCATAAGCCGACAATCCTTAATCTGATCCGCCATGGCACGCGCTGCCGCCATCGGTGCGGTGCCATCACGGGTGCCGGCACACACCAGCGTTTTGGCTTTAATCTCCGGAAGACGCAAATAGGTATTATGGTTTGCGCGCGCATCTATTTGAGCCCGCTGGCCATCGAGATGCCCTGGTTCATCAACAAACATGGCCTGACGCTCCAGTTTTGTCGCGATGCGCTTTTCAGCTTCCTTCGGATTTTCCCGTTGCCATTCTCGAGTAAATGATAAATCAGAAATTTCAATCCCGCGGCGCGCTTTATCGTAAGCGGACAAACCCCGCAACTCATGCAAGGGAAATGACGCCCCTCCTGCACCGCCAGACGCCGTCGCCGCCAAAACCAGTCGATCGACACGGTCTGGAAATCGAATGGCAAACTCTTGCGCGACCATACCTCCGAAGGAATAACCAACAACATGCGCGCGCTCCCAACCCACAGCGTCCATCAGGGCTGCGGCATCATTTGCATAGTCAGCCATCGTATAGGGCCCGGCGGGTTTATCGGTTTGCCCCAGTCCTCTTTGATCATAACCCAGGACTTCAAAGTGCCCGACCAACGGTGAATTCAAAGCTTTAGTTGCGAGCCGAAGGTCACTTTCTGTACCGGAGATGTAGAGCAACCGTGGCCCTTCCCCGGCTCTTTCCGTCATCATCTTAAGGCCATTTGCTTCTACAAAATCCATCGGAATTTCCTTTTATCGAACGTCACTTGCACTCTCCGGCCGTGGTCGGAACCCGGAACATTACTCGGAGCAAAATTTCACGCTTACGTTTGTAAGTTTATCGGAGCGAGAGGTCCAGTCTTCGGCTTGATTCTGATCCATTTTTTCTCAAAACTGAAAATCAAAACCTGTCGGAAGACGCTACAAAGCATCCATGCACTCCAGAGCAGGCAAGCCAACAGCCATGTTTTCTTCATGCAGATATGCTGGTGGTTCCGGGCGGCGTTGCGCTATCATCACCAGACAACACAACCGGGGACCTGCCGCGCAATGAGGTTTATTCTAAATTTGTTCTACACGGGCATCATTTTTGTCGCCGGCTGGCTGTTTAATTTCATTGTCGATATTCAGTTCGCGTTGGGCGTTGCAGCGGGCTGGTTTCTGAAGGAAGGATATGACGGCATTGCCGACATGCTGCAAAACCTGGCGAACTAAATCGCCTTTCTCATGTGACAAGACATGATCCCAAGACCGTCAAAACTCCTGTCAAAACGCCCCGTGTCCTTTATGATTAAAGAATGCACAATGTCGACACAGAGCAGACATCTTCATGAACAGGGCTGAAAAACGTCGCCAGAAAAAACTAGAAAAGAAGGCGGCAATACGCGGCAAGGCGGCGCACGCGCATTCTACCAGCACCGGCCACCGACGGAACTCATCCGGTCAGAAATCTATAGATCTTGGTTTACAACATCATGCAGCCGGTGACCTTATCAAAGCGCAAGAGATTTACAGGAGCATATTGCAGTCAGAGCCAAACCATGCCGCAGCATTAAACCTGCTCGGTTTCGTAGCACATCAATTGGGCGACAATATCAGTGCTATTGATTTGATAGAGAGATCAATCGCGCAAGAGCCAGATGAACCAGGGGCCCATTTTAATCTTGGAAATGCCTACAGAGAACTGGGACGGCTTGATGATGCTGCAAAGAGTTTTCAGAAAACCCTTTCCCTCTCGCCGAAGCATCCAGATGCGCATTTTAACCTTGGGAATGCACTTATGGGACTGGGTTGTTATCAAGAGGCCGAAGTCGCCTATGGAAACGCCCTGGCGCTTAAGCCCGGTGACTTTGAAGCCCATAATAATCTCGGCAATGCTCTTCAAAAAATAGGGCGGATGCATGAAGCGCTGGCCCAATACCAAAAGGCCCTTCTCATTAACAGGAGTTATATAGATGCGCTTTTTAACCTTGGGAATATGCTTCAGGCGCTGGGGCGGCTTGACGATGCATTGGAGCGGTATCAAGAAATCTTGGGCCTTAAACCGGATCACCTTGAAAGCTACCATCAATTGGGCGGCGTGTACCATAAACAAGGCAAGTTGAACGAAGCGGCATCAATCTTGCAAAAAGCCCTCGCTCTAAATCACAAATCGGCTGAAACACACAGTCATTTGGGAACCGTCTTCAAGGACCAGGGGTTTGTCGACGCAGCCATAGAAGAATATAACACCGCTTTATCGCTGGATGCGGGGCAGGATGGTTGGCGTATACGAAAAGCCTTAACGCTACCCGTAATCGTGACGTCTCGAGGGGACATTGAAAACACACGATCCCGGCTAGAGCGTTCCGTTCACCAGTTGCAAAAGACAAACCTGTCCGTCAAGGAACCCGTAGCGCACATTGGCACCACCAACTTCTATCTGGCTTACCATGGAGAAGACAACAAACGCCTTCAACGAAATATCGCGCAGCTGCATCTTTCAGCTTGCCCGGATCTGGCGTTTGTTGCGGCGCGCTGTCGAGACCAACATCGCCAGCAAAGGAGCAGAATACGTGTCGGTGTTCTATCAGCCTATCTTCATAACCATACTATCGGAAAACTCTTTAAGGGTATTTTAGCGCGTCTTTCGAAAGAGCATTTTGAACTCATCACCTTTCGACTGTCCGGTCAGGCAGATGAAATAACGGCAGAAATAGATCATGCTTCCGAAAAGGTTGTGCGTTTGGACCGAGATTTGAGGCGGGACAGAGAGACCATTTCAGACGAACAACTCGATATTTTGTTTTACCCGGATATCGGCATGGATGCCTACGGTTATTTTCTCGCCTTTGCTCGGCTTGCACCGGTTCAGGTGACGTGTTGGGGACACCCGGACACAACCGGAATTCCCAACATCGACTACTTCCTGTCGTCAAAATTGATCGAGAATGAAAACGCGTCGAGTTTCTATTCAGAGCACCTTATTCAATTGTCTCTTTTACCAACCTACTATGCCCCGCCAACTCGACCGGAGACCCTCTTCACCCGTTCTCAAATTGAGCTTCCTGAAACCGGGCATCTCTATGTATGCCCGCAAAATCTGTTCAAGCTCCATCCAGATTTTGATCCCATTATCGCGGAGATATTGAGACGTGATGCAAACGGATATCTTATTTTGATCGATGATGGGCGCGGTGGCAGTTGGCGCGATCTTCTGATGAAACGCATTTCGGTTATGTATCCTGATGTGACAAAGCGCATCCAATTCATCCCAAAATTGCCAATGGATCAATTTCTTAGCTTGCTGGTCCTGGCTGACGCTCTTTTGGATGTCCCGACATTCTCCGGCGGCAACACATCACTCGAAGCTTTTGCAATGGCAGCACCCATCGTTACCTGGCCAGGGTCGTTTATGCGCGCCAAAGTGACCGCCGGTTGCTACCAACAGATGGGATTAAATGAGCTAATTGTATCTAACGCAGATGATTACGTTGAAGCGGCGATAAAGCTGGCGTCCGAACCGCAATTCAAAGGGCGCATACAAGCTGACATTCGCGATAATGCCCACAAACTCTATAAGCGCGAAGAAGTTATTAAGGAAATAGAATCGTTTTTCGTCGATGCCCATGCGGCATCCATAAACGGAACAAGGTTAGGGACCTGATCCGTACCGGGCTTACAGGAGATATTAAATTCACTGTTGGTAAACTCGTTAGGACAGGTTACTTGGCAACCACATCTATTCTTGCCTCGCTTGAAACCGGCTGATGATTATTGCCAACCGCGATCAGAACCAGAGCGGTCTCGGCTCTAATGGCATGCGGCACATGGCCGGGAATAAAATATCCCATACCGGGACTGAGGTCATGTTTCTCATCGTAGTATTCAACAATGCCTTCACCACTTAAAACGAAAAGAATGTGGTCCCCTTCGTGTGTATGTGTGTCGACACCCTTTCCCCCATCAAACTGGATGATGTCTGCGCCAAAGCCGTTTTGGGCGAATAAAGGTGCGCCTGTACCCTCGCTAAAGGCCATTTGGAAGGGCCTGGGGGCGCTGTCGACCGAAAGCTGGCCGCCATGCTGCTCGGCCCATTTCGCTTGCATGAAATCGTTGCGCATAGCTTCTCCATCGTTTAATTCAAATTAAAATACTATCATTTATAGATGAATTAGGTCAAACGATGAATTAAGGTTGATTTGCAGGCTATAACCACCCTAAACGAAGCGCACTCATCCCCCAATCCGCCCGGCGATGGTCAACCCGCCTCCCATGCCGCGATTAGGTAATTTAAATGTCGAACGGCTTAACGTCTGATTCTGGAGCAAACTCAAAGAGTTTGTCAGTTGAAATACTTACCGCGCATCGTGCTCAAAAAAGATGAGTTTTCATTCTTCACGCATTGATCTTGCTATACTTTCCTTGAGCGGCTGCATGATATATTCCAACGCCGTCCATTCACCGGTCACAATCAAGACGTCAACGGGCATCCCTGGATATAATTGAATACTATCAGGTATCTCGACTTCAGGTTTCAAAATAACACGTGCCTTATAATAGCTTTCACCAGATCGATCATCAGTGAAGATATCCGCAGATACTTGTTCTATTTGCCCATTCAAAACAGGTGTTGTCCGCTGATTAAAAGCCGATAAGCGAATTTGTGCATTTAGGCCAACATAAACAACGTCAATATCTGTAGGCCGGACACGTGCCTCAATAATGAGTTTTTCATCGTTGGGAACGACTTCCATAATTGGCTCCCCTGGGCCAACTACAGCACCTGTTGCATGAACGTTTAGGTTAACAATGCTGCCCGAAGTCGGTGCAATCACCAGGGTTCGATTAAGGACGTCCTGCGCAGCAGCAACGCGCTCTATGACATCTGCTATGCGCACTTGAACTTCTCGAAGTTCTTGAACGACTTCGGACTGCCTTGACCGACTCAGGTCAATAATTTGCATTCGAGATTCAGTAATATTCTGTTCCACACGCGCAACATTTGCCTGGTTCTTTGCTCGCGCACCCTCTATTTCGACATTCCTACGCTTGAGCTCAAGAAGTCGTGGTTTTCGTAAAAGCCCTTTTTCAAAAAGCTTCTCCGCTGCAATAACTTCTTCATTCATCAGTTCCAACTGGGTATCTTGTGCTTTCATCTCGGCACGCATTCCACGTATTTCTTCACGATACTGCGCGATCCTTTGATTAAGGATTCCAGACTGGCTATTTAGAGATTCTAAGCGGGCTTGGAAAATTCCCCTTTGACCTTCTATTGCTTTTTGTGTGTCGAAACTTGTTTGAACAAGAAGCTCTTTGGGAAACGAAACCTGATCATGCAGATCCCTTTCTGCAATCAAGCGTGCCTCTAAAGCGCGAAACGCCAATAATTGGCCTTTAAGGACTTCCAAAGATGCTTTTGGGCGAGTTTGATCCAGTGTTATCAAGGTTTGACCTGCGGCAACGACATCGCCTTCACGAACCTTGATATCAGCGACAATCCCTCCTTCGAGATGCTGAACAGTTTTCCGGTGGCCTTCTATTTTAACGGTTCCGGCAGCCACAGCCCCACGTGATAGGGGCGCCAGTGCCGCCCACCCGCCAAGAATTCCAAAGAATAGAAAAATAATCCCCAAACCAACAATAAAGATCAATCGTACATTTGGTGCACGTGCCGAATCAATAGATGAAACCGCTTCACTCATTGTTTTTTCACTTTTCTTGCTTTCTTTACCGCCTTAGGCTTTTTGGGACTTGGTTCGGGTGATGCTTCATCAGGCTTAGCACTCGTATACCCCATTTTTGCGAGCACTTCTTCACGAGCTCCAAACTGAGCCACTTCTCCGTCTTTTAGAACAAGCAACTTATCAACTCCTTGCAACACTGTAGCGTGCTGAACAACAAGGATCACTGTCGCGCCCGCATCTTTAACGCGAGAAACAGCACTTAAAAGCTCGGATTCTCCGGCACGATCCAAGTTGGAATTAGGCTCATCCAAAACGACGATCACTGGATTTCTGAAAAGCGCACGTGCCAATGCCAGGCGTTGACGTTGACCTCCAGACAACCGCATACCGGAGGGTCCAATTTCCGTATCAAACGCCATTGGTAAACTAAGGATCATCCTATATACGCCAGCTAATTTAGCCGCCGCAAAAACTTCGTCATCTTCAGCCTCCTGAAATCTCGAAATATTCTCCCGCACTGTTCCATCAAACAATTCTATATCTTGCGGTAAATATCCAATGTACTTACCGCGATCTTCAGAGTGCCAAGAGGAGACCTCTATTCCATCAATCTGAATACTGCCCAGGCTTTGTTTCAAACTCCCAACGAGTAATCGCGAAAGGGTTGTTTTCCCGGCAGCCGTTGGCCCAATCAGGCCGATAATTTCTCCCGGTGCAACTGAAAAGCTAACACGCTTCAAGGTCGGAGATTCTGCACCGGGGGGCACATAAGTGACTTGTTCAACAGTTAATTGGCCGTTCGGTCGTGGCAACGGCGTCACAGTTTCTTCGCGATCAGCCATTTGCATTGTCTCGCGTAGTCGCGCAAATGCCGCTCTTGCTGACACAATGCCGCGCCAGCCCTGGATTGATTGTTCAATAGGAGCCAACCCACGTCCCATAATAATAGACGCAGCAATCATCGTACCCGGGCTAATCTCCTGGACCATCGCCAGATAAGCGCCCGTACCAAGGATACTGACTTGAACCAGAAGCCGAACAAATTTTGCAATCGCTGAAATTAAACCGGACCTTCTGCTGCTTACAGCGAGCAAACTCGACGCTTCAGAGTTTGCGTTCGACCATTTTCCGATGATCGCGTTTTTCATACCTAGCGCCTGAATCACATCAGCGTTGCGGACAGCGGCATCGGCATCATTTAAATTCTTATTCGCTGCGAAAGAAGCAATTTGTGTCGCCCGTTTTGTAAATACATCATTTGCAATTGCCAGCCCAAAGAGGACGCAACCACCCAGAATCGATATTATTCCCAAAAAAGCATGCATATAATAAACAATTCCCAAGAACACAGGAATCCAAGCCGCATCCAAAACCGGAAAAAGTCCGGGACCCGCCAAAAAGTTTTTCACATTACCAAGATCGCGAAGCGGCTGTGCCGAACCATCTCCTTTCTCATTTGCAGAAGAGATACTTCCGCCTAACAAGTACCCGGCAAGTTTTCGGTCGAACCAATTTCCCAGGACCATCATTAACCTGCCCCGCACAGCTTCCAAAGCTGACATAGCGAGAATTGCTGCCACCACCATAACCGACAAGACCATTAGCGTATCGCTACTTTGCGTGGCCACCACTCGGTCAAAGAGTTGCAACATGTACATCGGTACCGCGAGCATTAGAATATTTATGAAGACAGAAAACAGGAACACGGCCTGCATGACACGCCATATGGCCGTTATTGACTCTTTCAGAGCGGGATGAATGTCTTTGGCGACTTTACTAGCCATTCAAAAACTCAGAGGCGAACTTAGAAGTATGTGTTCTATGCAAACAGATTATCATGGTCGGTATCATCGGAAATACCGAGGAGTGAAATCGTTTCATTATTATCCAGTTCAATAACCAAATCATTTATACCGTCCGCATTGACGTCATTTTGTAGGTATTGAATTATTGTCAAATCCTGTGCCAAGGCAAGGTGATCTTGGCCAACCTCGAAATCACCTATGATATCGCTGCCAGATTGTAGATCAAAATCAAAGCGGTCCAATCCCAAACCACCGAGGAGGAAATCATCGCCTGCGCCGCCGTACAGAACATCATCTCCGATGCCGCCGGTTAGCGTATCGTCACCGCTCCCCCCTGAAAGAGAAACAGAGGACTGCGCATTCGATGCATCGAGCACATCGTTGCCATCTCCGCCAATTGCAACCTCAATTTCTGATCGCGCAACATCTAAATTAACACCATTTTTGTCGACAACCTGCAGCGTATCAACGCCTGTACCGCCGCGAATAACCGAGTCGTTAGAATCTATCAAGAACAGGTCGTCCCCAGCACCACCATACAATCTGTCGGCACCACCGCCACCCGTAAGGGTATCATCACCGTCACGTCCCTCGAGTGTATCATTCCCGCCGCCACCAGATAGAATATCCGCACCCAAATCGCCACGCAGGAAGTCATCCGCAGAACCGCCAGTTAAAATATCGTCGCCATCATTACCATACAACCGGACACGTTCCGTGGCAGCGCCAGCATCGAACTGATCATCACCTGCGCCGCCATAGGCTTCTTCAAATGAATTGGCTGCGACATCAGAACTTACCGCTTCCGCGCCTTGCACATATAGACGGTCATATCCGTCACCACCTTCGGCAACCACATCACTAGAATCTACATATAGACGATCATCGCCAGCGCCACCCCTTAGCGTGTCGGCACCGGCCCCTCCAATAAGGTAGTCATTTCCTGCGCCGCCGATAAGCGTGTCGTCGCCTCCATCCCCGCGCAGATAATCGTTCCCAGACCCGCCTGTCAGTTGGTCGGCACCATCTTTACCATAAAGACGGACTGCGTCAGCACTCGACCCACCATCAAAGATGTCATCTCCTGCCGCTCCCGTCGCATCTTCAATTGAGGCGGTAGCCAGATCTAACGAAACGCCATCAATGCCTTGGACATATAAACGATCATAACCGGCACCTCCATCGATGATCGTATCATCTCCATCGACATACAATCGGTCATCTCCAGAACCTGCCCGAAGCTCATCAGAACCCGATCCGCCAATGACATAATCGTTTCCGGCGCCGCCATTCAGCGTGTCATCGCCCCCATCCCCGCGCAGATAATCGTTCCCAGACCCGCCGGTCAGTTGATCGGCTCCATCTCTACCATAAAGACGGACGGCGTCAGCACTCGACCCACCATCAAAGATGTCATCTCCAGTCGCTCCCGACGCTTCTTCAATTGAGGCGGCAGTCAGATCTAACGAAACACCATCAACGCCTTGGACATATAAACGATCATAACCGTCGCCGCCGTCGATGATCGTATCATCTCCATCGACATACAATCGGTCATCTCCAGAACCTGCCCGAAGCTCATCAGAGCCTGATCCACCATTGAGGTAATCGTTTCCGGCGCCACCATTCAGCGTGTCGTCGCCGCCATCGCCACCCAAATGATCGTTCCCAGACCCGCCTGTCAGTTGATCGGCACCATCTCTGCCATAAAGACGGACCGCGTCAGCACTCGCCCCACCATCAAAGACGTCGTCTCCAGTCGCTCCCGACGCTTCTTCAATTGAGGCGGCAGCCAGATCTAACGAAACACCATCAACGCCTTGGACATATAAACGATCATAACCGGCGCCTCCGTCGATGATCGTATCATCTCCATCGACATACAATCGGTCATCTCCAGAGCCTGTCCGAAGCTCATCAGAACCCGATCCGCCAATGACATAATCGTTTCCGGCGCCGCCATTCAGCGTGTCGTCGCCCCCATCCCCGCGCAGATAATCGTTCCCCGATCCGCCGGTCAGCTGATCGGCACCATCTCTACCATAAAGACGGACCGCGTCAGCACTCGACCCACCATCAAAGATGTCATCTCCTGTCGCTCCCGTCGCATCTTCAATTGAGGCGGTAGCCAGATCTAACGAAACGCCATCAATGCCTTGGACATATAAACGATCATAACCGTCGCCGCCGTCGATGATCGTATCATCTCCATCGACATACAATCGGTCATCGCCAGATCCCCCTCGAAGCTCATCAGCACCGTCTTTACCTTCAAGCGTATCGTTACCAGCACCACCGCTCAAAATATCATTGCCGCCATCACCACGCAGATGATCACTGCCAGCACCACCCGCAAGGAAATCGTTCCCATCTTTTCCATAAAGGCGGACACGCTCGGTCATTTCGGAAGCATTAAACAAATCGTTGCCAGCATTTCCGGACGCTTCTTCAATACTTGCAGTAGCAAGGTTAATGTTCAGGCCCTGATTGTTTGTTACATATAAACGATCATAGCCATCTCCACCTTCAATTACCGTATCATCAGCATCGCCATACAAACGATCATCTCCTGCGCCGCCGCGCAGCTCATCAGCCCCATCCTTACCATCAAGGGTATCATTGCCAGCACCACCGGATAGCTCGTCGTCGCCAGCATCGCCTCTCAAATAATCATCGCCAGCGCCACCAGCCAGAACATCATCCCCATCATTACCGTACATTCTGATGCGATCCATGGATGTCGCCCCATCAAAATGATCATCGCCAACATTACCAGACGCTTCTTCTATATTTGCTGCAGCAAGATCAAGAGAGACACCTCCATCACCTTTAACATAAAGGCGATCATAACCGTCTCCACCATCAATCACTGTGTCGTGAGCGTCTGCATACAACCGGTCGTCACCTGCGCCACCCTGAAGTTGGTCAGCCCCATCGTTGCCTTCCAAAATGTCATTTCCAGCTCCACCATTGATGATGTCGTTACCCGCATCACCTCTCAAGTGATCTGCGTCTGCACCGCCAGAAACGGTATCATCCCCGTCTCTTCCATAAATTCGGACTCGCTCTGTTGCATCAGTTCCATCCAATACATCATTGCCAACATTCCCTGTAACTTCTTCAACATCGCTGGCATTGAGATCAAGTGAGACTCCGTCTTCACCCTGCACATAAACCCGGTCATAACCTTCACCACCGTTTATCAGGGTATCGTCGGCGTCGACTAATAACCTATCATCTCCAGCACCACCGGTCAGCTGGTCAGCACCCGCTTTTCCTTCAATCGTATCATTACCCGCACCGCCAGAAATTACGTCGTTGCCTTCATCCCCCCGCAGGTAGTCGTCGCCAGCGCCACCGGAAAGATAATCATCGCCTTCTTTACCGTATAGTCGAACTCTCTCCAACGCATCAGACGCATCGAAAACATCATCCCCAGCGCTTCCCGAGGCTTCTTCAATTTTGGCGCTTGCGATATCGAGATTGAGGCCTTCTTCGCCTTGTGCATATAAGCGATCATACCCCTCACCACCATCAATGCTTGTATCATCAGCATCCACATATAAGCGGTCGTCTCCTGTACCCCCCTGCAGCGTATCCGCGCCAGATCGACCATCAAGCGTATCGTTCCCCCCGCTACCAACGAGCACATCATCACCTGTGTCACCGCGCAAATAATCGTTGCCATCACCACCGGTTAACGCATCATCACCATCGTTTCCATACAGCCTAACTTGACCTGTAGAGCCTGAAGCGTCGAAGGTATCGTCACCGGCTCCCCCAACAGCTTCCTCGATACTAGACTCCGTTAGATCAATTTCTAGCCCCTCTTCGCCACGCGCATACAATCGGTCATAACCATCACCACCATCAACAACCGTATCATCGCTATCTGCGTAAAGACGATCATTGCCATTTCCTCCCTGAAGCTCATCCGCACCCTCTTCTCCCTGGATGGTATCGTTTCCGTCTCCTCCAAGAAGGCTGTCATCGCCATCTCTTCCGTAAATTCGATCTGCACCATCTTGCCCGTCGATCGTATCATTTCCTGACGTTCCCAAGATGCGATCATTACCCGATGTTCCATGAGTTGCCCCATCAACATCTCCAATTGCGCTTGCCGCTGCTGATACGGCCTCCGCTAATCCTTCTCCTGTAAACTGGGTCGCCACATCAATTAACTCATCCGTTGAGTCGGCTTCAATCGCATTCGCAATGGCTGTGGCTCCAGCACCCTGACTAACCAAGCCTATTTGTGCAAGATTAGCCAATAGCGTCGTGCCTGTTGCACCGGTTGCTACCGCATCGGTTGATGCAGCATTTGAAGCGGCAGCTATGGTTCCAATGTTGGTCATCTCAAGTGAACTTAAACTTGGGACGACTTCACTGATAATTTCAGCCATCTGAGTCGCATCAGCGATATCTGCATCGGCCCCCATGTCAGTCAGATGCGCAGCAACCGCATCCGCAACACTCGCGAAGGCCGCTCCCATATCGGTATCGGCTTCAGATGTCATGGCAGCTGCAACTTGAATGATTGTATTTTGAACAGCAATCCCTTGCGCCATCACTTGAGCGGCCTTCGAAGCCATCGCGGCATCGCTGGATAGCGTCCCCTCAACAGGGTCAAAATTCAATACGTCGATATCGGCACTAAGATTTAAAGCTTCGGCCAACAAATCCTTGGCAGATCCAACGTCAACCCCGCTATCAACCATTGAGGCGATCAAAGTCGTCAACGGGGTAATAACCGTGGCACCATCTGGCGCACGCATAACGCCGGTGAAGGCAAGCCCTGTTGAAACATCAGTACCTCCGGTCATGACCAAAGGCCCGTCAGCGTCGGCAAGTTTAAAGAAACCGTCAACCCCGGTCGTCGTCCAGCTTTCGCCATCATCTAGCTGGCCGTTTTCATTGGAGTCAGAAAAAACAACAGCCCCTTCAATATATCCATCAATGGCATTACCCTCGATGAAACTCGTCGGTTCAATCGTGACCTCGACACTGGCAACGTCACTCATGCCGCGATCATCAGTGGTCGTATATGTAAAGCTGGTTATTCCATGAAATCCAGCATCAGCCGTAAAGGTAATGGAACCGTTATCCAGAGAAACATGACCATTTTCACCAGCGGCAACAGCTGTTATCGTCAATGGATCCCCATCTGCATCGGTATCATTTTCAATTAAGATCGAGCTATTAATGGTAAGGACCTGGCCCTGCTGGCCGACAACTTTATCATCAACCGCGACAGGCCCCGTATTCTCACCTCTTGCATAAATTGCCTGCGGTAAGTCCAGGTTAGTTGCGTCCATATTAAGAATATTTATAACGCTCACCGGCGCAGAATCGTTTCCGTTCGATGTGATTGAAAGGGATAGGTCATCAATACCGCCGTCACCATCTGCATCAATGGTTGTTACGCTCACAAAATTGTTGATATCGGACGTGTGATCGAAACCTGTTACGACGGAGGATATATCAATGACGTCCCCATCCGTGACCGATAAATCGGCAATGGTAGTGATCCCGTTTAAAGTCGAGACCGCAAAGGTATCGGAACCTGATCCACCAACGACAAGGTTTTCTCCGCTGCCGCCAATTAGAACATCGTCGCCAGCCCCACCAAAAAGCGCATCATTACCGCCTCGAGCATCTATGGTGTCGGCACCTTCAGTTCCTGATATCCAGTCATTTCCGTTGCCCCCAATAAGATCTTCGCGGGTCGAAACGGAATAAGATGCGCCATCGTCAATCGCAGACAAGGCCTGTCCATTATAATGATTGGCTATGCGGACTGAACCACCATCCGTGAATGATACCAACAAATCATCACCAGACCGGATCGAGGAGACAACGTCTTCTGAAGCCTCGAATGCAAGTTCAAGGGTATTGCGTCCTGCGCCATCACTAATGACATCCGATCCATCCCCAATGCTGTATCGGTAGGTATCATTGCTTGATCCGCCATCCAAAGCGTCATCACCTTCACCACCGACAACAATATCGCTGCCACTGCCTCCTGAAATCGTGTCATCGCCGGCACCGCCGTAAATGGCATCATTGCCGTTCAGACCAGACATAATATCGTTGCCAACCGTTCCCGCCACGAAATCGGCGCTATTGGTGGCGCTCAAACCGGAAGCAATCAAGCGTGTGACCTGGGCCAAGGTTGCACCATCAACATCTGTTTGTTGATCAACAATGACTTCAATCTGTGCATCCGAGAATTGATTGGAAACAGTGATCGAACCGCCGTCAGCGAACTGGATGACTAAATCATCGTCATCCCTGACCACAGAACGCACGTCACCAAGAGAATTTGCAAGTAAGACGATTTGATCACTACCGCTGGCATCAATGATCGTATCAGCCCCATCGCCTGAGCCATAAAGGTAGGTATCATCGGCGCGTCCGCCGGCAAGGTTATCCGTTCCGCCACCGCCCTGTAGCGTATCGTTGCCTATTCCTGCCACAAGATTGTCGTCACCGGCTGTACCTGTCAGATTGACACTTACACCTTCAACTGAGACCGTGACACTGCCCTGGCTTATCGCAGTCCCGTCCGTAATCGAGTACGTAAACCCGGCGTCACCCTGAAAACCGAACTCAGGAACAAAAATGATCTGCTGACCCACAACACTTGCGGCACCACCTATGGCATTTAGAACGGAGACAAATTCGATCCCATCGCCTTCCGCGTCAGTATCGTTAGTCAGCAGGTCAGATATATTGATAAAGACGGATGTGTCTTCGATCGTTTCTGCCGTATCCGCAATAGCAACTGGGCCGTCATTTGAACCCGTTACAGTGAGTGTCGCGATTTGCTCAACTGTCTCAACGCCATCGGAAACGCTGTAGGTAAATGACAAATTTTGTATCTCGCCAGCACCCAACGTCTCGAATCCACCCGCCGGGTCAAAACTGAAAGAGCCATCAGCGTTGATTGTCAAGTTGCCTGTTTCCGTGCCGGAGACCAGGGCGAAGGTCAAGGCATCTCCGTCGGCATCTGAAGCAAGCAGAGTGCCTGAGACACTCTCATCTTCATTGGCAGAAACAGACAGCGAAGCTGCGACTGGAGCGACGTTTTGATCGACAACTGAGACCGTGACTGAAACCACATTACTGAGGTTGTTACCTTCTGATCCATCGTTCAACTGGAAAGATATTTCGCGGTCTGTTTCATTTGGGGTTGCAGATGAATTTGAATACGTAACACCGGCGAGAGCTGTTTGGTAGTCGGCAAGACTAGCAATACCTGATAACGTAAGAACGCCGGTTCCCGCATCGAAATTACCCGTAATTCCACTGCCGTCCGGTGCAGAAAATGCGAGGACATCCTGGCCTGCAGCATAGGCTTCGGAAATTGTAACCAAGGCTCCAGTTAGAGTGTCGCTATCCACATCATTGATTGTAAGGCGCTCGCCAACGACGATTGGCGCATCATTCTCGTTGTATATCAGCTCAGAACTTGCGGGTTCGAACACTCGCATCGCGATACCCAAATTGCTGTCCCCGGAAGCGGGGTCTTGTGTCGCCCAAACATAAACGATGCTACCATCACTTAGTTCTGCAACATTGGGGTGACGTTCTGAACCATATTCCAACTCATTGATTTGCTGCTTTTCATCTACTGGTGATCCGGTTTCATCAAAGCGTTGGGCGAAAATGTTAGATGGATACTCAGCCGACCAAGTAACGATAAAACCGCCATCAGATAGCGGGGTAATTTCGCTTGTCGGGTTAACATCTGCAAATTCATCGAGCGTACGTTGCGGACCACTCAAACTGCCATCGCTCGCCAATAATTGAACTTGCACGGTACCGTCAGCAGGATCTGCCCACGTGATTGCGAACCCGCTACCTTCAAGTGCCGCCAGGCTTGGGAATGTGGAACCAGAGCCTACTGCGTCGATAGAGACTGTTTCTTCAGCCCGGTTACCATCGCTATCAAAAAACTGTGCCTTAACACTAACAGGGTTCGTGTTGTCGAGATAAGCGACGACAAACGAGCCATCATTCTGTATGGCAATTTCAGCTCCTGTTTGAGCATTTTCAATAGCTGTATGCGCGATCGCCGCATCCGTTACTGGATTGCCTTCGTCATCAAAGCGACGCCAGACAATATCACTGGAGCTGCCACCAACGGCTCCATACTCTGCCCAAACACTAATGAAACCACCATCCGGATGTGCTGCGACCTCACCTGGGAATATGATCCCACCATCGTTTGGCGTCACAGCAACTTCTGGCCCCAGGGCACTACCGTTCATATCGAAGGTGCGGGCGGTGATGGTATCAAAGGAACTACTGCCCCACGTTACAATCAGGTTTCCATCATTGGTGCCAGCCAAATCAAACGTTCTCACGCCAGTGCTTGGTATATCAGAGAACTGGATCTCGTCTCCGTTTGGATTGCCATCGCTGTTATAAAGCTGGGCAAACAACTCCCATTCGTTGGTCGCCCCACCATTCCACACCACGGCATAACCGCCATCGCTCTGAGGGATGACATATGGGTTTTGTTGAGAGCCGTCCGTGGTTGTGTTGACCAGTGTTTCGCTTGAAAACCCACCACTACTCGGTTCTGCAAATACTAATGTCGGAGCTTCATTAGAGCCGGTAACCGTGATTGTTGCCGTTTGCTGAACGGTCTCGGTACCATCGGATACACTATAGACGAATGTAAGATCTTGTGTTTCTCCCTCTTGAAGTGCTTCAAATGCATCCGCTGCGTCGAACACATAACTGCCATCACTATTTATCGTTAGCTCACCACTTTCAGGGCCGGTGACCAATGCAAAAGTCAAAACATCGCCATCGCTATCCGTAGCTGCGAGATTTCCACTTGATAGACCGTCTTCAGCCGCGCCAATCTCCGTTGTTTCTGGTGTCGGGGCGGCATTGCTATATGCAATACCAACGGTAATGACAACGACGTTACTAACACCGTTGTTGGCACTGCCATCATCAACCTGAATGGAGATTTGCCGATCAGTGACATCAGGTGTACTTGATGTATTGCTATAGGTCAGACTCTGAATAGCTGCTTGATACACTGATAGGTTTGCCTCACCTGAGAGCGTGAGCATGCCAGTGGAAACATTGAACTCTCCGACGATCCCACTACCATCGGGTGCGACAAAGCCGAGAATATCTTGACCGGAAACAAAGCCGCTTGATATGTGGATGGTTGCCCCGTTGAGCATATCCCCGTCTATATCAGTCAGGCTAAAACTGCTCGCGACGAGAAGAGGGTCATCACCTCTATTGAACTGAAGGTCATCGGATGCCGGATAGAAAGTACGGCTGGCAATGCCGCCATTATCAGCATCGCCTGAATCGGCATCTCGCGTCCGCCAAACAAAGACCAATGAACCGTCTTCGTTTTCACTTACATCTGGACTTTCCTGGAAACTATTTGTCAACTCGTTGACCTGCAGGAGATCACCAATCGGATTATGGTCGGAATCAAATCTCTGCGCGACGATGTCATACGCCGCGTTCCAGGTAACAACATAGCCTCCATTAGAGAGACCTACGATATTTGCTGCCGAGTTGAAGTTGGCGATTGCCGGTTCCAAAATTATCGGCGTGCCAACAACCTCGCCAACAGCGTCCAGTTCTTGAACGCGAATCAGCTTGTCGTCACTATGTACCCACGTAATAACGTAACCGCCTGTTTCGAGCGCCTCGACACGCGGCGCAATCGACGTCGCTCCGACAAGCCCAACGACAATGGAATCTGCCTGCGGGTCACCAGATGAATCAATATACTGCGCCTGAACACTCGCCGGCGCCGATGAGTTAAGATAACTAATCACGAATGATCCGTCAGTCTGCCCGGCGATATTAGTAACGGTTTGCACCCCTGATACGTCTGCGGATACAAAGTTTGCGTCACCGATCAATTGGCCCGCGTTGTCCATTTTTTGCCAGAGAACATCATAACTGTCTCCGCCAGCGGCATCTCGTTGAACCCAGGATGCGATTATGTTTCCGTCCGGCAGTTCGGTCACTGTCGTGTTGGTAACAAATCCAACGGAAGCCTTTACAGTAAACTCGGCGCCAATTTCCAGACCCGAAGAATCGTATTTCTGGCCAGAAACGGTGGCGTCATCACCATTCACCCAAATTGCGACAAAACCGCCATCAGTTGTCGGCTCCGCTGAAAGCGCCCGAGCCCCTTCATTTAGAGAACTATTGATGCGGGTCTCACCACCGACGGCGTCAGAATTCGCGTCGTAGATTTGGAACATGACATTTGATTGCCCGGAGGCACCACTCGCCCAAAGAACGGCGTGACCACCATCCGCAAGAGATATCGACGTCGGTAAATATTGGATACCGCTTTTCGTTGTGTTGACAAGAATCTCATCTTCGAACCGTTCACCCTCTGGTAAACTGACACTAATGATCGGCGCATCATTGGCACCCGTAACTTTGATAGTTGCTGTCTGCTGCACGGTTTCTGTGCCATCAGAAACGCTGTAGGTAAAGCTGACGTCCTGTGTTTCACCGTCATTGAGACCTTCAAACGCACCAGCCGTATCAAAATTATAGGTGCCGTCTGCATTGATAGTGATCGATCCAGCAGCGGGGCCAGAGACCAAAGCAAAGGTCAGCGTTTCGGCATCCGCATCATCGGCGAGAAGTGTGCCCGATGCGCCATTGTCCTCTGTCGCTGCGATCGTGGTTGTTTGTGCATCGGGTGCATCGTTGGCACCGCTAACCGTAATGGTCGCCGTCTGCTGAACGGTTTCTGTTCCATCAGAAACGCTGTAGGTAAAGCTGACATCCTGCGTTTCACCGTCATCAAGACCTTCAAACGCGCCAGCCGTATCAAAATTATAACTGCCGTCCGTATTAACCGTGATCGTTCCAGCGGCTGGGCCTGAGACCAATGCAAAAGTCAGTGTTTCAGTGTCTGCATCATCGGCGAGAAGGCTTCCTGATGCGCCACCGTCTTCGGTCGCCGCGATCGCGGTTGTTAGGGCATCCGGTGCGTCGTTAGAGCCAGAAACCGTAATGGTCGCCGTCTGCTGAACGGTTTCTGTTCCATCAGAAACGCTGTAGGTAAAGCTGACATCCTGCGTTTCACCGTCATCAAGTCCTTCAAACGCGCCAGCCGTATCAAAATTATAACTGCCGTCCGCATTAACTGTGATCGTTCCAGCGGCGGGGCCAGAGACCAGAGCAAAGGTCAGCGTTTCGGCGTCCGCATCATCGGCGAGAAGTGTGCCCGATGCGCCATTGTCTTCCGTTGCTGCGATCGTAGTTGTTAGTGCATCCGGTGCGTCGTTGGCGCCGCTAACCGTGATGGTTGCCGTCTGCTGGATGGTTTCTGTGCCATCAGAAACGCTGTAGGTAAAGCTGACGTCCTGTGTTTCACCATCATCCAAACCTTCAAAGGCACCGGCAGCATCAAACACATAGGCACCTTCGGGACTAATGCTTATACTTCCCAGAGAAGGTTCGCTGACCAGTTCAAATGTTAAAGTATCGCCATCCGCATCGCTTGCTAATAGGTTGCCGTTGGCTGGCGCATCTTCATTTGCAGAAATAGTTGATGTCAGTGCAACAGGGGCGTCGTTCATAGAAACAACCGTGACGGAAACAACGACATTGTTACTCAAATTATTTGATGTTGATCCATCATCAACTTGCAATGTAATTTCACGATCTTGCTGGCTGGGAGAATTGGAGCTGTTCGAATACGTGATCGCACGGAGCGCGGCCTGATATTGATCGATACTTGCGTTGCCCGATAGGACAAGCGTGCCAGTAGTATTATCGTAATCTCCTGAAATTCCGCTTCCCGACGGCGAGCTAAATATCAAAACATCTTCATCAGGCGCTAAACCATCGGAAATTTGTATCGTCGCACCGACAAGTTCGGGACTGTCGATATCCGATAACACAACACCCGAAGCAATCGAAACGGCGTTTGCACCTTCGATAAATATCGGAACGCCATCGGTTGGTGACTGGTAAACGCGTGAAGCAATACCGTATGAGTTTGTATCTCCTCCCGCCGGATCTAGCGTAATCCAGGTATAGGCTATATCGCCGTTTTTGAGAGTGGCAACTTCCGTCAAATATTGAAGGTTTTGTGCATTCTGATTTACCTGAAAGACTTCACCATTTAAGGAGCCGTCGGCCTTAAATTTCGCCGCAAGCGCCTCATATTGGTTGGTGCCTTCGACATAGCCTCCCCAACTTACAATAAACCCGCCATCCGGTAAGGCATCGACACCCAATGGGCTAGAATTATTAATTACAGACGCATCCAATGTATGAAGGTCGCCCGTAATCTCGCCGTTCGCATCGACCCGCTGGATAGAAATTGAATTCCCGTTATCTGTATCGGAATACCATTTCGAGTGCCAAACAATGACGGCTCCACCATCTTCCAGAGCTGTGGTGCTTGGTCGGGTTGGATTAAAGCTTCCGGTGTCTGGATCTCTTTCTGTTTGTCCAACCTTAAATTCACTCTCCAAAGGTGTGCCGTTAGAATCAAGAATTCGGGCGTACACCTCGTTGGGGCCGGTACTGCCTCCATTTTCAAGCTTGGCCCAAGTGACGAGTATCTTGCCATCGGTAAGTTCAGTCACTTCGGTTCTGATATCCGAGAACGACGACCCCGGTGTGATGTTAATATCGTCGCTAACTGGAGCTCCGTCGGCGCCAAATACTCTTGCGATAACGTTGCCACTAACATGCCAGACGGAGACAAACCCTCCGGTTGAAAGGGATGATAAACTTGGTTGATATTCGTACCCATTTGCGTTCGATGAGAGCGGAAACTCATCGCCTAAGGGGGTGCCGTCGGAATCAAACCGCCTCGCCACGACATCGATAGTCGAATTAGCGTCAGTCTGCCATGCGACAACATATCCTCCATCGCTCAAACCAACGGCTTTACTATCAGACTGCCGATTTAAAGTGCTTGTGTTGACCAGGACTTCGCCACCAATCTTCTGGCCCAATGCGTCAAATCTTTGCAAGGAAATGCCGTCAGCCTGGCCGTCGCCCGGCGCACTCGGCCCCTGCCATGTAACGATGTATCCACCGTCCTCCAAGGCCGCAATCTCCGGATTGGTTTGACTGCCCGCAATCTCTGTATTGACACCAACTTCACCTAACCACCCCCCTTCAGATAAGAGGACGTCGATGATGGGAGCATCGTTTGAGCCTGCTACAGAGATCGATGCGGTTTTTTCAACTATATTTTCTCCATCGGATACACTATAGGTAAACGATAGCTCCCGTGTTTCTCCTTCATTTAATGTTTCGAAGGCGCCCGATGGATCGAAAGAATAGGAACCATCGGGGTCTATCGTTAAGCTTCCTTCGTTTGGCGATGTCACGAGCGCAAATATCAAATCATCGCCATCCGCATCCGTCGCTTCCAACATTCCTGTGGCATTGCCATCTTCAAATACATTTAGATCCGACGTAACTGCAATGGGAGGTGTGTTCAAAGTATCTTCATTGGCGCCCGCAACTGTAATTGTGGCTGTCTGCTGGATGCTTTCTGTTCCATCAGAAACGCTGTAGGTGAAAGTGACGTCCTGTGTTTCGCCTTCAACAAGGTCTTCGAAAGCTCCGGCCGTATCAAAAATATAACTGCCATCCGCATTAATCGTGATGTTCCCGGCGGCAGGGCCAGAGACCAAAGCAAAGGTCAGTGTTTCGGCGTCCGCATCATCAGCGAGAAGTGTGCCAGATGCGCCATTGTCCTCTGTCGCTGCGATCGCAGTTGTCAGCGCATCCGGTGCGTCGTTGGCACCGCTAACCGTGATGGTCGCCGTCTGCTGTACGGTTTCTGTGCCATCAGAAACGCTGTAGGTAAAGCTGACGTCCTGCGTTTCACCATCATCAAGACCTTCAAACGCGCCGGCCGTATCAAAATTATAACTGCCGTCCGCATTAACCGTTAGAGTGCCTGCGGCTGGGCCTGAGACCAATGCAAAGGTCAGTGTTTCAGTGTCTACATCGCTCGCCAAAAGCGTGCCAGATGCGCCACCGTCTTCGGTCGCCGCAATCGCAGTTGTCAGCGCATCCGGTGCGTCGTTAGAACCGGAAACCGTAATGGTTGCAGTTTGCTCGGTTGTCTCCGTTCCATCAGATACGCTGTAGGTGAAGCTGACGTCCTGCGTTTCACCGTCATCAAGGCCTTCGAAAGCTCCCGCCGTATCAAAATTATAACTGCCATCCGCGTTAACCGTGATCGTTCCAGCGGCTGGGCCTGAGACCAATGCAAAAGTTAGCGTTTCAGTGTCTGCATCATTGGCGAGAAGGCTTCCTGATGCGCCATTGTCCTCTGTTGCCGCGATCGCAGTTGTCAGCGCATCCGGAGCGTCGTTAGAACCGGAAACTGTAATGGTTGCAGTTTGCTCGGTTGTCTCCGTTCCATCAGATACGCTGTAGGTGAAGCTGACGTCCTGTGTTTCACCGTCATCAAGGCCTTCGAAAGCTCCGGCCGTATCAAAATTATAACTGCCATCCGCGTTAACCGTGATCGTTCCAGCGGCTGGGCCTGAGACCAATGCAAAAGTCAGTGTTTCAGTGTCTGCATCATCGGCGAGAAGGCTTCCTGATGCGCCATTGTCCTCGGTTGCCGTGATCGCAGTTGTCAGCGCATCCGGTGCGTCGTTAGAGCCGGAAACTGTAATGGTTGCAGTTTGCTCGGTTGTCTCCGTTCCATCAGATACGCTGTAGGTAAAAGTAACGTCCTGCGTTTCACCGTCATCAAGGCCTTCGAAAGCTCCGGCCGCATCAAAATTATAACTGCCATCCGCGTTAACCGTGATCGTTCCAGCGGCTGGGCCTGAGACCAATGCAAAAGTCAGCGAATCATTATCAGCGTCGCTTGCAAGCAGTGTACCAGCCGCTCCATCGTTTTCGGACGCATCAATTTGCGTGGTTAGTGCGTCCGGTGCCTGGTTCGCACCTGTGACGGTGAGGGTTGCTGTTTTCTGAACTGTATCTGACCCGTCTGAAACACTGTAAGTAAACGTAAATTCGAGGGTTTCACCATGCCCTAAATCATCAAAACTCCCCAAAGCATCAAATTGATATGAACCGTCACTATTAATTGTTAAGGCGCCTTCTGAAGGCCCTGAAACCAGAGCATAACTCAGTACGTCACCGTCAGCATCAATCGCTTCAAGTAATCCAGATGTATCTCCCATTCCGGATACAGTTAGAGCCGCTGATAGAGCTTCCGGCGCATCGTTGGATCCCGTAACCGTTATGGTTGCTGTCTGCTCGGTCGTCTCCGTTCCATCAGATACGCTGTAAGTAAAAGTAACGTCCTGCGTTTCACCGTCATCAAGACCCTCAAACGCGCCGGCTGTATCAAAATTATAACTGCCATCCGCATTAAGCGTTAGAGTGCCTGCGGCAGGGCCAGAGACTAACGCAAAGGTCAGCGTTTCGGCGTCCGCATCATCGGCGAGAAGCGTGCCCGATGCGCCATTGTCCTCCATTGCAGCGATCGCGGTTGTTTGTGCATCCGGTGCGTCGTTGGCACCGCTAACCGTGATGGTCGCCGTCTGCTGTACGGTTTCTGTGCCATCAGAAACGCTGTAGGTAAAGCTGACGTCCTGCGTTTCACCGTCATCCAGGCCTTCAAAGGCACCAGCTGTATCGAAGTTATAAGTACCGTTGCTGTTCAGCGTTAAGTTACCGGACGCTGGTGCAGCAACCAGCGCGAATGTTAGGTCATCATTATCGGCATCTGTCGCCTGTAACGAACCTGCTGAGCCGCCATCTTCTGTTGCCGAAATTTCTGTTGTAAGCGGAACGGGAGCCGCGTTTGACGAAATGAATTGGATGGTTTGGTCGTCAAACCGGAGGAATTCAATGCCTGAAAGTGTATCTGTTTCACCGGTTGATATCCGCGTGACGGACCCTGTTCCATCGCCATTATTAACAATATTATACGCGCTGGAATTGCCAGAAAAATCGGCCGTGTCCTGTCCTGATCCGCCATTTAGGTTGTCATTTCCGGCACCCCCATCAAGAACATCGTCACCCTCTCCACCCGAAAGGTTATCATCACCACGCATGCCGGAAAGTGCGTTGTCGGAACTGTTTCCGATAAACACATCAGAGCCATCTCCACCAATAGCGTTTTCAATATGAGTAGTAGCATCGATCGACAGTGTTTGGCCTAATAGTGTATTTGCTGTTCCCGGCGTCAAATCGACTATGACGTCATCAGAAATGGCGGCAAAGTTAAGAGTGTCTTCTCCGGCAGAATCGATGAGAGCCTGTCTTATTCCCTGGTTGCCAACGTTGGCCCATTCGCTCGTGTAGATGTAAGTATCATTTTCATCAAGTGCATCTCCCCAAAGTGTGAGAGACCAGTCATCGATGTACCCCGTATTTCCGCCCGTATTATCCTTTACCCCCAATGTCCATTGGCCAACGCCTTGCTCCCCCCAAAATTGAACCGACGAAAATTGGAAGTTGATATTATCGCTGCTCGAGTTTGGTCGATCGAGGAGAGTGCTAACAGTCCCATCTGGTGACATCAGCGTGATAACCAAATCGCCGATATCTGTGTGCTTGAGATCGAGATCTAAAGTCACATGATCGATTTCTAGCCCTTGAGAAAAGCTTAAACTTTGAAAAGTGGTATTATAATCGGAAATTGTGGCATTTGTTGTTACTGTTCCCGATTGAAATGTTTGATTGGCGAAAGTGCCTTGAGATGTCCATGTCTCAGCCAGTCGGACAGCAGCATGAGCATCAACTAGGCCAAATCCAAAGTCATCACTTACAGTAAGGCCTGCTCCGTTCCAGTTACCCGTTCCGTTGGTTTGCCAATTCCCGCCAATGGTTGGCTCGGATGTCGCTGAATAGGCCAGAATTTCTTGAACATCACGATAGCCCAAATAGGCATTTGCCTCATACATAAGGGCCGTAACCCCTGCCACCGCGGGCGCCGAGAATGATGTGCCACTTATGGAAACATAGTCGCCACTGTCATAACCGTCTGAACCCGTTCGATCTGTTGTCATAACGGACGAGCCTGGTGCTGAAACTAATACCGCTGCTCCAGGGGTACTGAAACTTGATGATGTTCCTGAGGAAGTTGTCGCGCCGACGGAAATTACATAGGGTGAGTTTTGAAAGTTGTGATAGTTGACGTTATCATCGTGATTGGCGCCGTTGCCCGCAGAAAAGATAACCGACATGCCCAAGCCATCTCGACCATCTGATGCGAGAGCTTCAAGGTCCCGAGCTGCATCTGAAAATAGGCTACCATTAAAATCATCATAAAAATAATGGTTTTGGCTTACGCCCATACCCCAGCTGTTATTGAGCACATCAACATCATTAATGAGCGCCTGACGAAACCCGTCATCTATGTGGTACTCCATCGAGTTCAGATATAGGTTGCCCCTGTAGCTAGTAATCCAGGCATCTGGCGCAACACCAACAGAACCACTCCCGTCAAATGCCCCGGCAATCATTCCGGCAACCGCGGTGCCATGAACATCCGAGGCACGAGAAACACCACCATCAGAATCATTGTTGTAGACGTCATAATCCAAATCGTGGCGATAATTGGCTGCCAGATCAGGATGATTATATTGAACGCCTTGATCAAATATACCGACGACGACTCCTTGTCCGGTATAGTCATCCCAAACGCCCGTTACATTTAAATCATTTCCCGGCGACGCGGTATTCTGCAAATGCCATTGGTAGGGGAAAATTCCGTCAGTCGGAATTACCGTAACAGCAGCCTCTTCGTTCTCACCCTCCCAAGGAAGTGCAACTTCAGTTGAGCTTTCAATACCCGGCGACGCGGTTGGTTCAATTTCGAAATGTCCAATGCCAGTTTCCAACTCAAGCTCCGCAAGTTCCCGGAAAGAGCTTTTTCTTTCTTCCGAATACGACACCTCCATCACCTGATTGAGAGAGGACGATATAAACGTTGAGGAGCTCTTGTAGGTTGATATTGGAAAATCGTTGATTTCTTTGAATTTCAGGAGACTTGAGTCAATGGAAGCCTGGGACATGTTGAAATCAAAAACATCGCCACCCGTATCATAGGTTATTGAATGGAATAGGTTAGAAACTGACTGATCCGTGTAACCGGAGGAAAGCATATCGGTTACGTGGCTACCTGAAAGACCTAGAACAGACACAGGCACCATTTCCGCGGGGGCATCTATTCCCGCCCACGCATAAAGCGCATCCATCTGCGCGCCCCCTGCTAAATAAGAACCTGCCGAATACCCTTCAAGAGAAGGCGCAATTCCTGATAGATCAGAAAACGTCGATTCAAGGTTTGAGGAAGCGCTAGACACTTCAACATTTAGGGCGAAAGGGTTCTGTAAAAACCCAGCTAATCCAGCCAATAATCCAGTCATAGAGCACACAGCCTGTTATTATGCCGATGACTGAAAAAAGGCCATGTTCCTAGGCCCCTTTTTTATCAAAGGTCTTTTTTATAGAATACTACTATTAGTGTTGCACCCGCGCTGCATAAGGTCAACATCTGGTAGCGATATTATTGTACTAATTAAACCAGAACGATAATTGGTCTTTATCGCCCAACTGATTGTAACATCGAAAAAACCACGACCACTGGCAGAGCAACGAGAACGGCTCTTGGGCCATGACAAGACGATGCGGATTGACCGAAACTAAATCACCACAAGCTCAAATACAGGAACGCATACTCCCGAGAGCTAATCTTCGAAGCGCAGGCAAAGAACTGCCTGAGACTATTTCTGTGACAAACGCGCTGCCGTCTCAACCGGACGCGCCTAAAAACCGAAAGCTCTCAATCTGTGATTTCTAAGGGAGGAATAGGTTGCACAGAACGAACAACAACTTACCATTGGCATTCCAATATATGTGGCCATCACAGATGAGCCTTGATAAAAGGCCGGGCATTGATCAACCTCTGCGGAAGCCCCCGTTCGTCCACGACGTATCGCAGGCCAGAAAGCGTTTGCCGTTTGAATCTAACGCAGAACGTGCACGGAACAGGGCGCGTGCCGTGCCACGCGGGCTGCGGTCGACCCAAGGAGATAATCTCGCAATTCAGGTTTGTGTGATCCAACGACAATACAATCCGCGCTAATTTCTTCTGCGTAATCGATAATGGCCCGCCCGGAGTGACCCTTAATAAGTGCGGATTTTAAATCAGGATGGTCGGCGATTCGGGCTGCTAGGGCATCTTTGGCTCCCTGCAAAGCGCGCGCGACTGCCTCTTCACTAACATAGGTACTCGCAGAACCTTGAAGTGGCTCATATATATGAACGGCGATGATCTCACCATCATCACTTTTCATGGCATGCGCCACCTCAATCGCTTTTTTTGCGATACCGTGGTCAAGAGACAAAGATACTATTATCTTCTTATACATCGTCTTTCCTTCTTATATGCCGGATGTTTCTTTTTCAATTTCGCGAACGGTCTTCTTTAACTGCAGGCAACCCTCGTCCCCTGCGCTGTTTCAGGTTGTCAAAATGATCTTGGCGGCCGAGACTTTTCCATTGTGCAGGTCCTGAAACGCCAGGTCTCCATCCGACAAGTTGCGTTGCTCAATCCAGTCCAGCGCGCCCAACGCCCCGGAATGAAGGGCCTCGACGGTCGCTCTGAAGTCAACCATGGTGTAGGTGTAGGTTCCAATGAACGTGATTTCCTGAAGCGTCAGCTTTCTGATATCCAACCCATCATTTGAATCCTGCAGGCCAATATGCGTAATAACCCCGCCCGGTTTTACGGCGTGGCTCGCGCACATTCTGGTCGCTCTGCCACCCACAGCGTCGATAACAAGATCAAATTGATTTGCTTTCGGTGGCGTCGACACAGGATCAATGGTGTTAAACCCCTGATCATCCTGTGCGGTCCTGCGACGCAGCTCATTTGTATCGGCGACCGTCACATTTCGGCAACCCCGATTGCGCAAAAGCAATGCTGCCGACAGGCCGATCGCACCACCGCCAAGCACCAACCCTGTGCATTCACCAAGGGGTCGCCACATGGCACGTTCAGCAACACCGATGGCGTGCAGCGCCGTCGCAACGGGTTCGGTCAAAGCCGCTTTCACCGGATCCATACCTTCCGGAATTTCGACGATATTGGATTCAGGGATGACAACTTTTTCGGCAAACGCGCCCTGGCGTGGCGCCATGCTTATGATTTCCCGATTGCTGCACAGATTTGAACGTCCACCCAAACAATCATCACAAGTCCCACAGGTCACCAGCGGATTAAAGACAACACGCTTACCTTTATAGCGGCCTGAAGTCGCACGGCCACTGGCTTCATGTCCCAGGATCAGTGGTGCGGGCCTTCGTTCATCGTGGCCGTGGTAGGCATGCATATCTGATCCACAGATCCCCACCGCTTCAACGACGACTTCGATTTCACCATTATTGATGACGGGATCAGGCTCGTCCCGCCACGTCAGTTCCTCAACCCCGGTATATACAAGAGCTTTCATTTCGCTGTAAACCCTCCGTCAACGGCCAACACCTGACCCGTTACATACGCTGATGCCCGCGACGCCAGAAAGACCGTGGTGCCATCCAGATCCGCCATTTCACCATTACGACCGACGGCGGTTTTTGCTGCGTTTCCAGCCAACAATTCCGGGTTATCATAGACAGGTCGGGTTAGCTCCGTCGGGAAAAACCCCGGAGCAATGGCATTGGCGACAATTCCCTCATGAGACCAGGCCTCTGCCATGGCCCGAGTTAACTGGGCAACACCGCCTTTGGATGCGCCATAAGCAGCGCTATTGGCAAAGGCGCGATAAGACTGCAGTGACGCTATATTTATAATATTGCCCATACCTTTCTGTCGCATCCCTTCAACCAACGAACGGGCCAAAAAAAACGGGATGCTCAAATTGATGTTGATCGTCTGATCCCAGCTTTCCCATGAAATATCATCAGGCGCTTCACGCAAGTTTATGCCAGCTGCATTAATCAAGATATCTGGCGCCCCAAAAGGTTTGGCACCTTCAACACCTAGTCTCTCGACTTCTGATCTGTTTTGAAGATCAGCAGGAAGCGCAGCCGCAATCGATCCGTTCTCAGATATCTTTAGAACCGTTTCGTTCAATCTGTCTTCGTTGCGACCAACCGCGACGACGCGGGCGCCAGCTGAAGCCAGGGTTATCGCCATGTGCTGTCCGATCCCTGAAGAAGCGCCCGTAACCACCGCGACCCGGCCTTCAAGGCCAAACATCTCTTCAACCTTCTTCATATTGACTCCGTTCCCAATCTGGCTTCAGGCCTCAAGTATAAAGTCTTCATCAGGGAAATACTTCCCAAGCCTGATGTCACCCGTCCGTGCATGACCTTCCATACCTTCCAGACGCGAAATGCGTGCGGTAACGGCGGCGACGTCGCGATTGGCTTCACGTGTCATCCGTTGGGTTGTGACGATCTTCAGATACTTATGGACCGAGAGCCCACCCGTATAATGGCCAGCGCCTTTCGTCGGCAGAATATGGTTGGTGCCCGAGCACTTGTCACCGAAAGCCACCGTCGTTTCCTCACCAATAAACAAGGAACCGTAATTACACAGTCGGTTGACATACCAGTCCAGGTTTTCAGTATGGATTTCCAGATGTTCGGGCGCGTATTCATCGCTCACAACTGCCGCTTCCTCATCCGTATCGCACAACACCACCTCGCCGTAATCGCGCCATGCCGCTTCCGCTGCGAGGCGCTGAACTTCTGGCAGGTCTGCAATCAATCCAGGCATTCGATCCATGACCGTTTCGGCCAGTTCGCGACTGGTTGTGATCAGCCATGCGGGAGAATCAAGTCCGTGTTCGGCCTGCCCGACCAAATCAACGGCAACAACTTCAGGGTCGGCGTCCTTGTCGGCGATGATCGCAATTTCAGTTGGTCCGGCAAACAAATCAATTCCGACCCGACCAAAAAGCATCCTTTTGGCTTCTGCAACAAACCGGTTCCCCGGCCCAACCAAAATGTTGGCTTTATTGCCTGTAAACAATCCAAATGACATGGCGGCAATTCCTTGCACCCCGCCGAGTGCCAGGATGTGATCTGCTCCGGCTAAATCCATGGTATAGAGAATAGCCGGGTGAACGCCGCCGCGCTCCATGCTTGGAGCGGAACAGGCCACGACGTTTTTAACACCCGCCACTTTGGCTGTTGCAATACTCATAATGGCGGATGCCACATGGGCATAGCGACCACCCGGCACGTAACACCCTGCCGTATCCATTGGGATTAATTTTTGGCCAGCCCAAAGACCCGGCGATAACTCCGTTTCGAACTCGCCGATACTTGCACGTTGTTTTTCAGCAAACCCCCGGACACGGTCATAGGCAAATTTCAGATCGTCCTTGAGCTGCTGCGGCACCTTGGCCGAAGCCGCGTCGATGGCATCCCGACTAACCAGAATGTCGCCATCCCACTTGTCCAGATTTCGACCATATTCTCTGGCAACCTCCTCACCACCGGCTTCAATTTTTGCCAACATATCGGATACAATTTTACGTGTGTCGTCTTCACCTGTAGCGGCGGACATTTCTGCTTTTTTTAAATATGTGCGTGACATGGAAGGATCCTATCTAAGATTATCTGGTAACATCGTCAGGGAGATCTCCGGGAAGAACCCGATTAACAGCGTGACGATAAGCATGAAGAATACAAAGGGGCCGACGCGCGAGGCTATTCGCAAAACCGATTCACCGGTTATGCCCGACACGACAAACAAGTTCAGTCCCAACGGAGGCGTAATAAAGCCAACACCCAAAGCCGTAATCATCATGATGCAGAATTGAATTTCATGCATACCGATGGAATCCGCCAAGGGTTTTAGAATCGGTGCCATGATCACAATATTTGGCGTCGTTTCCATAACGCACCCGGCAGCGATCAATATCCCGATCATTATCAATGTCAGCATGTAGGGGTTTTCAGTCAATGAGGACACCGACGATACAAACCCCTGCGGCACTCCCATAATGGCAAGCGTTTGCGCAAGCGGAAGCGAGAAGGCGATGATTGGCAATATCACCCCGTTGACCTTTGCAGAACTGATCAACATTGCCGGAAAATCCGCAAACTTAATGGTCTTGAGAATGAAGCCCAATATGAGCGTCACGATAACAGCAGTCGCGCCCGCTTCCGTCGGCGTCAGGCGGCCCGAAAAGATTCCGTAAAAAATAATTCCCGGCACCAGAAAAGCGTACCAGCCATCAGCGACCGTTGCCGATAAATTGCGCGCCCATTCACCAACCGACATGCGACCGCCGCCTTCATAGGCGTAGATGCGATTGACCACCAGATTGGTTATCAAAATGGCAACCAGAATGGCAACACCGGGGATCAGAGCCGCAACGAAAAGTGTCGAGGCCGATATGCCTAAAACCAGACCAATAACGATGTAGGCAATGGATGGCGGAATCAAAACACCGGTGCAGGCTCCGGAAGCGACCAACGCACAAGCGTAGGGGCGCGGATATCCAGATTCGACCAGCCGATCAATCGTCATCCGACCCACGGCAGCCGCACCAGCCGCATCAGATCCGGAGATCGCCGAAAACATGCCACACACCAGAACTGTCGCAGAGCCAAAACCACCTTTAGTCCAACAGGTCAGGGCTTCAGCAACGTTCAGGAACTTTCGGCTTAAGCCGGACCGAACCAGCACATCACCGGTTAAAATAAACAAAGGAACGGCGGTGAGTGCAAAAGCGTCGATACCGTCAAAAAGCGATTCCCCGACCAGCGACAAAGGCAGGGCTTCGGACAACACCAGCATTGCGACCGCCGCCGCGCCGATAGACGCCCAAATCGGGATTGCAAGGGCACAAAACACCACAAAGACGAGGACCGGAAGATAGAAATCCCATCCAAGAACGACCGTTTGGTCTTGAAGAGCTGAAAAAAGCATGTCCGACCTCAATCAAAAAGTTTATCGCCTTCGTAAACGGGCTCACCCGTACGAAGGGAATTGACGTCGCGTTTAAGCGATTGCATCAGGCGAAAAATCATAATCGTAAACCCGATCGGAACGGCTGAAAGGAACAACACCATAGGCGCTCTCAGTCCGTGGCTGACGGATTCAAATTTGTAAGAGACCATGACCGTTTCGAACGACCAGTAGAGCGCGATCAAAGCAACCCCGAACATTACAAGATCTCCGAGAATGTAGAGCAGCGTTTTGGCGCGTGGCGACAGATAGTGCATGATGACGTCAATACGAATATGAGCGCGTTCGCGAACCGCAGAGGCTGCGCCAATCCAGGCAAGATAGATAAATGAATAGCGAACGATCTCTTCGCCCCATATGGAAGAGTATGAGAAAATTTCGCGCCGAATGACCTCAATAAACATTGTCGTAACCAGCAGCACATAGAAAAACAGCAGGGCCCAGCGTTCAGCGTTCTTATTTAGATTTGAAAGAAAACGAGCCATTCATTACCTCGCAATCGTCACAGGTGGCCGCGCTCAAGCAGCGCAGTTTTGTGATCAACAATTAAGTGGAAATGCCGCCAGCATCGATTTGCTGGCGGCATAGGCTAGTTAAGCATCATGGACGTAATAACGGCCCTGGGTGCTCGCACCTTCTTCAAGTTTATTGAAGTTGGCCATAGAACCAGCCAACTCGACTTTGAAACTGTCCCACTCGGACCGCTGGTACCCACCAGCTGCTTTCCATTCAGCCAGTTGGCTGTCGGACAGAGAGTGGAATTCGACGCCGGACTTTCGAAGTTCTGCCATCGCGTAATTTCTGGCTGACGGGACTTTCGCAAGGTTCTGATGACCGGTAATTTCTGAGGCAATGCTGATGCCTTCCTGAACATCTTTAGGCAGCGAGTTAAACCACTCCAGATTACAGGAGAAAACCTGACTGTCCGGCACCGCCTGCGTGAACGTGACGTGGCTCAGGATGTCCTTAAACCCAAACACGAACAGTGCGCCAACAGAAGGGTCAAGGGCATCTGCGACGCCCTGCTTGATTGCGGAAGGCGTTTCACCCCAGGCAACAGGGGTCGGGTTTGCGCCGACCATTTTGTAGTATTGCTGCAGCATTTTCGATCCAGGCACCCGGAACTTTACGCCGGACAGGTCGCTCGGTGTTATCACGGCACCCGCTCCCCCTTTGCGAACGGCGACAACACGCGGATCGATAACCACATAGAACAGAGCCTTGAAGCCTTTGGCTTCAACCTTTGACTCAACATCCGTCTTCCAGGCATCCGAATGCACAAGGTTTGTGAACCGCTGATTGGACCCGCAGAAATATGGCATGTTGATCAGATCTGCGGCCGGCGCAAAAGCCGCAAAGTTTGAAAGCGAGTGCTGAGCGGCCTGCACTGTACCGCCTTGTACTTTTTGCACCAACGCACCACCGGCACCAAGCTGACCACCGGGCGCAAGTTGCACATATACTTTTCCGTTGGTTGCGTTCTGAATATTTTCTTTTAGATCCAGTTGCAGAATAGGATAGCTTCGTGAAGCCCCCAGCACATATGCCGTAGCAATTACCATCGTGTGTTTTGCTGCGGCTTTACGTTGTTTTTCTTCTTTTGCAGTCTGTGCAACAGCATCTTCGGACCATAATGTCCCCGCTGCGCCAGCAACCATAGCAGCTGTAAACGCACCGTTTTTTGAGAGCTTTAAGAAATTGCGACGCTCCAAAGACTTTAATTCGTTTGTCATACCCTGTTCCTCCACTTTGATTTGATAAATTGATCTAGCGATTTGCCTCCGCTTCAAGCTTCAGGATCGCTAACACGAAGAAGAGTGTTGATGCCATGAGCACCAGCATTTCATTCGCGTCTCCCAGAATGGCGCTACCTGTTGTGGCACCAATAAAAACGTTCAGAAAATATGCAAGAAACAAAGTCACCGCTATTTTCATATACATATCCTGTCCTTTCATAATTAGCCTTGAATGGACCCTTATTATGCGAACGCTCACACCACAAATTTGGCAATGTAAGCGCTTACAATATGATTATGCTGCCATGTAAGCGGTTACATTGCAAATGGTATTTTTGGCCTGTCGCGACTTCAATGCTTGAGATTTCACTCTGGCTCTATACATGTAGGGTATGATCGATAGATCTTGCGATGGAGAGCTCCGTGAAGAACACCTCGATACCAACCCTTGATGATGTCGCAACAAAAGCGAACGTATCGACTGCGACGGTATCGCGATGCCTGAATTCACCTGAGCAGGTTGTTGATGAGACAAGAGTTCGGGTTTTGGCCGCTGTCCGGGAGTTAGGTTACTATCCTAATTTTGGGGCACGCGTGCTCGCTGCCAAACGAACCAACACAATTGGGGCTGTTATTCCGACCATGGATAACGCCGTTTTCGCGCGGGGTATTCAGGCGTTTCAGGAAGCATTGCGCGACCAGGGGGTAACCCTTCTGATCGCCAGCTCCTCTTATCAAGAGGACATTGAAGCCGAACAAATCCGCACCCTGACTGCAAGAGGCGCAGACGGCCTCTTATTAATCGGTCATCATCGCGACGAGGAAATTTATCGATTTTTGCATCGCCGGGGCGTTCCGGCGCTTACCATTTGGGCCTATGACAAAATGCAGTCCAGACCCTCCATTGGCTTTAGCAACCGACAGGCAATGAAGGCCTTGGCGGAAAAGGTGATCTCGATGGGTCACCGGTCCATTGGTGTCATTTCTGCTGAACAAGAAACAAATGACCGTGTGCGCGAACGCGTGAACGGCATTCGCGAGGCCATGACAGAGAGCGGACTGTCGCCTGACGCTCTCCAACTGATCGAAACACCCTATAGCATCATGAACGGCAACCATGCCTTCAGTAAGCTAATGAGCCGTGCGGAGAAACCGACCGTTGTCATGTGCGTTAATGATGTTTTGGCCATAGGTGCGCTAAAAGCCGCCCATAGTCTCGGCATTAGCGTGCCGAATGAAATATCGATTACAGGGTTCGATGATATTGAACTGGCTTCTGTCGCAGACCCGGAACTTACGACGGTGCATGTGCCTCATCGCGAAATGGGAAAGCTGGCAGCCCGGACGTTGGTCGACATGGTAAACGGAACCCCCCTGACAGAGAGCGTCGAACTCATGACCCGGCTGTGCATTCGCGGCTCTCTCGCTGCGCCAAAGTAAACCACCCGGATCACCGATGGATGCTATAGGCGTGTTGAGCAATGTTGCAAAGGCTTGCTCTTTGGCCCAATGGCCAAGGTTATGAATAGGATAAGGTGCCATCTCATGAATTTATGTAGCTTTAAGTTCAAAATGTTTGCAGCCGCAATCTTCATTGTGAGCCACTTAATAAAGCCATCAATTGGTCAAGCATCTGATTACAGTTTTGCTTCTATTTCCGGCCTTATAGAACAGAGAGTCGGAGAAATAGTTCTGCCCCAAATCTATAAGACCATTGGGTTGAAGATTACTATCAATCCGCTTCCTGCTAGACGCGCACAGCTAATGGCAACAACCGGAACGCTTGATGGCGAAATCATGAGAGTTTGGACTTATGGTGAAGAGAGCCCAACCACAATCAGAGTCCCCACACCCTATTACAGTTTAGAAACAACGGCGTTTGTGCACGCTGATGGTAATGTAACTATACGAGATAAAACGGATTTGGCAGACTACAGAATTGTCAAAGTAGCTGGCGTAAAACACACGAAGAATATTACCAAGGGTTTATCCAATGTATTTGATGCAGGGGATACTATTGCTGTCATGAGAATGGTTCAGAAAAACCGCATGGATATAGGCCTGACAAACACCACAGATGGGTTGCAGGTATTGAAAAATATAGGGATTAAAGATGTTATACACATCACTCCACCATTGGCCACTCTAGACCTATATCACTATATCCATGAAGATCATCGGGACCTTGTCCCTAAAATTGATGCGGTAATTAAAGGCATGAAGAGGAGTGGTGAATTGGCAAAACTGATTAAAGAGGCTGAATCAGAGTTAATTTCAAATTGATGGCATCGCAAAAATTCTAGCAAATCATGTCACTCCTTGATCTCAAACGCATATCACATCTATTTTTCCAATACTTCTATCGGATGACCTGATCCATACCCCTCAACAACACCATTAAGAGACCAAGCACACGATCGGTCCGTTATATCATGAGGACATGCAACCGCTCTTATTTTCAAAGCTGTTGGAGTTGCATTGTTCGTTTTGGGAACTACGAAACCATACTGTCGGCCTTCATTATGTTCTGTAGGGCTCTTTTTTGTCTTTTTCGGATTTGTGTATTTCGCAGCAATCAAAAAAAGAAAAAAAGAAACATCTTGGCCCAACCAAATTTTGAACCAACAGCTTCGAAAACACTGCAATTACGGGTTTCGCCTGACGGCGAAGTAGCAGCGGCTTTGGAAGCGCGGTTTGGTTTTAAAAGGGTGATGCAAAGCACGCCCCTTAAAGATTGCCGGGTCATTGCTCCGGTGCTACGCACAAGCAGTCCGCGCCATAAATCGCGAGGAAAGGATCTGTGAATAGGGAAAGAGGCAGGCCGGAGGCAGGATGTAACCTGAGGCTCCGGCACCGCGCTCCCAAAGTCCCACCGAGGCTACTACCTCCCGATGGGCGAAACTGGATTGCATTGATTACAGCAAGGGGCTCATGCGTTACCGCCTTGCTTTTCGATTGGGTGCCGCAAGCGGCGTTTTATCGGAGGTAGATGTTGACGTACAGGTGGCCAAGACCATTCAGCGCACCAAGGCTGAAAGTCCAAATGATCGGGGTGATGGTGACTGTATAGTTCTGAGGTTTGCTCATGGGACTGCCCGAGGAAGACTGCAATTAAAGCGCGGAACGCCCTTTTGCGCCATCCATGTTCCGGCCTTGGTATCCCGTGTGATATTTTGCTTTCCCTGCAACATATATCGCGGACGGGCACTTGCCTGTTTCTTTGACGGCATTCTCATTTTGCGAATTAAAATGAGAAATAATCCCAAAACAGCGAAGATACAAAAAGCGGATCGCCAGAAAACCAGTCTTTCTAATTTGGCACATCTTATGCACAGCCGTAGGCAATCATTTTGATTGGAGAAATTCTATGCCCATCGCTTTCGCATATGCGCCGATTTCAAAAGAGACCCCGAAAGACTTATCCATCCTTAATTGGAAGAAACATATCTTTTCATGGTTGGGCATCAGATCGTTTCTGTTTCTGTCCTTGTTCCTTATTGCCGCAATGCCAATTGCCGTTTTAACTGTCTGGGTTGAGCGATCAGCAGTCGAGAAAGAAATTGCGGCCGTCAGCGAGAAACACCTGCTTGTTGCGAAGAACCTATCTGCAGCCTTCTCACGCTACGTCACAGATATTAAGTTGTTTGTCGATTTGGTCGCAGCTGAAGCCTCATCCCATCAGTTGGGGGAAAACTTTCAAAAGAACCTGGGCAACCTGAATATTCCCTTTGTTGCGATCCTCTCCCAAGAAAACAACATCCTCACCACCTTAAACACGACACCGTCTCAGCCTGTTGAATTACCGGCACCTAAACTACTTGAGCACCTGCGGTCGGTATCCGCTGCAGCCGGTAACGAAACCATTTTTTCCGGGATCGAGAGCTATAAGGGCACGCCGCACTTTTTCGTCCTAAAAACTCTACCTGATAATAAGCTGGTGCTTGCGCCACTGGAACCGACCTATATTAACAAAATTCAGAAATCGATCGCTTTCGGCAAACTGGGGCATTCGATGGTCGTTGACCATTTGGGACGGGTCGTGGCTCACCCAAATGCCGGATGGCAGGCCAGTTCAAAAGATGCCTCCAAACTTTCTGTTGTTCAAAAGATGATTACTGGAAACACGGGTGTAACACAGTTTTATTCACCCCCAATGAAAGCCGATATGATCGCCGGATACACCTATGTTCCTGAAACCGGATGGGGCGTTATGGTCCCTCAACCGGTCAGCGAATTGATCGATCGCGCCCATGATGTTCAGGCCGTGGCCCTGCTGATTGCAACAGTCGAAATTTTGCTTGCTCTTATCATCAGTTGGTGGCTTTCAAATTTACTCGCAACACCGGTGTTAGCCGTTGTAAGCGCCGCCCGGCGGGTTTCTGAAGGGGACCTTTCAGCCCAGGTTCCGGCAATGCCCGTGCTGGCCCCCTCGGAACTGAGAACGCTCGGCCATACATTCAACGAGATGGTCGTCGATCTAAAAGACAAGACGGACGAACTCTCGTCTGCCCTTGTGAAAGCACAAGATGGCAGTCGCACCAAATCTCAGTTCCTGGCGATGATGAGCCATGAAATCAGAACTCCCATGAACGGCGTGCTTGGTATCCTGGAACTGCTAGAGGACACCCCATTAAACCCTGAACAACAGAAGTTTTTATCGGTCGCGCGCGGATCGAGTGAAGGCCTTATTCAGATTATCAATGACATATTGGATTTTTCGAAGATCGAATCCGGGAAACTCGATATATCGGCAGTTCCCTTCGATATTCGCAATTCAATTGATGAGGTCGCGAAGTTATTTAAGCCGACTGTTGACGAAAAAAACATCCACTTGAACATCCACTTGGCAGACAACATACCGGGGGCTCTTGTCGCCGATCCACAACGGATCCGACAGGTGCTGTTCAACCTCATCGGGAATGCCATAAAGTTTACAGATGATGGAGGTGTTGATGTCCGGGTCGATTACAAGAACCACAACAACGAAGGTGAGTTTCTTGTCTCTGTTCAAGATACAGGCATTGGCATTCCGCAAGACAAGCATGACAAACTTTTCGAAAACTTCGAGCAATGCGACGCATCCTATTCTCGTAAATACGGCGGTACTGGATTGGGTTTGGCGATCTCGAAGCGTCTGGTGAGCATAATGGGGGGAGCGATCGGCTTTACAAGCGCTCCTGAGAAAGGCAGCACGTTTTGGTTTAGCCTGCCTGCGATCTATCAGGAGCCGTCCTCATGACAGAATCAGGAGCCATGGTGACAGATGATCCTCAACCACCTTATCGCATTCTGCTGGCTGAAGACGATTTGACAAACCAGTTTGTTGCTAAGGCGATGCTTGAGAAAAAAGGGTTCCACGTGACCTGCGCGAATAATGGCCTTGAAGCATGCACACTTCTTGAAAACAGGCCTTATGATTTGGTCCTGATGGATGTCTCAATGCCTGAGATGGATGGCATTGAAGCCACACAGGTCATTCGCGAAACCTTATTTGAGAAAGCCGCACTACCGATAATTGGTATGACGGCACACAATTTGACAGAGGTGCGTGAGAGCTGCCTTAACGCAGGCATGAACGACTTTATTGCAAAACCTGCATCAGGAGGCGAACTCACCAATAAAATTAAATCATGGCTTTGACCCTGTATTAAACGCCAGCGCACTTTTCTTCAAAGCAAAATTGGGTGGTCTAAACAGATCTAAAATGCAGGACAACACTTGTTCTCATTTTGAGAAACCAATCAGAATAATTCTCATTTTAACAAAAGAGTAAAACCGCACAGTCATTAAGTGCGCGCCATAGATTCATAAAAGTCGATTGAATTCAACGTGTTAATTAAATATGCCACATCTAATTGCTATCCTTAGATCTTGGCACAGTTTTCTCAATGTCACCCAATAAGAAGTCCGGCTATCTGAAGAAAGTACAGAGGTTTGGACAATTTATCGGTTTACTCAATCGGGAGAATAAGATGAATAGCCTAAACAAATTGATTATTGCTGCAGCTGTAAGCGTCTCGTTATCAAACGGCGCCTTTGCGGATGAAGACAACTATAATCCATTCGCTGGCGGCAATGGGGATGGGGATGGTGCCGCCAATGCCAACTGCCAATCCGCATTAATTCAAAGCTGTGACGCCATTTCAACTGCACCTGCCCCCGCTATGGGTGGCATCGGGTTTCTGGGCCTTGTTGGCTTCGCTCTATATAAACGCCGGCGTCAGGCCACCCTAGATCGTGACGTATAATAGGACCATGCTCGCCCTTCATAAATAGGTTCGCGCTCAACCGATCAGTTATCATAAAGGGTACGCTACGATGGCCAGAATCTTGTTGATCGATGATGATTTGCCAATGCGGCAGGTCTTTGCAGCCGGCTTGCGTAAAGCCGGCCACGACATTTCCCTGGCAGAGGATGGTTCGGTCCTGCAACAAGGCTTACAAAACCTGAGCGTCGATCTGGTGATAACGGACATTGTCATGGCGCGTGTTGACGGCATAGAAACCGTTTTATCACTCAAAAAGACAAAGCCCGAACTTCCAATCTTGGCAATTTCGGGAACCCGTATATACCTTGAGACGGTCGCACAACTTGGACAAGCCTATACGTTATTAAAACCGTTCAGTGTTAGTGAACTCATCGACGCCGTAGACGGCATGTTACCACGCTAGCTTCTGATGAGGCATGAACCATCCTGTGGCCTTGGAACCCATCGGTTTTCGCAAATCGAGAAGCAATTTGTCAGTTTCATTCTGACTCTTGTATCGAACACCTCATTAACTTAATAAAATCAATCACTTAATTCTTGGCACGTGACTTGCGTTTATCTCCTTATAATTAACAGGAGAATGAAAATGTCATTTATTCACGACCAAGACCTTAGCACCGAGAACCTCGATACGACCGAAATGTTTGCGCCTGATATTTCCGAAGATATCAGCGACCTGCTCGTCCATCTGGAAATGCCAGCAGACATGTTTGCCTCTTTGAACACAGAATCTTTCTCCTGATCCATCTGATTATTGGAGATATCGCGATGCGCCTTTACAGCTGGCCCCAAAACACACGCAAAGACCACAAGACCACGCCGCACCCGGTTTCCGGAAAAGCCTCCGCTACAGTATCCGTCGAGAAAAAAGGCCGGGCGAGACGAAACCTTTGGGCATCCCGGCGCAAGGCAATGGAAAAATCAGGGTCCTGTTTTACACCTGTCGGTGTTAAAAACCCTCACGAGAACACAGCCTTTAAACTGGCGCTGAGCGCTTTCGAGAAACTGCTTCGTTTGACGGGGCTTTGGAAAATCGGCAATCGCAATGCCCGGGATATTCGGGTTCGGCAGCTGGAACTTTACTTTGATAATTTGCCATCAGAATTTGACGGCTACCGGATCCTTCATTTAACCGATCTCCACATCGATAAATTTCCAGGTTTGGAAGAAGCGATCATCGAAAAAGTCGCAGGATTAAAACCCGATATGTGCGCCATGACCGGCGACTTTCGCGCGGCGGATGATGGCCCCCATGAACAGATCATGGCGCCAATGCAGCGGCTGATTGAAGCAATCGAAGCACCAGACGGGGTTTTCGCTGTCCTCGGAAACCATGACGACCATCAACTCGGCCTGTCTTTGGAACGGCGACTTAGGGTCAAGCTTTTAGCCAATGAAATTGAGACCCTGCACCGTGGGCACAGCACGATTTCAATTGCCGGAGCGGATGACGTTAATCGCTTTTATACGGCAGACGCGAACCAGGTTCTCGACACAGATCTCTCCCTCTTCAGCATCGCCCTTGTTCACTCTCCTGAAATGGCGACAGAAGCCTCAGCGGGGGGACAATCCCTCTATTTGTGCGGTCATACCCACGGCGGACAAGTGTGTTTACCAGGCGGAAAACCATTGGTCACTCATCTGAATCGAAACAAGAATTTGGCATCTGGCTCTTGGAATGTCGGCACCATGCAGGGTTACACGAGCCCGGGTGCCGGTGTCTCTGGCCCGCCGGTTCGCTTTTTCTCACGGGGCGAAGTGACCCTCGTGCAGTTACGTCGGTCGGGCGCAGTCAACATGCCAATTGGCGCAACCTCTCAGGGCGCACAGGACTAGACCCATGAAAAAAATCATCGCCAAGATACCCGCAAGCCTGCAGCAAATGGCCATTTATGGCTCCGCGCTGGTTTTGATGAAAGCCATGTCACTGATCATGGTTCCCGTATTCACACATTTTCTAGAGCCTGCTGATTATGGCCGGCTTGATGTACTGCAAACCTTGGCAAACCTGTTTAGCATTATAATTGCCTTTGGACTCTCTGACGCCTTGTTCCGGTTTTGTGGCGATCAAGCGGACCCTGTTCAAAGGAAAAGAACCGCTGCCGGTATTTTTGGTCTCGCGATTTTGATTGGTGGGGCTAGCCTGATACTGACACAAATATTCGCTGCGTCTCTTGCCGAGCTGTTACCGGGAGGGGTAAGTGAAGTTCAGGTTCGATTGATCCTTGGCAGCCTGGCTGTTTCTGGGGCAATTCTGGTTCCTATGTCTTGGTTGAGAATGCAGGACAAGGCCTTCGCCTACATGCTGGCAAGTGCGGGATGTGCCGTTATCCAAGCTGCATTGGCAGCGGTTCTTCTCTATTTGGGATATGGCATCGAAGGCGTTCTCTTTTCGGGGCTCCTATGCATGAGCGTTCTGGCACTCATTCTGTTTGTTTTTCAAGTCCGAAACACGGGCATTAGCCTGCAGGTTTCTTCCTATTCGAAATATGGCCACTTTGGAAGTGTTCTGACCTTTGCCGGTTTTTCAGCCTTTATCATCGACAGTTTTCCGCGCTGGTTATTGGCAGGGTCAGTAGGTCCGGCAGAAATGGCGACGTTCGCCCTGGCAGCAAAAATCGCGGTGATGGCTGCGTTTCTAACTCAGCCATTTAACATGTGGTGGATGCCGCGTCGGTTTGCGGTCCTCAGCGAGACCGATGGGTTATCCAAGTGTGCACGTGCAAGTGAATCTGGAATAACGATTGCCCTGACAGCGGCTATTCTGGTCAGTGCCAGTGCGCCTTTGATAATTACTTTTATGACACCGGCCAGCTATCACGGTGCGATCATATATGTGCCGGCACTGGCCTTATTTATGGCAATAAACGCTTCCATCCGCCTTCTCAATCTGGGATGCCTGAGCAAGGACCGGACCTTGTCACCTTTGATCATTGACGGAACTGCGGCAGCGGTGGCCTGCATCGGGTACATCTTTCTGATACCGCTTTGGGGGCCCTGGGGAATTGTTAGTGTCACAGCGCTGGTCATGTGTGGGCAACTTGTCAGTTATTTAATTGTAGGTTCCGGTATCCGCGCAATTCCTTACTCTTACGGAAAACTTTTAGCCCTTGCCATTCTGTCGACAATGGCCTGCGTCAGCATGACATTTCTGTCGGGTCTATACAGCAGCTTGGTTCTGGGCACAGTGGCGGCAATAAGTCTTAACCTTCTGGCTCTGTCTTTTGGTTTTTATCCAATACCCGCAGCACTTTCATTGCGTTTGTCCAAGTCACAACAACGGCTGACCAGCCTCCTTACATCCGGAGCCAAATCATGAAAAAACTTGTTTTGATCGTCCTGTGCTTAGGTGCACTGATCGCGACTTGGGGCTTGACGGGAGCTTCGGTATTCTCGCGTGCGGACCTCACAAATATGAACACCCCAAATGTTCCAAGAATACCAGAAACTGAACCCGCCATTCTCAACCCGATCGAGCGCGTCGAGTATTCTGAAGATTGGCGCAAGGAAACAACACGCAACGGACGCTCCGGAGACACAGCGTTTGTGATTTTAAGAACCGGCCTTAACGGGTGCACTCCCATAACAGCCCAAGGCGCGACGATTTATCTGTCCGCCCTGCTGCCCATTGCGGTAACAGTGCCCAGCAGCGATGGTGGGAAAACCGGATTGTTTCATGAAATCGTTGCGCCACGCACCCCGCAAACATGCCTGAAATCGCGTTACGTGTTGGCAGAATGGACGTTCCAAAAAAATACCCGGGTTGAGTTTGACATCGACGGCACAAAACTTGCCGTAAACGCTGTTCTGGACCCGACACACAAAAAGCGCCGTCCTTTCTTTGTTGGACAAAGCCTGACAAGCCTTATTCGGGGTCACTGCCCTGCGCCTGCTGAATCTAAGAAACACGGGTATTGCAAAAAAGAGAGAGAGTTGAGCGATAAGTACGCCAAGCTCCTTGCGAAGCACCATATTCGTCCAATGCAAAACTGGCTTGTATCGCCAAGCATAAAACAGGGGCGGCTCGATCTTGACCAACGCGCAGCAACGGGGCTGTCCTTTCGCCAGTTGGTATTCCCAGACAATGAAACGGGTTTAATCGGATTTCCCCGCATGGCGCGTTACAAGGAACCAGTTAAATATCTGAAAGCGCTTGAGGCCACGGTAAAAGCAGAGAACTTAGAAGGACGCGCTTGGGTTTACGTGGCAGATGAACCAAAGGATATCAAAAAACTTGCAAAGGATTTGGCATTATACCGTCAGTTTTCACCAAGCGTAAAAACCATGGTTACGACGAGTTATACGCCGGAACTGGAGGGCTTAGTCGATATCTTTGCGCCAGTTTTCAATAATCTGGTGAGTTCCCACAAGCCTTCTTTCAATGCCTACAAGAGAGCCGAGCTTTGGACATATCTTTCCTGTATGGGCTCTTGCGGTCCTAACAGGGCATGGAAACCAAACGCACCTAAAGTCGCAGGTCCGGATACAGGACTAGCAGACCTTCTGATCGATCGCCCGGCATCGCTATTGTTTTCTTTTTTCGAAACAATCAAAGACACCCCGGTTTCATCGCTGCTTTATTACGAAATCAGTGAAGGAAACAGCCTTTACAGACTCGGCATTGATCCGCTTGTCGACACATGGAATTTCGGTGGAAACGGCGATGGCATGTTGGTCTTCCCAGGTCGCCCCGGGGAATTCGGTTTAACGGAACACACTCCCTTGGCATCGCTGCGCCTTAAATTTTTGCGTCATGCTCTTCAAACTTATTGATAAGGACAACCAAATGAAACTTTCAAATACAATTTGCGCAATCGTCCTTGGCAGTGGTCCGAATGCCCTTGGTGTCATTCGCAGTCTGGATGCTGATGGCATCCAAAGTATCGTCGTCACAGATGACCTGGAAGGCCCCGCGACACAAAGTTGCCACCCCACCCAGATCATTGAAACATCACTGTCGTCCGCTTCTGAATTATATGAAGCCATACGCCCATTTTCCCGCTTGAGGTTTGTTCTGATCCCAACCGCAGACAGCCATGTGGATCTTATTCAATCAGACCGAGCTCTCTTCGATAGCGCCTTTGAAGTCCTTGCTGCCCCACCCGAAATAACGCAACGATTATTGGATAAGGCGGAAGAAACTCTATGGGTTTCGGAGGCCGGTATAGATCTTCCCGAAACCATACAGATATTGCCAGACAGCCCCAGCGCGCTATTGGCTCAAATGCCACTCCCTATTCTTATTAAGCCGCGTTCCTTCGACCATTTCGATTGCCTAGGTGGTCTGAAAAATGTGTTGATCAAAACAGAAGCCGAAATGGAGAGCTTTTATTTTAACTACGGAGAACACCGCGCCGGGCTAATTGCTCAGGAAGTGATCCCCGGTGATGAGACTAACCTTTGGGTAGCAAATTGTGTGTTCGATGCTTCAGGGGACATGGTTCAGGCTTTTAGTTTTAATCGTCTGGCAACAGCACCGGCGCGTTATGGCGTGACAAGCCTTGCCGTCAGTGTAGAAAATGCCGCCGTTAAAAAGGCTTGTCGCACACTTGGTCATCGCTTGAACCTTGTGGGTCCGGTCATGATAGAATTTAAACGGGACCCCCGTGATGGTCGTTTCAAATATATTGAACTGAACCCTCGGGTTGGCCTCTGTAATATTTTCGACACTCGCTGTGGAATTAATAATGTTGCTTTGGCCTGCCGTCTTGCCATCGGACAACCCCTGCCCGCGAAACCACCCAGCCAACGCGAAGGCGTCATGTTTCACAGCTTATATGACGATACCTATGCCCGGCTTGCGGACGGCTGCTCAATCTGGGAAGTCATTTTGGCTTGGCGGGTCGGAATTTTACGACGACGAATTGGCCTGTATTGGGATCACCGCGACCCTCGGCCCGGATTATACATGCTCCGTCAAAATCTAAAGGCCTTTATTGCGTCAGGTATGCGCCGCGTCACTTTTATGAAATGGAGACTATCATGACATCTCTTAAACAATGGATCAAAACCGGAAACGGTATCATCCCAAAGGCTGTTCGTGCCCTGTGGTACAGTTCGCGGAATTTCTCTTTTCCGGTTATCCCAGTTGTGCATTCAATGCTATACCGTATGTTTGTGATGGTTCGGGCGTTTTCCGCTGATATCTTTCGTGTTCTATGGTGGACCCCCCTATTCAAGTCCCAATTGATCTCAAAGCCCAAACGCTTGATGCTATATGGGGGGATGCCACTCCTGTTGGGTCCCTTGCGCATCCGCGTCGGAGAAAATTGCCGGATCAATGGGGTTGCAACATTTGCCGGGCGCAGTGCTGGGAACGATCCGGTAGAATTGATTGTCGGTGACAACGTTGACTTAAGTTGGCAAAACGGCATCTTTGTCGGACGACGTATAGAGATTGGCAATAATGTTCGGCTCGCCGTCAAATGCCGATTGATCGGATATCCGGGCCATCCGATGAACCCCGAAGACCGCGCGGCTGGTCTTCCTGATACAAGTGATCAGATTGGAGACATTATTCTGGAAGATGATGTGTGGCTTGGGGCTGGCGTAACCGTTTTACCTGGTGTTCGAATTGGGCGCGGGACAGTCGTCGCGACGGGAAGCATTGTGACAAAAGATCTCCCGCCCATGGTTCTTGCGGCAGGAGCGCCAGCGCGGGTGATGCGAAACCTCACAGATGGAGATATTCGTGACGCAGCCTAGTAAGGAAACAAACCCGGGAACGGTCGCGTTCATGACCCTTGGGCCAAGCTGGCCCCAATGGCTGGAAAAAAGCGCCAGCCATCTCCAGGACGCATGGCCTGGAATCGATGTGCGGCATATCGCCGTTCCGATGGCTGTTAACCCTCATCATCCGGCTGCCCCAGCAGAGTTCGCTCAGAGCCTTACAAAACGTGTTGATCGCCGATCGTGGAATCCTTTGGAAATTGATGCGTTGATGGCCGCACCGTACCCATCGGTCTCAACCCGCACCGTATCATCCATGGAAGAAGCTTTGGAAACACTTGTGGATCAAGGTGTTAACATCGTGTTTTGTGAGCAAGGTGTTCCATTGGGCGATTTACTGACACTCGACAATATTCGGGTTTTTCTATTTGATGAAACCTGGCACAGCGGCTGGGCGGTATCCTATGCAAAAGCCGTACGGGATGGTTGGGGTAGCGCTTCTATCGCGCTCATCGAATGTGCTAAAAATGCTGACAGCGTCGTTTGGTCAACCACCTCGCAGGTGACACCAGCATCAATGGCTGCGGGTGTCCATTTCCATATGATGAAGGCGGCTCTGCTACCACTGCGCGCCCTCAACAAGCGGCGTGGTGATTATACATTGCCGAAAACCGCAGTATTGAAATTGCAGGCCCAGACTTTGTCGACGTCAGACCACCTTAAGTTAGCGGCGCGGCAGTTGGGTCGACGCTTAAAAGATCGGTTAAAAGGCAGAAACGATAGTGCGTGGGCGATGGCCATTGCTCCGGATACCGGTGGAGATACGCCACCGTCACTAAAATCATTTATTACTCTTCCCTGCCCTGACGGCATTTTTCGTGCGGACCCTTTTCTCGCCTCAGACAATGACAAAACCTGGCTGTTTTTTGAAGAACTGGATCTGTCAGAATGGAAAGGTCGCTTGCGGGTATGTGAAGTCAGAAATGATGGCACGACAGGAAACGTCCAAACCGTTCTTGACAAAGACTGGCACCTTTCTTGGCCGAATGTGTTCTGTCATGAAGGCACGTGGTATATGGCCCCTGAAAGCGGTGGACACGGTGTTTCGACACTATATCGGGCGATTGAGTTCCCAACGCAGTGGGAGCCTGTTTGTGACATCAAATGTGGGCACACCCATGTTTATGATCCGGTCTTTTTTTATCAAGACAATCGCTGGTGGATGTTCGCATCGGTGGGTGATCATGGCGTTCGCGACTATGATGAACTGAGTTTGTTCTGGGCCTCTGATTTGACCTCCGGTTCATGGACTCCCCATCCTATGAACCCTGTTATATCCGACGTTTCCCGGGCTCGAATGGCCGGCCAGCTCTCAATACATGGAGGACAATTACGCCGTGTCGCGCAAGATTCACGCTTTCGTTACGGCTATGGTTTGGTCATTCATGAAATAGAAAGTCTCAACACACATTCGTATCAAGAACGCGAAATTATGCGAATCAATTCAGAGACGGACCCCGGAAACCACCGCGGCATTCATACCCTGAACAGGGCTGCGGGATGGTGGGTGGTTGATTACCTGCGCGCTTGAAATCATCAGCTCCCGATACCAACTTATGTCAACGCCCCCCAGAACTGTCACCGTGCTTTCTAGGAATCATTTTTCCATGCCGTTTTTTTGCGATATATCGTCGCCGCACTAACCTTCAATTTAAGGGCTGCTTCCGGAATATTGCCATCGCACAAGCGGATCGCGTTCTGAATAGCTTCGCGTTCCAGGTCTTCAAGAGGACGAATTTCATCAGATGATGTTGCTATTCCAGCACTTGTCGGCTGGTTTAATCGTTGACCAGACGTTTGAATTTGGCCGCTCCTCATCGAATGGACATTCGCATCAAGAGGAGCCGGCAACATTTCCGGCGTCACGATATCACCGTCATTTAGAACGATGATGTTTCGGATCACATTTTGCAGTTGCCTAACATTACCTGGCCATGGGAATTGCTGAAGTGACGTTTCAACTTCTGGAGCAAAATCCTGAAACGTTTTCCCTTCTTCAGTGGCGTAAACTTCAAGGAAGTGGCGCGCAATTTCGACAACATCCGCCTCTCGGTCACGCAATGGCGGCAATTCAATCGGTAAAACATGCAGTCGATAATAAAGGTCTTCACGGAAGGTACCATTTGACACCTCTTGCCAGGGGTCTCGATTGGTTGCACAGACAATCCTGACATCGACTTTAGAAATCTTCGAATCCCCGACACGTTGGAACGTGCCGGTCTGTAAGAACCGCAAAAGCTTTGGTTGCAGAGAGAGCTCCATTTCGCAAATTTCGTCCAGGAATAATATGCCACCGTTCGCCTGGCCAGCGGCCCCAATCCGGTCTTGTACGGCACCCGTAAAGGCGCCTTTGACATGTCCAAAAATTTCACTCTCAATTAGATCCTTGGGGATCGCTCCACAGTTTAGTGCGATGAATGGTTTTTGTGCTCTGTCACTTTCCCGGTGAATGGCTTCGGCACAAACTTCTTTTCCAGTGCCGCTTTCGCCTGTTATGAAAACACTGGCTTTACTTTTAGCCGCGCTTTCAATGGTTCTGTATACACCCTGCATCGTCAGCGACGAACCGATGAAACCGCTAAAACTGGATCGGTCAATCTCATCTCTGTAGGTTTCTATAATCTTCTGTAAGTGCTGCGTTTCGATAACGTTTTTTACGGTCAAAAGAAGTCTGTTTTTATCACAAGGTTTGACGACAAAGTCCCGCGCACCCAATTTCATGGCATCGATCGCCGTTTTCATTGAACCTTGCCCGGTGACAACAACAACACTGGTCGGTATTTGTTCGTCGTTAATTCTTTGCAGAATGTCAAAGCCGCTCATATCCGGGAGGTTTAAATCCAAAAGCACAGCATCAGGTATCTGGTTTGCAAGTTCATCAAAGGCATCTGCACCCTTCGTAACATGCTTCACAAGATATCCATCGGCTTCCAGATAGGCCTGATAAACGCTGGCAATCGAGACGTCATCTTCGATCATAAGAAGTAGTTTTGAATTTTGTTTTTCCGACACAAAGACACCTCATCAACAGAAAGAACGAATAAGCCGCGTACAATCTCTCAAAACATAAGTGTTTTTGTCAAATGACGCTCGTTCAAAAACCATTATCCATGTGAATAACTATATCATTCTGCATATCAATTTGAGATTCTTTGGCAAAGCCCTCCCTATATCCCAACATAGGGGGTGATATTTCTTATTATAATTCAATAGCTTACATATAACACACAACTGGCACGCCCTTTGCGTTTGTAATCGCAAACCAACCGGTAAGACAGGAACGACGTATGACAAACCAAACGCACATTGTGATTCTGGCAGCAGGCAAAGGCAGCCGTATGCATTCAAATCTCCCGAAGCCAATGCACTGTATCGGAAACCGCCCTATGGTAGAACACGTGGTTGACGTGGCTATGCAACTCGAGCCGGCCAGTATTCGCGTTGTCGTCGCACCAAATGACACGCACATCCCCCAACACATTGCGACGGCGACAGCCGTTGTTCAGCCATCACCAAAAGGAACAGGTGATGCCGTTCGCTGCGCATTGGCTGATTTAACCGAACAGAGCGGCCAGCTTCTGGTTCTATTTGGCGACGCCCCGTTGATAACCCCTGCAACCCTTAAGACGCTGCTTGGTGTGCACCGAACTTCAGAGAACACTGTCAGTGTTCTCGCTTTCGAAACACAAGAGCCGGGCACATACGGACGTTTGGTAACAGGCGACCAAAATGAAGTTAACAATATCGTCGAAGCCAAAGATGCGTCTCCTGAAGAACTGCAGATTACACTGTGCAACAGTGGCATAATGGTCGTCGAGCTTAGCCATGCCCGATATCTAATTGAAGGTTTAAACGCTGAAAACGCCGCTGGCGAAATTTATCTGACGGACCTTGTCTCTGCGGCAACGTCGCGCGGTTTAACATGCGGATACGTGACGGGGCCAGAAATCGAGACACTGGGCGCCAATGACCGACTAGAACTTTCTCTAATGGAACGCATTTATCAAGAACGCATGCGAGCCACCGCCATGCGGAACGGAGCGACGCTGATGGCTCCCGAAACGGTGACCTTTAGCTGGGACACGCTTTTAGAGCCCGACACCACTGTTGAACCCCATGTCTTCTTCGGTCCTGGTGTCCATGTTAAGACGGGTTCCAGAGTGCGGGCGTTTTCGCATTTGGAAAAGACAGTTCTTGATGAAATGGCCGTCGTCGGGCCTTACGCACGCTTACGACCAGGTACCCACGTGGGCAATAACGCGCGAGTTGGCAATTTTGTCGAAATCAAAAACAGCCATATTGATAGCGGTGCAAAGGTTTCACATCTCAGCTATATCGGAGACGCTGAAGTCGGTGCTCGGGCAAACATCGGCGCGGGAACAATCACCTGCAACTACGATGGCTATAACAAGAATCGTACAATTATTGGCTGTGATGCGTTCATCGGATCAAACTCAGCCTTGGTTGCCCCACTTGAAATCGGCAAAGAGGCGGTTATCGGGGCCGGCAGCACGATCACGCAAAACGTTCCTGCAAAAGCACTGACGTTCGTCCGCGCTGAAAAATTCCAAAAGCCGATGGGCGGCGTCTCGTATCGAAATCGCAAAAGCCAGACTCGTAAAACGGCTTAATCAAACCCATTCTAAAAGGAATCACTCATGAGCACTTTATTTGGAACAGACGGCATCCGGGGCAGAGCCAATCAAGGCAGCATGTCACCCGAAACACTAATGGCAATTGGGAAAGCGGCTGGGATCGTGGCCGCTGAAACTGGCGCGGCACCTCGCGTTGTCATCGGCAAGGACACACGGTTGTCAGGATATATGGTTGAGTCGGCCTTAACCGCCGGCCTGGTTTCCGTCGGGGCGATGCCAATTCTCCTTGGCCCACTGCCGACGCCAGCGATATCCATGCTGACGCATTCTCTTCGCGCAGACTTGGGCATCATGATTACAGCATCGCATAATCCTTACCATGACAACGGCGTTAAATTCTTCCGGGCAAATGGATGTAAATTGTGTGACGATACAGAGGCCAGGATTGAAAAGCTGGTTTCCAAGGGTATTGATCCAAAACTGTTAACGGATGTCGCCATGGGGCAGGCCAGCCGTCTTGATGGGGCCCAAGGGCGCTATACAGAATCCGTTAAAAACACCATCCCAAAGGGACTGAAACTTGGCGGACTAAAGATCGTTCTCGATTGCGCAAATGGCGCCGGGTACAAAGTATCTCCTGAAATCCTTTGGGAACTGGGTGCAGAAGTGATCCCGATTGGCGTACACCCAGACGGCACGAATATTAATCATCAATGCGGGGCAACCGATACCCGTGCCATGCGGAGTAAAGTCATCTCAGAAGGAGCCGATATCGGTATTGCGTTAGATGGCGATGCGGATCGAATCATCGTTTGCGATGAAAAAGGTCAGATGATCGATGGCGATCAAATTCTAGCCCTGATCGCGGAAGTCTGGCATGCTCAAGGTCGCTTGAATGGAAAAGGCGTGGCTGCCACAGTTATGTCAAACATGGGTCTTGAAAAACACTTATCGGGAATTGGTCTCGACCTCCATCGAACAGCCGTAGGAGATCGTCACGTTGTGAAATGCATGCAAGAAAAGAACCTCAATCTGGGTGGCGAACAATCCGGCCATATTGTCTTGGCGGACTATGCGTGTACAGGTGATGGCCTGGTTGCCGGTTTGCAGGTTCTAACCGCACTTGTTGAAAAACAAACATCAGCCAGTCAGCTTTGTCGCGTTTTCAAACCTTTCCCTCAAACCATGCGAAATGTACCAGTGGGAAAGGGCGCTCCTTTGGCAAAATCACCGATCATCAAAGCAATAGCGGCAGCTGAAACACATCTGGGAACATCTGGTCGGGTACTGGTTCGCGCGAGCGGCACGGAACCCCTGGTTCGGGTCATGGCGGAAGGTGAAGACATCGGGACAATTGAAAAAGTCGCCAATGACCTTGCCCAAAAGATCGCGGACGCTGCCTAAGCGTTATGGTCTAATGGCATTTATTCACGCGCTTACTCTTCCCTGCAGTGAAAAGGCAGCTCGACATTTTCGGGCTGCCTTTTCGCCTATTTTAAAGACGCTTCCCATTTCAAAATCAAATGGCGACAAATTCTTAACAACGCTTTCTGAGGTTGTGACCAACCTTGTCAAATACCCAGATCCCCTGCCGACGCTTATCCGGCTGGAATTGCGACGGACACGTGCGCATTGGGAACTGACGATTTGCGACAATGGGCCCCGGTTTTCTGATCTGGAAGCAGCCCCAGAACCCCCAATGCTTGACCCTTTGGAACTGGCAGAGAATGGGCGGGGCCTCTACATTCTACATCAGCAATTCCCGTCTTTTACCTATCAGTCAGAGCAAAAAAATCAGGAAACCTGGAACACATTGACCCTCAGCATCCCGCTGGACGCTGAAGAACGCCTTATGCCGACGGCGCTGGTAGTCGATGACGATCCTGTGTTTTTACAGGTCTTATCTGGCTATCTGCGAGATACTTTTTCAGTCCAAACTTTTTCCAAGGTGTCTGGCGCACTTGCTTACTTGGAAGAGAATGCAGTCGACCTCGTGATCTCTGATATCCATATGCCCGATACCGACGGTTACGTATTCAGGCGAAAGCTCCAAAACCTGAGAAAGATGGATACGGTCCCCTTTATATACCTCACCGGATCTCAGTCCGGGGAGATCAGAGATAAAGCCGCAGATTTTTCAATTGATGATTACCTAACCAAGCCTGTACAGAAAAAGGCGCTCGTCTCTTCTATCCGTCGCATTATGAAACGTGCAGCTGATCTTCGTTCATCAATTGGCGACCGGTTAGACGATCAAATTACACAGGCTCTCAAACCCGATATCACCACGCAACCAACAGGCTATGCCATTGCATCCGCCAATGAAGCTGCATCAGCAGGCGGCGGTGACATTCTTATCGACCATCAACTAGAAAGCGGCCATCTTATCATACTTGCCGATATCATGGGACACGGTGAACAGGCAAAATTCTTTGCTCACGCCTTTAGCGGTTATAGTTATGGTGCTCTGCGGGCGCTTGGCCGTACGGCTTCTCCCGCGATTTTACTGTCCGAGCTCTCCGATATGTTTCTGAATGACAAACTTCTGAAACATTCTTTTGCGACCGCCCTTGCTCTGTTTTTACGTCCTGACGGAACCGTGACGATCGCATCATCTGGCCACCCACCCCCCTTCATAATTGATGGTGATCAGATTACAGAAATTGATGTGGGAGGCCCGCTTCTTGGGTTAATGGAGGAGCCTAGTTATCAGGAAGTTCATCTTTCTATGCAAACAAACCAGCGACTGGTATTATATACAGATGGCGTTTCCGAAGCCAACCGGTCAATGGTGTGCAACCCTAGTCATATGATTAGCGACTTCATGGATCAATTGGACGTAATATCAGACCCACATTTTGCCAATGGCTTGTTAGAGAGCGCACAAGCTCGTAATAACTATGTCTTACTGGATGACGCAACGTCAGTTGTGATTAGGAAAACCGCATGAGTGTAAAAAATGGACTGGCTGAACTGGCTTTCCCGGAATCGGGAAAACTTGTCGTTCATATGCCAACAACATTGGACTCAGTTAATGCGGGGCTTAACAAAACCCTTTGTCTTGATGCTATGTCTGCTGAAGTGTCAGAGATCGTGTTAGACATGTCCCAAACAACTTTTATGGACAGTGCTGGAATCGGCACCTTGGTGACCATTTACCGAGAAACAAAAAAATTCGAATGCCGTATCGTTATAAAACAAGCCACTGGTCAGCCGCTTTCTCTGCTCAAATCCGTGCAAATAGATAAAGCCATCGATTTAGAATGAGTGCTAATCCTGCGCTCTAACCAGCCCTTAGATTTTTTGCATTAGAAACGCATTCCGCCGGAAAAAGCTTCTTAAGCGACCCATTAGTTTTGGCAGGCGCTTTTCAAGCCGATATGTTTCGCGGCACAACTCGTTACAAAGGCTCGGGTTATAACGGTCATTGATAATCGTCCCCACAATATTGGTGCCCGACGTTCTGAGCCTGGCAATCGCCTCTGAGACCTTCGTTTCCGCTGTCCGACCTGCGAGCACGACAAATATCGCGCAATCGGAACAGGCAGCAACCATATCAGGTGACACATTTCTTTGGTTCGAACGGGTAAGCGGTGATGTATCGATTATGATGCAATCAAAGACTTTACGCCATGCCGCAATGGCAGCTCTGAGTTTGCCATCCTCCCTAATATTCAGAATGTGCGCCGTAGCAACTGGTGCCGACAAGATAGACATTTGAATACCCGGCAAATCGATTACCCCTTGCAGGTCTGCTGCACCATCGGGTGACCAGTCTTCCCCCTCAAGCCCCAGGCGACTGGCTACCGTTGGGTTTGCCGTATTCAGGTCAACCAACAACGTCCGTCGCCCTGCTTCTGCAGCTCTTCGTGCCAGAGCATAAGCGATCATCGAGACGCCTTCTCCTTTATCTGCCGATGTGATTGCGACGCTATGGCTATCCGCGCCCAATGTAGCCGAATAAAGTGTCTCAAGTTCTTCAAAATGAACGGGGAACGGAATCATGATGTGTTCTTTCGTTAAATGAAGCATCAACCGCCAAAGGCGAGCGATCCAATCGTAATAATAGATATTATGTCTTTAAGGGTCGTTCGAAGAGCGAACATTGGACTTTCTTCCTTACTGGGGACGAAAACCGTATCCCCCGCACGGAGAACAGGCAGTTTTGAAAAGTCACCTGATTTCGCGAACTCGATAAGATTAAAGGATGACCCTTGTGGTTCAGATTTCGAGCGATTGACCACAACGATACGCTCGCTATAGGCTTGTGGCGTCGGTCCACCGGCTTCGGCCAAGAGGTCAAGAATTGTCATCGTGTCATCGAATGCGTATCGACCTGGTCGACCGATCGAACCCAAGACACGAATGGTGTTTTCCTTCTTCTTATCAAGAAACTGTCGATTACGCTCTGGAATGTATATGACATCTTCTGGCCGGATGGTTGGCAATACAGACTCGTCACCTGTCTCAAAATACAGCGCCAGGTTCAATTTACTTACACGCGCGCCATCTTCACCACGATGTGTCACCCGCACATTATGTAAATCAGCGTCTGGAAGCGGCCCGTTCGCAGCACTTAGGATATCCAGGAAAGCAAGTTGGTCGTTGAAGGCATAGCGCCCAGGAGCACCAACTTGGCCCAATATATAAATCGACCGTTCTTTTGCCTGCCGGATCCACTGCGAGCGATTATCACTCGGGTCGCGGGGCAGTTCGGGGACCATAATTGTGTCTCCTGCTTCCAGTGGGGGAAGGTCTGATAAATTTCCGCCACCCTTCATAAAATGCTCTAGATCGATATCAATTGATTCAACCGATCCATCACTGCGTTCTTTGAGAACTTGAATATGAGCGGTATCCGCAGCCGCAACCGGGCCACCGGCATGTGCAATCAAGTCCAAAACAGACATTTCATCTGACCATTCGTAACGGCCAGGGCGAACGAGAGCACCAATAATTCGAACGGCACGATTTGGGGCGACATTGAGCCATGATTTCTCATTCATATCTGTTTTTTCAGGCACCAGAATGGCGTCGCCAGGGTTTATCTCTGGCAAGGGTATAGTTCCGTTACCGGCCATATACTCCTGCAAGTCGAACTGGACTGTTGAACCATCAAGTTTCAAGACCTGCATTTGTCGGGTATCGGCATAACGGTTCGGGCCGCCAGCATTTGCAAGGATGTCAAAGAAATTGGCATCGTTTTTGGTCTCAAATGCACCCGGAGCAAATACATTACCCATGACGTAAACGGTACGGGCACCTTTACTGACGCTATCTGTTTTTTGTGGGACAAAAATGGTGTCTCCTGGACTTAAGTCTGGCAACAGAGACTTGTTTCCTGTGTCCAGATAGTCTCTCAGATTAAAGGGATGGGGCCTGCCACTGGACACGATGCGGATTTGTTCGACACCAGCATACCGAGTAACACCGCCGGCGCGCATAATCATATCAACAATATTCGCGCCCTTCTTGAAACCAAACAGGCCGGGGCGATGAACTTCTCCAAAAACTTTAATAGAGGTCCCCTCTCCCGCCGCATCTCCCTTTGCCGTCAATGTACGTGCATCGAAATCAACCTGGATATTGCCAATTAATGGAGATGCCGGGACAAAAATCGTATCCAAGGGCTCCAGAACCGGAAGAATACTTTGGTCTCCGGAATCCAGGTATTTTTTATAGTCAAAGGCAATTACTTGGTCTTTTCGACGGATCTGGAGACGGTCCATTTGTGCGCCTTCTGACAAACCACCAGCCGCTGCAATCGCCATCTGAACCGACCCGCGCTCGTCCAGATCAACCGGGCCAGGCGTGTTTACAAACCCAAGAACCGTAATGGCCAAACGCCGGTCTTTAAGGGCAACGCGCAGACGCTCTACGTCGCGGAAGACTTTTTTAAGAGCCTTTCGGACATCTATACCAGCCTGCTCTAGTGTTTTTCCAGCCAAGGGAACGGCGCCAATTTCTGGCAACATCACCTCGCCAATTCGATTGATTTGAAACGGTTCTGAAAACGTAACTTCACCAGGGTAACTGATCATCAGGATATCACCTGCACGCAGCTTAAGCGGCTCAGCCGCCGAGGCGCTGGCGACAAAAAGGAATAACAATCCAACAACGATTTGTTTCAGAGTTTGCATTTTATTTGTCCTGTCCGTTTTCAGCGGCGGCAACCGCTCGATCTGACGTTTCCGCTTCCAGATCATTCTCCATATCGAGGAACATTTTCTTTAAAACCTTGAGGCTCTCGAATGCATCCACGTGCATATGGGCTGCGAATTCACGTGCAACGCGGCCCCATTGAATGTCTATAAGCGTCAGCGTTGCGGGGCGGTATTTTCCCGCAGCAGATTTCCAACTGCGATCAATCATCGCCCGCATGTGGTCCAGCTCCTTTGCAACGACTTTTATCGGACCAACCTCGGAAAAATGCGTATGGCTCAAAAGATTATCCCTGTCATAGTGATAAACCTCATCCATGCCACCAGTCCCGTAGCTTGGCCACGTGGTGCATCCGCACAGGCCGATAAGACCAATAACAAGGGCAAAACGTTTCATCATGCTGAAAGACTCTCATTAAGAAAGGTTACAGGGATGGCGCGGTCGATCCGCAGCATCTCGATTAATTCTTTCGGCTGACCACTTGCATGGGATAGCAAAAAACCTTGGTTCCGTGCGTTCAGGCGTTTAAATAAATAAACAATTGCGCCAATACCGGATGAGTCTAGAAACTCCGTTTTAAACAGGTCAATCGTCACATCACCGGACCAGTCAGCAACAATTTCTTCGAACTGATCACGCGCCTTGCCGGCCACTTCTGCATCAAAATCTCCGTCTACCGCGATTGTCAGTCGATTTTCAGGTATATTCTTTTCCACGGTTAACATCTTAGTCTCCACTTCGCATTTGCATTAAAACATCTGTCCCCCCTAACTAAGCAAACGAAGTGCCAACTTTTTTTGGATATCGAAATAGAATAAATTTGTTTAATATCAATAACTTATAATAATTCCACGCAATAAAGGCCGTAGCGGCGCGCCACAGCCTTTATCGTTTTCGCAAGTTGAGAAGCAAAATGGAGAAATCGGCGAGACCAGGGCCTATTGGCCCCGCCCGAACAAGACAACCGTTACGGTGCGAGCCAAAATCTCTAGATCAAGCAAGAGCCAGGTTTTCCAGGTTCCAGACGCTAGGGCATAGGCGTGATCATACGAAACCTTGGAACGGACGTCTTCGATCGTTTCATCATATCCTTGAAAGACCTGGGCCAGTCCTGTAATGCCCGGACGAACTCCATAGGTTCGGTCCGCATAATAGGGAATGGCGTTTTCCAGCTTATCGCAGATTCCCGGACGTTCCGGCCGGGGGCCGACAAGCGACATTTCACCTTTTAGGACGTTGACCAATTGGGGAATTTCGTCCAAACGCGTTTTCCGCATAAATCTGCCGACACGAGTGATCCGCGGATCGTTCTTGGTTGCCCAGACGGGTCCAGACTTAGATTCGGCGTCAACACGCATCGAACGGAATTTGTACATTGTAAACAGCTCCGTCATATGGGGGCGTGCTCGACCAACACGCATCTGTTTAAAGACAATCGGCCCTTTGGAATCGAGCTTAATTGCAAGACAGATCAGGATTAGAAACGGGCTTGTTAAGATTAGCCCAACAAGAGAACCAACAATATCGATGGCGCGTTTGACGATAGCAATACTTTGAGACTCGAAATTTTGATTAACCATTTTAAGTGTTTCCTTTGCGTGAGTAGAACGTGACCAAGGGCCTTGTTTGGGGCCAAACAAATACCGGCATCCGCCGATCAGCCCTGCTGTATGTCCGAGAATGAGATAATGAATAATGTCCAGGACTTTGGATGTGCCTGATGGGATGAAAAAGTGTCGGCCCCCGGCGATGAGCAGTATAAGAGCTTCCAGCCCAACAATTGCGCGCGCCGGATCCAACGTAACACTGAGGACTAGAGAGCCTGTGACAAACAACGCCAACAAAAAAGGCATGACTGCCCGAAGCGCTTTTCCAGACATGAAGGCAAACGCCACCCCCCCCATCTTGGGCGACATTAATTGCGGAACGCGAAGGATTTGCTGAACATTTCCAGCAGATATTCGAAGCCTGCGACTAAAATCTTGCGCCCCATCAGCCACTTCGCGTTCTGTTGCGATGATCTTCACGTCGTAGACTGCTTTTGAGCCAGCCGCGACGATCCGCATCGGCAGAATAAAGTCATCGTTTATGGTATCAGATTCCAGTGTCTGATAGGCACCTGCGCGAACAAAATACAAGGCTCCATGAACCCCGAGAGGCGCCCCAAGTGCTGCCTCGCCGAGCTTGTTCGCCACTTGATATTTCCAATAAGCCGCTTCCCCTTGGTTTTGTATTTTCGATAATTGGTAAGTCGCAGCAACAACTCCGACATCGGCGTTTTGAAAATGTTGGGCAGCCCGTTTAAAAGCATTGGGAGAAATGTGCGCAGAGACATCTGACAGCGCAATAATCCCGTCATCAATCTTCGGTAAATATTGGTTCAAAATCGCAATTTTACCCTTATTTTCAGTCTCTTCTATGACCTGCACATAGATTTCCTGCAACTCGGGAAGCTGTGCCGTTGCACGCGCCAATGCGGCAGTGTTATCGCGACATCCATCGCAAGCGACGATGATCTGGATTTTGTTCTTGGGATAATCAACACAAGCCAGGTTTAGGAGTTTGTCTGCGATGTGATCCGCTTCGTTATAGGCCGGCATGAAGACCGTGATCAATGGATCGTCCCCATCACCGCGAGTTCCACTCGGCGGCATCTGTGCCGGCACACGGGCCGCCCAAAAACGGCTAATGATCGGAAAGCCAAAATGATGGTAAATAAACAGGACCAAGATCAATATCATAGCCGACGCAATTATCGTTTCATGCAAGGTCATTTGACTAAACCTCTCCAATAAATTTAGTGAAGCGCTTCATACGCACTAATGGTTTGTTCGAGATTTCTGTTGTGCAGAACAAAGTCTCTTGGATTGCCGTCGGCAGCGCTATTGAGAGCGTTCAACAGAGCTTCTGACAGGCATTTTTGCGAGTTAGGCTGGACAAGGTATCCGGTTTCCGGACAAACCGCTTCGCTGCACCCGCCAACATTCGTTAAGACTACTGGCACACCAGAAGCTTGTGCTTCCAATGGTGATAGCGGAAGGCCCTCTTTCTTTGACGACAGACAAAACACATCCAGAGCGCGGTGAAAAGCGGGCATGTCATCAATCGACCCTAAAAAATGGACACGATGTGAAATCTCCAGAATTGAACTTAGATGTTCCAAAATCTTGCGAAGCCCCCCATCGCCTGCCAACGCCAAATGGATCGTGTCGGGCAGAGCAGCCATTGCAGACAGCAAAGACTCATGGCCTTTAACCTCTTCCAAGCGTGCGGCGCAGCCAATGAGTTGCACATCAAGTGGAAGTCCAAACTGTGTTCGTGCTTTCGTTTTGTCGCCAGGGAAAAATTTTGACGTGTCGACACCATTGTGGATGACCGCCGGGGTAATAGAGGGAATTGCAGACTTTACAGCTTCTGCCACCAAGTCTGCATCAGCGACAACAACAGGTCGTGTAAGCTTTGTGACAGCGGTCTGTAACCATCTGCGCTTTCGATTGCCCAGATGCCACGCGTCATGCTCGGTATGAATAAGACGATCTACGCCGGCAATGCGCGCCGCGAGACCACCATAAACCAAAGGCCCAATATGATGGGTATGTACCACATCGATATCTAAGGTCTTAATCCGTTTAACCATTCGCATGATCGTCTTAAAATCGAGACCGGATCTCTTTTGCATAAAATGCAACCGATCCGCATATGGTTGCAGACGTGACCAGGCGTGCAGGCATTCTTTTTTATGCCCTTCGAGGCTAAGAAGATGAACATCGGTATCGGAACTTGCTTTTCGCATGAGGTCCAGTGCCATGGTCTCTATGCCGCCGGGCTGCAGGTGTTGAACGATTTGTAATACACGTCTTTTATGCATGTGATATCTCCGAAGGTATCAGGAATCCGGTATCCGGACAGAGCTGTAGGTCCACGTTTCCATCCTGTGGGTGCAACCCGTCGTAGGATAATTGTGGCAGGCGGATCAAAACCGGGGCGCCTGTTAGGTTTTCAAGTTGACGCCGATGGCGAATGGTAAGGTCAAGTATTTCGGCAACAATCGCCAGGCCAACCCCCATGAACAAACCACTCACAACACCAAGCAATGCAAACACCCATGCAGGAAGATTTGAAGGCGCAAGTGGTGTAAACGGAGGGTCGATCAACTTGATCCGTTCTTTTTCTTCTGACTTGCCTAATGCGCCGGTAACGCGGGCAAGTTGATGGCGCTCGGCCAAATCGTCATATATTTTCCGATTAACCGTTGCTTCGCGGGCCAACTCGGCAAGGCGCTGCTCATGGCGGCCAAATCCCTTCACTTTATTCTGAAGTTTGGCAATTTCACGCTGCAGGCTCTCCGTTTGCTTTTCCAGGTTAGTGACAAGCGTCTGGCTTTCCTGAAGTTTCTCAAGCTGAGAGATCAGAAGCGGTTGTGCACCGTTTTGCAGATCTACCGTTTGATTTGCCGCCATGTTCCATAGCCGCTCCAGATCACCATCTTTCAGGTTTTTTGATGCGGACAACGTTCTTGACCGTTCATCTCGCAGGCTATTAATTTTTCTAAGCGCCGCCTGTACCAGGGTGTGATTATCAGTGTAGCGCGAGCGCAAATCCGTCAATTCACTCGCTACATTAACGATCTGCTCTTCAATTTTTCCAATGACCGGGTTCGTCTTAAAAATTCGCTCTTTTAAGTTCCCCCATGCTGCACGTGCACCTTCTAACTCTGTGACACGGACGGCCAGCGTTTCACGCAACTTGCCAAGGCGCAAAACATTGCTGGCATGTAGTTCAGGTAATTCACTCGCATACTTGGTGCGATATTCAGCTTGGCGTTTCTCGGCCGCCTCCAAATCGAGTTTTCGCTGCTTCAATTCTTCCGCTAAGAAATTTTCTGAACTGATAATAGAAGAGCGTTGCGGCGCGACGATTCTCTCGACGAAGCGGACACTTACCAAGCCTAATATTTGCGCCATCTTTTCCGGCTCTCTTGCTTCGTAAGTAATCTTAATGAGATCATCGCCAACCAGCCTCGCATTCAACGCCTTGGACAATTCAGAAATTCTTTTCGTTACTTCGTCTCCGGGAGTATCGTCGCTGATCAATCCAATCTTCAGTGCAACAGACCCGAGAATGTGACGACTGTGCAATAGAGATTGCAATGCAGCCATCCGCTCTTTCAGATTTGTTTCAACAGTCAGGTCTTTCAGAAACGGGTTCTGTTTTGCAGCTTCCTGAATTAGAATTGTGGTGTGTGATTGATAGGTTTTTGGCGTTAAAACGCCAACCAAACCCCCAATAATCGGCATCAATAGGATTGGTATAACAATCAGGTAGCGTCGACGCCAAGCCGCAGCCATCACGCACAAACTGTTTACGAGGATAAGATTACGCATCGCGATCACCATCCAAAGGAGAAATCTGAAGCGTGCCCAGAGGAAGTGTCGTATCCATTTTAATGTGTGCTGGATCGCATGTATCACCAAGGCGTTTGCAGACATCGCGCGCCTTCATCAAGAGGGAAATAGCAGGTGCTGGGGACTTGTCGCTGCTATAAGTCCCTATAACAACGCTAACTTCGGCTTCTTGCTTGTTCACCTCTGGGGCGTGAGCGATCGGGGTCAACAGAGCTGGCGCTGTGCTCTTAGCCGTTTCAATGGGTTCTGCTGTATTTGTATCTTGTTTAGCGCGGGCCGCTTCTAGCATCTGGGCGACGCTAATTGATCCAGGCTTTCCCTGACAGGTCTGATCCGCGTTTTCGGGGTCTGGCAATTCTTCTAGCGAGCCGTCGTCACCACGAGCGCTTGCAAGCATAGATGCAACAGAAATAGGTGTGCCAGCTTCTGCCTTTTGTTTTGCCTCATGTTGGTCGATCAAATAGCCAATAGGTTTTGAGAGTAGTCCGATGGACATCGGCAGCAAACACCCGGAGGTGCTGGTACAGACGAGTATGACAAACAAAACTCGGGTCGTGATCGACATGAAACCAATCCTTTGTAACGATGATTAACTACATCAGTTAACGCAATGACCGGGCCAATTTTCGAAATCCGATAAAATCTCTTAAGTTATTGTTTTTAAATAATTATTTTTACTCATTTTAATCCGTCAGCTATTTACTGACCGATTCCAGACAATCTGTATCGCATTTTGCGAATACCGCTGTTGTGTTATGAAAACGCTTCAAGAAGCGCCCCCACCTGTGTTGCTCGCGCCGCCCAGCTCTCTGCGCCGACAACGTGCTGACGCTCTTCCTTCTTAACAGGCGTTTCGTTATACGCGTTTTCAATGGCGGCTGCGAAATGTTCCGCGGATTGGGCCTGATGCAGAATGTCGGCATAAGCCGATAAAGCAGGAAACGGCGTTGCGACAACAGGTCGTCCAGCCGCCAGGTACTCTCGCAATTTAAGGGGGTTACAGTTACGTATTTGTTCGTTATCAACAAATGGCATCACAGAAACATCCCAATGCTGTACATAGCCGGGGAGATCCTCATGCGGTCGTGGCCCAAGAAATTGCACGTTCGGACACTTTTGCAATCTGGTAACGTCAGTCCGCTCTTCGCCGACAAAAACAAAAGTCCAGTTGGGCAACCTTCCGGCACATTCGGCAACCAACTCCTGATCCAGCCATTCTGAAATACTGCCATAGAAGCCGGCAACGGGGCCATCGGTTGGAAGGTCAGATGCCCGTTCGCTCGGTTGAGCAAACAAATCGAAATCAACACCATGGGGTACGAGTTCCGTCTTTCCGGAATTAAATTTGTCCGCCAAAGGTTGGCTTGCCGCCAAGATCAGGTCAGCACGGGCGGAAAGGCGACGTTCGCAAGCAAGAACAGGACGATGATCAACCCCCGCAAGCGCGCCAAATTCATCGCCGCAATAATAGACGACCCCACTGGTATTGCAGACCTCCAGCAGATCAACGGCCGTAGGTAACGACGTCCATAAAATGGGATCTACGATATTTTGAGCCGTTAAAACCTTTCGCAATGTGTTCCCGAGAACTTGTTGATTGATTTTGGCTGCAATCGGATTTCCCGGTAATGGTATCACGCGCGGTTCAATAATGGTCATATTATGCGGTACAGACACCTTCGGCACCGCTTTCTGTTTATCCATCATACGCCAGACTTTACTGCCAACCCGGGCAATATCCGCAGTCGTGAATTTCGGCCTGCGCATGCCAATCGAGTTAATCCATATTACCTTTCGATCCTTGGCCAAGCGCTTAACCAAATGCTGGGTACTACTGGGATGGCGACCCCAGTCTTCCCCAAATACAACAAGATCCCGCATCATTCGACAGTCACCGACTTGGCAAGGTTGCGCGGCTGGTCAACGTCCGTTCCTTTACGAACAGCCACAGAATAAGCCAACATTTGCAAGGCAACCGCTTGTAACAACGGTCCTGTAAAAGAGTGAGATTTCGGAATTTCAATACCGGCCTCGATATCGTCTTCAAGGGCCGCCAGGCCTCCTTTGTCACTGATCGCGATGATGCGGGCACCGCGTGCCTTTACTTCCTGGAGATTCGAAACCGATTTTTCAAAAAGATGGTCATTTGGCGCGAGCGCGATGATTGGGGTTTCTTCGTCGACCAAGGCGATTGGTCCGTGTTTCAATTCTCCGGCACCAAATCCCTCGGCATGAATATAAGAGATTTCTTTCAGTTTCAGCGCGCCTTCCATTGCAATTGGGAAAGAAGTCCCACGACCGAGAAATAACGCACTTTTAGCCGTTGAAACGTCTTTGGCGATTTTGTCTATTTTCTTCGCCTGACCCAGAACCTGGTCAATCATCACCGGAGCCGATTTCAGTGACTGAATAAGCTCTTTCGCTTCATCCATTGAGAGAGTTTGCCGTTTGAGCCCCGCTTCAATTGCGATCATGGCCAATACCGTCAACTGAGCAATAAATGCTTTGGTTGATGCAACACCAATCTCAGGCCCCGCATAGGTTTTCAATACAACATCAGATTCGCGCGCAATCGTACTTTCCGGCACATTGACAAGACTAATGATGTCTTGTCCGGCGGCTTTCGCAAAGCGAAGTGCCGCCAACGTGTCGGCCGTCTCACCAGATTGCGAAATAAACAGGGCGGCTCCGCCAGGGGCCATGGGAACATTACGATATCTGAATTCAGACGCAATATCGACATCGACAGGAATACGCGCAACTTGTTCAAACCAGTATCTCGCCACGCTGCCCGCGTAACTTGATGTGCCGCACGAAACGATACTCAAACGAGTCAGGTCTGCAAAATCAAAAGGAAACTCCGGGAGCGAAAATCCGTCTGCATCCGGCTTTTGATACGCATCCAGTATGCGACGAACAACACTTGGCTGCTCGTGTATTTCCTTGAGCATAAAGTGACGATAACCCGCTTTGCCCGTATCCTGCGCGGAGAAAGATGTTTGCACAACAGTCCTTGATTTTTTTGAACCGTTCTCGTCAAAAACATCGACACCTTTATTATCCAGAACGGCCATATCGCCGTCTTCGAGATAACTAACCCGGTCTGTCATGGGAGCAAGCGCCAACCCATCGGAGGCGATATACATCGCGTCTTCACCATGACCAATTGCCAATGGGCTTCCGCGCCGTGCCGCGAATAGCCGTTCCTGTTCTCCTTGCACCAATATACCCAACGCGTAGGCGCCATCCAGTCGCCCCAAACATTTTTCGATCGCAGCTTCGATGCTCATGCCCTGCGCCATATGGTGCCTGATCAGATGGGGTACAACTTCCGTGTCTGTTTCAGAACTGAACATGTGTCCTTCAGAAGCCAGTTCATTTTTGAGTTCTTTATAGTTTTCGATAATGCCGTTGTGAACCACCGCAACATCATCGACAACGTGCGGATGAGCGTTTGTTTCATTCGGCGCACCATGGGTCGCCCACCGGGTATGGGCGATCCCCAATGGCCCGTCGACGGGGTCGGACTGCAGGACATCGACCAAACAATCGAGCTTACCAACTGCCTTGCGACTCAGTAGGTTTTGATTTTCGAGAACAGCAATACCGGAGGAGTCATACCCTCTGTATTCCAGTTGCTTGAGACCGGTAATAAGATGTTTCGCTGCATTGTTTCCATTTACGACACCAACAATTCCACACATATGAATAACTCCAGTTATGATAAATGATATTGCGCAGGTAATCGCAGGAATCGGGCCAGATTCACTTATTGAGTAAACCATTGTTTTTAAATGATTTTTATACTTCTTTAGCGATCTGCGATCAGACTATTTCTTGATATGAGAAGCAATTTGCAAGGCATCGGCCTCTAGTTCCGATGTGTACTTACCGAGTGCTGTCGCAAGTGAAAGAAGAATGTAGATCGGCCAGGTAAAACCCATGGTCAAAAACGTTGCCGAAACAGTAATACCAACCATACTGGCCAGGATACCTTCTGCAATCGTGTAAGCGCCCGGGCGAGCCGGCAAATCGCGAAGAAGACCGGTAATTTCCAGACGATACAAAGATCTAAAGATACACCGATAAATCAATGCAATCATCGCAATAAAGACCAGCAGCCCGAGAAAGCCCGCTTCTGCCAAAACGCCAAACCAGGTCGAGTGAACGGCATGGTTTTGACCATCCCAGTGGTCACTGTAGATCCAGTAGTTCAGCAGAAAGTTATTCAGACCAACCCCTGTTAGAGGGTTGTGGACTGCCATCTTAAGGGCGGCACCCCATGCATAAATGCGCCCCATTGCGGACTCATCAATACCTTCTTCATGGGCGCCTCCGGAAGCTCGGTCACTGACACCAGCTAATGTAAACAGTACGCTTAACGCGATGAATGCGACGAGCGCCAATAAGGCTTTTGATTTGACTCGTCGGTAGGCGAAGACACCCATAACAGCAGCAATGCCAAGCAATCCGCCCCGACTTTGTGTCGCGACAACTGCTGAAATCAAAATGAGAAAAGCCAATCCGGCCATAACACGTTGTGGCCAGCTGACACCTCTATTCAGAACATACGAGAGCGCGAAACCGGCGGGGAATAAAAGAACCAGCGCCAAATCGTTTGGGTCTCCCAACATAGACCCAATATCCCTCCCGATGGTTACGCGGGTTCCCTCGACCAAACCGATACCCTTCATTTTGTTCATGATGGCGACGCCACCGACCAAAACACCAGAGAATATAATGACCCATGACGATAGACGTAGGACCTTAATACCTACAGCCAGCCAAGCGATAGCGACAACCATAACGGCAATTTTGACGTAGTTCCCTGTATAACTGGCCATTGCTTCAGCACGGTTGGAGGCAAAGAACACCCCAAGTGAGACGATACAAAAGAACAGGAAAAAAATGCTAAGTTCGCGGGTCCAATATGCATTTAGCCGTCGCGTCCATAGGCTCCAGGCCAGGGACACAAGCGTCCCCAAGGCCAACAACTGGGGAATATGCAAAGAATACAGTTGGGGAAAAACTTCGTGCAATCGAAAGAATGAAAAGACAACAAAACCCAACGCAAAGGGAAAAGGCATTTTTAACACGATAAGCCCTGCAATTGGCAATAAGGCAATTACCGGGCCGACCAGCGGATGCTTTACTTGTAACCAGAGAACACCAACCGCAAAACAAATCAGGAAAGCAACAGCAAACTGTTTCAGGTTCGTGACCTGCACAAGCCGTCGATCAATTCGAAGAGCGTTTGTGAAATGAGGTTCCATTTTAAAATCGCTAAAAATATTTATGAAGGGGTGTCGTGTCGACACAGGGTCGGGTTTCGACGACAGACCAGACAAAAGACTTAGATTTGGTTTGACCAAAGCTCATAACAAACGACGTAAAGCCGTTCCACCAGAATTGTGCATCTGGAAATGTCTCGTAGCGCGCTCCGTTCAAAACAAAGAAGGCACTGCCCTTCTCTGAAAGATAACGCGTTTTCAACAGTTGTGCCGCTTCCGAATTTCGAATTAACGGTAAAAGGATCAAGGCTCCACGACAGCCAAGCCGCTCGTAAATATTCACAACAAAATTTTTGTCGGTCGTTGGTGTCTGCACTCCGCGAAGACGGTAGCCATTTTCATAAAGAACAGGCGCAATATGCTCGAAGCCGCTGGACGAGACTTCCATAGGTTCTGCAATCGCGATGCTGTTGGTCTTCATCGTAAGACCAAGGACCGTCAGGATGCTAAAGACGGACCAAAAGGCGATATTTTGGAAAACCATATCCACATCCTCTCGCTGTAATCATTAAAGTTGCGATAATCATCACCAGATCGACAATGATGGCACCTTCTTCGTCATGAATGAACCGGTAGGTTTCCGGCCCTACTCCCATGAGTGCAAGACGGAAAATATTAATAGCAAGCATTGCGAAGGCGACAGAAACGCCCGCCCAAATTTGAGGTCGATGAATGTTTCCGACCAACGCCCGCGTCATCGCAAACCAGGCCAACAGCGCGATGGATAAGTTTGTATAAGACGTACATCCCGTCAAAATCATTAATTTGTGTCCGTTAGAGCCACTGATAAGATTACCACTACGCGTTACCGAGCTGTCCCAAATCTGCATGACGGCGGATGCCAAAAGCGCATCTCCATCCAGCAATGGTGTCGCAAATAGTTTGAGTGCCAATGAGGCCAGTGGATCGCGAAATGCCGCGAAAACGATAACCGAGAGGGCTAAAGCCGCTCTCTTATTTACTTGGTGCGATCTTTGCCAGAACAAAGCGGCTAAACCGACAACAACCCAACTCGCCGTCGCTGCCGGCACGAGAAAGCCCAACAGAGCGATCATTGTAACAACAGTGTCCGTTCTTGTTGGCTCCTCGTAGGGCAGTTTGGCAATAGAGGATAAGGCCCAAAACAAGGCACCCCAAATGACCGCGCTAATCCCAAAACCCCCGAAGACGGAGACGAAACCATCCGTTTGGATCGCCCTGAGGACGGGGCGTATCAGCGCGTTGGTACATCCCACGCCCAAGACAAGACCGTATAGAGTATATTTACTGATCATGACATCTCTCGAACTAAACGATTAACGAGAGACAAATCACACCGGCCACTGTGCGAATTCAGCGCTTGATCATAAACATTCAGTATTTGTGGAAGTACCGAGCGGGTCGAAAACATCTCCTGTATTCGACTTCTGGCTCGCAGCGACATCTCCGTTTTATGACTGCGGTCCATCTGCCGCCACGTCTCAAAAACCTGTGCCATTGCTTTTTGGTCACCCGCTGGGACGATAAACCCGTCCAAGCCGTCTTCAATAACTTCAGGCAGGGCGCCCACGGCATAGGATGCGACTGGTACGCCGCGGGCCATTGCCTCCAGCGCGACTAATGGCAAACCTTCATGGCGCGAAGATATGCATAACAAACCAATACCCGCCCAGTAAGAATCCATCGACGCCACAGAACCCCACATGCACACATTCTCCGGAGCCGTTTTTTCAATTTCGGCACGCTCGGGTCCATCACCAAAAACATCAAAGGGAAGATCTGGGAACTGGGCGGCCAGTTCGAGAAAACGGTCGGCCCCTTTTTCATGAGATAGGCGCCCAACGAAAGCAATTGTATTTCCGCCCAGTGCCATCGTCTCCGGCACGTCGACGAAGTTTGGGATGATTCGAACATCGCCCCGCAACCTCTTTGCAATGGGGCTGCTGACGGCGATCGCTGGCGCGAGCCGGGCCATATGACAATCTAGCATGTTATACAGTTTGACCCGACCTGCACCGGGTTCACCCGCATGATAAGTGCTAATGATCGGGATCCGAAGAAAACCACAAATACCTTTTCCAAGGATTCCCGCTTTATAACCGTGCGTGTGCACCAACGCAGGTCGCTGATTATTTAAAGCTTTGTATAGCCCAATCACGCCGCCTTCTATAATCCTGACGGTGTTTCCGGCCTTGGCCCAAACCTCCATGAGAGGATGTTCCCCATGATCGCTGACAAGAACGATTTCCACCTGAAGACCACACTGTCTTAAGGCAGAAGCGAGGCCCGTAACATGTGTTTCAATGCCACCAATACCGGACGAGTCTAAGAGTATCCAAATGTTTTCAGAAGTCATATCGTTCTCCATTTCTGCCCAAAGAAGAGCAATTGCTATGCCATTTTGAAGAACCGCAGATTTCCGCATTATTTGACGTCCTGAGCCCATCAAAATTTCTCAGATTGTTTCTCGCTTTGCAAAATGAGACGAGGTTCACAGCTGCTGGTTTATTGATTTTTTATTTTAAATCAAAGACTTAGATTATGAAAAAAAATGGCAAGGATGTTGCGCTGATGGTTGTGATTTTTATTTCACAAAGAGGAAACATCATGGCAAATTATTTAGTAACAGGCGGCTGCGGTTTTATTGGATCAAACCTTGTTGATGCATTAGTCGGCTCTGGGCACAACGTTCGGGTCCTGGACGACTTGTCCACAGGCCGTCGTGAAAACCTGCACCCGAAAGCAGAGCTGATCGTTGGCGATGTTTGTGACGTCAACACGGTCACGACGAGTATGGCAGGAATGGATGGATGTTTTCATCTTGCAGCAATCGCGTCAGTCGAGCGATCCGTCCACCATTGGCTCGAAACACATCGCGTTAATTTATCGGGTACGATTGCTGTTTTCGATGCAGCCAAGTCGGCCAAGAGCGGAAAACCGGTTCCTGTTATTTATGCGTCCTCGGCAGCAATTTACGGTGACAATGCGAGTATGCCACTGACAGAACGAGAAGTTCCACGCCCCTTGACAGCCTATGGAGCAGACAAACTGGCCTGTGAACTTCACGCGCGTGTCGGGTCATTGGTTCACGATGTACCGTCAATGGGATTACGGTTCTTCAATGTTTATGGACCTCGCCAGGATCCCGCGTCCCCCTACTCAGGCGTTATTTCTGTTTTCGTTGACCGGATCAGCCGCGGCGAACCTATTTCCATCTTTGGCGACGGAGGGCAGTGCCGGGATTTTGTTTATGTCGGCGATGTGGTCCGTTTTCTGGTGGCCGGGATGCAGAACGCATCAAGGCAGCAAGACGTCGTCAACGTGTGCACAGGACGAATGGTTACGATTAATCAACTTGCGCAAACAATAGCCAGTCTTTCTGGCCGCCCTTTGACTATCAAGGCGGAACCGGCAAGAAATGGTGACATTCGGGTTTCTATTGGCGACCCTGATCGGGCACAGCGCAATCTTGGGGTCAAGGCTGAAACGACGCTCAGTGATGGCCTTAAGCTAACAATGGAAGCGATGTTTGAAACAGCCGCCGCTGCCTAGCGGCTTTTGGCGTCGTTAAATTTATTGGCACGCCAATTGCGTGTTTTGCGATTACGCACATGATTTAAACAAAACTAGGACCGCGTATTATGACAAATGAAAATTTCGACCGGCCAAGAATTAATTGGAAGCTAATGCCGCTCGTCGCTGTGCCCGTTATACTAATGAATATGCAGGCGCAAGCGGCAGACGCGACTTTGACCAATATTGATCTTGGCGCTCAATTACTACAGGATGTTCGTACGGCCTTGCCTGAATCCAGCGCCGTAAACCAGAGCTTCCTGGCAGAAAACTACAACCCCAACCTTCGGCTCTCCGAAGCATCACACCTTGCTGTTTCTTTTGTTGACGAAGGGGCCGGTTATCGAAATTCCGTTGGCTACTTCGAATATTCTGATAACGCGTTCGATGGCCTCAGTTTTAGCGACATTGATAGCAACGGCTCTGGTCGTATCTCATACAGCGAACTCAATTCCGTGAACGGTGTGCAAGCTGATTTCATGTTTGCAAACTTTTCAGAATCAGGTGGTGGTGGATCTCTGAACTACGGAGATACCCTTGTCATTGGCGGTGGATCAATCACTGATACAAGTGACGGGTTAACCATGAATGGCGGCAAAATTTTTGATGCGGGCACTAATGTCGGCTTCTTCGTATCGGCCAATGCCTATAAGCAAGGCGGCATTTCTGGTTATAACCGTAGCGGAGATCCGAATAACTTTTATTCACTCGATTTTCTCAATCCTGAAGCCGGTGCAAATGCAACGCTTGGCAACGCCAATTCTAATGCACGTCACACGGCGATGTTATTTGCAGACAACAATAAAAACACGGTGCTGGTCGGTTTCGAAGACCTGATACGGCCTTACGGCGATAACGATTTCAACGATGCCATTTTCCTTGTTCAAAGTGACCCTGCCACAGCCCTCTCAGACAATGAACTTGATATTGCAACAGCCCCCCTTTCCGACATGGGTGGTGGCAACATATCAGGGCTTCTGAGTCTACTGGTGGGATCAACTGTACTAAGGCGGCGTCGCAAAACAAAAATCGCAAAATGAGAATTCTCTCATTTTAAGAAAAAAGTTTTCAGAAAAGGAGCCATAAAAATGACATTACAAAACAGACATTCAATAGCGCCAACGAACAGCCCTTTGATCGATCTGGCGGAACGTCTTGTCAGTAGGTTGGGATATGCCGATGCGTTACAGGCCTGTCAGGAAAACCATTGGCTCGGTGCCAAACAACTCATTCAGAAAAGGAGATCGAGGCTATCACTCGGCTAGTTTTCCGAGGTAATCTCTTAACTGCTCTATTGCAGCTTCACCCTCGTGGGCAAGTGCGGGTGCCAAATCCTCAATTTGTTTGGCATCCTCATTTGACCCCGCCAATTCTAAATCAATAGTCAATCGATGAAGCCCCGTAGCGCCAAACGTTGCGGCACTACTTTTCAAAGCATGTGCTTCATGCTCGACAGCTGCTAAATCACCTTTATCAACCGCAACAGCAATTGCAGCAATACGCTCTTCCGCGTTATCGATGAAAGTCTCGATAAGCATGGGTAAGAGCTCTACACCCGTATCCTCACCTAATTGCGCCAGGGCTTTTGTATCGATCGCCGAATTGCTGACGGAGCCGGGGACATCCTGTTCTAAATCCACAGCAGAAAAAGAAGAGGCCGTTGCATTTGGCGCTTGCAAGAAAGGTCTTAACCAACGGGCCAGGGATGCCAGAAGCACAGTCTTGCGCACCGGCTTCGACAAATAATCATCAATCCCTTGTGACATAATACTCTCCCGGTCACCCTGCATCACATGGGCCGTCATCGCGATTATTGGGACATCGCCGCGTCCTTTTGTCAGCTTTCGAATTTCGGCAGTTGCCGCAATACCATCCATGTCGGGCATCCCAATATCCATGAGAATCAAATCATAGATGCGGGCCGTTGCAGCTTCGACAGCCTCGATACCGGTTGCTGCCAAATCAACTTCAAATCCGGCATTCTCTAACATCGTTCGCGCAACCAACTGATTGGCTGGATTGTCTTCTGCGAGCAAAAGACGACCACCTGTAAATCTCAGATCGTTAATATCGCCCCGGTCTTTTTCAAGCTGCAATTCCGCTTCAAACTCTTTAATTTCAACCTCGGTCGCCACAGGGAGTTTAACCTCAAACCAAAACGTGCTGCCTTTTCCCGGTTCACTTGTGAAGTCAATTGTACCTCCCATAGCGGTAATTAGCCGCTTACAGATGGCCAGACCTAATCCTGTACCCTGGAACTTTTGCTGATACGTTGGAGAAAGCGTTGTAAATTCGGAGAACAAACGGGCATGTTGATCTGACGCAATCCCAACACCATTGTCGATGACTTCTGCTTTTATCTCGACCTCGCCGTTTATCTCCGGGCCCGAAGACAATTTCACAATGACCTTTCCCTTTCCAGAGAACTTCACTGCGTTGCCGACCAAGTTCAACAAAACTTGCCGTATTCTTGAAGAATCGCCGCTGACCTGCTTAACGAGGCCAGGGGCAATAATTAGCTCCAGTTCGGTCTCGTTTTCGACAGCCCTTGTTGTGACAACATCCAGAACATCTTGCGCGATGCCCTCTGGTGAAAAGATAACCGCCTCGAAATCAAGATGACCTGCCTCCATCTTGGAAAAATCGAGAATATCGTTAATGACGTCTAACAATCCTTCTGCAGCGCGCCTTCCTGTTGTTACATAATTTGCCTGCTGATCCTCTAGCTTTGCATCGTGTAACAAACCCAGAACGCCCAAAACACCATTGAGGGGCGTCCGGATTTCATGGCTCATCATTGCCAAAAATTCTGATTTGGCCCGGTTAGCGACCTCGGCTTTGTCTCTCGCTTCCTTAAGGTTCGCTTCTGCCGTCCGTCGCTCCGTAATATCGCGGATATAACCAACAAAGATCGCGCCATCGGTTTCCTGCGAAACTGAAATTGCCAGTTCGACAGGAAACTCTTCTCCATTTTTACGAACAGCTTCGATTTCAATTCGTTTACCGATGACAGCGCCCTCTCCTGTCTCGAAGAACTTTTTAATACCCTCCCTATGGAGCTGTTGATAACGCTCGGGGATAATCAGCTCGGCCATTTCCCGGCCAATAGCTTCCGATTTCGTATAACCAAAAGTGCTCTCGGCAGCCGGGTTGAATTCGACAACACGCCCTTCCTTGTCCATGCCGACAATGCAGTCAAGGGCCGTATCGACTGTTGCGCGGAAACGCTGGCCACTTTCCCATAGGGAAATTTCCCGCTCTTTTAGTTCCGTTATATCGATTCGAAACCCGACAACACCACCACTTGGCGTTTTGCGCTCATCAATCCTGAGCCATTTTCCTGATGCTGTTTTTTGTTCAATCGACCCGTCCAAGCTATGGTGATGACGGAGTCGTTCTTCGAGCCATTGTTCTTCGCGGCCGATGGCTTCGGGATACTGACCCTTATCGAGGCCAGCTCGAATAATATCTTCAAACAGCACGCCGGGTTTGATGGCGTCAGCCGTTTCCTTGTAGAGGTTCCGGTATTTATCATTGCAGATCACCAGTCGATCGTCGGCATCATAAAGCACAAAACCGTCTGGCAGGGCTTCAATGGCGCTTATCAACTGTTGCTCGGCGTTAAGCGCATTTCTTTGGGCGATGATACGATCTGAAATATCGACAATCGTCAGCAAGATCGCTTCACGTCCGGCCCAAGTGATTTTACGGACACGCGTATCAAGCCAAACCGGGTGGCCTTCCTTATGGCACCCTTCCAACTCAAGCGAGGCCGACTGGATTCCCAGATTGACCAAAGAATCGATCTGTTCTGATAAATGTGACAACGCGTCCGGTGCAATAAGTCCTTTTACGGTCTCAACGTTCATCATCTCAGATGGGGATGTGTAACCAAAAATATTTGCGCAGGCCGAATTAATGAACAAAGGATCAAAATGATTGTGAACAATAACCCCCTGAATAGCGGTTTCCATCGCCTCCTGGAATCTTTCGTCATTTTCGCGCTGCTCGCTTCTGCGATTAATGCGATACTTGATATAATCCTGAAGTCGATTAATTGCATGGCTGATGGCGTCGATCTCTCGGACTGGAAGGCTTGGGCATCGTTCCGCCTTATGATGATCCTTCGACGCAAGGGTTGTTACCTGTTTGTGAATAAAATCAAGTGGCCGGATCACGATGCGCTGGAGAGCGAATACAAGGACAAGCCCGATGGCCACAAGTGTGCCAATAACATACTTAAGCACATCAAAGCGATGTTCTTTAATTTGACTATCAGTTCGGGTTCGGTCCCACTCAATGGTCAATTCACCTAAAAACTGTTCCGCAACTTCCAGACGCCGTGAACCCGTCACCAATTCAATTTCTGAACCCACTTGAGGTCTGACAACATCACCAATTAATTCGTTCGAATGATTGGTTACCCGAATGCGATGAACGCTTCCAACGTTTTTGAGAACGCCATCAAGAACGGCCCTAACGGTTTGCCTGTCATCGTTCACCATCGCCTGAGAGACACCGGGAGATAAGGTCGACAAAACATCGGATATTTTTTGTTTCAGCTCATCATTAAAATGTGCCGTTTCTAATTTTGTAATAAGAACACTGTTAATCACAACAATCGTCAGGCCAAAGATCGCCAGGATTGCGTAAATATATAAAGAAAGGGTTTTTTTTGCTTTTAACCGGGATTCAGATGGCTCCCGTGTCTCTGCATCTTCCATACGCCAAAACCTTCACTGCTTGCCACGGCCTTGAGGCGTGGACCTTTTGGATGCAAGTCGAAATGTCTTTTGGGAGTGTTTTACCATATCGCCAAGCCATTATGCTAATTTGTTGAATTTGGTTGAACTGGCCGTCCTGTGTCCGCAAGGCATTCAATATAACTGGAGCAGGCGATAAAGAGACAACCGGTTTGGTCGAAACGGGCGACCTAACTGATCTTCAGAAACTTTAAAATGCCTCCAGCGGCAGGTTTAAAGTGTTCCGCGAAATGCTCGCTGATCTCGACAATTTTAATGGGTTTGGTGAAGTAGCCAGCAGCGCCCTTTTCCAAGGCACGTTCAACGTCCCCCATTTTTGTCCTGCCTGTTAACATGTAGATCGGTGTCCAGGTTGTACGACTATCGCCCTTTAAGGCTTCCAGCACACCTAGCCCTGAACCATCAGGCAACATCCAGTCCAATAGAATGGCATCAGGTCGTTTTTTTTCTGCTAACTCCAGCCCAGAACTGCCATCACTTGCTGTAATGATTTTATAACCATCAATGGCTCCAAGCCTGGCTTTCAGAAGCGCAAGCACAACGGGGTCATCGTCTATACAAAGTATGGTTTTCGATACTGCCACTGGCTTCTCCTTTTATTACGTAAGGTAAGAAGCATTTATCGGGCCAATTGGCGGATCTTGCCGAAAAAATATTATCGAATTTTTTCAATAGGTTATAATTACATCGCCCCCCCAAACGGAGCCAACAAAAAACCTCATGACCAAAATTCTCAAATTAAATCTCAAGATGAGAATAGGACGCGGGTTATACCCCGCGCTGAAAAGCCGATCGAAAACCATTAGTCGAGTATGTCGCGCTCGGCCATAGATCGCTGAACAAAGACTGCGTCGTTCAACCCTGACCCGATTACAGAAACCTAAGTATCTGCCTCTCGCTTTATCAGCAACGTTTTAGATTGCGTTGATTGACCTTGCTTTACGGACTTTGTACCTACAAATGATAACGGCCGCGCTTCGTAACTGTCGCTATGACTTTTTCCCCGTTATGGTCCCAACAGAGTTTTCGTCCCAAACACAAATTTCGGTTTGTAATTATAGCTAAGTCATTGAAAGTATTGGCGCACCCGACACGATTCGAACGTGTGACCTCTGCCTTCGGAGGGCAGGGTCATGCGTTACTGATGTTCCCACCGTTATGCTAACCAATTCGAATCATTAATAATACTATTTTCATTGTTTCTAGCGTTTTTGGAGCCGATGTGCTATTAATTACGTTACTCGTGTGCATCCCGTGTGCAATTGAATTTGACACACAAGTTAGACAATGCACACAGATAAACTTAGTAATGCACACGAAACTTTACAAGCAGTTTAGTCATGACAGTAGTGAACGGGAAACGCGGTCGACCTCGTAAGTATCGTAAGTTTGACGAACTTTACGATAGCTGTCCCTTAGAAATGCGTAGACCCATTTACTGCGAAGCTATTGGCATTAGGCGTGGCAAGAGAGGCGATACTATTTGGGCGAAGGTCCAACTTCCCAATGGCGGTGTTTGGAACGATAAAACTTACCTACCGGGCCACGCTATTGAGATTAAGCTTGGTCGTAAATCTTCAGTAACTTGGGAAGACGCTGTTAACCAGCATAAGGAATTACAAAGACGGGCAGACAATGACGAGCCATTAGAAGACAATCCAATTCCCACGTTTAAAGTTTGGGCAGATGATTGGCTTAAACGTAAACAAGCAACAATAAAACGGCCTGATACCATTAAGGTCCACCTCGATGTTCATCTAGTTCCAACATTCGGTAAAACAAGAATCGATCGGATCAAGCCGTCTGATATTGAAAGATGGTTGGCTAAGACTGATGCCGCTGGCCTTTCGGCTGGTTATCTAAAGCGCATGGTCAATACGCTAAAATCCATTCTATATGATGCACTCCGCGAGGGTTATTTAGAGGATAATCCCGCAACCAAGATAAACCCAATCAGTGGCGGACCCGCACGGCAACGGTTTCTAGAGCCTGCGGAAATTGTTGTGTTGTTGGCTGAAGCGGAACAAGTCGAACCGTGGTTATCAGACGCCATCATATTTGCGCTTCACAGTGGAATGAGGCGCGGCGAAATTCAAGATATGCAGTGGTCCGACATAGCTACTCTTCCTGATGGTGGCAGAGTTGTCTTCCTCGGAACTACAAAGGGCGGTAAGCCTCGCCATGTAATATGCACTAAAACTATGTCCGATGTTTTAAGTCGACAACAAGAACGACGCGTTGCCAATGATGAACGCGTGTTTCCCATATCAAAGATGACCTGGCGCAGGCGTTGGGAAAAGGCCCGTAAGAATGCAAAGCTGGACGATATTGATTTCCATGATCTTCGCCGCACCAATGCCACCCGAGCGGCCGCCAGCGGTGTCGATCTCCGCACCCTCGCGGCCCGCATTGGTCATACAGACTTAGCAATGCTCGAAAAACATTACGCCATGGTAGTTGGTTCGTCGCAGCATGAAGCGGCAGAGAAAATACAAGATATCTTTGAACCTATGACTGGGAATGTTATCGCGCGGCTAGGGAATACTATATGACCAAAACGAATACCGTAATTGAGTTCTCTGAACCGATCGCTCTTGCTGGCCTTGATGAACAGTGGAAACAAGGTGATCGATTTGCCCTAGTCGAGGCAGTTGCCCTTTGTGCTCAGAACGATTGGGAATATCCCCGTTGGGTTCGAGACACCATCGATGAAGCTATGATCAATATGTTTCTTGCAGTATATCCGAAAGTCAATCTTGATCGACTCCGGCCGGGGAAAAAGGGCCCCGGAGGAATTGGTTTGGATGGAAAATTATTAGCAGATCGGTTGGAAAAAGAGCGAAGGCAATCGCTTGATCTTTTGGGATTGGAAATTGAAAAAGATAACCCAGTAAAATTGCGAAAGCGTATTTTCCGAGATGCGCATATTGCTGAACTTGTTGCGCGTCGTTGCGAATTCATTCCAGGTCCCCCAGCCCATTTCAATGGGGTAAATCGAGCTATAGAACACCTTACAGTAACACTTGCTATCAACCCCGATGATCCGAAGACAAATGATCAATTCCCTGATGAATGCTGGGGAGCATCGCATTCCATTATCAAACGCGCTTGGGACAAGCATAAAGATAAGCTCGCCTCTCTATACAGCAACGCACCACAACATGTTGGAACGGATTTATACTGGCTTCTTTCAGGATGGAAACCTGAGTAACCTAATTTTAAGCGCATTCTAAGCCTCCAGTGTGCCCGTGAAATCTCGGCGGAACTTCAGGCATAGTTGATCTCATCGCAACCGAAGAGACAACCTAAGGAGATCATAGAAATGCCCCAGCTCCCTAAACCCGACCCGCTTGCTGGATTAGTAGAAATTCTTCCCGATGGCACACGGGTACAGCCCACGTTGCCTAGCGAGTTCGTCACTGATGATTGGTTAGCAAACCAGCTTCAGATGGCCGTTGCTACAATTCGGTCACAGCGCTTTAAACGCCGCCATGGTCTAGAACATTGGCTCACAATTGACGCCGTAATGATCGGAACTAAACCCAGGTAAAGATTTTCTGAAGCTTCGGAATGGTTGGCATCCCGCTAACCGGCCCGACGTTGGCAAACTTGAGCCTAGCTAATCTTCAAATTAATGAGCCTCAAATCATGGATAAAAACATACCGTCAATCATGGATATTCCTCATGCGCCAAACTTGTCAGAACACTTGCGTTTATTTCTGTCTTCTCAACATGAAGTTTCGGAAATAGAGATTGCTGATGAAGCTGTTAGTTTTTTGAAAGCGGAAGATCATCAAACCGTATTTGAGGAAGGAACGCTTTGGCAATATAACCCTAATCTTGGAGTCTTTTGCCCAATTTCTGACTCAGAAATAAAGAATAGTATTTACGACATTAACGGATCCTCGTTGGAGAAAGGAGATCGTTATTGCATACGTCCACATAACGCCAACAGCATTGTCCGGGTCATCAAAGACAGACTTCATCAATTGGGATTTTTTAAAGAATTTGCAAATGGCGTGGCATTAGCAAACGGTTTTCTTACTGTCCATGATGGAAGCCTAGAATTACAACCCCATTCGCCTGCCTCCCTACAACGAATCTATATTCCGGTGCCTTATTTAGTTGATGCAGATTGCGGTTCTATCGATGCATTTATGCTAGAGGTTCTCGAAGATCAGGAATTAGTAGACCTCGTATATGAGATTGCAGGCGTTGCTTTGATGGGACAAGGCGCTCTCTATCAAACAATCGTTGTCTTTCACGGCGAAGGGGCAAACGGCAAAGGAGTCGTCACAAAGTTAATACAGAACCTATTTCCATTAGATGCAAGGTCCTCAATATCACCTAGTGAATGGAAAATGGATTTTCAACGTTTCCGCCTTTACCAATCAAGGTTTAATGCAGTCGGGGAATTGCCCCGCTTAGATCACGACACAGTAAACTGGATGAAGTCCATTTGTGCAGGAGATACGATCATGGCTCGGCCCGTACGTGGCAATCAATTTGAATTCGCACCGACGGCCCTACATCTATTTTCGACCAATAACCTTCCTCCGATTGCTGAACATGGTGAGGCCATCAAGCGGCGTTTCCTTGTCGTACCATTCAACAAAATCATTCCAGAAGCTGACAGAGATTACCGCTTAGCAGATCGATTATTTAGTGAAAGTAAAAACGGCCTGTTACGGAGAGCCGTTGAAGGATACGAACGAGTTCTTGCCCGTGGCGACATAGCGCGACCACGGACAGCAAGATTGGCGACAAGTCGCTGGTTAGACCGATCAAACCCTGTAAATGTGTTTGCAAAAGAGTGTCTACTGCAAACTGGCGATCCTGATGACCGTATTTCGGCAAGTGAAATGTATGATCACTGTGTAATTTTTTGCACCGAGCATAAACTACAAACCCCAACCTCCATGAAGGCTTTTTCCCCGGCATTAGAATCACTTGGCTTTCAAAAAGCCAAGTCAGGAAGTATGCGGTGGATTGGAGTGCGTAGCGCGAATAATCTTCAATAAGGGAGGATTGGGAGGATTATCAGCATCTCTCCCCACATAATTATAATTTTGAAATTATTATCATGGGGTTGCACCCAATTAACCCTCCCAATCCTCCCTACGATGTATTTGGCCTAGACATTGCACACAAGTGAGGCCAACTTTCTTTGCAGAAATTTAACAACGGTATTTCGACCCTAAACTACATGTGTGTCGTTCAACGAAATACTGGGTAGTGGCCCACTACGGTAGCAAATTACCCATATAGGGGTGGCATACATTAATGATAACCACATACCCTCACCAAAACCCTGTTCTCATCGTTGACACCCTTGCCATAGAGCGAAGACTGTAGATTAGAATTGTGAATTCACACTAACTTGCATGTAATTGTCTGCCTTAAACGAGTATATTCTTGGAATATTCAGGATGGTTTCATCGGATTGTTGTGTGCCGTAACGAATATTAGCAATATATGGGACTACTTATTCGCTAATCCGTATAGGTACGTTAGACATATTAACGAAAACTAACATCGTTGCCATTCGTGTGGTAAATCCGAACACAAAATGCTCATTCAAACTATCTTGCTTGCAGATACTTAAATGGCTATTTCCCACATTATCTACAAAAACTCCTAATTGGTATTACCTAGGAAACCCCAATAAGTATATTAGTTGTATGCACCAAAGATCGATAAATCGACCACTGTCTTCGGATTTTGCATCTCTTGCCACTAAGAGTATTTATGGTAGCTTAGCATTATTCTAGGGGATAATTATTGCATTCAATTAAGCCACGCTTCATAGATCTTTTTTCCGGATGCGGGGGATTATCCTTGGGCCTTTCAAAGGCCGGGTGGCAGGGTGTTTTCGCAATTGAAGCAGACCGCCACGCGTTCCTCACTTTTGAGCAAAATTTCCTTTGTAAGGAGAGCGATTGGAAATTTTCTTGGGAATACGAATGGGTTAATCGCAGCACTAATAATATAATGGAATTCATCATTCAACACCGGCAAGAGCTTGCCAACCTAAAGGGTTCTATTGATCTCGTAGCGGGAGGCCCTCCATGTCAGGGCTTTTCAATAGCTGGGAAACGGAGTGCAAAAGACCCTCGCAATCAACTTTTCAAGCACTACATTGAGTTCATCAGTTTAATTCAACCTAAGTTCTTATTATTGGAAAACGTTGGAGGGATCGGCCGAAGATTCCGAAAAAGTTCTTCTGGCAAAACTGACAGCCTCGCTAAACCATCTGACATTATTGAAAAAGGTTTAGAGGAGGCTGGATATAAGATATACAGCGACTTAGTCTATAGCTCCGATTTTGGTGTTCCGCAGTATAGGCCCAGATATATACTTTTCGGAGTGCGTTCCGATCTTGCGAAAAATAATAACGACCAAACCCCTTTTGACCTAATGTCAGTGAATCGGAAAGGCTTTCTTCGCTCGAAAGGGTTGAAGAGTGGGGATGGTAAATATGTAAGTGTTAAGGAAGCGATATCCGATCTTGAGATCAAAAATGCCCAACTCATTAATGACCCCGAATGGCCAAATTTTCGACAATTAAAAAAGATCGGAAAATCTGGCTCGATGTATCAGCGCCTGATGAGAGCTGATTTAAATGGAAATCAACCGAACAGTCTTCGCTTGCCCAATCATTTTCAAAAGACTAGAGACAGGTTTCAGGCTATTACGGAAGCTTGTATCGAACAAGATCGACGTGGAATATCTATCTCAAACAATATGAGAAAAATATTTGGGATGAAAAAACATAGCCTAACCGTTCTTCACCCTAGCAAGCCTTCGCATACACTTACGACTCTTCCGGACGATCTCCTACACTATGATGAAAGCCGGATCCTAACAGTAAGAGAAATGGCTCGTCTTCAGTCATTTCCGGACAACTTTGAGTTTCACGGGAAATATACAACGGGCGGAAAGCTCCGGACGCAACAAGTTCCCCGCTATTCTCAGGTCGGAAACGCAGTACCCCCACTACTCGCGGAAGCCATTGGTTTAACTCTGCACGAGATCTTTATGCAAAGTGAAGGTGTTTTACCGCAAAATCGAAAATCTAGAGCCGCATAAAATAGTCAACAAAGCGAAAATGATAATTTCTGGGCGCAAATAACCGTGCCGTCGGCTTTAGTCGATGCGGAAGAATGGTGTGTGATCGGGCAAATTTAGGTCACCAATTCAACTGATGTAAAATCATACCATTATAAATAGCGAAACCCCTTTTAATTCAACAGTTCGATATCTTATAGTAGAAAATAGTGCTGGAAAAAAATGTAAAATGGGCGCGCTGAAGATGACTGCAGAGTCTAATAGCTGTTTAGAAAAAAATATATATCCAAATGGCTTGCTTGATTGGGCTGGACACCGTCGTGGAGGGGTACGAAAACCTTTTAGACCAGATACGGGCCGACCACTTGGGCGACAGCTTTTAACCCCCTTAATTGTTCGACTCAATAATTGGGTGGAACAATTATGTAAGACAAATTTCGGCCCTGAGTCCCCTAGAGCGCTTTTACTTGTCGGAGGCCCCGGAAATGGTAAGACAGATGCTATTGAGGGGTGCATAAGTAAATTTGATAGCTGCCTAAACGCAAATGAAGCACTGACCAAAGAGTTCGCAACAGGATTTGATAGTTCAGGCGACCTCCTGCCTCCTCGAAAAGTTAGAGTCAATATCTCAAAATACAAGGTCGGCAAAACATCCGATGTGAACATTGGCATTCAATTGATCCAAGACGCCACTGAAAAAAATCTAGACTCACCTGATACCTCTCCAGAACAGACTTTGTTGAATGAATTAGCCGATATTCTACACGGCAAGATGACTGATCTTTATATCTGTTGCGTAAATCGAGGAATATTGGCAAATGCAGCGACCTTAGCTCACCAAAATGACGACCCTCTTATATCCGAATTTTTAGATCGGATTGTTATCGCGGCAACATCTGGGCCACATTCCGTCAAATGCTGGCCATTAGATGGTTTTCACCAAATCTCTTTGTGGCCAATGGACTTGGAATCTTTAGTAGTCCCAAACCATAAAATTAATGAGAAAAGTGTAGCACACCAAATTTTCGAATCGGCCGTTTCACCAGAAAACTGGGGGGACACCTGTTCTGCTGGGCCTCGCTGTCCGTTTTGCCAAAATCAAAAATCTTTAAATAGACCAGGCGCGATCGACAACTTGGTCACGATCCTTCACAACTTTGAACTTATCTCAGGTAAGCGCTGGACCTTCAGAGATTTATATTCGTTAGTGCCACATATTATTGTAGGGGACCCTTCGGCTTTTGAAGTAAATGGGAAGAAACTAAGCCCATGCGAATGGTCGAAATACCAGCTTGAACTCTCTGATTCTCCTCCAAACGAAGATATAAGTTCAACCAAAGCATTATACTTGCTTGTATCTAGACTTTATCATCATAAATTGTTTCCTCTTTGGCCCCAACTAAATACCGGTGAGCACAGAAAAGCGAAGCAAAACATACTCCCCAAAACTGCCTCTAGTTTTGTAGAATCTGAGTTAAACGAAGGATTTCATTTTGCGCGAAATCACTACCGGCATCTGGCAACATATCGGACAGATACAGCGAGTTCAATTTCACAAATTATCGCTTATCAATTTAGCCCCGTCCTTGACCCCGCCATGGTTTCGGGAACTACTCAAATGTTTTTTAAAGACAAATTGCCAATATCTGCCAAGACCATTGATGAACGATTTAGTTTATCAGTCGACGACGGATTAAAATTTGTCGATTCACAGATAGCTCCTCTCGAAAGAGATTTGCTGAAAAACTTAGCCCGCGCCGACATCGCTCTATCTGAAACATTCCACAAAAAAATATATTCGAAAGATGCGCGGCTATTGCAAACTTCGATGCGGCAATTTGCTTCGCGCCTTGTAAAAAGGTGTATTGGGGTAAGAAAGGGGGCATGCAAAGATTCCGAATTATTCAAACGATATGCAGAACTCTCGACTCATAAAGCTTCTGCAAAACATATTAGAAAACAATTGAGTCGCCTTCTTCAGGATCAAAGTGGGTTTCGCGCTGGTCTAGCAACCACCTTTGGCCAACCTATTGCTCAACGTGAAAAGAATATTACTCTCGTAACTAAGAAAATTGGCGTCAAATCAATTTCTTCACCAGCTGATGAGGGGAAACCCCAGGAACCGCTGCCGTTCTTTTCTGTTAATGGCATCGATATCCCTATGACTTTTCAATTATTCAAGTCATTGTCATCAGTTGATGATGGTCTGCAAGAAGCCTCCTTACCAGAAGAAGTGTTCGCTCTTCTTGATAGTGTCAAATCCAAGGTTTCGGGCCGGGTCGTCCGTGACAATCAATTTTTGGAAGATGAAATCACAATCGAAATTGGTCCGGATGCTCTGTCGATTGAGATAGAAGACGGAATCATCCAAATTGAAAAGGTGAGTTGACCAGTGGATCCCATTTCATATGCCGCTTCACCGTGGAATTATACTGCCCCCTCCTATGAGAATAGTTTTTTGCATATGCGGCCAGCACCAGAATTTGCATCTGGAGAGGTTCTATTAGCTTCATTGTATCGAAATGTAGGATTTTCAGGTGTTAGTGAAGGAAAAGTGCCCAGTGAAGGGCGGAAATTTGAGAAACGCATTAGCCCGCAAAATAAAAAGGGTCCTCACGATGATACGGTTTCACTCGATCGCGATATTTTTTACAAGATAATTTCGCGGTCCCTCAACAGCCCAAAGCAACCCAATCAGTCAGGAAAACGATTCTTGCAAATTTGTCCGATCGTACCAGACGCTGCGCTCTATTCACTTTCTGCCAGACTCGCATCCAATTCGTGGAATCCCGGTAGTTTAATTGCCCGCATGCTTTGTTATGGAGTTAAAGACAAGAATAGTAAATTAGAGGTATGGAAACGTCTTTTCGATTCTCTATCTGTGACAGGCGATGATGATATCTGGGCTAGGGTTCTTCAACAAGAATTTGAAAGCAGAAGAGATCCCGCGTCTCAGATTGCGTGGCAATCCCCAATCACATTGGACCCAAAAATCGACGAAAGCCATCTTGCAGATCTTGGCATCGTTTCTCCTGCTTGCCAGTTTTCGGAAGATTTGAATTCGGTAATGTCGATCAAAAACTTGCTTACTCGAAGACAGTGGATAAGCATGCTTGAATCACTGCTGCGTGTAGGGAGTGCCGCTCATATTCTATGGCTTTGCCGTGCAAACAGCGAATGCTTAACGATATTTGTTAATGCGCTAGACAGCAACGATGAGATTACCCCCGAACAAGTATCTAGTAGATTATCTTCAGCAAGTGGCGGGTTTTGGAGAATAGGTCAGCCTGCCACAACAACCGTTAAAGAATATGCGCGTGACTTCTTATATGGGAGAGCCGGTATAAATTTAATATTTCTACACTGTGCTGAAGTTGGCTTATTGGAAAATTTATCCATACGAAATCCCGAGGAAATTGCTAAATTTGCAAACTACCTTTCAAAAAATAAATCTATTTTTCCTCAAGATATTTTCAACAACAACTTGCAAGAAATCATTGAAAACGATTCAGGGGTTTTCGCATGTAAGAAGGGAATATCCTCCAACATTGTTGAGTTCATTACCCATGTCCTACGCCAAAGGCAAACTTCAGAATCAGGCATGGAAAGTTATGATCAAGGATATTTCTTAAGAAAAAAGAGCTCCTACAAATCGTCTCCGTGGATCGTCGGCCTAGGACCTGTGGCAATTATGTCTTTAGTACACGCATGCACTTCGGCATCGAAGGGGCCTCGAACTGTAGACGACCTATGCGGGCACATAGCAAGATATGGGTTTACAATTAATGCTCAAGATGTATCTGAAAGCGATTTAGGAAAATCGCTGAGAAATCTGGGACTTGTCATAGACAGTCCAGACGCTGAAGGCGGTATGGTTCTAGATTCTCCTTTCAGTAAATCTACCCTAACTGGAGCATCTCGCAATGCTTAGCCAAATTATTAAGCATTTCATCGTTCGAGAGCTCACACACGCCTTAACCTCAACAGACGACCAATTGAGGGTTTTGTTTTCTGGGCCACCAAAAAAAATTCTAAATGAACTATTTTTTGCCCTTTCGATTGAAGGCGATATGCTGGAAATAGAACTGAGTGAATCAAAAATTGAGTTGCCCGTTTTTCTGATTGACCCAAGAGCCAAAGATCCAAGTGATCTAATCTCAGCGAAATGCACTCACAATCACCTTGTCAAAGTGCGGACCTCCGATTGTCGTGCTTATATAGCTCTAGTTGGTCAAGGTGATGCGACTAATCTTTCTTTAGAAACAACAGCAACGCGGCTTGGCTTAATAAATTATGATCATGCAAGCTTTGAGGATTGGCGAGAAGAGCCATTAATAGCCCACATCGCAAGAGAGGTTCTCTCAAGGTATTTTCCATACGACTCAAATGATTTCGAAGATTATATTGTTTATCTGGACTATTCTTTGAAGACAACCTGGGAGCACAATGACAGTAACTTAGATCGTCGAGAAGTTTGGAGGACAATTGAAAATCTTTGCAATGCAAATGTTGGAAAAAATCCACGAGATACATTTATGGCAATTATTGGCTCCCCAAATGGAGCAACCGCAGGCCAATTTACAAATGCTAAGATTGTAGAAAAAGTATCTGCCCTATTTGCTGAACAAGGGATACGCGAAACGAGACAAATCCTTAAACGCGAATTAGCAGATGACTTGGAAGAAGAGATATCAGAATTCTGCGCACATATAGAAAAGGGCACCCGTTTCCCAAGCGGGTTTCAGGCGAACCCATTACAAATATACTCTCCAATTAAAGATATCTCCGATGGTTCGATTGAAATACCACAATGGTGGTACAAACTGGATTCTTCAGTATGGGAAGACTGCCTTTCTTTATCAACAACCACTAAAAAAGTGGGACTGTCCGTTGATTGTCCGAAAGCTCTAAAAACAGTGAAGGGTTTCACCACGACTACGCAGTCTGAAACCGAATTTGATCTTTGCTTAACTACTCCGGGAGCCTCCGGTGAGGTCATTATCAGTCGCGCTATAGGTATGAAGGACTTTACTGAGCAGGCGTCGGTTGAGATAAGCGACACTCCAACAAAATGGATCGATAATGAAATACCCGATCACAAATCCTTTATCAGATACCGCTTTGAATCTCATTTACTTAATAAGCCCGTCGTCAAAAAAGTTATTGTCTTAGACAAATTTGAACCTGGATTGTTTGTACATTCGTGGAGAGCCGAAAAAGTCACTCCTTTTTCATGGAACCCAAAAGCTAAGGCTCCCAACGGCTCGAAAAGGCCATGTTATGAATGTGAAGTAAAGCTGAGCAGCATGGGCTCTCATAAATTCGATTTATTTTATAGTAACGATCTAATTTTGGATTCTACTATAAACGGGCACGAAACAAACTCAGAATATGATAATTCAATAACTCCCCGGATTATTTCCTCAGGAGATAACCACTCTACTTGTTTTCTCACTACCGACGAAGAATGCTCTTATGAATTTAGGGCTAAACATAGTTCCTGCGAGTCAGAACATTGGTATATTATAAGAATACTAGCAGATGATAAAAACCCAATTGGCGTTTCAAGCATTTTTGAAAGACTGATCAGCGAAAATTGCATTCCTAAACATAGTACTAATCTCTCCATTGAAATTCCACCTTCACTACTACTCGACTATGAGATTTGGGCGCTTCAAGACGGCGATTCACATTTTCCAGTTATTATGGGACATGGCTTAGATAAACATTGGGAAAAACCAATCTGGAGCAACTTTCATGTGATTTCCGAACATGAAATTATGTGGGATCCGCGGCCTTTACACTCATCCTATTCACCTCCCAGCCAACTATTAAAGTGTCGCGATGAGATTAGGCGGGCCTTATTTGAAAGTGCTAAGGATCAAGGAGAGTCCATCCAAACGGTAAGATTATCTGAGTTAATGTTAGAAAGTACGTTTGTCGCTCTCCTCAAACGGTATTTGAATGAATATGTTAGCTGGCTCTCAAGTGATTACGATAACGCAATTTGGATGGACGTTATAAGTCTGCATGCAAAAGAAGCCGACAATGACTGTTTGGAAGCCATTCCATTTGCTTTACTGCTATCGCCTCTACATCCTTTGAGAATTTCATGGCAATGTAACGCTCAAGTGATATTGCAAGATGCGATCAACGAAGATTTACCTTGTCCTGGTGCGAGCATATTAGAACCCTCTGCTTTTCCTGATTGTCTAGCTCTTTCATGTAGAAACTCCACATCGGGATTCGATAAAAAAGGCTTCTTTGCTCTTCGCTCCAATTCTGATTATTGGTCAATTCTCTGGAATTCCGACAAGGCATCAGATATTTCAAAAGCTAATGAGCTTGGCATTTTTGGAAACGCGTTTGGACTTTCAATAGAGGGTATAACCTCAGGATTTAGCCCACAGCAGGTAAAGCGCTCACTGAATGAAATGACTTTACAAAGCTCTGCCCAATCCAGTTTTAGGGTGGCGATTTCAAGTGATACTGTCGGTCTAAACCAATGCAACACTGGTATTGATCTATGGTCCTCAGAAAACTTGGGCGTAGATAATGACGAGTGGTCTGCAGCGGGTCCGCGGTCACTTCACATTCATGACTTCAGATCGACAGAGCAACACCCTGAACCCTCAATACTTGCATCACTAACTAAAAAATCTGGAAATAATGTGAGGTGGTTTGCGAGAGATAGTGGAGATGATGTTGAGGAATGTGATTTATCAATTATTGCCCACTTAGGCACTGTGAATCCGGCTTTTTCTTTCCATTCAATAAGATCACAAGTTGATCCAACTTGTTCCTCTCGGTTAAGCGTTCGCAAACAGACTTCAGCAGAAATGAAAATGTTTTTAGCGCAGTCTCGCGTTGGATCATTCCAAAATATCAGTGCCGATATCGATTTGGATTCAGCGTTATCGATAGCAATGGCAAAAATAGAGTCCGCATGCGTCGAGAATGATCTCTTTGACAGCTTGTCGTTTGCTCCCAACACAACCATTCTCCAAAAAGCTTTGAATACGGCAACTTACTGTGCAGTTTCATCCTCATCAGTCGATGCCTCCTGCTTTTTTCAAACCTCAGATCAATCATACTTATGGGATTATGAACTTCCAAATTATTCGCGGGACGCGAATGAAAGTAGCGGCTTTTATTTACTTGCCAAAGAATCCGATAACATGAAATTGGCGCTAAGAAGTTCTATAAAACAACTGGGAGAACATTTGCATACCACCGAGGAATTCACGTTAAATGATCACCTTGCTTCCGAACTTCTGAAGGAGGTTTCCCATAGAGGAATACCCACTCTAAAAAAACTCACCAGTGGTGGCTCGGCTTCATTGGGTGAAGTTGGTATGTTAGTAGCATTACGTGTTCTACAGACCGAGTTTCAAAAAGATCCTGCTTTCAGTGGCCTGCTGCCAATATCACAAAACAACATTATCAATCTTGTAATTCCAGCGGACATTTTTCAAAGCCGCTTTGATAATCTTCGAAAACGTTTGGAAAAAAATCTATCGGAAGAAAGACCGGACCTTATTCTAATTAGTATTAGGCTGGGGAATATTAAACCTGTTTCAATTAAGATAACACCACTCGAAGTTAAAACCAGAACATCCATACTTTCGAATGAGCAACGACAACAGGCATTAAACCAATCTACCTCATTTTCAAATTTCCTCCAGCTACTAGAAACCAAGTCTCACGACTTATCACTCTGGGGAATTGTCTGGCGCAATATGGTCGGATCTTGGTTAGACTATGGCTTTAGAGTATATGGCCAGTTCGATGAGGCAATCGAAACAAAGAGTTGGACCGAAACCCACCAGTCTGTAATTGGAGAATTGATGAGTGGCGAATTAGACGTCCAAATAGATAAAACTGGACGTCTAATATGCATTGATCAATCACCCAATGGAGAAGTTTTGAGTCTTTCAGGAAATTCTCATAAAGATACAATTATACTAAATCATGCTGATGCATTAAGCCTTCTTTTCGATGGGCAAAAAGATCTTATTGAAAAACTTCGAATCCATTTAGGAAGTTGGGACGTTGAGCCAGAAGAAGCTAAAGAAAAAGAAGACCCTATCACGCCACTAAATTCGCCCACTGAAGTTATCAAAAAACCAAACGTAGACGATGACGTCAATAGCCAAAATAAAGAGTCAATAAGTTCCGATGTATCTCATTCATCTTCAAAGCAGTCCCATTCTGAAGGGATTAAGTTTATAATTGGGGAGGCGTTGGATTCTATAAAAGAAAAAAATGTAGAATACTTTCCAAGTAATACGGATCTTACGCATATGAATATGGGAATTGTGGGAGACCTTGGTACTGGAAAGACACAACTTTTGAAATCTCTCATTTACCAAATGGGTCGTTATCCGGAACAAAATCGTGGAATTAAACCCAGCATTTTAATTATGGATTATAAAAGGGATTACTCGAAAAATGATTTTGTACAGAAAACTGGTGCAAAAGTTATTCAACCCCAAAATTTACCTCTCAATATGTTTAATACGGAAGATTGCACACAAGAGAACAACAAATGGCTTGAACGCAGTCGGTTTTTCACAGACCTACTTACTAAAATATATGGGGGATTAGGCGCTCCTCAAAAGAATCGAATCAAAAATGCTGTCAAAAAAAGTTTCGCCGATCAGGAGACAGGAGACCCAACTATTTATGATGTTTTCGAGTCCTACAAAGAGCTCTTAGGTGATGCAAAAATCGATAGCCCATACGCGATCATGGAAGATATCGTGGATGGAACTTATTTTGAATCTGACCCAAGTAAAATCGTCTCGTTTAAAGATTTTCTTGGAGGTGTAGTGGTTCTAGACCTAAGCGCTCTTGGCCAAGATGATCAAACTAAAAACTTACTTGTCGCTATTTTCCTAAATCTTTTTTACGAGTACATGCTTAAAACAGAAAAAAAGGAGTTTATTGAAGGAGAGGAGCAACTCCGTTTCATCGATTCATTCTTGTTGGTCGATGAAGCTGACAACATTATGCAATATGAATTTCCAGTATTGAAGAAGCTGCTTTTACAAGGCCGTGAATTTGGAATTGGTGTTGTATTAGCTTCCCAATATCTCTCACATTTTAAAACAACAAACGAAAATTACATGGAGCCTCTATTAACTTGGTTCATCCACAGGGTTCCAAATATTACAAATCACCAGTTGGACAATATCGGCCTCTCTGTTCAAGGGCATAGCGGTACAATACCAGCCCGAATATCAAATCTCGGACTGCATGAATGTTTATGCAAAACCCTCGGAGTAAACGGGGAATTCATTAAGGGTAAGCCGTTTTATGAATTGGATTAATGGCTTCAATGCATTCCAACTACCTTTTCATTTCGTAACGTTCCAACCTCTAAGTCGGATATATTAGAACCCATCTTGAAATTAAATTTGAAGAAGAGATACAATAGGAAGAACTAAAATGGACCTAGGCGCCTATGAATTCATAAAACAATTACCCCAAGGTCCGAGTTCCACATTAATCGTGGGCCAAAATGGCTCAGGAAAGAGCAGGTTTTTAGTTGAACTAGCCCAACATTTTAAACGTAAGTCTATACCAGTTATTGCGATCAGTAATACACACTTTGATCGGTTTTCTGGCTTCAGTGGCATAGAACGCATTTCGGCTGCATGGGGAAAGCAATTACCCTCAAGGCTTTTAAAAAATGCTATATCGCTCGCTGGTGATGAAAAAGTAATTCGCTTAGAAGCCATTGCCCAAACATTAGCTTATTGCAATTATGACAGGGAATTTAAAGTCACTGTTGTTGGCGGGCCACTTATTGAAGAATTAGGTTTTTTCAACATCAGGCCATATTCAAGCGACGATGAAATGCTGGCGTTCATTGAAGAATTTCAGAACCGCGATGATGGCAGGAACATTCAACTTCCACTTTTTAGTCCAATTCAATTGAATAATATTAGATTAGCCATTGACCTTTTAATTGCGGAACAGGGAATAATCCACCGCACTTTCGATTTCACTAATACCAGTATCGAATTATCTAAAAACCGTGATCTCGCCCAAATTGTTGGATTAGAAAAGGCGTTAAAAAAACTCGGCATAATCACAAGTATAAGTATAGGTCTCTTCCGAGATGAAAAATTAGTTTCTCTTCAAAGCGCAAGTTCCGGAGAACTTGCCTTGATCACATCACTTGTCTTTCTTGCAACTACACTGCCCGAAAATGCTATTCTACTAATTGACGAGCCGGAGAATAGTTTACATCTGCAATGGCAAAAAGAATATGTCCGCAGATTATTCGATTTACTATATTATCGGCAGCCGACAATTATCGTGGCAACTCATGCACCTGTGATCGTTTCTGGAGCGCAATTAGTTCGTGATTTACCAGTCGGAGTATTCGAAGCGCGTGATAACGTTGTCTGCAAATTATCATCGAATTCAGAAATTGACCCCCCGCAAAACCTAGAAGAAACATTGTGGAAAAACTTTGGATTAGTCACACCAAAGAATAATTATGTTAGTAAAAGTCTTGTTGCCGAACTTGATAAGGTTTCGAATGGCGAGTTATCTGCTGATAGTGTGATATCTGTTATAGAATCTATGGCAAATAGCAGCTTCGATCCCAAACAATTGGAGTTTTTCAATTCAGTAAAAGAACTAGCCCGAAGAATTGAGCGTGAACGTTCGCAGAGAAGGTCTCCAGACCTTGGCTGATCCTCATACCCCCCTATTATCAGATTTCAATTTAAGCGAAGTAGAAGTTCAGGCTGTAGAAGCAGCTCTGGATACGAACAATCCTTGGGATGACACAAATGCCTCATTAACGCCTCATCAAGCTCATCTAAAATCAATTAAAGATAGGTTGGTGGAGTTTCACTCGGAACGCCAACATGGTGCCTGTTGTTATTGTCGGAACCACCTTGCGGAACGCGGCCCGTTTGTAAGAGACAGAGAACACATACTGCCAAAACACAAATATAAAACTCTATCATACAAGCCATTCAATCTTTCTTTCTCTTGCAAACGGTGCAATATGGAAATAAAGGGAATGAGGTATGATTTTGTTATAGAGCCTAATACTATTCTTGATGATCCGCAAAACTCAGATCGCTATCAATTTATTCATCCAAACTTCGATAATTGGAGCGATTATATATCGATAATTATTCATCAAGAAAACAATGATATCATAGTTCACTATCACGTGAAATCTGATCACCCTAAGGCCCAGTATACATACGATTACTTCAAACTCAGCGACCTTTCGGTCGATACATTTGATGCAAAACAAGGAGAGAAAGTCATAATTTCGATTATTCGAAATCAAATCTCAGAGCTCGAAAACCAATTTGGCCAAGTCTAAAATAGTCACTTCGTGGATTCCACGAAGGGGACGCTTACAGACGATGAAATTTGTTGTGAAGCCTGATCTGACAATGGGTCGGACGCCTCATTTATAGCCCCCTGTTTTGGAAAGGCGGGGGGAGTGCAAACGTCTTTAACCCTTACGGGTAGGGTCAAGTGGGATTCCATCCCCCTTAACGAACCCCCTGGCAAACTTTCGTTTGATCGCTGGCTTACAAAAAAGAACGCTCGTCACTGGGCAGACCAGCAGAACTTGAAGTAAGTCCTGATGGTCTTTGAAAAGCTTGATGGAGCCGCCGCCGGGTCAAGGTGTCCTCCGCTCCAAGAATCCGTGAGGAACCTGGACACGGACGTCTACGGTAGATCATCGAAACAGCAGTAGTTCAGTTAGCGCCGCAACACTGTTTATATTTCCGGCCACTTCCACATGGGCACTTCTCGTTGCGGCCAACCTTCTTACGGAAAGGGCGACTATTATCGTTAGATGGAAATTCACTGCCACCGAACTGGCTTCTACGTGCTTTCCAGTAACTGTCAATTTCCTTAATGATGTCAGGCAAAGTCTCGGCACTTTCTTCGATTATCTCACGGGCTTGTTTCTGCGTTCCTTCAAACATTAACTCAGGGTCAGTGTTACTCGTTAACGCCAGAAAAGGTAACATCAGATAACCCACGTCATCATCATCCAATAATGGCTTCCATGCACCAGCACGTAATCTAAATGCATCCATAAACCCTTCTGCCCAGTCCCCAATAATTATGCTGCCATCAGGTGCGCCATACACAATTGGTGTGAACAAGTCTTGATCGCCGTTCAGATGAAGAACGATTTCGTTATACCTGGCCATGATAATATCCATGATGCGTGCGGCTTGGTCATCATCTTTAAACTCTGGCTCACCAGTGCCCCAAATTATCGGTACCCACTCACTCGGCATGATCAGTTCCGGGCCGACCACTATTCCAGTGAGAAAGCCATCAAGATCTGATAGCTGCAGCCCATCTTCGGGTGCGTTATCTGACATCAGAAACTCATCCAGTTCCTCTATCATTTCATCGGTAAGGTCGGATGGGTTTATCATTCTAATTCTTTGGTTTAATCGGTGATGTTACGAACGGTGATCGATAATAGGCTAGTGGCGTAACGCATTATTGTCTCGTTATCTCAATGCCGTTAATGTCTCTTCCATGCTGAATAACAGATGTCCCAGTTAAATGTCCCAAAAAACCCTAACGCGTATTGATCTCGCCAAATCCTTGAACCGGGAAGTCGGCCTGTCTCATAACGAATGCAGCGAACTTGTTGAGGACGTTCTGGATAAAATCGCCTACAGCCTGGACGAAGACGGGAAAGTGGCGATATCCAATTTCGGTACATTCGCAGTACGGCAGAAGAAAGAACGCATGGGTCGCAATCCAAAGACCAACGAGGAAGTTCCGATTTCAGCACGAAAAGTTGTGATGTTTAAAGCATCTCAGAAACTCAAAGAGCGAGTTGCGACGCGATCCAAGTGAAGCAATTGTTCCCGTATTTTCAGCAATACGGACTTCCTCTAACTGGCTGATATTAAACAATTTATCGCGATGATTTTTTGGCGTTCTCGTGTGCATACAGTGTGCATTTGATATTTGCCATATTTCACTATTCGGTAAATGTACTCTAACTATTTGATATATAAGATAAAAATTGGCGCACCCGACACGATTCGAACGTGTGACCTCTGCCTTCGGAGGGCAGCGCTCTATCCAGCTGAGCTACGGGTGCTGAGCTTGGCCGCAACTTAGCCCCTGATATAAGAAGGTGCAAGCAAAGGGTGGCTAACCTGCGCTGATCACGGCGAAAACGCCGGTTTCCAGCATGGGGGCGCACACCTGTGTTCAGAACGAGGACAGACCACAACGTGATATACTCGACAAATGCCCTGAGAGATATAAACTGCAGATACATAAGATTGAATGTTGGCTGAAGCATATCAATGCAATGTCCTCTGTTTAAGTGATGAGATACTGGAGGCGAAAATGAATACATCGATACCAACCTGGTCGGAGGCCCTGGAAACAGGAATTAAGGCCATCGATAACGACCACAAAGCCCTGTTTGAAGAAATACAGGAGGTCTGTGTAGCGCTCATAAAAGATGAAAGTACTGCGCATATAGAACAAGCCATCAATTGTCTTGAAAATTATACAAACGAGCATTTTCAGCGTGAAGAAACGTTCATGCTGAACGCCGGTTACCCGAAAACCGAAGAGCACATCCGGACACACAGAAATCTATCCCGACAGGTCCAGTGCCTCAGGGAATTAAATGCGTCGGAAACCCATGACATTGATCCGGTAAAACTCTCCAGGTTTTTGGGGGAATGGTTATCCCACCATATCCTCAAGGTCGATATGGACTACGTTCCTTATCTGCAGGGAAAAAATAATGATCGCGATGAGGGGATTGCCGAGCAACTTCACGAGGTCAATGTGCCTGTGCCCATGAATAAACAAGACGTTGTTGAGCGGTTCCTGCGGGTCATCACATCTGACCATCCTCTGGCGCACGAGCTTTCCGAACTTATGGAAAGTTTTGAAAAGCGCTTGGCCGAGCACGAACTTCAAGACGCGCAAGCGCTCTTTTGCCGCGATTGAACTGACACAGATCTGTAAATGAAACGGAAGAAGGGTGGGCTTTTGATCCGACACCGACACGCTTTACATGAAATCCATAGGGATCGATCTATTCTGACTTTTTGAAACCACTAAAGCCGCAAACGGCGAACAGGCATCGCGAGACGACCATGACCAAGCGACTAAATCCATCAACAATTATTGGCATGCTTTCGGGCATACTCATCGTTTTCGTTGCGATTTTAATGACGGCGCGAGACGCTCTGATATTTGTCAATATTCCGGGGCTAATTATTGTCCTGGGGGGAACACTTGCAGCGACGCTGATGAGTTTCCCGCCGCGTTATGTATTGCGTGTGTGGCGAAATTTCTTGTTCGCCCTCAAAAATGAACGGCTCTATGATAAAGACGATGTTGATGAAATTGTCCGTATTGCGAAACTTTGGAATACGGCGCAAATTCATAAGATTGAAGATGCTCTGCATAGTATTCACAGCCCATTCTTAAGGACCGGCGTTCAGCTTATCATCGATAATTCACCCATCGAAGACATCATGGACCTGCTGGAATGGCGTATTGCCCGGCTGAAATCCAAAGAAACAGCGGAAGCGAATGTTTTCCGGACAATGGGAAGCTATGCCCCGGCATTTGGTATGGTCGGCACTCTTCTTGGGTTGGTCAATATGCTTTACGATATGAGCGGTGGCGGGTTTGAACAAATCGGCTTGAGCATGGCTGTCGCCTTGATCACAACATTCTACGGATTGATATTTGCCAATTTAATTTTCAAACCCATTGCCGCAATCCTTGAAGAAAGGACAAACCAACGGGTTCGCACGTTGAGTATGGTGGTTGAAGCCATTCATCTTTTAAGTCAGAAACGAACGCCGTCCTATATTCGAGAAACCCTTTATTCTTTCCTTGCTGAAAACGACGATGAGTTAGACGATACCGGAAGCCGGCGTCGCGAGGCAGCGAAAACCTCGTCATGAAGGAAACCCCCTCTGCGGATCCATCCGCGCACAACGAAAACAGTGCTCCACCGAAACCCAGGCGAAAACGCCAGGCTGTCCTGGAAAGCACGTCTGAAGGCCCCGGCGAAGAGTGGATGCTCACCTATATGGATACAGTCACATTACTGGTCACGCTCTTTGTGATGATCCTTAGTTTCGCCAGTTTTGAGACGGAAAAATTCAAAGAATTCTCGCACGGCATGAGCCTTGCCAAATACGGCTCCGGAATAATGATGGGAACCCCATCGATTATGGACAGGCGTGTCATTAAGAACCAGATCACGTCTGAGCTTCCCGCGACGAAACCCGGCCCCGCCAAGACATCAAGCCCAACATCGGAGCCAGTTCCCGACGATAAAATCGCAGCTCTGCAGGAGCAAATTACACAGCAAGGCCTTGGTGATGAGGTCGCATTGCGAGCGCGCGGGAGTACTGTTGAGATGGAAATCAACGAAAGTGTGTTATTCCCGGCAGGCAGAGCGGATTTGTCGCCTCTTGGACTATCGGTCTTGCTCAGACTGTCCAATCTATTGAAAACCCATCAAGGGTCAATTTCCGTGGAAGGACATACCGATAATCTACCAATCAATACGGACCAGTTCCCCTCAAACTGGGAACTCTCCGGCAGCAGGGCTTCATCCGTCGTCAGGCACCTGATCTCCAGTGGTGTGGCACCGGACCAGTTGCGCATCGTCGGCTATGCCGATAACAGACCACTGGGGACCAACGCTTCCGTTGACGGGCGGCAACGCAATCGTCGGGTCAATATTGTCCTGCAATTCGGGGCGCCTTCTGAATAGGGGAAGATGGATCGGTCCACCTGGAAAGCTAAGACGGGGCAACTAGATTCTGCGCAACACTGCTTTAATCGATAAGGATTGGGCTTTTTCGTAGGCCACAAAAATGGGGTCATGATGCAAGTGAAATTGTTTTACGATAGTTGAATCAAATTGCGATCCGGCACAATTCTCAAGTTCTGCGACCGCGTTATCGTGAGATCTTTTTTTCAGAATCCACGCTGCATTTCGCATCGAATCATAAGCGTCAGCAACGGAAATTATGCGCGCCATGAGTGGTATGGCGTCTCCAGCAATGCGATTCGGATAGCCTTTTCCATCGATGCGCTCATGATGGCAAAGGACAGCATGCGAAATCCTCGGCGACGTAAAGAGATGATCGATCATAAATTTGCTCAGCTTCGGATGATGCTCAATATATTTTCTCTGAAACCGATTTAATTTTCCTTTGCCATCTGTGATCTCTTTTGGAACACCCAATAGCCCGATATCGTGCATTAGTCCTGCCAGCCAAAGATCTTCGAGCGAACACTCCTTATCATCTATAATTTGTCCCAATGTATGTGAAATTTCAGCCACACAGAAAGCGTGTTGAAGCCCGCGAGGGTCTGCTTTATCCATCGTATTCAGGACGAATCTCGCAGATACGCTGTCTAAGCGAGATAACAAATGGATCTTTTCAAATGACATGCACGCCCCCGTTGACTTCCAGCTCGATCATTCAAAGACTGGCTTCCTCTGTTCAAGGAACAGACGCTCTTTAGGATACAATAAGCATATCACAAAGAAGCGGGTTTTTCTCGTACCATGCACTTTATACGTGAAATCTTCCCTTATCTGCCGCTGTTTCAGTGATCAGGATATCTTTACATTATCTTAGGGTTCCTCTTTCATGATAAGGAACGAGCATGACGCTTTGCAGGCATCCGTGACACTCCGTCTCCATTCCTGCATTGCGCGAAACCCCGCTTTCAAGGTTAAGATCGAAACCGGGGTCATGGGCGAAATGCAATGTGGGTGAAACGCAAATAGGAGCGAGATGCGATAAATGTGCCTCGCGCGAAATTGATTCCGGGCGTTTGTTTCCCCAAGAAGGAGAAGATTGTGGGCCTCCGTAAAGTAATTATAACCTCGTCATTACTCTCGGCCTTTGTGGTTCTGGGGGTTACAGCGCCGCTTGCTTATTATGGAGTGAAGATGCTCGATAAGCGGATCGAAACTGAAAAGGCTGCATTTCATTCCGTCGTCATTAATCTGAAAACCGAAGCCTTGGAAGAACTCAAAACAGCGGGCACATCGACTTCCCCGGATCAAGAGATGTCGGCGGGTTCCTTACCGCCCGCGGTTTCAACAGCGCTATCAGAGTTGAGCATAGGCGTGAGCGAATTAAAGCAAAGCGTTGCCGACCTGCAAGTCGAACAAAAGAACCTTGTTGAGTTGATGAACCTGCGCACAGAAGGCCTTATCACCATGGCCAAGGTAGAGCCGGAACCTGTTCGCCCCGGCTCTCGCGACGACACCCTGAACCAGACGATCTATTTCGCGTTAGGTGTCTTTCATGGGGCCAAGACCGACCAACAGGTTCGCACGGTAATCGCAAAAATACAGGGATATAGTACTGCTCAGAATTGCGTCTCCAACGTAATGGGGTTCTCTGACACCCTGGGAGGTGACAAAAGCAATCTGGAACTGTCACAAAAACGTGCCGAACACGTCGCGACGCTGCTTAGGAAAGAACAGGTGCCCGTTGGCAGCGTAAAAGGTTGGGGCGAACGCTGGCTCGATATCCATACCGTCGATGGTATAAAAAACGATAAAAACCGACGTGTTGTGGTCGAAACGCTCTGCGGCAACTCTCCTGCCGAAACGGCTGCATCCACATCTTGAGGCGAGCAAATCAGAGCCCAACCACAGACGGAAACGCCTAGCCGTTCACGTAAGATTCCAGTGTTGAGGCGACGCCTTCTTTCCACAACAGCTCAAGCGCAGAAGAAAATTCCCGGGCAAAAACGGGATATGCAGACAGTGGCCCGAATAGATCACTGATGCTCAAAAACGCCAGTGGGTTGGTTTTTGCTTCAAGTGCCCGAGCGCGAAGGCGGGCTGCGCTCTGATCCTCAAGCTCGATCGGACGCCCGTTCTCATCTTCACCAGCGCAATATCGACACCACAAAGCAACCTCGAGAGCCAGGCCCTGCACCGGCAACCCCTTATCAAGGCGCTCCAGCAGAGTTGGAAAGATAAACTTGGGTTGGCGATTAGAACCATCAAAACATAATCTTGAAATCGTGTCGGCAACTTCCGCATTGGAGAACCGTTCTTTCGTTTGGTCAAGATAGGCATCGAACTTAACTCCGGCGACCGGCGGCAATGTCGGTATAATTTCCCGGGTTTCAAGTTTATCCAAAAACCCCGCAATAGCAGGCATAGCCATGGCATCGTGAACATAATGCACGCCCAACAAGGCGGATGGATAAGATATCGCCGCGTGCCCACCATTCAGGATACGCAATTTCATGAGTTCATAAGACCCCACGTCGGTGACAAATTCGACGCCGACATCTTCCAAAGCCGGACGGCCTTCCGTGAAATGGTCTTCAAGAACCCATTGTCGGAAAGGTTCGCAAACCACAACACCCGTATCATTTATCCCGAACTTCTCAAGGGCCATTGCCCGTTCACGATCACTGGTCGCCGGTGTGATGCAATCAACCATCCCGTTTGGAAAAGCGATTGTATCGTTAAGCCATGAAACGAGATCGGGGCGCATGAGATCTGCCGTCCCGATTACAGCGCGGCGGGTAACATCGCCGTTAGCGGGTAAATTATCGCAAGACATAATTGTAAAAGGTGCAAGACCGGTTTCTCGACGCCGAGCAAGAGCCGCCACCAACGCACCAAAAACAGTGCGGGGTGATTCCGGGTTTTGCGAATCAAACATAACGTCCGCGTGGGTCAAATGAAAACCACCCGTTACCGGGTCAATATAGTAGCCGCCCTCGGTAATTGTCATCGACACGATACGAATTTCTGGCCTGCAAAGAGCGTCGATCAGACCGCGACTGGAGACATCCGCAAAGCCGATCATCGATCCCGTGATGCGGGCGGTATAGGCACGCGGATCGAGCTCGATAACACTGCTCAGCCAATCCTGTGTCTTAAGATGGTCGCGCATTCGAACATCGGGAGGTTTGATGCCGGCACCCACAATTCCCCAGTCAAGATCCTGACCGTTCGAAAACAATCGGTCCAGATACACAGCCTGATGGGCGCGATGAAAGTTGCCAACGCCGATATGCAATATGCCCGCTGTTACGTTTTCACGATTATAAGCTGGCACGATAACAGAGGCAGGCAATTGATTTAAATTTTTAGTGTTTAAAGAATACGTCATTGTCAATTCATACAGTTACCGCCATCGACGTTGTACGTCTGGGCAACCACGTAGTCGCTTTCAGCACTTGCCAAAAACACAGCCATTCCGACCAGGTCTTCTGAGGTTCCCATGCGACCGAACGGAACCTGTTCTCCCACCAAACGTTTTTTCTCGCCTATGGGTCGATCTTCGTACGTCGAAAACAAACCATCGACGTGTTCCCATAACGCGCCCCCAACGACGCCTGGGGAGATCCCGTTTACGTTTATGCCATGACCGATCAAATTCAGGCCGGCCGATTGGGTCAAACTGATGACAGCGGCTTTGCTTGCGCAATAGACGGCAACCAAAGGCTCGCCACGACGCCCCGCCTGACTGGCCATATTGATTATTTTCCCGCCCCGTCCTTGTTCTATCATGATCCGGGCCGCTGCCTGCATGGTGAACAACACACCGTGGACGTTGACGGCAAAAACTTTTTCATAGCTGTCTTTGCTAATTTCGCTAATCGGCGCCAAATCAAATATGCCGGCGTTGTTGACCAAAATATCGAGACCCCCAGCGACATGGACAACCTGTTTCATTGCCTCGTCAATAGAGGACTGGTCAGTGACGTCTATGTGAACCGCATATGCAGCTTCGCCGATTTCAACGGCCACCGATGTTGCCCGATCCAAATCGATATCACATATCGCCACCCGCGCACCTTCACGCACGTAGGCCTCCGCAAAGGCCTTGCCGATCCCGCCTGCGGCGCCGGTAATCAAAGCTGACTTGTTTTTCAACCGCGTCATTCGATCGCAAATCCATTTTGATCAAACCGGTAGATTTTGTCGTCCAGTGCGGAAATGAAGACTGTATCACCATGTCCAAAGCCGACTTCTCCTTCAGCTCTGACGGTAAATTGTGTGCCATCATCCATAGAGATATAGAGGAACGTATCGGAGCCCAAGTGTTCGGCAACACCCACCTTCCCTTTCCAACTTCCACTGTCTTTGGAAATGGTCACATGTTCTGGGCGCACACCGACAGTATGGGCATCAAATTTTGCGGCGTTGGCTCCTGTTAAAAAATTCATTTTGGGAGAACCAATAAAACCGGCGACGAACAGATTGGCTGGATTGTGGTAGAGCTCCAGCGGCGACCCCACCTGCTCGATCACACCCGCCCGCAAGACGACAATCTTGTCAGCCATGGTCATGGCTTCCACCTGATCGTGCGTTACATAAACCATTGTCGTCTTTAACTTCTGGTGCAGTTCCGTAATTTCCAGGCGCATATTTACCCGCAGCGCTGCGTCCAGATTTGACAATGGCTCGTCAAACAAAAAGGCTTTCGGTTCGCGCACAATGGCGCGGCCAATGGCAACACGCTGTCGTTGCCCCCCTGATAGTTGACCGGGGCGCCGATCAATGTAATCGCCCAGGTTTAGAACGTCCGCCGCCGCATTGACCTTTTTTTCAATCTCGGCCGGGTCGAGTTTTGCCATCTTCAATGGGAACGCGATGTTTTTGCGAACGGTCATATGTGGATACAGAGCATAGGACTGGAACACCATCGCCAACCCGCGCTTAGCAGGTGGGACCTCGGTTGCGTCCTGACCATCGATTTGAATATGGCCGCTCGTTACATCCTCAAGCCCGGCTATAATCCGAAGCAGCGTCGACTTGCCGCAACCTGATGGACCAACGAAAACAACGAACTCACCTTCTTCGATTGTTAAATTCAGTGGCGGAATGACTTCCACCTCGCCAAAGGATTTAGTGACCTGATTAAGTGTAATTTGTCCCATAATAAGATCCTTACTTCACCGCGCCAAATGTGAGGCCACGGACAAGTTGTTTTTGACTGAACCAACCGAGAATGAGAATGGGTAGAATGGCCATTGTCGAAGCGGCTGAGAGTTTCGCATAGAACAAACCTTCGGGGCTTGAGTAACTGGCGATAAAGGCCGTCAAAGGTGCTGCATTTGCAGCCGTCAAGTTCAACGTCCAAAACGCTTCATTCCATGCAAGAATGAAATTAAGAAGCATCGTTGAGGCAATGCCCGGCACTGCCATCGGCATCAATACGTATATAATTTCGGACTTAAGGCTCGCGCCATCCATACGCGCTGCCTCCAGAATATCGACCGGTATTTCTTTGAAATAGGTGTAAAGCATCCAGACGATGATCGGTAAGTTGATGAGCATTAAAATGATGGTCAGACCGAAGACGCTATCAAGCAGCCCGAATTCGATACACAAAAGGTAGATAGGGTACAGCACGCCGACAGCAGGCAACATTTTTGTGGAAAGCATCCAGAGAAGAATATCTTTGGTTTTTTTGGAGGGTACGAAGGCCATAGACCACGCAGCCGGCACACCGACAATAACCCCCAGAATGGTGGAACCGCCGGCTATGAAAATCGAGTTCCACAGAAAACGTCCGTAGTTCGACCGCTCCTGTACCACCGCATAATTTTCCATCGTCCAGTCGAAAAACAGAAAGACCGGTGGGTCGGCTATTGCCATCGCTTCTGTCTTGAAGCTCGTCAGGATTGTCCACAGGATCGGGAAGAAGATCAGTAATCCAATCGCCCAGGCGGCAATGGTATTTACGAGCTTGCGGTTATTTGTTACAGCGCGGGCCATGATCAGGTTCTCCTCAAGCGTCCAGGTTCTTGCCGACGATGCGCATCAAGAAGATGGCAACAATGTTGGCAAGAATGACGGCGTAAATTCCACCGGCTGAGCCCAGCCCTATGTTCTGGCTTTCGAGAACACGTTGGAAGATCAAATACGAGAGTGTCTTCGTGCCAAAGGCGCCGCCAGTGGTGACAAAAATCTCCGCGAAGATTGATAAAAGAAAAATCGTCTGAATTAACACGACAATGGTAATGGCACGTGACAGGTGCGGCAGAACAATGTAGCCAAAGCGCTGCAATGGCTTCGCGCCATCCATCTCGGAAGCTTCTAGCTGTTCTCCATCGAGGGACTGAAACGCAGTAAGCAGGATCAATGTGGCAAAGGGTAACCATTGCCAACTCACGATTAAAATAATCGATTCAATTGAGGCCTGAGAGAGCCATTCAATCGGTGTCGCACCAAAAAATTTCCAGAGGTGGGCGAACAGGCCGTTCACCGGGTCCATAAAAATATTTTTCCACACGAGCGCCGAGACGGTTGGCATCACAAAGAAAGGTGCAATTACAAGAATGCGGACGATGCCCTGCCCCCACATGGGTTGATCAAGAAGCATCGCGATCAAAATTCCGAAGACCACCGTTATCACGAGCACGCCGCCGACAATAATCAGAGTGGTCTGGACGCTTGGCCAGAAGGAACTGGAGCTGACGAAGCGAACGTAGTTGTCAAACCCAACCCAGCCCTGATCGCCGCCGCGAAGCGGTAGGTATTTTCGAAACGAAAACCATAAAGTCATGGTCAGGGGAACAAGCATCCAACCAAGCAGCAGGATCACTGCCGGGGCCATCATGAGACGAGCTGCGGATCTGGAATTTTGCGTTGCCATGATACACTCCTCCCATGTCGCCGGCAGTTTCAGGAACTATGACGCGTTGATAAATTCACAATTACTCAATCGGATGACAGGTTCAACCCGTCTTGCCGTCGCAAGATCAAAGTCCGGGCAGAGGCCAAAAGCACAAATGCCCGGACTTAATTTAAGAAATGGCGTTACCGGTAACCGGCAGCTTCCATTGCATCGTTGGTCAATGCCTGCGCTTTCGCCAGTGCTTCTGCGACGGTCTGTTGACCTGCATATGCGGACGAGAACTCCTGACTAACTTCTGTTGCAATACCCGCAAACTCAGGGATAGCCGCGAACTGAACACCTACATAGGGGCTTGGATCAACGGTTGAGTTGTTTGGGTCAGCTGACAGGATCGAATCCAATGTCATTTTGGCAAACGGCACGGCTTGATATTTGGGATTGTTGTAAAGTGACGTACGAGCACCCGGTGGGACGTTGGCCCAACCTTCTTTCGACGCAACAAGCTCGATATAACCTGTGCCCGTGGCCCACTCGATGAATTGCTTTGCAGCAGCTTCATTTTTCGTACCCGCAGGAATTGCCAGAGCCCATGCCCACAACCAGTTAGAGCGCACACCCATACCATTGTCCGGAGCCAACGCAAATCCGACTTTGTCTGCCACAGTTGAGTCTTTTGGGTTGGTCACAAAAGAAGCAGCAACCGTTGCATCGATCCACATGCCGCATTTTCCTTGCTGGAACAGTGACAGGTTCTCGTTGAAGCCATTGGTTGCGAATCCTGGAGGGCCCGCGTCGTTCATCATGTTGACATAGAAGTTGAGCGTATCGGACCATTCGCGCGTATCGAACTGCGCATTCCACTTTTCATCAAACCAGCGGGCGCCAAAAGAATTTGACATGGCAGTAATGAACGCACCGCCTTCACCCCATCCGGCTTTACCGCGCAGGCAAATTCCGTTGATTTCATTGTCGCGGTCCGTCATCGCACGTGCCGCCTTGGCAATGAATGACCAAGATGGTGCTTTCGGCATTTTCAAGCCAGCTTTTTCCATCAGGTCCGTACGATACATGATCATCGACGATTCACCGTAGAAAGGTGCAGCGTACATGGTACCATCGTAAGACAGTCCACCCTTCATGGCAGGCAAGATATCATCGGCGTTGTAACCTGCTGACAGATCATTTAGCGAAACAAGCCAACCGTTTTTTCCCCAGATCGGTGTCTCGTACATGCCGATTGTCATAATATCGAAGGCGCCGCCTTTAGTGGTGATGTCGGTTGTCACGCGCTGACGGAGCACATTTTCTTCCAGTGTCACCCACTCAACGGTGTGGCCGGTTTTTTTGGTAAAATCATCGGTGAGGCCCTGCATGCGGATCATATCGCCATTGTTAACCGTGGCGATGGTAAGTTTCGTTGCAGCACCCGCGTTGCCGGCGACGAATGCGGACAGCATTACGCCTGCCAGAGTTTTTAACTTTAGACTCATAATTCAAATCTCCCTTGGTTTAACGTCTTTTGGTGTGTAATCAGCCTGTTTATAGATTCGAATATTTGCTATTCGTTTGAGCAATTATTCACTTATTTAGATTGATTTGTCAATGAATTGCTTGATAGGCGCGGCAAAGCTCACGACTCTTGTGTCGCCCTTTTGCAAAGTATCATGGAAAATCAATTAGTTATTGCGGCTTACTTTTGCCAGAACCGTTATGCACAGAGGACTTCCGCTGTCGCTTCATCGGTAATAAGGCCACTGATCCAGTTTCCGATGAGAGCACTTTTGATGGCCTGCACTTTATTGTTTCCTCGCGCCACGCCAATCGTTGTAAAGGCCGGAGGCTGACAAAGAGGAACACTTGCGACCCTGCTGTTGGTCTCACCTTCGAGTTGGCGACCCTCGGCATCAAAGGCCCAGCCGACAATTTCGCCAACACCACCCGCTTGCCTTAACCCATCCAACTCTTGCTGAGTGATAAATCCATCCGTTAGAAGCGGTGGCGCATCATTGAGCTCACCGATACCAACAAATGCAACATCGGCTGCTTGTGCCAGCGCGATATTACTGCGAATGGGTTTCTGATCACACAAAACGTCGCGTTCCTTGCGCGATGTTGCGACAACAGGCACCGCCATCGGATAGTGGGGGGCGCGAATGGTATCACCGATACGCATAATAACGTCGTTAAAACTTGCCGACCCGTCAGGGGCCAGATTACCAACAAGTGAAACGACTTTATGCTGTGGGCAATTCAAGGGCGCCAACTGTTTCACAGAATCACGAATTTCTCTTCCTGTTCCAAGCGCCATCACCAACGGAGATTTTGCGCTCAGGTATTTCTCCATCTCCGAAGCTGCAACTTCCGCGATGCCCAATGACGGATCGTCAGAGGTCGGATCGGCCAGTGTCACTTCGCAAAACTCTAGATCAAATTTTTGTTTCATCCGTTCGGATAAGTCCATGCAGCGGGCAAGCGGATGATCGAGCCTGAATTTTATCAGGCGTTCCCGCATCGCCAGGGAAACCAGGCGTTGCGCTGATTGGCGGGAAATCGACATCTTTTCAGCGATTTCGTCCTGACTGTTTTGTGCAATATAATAGAGCCACCCGGCCCGCGCCGCGTCATCAAGCCGGTTTCGTTCATTCTCGGTGCGTTTTGACATTACCCGTTACCGTTAGAGGTCTTTGAAAAAAGATTACCCACTATGACATCTCGGTTCTCGCAAAAACAAGCGTCCTAACACGCCTTGAATCCGAAACCGCCGCAACGCTACCCATGCTAAAAAAGGACAAACAATAAATGGTTTCTCAGCTGATGTTCTGAATGAAATAAAGCTAATGTGATGCCCTTATCTCATCGAACTGTTGATTTTTGGGTCCAAGGACTATTAGGATCGTGCTCCAAAGAATTTATATGGGTAAGTACATTGGACTATAACATCGAAGAATCGGATAACACCCGGATTGTATATATAAATGGCTCATTGAAGTTTGGTGACCACGCAATCGTAGATGCCGTAAGCGCCGCTTTACAAGAAACAGGTGTTGCAGAATTGATTGTCGACTTGGACGCTTTGTCCAAACTTGATTCATACGGTATCGGCGTTTTATTGAAAATCGATCAACTTGCCAAAGACAGCAATATACCCATGGCTGTCCGCAATGTTCATGGCACTGTTGCGGAAATCTTCTCGATGTTTCAACTCAACGAAGAGCTGAATGTAATTTAACCACGCACCTAGCCGAGACGACCGTACCCGATTTTATCCTTGACCCCGTACCAACCAATGACAAACGGCAAGAACCAGGGATAACCTGTGTACAAAGGTCTGGTTTCAAACGGGTATTTGGAGAAGACCGTTTCCGCATCTTTTTCCCCAAGAATGGCCAACGCCGCTTTCAGGCCCAACCAATTTGCCCAAACGACACCGGAACCACAAAAGCCCAAGGCATAGTGAATGCCGTCATTGACCATCACTTTTGGCAAGAAATCAAACGTATAACCCGTATAGCCCCACCAGCTATGTGTAATTTTAGTGTTTTCCAGCGCCGGGAAGACTTCAACAAGCTGCGCGCGTAATCCTTCCGTTTTACGGACCGGGTCATCCGTGTCAGCACCCCGTCGCCCGCCAAAGATAATGCAGCTCTCATCAGGAGACGGCCGATAATAATTGTAAAGATTGCGTGTATTTCCCAGCATTCGGCGTTTTGGCATCAGTTGATCCATGAGACCCGGGGTGAGAGTCTCGGTCGCTATAACCTGGCTGGGAATAGGGATAATGCGTCGCTGCAGCCATTTGATTAAACCATCGGTATATCCATTGGTTGCAACGACAACATCACGCGCTTTCACCGCGCCTTTTTGCGTTGTTACGACGAACCCCGTTTCTTTCTTTTCGATATCCGTCACCCAGTTCTCACAAATCACTTGCACACCGGCCTCCAGGCAACGCTCCAAAATACCTTGATGTAATAGGCCTGGATGAACACCGCCAATATCGGCGCGCACCTGACCGCCAACATAATGATCCGTCCCCAGTTCTTCATGCTGGCGATCTTTGGAAACCATTTCGACGCCCAGATCCAGGTGTTTATTCAAGGCATCTGCTTCCCGACCCAGGTTATCGTAATCCCCCTGAGAATTCGCTCCGGTGTATCGACCGACCATCTTAAAACCACAGGAAATCTTTTCGGCATCGATCATGGCCGCCAAATGATCGCGCGCCGCAACCCCTTCCGCATAGAAATCTTTGGCCCGTTCCATGCCAAACTTGGCCACCATATCGCTAAAAGAAAATTTGATGTTGCCGCTAGCAATTCCACCGTTACGGCTTGAGGCGCCTTCACCGGCGCGTTGGGCATCAAAGACACACACAGAACGACCGGCCCGGGCTAAGCGCAGTGCAGCTGACAAGCCGGCAAACCCGGCACCAACAATGCAAACATCCGCTGCCTCGGGGAGCTCAACCGGCTGCGCATCAGGCCGGGGGGCTGCTTCCCACCAATATGGGGTAAGTTTAAGTTCTGTCATTGCGCACTCCTGCTCATAAGTGAAGAAAGGTCTTCCGTGTCAGCACCGGACGGCAGTGACATTTCACTATCTGTAATCCAACTGCCAATATCATTCCATACCGTTTCGCGCTGTAAATCGCGCAAAAGCATATGATAACCCTTTTTGTATAATGCGATGCGTTGTTTGGATTTTGCCGATTTTGGTAACCGGTTAAGCATCATCGCCGTTGGTGCCTTTGGAATAATTTCGTCATTTTCGCCATAAAGAATAAGGGCTTTACTCTCCAGCTTTGCCGACCGTTCAAGAGCCAGATCCATCAGGTTCACGAGACCATAAATGGTCCCGATACGTGTTTTCTTAATCACCAGCGGGTCTTTACCCAGTTCAATCAGCATTTCTATATTGTCGCTGGGTTTTATCTTTAATCCTTGCCCAGACACCTTGTAATCAGGCACCGTATGAGCGCTCAGCCAAAGGGCAAGCCGCTGGTACCATGGCATTGTCACACGGCCCCAGACGGCTGGCGCGGAAAGAATAATGCCATCCACATCGGGTCTATCTTCACCCGTCATTGCAATCATAACGACACCGCCGCCCATTGACGTGCCGATCACATATACGGGAAGATCGGGGTGCTCGGCTTTCAACGCAGCAACCGCACTTTTGACGTCGTTTGCGTAAGTTTCGGCTCCTGCCCAGGCACCGGCTTCGGGCGGCGCTTCGCCAAAACCGCGTTGATCAATGGCATAAGAAGCAATGCCATAATGAGCCGCCAAATATTCACCCGGCGCCTTGAAATAATTTGAATAGTCGTTGAATCCGTGGATCGCCAGAAGGACCGCAACAGGCTTTTTCTCGCCAGGCATCCAGTTGCGGTAAGGCAATAACGTGCCGTCGCGGGCAACCAGGTTCGAAGGCGTTAAATTGGGCTCTGTGATGGGATCACCTCCTCGATGAAAGGCTGGCGAGCACCCGCTCACCAACAGCCAGAACGACAAAAGCATAATCCCTGAGCGGACCCACCGAAACCTCATTTAAGCGTCAATGCCCTGTTCAGGTTCACTGGTCAGCTTAACGAAAATGTCTTCAAGCTCTGTCTCTTTGGTGGAAATTTCCGCGATCGTCAAACCAGCACGACCTATTGCTGCCAGAATTTCACCGGATGCCATCTGGCTGGGTGCGTAGCGGAATTTTAACCGGCGGCCCTCAATCACTTCCACAGGATAGGCGCTCAACGATTCCGGAAGCGCATGCAGATCCGCATCCAACGTGAAGGTAATTTCCTTGGAATCCAGTCGCGATAATAAATCTGGCGTTGATTCACAAGCGATCAGGCGACCATGGTTGATGATTGCGATCGTGTCGCACAGAGCTTCTGCTTCTTCGAGATAGTGCGTTGTTAACAATACGGTCACGCCGCGATCATTCATCTCTTTGACATTCGCCCAAAGCTGACGACGCAGGTCGACGTCGACACCGGCGGACGGTTCATCAAGCACAAGGACCGGTGGACTATGGACCATCGCCTTGGCAACCAGCAAACGCCGGCGCATGCCGCCAGAAAGAGTGCGGGTATAAGATTCCGCTTTATCCATAAGACCGACAGCTTCAAGGATTTCATCGCCCCGCCGTTCTGCCTTGGGAACGCCATACATGCCCGCCTGTAAATCGAGCATTTCACGGGGCGTAAAAAAGGGATCGATGTTGAGTTCCTGAGGGACGATACCGATTGCGCGACGCGCCCGGCGCATATTCTGATCGATATCGTTATTCCAAATCGACACCCTACCAGATGATTTCATAACAAGCCCGGCGAGGATATTAATAAGTGTCGATTTTCCCGCTCCATTCGGACCCAAAAGGGCAAAAAACGAACCCCGCGGAATTTGCAGGTTCACGTCTTTAAGCGCCTGTTTTTCCGGCTGTTTGTTTGATCCGGCATATGTCTTGTTTAAACCAACCGTCTCAATGGCATATTCCGGCAGGGAACTGGCCGATGGGTCGGTGGCATTGCGCAAGGCGTTCATACGAATTTCCATCTCAGAGAGGTTTCCGCGACAATTTAGGCTTGATGGCAATAAAGGTCCATGCTGGTTTTGCTCTGACAAGACAAGAATAAACAGGCTTGATGGCATTGTGTTTTTGGCGCTGGAATTTGGTATCGCCTGTGTCTATGATCGGGGCATTAAAATAGACGAATCAAGAGGGTTCCCATGTCAGATATTGAAACCATTGAGGTAGAAACCAAGCGAGTTGGTTGCGATGGCGGTGGCGCTCTGGGTCATCCGTTGATTTATTTGGAGATGGGCGAGAAAACAGAAGTCGTCTGCCCTTACTGCTCGCGCACCTATAAACTCAAAGAAGGTGCCAAAGTCGCCGCTGGTCACTAGGTCTTTCGTTTTCTAGCCGCAGCACGATCAATGCTCTTTGGACTTAAGAGCGCAATTCCACCGTTATTCCAACGAAGATCACCTCGGTTCCCGCCCCCCCGCAGGCTTGTTAAAAAGGTGGTGATAAGCCGATTACCGCCAATCAGAGGCAATGCGAAAATGTGGTGTTTCCGGCACCGGGTTCGCGGGTTAAACTGCCGCCTGAACAAACCGTAACCCAAGGGATTCACGATGAGCGATCAACCAAAACATGTTTTTCTAATTGATGGATCGGGTTTCATTTTCCGCGCCTTTCACGGCCTGCCACCCATGGTTAGCCCCAATGGAACGCCTGTTAATGCGGTTTTTGGTTTTACGAAAATGCTCATGAAGGTGATGGCCGATACCGATGCGGATCATATCGCTGTGATCTTTGATCGGGCCCGCAAAACCTTTCGATCAGACATATACGCCGACTATAAGGCCCATCGCCCGCCACCACCTGACGAACTCATTCCACAGTTCGACCTGGTCCGCGAGGCGACCCGCGCCTTGAACGTGCCCGCCGTCGACATGGAAGGGTTTGAGGCCGATGACTTGATCGCCACCTATGCGCGACAGGCCGCTGCGAACGGTGCCGAGGTCACGATCGTCTCTTCCGACAAAGACTTGATGCAGCTGGTTGACGATAAAATAACCATGTTGGATGCCATGAAAAACAAGGTCATTGGACCAGAGCAGGTCATGGAAAAATTCGGAGTCGGACCAGATCGTGTCATCGATGTACAAGCATTGGCAGGCGATTCTGCGGATAACGTTCCGGGCGTCCAGGGCATTGGCGTTAAAACAGCCGCCCTTCTGATTAATGAATACGGTGATCTTGATAGCGTGCTCGAACGGGCCGAAGAAATCAAACAACCCAAACGCCGCCAGAGTTTGATCGAGCAGGCTGATATGGCACGGATCTCGCGCGATTTGGTAACCTTGCGGGTCGATGTTCCCGTTGATGTGCCCATTTCGGATTTTGATGTCCGTGAGCCCGACCCGGAAACCCTCGTCACCTTTTTAAGGGATCAAGGTTTCAAGTCACTGGTAACCACCATGGAAGGCCGGTTCGGCATGGAACCCGGCTCGGGTGCGGAGCCTGCGGGGACACCACCGGCAGAGACGGTTTATGAGATGGTGCAAACCGCTGATGCCCTGCGAAGCTGGATTGAGGAGGCCAATAAGGAAGGTATCGTTGCCGTCGATACGGAAACAACAGGTCTAGACGCCTTAAAGGCTAAAATCGTCGGAATTTCACTTTCTGTCCATCCGGGGAAAGCCTGTTATATCCCGCTGGCGCATACCACGGGAGAGGGCCAGGCCAGTTTTGATCTTTTAGATGCAGAAGAGCCTGCAAGTCCTTCAGAATCCATACAACAAATAGAGTTATCCACAGCAGTCGCGCTTCTTAAGCCCTTACTTGAAGATCCGGGTGTCCTAAAAGTCGGACAAAACATCAAGTACGACATGCATATCTTTGAAAACATTGGCATATCGGTATTTCCCATTGATGACACAATGCTGCTTTCCTATAGCGTTGATGGCGGATTACACGGCCACGGCATGGATGAGTTGGCACGCACGTTTTTAGGCCATGAAACCATCAAGTTTAAGGACGTTGCGGGAACCGGAAAATCACAGGTCACGTTCGATAAGGTTCCTCTGGATAAGGCGTTAGACTATGCGGCGGAAGATGCCGAGATCACGCTCCGCCTGCATCAGGTGTTCAAGCCGCGCCTTGCTGAAGAGCATATGGTTAGCATCTATGAGACACTGGAGCGCCCGTTGGTCAGTGTAATGCGCAAGATGGAGGCCGAAGGCATCAAAGTTGATGCGACCGAGCTCAAGCGCCTGTCCGATGATTTTGCGGCGCGTTTGGCTGACCTTGAGATTGAAATTCATGAATTGGCCGGACGCCCCTTTAACATCGGGTCCCCAAAACAGTTGGGTGAAATCCTGTTCGATGAAATGGCCATTCCCGGCGGCAAGAAAGGCAAAACCGGTGCTTACGCTACCGGCGCTGATATTCTTGAGAAACTTGCCCATCAGGGGCATGACCTGCCCCGCAAGGTGCTGGATTGGCGTCAACTGGCAAAGCTGAAAAGCACCTACACAGATGCTCTGATTAATCAAATCAGCCCCAAAACCGGGCGCATTCACACATCTTATTCGCAAGCCGTCGCCTCAACCGGTCGCCTGGCGTCATCGGATCCCAACCTGCAAAACATTCCGATCCGCAGCGAAGAAGGCCGAAAGATACGCAAAGCCTTCATCGCAGAACAAGGCACAACGCTGCTGTCGGCCGATTATTCACAGATTGAATTGCGCCTGCTCGCTCATGTGGCAGGAATCGATGTTTTAAAAGATGCCTTCCATGCCGGACAGGACATTCACGCCATTACCGCATCGCAAGTCTTCAATGTCCCCATAGAGGGTATGGACCCGCTGATCCGTCGCAATGCGAAGGCCATTAACTTTGGCATCATCTATGGGATTTCGGCCTTTGGATTGGCCCGTCAGCTCGATATTTCCAATTCTGAGGCCGCGCAATATATCGATGCTTACTTTGAACGCTACCCGGGCATTCGCGCCTACATGGACCGCACAAAAGAAGAAGCCCGGACCTATGGCTATGTGATGACACCGTTTGGCCGCAAATGTCATGTTCGCGGCATCAATGAGAAGAACGGTATGCAGCGCGGCATGGCGGAACGCGCGGCCATCAACGCACCCATTCAGGGCGGGGCTGCCGATATCATCAAGCGTGCCATGCTGCTGATGCCGCCAGCTTTGGAAGACGCAAATCTCAATGCCAAGATGTTGCTTCAGGTCCATGATGAATTAATTTTCGAAGTTCCCGAAGCGGAGATCGATAAAACCATCGCGGTTGTCAAAAAATCAATGGAAAGTGCCGCTGTTCTTAGCGTCCCCTTGGTCGTTGATACGGGGCTCGGCGCAAATTGGGATGATGCCCATTAACGCCATCACCACCTATTTTGCGGGTCTGGTTCACGTATCGGCTTAGCCGGCCCGGCTTGTTAAAAAACGAATCGGAACCTCTTTTAGAATCTGGGGGGCGTCATTTTACCGAGCCTGTCCCCTCGAGATCGAGAAAGCCTGGCCATAGCTTCATAAAGTTTCTTTATAAAACAGCACCTTATCGCCATAAGTTGAGATATCTTTGAACATGTGAGTCGCATCACATGCGTCCCCTTAAACTCCCGTTAATACTCTCCCTTTATAGCTAACCTATTGAGTAACGCGCACCAAAGGGGAGAAACACCCATGCCCGACGAATCACGCGATCTATATTTCAGTCGTGATGAACTAAAAGCTGTGACCAGCCACTATCTGACGCTGACCGGTCACCATATGGCTGAATTTAATCCTCAGAACATCATCATCGGCTGCGAACCTTCTCGTGCGATCCGCGTTGTTTTTATCGAAAATTCCGCCTCCAATATTGGGCATATCGATATGGATACGACCCAGTTGAAGGATGCACTGATCTGTTATTGCCGGGACCACGGAATCCCCATTCCGCAGAACGCTGATAAAACGGTGCAGACACAAAGTGAGCAGATTATTATGACAATTCGCCGTTCGGTCGCTCAACAAGTCGCCTAGGACCCACAAAATGACCGCCTACCTTCCCTTTGACCAGGTCCGCCGCATCGCAGTGCTTGGCACCGGGACCATTGGCGCCAGTTGGACAGCCTATTTCTTGTCACGCGGATACGAAGTTGCCGCCTGGGACCCGGGCGAAGGCTGGAAAGCCCGCCTCAAAGAATTCATTGAAACAGCTTGGCCCCAACTCGAAACCTTGGGCCTTGAGCCCGGTGCCAATAGCAATGCCCTTACCTTGTGCGATGACCCGGTTACCGCCGTCAGCGCTGCTGATTTTGTTCAGGAGAATGCACCAGAACGACTGGACATCAAAAAAGATCTGTACGCCGAAATCGACTACGCCCTGCCCGCCCACTCGATCTTTTCGACCAGCACGTCTGGTTTGATTCTGAGCGATCTGGTCGCCGATATCGGCACGTCGCATCGTTTCGTCGTCGGCCATCCTTTTAATCCCCCCCATCTGATCCCGCTGGTCGAAGTGGTCGGTGCCCGGCAAACCGACCCTGCGGTCGTTGAGTGGGCTATGGCGTTTTACAAACACATCGGCAAACATCCGATCCTGATCCGCAAGGAAGTCCCCGGCCATTTGGCGAACCGTCTTCAAGCCGCCCTGTGGCGCGAAGCGACGTGGGCTGTGGTCAATGACCTGGCTTCTGTTGAAGATATCAATGCGGCAATGGCACAGGGCCCGGGCCTGCGACTGGCCCTGATGGGGCCGCACATGATTTTCAACCTGACCGGCGGCAAAGGCGGTTTTCAGGCGTTTTACGATCATTTTGGCCCGGCCATGGAAATGTGGTGGGAAACCATGCAGGGCGAGCCCGAACTGACCCAGGAGCTGTGCGCGACTATTATGGCCGGTCTGCAAGAAGAAGCGGGAACGCGCTCGATTGATGATCTGGAGGCCGAACGGGACCGAAAACTGCTGGCCGTCCTGAAGGCCTTAAAACAGGCCGACTAAGAGATGTCGAAAGGGTCTCCTCGGCTTTCTCACGCGACGTGAACGGTACTGGGCCCTCTTTGGTAATGTGACGTGGTCATTCCAAAAGCACCGATAAAGGCCCGCCGTAATTTTTGGGCGTCCATAAAGCCCGTTTTGACGGCAATTTCCTTAACGGACAATTCACTTGTCTCAAGCAGAGTGCGGGCAAGATCCAGTCTTACTTTTTCGACAAACTTGGCCGGGCTTATACCGATTTCCGACTTAAACCGTCGCGTAACATTTCTTTCCGTCATCCCCGCAATATCCGCCAATTTCGAGACGCGCCAATCCTTTTCAGGTGCCATGTGAACCGCCTCACAGACCCTTGTTAAAGCCGCTGTCAGACCATATTGCAGGGTGAGTAAAGGTGAATACTGGCTTTGCCCGCCGGGTCTACGCAATTGGACGACCATCTTACGTGCGACTTCCAACGCTAATTTTGAACCATGGTCCCTTTCAACCAATAAAAGTGCCAAATCGATGCCGGTTGTAACCCCTGCTGACGTAAATATATCGCCGTCTTCAACATAAATCGCGTTGGGTTTCCAATTAACTTCAGGAAATTTCTTCATCGCCATTGGAAATTGATCCCAATGGCTTGTCGCAGACCGGCCCTTTAGAAGTCCCGTTGCCGCAAGAAGAAGGCTGCCTGAGCATATTGAAATTACCCTGTTTCTGCCAGAAATTGCACCACGAAGCCTTTCCGTAAATACCCTGTCATCAGGTGCCGTGCACATCGGTTCGACGTAACCAGGGACAATCAAATCGCCGCCAGTGGGGGCATCTGCCAATGTCCCGGAAGACCTAATTTCCAAACCGGTATCCGTCTCGAAACCATTTGGTGAAACGCCATAGATGCCTACTTCGTAATAGGGTGAAGGAAGCAACCGATTGGCAGTGGCAAAAACTTGAACAGGTCCGGCAATGTCCAACAGCAGTACGCCAGAGAACCCCACCACGATAACCGGATAATGATCGGTCACAATTTTGTCCTAAAATGAATTCACTTTGTCTTTTCAGACATTTTCCCTATCGGTTATTTATTCCTCTGTCAAATGACTGCCTACGAGCAGCGGATAAAACCCAAGCTTAATGAGCTCAACCCTTACAGGATCAAATAAAATGTTAGAATTACGCCCTTGCTGTGAACATTGTGCAAAAGACCTTCCTCCAGAATCACAAGAAGCCATGATTTGTTCGTTTGAATGTACATTTTGCGAAAGATGTGTTCACACCCTATTCGAAAATGTGTGCCCGAACTGCGGTGGTGGCTTTGCACGTCGTCCCGTACGCCCGTCGAAACCACATAAAGCTCCGTGGTATCTTGGCGATCATCCGGCGAAAACGCAACGCCACCACAAACCAAAGAATATTGAAGAATTTAAAAAATTTAGTATGGAACTGAAAAAGATCGATCCCAAATATCGTTAACGCCGCAAAATGCAAGCTATGAAACTGTCACACTGTATGGTGGACGAACACGAGCTGGCGCTGCAAATCAAGAAAAACGAGCGTCTTGGTGTTGCGAGATATCGTGTCTGGTAAAGTTGGGCATTCGACAAACGGTCAGGCCGTTTGAGGTTGTGCCGATTTACCCTTGCCGCGTCGCTTTTTAAGATACCGATAATATCGATACCCCAAAAGCACCAGACAAATTCCGGCATAGATGATCGGCTCCAGTTGAAAGCCTTTTCGCATCATAAAGAAATGCAGGCATCCGGCAGCGGCGGCTATGTAAACCGTCTTGTGAAGGCGGTTCCAGTTTTTGCCGCCGATCCGCTTGATCATGCCTTTGGTCGATGTCAGCGCCAGTGCCAGTAACAGCACGGAGCCAACCATGCCGACGGTAATATAGGTGCGTTTGACGATATCGCGCCAAATCTCACCCCAATCAAAATACTGATCAAGGCCGACATAACTCGAGAGATGCAGAACGACGTAAAAGAACGCAAACAACCCCAGCAACCGTCGAAAACGGGCAAATCCGGCCCAACCGGTAATCCCCCGAAGGGGTGTCACCGCAAGGGCTATCAGCAAAAACCGCAGCGCCCAATCCCCTAAATATCGGTTCAGGAATTCGATGGGATTAGCCGTCAGGCCACCGCTATAGGCAAGCCAGCCGAGCCATGCCAACGGGGCAAGACTCAGTAGCCAAACGGCTGGCTTAAGTACACGTCGGATCAATTTGTCTTGGGTCATGCCGGGACTGTTGCAGAAAGTACCGCTTAGTAAAACGTGTGCAAATTCATGCCTTCATAAAGGGAAGCCACTTCCTCTTCATAGCCATTAAACTTGGTTGTTGGACGTTTTAGAAACTCACCAATGCGGCGTTCCTTGGCCTGACTCCAGCGGGGATGGCTCTTTTCCGGGTTCACATTGGAATAGAAGCCGTATTCGCGGGGGCCCGCCATGTTCCAGGACGTCGGCGGTTGCTCTTTGGTAAACGAGATACGGACAATCGACTTGATGCTCTTGAAGCCATATTTCCACGGCACTACCAGACGAATTGGCGCGCCATTTTGGCTGGGCAATTCTTCGCCATAAATACCCACCGCCATCAAGGTCAACGGATGCATCGCTTCATCCATCCGCAGCCCTTCACGGTAAGGCCATTCCAGAACTGCGCGTTTTTGGCCTGGCATCCGCTCCGGGTCATTCAGGGTTTCAAACGCCACATACTTGGCATCGTTTTTGGGGCCAAAACGCTTGATCATATCAGCCATCGAAACCCCAACCCAGGGGATAACCATTGACCAGGCTTCCACACAGCGGAACCGATAAACCCGGTCTTCCAATGTGTGGGGTTTCATCAGGTCTTCGTAGGAATAGGTTCCCGGGTTGTCGACTTCACCGTCAACGACAACGGACCAGGGTTTCGGCTTGAAGTCCGTGGCGTAGCGCGCCGGGTCCTGCTTTCCCGTACCAAATTCGTAAAAATTATTATAAGTGGTTACGGAATCATAATCTGTCAGATCTTCCCCTATAGATTCTTGCGTCCATTTGCTGGGTTTTATGCCGTTCAGCTGTGCGCCTCGACCTGTCGCGGCGAATGATGGTGGAGCGATAGACCCCGCAGCAAAACCAAGCCCGGCAACGGCGGCTGTCTTCAAAAACTGGCGGCGATTGTCAAAAAGCGATTTCGGCGTGATTTCGGACGATTTTACGTCGGATGCTTTGGCGGTTTTTATGAGCATTTAGGCCCTCCAGATTGAGACAGAAAACAAATCAGGGCTATTGATGTACCCTATTTTTTATAATCATTAAAGATTACCTCATTTTCATACGCCAGAAACCCGTTTTACCGCCAGTGACAATTACTTCACTTTTTTGCGATATGCTCGTTATTGAAAAAAATCACACGCCAGAACAATTGTTTCGGCTGGCAACCCTTTGTATAAGAGCCTTAATATGCTTACGCTTTATCATCTGTGGTTAAATCCCTTCTGTCGGAAAGTCCGCCTTGTGCTCCATGAAAAGCGCATGGAGTTCGAAATGCGCACGGAAAGCGTATGGGAACGCCGTGATGAGTTTCTGGGAATGAACCCGACCGGTGAAGTTCCGGTGCTGGTTGATCACGACGGCACCGCCCTGTCGGGTAGCGACGCCATTGTCGAGTATCTGGACGAAATCCAGGTCGAACCACCACTTGTCGGTCAAACACCCAAAGAACGGGCCGAAGCCCGACGCCTTGTTTACTGGTTTGATCGTAAATTTAACACCGAAGTGACAGAGAACCTGGTATCCGAGAAAATGATGAAACGGTTCCTGGGATTGGGTGAACCGGATTCGAAAATCGTCCGGGCCGGACACGCCAATATCCATACGCACCTCGATTACATCGGATATCTGGTGGACCGTCGCAACTGGTTGGCAGGCGATCATTTAACCATCGCCGATTTGGCCGCCAGTGCGCATTTATCGGCAATTGACTATCTAGGCGATGTCCCCTGGAACGAACATCCGGCAGCGCGCGACTGGTACGCCCGGATCAAATCCCGCCCCAGCTTCCGCCCGCTGCTCGATGATCACATCCCTGGCGCTCCGCCCCCGAAGCACTATCGGGATTTGGATTTTTAAGCTCTAACGCTAGCTGCTTAACCGTTATCTGTCCGTTGGCGCTTGGACCAAAATAAATACAATATTGCTGTCGCAAACATCAGTATGGAATAAATACCACCCGGCACCATCATCGTTTTGTTACCGATCAGGGTTGCCGCAACAAATATTGCCAGCGTGCCGTTTTGCAAACCACACTCAAGGGTTATCGCGATACGCTGGCGAATACCGGAACCGGCGATTTTGGCCAAAACAGCAGCAATAACCATCATCACAACATTCAAGGCGAGGGCCAGTGGGCCAGCCTGTTTGAAATAATCAACAATATTTTCCCGTTCGCCGGCGATTGCACCGATAATAATGATGACAAACAGAACGCTTGCGATGATCCGGGCCGGGCGTTCAAAACGTTCCGCAAAACCAGGTGCCAAATATTTGACGACCATGCCAATAACTACCGGTACCGTTGTAATTGCAAATATGCCGCCGATGGTTTTGGCGATGGGTAATTCGGGCCGTTCGGATGCCGCCATAAAATACTCGAGGGAAAAACCGACAATAAACGGCAATGTCATGACACAGAGCAAACTGATGATTGCGGTTAACGAGACGGAAAGCGCCGTATCACCGCGCGCCAGATACGTCATCAGATTTGACGTGACGCCTCCCGGGCAGGCCGCGATAATCATGACCCCCACGGCCAAGGCCGGATCAATCGGCCAGATCAGCAGCAACCCAAACGCCACCAAAGGCAACACAATCACCTGACTAAGAGCCCCAATCGCAAAATCTTTTGGTTGCAGAGCAACACGTCTGAAATCATCGACGACCAATTCCAGACCAACGGAAAACATTATGAAGGCCAACGATAGCGGTAAAAATATTTGCGTGATCATATTCGATGTTTCCATAAGCCCCTCAGGTCGCCTTTTCCAGAGAGCTCACGATAACCGGGGTCTTCAGTAAGGGCAAATTCCCCGGGAAAGGAAAACGATGGTCGGACGCCGATTTGCTTTGTTGGCAGGAGTGCGTACTGTAGGTCTTCCCGAAACATCTGCCGGAGCCAGCACATGCCAAAGAATAAAAAACCGAATCGCAAACCTGGCGTTAAGAAAGTCGCAAAACGCGCCACCGCAGGCGCAGGTGTCGACGGTGTCCCCGGCGGACAAGACGCGAAACCGGTTGCCAAGACCTATGGTTCACCGAAATCTGTGAATTCGCGCGTCAGTCCGGCAATGAACCAGCGCTCAGCCCGGAGCCGCTAGCGAGAGACGGGCCGCTACCTCCGGTCCCATTCGAACGACAGCGTCTGCCAACAGATCCATATCTGCCATCGTCGTTCGATGATTGGTAATATTTACGCGAATGCTGAGCTGACCGTGCAAGCGGGTTGTCGAAGGTGCAGCCAGTCCGCTTTCTTGCAAATCCATAACGATTTCCGCATTGATCTTATCCAGATCGGCATCGGCCATGCCTTCGATCACATAGCGAAAACAACAGATATTCAACGACACAGGCGTCGACAATGCGAGGCTCGGGTGGGCGCTGACACGCTCTTCCAGATAACGAGCCTGTTTACAATTGTCCTCTAGCTTTTCCGTTATCGTTCGAATCCCGTGTTCTTTAAGATGAAACCAGACTTTTAGAGCCCGAAACCCGCGTGACAACTCTGGTCCATATTCACAGAACCAAGGATTGCCTGCTGCCAGCCCCCGTGGAGCCGCTTTCAAATATTCCCGTCGCAGCGTGAAAGCTTCCCGATGCATTTCTTCACTTCGGATCAAGACAAACCCGGCGTCATAGACAACATGCATCCATTTATGAAAATCAAAAGCAATCGAATCTGCCAGTTCGATCCCCTTAAACTTCGGTTTAAGGGTATCACTGAGCGCAGCAACCGCACCAAAAGCCCCGTCCACGTGAAACCACAGGTCATATTTTTGACAGAGGGCTGCGATGCCATCGAGATCGTCGATCGCGCCGGTGTTGACGGTCGCCGGTGATCCAATCACACAGAACGGTTTTAATCCCGCATCCAGGTCATCGCGGATGGCCTGCTCAAGCGCCGCCAAATCCATTTGAAAATGCTCATCTACGGGAACTGAACGCAACGCGTTGAACCCGAGGCCCAACATATCAAAGGCCCGGGCAATGCAACTATGTGCTTCAGTTGATGTATAGCCGACCATCTGCCCCTGGTCCGGCCGGATTCCCTCATTGCGGATATCATATCCTGCTTTCGCATAGCGCGCGGCCGTCAGGGCGATAACCGTGGCGATTGACGTGCCGCTGACAACCAGCCCGCTCGACGTATCGGGAAAGCCGAAGAGCTGTTTCATCCAGTCGATGACCTGATGTTCGACGTCATTTGCGCCGTGATCACGGCCACCCAGGTTCGAATTCATAGCAGCGGCCATAGCTTCAGAAATGATACCACCTGGCGTACCGGCACCATGTACCCAACCCAAAAACCTTGGATGCGTATTGCCCGTTGCGTAAGGAAGCACGTTTGACAGCAAATCCTTACACACGTGATCGGTGCCCTGAGGCTCAACGGGAACCGGCTCATTCAACGCCGTTTTGACAGCAGGAGGAACTGCCGTCCAAACCCGACCGTCGCGGGCACCTTGTGCATGATCGAGCGCAGCATCAAGCATCTTATGCGCACGGGCACGAAAATCGTCCCAATTGTCCGGGTCGAGAGATCGCTCTTGATCGGTCATTTTATCGTCCTGTTTCCCGGGCCCGCGAAATGTGCCCTATTTGGTTTTAACGTCCATAAGCTCGAGGTTCTTTTGTGCCGCCTGGGCCGCCATCGATTTGGGTGCAATACTTAAAACCCGCAGCCAGTCTTGTCGAGCGGCCTCATTATTATTTTTCAAGCGGCTCAGAATGCCGCGTTCCAGCAAGCCATCAACATGCCAAGGATCAAGTTTCAGGGCTTCGCCGACATCGGCCGTCGCCCCTGCAAAGTCCTCCAGAAATCGCTTGGCTGAAGCACGAAAAACGTAGGCATCTTCTCGGCTTGAATCGAGTGATAACGCTTTGTCCAAATCGTTAATCGCACTTTGGTAGTCGCCTCGCGCAGCCATTGCCTGCGCCCGGTCAATCCGGAAATCAGGGTTATCGGGTTGCAGCGCCAAAGCTGACGACGCAACGGCCTCCGCTCTTGCCGGCTCGTTCGCCAGCAGCCACCCTTGTGTTGCTTGCCCGAGAAGCTGCGCTTGCAACACGGCGTTCAAGCGGCTGTTCCGAGACAGTTTTTCCAGTCGCTCCGCAGCCTCTTTGTACTGGCCCATGCCCATAATAGCGGTCGCCGCACAATGTTCGGCTGCTTCAGCTCCGCCCAGATCACGCCACCTAACAGCGCGCACATAACCAGCTTCGGGATTTTCTTTTGCTTGCACCATACACTCTGCATACGTCGCCGCATTATCAACTTCGGCGGCCATAACCGGCGCACAGATGACCGAAAGCCATATCAGAAATGTCGCTGCAAACGGGGTATGTGATCTAAGCATTGCCGATCTAATTTGCCGGGGTATAAGGGGGTGTGACAAGCATTAATGGGCGTAAGATCGTGACAAAAATAAACAACCTCTTTTGTTTTGGCATGGGATATTGTGCAAAGGCGTTGAGCGCGCATCTATCCTCTGAACAGTGGTCAATCTCGGGCACGTCGCGACAGGAACCGGATCAAGACCCGGGTTACAGATCCTACGCCTTTTCCGGCACTGCCCCTATGAGAGATGGCCCAAAAGCGCTCAACAACACAACCCACATGCTGATTTCAGCAGCGCCCGATGCAAATGGCGACCCGGTTTTAAACTGGCACCGCAAAGATATCGCGGCTTTGCGTTCCTTAAAATGGCTTGGGTATTTGTCCACAACCGGCGTCTACGGCAATACAGATGGCAAGAAAGTTGATGAAACGGCCGTCACGAGGCCTTCATCCCGACGCAGCGAATATCGACTAAAAGCGGAGTTGGCGTGGCTTGATCTCATGAAAACGTCAGATGTGCCCGTCCATATTTTTCGGTTACCAGGCATCTATGGCCCCGGGCGCAGTGCGTTGAACCAGGTTCAGACTGGTAAAGCGCGACGGATTGATAAACCCGGCCACCAGTTCTCCCGTATTCACGTCGATGACATTGCCAACACGTTGCTTAGATCCATCGAGACCCCCAATCCGGGTCGGATTTACAATGTCTGTGACAATGAAGCCGCATCGCCCGCAGATGTGACGGCCTTCGCCTGCGATTTATTGGGCGCACCAACGCCGGACATGATCCCCTATGACATCGCAAGTCAATCCATGAGCCCAATGGCGCTGTCGTTCTGGCAGGACAATCGCCGGGTCGATAATACCCGCATCTTGACGGAGCTTGGCGTTAAACTTGCGTATCCGACCTATCGCGAAGGGTTAACAGCCATTCATCAGGCATCGGAAACCTGATCAAGCAGCCCGGCTAAGGTTCTTTCCAATCGGGCAAGATCATGTGCTTCCGATAACCGGTGGTCGCCAGATTTCACATAGGTTACTTCAACATCGTCAGACGAGACTTTTTCCATAATTCTTCCTGCCGTCGACCAGGGGACATCCACGTCTTTCATACCTTGGATCAAACGAATCGGCATTTTTAGATCGAGTTCACTACTCAATAAACATTGGGACCTGCCGTCTTCGATAAGCTTTTGTGTGATCCGATAGGGTTCCTGATCGTCGTAACAATTTGGCAGATCAACATACCCTTGAGCCATGAGGTCACGTTGTTGCTCGGGCGTAAAGGTGTTCCACATCAAATCTTCGGTAAAATCTGGTGCCGCCGCAATTCCAATTAAACCGGCTACCCGCTCAGGCCTCTGCAAAGCCGCCAACAGCATGATCCAGCCCCCCATCGACGAGCCAACAAGAATCTGTGGACCCTGCGTTAACCGATCGATTGCATAGATTGCGTCATCAGCCCATTGACCAATAGATCCATCCAGAAATGCCCCGGATGACTGGCCATGTCCGGTGTAGTCGAATTTTAAAAATGCCTGTCCCCTTTGCTGACAAAAGGTTTCGAGGGCCATAGCCTTACTTCCTGTCATATCCGACTTAAATCCGGTTAAAAAGACAACACCGGGAGTCTTGCCAGAGCTTTGGTGGTAGGCGATAGTTGATCCATCATCACGGCTTAAGAATGCGGGTTGAGCAGTTTGATTTGTATCCATTACAGGTACCTTTTTAGAGTTCATGGCAAACATTCCAAATGACTGATACACCAATCGATAGCGCCGAAAAAGAGCCAGAGCGTACAGCCACTATTCTGCAAGTCCTCCCCGCCCTGGATACGGGTGGTGTCGAGCGCAGCACCGTTGAAGTTGCTGAAGCCATCGTCGAGGCAGGCGGGCGAGCTGTTGTCGTTTCCGGCGGTGGAAATATGGTCTATGAATTAAAGCGCGTCGGTGCCGAACATATTGAACTGCCTGTCCAGTCCAAAAACCCCTTTGTCATATACAAAAACATTGAGCGGCTGATTAAAGTCATCAAAGAATGCAAAGCAGACGTTGTCCATGTACGTTCGCGTGCACCTGCCTGGAGCTGTTATTTCGCCGCAAAAAGAACCGGCAAACCGTTGGTCATTACTTTCCATGGCACCTACTCAGTCGGTAATTTTTTGAAGCGTCGCTACAATGCAATCATGACATCTGGGCAGCTGATTATCGCGAACTCCCGCTTTATTGCCGGACATATGCGGCGGATCTATGGGGTGCCGGTAAACAAGATCAGAGTTATTCATCGGGGCGTCGATTTGCAACGGTTTGACCAAAAAGCCATCTCGGCCGAGCGCGTCGTTGCCCTTGCCAATAGCTGGCGACTGGAGGATGGCTATCCGGTAATAATGTTGCCCGGACGTCTGACACGCTGGAAAGGACAAACCGTCTTTATTGACGCCATCAAGAAACTGGGCCGGCGCGATATTCGGTGCCTTTTGGTTGGTGATGCCCAAGGGCGCGATGATTATCGCAAGGAGCTTGAAAACTTGGTCGAAAGCAATGACCTCGGTGAGATCGTCAGGATTGTCGATCACTGCGACGATATGCCGGCGGCTTATATGTTAACCGACATTGTTGTCTCAGCGTCGACCGATCCTGAAGCATTTGGTCGGGTCGTTATTGAAGCGCAAAGTCTGGGGCGTCCGGTAATTGCAACAGCGCACGGTGGGGCACAGGAAACGGTTATTGAAAATGAAACAGGCTGGCTGGTGCCTCCCGGTGATTCAGATGCTCTGGCGAAGACGATCGAAAAAGCTCTGAACTTAACCACCGAAGAACGCGCAGCACTGTCGGAAAAAGGCGTCGCCAATATCCGGGACAATTTCTCCAAGGAGACCATGTGCGTGAAGACCCTGGAGGTCTATAACGAAGTTCTAACACCCGCCAAAGCCTCCTAGACAAGAGATGAGCGATTCCCGGATCCTGGTCATAAAACTGGGTGCTCTAGGCGATTTTGTACAAGCGTTGGGGCCCATGCGCGCGATCCGGGACCATCACCCCGACAGCGAAATTACCCTGCTGACGACAGCCCCCTTCGAAGATTTGGCTTGGGCATCGAAAACCATCGACCAAATCTGGATCGACAAACGCCCGCGTTTTTACCAAATTGGCGAATGGCTGGCGTTTCGCAAACGCCTTCAGATTGCTCGTTTCGATCGGGTTTACGACCTCCAGACGTCAGATCGCAGTTCTGCTTATTTTCGCCTGTTCCCTGCCGCCAGCCGGCCCGAATGGTCGGGTATTGCCCGAGGATGCTCGCATCCCCACGCCAATCCACGGCGCGATTTCATGCACACACAGGAACGCCAGCGTGAGCAACTCCAGATGGCTGGAATTGAGCAGGTACCGATCTCTGACCTGAGTTTCATTGCCGACCCGACGGGTGCTTTTGATATCGTGGAACCCTATGCTTTGCTGGTTCCCGGCGGTGCGGCACACCGCCCCGGCAAACGGTGGCCTGCAGCCAACTATGCGGAGCTTGCGACCCATTTTATATCCAAGGGCATTACACCTGTTGTTCTAGGCAGCCCGTCAGAAGCTGATCTGGCAAAAGAAATCAAAGCCGCAGCAGCAAACACCTGTGATCTGACCGGCAAAACCAGTCTTTGTGATATCGCTGCAATTGCAAAAAATGCAGCAGTCGCTGTTGGCAATGATACGGGGCCAATGCACATCGCCGCAGCAGCAGGCTGTCCCAGCCTCGTGCTGTTTTCCAAAGAATCTGACCCCGCACTTTGTGCTCCGCGTGGGTTGGACACGACCATAATTCGCCGAGACGCCTTGTCGGATTTAACGCTTCATGAGGTTGTTACCAGTCTGCCCTCTGTTTCGCTTGGCACTTCGTGAATTCCCATCACAACGTCTAACCTTGACAGAGGGCTGGATATCCCTAAATTCCAGGCTTCTTGGAGAATATAGGATAGAGATTTCAAATGGTTGCGTTAAGACTCCCCGACGGTAGCGAACGCCATTTCGAAGGCCCCGTGACCGGCCTCGAATTAGCGACGGACATCGGCCCTGGCTTGGCGAAGGCGGCACTGGCCCTTCGTATTAATGGCGAGTTGTGCGACCTGTCGACAACAATGGATGCCGATTGCGATGTCTCTATCGTCACCTTGAAGGATGATGATGCGCTTGAGCTGATCCGCCATGATACAGCGCACGTTCTGGCTGAAGCTGTGCAGGAGTTGTTTCCGGGCACTCAGGTTACCATCGGCCCCTCCATTGAAAACGGTTTTTACTACGATTTCGCCCGCGACACGCCCTTTACGCCCGATGATCTGGTTGCCATGGAAAAGAAAATGGCTGAAATCATCGATCGTGACGATCCGTTTGTCCGCGAAGTCTGGAGCTATGACGACGCCATAAAAACGTTCACTGACATGGGCGAAATCTACAAGGCTGAGCTCATCGAGGGTTTGCCGAAAGATGAAGACATCGGCGTTTATCGACAGGGTAAATGGTTTGATTTGTGCCGTGGTCCGCATTTGCCGTCAACCGGGCGCATTGGCAAATCATTCAAACTGATGAAGCTGGCCGGTGCCTATTGGCGCGGCGTTTCAGACAACGAAATGTTGCAGCGTGTCTATGGCACCGCATGGCGCAACGACAAAGAGCTTAAAGCCTATTTGCACATGCTGGAAGAGGCCGAAAAGCGCGACCATCGTCGTTTGGGCCGAGAAATGGACCTGTTTCATCAGCAAGAAGAAGCAGCCGGCTCGGTTTTCTGGCACCCCAAAGGCTGGCGCCTTTATCGCACTGTTCAAGATTATATGCGCAAGCGTCAGGAAGATGGTGGCTATGAAGAGGTAAATACGCCTCAGATGGTGGACCGCTCGCTATGGGAAGCCTCCGGCCATTGGGACAAATTCGGCGATGGTATGTTCATATCTGAGGCCGAGAACCGGGTTCTTGCCGTCAAACCCATGAACTGCCCGTGCCATGTTCAAATTTTCAAACAGGGGCAAACCAGTTATCGCGACCTGCCTTTGCGGATGGCAGAGTTTGGCTCTTGTCATCGCAATGAACCGTCTGGCGCACTCCATGGTATCATGCGGGTTCGCGCTTTCACACAGGATGACGCCCATATTTTCTGTCGGGATGACCAGATTCAGTCTGAAACCAAAACCTTCATCGAACTGCTATCCAAAATCTATAAAGACTTTGGCTTTGAAGAGTTTGTCGTCAAGTTCTCGGACCGCCCGGAAGTCCGTGCAGGCAGTGATGAAGTTTGGGACCGTGCGGAAGCGGCGCTGCGCGACGCGACCGAGGCCTGCGGCGTCGAAATGATTCTGAACCCTGGTGAAGGCGCTTTTTACGGCCCGAAACTTGAGTTCGTTTTACGCGATGCCATTGGTCGCGATTGGCAGTGCGGCACTTTACAGGTTGACTACGTTCTGCCCGAACGGCTTGATGCCCACTACATTGCAGAAGATGGCGAGAAACATCGCCCGGTTATGCTGCACCGGGCTATTTTGGGATCTTTCGAACGGTTTATCGGCATTCTGATTGAAAACTATGCCGGCCGTTTTCCTTTCTGGTTGGCACCGGTACAAGTTGTCGTTGCGACGATCACAAGCGACGCGGATGACTACGCCAATTCCGTTGTTGATGCCATGCGCGCCGCGGGCGTGACGGCAGAGCTCGATGTCCGCAACGAGAAGATTAACTATAAAATCCGCGAACATAGCCACGCAAAGGTACCTGTGATTTTGGTCGTTGGAAAACGCGAAGCTGAAGAACAAACGGTCGCAATGCGGCGGTTGGGTGGAAAAGATCAGGAAATCCTTGCACTTGAACAAGCAGTCGCTACACTTAAAGAAGAAGCAATTGACCCGTTTGACCGTGACACGTTGGCTGGTTAAGAACTAGACGTTCATACCCATTTTATCCGTAACCGAAACAGGAGATATTTAAATAGCCCGACGTCCTATGCAGCAGTCGCCGTCCCGAGAGGGCCCGCGAGTGAACGAAATGATTGAGGTGAGCGAAGTTCGCCTTATTGATGCCGATGGTGAACAAGTTGGCGTTGTTTCTACGCCGGAAGCTATGGAAATGGCTGTCGAAGTGGGGCTCGATTTGGTCGAGATTTCTCCCAATGTGAAGCCGCCTGTATGCAAGATCCTTGATTACGGTAAATATAAATATGAGGCCCAGAAAAAAGCCAACGAAGCCCGCAAAAAACAAAAGGTGATCGAGGTCAAAGAGATCAAGATGCGCCCGGGCATTGATGAGCACGATTATCAAGTCAAGATGCGTTCCGTCTTCAAGTTCCTGGAAAATGGCGACAAGGTTAAGATGACCATTCGCTTCCGTGGCCGTGAAATGGCGCACCAGGATCTGGGATTAAAAGTCCTTCATCGGGTACGCGATGATGTTGAGGAGGTCGCAAAAATCGAGCAATTCCCAAAGACAGAGGGTCGTCTGATGACGATGGTTGTTGCGCCGAAATAACCAAGATCCAATTTTTCATGCAAAAAGGGCCCGACAAAATCGGGCCCTTTTTTTATGCATCGACGGCCATTGACCTGCCCACCAACCAGCGACGTTTTGATCCCCCCACATTAGCGGCGCCAGATCGGTTTTCCATAATCGGTCGCCTTGCTCCCGTTGCTGGGGCCGATATCACGAAATGGCATATCCGATTGTGACAGGCTTTGCGGATTGTCGTTCGCCCAGTTCTGCCACGCATATAAGGTGCCGAGAACACGGCGAGGAATACTGACAACGAACGCAAACGGGTTACCCGAACCCTTATTGATCCCATGTCCGGTTAAGGTTTGTGCTAGAGATACATTATTAATACTTGTCATAACGATAGTTCCTTCATCCAAGTTGGGCGATACCGCGATGGCGGAAGTGCCTGTTTCTTGTCCTAGAACTATGTCTTATTCTTAATCGTGACAAACGATCTTAATTGATCTTATGATTAGTTTTATTAATGCGATACAGAAGATTATAAAAATACGTTGGCAAAACCGCTCACCTTCGTCGCAAAGCTTTGTTAACCGCGCACCCGCTCAATATCCGCACCGCAAGCGCTCAGCTTTTCTTCCAACCGCTCATATCCCCGGTCCAGATGGTAAACCCGGTTAACCACCGTCTCGCCTTCGGCGGCAAGCCCTGCCAAAACCATTGAGACAGATGCCCTAAGATCCGTTGCCATAACCTGCGCGCCAGATAGCTTCTGATTGCCACGGACAATGGCGGAGCGTCCCTGAACATTGATATCGGCACCCATTCGATGCAATTCCGGCACATGCATGAAGCGGTTTTCGAAAATTGTCTCGGTTATCATCGATGCGCCGCTGGCAACCGTCATCAATGCCATAAACTGCGCCTGCATGTCCGTCGGGAACCCGGGATAGGGCTCAGTCATCAGATCGACACCGGTCAGCCCTCCGTTGGTCCGGCTGACACGCAGTCCATCCGGGGTCTCCGTTACCTCTACGCCGACACGGGCCAAAACATCAATCACAGCTTCGATCAAATCCATGCGGGCACCTTGCAAAACCACGTCGCCACCGGTAATAGCGGCCGCTACGGCATAGGTGCCGGTCTCAATACGGTCAGGCAAAACGTCATGATTTGCCCCGTGCAGTTTGGCAACACCCTGTATCTTTAAGGTGTCCGTCCCTATGCCTTCGATCTTTGCCCCCATGGCGCACAGGCATTTGGCCAAATCCGCAACCTCAGGCTCGCGCGCCGCATTGCCGATTACTGTTTCCCCTTCTGCCAGCGTTGCCGCCATTAGAATATTTTCGGTTCCACCGACCGTCACCATCGGGAATACAATATGGGCCCCCTTCAGCCCGTTCTTGGCGCGCGCATCAATATATCCTTCGGCCAATTCAATTTCTGCGCCCAGTTGCTCTAGCGCCTTTAAATGCAAATCAACAGGCCGTGTCCCGATGGCACAGCCCCCCGGTAGCGAGACACGGGCACGCCCTTGGCGCGCCAACAGCGGTCCCAGCACCAACACAGACGCCCGCATTTTTCGCACCAGATCATAAGGCGCGATGGTATCGGTGGTTTGTGCCGCGTCCAGCTTGAAAACACGTCCCGCATGCCCGCCAGGTGCTGAGCCGTTCATGGAGACGTTCACACCCAGTTCCGCCAATAAATTCGTCATCGTCGCGATATCTGCCAAATGTGGAAGGTTGGACAGAATCAAAGGTTCTTCGCTCAGCAAACAGGCCGCCATCAGCGGCAGCGCCGCATTTTTGGCACCACCAATTTGAATTGTGCCTTTAAGGGGATTGCCGCCTCGAATTCGAATTTGATCCATGTGTGCCCTGCTGATTAAGTAAGATGATGGGTAGACCTCGCGATCATCGGCATGAAACTCGGGGAAACCCGAAAAGCCCGATTCACACGACATATGCGAAAAACGTCTGGGCTTGTAACCGAGGGACAACGCCGCCTCAAGCCCTGGATGACAAAATGACGATTTATTATGGCAAAATAATGTTTAACAGCGGCTTAATCGGTTGAGGTTTTCGGGTCCGTCGCCGTTGGGGCTTCCGCACGGGCGCGAATCTGCGTTTTCCGACGCGCCAGATTATCCCGCAGCGCCTTTGTCAGGCGTGCGTCCCGCTCTTGCTGCAAGGCGATTTTAGTCGGCCTTACCGTAACAGAGGCCGGATCATCGGATGGTTTGTCTGAAGCCATTGCCCACAAAACTCCATACAGAAAAGGTCAAAGAGACCCCTTGTTTATCGCGCTTTCGCCAAAGGTCAAGAAATTGCACCCGACTGCATGATTGCGGGCTTGCCTCGGGTTGTGCCCTATGGCATGTTGCGCCCGCTCAATCGAGACAAAGCCGTCGTAGCTCAGGGGTAGAGCACGTCATTGGTAATGACGGGGCCGGTGGTTCAATTCCACCCGACGGCACCATTTCTCCTAAAGTCGAACGATGCCCGGTTTTTGGTTCGAAGTCGCTCCGCTCCGGGGCACCATTTTTCGTATCACCATGTTGCGTGTTGCCCAGAGATACACGGTTATGAAAAAGCCGAGCCTCAAAGGTTTTCTTTCAACTCCTCAATTCAGACGGTGCAATGCCGAAAACCCGTTTGAAGGCGGTTGAAAAATTGGCGGGGCTGGAATAGCCGGCGCGGTGGGCGGCTTGGGCGATCGTGAGCCCTTCACGTTCCATGGCATCCTTGGCACTGACGAGCTTGCGCTCGCGAATGTATTCCATCACCGTCATCCCGTGTGCTGCCTTAAAGGCCCGCTGGAGACTGTTGACCCCCATGCCCAAGTCCTTGGCCAGTTTTGCCAGGCTCAACGGTTCATCAATTGTCTGTTCGATGACATCTCTAATCTGGTTGCCCTTCGATTGGGTTTCGATATGCCTGTGATGGCGCAATGCCGCCTTTTCCGGGGTCTTAATCGCCTCTATGACTTCGCCCAAAATCTCCAGCGCATTGCTCTCCATGCGAATTTTGCTGACCATGTCGGCTTCTTTGATACTACCGATCAGGGACCGTCCCAATGCCAGCGCACGCTTTGACGGGGTCCAGTTGGTTATCACTGTTGGGTCTTGAATATAGGATTGGACGACGCTGACATCTTCAATTTCCGCAGCCAGTTGGGGGCGCAACCAGCTATGCGGCACGGTAATAATCACTTTCGACACCCGCATGTTCTTCTGAATGGTGCGGGTCCATAGGGTCTGGTTCGCAATGGTCCAATAGTAACCTGTTGGCCCAGCCGTCGAGTCCAGAGAATAGGGTATGGTGCCGATGGTTCCTTCAATGCAACCGTTATATACCAGACAAATTTTCAGGGACGGATCAAGTATGGCATCCGTCGAATAATCACACAATTCGATGGTATCGGAGGCATGTAAAAAAATACGCGCATCACAGCTGGCCTCGCTGACCAAGCCTTTCATAATTGTCCGGTTTTGCCGCTGCGATCGCCTGCCGCCCTTAGCCACAGGCACCGATCGCCCCACTAATTTTCGTAAGGTGCTTTCCTTGATCCGGTCATCATAGACAAATTGCTTGTGGCTCCGCCCATGAGATAGACGCGGGTTTTGAGATAATGCAGTCATCTTTTTTTCATGCCCCATAAAAGCAAAACGTGAATCAATTCCGAGTATCTTCAATCCAGGACAGAGGCCCGAACCTTTCGCAAACACATATGGTGATTATGCAAACACATCCGATCTGGATTTCAGCTTTACACTAACTGATATTAATAATTATTCTCAATAAGTAAAGTTTCGAGGTAATTATTATGCTTTCAAGGTCGGGCCATGCGCGTCGCGTAATTTCGGCGTCTCAGTTTTCCAATATCTTAAGACACTCCGTTTTTGTAGCCGGTGTTTGCGCCGCGCTTGTTCCTTTGAGTGCGGTTGCACAGGAAAAAAAGGACAAAGATGATGAAGGGGCAATTGTCCTTGAACCGATCACCATTGATGCCAAGGCCGACGTCATTACCGGTGGCGTTCAAGTTAATAGCGAGGATCTGGATCGTATTGACCCGGTTGATATCAAAGACGTCTTCCGTCAGGAGCCAGGGGTTACCGTAGGCGCTCCCCTGTCCATTGCACAAAAGGTATATGTCAACGGAATTGAAGATACCAACTTGAACGTCGACGTGGACGGAGCCCGACAGGCCAATAAAACCTATCACCATGAAGGCACGACCATTGTTGACCCCGGCCTGCTCAAGGCCGTGAAGGTTGAAACGGGTGTCGCACCTGCAGATGCGGGGCCACAGGCCCTTGCAGGGACCCTTACTCTGGAAACAAAAGATGGCCGCGATTTCGTTGCCCGTGGCGACAGTTTCGGCGGGTTTGCAAAACTGAGTTACAATAGCAACACCAAAGGATTTTCCGAAGATGCCGCTCTGGCTGTTCGACACGAAGGCTTTGATGCCATCGTCTATGGGACCAATGCCGGGGGCAACAATTATAAAGATGGCGACGGCACAACAATTATCGGGACGGCTCCCGAAGTTGAAAGTGGGCTTATCAAACTTGGCTTTACCAATGCCAACGGCTATCGCCTGAAGCTGTCTGCGACGCGCTACGATGATATCGGCTACCGGCCGGCCCGAACGAATTTTGGCCTGCCAACGAATTTTGGTTATTCCCATAATGATTATAGCCGCCAATCGGTTACGGTTTCATTTGGCGATGAAACACCGACCGACATGCTTGATCCAAAAATCAGTATCAGCCAAACGAAAACACACCTGGATACTTATCAATACGCCAACAACCGCTCGATTATTGCCCGCGTCGAATCGATCAACGGAAAAGCCTCGAACACCTTCACAACCGGCTTGGGCAAAATTACCGCCGGCGCCGATTTCTATATCGATGAGGGAACCGGGGGTGTTACCAGTGTAAGCGCCACAGATCGAAAAGAGAAAGTTTCGAACTATGGCCTGTTTGGTCAGGCCCGTCTTTCACTTAGTGAACGCTTTAGAACGTCGTTTGGGGGACGCGTTGACCATAACCGTTTAATTGGAAACAACAATGAGCACCTCAACAACACCGGCCTCAGCGGCAATGCAAACGTCGAATATGACATAACCAGCGCGTTTATGGGTTATGCAGGTGTCGGCACCGTTTTTGGCGGCATTCCAATGACTGAGATCGGCATCCAAACAGCGGACCGCACCTACAACGACGTAGAGACATCGCGTTCGTTCAACGTGAAGGTTGGTGGTGTTTATGAGGTAGATGGATTGTCGATCGACGGCAACCTGTTCAAAACACGTATTAAAAATTCGCACGATCTCACGACGGTCGACCGCTCGACAAACTATGACGTCACAACAGAAGGCATCAACCTGACGGCCAAATATGACTATGGCCCCGGGTTTGTTCGTGGCGGTTTCAGTACGTCAAAACTGAGAATTGATTCAGCGATACCAACCAGCGGCGGCACAGACTATTACCATGGCATTCTAACCGGCGACATGTTGACTTTCGAGGCAGTCCATAATTTCGATACCTATGATGTTCGGGTCGGGACAACCAACGAACTGGTTCTGGAAAATGACGACACGCAAGAAACACGCGGGTTCTCACTCAATGGTTATTTTGTTGCGAACGTCTATGCGGAATGGTTCCCGGAGCAATTGGACGGCCTGTCTTTGCGCGCCGATGTTAAGAACCTGCTGGACCGGACTTATGCCGATCGGGCCAATACCGGGTCCTATAGCACGAATGCAAATGTCGCGGCCTTTAACGATCCGGGTCGGACCCTTCTTTTAACAGCCAAATACGATTTCTAGGGAGAAACGCAAAAAAACACCTGATATCCGTGTTTCGAAGTGGGTGCCATAACAAGGGCGCCCACTTCATGCGTTTAACATGACATGAAAATAACAAAATATGTTTTAGCTCTATCGCTGGTTTTATGCGCAGCGAACGCCAAGGCGAAAGAGCAGATCACCTTAAAGGACGTCGCCGGTCGCACGGTCACCGTACAGGTTCCTGTTAACCACATGGTGTTGGGCGAAGGACGGTTTCTACCGACGCTGGGCATTCTGGATCGTAAAGACCCGACCCGACGCATCGTGGGCATGATGGGTGAATTTGCGAAGTACGATCCCGCCACATACGCGCAATACAGGAACGTCTTCCCCCATATCGACGATATCCCGTTAATTGGAAGCAGCGGCGCCATTTCCTTCAGTGTCGAGAAAGCGTTCTCGGTTAAGCCGGACGTTGCTGTATTTGGACTGTCCAGTGGTCATGGCCCCAGCAATAAAAACAAAACGATTCTGGAGCAATTCAAAGCAGCCGGGATCCCGGTTGTGATTATTGATTTCCGCATTGATCCACTGACCAACACACCCAAAAGCATGCGGCTGCTCGGCCAGTTGATGGGCCGCGAAAAAGAAGCGGATGAGTTTCTCGGTTTCTATTCCACAGAGCTCAATCGGGTGCGGGATCGCTTGCAAGACGTTAAAGAACGCCCTTCTGTATTTATGGAAAGCCGCGTTGGTTTGATGCCAACCTGCTGTGAAGCTATTGGTCAGGCGATGATGGGGCGGTTTATTAAATGGGCGGGCGGCATCAATGCTTTTGGCGATCTGATCCCTGGCACCCATGGCAATGTCAACATCGAGCATCTCATAACGCAGCAGCCTGACGTTTACATCGGAACTGCAATTGGTTCTGCCCAAACGAACGAGCGCTTCCCCAAAGCCATCGCGTTGGGTGTCGGCACGGAGGCGACGACCGCCCGTGCCTCTCTAAACCGAAGTGTTGCGAGAACCGGCATTGCCGAACTGAAAGCCGTTCAATCGGGCAAAGCTTTTGCAATTTGGCACCACTTTTATAACACGCCCATGAATGTTGTCGCCGTGCAGGCTTTGGCAAAGTGGCTTCATCCGAATGTTTTTGGTGACATGCAGCCAAAGAAAACACTCGCATCCTATTTTAATAAGTTTCAGCCAGTGCCGCTTAATGGCGTTTACTGGACTGGCCTGAAAGAATGATCTCCGCCAGATGAAAACGACGACGCCAGCCCTATCGCCAGCCCCGCTTTCTCAACAATACAAAAGCTTTGTTAAGCGTCGTGTTGTCTGGATTACGCTTCTTGCCTGCGCAGTGATCATTACGGCCCTGATAAACATTGCGACGGGTCCGTCCGGAATGCCAACAGGACTGGTGATCAGTGGGATAATTGATCCCGCGTCACTGTCCAGAAGCGAAGAGGTGATCCTGTGGCAAGTGCGGCTCCCTTTTGCCCTGATGGCGGTTTTTATCGGTGCGTGCCTTGGATTGGCTGGCGCTGAAATGCAGACCGTTCTCAACAACCCGCTTGCAAGCCCGTCAACCTTGGGGGTGATGTATGCGGCAACACTAGGGGCATCGTTGGCCATTGTCCTAAAAGTTGCGCCGTTTGGACTTCCTGAAAACTATATTGTACCAATCTTTGCATTTATCGGCGCCGTATTATCAGTCTTGCTGATTCAGTTTCTGTCACGGGTCTTCGGTGCAACCGTTGATACGGTGATTCTTTTTGGCATCGCTCTGGTGTTCGCCTTGCAGGCACTGATATCGCTGATTCAATTTGTTGCCGATTCCGATAGTCTGCAACAGATTGTTTTTTGGACCATGGGAAGCCTGGCTCGTGCGACATGGGAAAAAGTCTTTATTGTCGCGTCGGTATTTGGTGTGTGTCTGCCGTTCTCTATTCGCCATGTCTGGAAAATGACCGCCTTGCGTGGAGGAGAAGACTACGCCAAGAGTTTCGGGGTCTCGGTGGAGCGCCTGCGATTGGCAGTCCTGTTTCGCGTGAGTATTCTAACGGCAGTAGCTGTCGCGTTTACAGGGGTGATTGGGTTTGTTGGATTGGTTGGACCTCATATTTCCCGGCTCGCCTTTGGCGAAGACCACCGGTTTTACTTGCCCGGATCCGCTCTCGCTGGTGGTCTTATTCTCGCTGGCGCATCGGTTCTCAGCAAAACCCTGGTTCCCGGCATCCTCATCCCCGATGGCATTGTAACCGCGCTCATTGGCATCCCCCTCTTTTTGGCTTTGCTGATCAATCAAAAGAGGAAAGCCCTTTGACAACGTTCTCGATCAGCGATCTGTCGCTTGCATACGGACAAACGCCGGTCTTAAAAAACCTGTCCGTTTCGGCTCTGAAGCCGGGTTTTCTGGTAAGCGTCCTTGGCCCCAATGGTTCCGGGAAGTCGACGTTTCTGCGCGCCTTGTCCGGGCTCAAATCCTATACGGGCGTGCTCGATTTAAATGGCGAAGAGTTGGGCGCAATGGCACAGCAAAGACGCGCCGGTTTGATTGGATATATGCCACAGCAATTACCCCAGGCAACGACCCTTGTTGCTTATGAAGCGGTCATCAGTGCCTGCCGTGCCGTCAGGCCCGATTTGGCACGGAAGACGATTGAAGATATGGCAGAGGACATTTTTAACACACTCGGCATTCGTCACTTGGCCTTTCGGGAGCTCAACCAGCTATCAGGGGGCCAACGCCAGATGGTTGGTTTGGCCCAGGTCATTGTGCGCAAACCAGAGATTTTGTTGCTGGATGAGCCGACCAGCGCCTTGGACTTGCGCTGGCAACTGGACGTGTTCTCTGTTCTGCGCCAGCTTCTCGATCAGACCAAAGGAATTTGTTTGCTGGCGCTACACGATATCAATCTGGCCCTGCGTCATAGCGACTATGTCATCCTGTTCGGGCAACAAAAGATCATTTCTCAAGGTCCCCCGAGCGCTGTCATGACACCTGAATTCCTTCGCCAAGCCTATCAGGTCGAGGGTCGCGTCGAGACTTGCTCAAAAGGCCACCCCTTTGTCATCACAGACGGCCTGACGTCGTCTTCCCTAAAAACCTAACTATTGAGAGGTCGCTTATGCACTCATTTTCACAAATCAAAACCTCACATGGATCGAAGTATCTACAGCAGTTATGCAAACATTTTGCACACAAAGTCGACGTCACCTACGACGCGACTGAAGGACAAGTAGACTTCCCGCCGGGCCCCTGCACGATCTTGGCTGACGAAGAGATGATAAGTTTCTCCTGCATATCAGAAAAAGCCGAAGGCCTGCTGGTTATGCAATCGATTATCGAGCAACATCTTGTTAAATTTGCGTGGCGCGAAGATATTGAGTTTGCATGGCATACCTCCGAGGGGTCTGCGCCTGAAAATAAAGTCAGTGGTAACTGAACGCTGGAGCCCCTAGATACACTTCTTTATTTTCTTGATGTCTGGCGGCACGCGGTAAATTCAAATGCGGACAAGATTACTCATAGTGAGCCAACGCCATTCTCTATGACGAGACGCTCAAAACTTATAACCATACCGCACCCCCAGCGTGTCTAGACCTTCGTTCTCTGTCTGGGTGTAAGCGTTAGAAACATGATCGAAGTAAATTGATACAGAGTTCTTTTCATCAAGGTAATAACCGACTTCCAAGGGGATATGGAACAAGACGTTAGAGCCTAAAGCTTTGCGCTTCGCTGATATCAGGTGTTTTTCTCCATTGTGATAAGCGACACCAAGACCAACAGACAGAAAGGGACCACCAGAAAAGGCATACTGCCAGCGCCCGTCCAGATAGACTTTAGATGTATCGCCAGAAGTATTGATTGAAGCGCCAAGAGCTGGACGTATGGTGCCGCCGAAAATTTGAGCATTTGGTTTAAAGGATACTTCGACATTAATATCCGTTCCGCTTTCTCGGCTGAACCCGCTCCATAAATTATCGACGTCATGCGCCAATACACCCCCCCTAACCTCATGAATTAGATGGCTATTTTTAGATTTATCGCCTGCTTCGGTGATGGCAGGAGACATAATTAGAACCAAAGTTAAGATAGTTGCGGTTGGTAATTGCATAGATTGGCTCTCCGTTTAATACACCACAGAATCATCGCGCACTTTTATTCTATCAGATAGGGGGGCAGAAAGGTCTATTAGACTGCGGCATCCAATTCCATACGAATCATTTTCAACATTTCCACCTGCCGGTACGGCTTTTTAATAAAGGCGCTATCAAGTTCTTGCAATTCAATGTTCGACAAAGAGTCTTCTGCATATCCCGTTGTATACACCACCTTAATCCCGGGCTGTATAATGCGGAGTTGCTTGGCAATCTCGACACCGTTCATGCCACCCGGCAAAACAATGTCGGTGAATAAAAGATCATACCTTTTTTCGCTCTTAGATAGGTCAATTGCTTCTTCACCATTTTTGGCCTCATCTACTTGATATCCCATATCTCTTAGGGAGGCGACGGGTATAGCCCTTAAATCCTCGTCATCTTCGATAACAAGAATATGTTCATTGCCTATTAAAGCGATCTCCGCTGTGCTTTTTTGCTCGGCTGAAGTAATTTCATCAACATTCCTGGGCATATAAATCTTGACCGTCGTACCTCTACCAACTTCGCTTTCTATCGTAATATGACACTCAGATTGTTTTATGAACCCATGAACCATGCTCAGTCCTAGGCCACTGCCTTTTCCTACTTCTTTCGTCGTATAGAAGGGCTCAAAGACCTTTTCCAATCGCTCCGCGGGAATTCCCTCACCTGTGTCTGATATTGAAATCAAAACGTAGTCTCCCGGCGGCATTCCAGAGAGCAAGCGGTTGTCGCCTGATTTCAGCGACTCATTTACTGCTTTGATTTCGATGCGGCCCCCCATAGGCATCGCGTCGCGGGCATTTATTGAGAGGTTTATCAGTGCATTTTCAAATTGGTTTGAGTCGATCATAACCGACCAGATGTTCGCATCAGATCCAATATACAGGCCGATCGTTTCACCGAGCGTGCGCTTCAACATATCTTCCAGACCATAAATCAGATCACAAACATTCGACGTCTTAGGATCCAGATGTTGTTGACGCGAAAACGTTAGTAAGCGGGTCGACAAAGCAGCTGCGCGATCTATTGCGCCGACAATGGAGCGAAGGTGTTTTTGAGATTTTTCATTGAAACCAGCTTTTCCCTCGAGAAGCTCGGCGTTACCTAACATAATACCAAGGAGGTTATTGAAATCATGTGCTATGCCACCTGCGAGCTGCCCAACCGCCTCCATTCGCTGCGCCTGCCTGAGCTGATCTTCCATATTTTTCAGTTTCGTAGTTTCAACCGCTACTGATGATCGCGATCCATCAGGAAGTTCTTGGTCCTGAACAACAAAAATCCGGCCATCCCTTCTCTTGACCTCAATCGCGGAACTCATACGGTTGTGTAATCGAAGGCGCTCATTAATCCACTCTTCCTCTTTGCCTAACGCTGCCTCAACCAAACCATTTCGGCATATGTCTCTAACGATTTCTTCAAAAGTCATTCCCAATTCAAACTTCGAACCGATTGCAGCATTCACGGCTAACGATTGTTTGTTGGCCATGACAAGCCGGTCTTCAGGGTCGTATAGCGAAAACAGAACATCAAGATTGTCTATCGCAGAAGCAAGGCGCTCGTTCTCCGCCGCAGCTGATACTCTTTCCGTGACGTCTAAGGTAAAGACAAACGTGCCACCACCACTGATCTTAGAAAAATGGGCTTCCGTCCAGACACCAAATTTATTCAAGAGAGGTTTGCTTTGTCCGCCATGACGAAACAGTTCAAGTCGATTTTCAAGCCATTCATCCGGTGTACCTTCATAGTGCGGGTAGTAAGACGTTTCTATGAGGTGCTTCAAAAGGTCCAGAAAGCTAACACCAACTTGTAAAAATTCTTTACTAACGCGGGGCTCTGTCTGGTGCCGGGTATTAGACATGAGTAACTTGTCATCGGCGCCGTAAATAGCAGCGCGGCCATTGATACTATCCAATGCAGCTTCTAAAATTTTCTCTTTTTCGGCGAGGATTGCCTCTGCGTGTTTTTGATCGGTAATATCTCTTCGGATACTGACCAACCCTCCGCTCGGCGTTCTTCTTTCTTCGGCAATGAGATAGCGGCCATCAATTATGGCCTCTATCGGCCCAGTAGGGTTCCTGAAATGCGCCAACCTTTTTTCAATGAAGAGTTCTGTTGGCTCATCAATTTCGTTAAAGAAGCCCCGGCTTGCCGCTATATCCAAAAAATCACTAAATTTTATTCCGGGCTTTAGAATGTCGGCAACTAAGGGGTGCATTTCCCGAAACCGCCTATTGCACGTCACCAATGCATCGTCTCTATCGTATAAGACAAAACCGTCAGAAATCGTATCAAGCGCTGTGTTAAGCTGTGACTGAAGCTCCGCTGCCTCTAACTGGAGACTTGTGCTTCTCACCACTTCCTCTTTTGCTGTTGCCATTGCCTTCATTCGGTCATCAAACGCGCCACCGCATACCAAGGCGAGCGACGCTGCCAAACCAATGAACATTTGAAACTCGCCAACACTATGGAAATAAATATCGGTCAGAATTTGTGCTGCAAGAAGCGTGCTGACGGAAATTGAAGTGGCGATAATTCCACTAATGACACCATATTGTAACCCAACCAACGCGACAGGGATGGCTGCCAAATATAAATAATCTTCCACGCCGCCCGAATAAGAAGACACCAAACAGACGATGACCGCTAATGATAAACAGGCCATATATGCCCATATATGGCCAGGCTTTGCGACGCCCTGGAGTTTTTTAAATATCAACTTATCGTCTGAGTCAGATATCCACCGAGATAAGATCAACAAAATAGGACTTGTCAGCATTATACCCGCAAAGTCCCCTGCCCAAAACGATGTGAATACCATATAAAGAGCATCTTCGGGCACCAACTCAAAAGCTGCAAAGATTGAGTAGGCTCCAAATGCAGATATTCCCGAAGCAATAAACGAAATTGATAAAAGCGCGGAGGCTGATTTTAAGGTGAACCGAAATCCCTCATTTTGCCAAAGTTTGGAAAAAACAAGGCCCGCAAATCCATACGCAAACGCATGCACACCGGAATGGACCGTCGAAAACGAACCGAATGTAAAATTTAGAAAGTCTGGAGTTGAAGATATCAGCGCCGCAACGAACACGGCAGGGATATATCGCCATCCATACCAAGCAATAAAAACAATCGATAGTCCTGGTGGGATATAAAAAGCACTCACATGGGGAGCGATTTCGAAAATTTTCGCAGCCTGCCACGCAATCCAGAAAAAAGATATAAATGCGGCACTTCGAGCCAAATATAGCGGGGCAAATAAAGTCATACAACCGCATGATGACAGAAGCATATTATGATAGATACTTTTTTTATTGTAGAACCAAAATATCGTTTGTCGCCGTTATACGTCAGACAGCAGTCTTTATTAGGCTGCCTGATGTATAGGTGTAAGAGTTGGCTTGGCGTTCACGTTAGTTATTTGCGTCAATCTCTAATCCGCTTTCCAGATTAAATCTGTAGAGGGCGTGTTCGATCAAGTGCGCTGCCATTTGAGCTGGCGAGACACCCGAGACGTCCCAAAGTTTTGGATACATGCTAATTGCCGTAAAACCGGGGATCGTGTTGAGCTCGTTAATGAACACCTCTCCGTCAGGTGTCAGGAAAAAATCAACCCGGGCCATCCCTTCACAATTCAAGGCCCTGAAGGCCGCCAGGGACATGGTTCGTATTTTCTCTGTCAATTCGTCTGACAAATCCGCCGGGTAGACGAGTGTTGCGCCATCGGCATCTACATATTTGGCATCATAACTGTAGAATCCATCTTCACTTGTCGGAACGATTTCGCCAGGCAAAGAGACCATCTGCGTGCCAGCCGAAAGAACCGCACACTCAATTTCTCGAGCCGCAACAAAACTTTCAACAAGGACTTTTGTATCATACCGAAACGCAGTCACCAAAGCTGTCTCATAATCCGCTTCGTTATCTACTTTCGACACCCCCACAGAAGAACCCATATTTGCGGGCTTCACGAAGAGCACCGGCCCCAACGCCTCAACCGCGTCTGAATAGTTTACAATTTTCCCCTGCTCAACTGACAGAGATTGTACTGTCGGGATTCCGACAGCCTCAAGAATGCGTTTCGTAAAAGTTTTATCCATACACAGTGCTGACGCGAGCACTCCCGGCCCAACAAATGGAACGTTCGCCAATTTTAACAGCCCCTGCATTGTGCCGTCTTCACCAAATGGGCCATGAAGAACCGGAAATACGACATCAACGTTAATCGTTGTTCGGTCTTGATTGAACAGGACGATCTCGCCACCGCAGCCTGGTAAAAGAGCGGCCTGGGGCCAGTTTGGCTCTGGAGAGCTTATTTCCGGCGCGTGGCGCCACACGCCATGCCTGTCAATGCCGATCAGAAGAACCCTATAACCGGCTGAAACCAGTGCATCTCTGACGTTCGCCGCTGAGCTGAGCGAAACCTCATGTTCTGCGGATTGCCCGCCAAAAAGCAGTGCCACAGTCTGGTTGGTTGACATTCGTTTTGTCTCCTCTTCGTTGGCAGCACAACGCCTTTGGTAACAGAGTCATGCTTCTCGATTATTTTGGTTTTAGGAGCCTCATGACTTTCCGTAAACCCCTGGTTTTTGTCCAATCCTGTGCACAAGCCCCCTCCCACTCCCTGTTTTGGCGTCCCTCATATGCTTTGCGTATGAGTCTAACCCGCTTTTCCTGAAAATCATCTTTTTGAAAAATCATCTTTCTGTATTGTGTGCATTGCAGCATTTATTCTGTTGCAATGCAAAACTATCAGGACAATGAACCATGGCAATACTATCACTTAACGGGCAAAGCGCTCTTGGCAAAAAAAGCATTTTCGGTGAAACACTTTCACTGATCGTCGCATTAAAAGACAAAATCGACCTTCGCTGGAAATGTTATCTGCACTATCAGCAAATTACTGAAGAACTTGAAATGTATACCGACCGACAACTGGCTGACATTGGAGTCGCCAGGCACGATATCAGACGGTTGGCACGCGAGTCTGCCCAACTCATGTTGAAAGCCGGCGCCTAAGTTCCGGCCAACACGGGCGCGAACGATTCGCCCCTACACAGGAAACCAAATCGGGATTTATGACATGAAAAAAACAATCGATATATTCTCTTCGTCGACGCCTTATCTCGGAGATAATTTGTACCTCGAAGATTACGAGATCGCTGCCAGAAAAATGCGGGCTCAAGAATTTGCGCGCGTTATGAATGGGCTTGGCCGGTTCTTAGGTAAAGCGTTTGCTTTTGAATTACCCGTTCGAAAAGGTGCACAGACGGTTGCAGGATGGGCTTCAATAGCTGCTGGATGTGCCGCACTTACGGCTCTTGCCTTGGGCGCATAGGATAGAAAAACGTCTCGCACATTCTGGTAAAACCCTACAAATATTGTGTTTTTTGATCCCACTATTTAACAAACCAGTCTTTTTCTCGTTTGCGCGCGACATCGACATACCATCTTACCCCAACAGCTAACCAGAGGTTATCATGAGTGAATTTTTACAAACTGCATCGCCCTCATTTGGGGCAAGTCTATTGTCTGTGTCGACCCATATTTCCAAACGCGTTAAAGGCGCTGTCGACATTTTTCTTTCTTCCATCGAAGTTGCCCGCATTTGCCAGTCGTCGCTTGATTCGACCGGTCATATCGAGCCGAAGAGAATGGATGAGATAAAAAAGATCATTGGCATTGCGTCAGAAGCAAATTAGAGACCCCGCTTTGCGATTCAGGTACACCTGCTTTGCCTAAATTGTCACTATCAGAAACAGGTCAGGAGAATTATAAAAATAACTATTGAAAGCGGCTTCCAAGAGTACTCCTCCCTTCTTTTGGAGCAGCTTCTAAATAAACTTGAAGAGCTTGCGCGAACCTCCCAGTCGTCAAGTTAACCTGTTTAAACTTGCCCTGACCTTGTGTCAGGGCATTTTTTTTGATTATACAATCCAATCTCTCTGGCAGGGGTTATGCCAACTTCTGAGTACTTCATAAAAGTCTCATTTTTATAATGTTGCATTGCAGCATTTTTTGACTATATTAACCTTAACGCCTATGGCATTCTCACATCAATAATATTGAAAGGCAGACATTACATGGAGCTGGAAAGTCAGATGGTACTTTTTGCGCGATCCGTGGAATCTGGCAGTTTCTCCGCTGCGTCGCGTGATCTCAACCATTCGCCATCAGCCGTTAGTCGACAAATCAGCGATTTGGAAAACAAACTGGGTATTCGTCTGTTGATCAGGTCCAGCCGCGGGATTTCGCTAACCGAAGAAGGTCATATCTTTTATTCGCGCTGCACTGAAATCCGCCGCAACATTGCCTCGGCACTTGATTTAGCCGATTCGTTGAGCCAGGTCCCCGAGGGAAAACTGCGGGTAAATACAACGGTTGCTTTTGGTAAGTCGCAAATTTTGCCAATTCTGAGAGATTTTTACGAAGAATATCCAAAAATCGCGATTTCTGTTGAATTTAATGATCGGCCCATTGACCTTGCCGTTAACCCTATTGACGTTGCTATTCAATTTGCGGAACAAATTGAAGACGACTCTCTTATTGGTCGCAAGCTCGCTGTCAATCGAAGGGTGATTTGTGCCGCGCCTTCTTACATAGAGCGCGCAGGCACCGTTAATTCGCCGAAAGATTTGCTTCAACATAACATCCTTCGTCTGTCGACGGTTGAACGCTGGAACGATTGGGTCACGGAAATCTGTGGCACCAAATACCAACCGGGCCGCAACAGTAACTTTGAAGCGAACAGTTCTGATGCACTCTATCATGCCGCTTTGGCGGGTTTGGGCATTGCACGGCTGCCAACGTATTTGATTGCACAAGACATTGCGGAAGGTCGCCTGGTAAACATCATGCCTGATTGTGTCGACACCACGTCCAACATCTATGCCGTCTATATCATGAAACAGAACATGTCCCCCAAGGTCAGAGTTTTCCTTGATTTTTTGACCAAAAAATTTGATGCCGTGCCACCTTGGGAACGCGGTTAGGAAACACCCGGGAAGACGGTATTGAGCGTTATCAGTTGACTTATTCCCAGAACCACCTATATAGGGCCTACGTATTACATTTGTTTTGAGTTACTTGAACAGCCGCTTGCCGGTTAGCTTATTTTATCCCCTGACATTGTGAACGCTAAATAACCAAATTGTCGCGTGTCGTGGCAGTTGGAACTTCTACTCCTAAAAGAGGAATAAATATTATGGCTACTGGTACAGTAAAGTGGTTCAACCCCACAAAAGGTTTTGGTTTCATTGAGCCTGAAGATGGTTCTAGCGATGCATTCGTACACATTTCTGCTGTTGAGCGTGCTGGTTTGAGCACACTTAACGAAGGTCAAAAAGTGACTTACGAACTTCAAGCTGGCCAAAACGGCAAGTCTTCTGCAGAAAACCTTTCTGTAGCTGACTAACAGTTTTTTAAATGCCGTCTTTAGCATTGCTGAAGACGGCATTTTTATGCCTGCCTCGCATTGAACAGGGCCGACATAAATTGACATAAGACCACCGTTTACGTTGGCGGATCAATCCGATCGCCAAGAGAACCATTGGCACGAAACCAACCGGCAATCGACAATCGATCTGCATGGGTTGCCAATACCTCATGCGGAAATTCTTCACTCAGGAACACCACGAGGGTTCCAAATTTTGGACTGATTCTTACGGGCACCTGATCGCCGCGACCGGTAAACAGTACCAACTCTCCCGCGTCAGCTGACACCCACGCCTTATTCAGATAGGTAACAATTGAGAGAATTCGGTTTCCTTCGCCGACAAATGCATCTTGGTGTTTGAGGTAATAGTCCCCATCAGTATAGCGGGCATAATGGCTTTCAAATGAGAACAACCCCAAATACAAATGCGCATTCAAGTAAGATTGCATCTCCGACATCCAGGCATTCCAAATACCCCCTGCCGGACTTGTCCCTTCAATCCAGCAAATTTTATCACGACGAACTTGCTCATCGCGCACAAACCCGCCATTGCGCCCAACACCGGCTTTTTTGAACTGTCCCAATGGCACCGTCTGGTGTTCGTCCCAAAGCATTTGGCTAAGCCCAATGGGCAATGCATTTGTATGCACGCTATATCCCTGATCCCGTATATTGAGAGCAAGCCGCTCAAAGAGCTCATCTGATCGCGTTATTTCGAAATGTCCTTTCTCGACTCTACGCTGCTTGCAAACGCCACCCCACGCACAAAACAGCACACCCGCGAAGACGCAACACACAAAAGGCATTGAAAACTTATTAGATTGGTAACGGTAGTGACCCAGATGAAGCTTTAGCGTTTCTGGGATAGAGAACAGACAAAGTCTACACACTTAACCCCGGCACACCATACAATTAGATGACGCAGGGTTAAGCTCTGATCGCAAAGCCGATCCTGGCCGGTTCAGGGTTTCAGATCAATTTCCGATTCGGCCAATAACACGGCCCATTGCGCCCCATGCATATCGCGATCAAAACGTTCCCCCTGAACAACCGGGCGCGGCATACTGAATTTAACGACATTGAGGTCCGCAATATCAAAGCGTTTAAGATTTTCGACCGGTTGCTTAAACAACTCAGCAACCATTTCCGTAGACAGGCTTCGGCAAACGGACCCATAGGCACTTTCGTCGCCACAAAAAACATCAATGGTTACCCAAAAAGGTCCCGCATTTTTTGATCTGATCTTATAAACAAGATCGCCAATCTTAGGCATGACGCATTTCCTGAGTGGTGATATTAAACGCATCCATAGGCGCATTTAATTTCAGCACATGGTTAAGCGAAAACTCGAAAAGTGCGCCCCTATCAGATTGCGCAGGCGAATACGGGAACGCAAAGGTTGGCAATTCCTCATCCGACGTCAATGGATAATGCAAAACAAACGGATTGATTAATTTCCCGATTTCACTGGCAGTCTGCTGGTCCTCCGCTGTAATGATGCCCAGAACGCCCACCTCGGTCGGCACCCCCTTCTTTGTTTCAATAGGGCCCAGTACGGAATCAACACCGATCAAACGAAACTCAAGATCATAGGCATCAGCAGCAAGCCCCATCCGTTTATGAATTTCTCCAGTCACAAATGTGTGGAGTTTGTCGACCCAGGCTTGTGCGTTTTCAACATAGTGGGCGTCACGGAGCACTGCCATGATCGTGGTTTGGTAGCCGCCGATCCTGGCGCCTTCAAGTTTGACTGTATAGGCATTTGTCCGTGTCCACTTCGAGCCGCTGACGCGGACACGGCGATCGTCGAGCGCCCTGTAGCGGGCGTGTGTTACATCCAGATAGCCACCCGGCTCATAGAGAATGAAAGGATCAGAGTTTTCATAGAGCATATGCGCCGACACCGAATGCGGCGTGCAGGTTGCGTCTTCTGCCATGGGCTCGACCGTAAAACCGTCCGAATCAAAATCGACAAGAATGACGCCGCTCGTCGGATTGGTCGAACAAAGTGCACCACATTCAGCGATCTTCGCACCATGCCAAGCGGCTCCGGCATCCTCACCGCGCATCAAAGGCAAGGCTGCGACGGTTGCCGTGTCCGTTGTCCGTCCTGCAAGAATAATGTCAGCACCCGTTTCTAACGCCGCGGAAATTTGTTCCGCACCGGCAAGCGCGACAACGTTCACGCAAGCGTCCAGCCTCTCGAGCGACAAATCCGTAACCGGTGGCAAAGGCGTAATCTCTCCTGCCGTTAAGGCAGCTTGCAAACGATCAATCGGTTGGCTGGAATAGACGGTTGCTACTTTGATGTTCTGGCCAAGCTCGACGGCCAGTTCACGTGTAATTTCCAGCATCCATTCGACAGTGGTATCTGTACCACAGGTACCACAACTTCCAATCACCAGAGGGACATTGGCCTCGGCACGTGCCAGCATTAATTCGCGCCATTCCGATTTTGTCCCGGCGCGAGAATATTTAGACGTGCCCGTTCCCAATGAAAACGGTCCGCTATCTGTAGAGCCACCATCGATACAAATAATATCGGGTTTCATTGAAACACCGCGCGCCAGCGCCTTGCTATCAAAGCCAAGGCCAAGAACACCTGAGGGAACAAGTACCCGTGTTGTCATATCAGTCCGTTATTCGTTGCGGTTTACTCAGGAATTTACGCAAAAACATCGGAGCGATGAAACCACCTATGGCGGCGATCCACAAGCCAATAGAAAGCCCGGAACTAAACAATATTTTCCAGTCGCCACCAGAAATAACCATCGCACGCCGCAGATTATCTTCCATGTGATTCCCCAACAGGATCCCCAGAATAATCGGAACCGTTGGCACATCCAGTTTACGAAGTGCGTAGCCCAGCAAGCCAAACGCAATCATCATCATCAGGTCGAAGCTGCTTCCCGATAATGAATAGATGCCGACAAACGATACCATGGTAACCGCAGGCAACAGGATTTGCGGAGGCACGGTAAGGATTTTCACAAACAAGCGCACCATGGGAACGTTCAGGATCAGGAGGACAACGTTGGCAATCAAAAGCGCCGCGATCAACCCCCAAACCACATCCGGACGATCTGTAAACAACGTTGGACCGGGCGTGATGTTAAGGGTCATGAGCAAGGCCAGCAATACGGCGGTTGTCCCACTGCCCGGCACACCCAGCGTCAACATCGGGATCAACGCGCCACCCGCAGCCGCATTATTGCCGGCTTCCGGTGCTGCAACGCCACGCGGATCACCCGTGCCAAATTTTTCTGGGTCTTTCGCAACACGCTTCTCGGCCATGTAGGCCAGAAAGCTGCCGAGTGAAGCTCCAGCACCCGGAAGAACACCAGCGACAAAGCCGATGGCAGTGCCCCGCAACATTGTCCAGCGCGTCGCGACCATGTCTTTCCAGGGAATTGTAATTTTACCAAGCTTAACCCCAACAGCCGATTCCTTACCCTGACTTTCTATAAAAATGAAAACCTCGGAAACGGCGAACAACCCAACAATAGCAACCAAAAAATCAATGCCTTCGAGCAAATGTAGGGACCCGAACGTCAATCGGGACATGCCGGTATTCCCATCCAAACCAATCATCGCAAGACCAAGTCCAATGGCGGCGGCAATCGCAGCCTTTGCCTGATTGTTGGAAGCGATCCCACCCAGCGTACAAAAGGCCAGAAGGAACAGCGCGAAGTATTCCGCAGGACCAAAAAGGTAAGCAATTTTCGACAAAAGGGGTGCCAACAAGATCAGTCCCAAGGTCGCAATCATGGCGCCAACGAACGAAGCAACACCGGAGAGCACCAAAGCTTCAGCCGCCTTGCCCTGCTTCGCCATGGGGTATCCGTCTAGTGTTGTCATCAGGGCCGGTTCATCACCGGGAATGTTGAGTAGAATAGAAGAAATACGTCCCCCGTACATCGCCCCATAATAGACACTGGTCATCAAAACCAATGATGATGTGGCGTCCAGTCCGAGCGAGAAAGCCAAAGGGATAAGAATTGCAACACCGTTAGACGGGCCAAGGCCGGGCAACGCGCCGATCATGGTGCCGAGAATACAACCCGCAACCGCGAGCCCGAGATTTTGAGGCGTCAAAGCAACTGAAAAGCCAACGCCCAATAAATCAAATAATTCCATAACGAGCCGCCCTCAAAGTCCAAGAAATTTTGGCCATCCAGCAAGGCTGAGACCCAGGAAAAGATTAAACACAGCGAATAAAACAGCGGAGAGCGATACACCGATCAAGGCCGCTTGTTTGGCGTTCGATTTGATCTGATAGCTAACCAGTCCGGCCGCAAGAGTTGTGGAAATCAGAAAACCCAGATCGTTTATCACCAGAGCGTATCCAACAAGCACAATTAGCGCGCTGGTAATTTTCATCAGATTGGAACGGTTTGGCCATACTGGGTCGGGATCGGGCTTAAAGATCGGTATCAGCGCTGCAAGACCCATGACACTGCCAATGATGATCGGAAAGGACTTTGGTCCCATCGGGTCCATGATGAACGAGGTCTGAATTTGTGTGGCGCTCGCAATATACGCGAGCGCCACAGTAAGTGTTATCAGACCGAATAATCGGTCCGATTTCATTTGATTACGCCAATTTCCCGTGAAAGGTCGGCGATTTCAGTCATCAAACCACCAACGTAGTTTTGAAAATCATCTCCAACTTTATGAAAGGGCATCAGGCCATTTGCGGCCATTGCTTTTTCCCATTCCGGTGACTTGCCAACTTTATCAAGCGCCATCGACCACTTTTTATAGTCCGCATCCGAGACACCTTTGGGTACGTATAGACCGCGCCAATTCAGAGCGACAACGTCAAATCCCTGCTCTTTAGCAGTTGGGATGGACGCGAAATCACCGGGCAGGCGATCTTCAGCAAAAATCGCGATGACACGTATATCGCCATTTTTCATAAAGCCTACGACTTCTGAAATATCACCTGTCATTGCCTGTACATGACCACCGATCATTTGTGTTACGGCGTCTCCGCCCCCGTCAACACCAATGTACTTAACTTTTGTGACGTCCGTGTAACCCGCTTTCTTTAAAGTCATCAAGACTTTCAAGTGGTCAAATCCGCCAGCGGCAGAGCCACCTGCAAACGTAACTTTTGAAGAATCCGACTTCACGGCATCTACCAGATCGCCAAGGTTTTGAACGGGTGAATCTTTAGCAACGGCAATGATACCATAATCTCCACCGATGGACCCCAGGAACCGGACCTGATCATAAGTCATTCCCGCATAGGCATTTTGCGCCAGACGCGTGGCGGTTGCAGAAGACGCTGCAACAATAAGGTCACCGTCCGTATTGCGTTTGTTAACGACGTGCGAATAGGCAAGACCGCCACCGCCACCTGCCATGTTTGTCACTTGAACAGGTTTGTCGACAACACCGATGTCATACATGATTTTGGAAATCGAACGGCAGGTAAAGTCCCAACCGCCGCCTGGGTTGGCAGGCGCGATACACTCTGCAGCGTAAGATACTGGTGTATAGCTGACAGAAACAATCGCAGCGGCAGCCGCTGCGATGAAAGTTTTACGAAACATATTATTCTCCCATATTGAACTCAGTCGCGAGACATCCCGCTGGCGGTTGTGTCTTAATTTGACAAAGTTGAAGTTTCTTCATCTCCCAATTCGCAAAGAAACTGCGTTTAATTAGCAACCTGAAGGAAGCCTATAGAAAGAACCCTTCGCCAACCTGTCATCCACGTAAAAAAAACAGAGGTCCGTTATTGGATTAACGACCGTTCAAAGATTGTTCCCATTTTTTCAGAAGTTTCGCACGCTTGACCTGATCCAGATAAACCAACAGCCCAGGTCCGACTTTTATTGGCCGTAAACTTTCACCAATATTCTGACGCAATGCATTGGCAGTATTAGGCCCTTCGACCCGGGGATGAATAGCACTCAGGCCTGTATTTTCGGCAAGAACCTGTTGGCCAGTTCTAGAGAGGATGTAGTCCAGAAACAACTTGCCCGTCGCAGGTGATTTTGCGAAACGGGGAATCAGCGCAATTCTCGATAGGACCACCGTAAAATCCCGAGGCGTGATAATCTGTATGGCTGGGTCCCGTTTGGCCCGCGCCCGTGCATACGATCCCAATACATTATAGCCAAGTGCCGACTTGCCTTGGCTAACCCGATCAAGGATGGCCGCTGTCGACGTATAGAGCTTAACACCGTTGCGACCAAATGCTTTCACCAGTTTCCAGATATCGGGATAGTGTTCCAAGTCCCGCGCTAACATTAACAAACCAAAACCGCTGCGCTGCACATCGTAAGTCGCGATCCTGCCGAAAAAATCTGAATTATCCTGATTAAGCAACACTTCCAGATCGGCTCGTGTTTTTGGCACCTCACGATCCTTAAAATAAGATTTGTTGTAGACAATGACTGCAGGTTCATAAGTGACACCAAACGCTTCGTTCCGCCAATTCGCCCAGCCTGGAACTCCAAGGGTCGTTTCGGACTGATACGCCGCGGCGTAGCCATCGTTGGCCAGTTTCATCTGCAGGTCCATTGCAGAGCTAAAGACGAAGTCCGCGGTTTCCCGCTTCTCATCACTTTCACGTATGACCCGGTCATAGAGATCTAGGCTCTGAAGATCATGGTAAGAAACGCCGATATGCGGATAAATATCCTGAAAGGCTGAAATCAAGGGTCGCGCAATATCGATATCGGTTGTGCTATAAATCGTTACTGTTGCAGGCGAACCGATATTGTCCCTTTTAGTTTTAAAATAATAACTCTCTGCCATCGCGCTTGTCATCGACAGAACGATCGACAAGATTGCAAAGAAAACCATTAACCGCATAAATTTGCCCTATTCATTATCCCTGCTGCATAGTCTACCATTACATCATGAGGATTTTTCTTGTCGAAGACAATTCAGCACTTGCTGATGGCATCACGCGTACGTTGAGCAAAATCGGCTATGCCGTCGATGCGTCAGGCGATGGAGAAGACGCCGATGGAATTCTTTCTATTCAGACTTATGATCTCATAATATTGGATCTGAACTTACCGGGCATTGATGGTATCGAAATTCTACGCCGCTTGAGGCGCCGCGGCGATGATGCTCAGGTTCTGATCTTGACAGCGCGTGACGGGATCGAAGACCGCGTCGCGGGTCTGGACCTTGGGGCTGACGACTATTTAACCAAACCCTTCGAGCTGGCTGAGCTGGAAGCCAGAGTGCGCGCCTTATTGCGTCGAAGAGGTGGATCCAGTTCACCGGAAATTCTTCTGGGCGGTCTCCGTTTTAGCAGCGTCGCCCGCCGAGCCTGGGTCAATGACGTCCCACAGAATCTGCCAAAACGAGAGCTGGGAGTTCTCGAACTCCTTCTCAACAGAGCCGGCCATGTCGTCAACAAGGAACAATTAGCTGATGGGCTGGCGAGCTTTGATGATGAAATTTCTCCGAATGCTATTGAAATCTATGTCAGTCGACTCCGCAAACGACTAAAACCGGCAGGAATTGAAATCCGCACGGTTCGAGGTCTGGGTTATTTGATGGATCACCGATGAAGTGGCGCAATAAATCTTTAAGAAGGAGACTGGCGCTTTGGTTGATTTTGCCGCTGGGCGCCATCAGCGCATTAATGCTGCTGGAAGTTCGTTCCAGCGCTGAAAAGGCGGCGAACCTCGCCTATGACCGGGTCTTGCTGGGATCCGCCTTGGCAATTGCAGAACGCGTGGTAATCGAGAGCAACGAGATTTTGGTTGATGTTCCCTACGTAGCTCTGGAAATGCTGACATCAGCCGCGCAGGATCGTGTTTTCTACCAGGTGCTTGGCCCCGACGATACTTTTATCACAGGTTATTCGGATTTGCCTGAAGTCCCTGCAGAACTCAAGGCCTTGCCAAATCGCCCGCTATTTTTCGACGATTCTTACAAGGGAATGAAAATTCGGGTTGGTGTCGTTTATCGGTTTGTTTCCAGTCCGCGCCTGTCGGGGCGAGTGACGATCAAAGTCGCGGAAACTGTCGAATCGCGTACGGCGCTTATAAATGAAATGTTTTCCAGTGCAGCACTGCGCCAAGCAGTACTGATTATCGTTGCCAGCCTGATTTTATGGATTGGGCTTGGATGGGGGTTACGCCCGCTATCCAATCTGGAACAGGCTCTGCATCGACGTAGCCCAAAAGACTTAAGACCCATATTGCATGAGGTTCCTTACGAAGTTAGCAATCTGGTCGGGGCCATAAATCAACTGATGCTTCGACTGGGTGCCTCAATGACGGCAATGCAACGGTTTACGGCCAACGCAGCGCACCAGTTGCGTACGCCTCTGGCGGCGATTCAGGCGCAGACCGAAGTGGCGCTGGGCGAGACAGACCCAAAGGAAATTAACAAAACCCTTGGCCATCTTAGAGATGCTACCAGTCAAACAAGCCGGATGGTTACCCAACTCCTGAGTCTGGCAAGAGCCACCCCGGACACAGGCGAGACTGTTTTTGAGCTTTTTGACCTTTGTGATGTCTGCACACAGGTAACGCAGAATATGGTTCCAAGGGCAATTGAAAAGGATATTGATCTTGGCTTGGAGATTCGCGCGCAGCCCCTGCACGCGCGCGGCGACCCAACGCTTTTTGAGGAACTGCTTCGCAACCTCATTCATAATGCAATCTCTTATTGTCCTGCCCATAGCCTGGTCACCGTTCGGCTTGATAGAGCTGGTTCTCAAAACCTCTTGGAAGTCATCGATGATGGCCCGGGAATTCGAGAGGAGGATCGTGAACATGTTTTCGAGCGGTTTTACCGGGGGTCCGGCGCAGCCGATAGTGATGGTTGCGGTTTGGGATTGCCCATTGTTCGCGAAATCGCCAGATGCTACGGAGGTGATGTGTCGATAGTCACGGGAGCACAGGATAAAGGGACGTGTGTCCAGGTCCGTATACCGACGTCCACCTGAGAATAATTTATCCGAGATTTGCCAATTTCATCGTTGATTTGCGGCTTCAAGGGCGCAAAAGTATCGCTCGCAACTCTTCAATTTGATAACTTAGGGAATTTACTATGCTCATAGACGTTCGTACATACAGGGTTAAACCGGGAACTTTGAAAGCTCATATGGAACTTTATGCCCAATATGGGAAAGCGCCGCAGACCAAACATCTGGGCACACCATTGGCCTATTTAAAGACCGAGACAGGTGACCCCAACGAATATGTCCACATGTGGGTTTATGAAAACGCCGGCGACCGTGAAGCAAAACGCGCAGCTATGTGGGCGGATCCAGATTGGCTGGCTTACACAAAACGCAGCGCCGAACTTGGCGCACTGGTCAAACAAGATAATCGTTTAATGGTTCCAGTGGATTTTTTCGACTTCAATCCACCTAAATAAAATTCTCCATACGGATCGGCCTCCTACGGGTGGCTGATCCGTAATCTCATTCCATTAGCCCTTCAATCCCGCGGCGACCGTACGCGCATGAGGCAAATGGACTGTCGCTTTGGTCCCCACTCCCAGTTCACTCTCAATTGCAAAATTACCGCCGTGAAGCTCGGTCAGCCCCTTGACAATCGGCAGCCCCAGACCCGTCCCGCCATAAGCAAGAGCCGGATTATCGCGAACCTGAACATAGGGTTCCAATATCTTGTCGATATCCTCGCTCGCGATCCCCTTGCCATTATCGATCACCGAAATAATGATGCCTTGATCCGTAGCCACACAAACTGTGATTGATATCTCACCACCATCCGAGGTGAACTTGATCGAATTGCTGAGTAAATTGAGGATTATCTGTTTAAAAAGCCGTTGGTCTGCCTTGAGTTGACCAATCTCTGGTTCGACAGACGAATTTACAGTAATTTGTTTTGCTGCCGCACGCCCTGCGACCATCGTTAAACATGCCTCAATCGCGTTTTCAATTGGAAAGACGGACTCATCAATCTGGTACTCACCTTTTTCAAGTTTCGAAACATCAAGCACATCCGAGATCACATCGAGCAAGTGTGTACTGGCGACACGAATATCTGATGCATATTCCACATACTTAGGATTTGATTGCTTCCCGAACATTTCACTTTCACAAATCTGCGAAAACCCAATGATCGCATTGAGTGGAGTTCTAAGCTCGTGCGTCATATGTGCCAAAAAATCGCCCTTAGCACGGTTTGCAAATTCCGCATTTTGGATGGCAAGGTGCAAATCTTGTTCCTGTTTTTTCCGTTCCGTGACATCGCTGATAATTGTTATGGTACTGCCATCGAGCAATTTTTGTTCTTTAATCAAAAACCACTGACCGGATTTGCTAACAACCTCAAAAGAGTGTGCCGGGTTCGCATGGCGCTTTATGCGTTCAGATAGCCACGCTTCTTCTTTCCCTTTCATGGCGGGATAGCCCTCATTATCCAGAATGGCACGAATATGGTCTTTAAATCGCGTGCCGGGTTCCGTTGCCTCGATGATGTCTTTGTTGATCGTACGAAACTGATGATTGCAGACAACAAGGCGGTCCTGCGGGTCCCATAAAACGAAGGCATCTGAAAGCGCGTTAATTGCAACAGCCAGTTGCTCATGAACCAAATGGGCCTTTTCCTCCTCACCTAATCGCCCAGTGAGGCTTGAGGAGGCTCCAGAATATCCCTTAAAGGTTCCTGCCTCATCAAATACCGGAATACCACTTGTCGTGACATACAAGACACTGCCATCGTGCGCCTTACGCAGGAACCTAAAATCCCGAAATGGCCGACGCGCTTCTAAATCCGCAAAATGTTTTCGCCACTTTTCATTATCAATGACTTCACCTGCGACCTCACGGCGCGTTTTACCCAGGAAAAAAGAAACAGGAATCCCCATGGTTTTTTCAACACGTTTAGACATGTAGGTAAACCGCAGGTTCTCATCCATTTCCCAAAACCAATCAGATGTCGCGTCAGCGAATGCCTCAAAACGTTTTCGGCTGTTTTCAAGGGCGAACTCTGTTTGCTTTTGTTCCGTAATATCGCGCGTAACACCGATGATGCATAATTCGTCGTGATCGTTCATCATAAAATCGCAGTCCGTGCGGACCCAGATTAAGTTGTCACGGTCGCTGCCTTTATAATATCGATACACCAGATGATAGCGTTCTCGCTTGGCGATTTGGGGTCGTGTTTTCTCGATCATGATCTCTCTGTCATCATCGAAAATATCCATATTATAATTATCGGGTCCGGGAACCCAGGTTTCCGGGTCGCGGCCATAAATTTTGTAGCATTCGGCCGACCAATAAACCTCATTGGTGCCAAGGTTCCACGACCAATATCCGACCCCACCGACGGCTTCTGCATTTTTTCGGACGTTATCTATAAAATCTGACATACCAGAGACTTCACAATTCTTTTATCTGAACGTTATTTGTCGTCAGGGTTTTTGCCTATAACCTAAACATCTCAAACATATAATTTGTCTCAGGTTTCTGCAAAAGGTGTCTTTAATGTCTCGATCCATCCGGTTTACCGCCTTCATCCTGCTTGCCCTGTTTGTTTTTATGCCATTGTCGGGCTCTGTCCAAGCACTCGAAATCTCTGACGAAGATATGGAAAAGTACAGCGACGCAATTGTTTTTGGTAAAACAGACAAAAAACAGGAAGCCCTAAACGCCTTTAAAGCCCGCGGTCAGAAAGATGTCATTGCGGCGCTGATTCTTGCCTACCGCTACCGACAAAACGATCTTGAAATCCTAAAAACCATATCCGAGTTGACGGAAAAGCCCGTTAGCAATTGGCGCGACGCCATGGAGTGGCAGGAAGATCACCCTGAAATCGCACCTCATCAGAGTTACTGGACACTTAAACTAAAAATTTACAATCGTATTGATCCCAACTTCATGCGCTTTCTGGCAGCCGACAAGTCATTGCCGGAAAACCTAGGGATTCGTTTCGAGGAAATTGTCTGGGGAGGTGTCAGAGTGGATGGCATTCCATCTCTTGATGACCCGGACTTAATTGAATCAACCGAAGCCACCTACATGCTGGACGATGATCTGGTTTTTGGTGTCGAGATCAATGGTGATGCCCGGGCCTATCCCCTGAGGATTATGGGATGGCACGAGATGTTTAACGAAACCATAGGAGGGGTTCCTGTTGCCCTCGCATACTGCACCCTTTGCGGCGCTGGTATTCTGTTTGAAACACAGATTGAAGGGCGAAAATCGCCTCTGGTATTTGGATCGTCCGGATTACTATATCGGTCCAACAAATTGATGTTTGATCGTGAAACAGACAGTTTGTGGAACCAATTCACCGGCGAGCCCGTGTCTGGCCCGCTGAAAGACACAGGTATTCAGCTTAAAATGCGGCCTGTTGCTATAACGTCGTGGAAGAAATGGCGCGCTGAAAACCCCAAGACAACTGTGTTATCCATCGAAACCGGCCACGCCCGAGATTATAGTTCCGGTGCCGTGTATAATGATTATTTTTCCAGTCCAGATCTGATGTTCCCGGTTGTTGTTCGCAACGAAAAAGAATTGAAACGCAAAGACTATGTCTTTGGCATTCGTGATTTTGGCGCTGCAAAAGCATGGCCCATTCGTGCTTTTGCAGATGCATCAGTGATCAATGATCGTATCGGGTCTAAAAATATTGTTCTGATCGGTGATGCTGCGACCCGAACCGTTCGCGCCTATGAACGGGGCAGCATCGAGTTTGGGCAGCCAAATAGCGACGGCACGTTGCCCGATAGCAAAGGAAGTTGGCGGGTCACGGAAGCAGCCCTTATTGATAGCGCTGGAAACAAGAAAGCGCGCGTTCCAGGTCACATTAGCTACTGGTTCGCCTGGGACAGTTATTTGGGGGTTGAGAGTGACCTTTATTCAATCCCCTAAATATCTGCCGCGTCAAAGACCGTCAATTTGATCGTGATCGATATGAATGCCCGGGTCATTTACCGGAACCCGAAGGCAAAAGGCCGCATTCGAACGCACAATCGGTTTTCCGCCGGTATCGCCTGTCAATTTGCCAAGTTGCCCAAAGAAACGACGGCCAAACAGCACAGGATTTCCAGGCTTGCCTTCATATTCGGGAATACAAATATCAGCCCCGGTTTCTGGAGAATAGGCCTCAATCAATTGAGTGATCGTGGCGGGTAAGAGATGCGGCATATCTCCCAAGCCAATGACAACCGCATCCGTATCGCTGGCAACCGCGTTTATCCCGGCCCGGATCGATGAGGACATCCCCTCTGAATAGACATCATTATGGACGAATGAAACGGGTTCATCTGCCAGGGTTGCCCGCAACAGAGAGGCCTGATGACCGGTAACAACATATATCGGTGCACAGTGGCTGTCCGTCATTGCTTGTAGCGATGCGCGAATCATGACCGTCCCATCTATTGACGCCAATAACTTGTTGGTTGAGCCGGACCGGCGCGACAGCCCGCCTGCCAACAGAATTCCGGCTACTTTATATGACATATCCGCTCCCATTTGACCCCGTTGCCTTTTTTTATCCTCGGGACGTAAAACAAATCGTGCCAACGTCATGGCTCCACTTATATACTGTACCCATGACACAATCTCTTTCAAATAATCACCATGACGACATTGGGTGCATTCGTACCGCCCTTACGTGGATCGAAGGCGGTCACAAGACAGCGATTGCCTGCGTGACCCAAACCTGGGGTTCAGCCCCCCGTCCTGTCGGCAGTTTTCTGGCCATTAATGATCAAGGAGCCTTCGTTGGTTCTGTTTCAGGTGGCTGTATCGAAGGCGAGGTCGCAACGCAAGCATTAGGGCTGATGCGTGCGCAATCATCGACGAACCTGCAGTTCGCGGTCTCTGATGAGCAGGCGACAGGGGCAGGATTAGCCTGTGGAGGCAAAGTCTCTGTCCACGTATTTTCCGTAACAGAAACGGCTCACGCAATTCTGAAGCATTTGCTGGAGTTGACAGAACAGAAAGCCGATGTTGCCCTGTCAATCGATCTTAACGGTGGCGAACCTGAGTTGATCGAACAAACGACCGCTCGATCAGCCCCGGACAATGTAAAACATGCATTGGATCAAGGTCGTCCCATAACCGTTGAAGCCGAAGGCGGCCCCTCCGTTTTCGTCAGGCCCTTTTTACCGCCGCTTCGCCTGCTCATCATTGGCGCAGTTCACATTGCCCAACCGCTTTCGATATTGGCGGAACAAACCGGCTATGAAGTCACCCTTATTGATCCGCGCGATGGCTGGGCCAGTGCTGATCGCTTTCCAGGGTTCGACATTGACAGGCGCATGCCGGCCGAGGCGATAAAATCGCTCGCACCAGATCGGCGTACCGCCGTCGTCGCTTTATGCCACGATCCAAAACTTGATGATCCGGCACTTGTTGAAGCGTTGAAGTCTCCAGCCTTCTATTTAGGCGCCTTGGGGAGCCGCAAAAACCACGCGGGACGGCTCGGTCGGCTATCCGAATACGGCTTTGATGAACCAACACTGGCTCGGATTAACGGACCGGTCGGACTTCATATCGGTGCCTCGACACCTGCTGAAATCGCCATTTCAATCCTGGGCGAAATCATCAAAACACTACGCGCAAAAACTCCCTCTTAGGTTCACAGCACTTCAGAAACAATCTTCAGAGGACAGCGCAACAATCGGGTGGAGCGTGCATGCGCTTTCCATCTAGGTTCTTATTTTAGATCAGAACCTGGAGATTTCGATGACGACACCTGCCCTCGCCAATTGCCAAAAGACCATGTTACAAGGAACGATGACTTCTTTATCCACAGCAAAGCCCGCTCCAAACGTTAATCCGTCCGCGGATCAGGACCCACGCGATTATGATCGTATCGCGCAAACAATTCGATATCTGATGGATAACCGGCTTGAGCAACCAGAATTGGCCTTGATCGCAAGCCAAGTCGGATTAAGCGAGTTTCATTTTCAGCGCCTGTTTACGCGCTGGGTCGGAATCAGTCCAAAAAAATTTCTACAGCATTTGACATTAGCCGATGCGAAAAAACGGCTTGCCGCTTCGGCGAGTGTTCTTGACGCAACGTTCGACGTGGGTTTATCCGGCCCGGGGCGACTGCACGACTTATTTATAAATTTACAACAGGTCACACCGGGAGAATACAAGTCTCGTGGTGCCGGTCTCGCGTTTCAATATGCATTTCATCCAACACCCTTTGGCGAATGTCTGGTGGTCGCGAATGAACGGGGCCTGACCGGTTTATCATTTGTGATAAATGGAAATTATGACGCATGTCTGGCTGAACAAAAGCAAGGTTGGGATCAGGCCAACTGGACAGCCGATCCACAGACAGGCGTTCAGGCTCTCAAGACAATCTTTGCCCTTGGCGCATCAAAAAGCACCAACGAAACCATATCTGTCTTCTTGCGTGGCACGACCTATCAAGTGCGCGTTTGGGAAGCGTTGCTAAAAATTCCCGTTGGCTGTGTTACCACGTATGGGAACCTTTCGGATAAACTAGGAACAGGAACGCGGGCCGCGCGTGCGGTCGGGAACGCTTGTGGTGCCAATCGCATTGGCGTCCTCATTCCGTGCCATCGGGTCATACGCGACAGCGGTGCCGTGAGCGGGTACCGTTGGGGAACGGAGCGAAAGAAAGCCCTATTGGCATTCGAGGCCGCCATGAATGAAGCCCCGGAGGCCTCCCGATTTGCAGCACAGCCAACCCCTGTTACCCCCGAATGAACGCAATGCCTGATCCCTTATTCGATGTTTTTGAGGTTCTCAAAGACGCCCTGAAGGACCCCGAAACGAGCTGGAGCATCGGCACCTTTGGCGCTCTTGCTGAATTTTTTCATGATGGGGACCAGCCTGCACACATCAGCGAAAGCCCGGACCACCTATCTGCCGAGACCCCGAAAGGCCGCCTTAGCATCGCGCAAAATGATCAAATGCGTTTGTTGGCCTATGAAGGCCTATCGACACTGCCGACCGCCTGGACCCAGGGCGTTTTGGTCCTGCTGCCGACAGAAGAAGCGCGTTTGGCACACAGAACTGGTATTGCAGAAGTTGAGGGTCATCACTCGCAGCGCACGACATCTGATCCATCACAGGTTTTATTTGATTTAGGCTTGGGTGTTCCCCATCTGGATGCTTGCATCCGCACAGATGACCCGCAGCTTATTTCCAACCTGCGCACACACCTGGGCCGCAATCTGTTTTCGAAAGATGTTCCCCTAGAAGCCCGGATCAAAGCGGTAAACCCTGACCGCGTCTTCCAAACAAAAATAGCATCAATCGAGGTCTATCAAGACATACCAGACCCGCTGGAGGAAACACCTTTAGGGCCCCATACCCACCTTTCCGAACGATTGCTGTCACACAAACGAACCCACGCAGCAACGATCCCCGTTGAAGACGGATGGGTGCCGGTTTTGGCATTCTACCCGCCGCACCCTGTTCGCGATCTTGCCGGCGGACTTGCCAAATTTGATTTGGAAAAGTTCAATAAATTCCAGAAGCTTCTGCAGAGTTGCGGTGCTTCGGCCGCCTTGAACACTAAAGCGGATTTCTATCAGGCAATGGCGACAGAATTAGCCCCACAGGACCACCCTCCGCTCAGCACGAAGCAACAACGCACGGCAATCAGAATAGCCATTCGCCAGTATGGGCATCAGTTTGGTGAGACATCACTCCTGAAGCTCTGGCGCGCTGCCTATGAGCCAGCGCGACAGCCCTGAACGCATGGAAACCCATCGGCACACGCGGTTCACGATAAATTTTAACAAATACCAATCTGCCCGGCTGGTGTCTTAACCGTCTATCCCTTATTATTTTGCTTCTAATAGGGAAAGGAATTTTTTATGCGTTATTATCATACCATGGTGCGTGTCACCGACCTTGATGAATCTCTTGATTTTTACTGCAACAAACTCGGTTTAAAAGAAACCCGCCGCATTGATAGCGAGAAAGGTCGTTATACCAACGTCTTTCTGGGTGCCGATGAAAACCCGGAATGCTCAATCGAGCTAACATATAACTGGGACCCGGAAGTCTATACCGGTGGCCGCAACTTTGGGCATTTGGCGTATCTGGTCGAAAATATTTATGACCTGTGTCAAAAAATGCAAGATGCCGGTGTGGTCATTAATCGCCCCCCACGCGATGGTCGGATGGCTTTTCTCAAGTCTCCCGACGGCATATCGATAGAACTTCTGCAAGACGGTGATGCGCTGCCGCCCGCAGAGCCTTGGGCGTCAATGGAAAATACGGGAACCTGGTAGAGCTGTCGTAAATCAGACACTTACTGGAAACCTGATGAATGGCGCCGCTGGATCACCCACGGCGCTATTTCGTTTTTATCAGGAGCGACGTTTGCGTGCCGTTAAGCGGCGGGGCCTGCCACCATTCATTTCCCGGCGGGCATTGAGTTTTTTGAGCAATGCGCTTTTCCAGTTATTGTTTGCAGCTCGCCAATTGGCGATTTCCTCAGCAGTTCGCCAACAGCCAAGGCAATAGCCCGATTTTGCATCCATCGTGCAAATACTGTTGCAAGGCGATTCGATATATTTTTGCCGGCTCACTCAAAACTCCATTTTCTCTCTGGGCACCCGGATTAGGCAATCCCGAGGGTAAACTCAAGTGGTGAATCACAGACTCGACGCAACGGTGGGATCGGTTATAGTGCGATAATGGACGCAGAAATTATTAAATTTCCAACCGGGGCCGCATCGTTGTTAAGCGCACACGACCCGGCACCTTTTGAGATCATCAATCCGCAGGGACAGTCACAAATGTTACTTATTTGTGACCATGCCAGTCGTCGAGTACCGGTAAAGTTGGCTGACCTGGGTATCTCTGCAGCGGAATTTGACCGACACATTGCTTATGATATTGGTGCGGAAGCTCTGACCCGTATTCTGTCTCGAACCCTTGATGCAACGGCCGTTCTGGCGGGATTTTCCCGTTTGGTTATTGACCTCAATCGTCCGCCTGGGCATCCCCAATCAGTTCCGGAACTGAGTGATGGAACCCTTATTCCCGCCAACCAAAATTTATCAGAACGTGAGATTGAGCAGAGGATTGAAGCCCTTTACGATCCTTATCATGACACCATTGGCCATTGTATGGCGCATTTATGGAAGCGAGGCCCGGCGCCTGTCTTGTTTTCGGTTCATAGCTTCACCCCGCATTTCGGCACACAAGAACGCCCGTGGGATGTTGGGATTCTTTGGAAACGAGACCCTCGCCTGGCCGTTCCGCTGATGGATCGTTTGAAAGCGCGTGGATTGACGGTCGGCGATAACGAGCCCTATTCCGCCTTTGATATGGCCTCAACAATAGACATCCACGCCGGTACAGCCGGGCTTGCCACATGCGTTATCGAAATCAGGCAAGATCAGGTCGCAGATCAGCAAGGTGTTGATGACTGGGCTGAAATTTTGCGCGAAGATCTGACGGAGATCCTGAAAGACCCGAACCTATTTGAACCTCGGGAGTATTAACAACCGGCGAAGGACCCAGTGCATGCGATTTAATCCAAGTTTTAGCGTTGGCATTGAAGAAGAGTATTTGCTGGTTGATCCCGAAACGGGTGATTTGTCGGCCAACCCGCCTCAGGAAATTTTCACCGAATGCGAGCGCCGGCTTCCCAACCTTGTAAAACCGGAGTTCCTCAAATCACAGATCGAAAGCAATACCCCGGTCTGTCAAACCGTTCCCGAAGCCCGCGAAAAGCTGGCTGAACTGCGAGCTACGGTTGGCGAAATCGCCGATGCGAATGGATGTGCCATCATTGCCGCGTCCACCCATCCTTTTTCCCAATGGCAAAACCAAAATCATACCGACCGCGAGCGATACAACATTTTAGCCAATGATCTGCAAGCCGTGGTTCGTCGCTTGCTCATCTGCGGTATGCACGTACATGTTGGGATAGATGATGACGAACTCCGCATCGATCTCCTTAATCAAGTGACCTATTTTTTACCACATATATTGGCACTCAGCACCTCGTCGCCGTTTTGGCAGGGCGAAGAAACGGGACTGATGTCGTATCGGTTGAGTGTATTTGATGAACTGCCACGGACCGGCCTTCCCAACACCTTCGATTCTTATGCGGATTACGAGCGACATGTCGGTGCTCTCGTCAATGCTGGCTTGATTGAAGATGCGTCGAAACTGTGGTGGGATATCCGGCCAAGTCTCAGTTACCCAACCCTTGAAATGCGGGTCGCCGATGTTTGTACATCCATCGATGACGCAGCCTCAATCGCGGCCTTGTTCAGTTGTCTGCTGAGGATGCTCTATCGCCTGAAACTTAAAAATCAGCGCTGGCGACAATATGCATCAATGTTGATTGCCGAAAATCGCTGGCGCGCGCAACGCTACGGCACGGATGAAGGGCTCGTCGACTTCGGCATTGGCGAGACTGTGCCTGTACCTGAACTCATTGATGAAATTATTGAACTGGTCGCAGAAGACGCCGATGCCCTTGGATGTCGCAATGAAATTAATCATCTCAAAGTGATCCTGGCACGGGGAACAAGTGCACACCGACAACGCGCTGTATATGAAACAGCGTTATCTCAGGGTGCCGACAAATCAAAGGCTTTGAAAGCTGTCGTTGACTTTCTCATCAATGAGACGCTGACGGGTGTCCGTTAATCGCCGAGCAAACGCAAACCTAATCCACTGTATCGATTTTCTCGATACTCATCTGCAAGCCCTTCAGAAGTTGCCGACCGATATCACCACCATCACCACCGACTTTTTCACGAATAACGGCACGCATGGCATCAATATGGCATTTGACGATTTCAACGGCTTTATCATCTTCCCGGCAGCCTTCCATTGTCACGTCGTATAACATTTTGCCAAACGTCGAAATCAAAGGATAACCGAAGGTTCCACCCTGCCCCCGAAGTTCGAGCGCCAGATCATGGATGTCACCAAAATGCCGGACGCGACGGCCTGGCTCTAACAGAGCCTCTGTACACAAATCAGAAAGTTTCGATAAGTATTCAAGCGCCCAAACCGTAAAGTCGAGGGCCGCTCGCTCCAGTTCGGCTTCGGCTTCTTCAATCAGATCCATGGGAACTTCGCCTTTGACGTTACTGCCCAAGGCACCACTGGCCACTTTTTCTTTAAGTGTGTTTGGAAGGCGCCAGTACCAGACATCCGTTGGCGCTTCCGGCTTCACCTTTTTATCAGCGGCGTAGACGATAACAACATCATCGTCGCTTTTTTCGCGCCTTTCGCCGTCCGGCGCACCAAATGATTTTCTTCGCCGGTCCGGCCCAAAATAGTTTTGTGTTGTGACAAACTGTCTTGGGTAATCAACAACTTCCAGAAAACGCTCGTAAACAGAGGTCACAGAAAATGGCTTGGCGATGAATTCGGTGACCCCAAGATCACGCGCCGAATTGACATATTCGCGGTCAGCCGCACCGGAGATCATGAGAAAAGGGACCATCCGGTTTGGGCAGTCTTTTGATGCTCTGATCCAGCGCAGCAAGAGCAACCCGTTAATGGGTGCCATCGCCAAATCCGAAAAGATAATATCAGGACCGGTATTCCCAGCTGATTTCATCGTTTTAAGATAGTCGATCGCATCTTCGCCGTTGTCAGCAGTCGTAACGCGACCAAACTTAAAGTGCCTTAATAAATCTTCCAGCGCATTGCGGATATAGAGGTTATCCTCAACCAAAAGAATATTGCAGCGTGAAAAGTCATATTGTGCCAATGAATTGATTCCGTCTTAAAATTCCGCCCAACCATAACAGGGTCGATGAATAACTGACAACACAGCTCCTATTTCTCGTCTTGCAGAGCCGATTATTGAACGATATCTTCCCTCACCAGCTACTTGGTTAGCATAACCATATTAACTGAACATTAACCGTATAATTAAAGGGATTAACAGATGAATGACGTGGCCGGCGTAGCAGGGGATCGTCTTCGTTCCTTCATTGAGCGGATCGAGCGCCTTGAAGAAGAAAAAGCGGCCCTGTCAGAGGATATTAAGGAAGTATACTCTGAAGCCAAGGGGACCGGTTTCGACGTCAAGATTATGCGCCAAATCATACGATTACGCAAAATGGAAGACGGCGATCGTAGCGAAATGGAAGAGGTTCTAGACGTTTATAAACGCGCATTGGGCATGATGTAACTCATCACTTTCCCGGTTTTAGGGTTATACCTTAAATGACCGTTCCACATAGGTGATAAGTTGAGCAAGGCTCTGCTCCACAGAATGCGCGTCGGTGTTTATCTTTAACTCTGGGCTTTCGGGATCCTCATAAGGTGATGAGATCCCCGTAAACTGCGAAATTTCGCCAGCCCTTGCTTTTTTATAAAGCCCTTTGGGGTCCCGCGCTTCACAAGCTGCCAATCCCGGATCGAGATGGATTTCGTGAAAATCATCACCAATCAAGCTCCGTGCGCGGGCGCGATCTTCAATAAAAGGCGAGATAAAAGCGGTAATAACAACGAGCCCGGCCTTTGAGAACAGCGCCGCGACTTCGCCAGCCCGACGGATGTTTTCGCTTCGATCTTCATCCGAAAAGCCCAGATTTGCGTTCAGGCCGTAACGGAGATTATCGCCATCCAAGGTGAAAACTTCGTATCCCCGCTCAAACAAAGCGGTTTCAAGCGCCATGGCAAGGGTAGATTTCCCGGATCCGGACAAGCCAGTGAACCAAAGGACGCCCCCCTTATGCCCATGTTTCTTCCAGCGTTGTTCCGCCGAGACACCATGGGTCACAGCTGTAATGTGAGTTGCCTTCATAACGAACTAAAGTTTTGAAATTGATGATAGGAAATCTGAATAGACGATCGACACCGCCGTATTTAATGACTCAACGGCGGCACCAACACTTGCGCCTCTCGCGTCATTTTCCAGCCTGTATGTGTCGAGGAACAACAACTTGCCATTACCCGGATTGCGCAGCGCCAGTTCAATTTCCAAAATTGTCCGGTAGCCTGATTTCATGACAACTTGTTCCAGGTGTATAATTTTCCCGGTGAGCGCATAGTCGGCAGCAACCCGGGTTTCTGGCGTTACGACAGCGTCAGAAATACCAGAAGCACGCAGAAACGAAACCAGTTCGTCACGTAACATAACCGTCGGCGGCTTGATCCAGAAATCGTAGTGATAGGCTTTCACCTGATTGGGGCTTCCGGCGCTTGAATAGACAATGGGGCGTTCCGACGTAAGACCATCTGCTGAAAACCGGTCAACTTCGATGGTTCCAGGCAGCGCCTTGCGTGCCAGCGGTTCCGATGCGTAAACAGCTTGCAGGCGGTAATATTGGTCTTCCGGGACAGGTGGCGCACTCCCGCAAGAGGCAACCAGCAGCCCCACTGATAATACTAACACCCCTGTTTTGACTTGCCGGATCATTGTCATCCCCCTGTTTCTTTTCGATGGAACCTTGATTATTGGGCGTTATTTGGCTGTGGCGAACTACCCAAAAGCAATCCCGGGTTGGCTCTGATTTGCCGCGAAAATTCGTTCATGTTGCGCGCCGCAGATTCCATATTCTGATTTATAGAATCAATGTGGCGAGAAAGCGATTCGACGACGTATCTGGATTCACCCATAATCGTCTCGACGTCGGCTTTCGGATCAACAACCAGACGGCTGACATCTTCCAACACCTGATCCATTGAAATCAAAACGCTGTCGAACTTGACCGTTGCTTCATCCATCTGCGCAAGAATAGCTTCGACCTGTTTCCGGTTTTTGGGCGATGCCATTTTTCCAACTTCCTGGCTGGCTTGTGTCAAATTGGTGGTAAAGACTTCGATATTATCAGCAATGCGTGGAATCCGACCCTGAATGTTCTCCACCAGCCCTTTGCTATCGAGGATCAGACCTTGAACGTCGCCGGCTAACACACGACCATCTTCTCCGATGAACCTTTTTAGCTCCCGGAACGTCCCTGTGACTTCTTTAAACAGGGGCTTTGCGTCGGATTCGATTACCCGTGCAACCTGCTCCGCTAATGACGAGACCGCACCAAAGACATTGGAGGTATCTCTAGAATTCACCCGGTCACCGGGCTTGAGGGCGTCGGCACTTACGCCCGCATGAACTTGCAATGCAACGGACGACAACAGGCTGGGGGCCGCAATTTCAATTTGGCTATCTTCTGGTATACGCCAGCCTTCCTTGATCGAGAAATCAACGCGAAACTCCATCCGCCCCTTGTTTTCATTCGGCGTGACCACTTCAACCTGGCCGATGGGATACCCTTCGTAGATCACCTGCGTGCCAAACTTTACACCTGTCACGTTATCATAAACAGTATAATACCGGTCGACGGCACCTGTTCGCCCCGTTAAAACGGCAATTGCGACGACCGCGGCAACGAGCATCCCGATCACGAAGACCCCGACCACCAAATAATTGATTTTACTATACCTCATAGGGATGCTTCCTCGTCCACTTTCACGCCCGTTAACCGGTGCAAATATTCATCTACATCCATGACTTCGTCTTCCGGAACCCGGTTCAACAGATTGTAAACCCGCTCATTCGACGAGTTTTTAACCTCATCGACGGTGCCCACCATCAAAATATGACCCCGGTCCAAAATTGTAATGCGATCCGCAATCTTAAAGGCGCTCTCCAGCTCATGCGTCACAACGACGATGCTCATCTGCATGGCATCGCGCAAAAGCAGGATCAGATCATCAAGAGCAGAAGCAACAACCGGGTCAAGGCCCGCCGACGGTTCGTCACAAAACAGGATTTTGGGGTCCATAACAATGGCCCGCGCAAACGCCGCACGTTTAATCATGCCCCCGGATAATTCTGAAGGCATCAGGTCTTCAAAGCCGCCCAATTCGACCACTTCGAGCTTCATGCGGGTCATGATATCCATCGTCATCTGGTCAAGATCCGTATGTTCATAGAGCGGCAACATAACGTTCTCGCCAATCGTCATGGAACTGAATAGAGCGCCGCCCTGAAAAGCAACGCCAAGCTTTTTACGCAGATCAAAAAAGTCACGTTGGCTTAATTGATCGATATCCTGATCCAGAATCCGCATGGTACCGGATGTCTTTGTTTCAAGCGCCATAAGATGACGCAGCAGGGTACTTTTCCCAGAACCACTGCCGCCCATAATAACCATGATCTCACCTTCGCGCACATCGAGTGTGACCCCTTTCAGGATTTCTCGGTCGCCGTAGTGAGTGACCAGGTTCTCAACTTCAATGACATTGGAAATGGATGAGCTCATTGGATCGTTCATTCTATCGCGTCGCCACAAATGCAAAAACCATGTCGGTAATGACAATAGCTGAAATGGCTTGTACCACGGACCGCGTCGTTGCTTTACCAACACCATCGGCGCCGCCAACCACGCCAGCGCCGTTTACAACACCAATGATCGCGATCAGAATCGCAAATAACACGCTTTTGGTGAGGCCATGCAGAATATCATCAACCGTAAGGATATCGATAATATCGTGAAAAAAGGCCGCCATCGAAATACCAAGATCGGCGTTCACATATAAGCCTGCTGCGCTCAAACCAACGATCATGCCAAAGACTGTCAAGGCCGGCACCATGATGACCATTGCAATCAATGAAGGCACGACAAGAAACCGAACAGGGTTAACCCCCATGACTTTCAACGCATCTATTTCCTGATTAATTTTCATGGTTCCAATGCGCGCCGCGAGGGCGGAACCCGAACGACCCGCAATCAAAATTCCAATAATCAACGGCGCAAACTCACGGACGACGGAGAAGGCGATACCAATTGTCACCCGACTTTCGGCACCGAAAATGCGCAACGTATGAATGCCCTGAATGGCAAGCATCGCGCCAATGGCCGCGACCAACAGCGCAATAATGGGAATGGCGTGAATGCCGACTTCCATCATTTGTTGAAAGATCGAGCCTAGCCGTACAGGTTGCTTGACCCGAGGCCCATAGATGAGCCAATACAGGCTTTCGCCGATCAGAATGCCGCCGTGGCCGATCTCTTCAATTCCAGCGACGGTCGTGCGGCCAACCCGATCAAAGAACCGGCCGACGGCATTATACTGTTCGGGTTCAGACATCTGTGCCTCTATTCGATAGCGGCCAGACCGTCTTCAACACTGTCGCAAATCGTGAAGACCTTATCCAGTCGCGCCAGTTTAAGAACCCGGAGCGCCCCATCACTTACCGAAGCCAGAACCAAATTTCGGCCTCCCTTGCGCGCACTTTGAAAACTTTCGACAAGAGACGCCACTCCGGATGAATCGATATACCCAACCTTGCTCAAATCAACGACAACAGACTTCCCCTGACCCACGCATTCCAACAAGACCTTGCGAGCTTCTGGCGATGTTTGTAAATCGACGTCCCCGTCAAATGCGACAACGACACCAACTGTTTCTTCCCTAATTTCGTGTTTCATTTTTTTCTCATGCAATCCGTTTAACCAACTTCAACAAATTCCCCCGCCCTTCCGGTGGCGGCAGAAAAGTGACTTCGTCCATGACTTCACGAATAAAGTGTGTTCCCAATCCCCCGGGCCGAACGTCGTCCAAATCTCGTGGATGCACTTTCTCCACGTCAATGGTATCCGCATAATCTCGTATGAAAACCAAAAAGTTCTCTGTCGTTCGACTTAACGTTACTTTTATCTCACCATCAGCCCGATTGCCATAGGCATGACGGATTACGTTTTGCATCGCCTCGTCGACCGCAATCACCACATCCTGAACCATTTCATCGCTGCAATCGCTATAAATGGCAGCTTGCGTAACGGCATTCCGCACCAGTTTCAAACGATCAGGTTGTGACGGCACTTCGAGCATCATAATCGCGTCTCCCCACTGGTCGTCGGCGGTTTGTTCCGCAATACCGCCATCCGGATCTATATCGTCCGCAGATTGACCTTTATGCTCCAGACATAACAGCGTCGTATCATCACGCAGAGCCCCACCGCCGCCCTGGATTGCGGCGACTACGTCAGCCAGGCGCTGTGCCGCAGGTTTGTCTGCACCAGCTTTCAATATTTGGATCAACCCGTCAACTTCCAACTCTGAGCCATCCGCCTGATAGCCTTCTGTAACACCATCGGTAAAAATATAAAAACTGCCATTTTCCAGCTGAAATTCATTCTCCGGGTATCGGTCGCCATCGGCAAGAAAGGTCGTAATCCCAAGGGGTGGCGCCTCTGCTTCAAAAGATGCACAATGCCCGGCCCCGTCAAAAAACAAGGGCGGTTCGTGACCCGCGTTGGCAATTCGCACGATCCCCGAACGGGGATCAAAAATGCCACCAACCATAGTCACAAACATGCCACGTGACGCAGTCTCACAAATCTCTTCGTTTATGGCCGCCATCAACCGCCCGGGCTGATGGATTGTTTTGCCCAGGCAACGGAATAGGCTTGCGGTTTTCGCCATCAATAGCGCCGCATTCATGCCTTTGCCCGACACATCACCCAAATTAAAACAAATACGTCCGTCTTCTAATTCAAAATAGTCATAAAAATCGCCCGACACTGTTCGCGCCGGAATGTTGACGCCATGCAAGGGAAACGCATCGTCGCGTGCCTCAGGTAAAAGAGAGCGCTGAATTTCTGCAGCCAGTTCCAACTCGCGCGCCAAGACCTCCTGCTCAACCAAAGCTTCCGCCTGCCGTGCGTTATGAATGGCCAACCCGGCCGAAGCGCACAGGGTTTCCAACAGGCGAAGATCATCATTTGAGAACAGCCCATCATCACTTTTTTTATTAATCAGCTCAATGGCGCCGATCCGTTCATCTTTGACCCTTAGCGGCGCACAGATGATCGAACGGGTGGTAAACCCCGTTTCTTCGTCAACTTTGTTGTAGAAATTCGGGTCATTTTGCACGTCACGGACGATTTCGGCGGAATGGTTCTGTACGGACCGACCAACAATACCTTGATCGCTCGGCACGGTCAGGCCGGTGATTTCCGTCGCCCCAACACAAGCTTCGCAAATCAGGTTTTCAGCTGCTTCGTCCAGCATAAACAGTGCCCCACCGTCAGCATTTAAATAGGTCGTGATGTGGGCAACCGCTTTCTCCAGAGATGCCTGCATATCCCTGCTTGTCGCAAAGTCCCGGCTCATCTCGGACAAAAGCTCAAGTTGGTCAAAGATTATGGCATCATCAGAAGCCATCGTCACAGGATCCACCGGGGAACTGGAATGAGCTGAAGACATTGGATCTTCAATCATTTCTTCGCAGAACGAACCAGCACATATGAGCCTGGCGCGTCTTCGATGGGTTTCAGGTTACCCTCTCCGGGCACGCGCTTGTCGACTTTAGCCCCGGCATGTTTTGTCACCCATTTTTGCCAATCTCCCCACCAGGACCCGTCATGGGCTACAGCGCCTTTAAACCAGTCATCAGGCTGCGGCGGGTTGTCGTCGTTTGTCCAGTAGCAATATTTGTCAGCCGCGGGCGGATTAACAATCCCTGCAATATGGCCAGAGGCGGACAGGACAAATCTGATCTTTCCGGCGTAGATCTGGGTGGCTGCGTAGGTCGATTTCCACGGTGCAATGTGATCATCTTTTGTCGACGCCAGATAAACCGGCGTTTTAATCTGACTTAAATCTATAGCTTGATCGTTCAGCGAGATGCCACCGGGCTTGGCCAGCCGGTTTTCCAGATACATATTACGCAAATAGGCCTTGTGCATCATTGCCGGCATGCGCGTTGAATCCGCGTTCCAGTACAGCAAGTCAAAGGCCATGGGTTCACGCCCCATCAGATAATTATTGACGACAAACGACCAAATCAGATCATTATCGCGCATCATATTGAACACCTGACTCATTTGCGCTCCATCAAGGTATCCGACCTTATCAAGATGCGCGTCTAGTTTTTCGAGTTGCTCTTCATCAACAAAAACCCCCAGTTCCCCGGGTTCCGCAAAATCAACCATTGTCGTAAAGAACGTCGCTGACTGAACACGATTGTCTTTTTTTGCGGCCATGTAAGCCAGAGTTGCCGCCGTTAAGGTGCCGCCAATACAATAACCGATGATATTGACTTTTTTCTCGCCGGTCGCCTGTTCTATGGCATCAATCGCGGCCAATGGGCCATCCAGCATATAGTCATCGAAACGTTTACCCGCGAGCTTTTCGTCCGGATTGACCCAGGAGATCACAAAAACCGTATGGCCTTGATCGGTTGCCCACTTGATAAAGGAGTTTTTGGGCTGCAAGTCGAGAATGTAAAACTTGTTGATCCAGGGCGGCACAATCAGCAAAGGCCGCTTAAAGACTTTCTCCGTTGTCGGCTCATATTGCAGCAACTGCATGAGCTCGTTTTGAAAGACCACTTTGCCCGGCGACGTCGCAATATTCTTGCCCGGTGTAAACGCTGTGGTATCGGTCATGGAAATCTTGAGCTCGCCATGCCCGGCTTCCAGGTCCCGCAAATAATTTTCAAGGCCGTGGGTCAGATTTTCCCCATTGCTCTCCAGCGTAGCTTTTACGACCTTCGGATTGGTTGCTGCGAAGTTCGTTGGTGATAGCGCGTCGAGAAATTGACGGGTGTAGAAGTCGACTTTTTCTGCGGTTTTCTCATCCAATCCCTCTACGCTTCGAACCGTGGACTGCATCCAGTTTGATGTCAGCAAATAAGACTGTTTAATCGTGTCGAACAGAGCTTCCTCCGTCCAGGCAGCGTCCTTAAAGCGTTTATCATCTTTTGCGGGCTCGATAACCGGTTGCGCGTCTTCGCCTTGTAATCGCTTGGCTGTCTGGGTCCACAGCTCTGCGTAACCTTGCATGAGCTGCACTTGCGCTTCTGCTAATTTTGCCGGGTCGGACATCAATTTTGCCGTCATATCCATAAAGGCTTTACCGATCACAATCGGGTCCGAAACCTGAAAATCCTCATTCGAAGTCTGGCGTTCGACAAAAGCCTGTATAATGCGTGTTGATCGCTCGGCAAAGTCCATCATTTGCTTTGATGCCTGCTCCAGATCAGGAACCCCGATACTGCTTTCCGGTTTGTCCGTCATAATCGTCCCTCTGATTAACGCCTCAAATTCTTGAAATCATAGGATAAACAAGGAATTCGCGTAACGCCACCATCATGGGCCTCCTGAGTGACACTATCGTGAATTGGCATATTGGCAGAGATTCTGTGTATAATTCGGCTGGTCATGAGGAAGGTCTGAAAAATGGATGATAAACAGCTCCTGAAAACGGGGGTCATCAGCTCTGTTATCATGGCGATCTGTTGTTTTACCCCGGCTTTGGTCTGGCTCATGACAGCCATTGGCCTCGCCGCCTATATTTCCAGCCTCGACGCCGTGCTTCTGCCGTTATTGGGTCTTAGCTTGGTCATCACCCTTATTGCTCTTTTACGGCGGTTTAAAAAGTCCGGGCCGGGACAATGAAGACCGCTGGTTTTATACCGCGCTCAACTCTGACCTGCCCTGAATGCGGGCATGTGAAATCAGAACTCATGCCGACGAACGCCTGCCAGTACTTTTATGACTGTCAGGGCTGTGGTGCCGTCTTGCGGCCTCTTGAGGGCGATTGTTGTGTTTATTGTTCTTACGGAGACGTCAAATGCCCGCCTATTCAAGTGGGCGACGGGTGTTGCGCATAGAAAAAACGCCGGATTGCAAGCGCGGCCACGCCCTTTTTCTTGAGGCACCCCCCTGCTATAATGTCGCCAATGAAGACGCTCTTTTTCGATCTTGATGGCACCCTTACCGATCCAAAACTGGGCATAACCCGATGTGTGCAATATGCCTTGGAGAGGCTGGATCACGAGGTCCCCCATGCCGATGATTTGGACTGGTGCATCGGTCCGCCGCTTTTAGACAGTTTTATCACACTTGTCGGCGACGATGCCTTGGCCGAGCAAGCCATTCAGATCTTTCGAGAGCGGTTCGCCGATATCGGGCTATTTGAAAATGACCTGTACCCGGAAATTCCAAATGTCCTGGGCCAACTCACAAAAACCGGGACGCAGTTATTCGTTGCAACCAGCAAACCTGCCGTTTACGCCGAACGCATCATCAAACACTTTTCTCTGAATTCATATTTTAATCATGTATTTGGCTCGGAGCTTGATGGCACACATGCAAACAAGACAGAGCTTCTGGCCTACGCCCTCAAAGAAACCCGCGTTTCACCAGATCAGGCAGCGATGATCGGTGACAGAAAACACGACATAATCGGCGCGCAAAACAACGGCTTGCAAGCGATTGGCGTGCTTTATGGATACGGGACCGAGGAGGAGTTAAGGCAAGCTGGGGCGGATCATATTTGCGTAACGCCGAGTGACTTGCTGAATGCCTTCACTTAAGTTTATCAATCTCAAATGACCTATCAGATACGGATCTGCCCTCAACCTAATTCATTAATCCTATCAAACAAAATTCACAAATGCATAAAATTTCGGACAACTATCAATGTTTTACCTTTCTACTAACTGCTTAATTTGGGCAAACTCATGCCACACGCATCAGTAGTATTTATTGAATTTTCAACTGAATTTGTTATTGCCCATTTCATATTCACTTTGTAGTGTCTGTAATTGTCATGGGGGTATACGGCATGAGTTCTAACCAGCAAAACAGAGATGCCTTGCCATTCTTAAAATGGGCAGGTGGGAAAAGGTGGTTGGTAGACAATCATTTGTATCTATTGCAGACAGAGTACAACTCATTCATCGAACCATTCTTAGGCAGTGGCGCGGCATTCTTTAAACTCACTCCTCAATCTGCAATTTTATCAGATAAGAACGCCGATTTAATCGAAACATATATTGCAATTAAACAAGACTGGAAAAAGGTCAAAAGCAAACTCAATTTTCATCACAATCGGCACTCCAAAGATTACTATTATAAAGTGAGATCTTCGCGCCCAAGAGATCCAGCCTATAAAGCTGCTAAACTCATCTACCTCAATAGAGCATGCTGGAATGGACTATATAGGGTAAATCTGAAAGGGCAATTCAACGTCCCTATTGGAACCAAAACTAACATTGTCTTAGAATCTGATGATTTTGAAAAAACGGCTGCGCTACTTTCCAATACACAAATATTCAATTGCGATTTTGAAACCTCGATTGATAAAGCAAAATCTAATGACTTAGTATTTGTGGACCCGCCATATACTGTCAAACACAACCACAATGGTTTTATAAAATATAACGAAGCTCTTTTTTCTTGGGATGATCAAATCAGACTGCGAAACTGCATAGAACGGGCAATAGGGCGCGGGGCGAAGGTACTTGTTACTAACGCAAATCACGATTGCATTAAAGAATTATACAAGAACATCGGCAACAAGATTAATTTAACACGAGCAAGCGTGATTTCTGGAAAATCCAATTATCGCGGAAAATACGAGGAACTTGTAATTAAATGTTTCTAAGATTCAACCGCTGGATATTAGTTAAACCCTTATTTAGTTTTGTTGTAGAACAACATAAACAAGCGTATCCGAAGTTTCTCGTATTGTGGCTTATTTCATTAAGCCCAATTCTAATCTCGGCAGCTTTATCTCCAAAGGCGTCCAACTCTCCAACTAACTCATATAGCTTTACAGACATCCTCTCAAAGTCATTCTCCGCTTCCGAGCAATTTGTGTTTTCGACGGCGTTCCTCCCTCCAATAATTTATTTAGTTTATGAACGATATCGTGAGGCTGAGTTAGACAGCTTATCGGCAGGGAAACTAAAGTTATCAATGCGCCGTCTATTTGACGGATATTGGGCGGTCCTGATATTCGCAGTCTTCACCCTCTTGATTACAATAGTTACATTTGTCAGCGCCAAAACAAACTTCCTCAATATGCAAAGTGCTTACTTTTATGACATTGCAGTGGCAAGCGCGCCAATTTGTTATGGTTATTCACTATATTGCTGGTACCTTTCCATTCTTGATGCCGTGCCAAAACCGTCCCATTTTGTTGAAACAAATCGAAATGAAGAAGACAACGCAGCGGATGAATTTGCTGAGCGCTTGTCAAACCGAGGGACAACACAATGATTGAACCCAGATTGATCCTACCGGTCCTTAAAGTCCGCCAGCCTATTGGGGACTTCTATATCGCATCAATTAGGGCGCAAGACCTTGTCGATATATCTTATAAAGATGTGCGTCGTTTGGCTTCGGAACAAAGGGATGTCGAAAAATATTTAGGCATTCAACGTGAAGTTAAAAAGAGCCGCATTAAACAAATCAAAAAGTACATTGAAGGAAGAGATGCAACTTTTCCGACAGCTGTAATCGTCTCAATAGACGAACGTTGTGCAATTTATGATGAACAGAGAAACAGTATAACGTTAACGCCCTACATACCTGAAGATGATGTGGACGATGAACCGATTCCTTATGACAAAATCGCAAAGGTGATTGATGGGCAACACAGAATTGCCGCTTTTATGGATGAAGATGACAACTGGGAGTTTGCGTTTGACGATCGACAATTTGATATAAACATTTCAATTTTTATCGGCGCAGACGTTTCGGAACAAGCGAACATATTTGCGACGGTCAATCTTGCACAAACCAAGGTGAATAAAAGCCTCGTTTATGATCTAACAGATCTCGCAAAAACGCCCAGCCCACAGAAAACATGTCACAATGTTGCAGTAATGCTGGATCGCGAAACTTCCAGCCCCTTTTTTGAACGAATAAAAAGACTCGGAACGGCAACACCAGGTCGGGCACATGAACCACTTACTCAAGCTTCCTTTGTTGAAGCACTGGTCAAATTCATATCTCCTGACCCAGTTCGTGATAGAAATAATCTACTGGAGAAAAAAACGCTTGTATACGCGACAGCAAAAGAACTGCAGAGATATCCATTCCGTAACTTATTTATTGATGATAGAGAGGTTGATATAGCAGAAATTTTATTCAACTTCTTCTCTGCCGCGCGGCAGAGATGGCCTAGTTCTTGGGAGGCTATCGATCGCACTGGAAATTTGCTGCCACGTTCTAATGCTTTCAAGGCACTCATGAAATTTCTAAAAGAAGACGTATACTTGGATATAGTTGGGGTCAATGTAGGTGCTGTCCCCACACAAGAACAATTTCAACCCTATTTCGACGCGATTGATTTCGAAGACTCTGCTTTCACGACCCGCAATTTCTCTCCCGGAAGTACGGGTCAATCGGTTTTCCTAAAAATGTTACGAAAAGAAATTGCACTCGACGATATGACCGAATAGGAAATTCGCGCCAAACCACTTGCCATCCCCCACACCGGGCGCTATAACCCGCGCTTCCGAGCGGTTCGGCAGGGCATGCCCAGCCGCTCTTGTGTTGACCAAAGGCCTTTGTTTCTGTGACAAAAGCCAAGATATAGTTAGGAAAACGAAATGCCCAAGCTGAAGACGAAGTCCAGCGCCAAGAAGCGGTTCCGGTTGACCGGTACAGGCAAAGTGCGCGCCGCCGTGGCCTATAAACGCCATGGAATGAGCAAACGCCCTCAAAAGATGAAACGGAAAGCCCGTGGCACAATGATTTTGTGTGCTGCCGATGCACGTATCGTTAAGTCTTATATGCCCAACGCCTAGTCCAGAGAATAAGGAACCAATCAAATGGCAAGAGTCAAAAGAGGCGTGACGACCCACGCCCGCCACAAAAAAGTATTAAAGAAGGCCAAGGGTTATAAAGGCCGTAATAAAAATGTCTTTCGCGCCGCCGTTGAACGGGTTGAGCGCGCCGGACAATATGCATACCGCGACCGCCGTGTTCGCAAGCGGACTTTCCGCAGCTTGTGGATTCAACGGATTAACGCCGGTACGCGCCTGCATGACATGACCTATTCACAGTTTATGAATGGGCTGAGCAAGGCTGGTATCGAAGTTGACCGTAAAATCCTTTCCGATATTGCGATCCATGAGCCAGAAGCATTTAAGGCGTTGGTAGATCAGGCCCAGGCCGCTCTCGCCAAGTCCGCTTAAGCGCACTCAACACGCTTACAAGTCTTTGGAGACGGGAGCCGCCATCAGCGGGGGCTCCCGTTTGTCATTTTTGGGGAACGGTGACGCGTAATGGAAAATTTGGACAGCTTAAAATCAGAACTGATGGATGCCGTGTCGGCAGCCGGTGATCTTGCCGCGCTTGAAGACATTCGCGTCAATGCACTGGGTAAAAAAGGCAAGATTACAGCGATGATGAAAGGCCTGGGTGCCATGGACCCGGATCAACGCCGCGCCACCGGTCAGGCCCTAAACGTCATCAAAGATGAGGTTGCCGCTGCCATCGATGCCAGCAAGAGCCAAATGGAAGATGCTGCCCTGAATGCGCAACTTGCGGAGCAGCGGGTTGATATTTCCCTGCCCGTTCGCCCCGAAACAGAAGGCCGGATTCATCCCATAAGTCAGACCATCGACGAAATGGTCGCCATTTTGGGTGAAATGGGCATGACGGTTGCTGAAGGCCCAAACATCGAAGACGACTGGCATAACTTTACGGCCTTGAACATTCCGCTCGACCACCCGGCGCGCCAGGAGCATGACACCTTCTATCTGCCCGGTGATGTCGCAGATCGCAAAGTGCTGCGCACACATACGAGCCCGGTTCAAATCCGGACTATGATGAACAGCGAACCGCCTTTCCGAATTATTGTGCCAGGCCGAACCTATCGCTGTGATTATGACGCGACCCATTCGCCGATGTTCCACCAGATCGAAGGTTTGTGGATCGACGAGAAAACCCATATGGGCCATCTCAAGGGATGCATAATCGAGTTTTGTCGGGCTTTGTTCGGCGTCGACGATTTACCCGTGCGCTTCCGCCCCAGCTATTTCCCCTTCACCGAACCGAGCGCAGAAGTGGATATTGGCTGTGTCCGTGAAGGCGGGACTTTCCGCATTGGTCGGGGTGATGACTGGATGGAGATTTTGGGCTGCGGCATGGTTAACCCGGCCGTCCTTGAAAACTGTGGTATCGATTCAACAAAATACCAGGGTTTTGCCTTCGGAATGGGAGTTGAACGCATGGCGATGCTGAAATATGGCATCCCAGACCTCCGGACTTTTTACGAGTCTGATTTGCGCTGGCTCCGTCACTACGGCTTCAGCACGCTGGATGTTCCCAGCATGGTTGGAGGCTTGAACCGATGAAATTTACCGTTGGCTGGCTCAAAGAGCATTTAGACACGCAGGCAACTCTCGAGCAGATCGTGGAAAAACTAACGATGGTCGGGCTGGAAGTTGAAAAAGTCACTGACCGGGCGAAGGGCCTTGAGACCTTTGTCGTTGGATATGTGATAGAGGCCAAACAGCATCCCAACGCCGATCGCTTGCGGGTTTGCGAAGTGGATACGGGAACCGGCACAGTCGAGCTGGTTTGCGGCGCGCCAAACGCGCGAACCGGGATGAAAGGTGCATTTGCACCGGGTGGCTCTTATATTCCGGGCACTGATATTACCCTCAAGCCCACGGAAATTCGGGGCGTGATGAGTAACGGTATGTTGCTGTCCGAACGGGAAATGGGCATTTCCGAAGAACACGACGGGATTATAGAACTTGCGGACGATGCCAAGATCGGAGATCCCGTGGTTGACGTCATGGGACTTAACGATCCGATCATCGAGATCGCAATTACCCCCAACCGCGGCGATTGTCTGGGTGTTCGTGGCATTGCCCGTGATCTTGCTGCTGCAGGACTGGGCAGCCTGAAACCGCTGGCCAATGGGCCGGTACCGGGCACCTTTGAAAGCCCAGTTCAGGTAAACCTAAATTTCAATGAAGAGACAAAAGGTGCCTGTTCACAATTTGTGGGTCGCTATATTCGCGGTGTCCAGAACGGGGAAAGCCCGAAGTGGCTGAAAGACAAACTACTGGCGGTTGGGCTTCGTCCGATCTCGGCACTTGTCGATATCACAAACTTGCTGACCATGGATTTGGGGCGTCCGCTGCACGTTTTTGACGTGGCGACATTGGACGGCAACGTTCAGGCGCGGATGGCCAAGGCCGGTGAAAAGTTACGGGCCCTGAACGGCAAGGAATACGAGCTGGATGCCGAGATGTGCGTCATAGCCGATGACAGCAAGGTTGAGGCCTTGGGTGGCATTATGGGCGGTGAAGAGAGCGGATGCACCGAAACCACAACTGATGTATTCGTTGAATGCGCCTACTTTGACCCCATCCGCACAGCGACAACCGGCCGTAAATTACAGATCATATCCGATGCCCGTTTCCGTTTCGAACGCGGTGTCGACCCTGCGTTCTTGGAAACCGGCATGGAAATCGCGACCCGCTTGATCATGGATTTATGCGGTGGAGAACCGTCGGAAATTGTCAACGCAGGCGAACAGCCCGCCTGGCAACGGAAGATCAGGCTCCGTCCCGAACGCGTGCAGTCTCTGGGGGGGGTTGAAATCGAAATTGGCGAGATTGAACGCATCCTGATCGTCCTTGGATTTGGCGTCGACGGAGAAAATGATGCTTTCAATGTTTCCATTCCTTCCTGGCGCAGTGACATTGTTGGCGAAGCCTGTCTGGTCGAAGAAGTCGTTCGTATTTTTGGCTACGACAAAATTCCACCCGTCCCGGTTAAACCCGATACGGCAATGGCGCAAGATGCGTTACTTCCCGAACAAAAAAGACATTCGCAAGCCCGTCGCATGCTGGCAAAACGCGGCATGGTCGAAGCGGTCACCTATTCATTTTTGGCAAATTCTGATGCCGATTTATTTGGGGGTGCTCCAGAGACTGTGAAGTTGGTGAACCCCATCAGTTCTGATCTTGATGTGATGCGTCCGAATCTGTTGCCCAACCTGCTGAATGCAGCGAACCGCAATGCCGCTCGCGGCACAAATGCGGCTGCTATTTTTGAGGTCGGCCCCCAATTCTCTGGTGATCTTCCTGAAGACCAGATTATTGTTGCCGCCGGCATTAGAACCAATCAGGTAGGCAATCGACACTGGAACCTAAAGCCACGCGCTGTTGACGTTTTTGATGCAAAGGCTGATGCCCTGGCAGTCCTGGAAGATCTGGGCGCACCCGTTGACAAGCTGCAGGCCATAGCCGATGCACCCGCCTGGTACCACCCCGGCCGCTCTGGTGCCTTATGCCTGGGCCCTAAAAACAAACTCGCATTCTTTGGTGAAATTCACCCCGGTATCCTGCGCAAGATGGATATCAAGGGCCCCGTAGCAGCTTTCGAAATTTTTGTTGATGCCTTGCCGAAACCAAAGGCCCAAAAGTCTGCAGCAAAGCCACATTTGGAACTTCCTCAACTGCACACGGTCGAGCGTGATTTTGCATTTGTTGTCGATGATGAAATCGCTGCAAGCGCCATCGTCAATGCGGCGCGCGGTGCCGATAAGGCGCTGATTACTGATGTCAGTGTTTTTGATGTGTTTGCCGGTGGAAACCTGGGCGATGGAAAAAAATCCGTTGCCATATCGGTGGTTCTGCAACCTACTGAGCAAACATTGACCGACGCCGAAATTGAGGCTGTTGCCAGTAAAATTGTTGCCAATGTTGCGAAATCGACCAAGGGTGTGTTACGCGGGTAGCCTGTACTGAGGGGCACTGGAAGATGTCTTTCAGGCCAGAGATTTTTTTCAACCGCGTCAACATAGGAAAAATGATCTGTCATGCGCCCACTTGCTGAATTTCCAACAGCCCAACGCCAATCGATCAAATATCTTTTGGCTGATATTGATGACACCATCTCAACAGAAGGGCGATTAACACCGGAGGCTTATTATGCTTTGGCACGGCTTCAGGATGCCGGGCTTAAAGTTATTCCGATCACTGGACGCCCCGCTGGATGGTGCGACCACTTCGCACGTATGTGGCCCATTGATGCCATTGTCGGGGAAAATGGCGCATTTTATTTTCGCTATGACCACGACAAACGTGTGTTCCAGAAAAGATTTTCTGCATCAGATGAAGAACGCCTGCAAAACCGCCAACGACTTTCTGAGGTTTCCCGTCTTATCCTGAAGGAGGTCCCGGGATGCGCCCTGGCGTCGGATCAAAACTACCGGGAGGCCGACATCGCCATCGACTTTTGTGAAGATGTCGCCCCTCTATCCGAAGAAGATATCGCCCGAATTGTTGCTCTGATGGAAGATAATGGCCTGACCGCAAAGGTCAGTTCCATCCACGTAAATGGCTGGATCGGCAGCTATGACAAGTTAACCATGACAGAAATTCTCATGGCGGATATTTTTAACTGCGACATTGAAACAGAAAAAAACAGCTTCGTTTTCGTTGGTGATTCGCCAAATGACCAGCCAATGTTCAAATACTTTCCAAATGCGGTTGGCGTTGCCAATCTCAGGAATTTCGAAAGTTCCTTAACCGACAGGCCGACCTATGTAACAGATATGGAAGCCGGTTCAGGATTTGTCGAGCTGGTTGATACACTGGTTTCTGTTCGCTGATCTTTTAGTGTGTAGATTTTAGTGGGGGCTTCGCGGCCGCGGACCGTAACCTCGCCAGCCTGTTCAAAGTCAAAAATGTTCCCACAGGCCTCGACCGTGTTTTCTCCCGCCAGAATATAAGAATTATATTGTTTATTCAGTTGCTCCAGGCGGGCTGCAACATTGACCTGATCACCGTGCACCGTGAAACTCAGACGATCCTTGGAACCGATGGCGCCGATAACGATTTCACCCGTGTTAATGCCACATCGGGTTGGCAATTTTCCCCCATGACAGAATAGCTCGTTGCTGCAAAGATCACGGATACCAATGGCAGTTTTCACGGCGTTTACCGCGTGGTCATCGTCTCGGGTAACAGCATTAAATGTAATCAACATGAGATCCCCCTGGAACTGCGTGATCACACCGCCATAGGCGTCGATAATTTTGCTCGTTGCTTCGAAATATTCGTTGAGCATTTGGGCAAGTTCCTGGGGGTTTAACTTTTCTGAAACCGTTGAGAACCCCTCAATATCGGTAAAAACGACGGTACCGATCCGCGACTCACCGTCGCCCGGCTGAATGGCATGATCAGCGGATGTAATGCGGTCCGCAACTTCGCGCGAAACAAACCGCGATAGATCCTTGGCCGCCGTCGCATCGATCACAGCCTTGTTAAGGATCCTCTGGGCCCTTAGAACCGCGACACTAAGGATCGCGGTCACGGCCAGGATCGATAGGATTTTATCAATTTCCGCCCCCAGCAAAACGGCATTGGACGTCAGATAGTCCACATAATTACGGGTGATCATCGTGTCATCCGGGTTTGCAACAAGCACATAGCCAACCATACTCAACCAGCCAACCATTGCCGTCAGACCTGCCCAAAGAATATAGCTCGGCTCGAATCGGAGCGCCCGGATCGAAATAAATATAAACACATACATTAATGTTGGCGCTTTGAGATAAAACGATGCCGGTTGTTCATATTGGATATGGAAGCTCCATATCAGGAACATCAACAAACCCATATCCATAATCACAGACCAGATCAGCAACCAGCGCGGCAAGTAGTTTTTATACGCCGCCGCCAGTCGGATCAGGGTAAAGAGGAAATAGAGAGATATGGCCCACGGGACCGGCTGAAACATGAATTGAGTGCCGGTTTTTGGTGAAATTGCATATAAAGTCGAAAATGTCGCAACCAGGGCAAACTGCACCCAGCCGATGAGTTTTTCACTTTCCTGCTGCTGATTGTGGATGTTTTCTTGAACCCGTTCCGGCAGGTGCCCCGGCGTTTTTTCGCCAAAGATAAAACATCTCAAATTCTCAAGCATGCCAATTCCTTATCTTTCCATGGTTAAACATAGCAGGATTGACGATGGGCGGAAATACCCTGACAGGAAGTTGATAGGGCGTGATCCAAACCTAAAAGCAGGTTGCGAGAGATATGCTGACACGCGATTACAAAAGAAAGCAGGCGCGATTATCTACCGGATGGCGGGATGCGCACCACATGCTGTCGATCCGCGTGCAAACCCAGAAGCCGCGCAACATCGCGGAAGAATTGAACGGTTTTATCGATTTGGATCGGCGTCGGCATGATACGTCTACTTCAGTTACAAGATTAATGATAACTGCTGTATAGACCGCCAAGCGCACCTTGCCTGTGACAGGCATCACAAAAATGGAAAGATCTTTACAAATTTAATCTTGATGATTTGTTCCAATGGCCGGAATGTGGGTTATTGGCTGGCGGTAACGCCACCATCAATATAGATCGTTTGACCGGTAATATAGCTGCCAGCGGGTGCCGCCAGTGCGATGACCTGGCCGACGACTTCAACGGGATCGCCGATCCGTCCCAAGGGGTTTCGATCAAGAATAAAGTCACGAAATTCGGTTTTTTCAAGATGCGGGCGAATTCGATCCGATAAAATAAAGGTTGGTGCCACGGCATTAACAGTAATCCCGTCAGGCGCAAGTTCCATGGCGTGCTGTTTCACCAACATCACCAATGCCCCCTTGGTCGCGCAATAAGCGGAATATCCACGCCCGCGCAAAGCCAGTTGAGAACGAACAGACGCGATATGTATATGCCGCCCCTTGGTGCCTGCTGCAATTTGGTGATCGGCAACGGCTTGCGCCAAAAACATGGCAGAACGGAGATTGGTTTCATACATATCGTCGAAGACATCTGCCGTCACGTCAGCAAGGCGCTGTTCCCGATTAATACCGACGCAGTTCACCAAGGTATCGATTCCTCCCAGATGGGTTGCGACTTGTTCTGTAACGGATTGAATATCCTTCACATTGCGCGCATTTAATGAAAAGCCTTGGGCGTGACCTCCCGCGGCGCGAATTGCTGTCGCAAGTTCATCTGCCTTTTCCTGGCTTGGGCCGGCGATTGCCACATGCGCACCATTACGCGCAAACCCCCACGCAATTGCTGCGCCCAACGCACCATAGCCGCCGGGAATGAAAACCTTCTGACCATGCACATTGAAAAGCTGATCAAGGGCGGCGACATCGATCTTGGGTGTCAGAGAAACCGTCATGAGAGCACCTCAACGCCCGCCGACACATAAACACTTTCCATAAGCCGCAAGGTCTGCAGATTGTCCAGACGATCTGTCTCAAACGGATGGCCCTGCCGCACCCCATCGACGAATGCCCGCGTTGCCGTGTCAAAGCATTCCTGATATCGCCCAATCAGGTCCACCTCAATTGCCGCATCTTCTTCTCCGGCCATAAAAATCCGGTTCTGTTCGAGTATGATGGTGCCGGTCGTGCCAATAACTTCCAAGCGGTCTCCATGAAGTTCGGGATATCCGGGCGCGCAAATACAACCATCCGCGGTCACAATCAACCCGTCCGGACCGTCCAGCAGAATGGCCGCGGTGTCTTCGCCCGGCAAGCCATCGGCCAGTTTTCCAAGACGGGCAGCAACAACTTTCAGCGGCCCGGCGATCGCCCGGCAAACATCCAAATGATGGATCATGGTTTCAAAAACCAAATTGCGTTTAAACCCTTTCAGATAGGGTTGACGTTCAAGCAAGAACGGTTCGGCGTTCGACCGTGGACACAGACCAGAGCCACGGCAGGAGATTGCCATATGGCGAACCTTTCCGATGCGGCCGTCATCAATCCATTGGCGCACCGTCATGTAATGCGGGCGAAAACGATAGTTTTCGTGAATCATAAAGCGTATGTTCTCGCCAACATACGCAACGAGGTCTTCAGCTTCGCGCACGGTCTCGACCATCGGCTTTTGCAAGATGACGTGGACCCCATGATCTGCCGCAAGGCGCGTGACGGGATCATGTGCACCGACCGACGCAGCGATATCGACAACCTCGAATCCACCATCCCGGAATAAAGCTTCCGGATCATCATAGACCCTGTCGATATCAAATTCCTGAGCACGCGCCTGCGCTGCCTCTCGGTCAACGTCGCAGATCGCAACGATGGGAACACCTGCGGCTTTCCATGCCCGCAAGTGGTACAAGCTTATCATCCCCGCACCAACAAGAGCTGCTGAGGTGACCTTTTGTGGTGTCATTGTTTGTCCCATATCCCATACCCATAATACCAAATACTTCCTGTGAGCGAGACCGTCTTTAACGAATGAGAAGTCCCGCGCGGAATTCTTACCAAATCTCCCGGCCCACAAACAGCCTCAGACGTTCCGACCTTGATCGAAAGCTCGCCATTTGCGACCACAACATACTCATCCGTTTCGTGGACAAAGTTGTTCCACTCCTGCCCCGGCGGGTCCCGAAAAACATCAAAGCTAAATCCTTGCGAACGCCAACGCGATTTTACATAGGACGCATCGACGGGCGTTTGAAACGCACGTTTTTCAAATGTCTGATTCATGTCTGTTATCCTCTAACAACTGACCAAGATAAGCCCGCGCAGGCGGATGTGCGATCACCTCTTGATAGCTGGCGTGTTGCGAAACCTTACCATTTTGAACAAAAATAAACTGTTCGCAAATGTCTTGAAGGATCTCGAGATGGAATGGCTCGTTAGGGTGAACGCACAAAAAAACGAGACGATCTTCAGCGCGCAGTTTGGCAAAGAAATCGAGCATAAACCCAATGTAACCGTCTTGTGTGTTAAATTGTGGTTCATCAAAAAGATGAACAAGTGGGTAGTCTGAGCCTGCGCGTTGCATCAACATGTTCGGCCGAAAGGAACGAAAGTGACGCACTTGATAGGATTGATGATAATGGATGGCAAGACGATCACGTTCGTCGGTTCGAACCTGGTGAATGTCCTTTCCATTTATCAGAACATCGCCCGCCGTCGGCTGGTTTGAACCAGTGACCAACTCAAATAGTGTCGTTTTTCCGGAACCATTTGGTCCCATCAGGCCAACAACGGATGGCGATTCAATCGTAAAATTCGCATCCAGCCGGAATGTTTGTGTTCTTCCCAACCATCCTTTGGTGTAGATTTTTTGCAGATCACGTACATCAAGCAACGCTGACATTCCTAGACTCCAATCAACTGCTGTCGCAATTTATCATTGCCAAGAAGTTCCGCCGCCATACCTTCATGTACGATGCGCCCGCGGTTCATGACATACACCCGATCGGAAACAGCCAAAGCCGCGAGTGCGTTTTGTTCGACGATCAAGGTCGCAATCCCTTCTGCTTTGAGGCGCTCAACCGTTCTAAGAACATCTTGAACAATTTTGGGCGCAAGTCCCTGGCTGGGTTCGTCAAGCAGCACAAGACCTGGAGAGCCGAGCAACGCCCGCGATATGGCGACCATCTGCATCTCGCCACCGGACAGATTTTCACAATCTCTGTCCATCAGATGCTCGAGGGCAGAAAAAATACCAAACATTTCGTCAATGTCCCATGGCCTGAACCGCGTTTTCTTGACACCTAACTGCAGGTTTCTTCTTACCGATAAGGCGGGGAAAATACGACGGTCATCCGGCACCCATCCGACCCCCATGTGCGAAATCTCGTGGGTTGGGCGTAATGTGATCTCTTGACGGTCGAATTCGATGGTTCCGGTTTTTGCGGGAGTTAAACCTAATATGGAGCGAAGTGTCGTTGTCTTCCCGGCTCCGTTTGGCCCAAGCAAGGCGACAATTTCACCCTCACCCACCGATAACGAAGCACCAAATATTGCCTGTGTTTCGCCGTAGAAGGTTTCGATATCACGGAGTTGCAACATTAGGGTGTCCCTCCCAGTGCCGACCTTTGGACCCATTTATTTGATTGTAGTTCAGTCGGCGTTCCTTCGGCGATGACCTGGCCCCAGTGGATAACCGATATTTTATCAGCCAGCTCGAATAAAAATGACATGTCGTGTTCGATCATTACAAAAGTATATTGATGGCGCAGATTTTGAATAAGTTTTACAAGATCCTGAGTTGCGGCAGCACCCAAACCGGATGTCGGTTCATCAAGGAAAACAATTCTTGGGTTGGCCGCCAAAGCCACGCCAATTTCCAAAGCGCGGCGATTGCCATACGACAATGAAATCGAAGGCACCCACTCCTGGCCTGACAATCCCACCTGATCAAGGATCGTGCGTGCTTGTTCCAATAACATCGGATCATCAAAGACGGACTGGGTCACGCGCAGGGAGCGTTGACGAAATTCTGGCAAGGCCAGGATAATGTTCTCGATAACGGAACTGTCGTCGAACAGGTTCATAAGTTGGAAAGAACGGGAAATACCTGCGCGGGATATCTTTTGTTTAGCCATACCTGTGATATCGCGACCGTCAAACTGGATCGTTCCGCGGGTCGGCTTATAGTGGCCTGTCAAACAATGAAAGCACGTCGTTTTTCCGGCACCGTTCGGACCCATTATCCCTGTTACCTGTCCTTCTTCAAAAGACAGGGAAATGTCTTCGAGGACAACACGTGCCCCAAATCTCTTGTGCAGGTTATGTGCTTCAAACAAGGCCATTCTGTTTATCTCCTTTTTGTTCAGGAGTTTCTGCGTCTGTTTGCTCTGGTTTCGGTGGCGTGCGGATTTCCAATAGTAAACCGGCCAAACCTTCCGGCTTAAACATGACCAGAAAAACAAACATCAAACCGTACCAGAGCAGCCATGTTTCTGTGATTGAACCCAAGACATCGCGCGAAATGAAATACAAAATGACCCCAAGGATCGGACCCCAGAAATTTACGAGACCACCACCAACGAGCACCATCATCACAATCAACCCTGATTGATGCAGACTCATGACATCCGGATAGGCGCTTTCCTGAGCCATCGCAAACAGCCCGCCGGCAAGGCCTGCGAACATGGTCGACAAGGCAAAGGCGCTCCATTTAAACCACCAGACATCATAGCCGACGAAAAGTGCCCTGGTTTCATTTTGGCGTACAGCTTGCAGGATACGACCGAATGGGGAGTGAACCAGCCGCCATGTAACGGTCGTGATGACCAGAACAATAACGGCAACAACGTAGTAAAGCGCTGTATTGTCGCTCAGGCTAAATTGGAAGAAACCCAAATCCAGATCGGGACGCGGAATATTGAGAAGACCATCCTCTCCACCCGTGATCCAATGAAGTTTTATCGCAGCAAACCAGAACACCTGACCGAACGCGATCGTCATAAGGGAGAAATAGATACCGCGACGATGGGAAACACAGAGAGCAACCAACCCACCGGCGATTGTTGCAGCGATCATTGCTGCCGCAAGACCCCCAAGCAGGCTCACGCCAACAGTTTGTTGAAAGAGGCCAAATGCATACGCTCCGACACCAAGGTACGCGCCATGACCAAAGGAATGGAGGCCCGAATATCCAAATAGAATATTGAAGCCAAGAGCGAAAATTATCCAGATGGCAATCTCAATACCGATGTAGGGATAGAGGCCAATAGCGTTAATCCACATTGGCAAACTTAAAAGGAAAACGCCGAAGAGGATAATTTGTGGTGTTATCCAATCGTTTGATCGATGGGAGATGTTGGAGAGCGAAATCATGTCTAGTTCTCCAACGCGCTTTTTTTGCCGAACAATCCGCGAGCCCGTAAGCCCACAACAGCAATCAATAAAATGTACATAGACATCATCGCCCAGGCGGAAGCGTATGCACCTGTAACGCCGACGGATAAACCGACCAGGATCGCCGCTCCGATCGCACCCCAAAAACTTCCAATGCCGCCAAGGACGATGATCAAGAAGGCTGGGATAACCACGTCGATACCGACATGAGGACGCAGCCCCCATATGGGAACCAAAGCAATACCGGCAAGCCCCGCCAACCCTGCGCCAAAACCGAAAACATAGAGCCGTAGTTTGGCCAGGTCATATCCGAGCGCGCGGATCATTTCGCTATCGTGCGCACCTGCTTTAATAATAGCGCCATAAGGTGTTTTTTCGAGAAACACCCATACAGCAAAGATTGCAGCAATCGCAAACAGCGCCGCAAAGATTTTGTATTTTGAGAAAATGAGGCCACCGATCAAGACAGCGCCATTGATGGCTTGCGGCAACAGGAGGTTTTGTTCGCCAGTACCCCACACAAGGCGGACGATTTCTTCAATAACCAGAGCCGCCCCAAAGGTGAGCAATAATCCATATAGAGGCGGCTTACCGTAGGTACGACGAAGCGCCACTTCAAGAACCATACCGACCAACGCGGCAAGCAGTGGTGCTATGAATAAGGCGGATGTATATCGCAAACCAATTGGTAACGATAACCACCAGTCACCCATCATCGTACCTTCAAGGCCACTTGCACCTATCACCGACAGCGCGAAGTAGGCACCAATGGCAAACAGGGAACCATGGGCAAGATTGATAACTTCCATAACACCGACAATTAACGTAAAGCCAAGTGCGATCAGAGCAAACAGCAGTCCGAGTGTCAGGCCATTGATCAGGTGCGGTAAGAGCAAACTCATTTTATTTCAAACATCTGGATAGGGAGGGGCGTAATGACGCGGCCGGGTAAACCGACCGCGTCCTCACGTTAAGCGTCGAATGTCGGCGTATCGGCGTAAGACTCCATCTTGCAAGCCTTTGCTGAATCACCATCACGTACGAGATCAGGCGCGACGTTGCTCAGGATCTCAAACATATCGTCAGAGGTGCTGGGCTTAGGATTGGCCGTTGCCAGATAGATAGACTGCTGCACCTGATGTGTATCCGGATCAATCCAGGCATCATGATGCTGCATGCGTTCGGCGGCAGACATTTTGTGCCCTTCAAGCTGCTTGATAACGGCGATGTTGTTTGTGGACCCAGCCCGTTCAATTGCGGCCAGAAGGTTCTTCATGGCCATATAGCCGTTGTAGAAGACGTTTCCGGGAACACGCATACGGGTTTCGGGATACATCGTTTGGTAACGTTTTACAAAGTCAGCGACACCGGGCAGATCGAGTTTGTAATACCAGGTTGTGCCGAAGACACCGAACAGATTATCAAGAGGCAGGCCGTAAACATCTGGCCAATCTTGTTGATTGTTGATCCACGCCGGGCTTGAACCCATGCCCAACTGTGCAACCTGCTGGCGCATTGATTTTTGATCATCGCCGCCGATGGCAGCGGCAACAACGTCTGGTTTGGCTTGTTGGATTTTGAGAAGAGCCGAGGAGAAATCTCGGGTCCCCTGGGGAACCAGTATTTCTTCCGTCACCGTACCGCCATAAGTTTCGAGCAAAGAGCGGGTCGATGCCGCCGTGTTATGGCCCCAAACATAGTCGTTGGTCAGAAGCGTCCAGTTCTTACCATAGCGATCGATGGCATTTTTCACAGCCGCCTTCGCGAAATTGGTCCCATTTCCATCCCAGACAAATTTGACCCGATGGCAATTTTTGCCAGACTCTGTCGGCGAAGAAGAATTTGTATTGAAGTAAATCACGCCATTTTTCTGGGCGACCTGACTGATTGCATTTGCAACCCCCGAGCTGACAGCACCGATCAGAAAGCCTGCTTCTTCCCTGTGGATCATTCGTTCTGCGACACGGCTACCCGTTGCCGGTGTTGTTTCCGTATCCACATGCGTTGACGTAATCTTGCGCCCCAAGACGCCACCCTTTTGGTTATATTCGTCAATCGCCATTTGCATGCCACGACGGTCACTGGCGCCAGAGTTGGCGTATTGGCCGCTTGAATCAGAGGTAATGCCGATTTTTATAGGCTTGTCAGTGCCTGCCGCATAAACCCGGTTGTGCTTCCAAGGTCCAAATACGGTACTGATGGCTCCCAAACCAGCCGTACTTCTCAGTAATTGGCGTCGAGATACATTAAACTTAGTCATCATTTTACTCCCAATCGTTTGTTAAAAACGCACTCCAAGAAACATTTGTTCTGAGTTGACTCAGATTAGAATATTTATTCAATAGTGTGTATGAATGTTCATTCTTTTGTCAATACACAATAGAATATTTATTCTATTTCGTCTGTTTCACCTTGAAATAGAACATTTATTCAGTCACGCTTGGCCTATGAAAAATGAACCTCTGCCGGACCCTCAAACATCTCTCGAGACCTTTGATGCATTACGGGCACGTATCCGCAATCGCTTTGACGAGCTGTCGCCGCACCTTCAGAGGATCGCACGCTCAGCTCTAGACGAGCCGAACCAGTTCGCTCTGAATACGGTTGCCGAGATCGCGCGCGACGTCAGCGTGCAACCTTCCACACTCATTCGTTTTGCGAAAGAACTGGGGTATGGCGGGTTTTCAGAAATGCAGAAGGTCTTCCGGCTTCGGTTGATCGAAGGGGCACCAGATAAGCGGGCTCAAGTCTATCGCGAAAAACCGGAAGGGGCACCCGCGCCTGATATGGCGCGTATTTTTGAAGACTCGATTGACGGGTTAATTGCCTCTTTGGAGAATGTGCGTTCTCAGACGAATCTCGAGAACCTTTCTGAAGCCGTTGCGATGATGAAGTCGGCTTCCCACATTCACATTGCAGGTCTTCGCCGGGCGCGCCCGATCGCTACCTATTTGGCCTACGGAATTTCAAGAGCGGAACGCCATTGCAGCCTTCTGGATTTTGGGGGCGGCATGGCAGAACAACAAGTGGCCAACATGGGATATGATGACCTTCTGATTTGTGTCAGCTTTCCACCCTATACTCCGGCTGTCCTTGACGTCATTCGGGACGCGCATGTTCGACGGCGCTCGATCATTGCAATTACGGACACACTCGAAAGTCCGTTGGCAAAAAATGCGACACTGGCGTTTCCCGTTGAGCAGGATTCGACCAGCCCGCTGAAACCGATTTCTGGCGCCATTGGCCTTGCGCAGATTCTATGCCAGGGATTATCAGAATAGGCCCTGACGTGGACAGGATCAATTGAGGACAAAAGCCGTATCCCAATCGTCAGCCGTTATCCCTTAGTGAAGATGCCTCACGCTCATTTTCGCTAATTGTCAATTTCACAACTTCGCTCTTGTTAAGGAGATGGGTTTTTAAGAGCTGCCCCAGTTTTACACCATCACGTGCTATAAGTGTTTCGAGTATCACACCATGTTCTTTCATGGCTTGATCCCATCTTTGCTGGGGAATGTTTGCCATATAGCGGGCACGGCGGATCCGCAGAGAGAGGTTTTTGTAGACTTGTGATAATGTTGGGTTCTCTGCCGCTGCCAGAATTTTTTCGTGTATCAGTTGATTGCATTTGAAATAGTCAGCACGCTCACCTCGTGTATGGTGTAGTGCCATCTGGTAGTGTAGCGCCGTTATTTCGGCAATGCCTTCTTCACTGATTTTCGCACAGGCTTCTTCCCCAGCCACCGCCTCGAGCGCCCCCATCACCGGAAACACCTCATCAATATCAGAAGGTTTGAGCTTAACAACCCGCGCGCCGCGATTTGGCAACAGAGAAATCAGTCCTTCGCGAGCTAAAACTTTCAGGGCCTCGCGCAATGGTGTTCGAGAAATGCCAAAGCGCTCACACAGAATTTTTTCGGGAACACGTGTTTCGTCTTCGAGTTCGCCATCAAAAATCATCTCTCGCAATTTGTCTGCGACTTCTTCGTGAAGGGTTCTCTGAGTAGTCGCAATGATGTGATCGGGAGCATTGTCATTTATGTTATTTGCTTGCGGCATGTCTGTTTTACCCATCCGTTAGCGCCAGATCCAGAACCCGCACAACGTGGATCGCGTCACGCGATGCGCCGTCTGCGATTTGATGTCGGCAGCTGGTACCATCAGCAACAATCAATGTGTCGGGTGAGGAAGTCCGGACCACTGGCAACAGATCCCGTTCCCCCATGGTCTTTGACACCTCAACCGTATCTGCTGCATAACCAAATGCGCCGGCCATACCACAACAGCTGCTTTCAATCAGCGTCGTCTCCAGTTCCGGGACCTGGCTCAGAATTTTTTGTACGGCGCTCATCTGCGCGAACGCTTTTTGATGACAGTGACCATGCAAAAGAGCTTTCTTTTGAGGGAGAGGCTTAAGCGAAAGATTTAGACGCTTTGCGTCCAGTTCTTTTGCCATAAATTCCTCAATTAAAAACGAATTCGCCGCCAGAGCATCGGCTTCCTTACCTGGCAACATGGCCTGAAACTCGTCTCTTAAGGTCAACAAACATGATGGCTCTAGTCCAATAATCGGGATACCCTTTTTTATGTAGGGTGCAAAACTCTCTATAACACGTCGCGCTTCTTGCTTCGCTTCATCAATTAAACCTGACGATAAGAAAGTTCGTCCACAACACAATGGACGCCCCCCATCCGATGGTTCTGCCAATTGCACTGTATAGCCGGCCGCTTTCAAAACCCGTAGAGCAGCGTGCAGGTTTTCAGGATCGAAATAGCGACTGAATGTGTCTGCCCACAAGATCACATCTGGCGAACCGGAAGAGTCTGAAACTTCTTCGAAGGGTGATGATGCCCATTTCGGCAACGTCCGTTCCGCCGAAAAACCAAGCAGCCATTGACTGAGCCTGGCCAATCCCGGCAGCCGATCCCTTAAATTGAGAACCCACCCGAAGCCACCAACCCGATGAGCATAGCGCGGCAGATAGGCAACAAGCCGATCAAATCCACTCAGCCCGTTTTGTTTTCGATATTGATACAGAAACTCGGTTTTCATACGAGCCATATCGACACCCGTCGGGCATTCGCGTTTGCAGCCTTTGCAACCAACGCAAAGCTTCATCGTCTCCAACATTTCATCACTGGTCAGAGCATCCGCTTCGAGCTGCCCAGAAAGCGCAAGCCGCAAACTATTTGCCCGGCCTCGGGTAAGATGCTTTTCATCCCCCGTTGCTCGGAACGAAGGACACATGACACCCGCATCGCGCTTGCGGCAGGCGCCATTGTTATTACACATCTCGGCCGCACTGGCGAAACTTCCCCACTCACCCCAGTCGAGCCCTGTCTCAATCTCGATCTGTTTATAAGAGGGATTAAACCGCATCAGACTGGTGTCGTCCATTTTGGGTGGATCGACAATTTTACCGGGGTTGAGTTGTCCACCAGGGTCAAACTCCGTTTTGACGCTGCCAAAAATCTCGACCATTCTGCGACCAAACATGGCTTCGTGGAATTCTGAACGAACAAGCCCGTCCCCGTGTTCACCAGAGTGCGACCCTTTATATTCACGGACCATCTCGAACGCTTTATCGGCGATCTGGCGCATTTGTCTTGCCCCCAAATCACCTTTCAAATTTACAATCGGGCGGACATGCAGGCAGCCGACCGAGGCATGTGCATACCAGGTACCTTCGGTTTTTTGTTCATGAAAGACCTCCGTCAGCCGTGCTGTAAAATCGGCCAGATCCTCCAGGCGAACGGCACAATCTTCAATAAAAGAGATTGGTTTTCCGTCTCCTTTCATTGACATCATGATATTCAAGCCTGATTTTCTAACTTCCCATATCGCTTTTTGGAATTCGATATCAACCGCCTTTACGACGCTGTTAGAAAATCCCAAATCGCCCATCAGTTCATCCAGACGTTCCAGGTCCCGCAGTTGTGCATTGCGGTCATCACCGGCAAACTCGACAAGCAAAATGGCATCTGGTGCGCCATCGACGAATGCGTCAACCGTCTTTTTGAAAATCGGGATTTCACGCGCCAGCTCAATCATATTTCGATCAACCAGCTCCACGGCAGCTGGGTTGAGTTTGACAATATGTTGAGTCGCATCCATTGCTGCATAGAACGTCGGGAAATGACAAACGCCAAGAACCTTCTCTTTTGGCAAGGGCTGCAAGTCAAGATGGATCTGAGTTGAGAACCCGAGGGTGCCTTCGGAACCGACAAGCAGATGAGCAAGGTTCGGGTGGGCTTGTGCGCGCGTTACCATCGCATCAGCCCATGACCCCTTCGGCGCGCCACCTGCCAGAAGGGCATCGACATTGTAGCCACCAACACGACGCATCACATCAGGGAACTGTTTCCTGATCTCGTCGGCATGAGTACCACCAAGACGCAGGAGATTGTCCACCAGTTTGGATTGTGTGTCGCTTAGTCCCGCCCGATCTGCGTTGCTGGCGATTTCACCGAACCGCATGGCACTGCCATCCATCAACAGAGCGTCGATGGCGCTGACATTATCACGCATGGTGCCATAACGGATGGAGCGAGCGCCACAACTGTTATTGCCTGTCATCCCACCTATCGTTGCCCGGCTGGATGTTGAAACATCGACCGGGAACCAAAGACCTTCGCTTCTAATAGCGGCGTTCAAATGATCCAGAACCATGCCCGGCTCAACCGTTGCGGTCCGTGCACTAGGGTCAAAGGCAATCAGTTGGTTAATATGTTTGGAAACATCAACAACAAGCGCTTCACCGACAGTTTGTCCGCACTGCGATGTTCCACCGCCCCGCGGCAATACAGGAATTCCTTCATCTCGGGCGATCTCCATTGCAATTTTGATATCGTCTACTGTTTTTGGAACGACAACGCCAAGCGGCTCGATCTGATAGACCGAAGCGTCGGTCGCATAGCGCCCGCGAGAAAAAGGATCGAACAAGACCTCCCCCTGGATTTCACCACGCAGCCGCTGGGCCAGTGAACGATCACCAATGCGATTGGAATACTTGCCGCGTACGTGGGCGGGAGTGGTCATTCACAGGGCTCCTTTTATGATTCCCAACCATCTTAACAAAATGAATTCATTTTACAATAAGTCATAATAAAAATAATTAATAATATTCACACGACAGAATAATATTGTTTTAAATCAACATAATAGACGGTTTTTGCGACTTCAATAAAATCTATTGCGATTTATAAAAAATGAATTCATAATGCCGCCCATTGGGAGTTTATTTATCAGGGCTCCTGCCACTTTAGTTTCAGGAGTCTTCGCATGCCCCATAAAAGCGGTCGCCATTTTCTGCAAATCCCCGGCCCCAGCAATGTTCCGGACCGTATTTTACGTGCGATCGACAGCCCGACCATGGACCATCGGGGACCTGATTTTGGTGTCTTTTCAAAAGGCATCCTCGAAGATTTGAAGAAAGTCTTCAAAACCGAGGGGCCGGTCATCATTTTCCCTGCGTCAGGCACAGGTGCTTGGGAGGCTGCGCTGGTCAACACCCTGTCTCCGGGCGACAAGGTATTGATGTCAGAAACAGGCCAGTTCGCGACACTCTGGTGCGAGTTGGCGACCAAGCTCGGTTTTGTTCCTGAATTCATTGAAGGTGACTGGCGTCGGGGTGCGCCCGCTGATGCGATTGAAGCCAAGTTGGCAGAAGACACTAATCACGACATTAAGGCCGTTTGTGTTGTTCACAATGAAACTTCGACGGGTGTGGTATCGAATATCGCTAACGTCCGCAAAGCTCTGGATGCGACGAACCATCCCGCCTTGTTGTTTGCAGATACCATTTCATCACTGGGTTCCGTCAATTTTGAACATGACGCATGGCAAGTCGACGTCACCGTCAGTTGTTCGCAGAAAGGCCTGATGCTGCCTCCGGGTTTGAGTTTTAACGCCATTAGCGAAAAGGCGTTGGCGGCATCGAAGTCCAACAGCTATCAACGTTCCTATTGGGATTGGCAAGCCATGCTCGCCAATAATGCGACCGGGTTCTATCCCTACACGCCGTCGACGAACCTGCTCTATGGATTACGCGAAGCTCTCGACATGCTGCTCGAAGAAGGCCTTGATAATGTCTTTCAACGCCACGACAGATATGCCGAAGCGACGCGACGAGCTGTACAGGCCTGGGGCCTTGAAGTGCTTTGCCAAAACCCTGACGAGTATTCCAGTGTCTTGACTGCTGTGCTGGTTCCGGAAGGGCATGACGCGGATCATTTACGTGGCGTTATTCTGGACAATTTCGACATGTCACTTGGAACCGGATTGGGTAAGGTCAAAGGGAAGGTCTTCCGTATAGGACACCTGGGCGACTTTAACGACCTGACGCTGATGGGCACCTTGTCCGGCGTTGAGATGGGTTTAACCTTGGCAGATATTCCCCATCAAAAAGGTGGCGTTAGCCAAGCGATGACCTATCTGACGGATTCTGCAGGGGCACATTAATGGCGGCGGCAGACTCTGATCTTATTCTTCATTCCCGCGACCAAGACATTGTCACCGTCACTCTGAACCGCCCTCACAAACTGAATGCCCTGACAAAAACATCATGGCAACAGCTTGGGCAATTGTTCACAGCACTCGATGAAGACAAAAGCATTCGCTGCATCGTATTGCGCGGTGCTGGCGACAAGGCCTTTAGTCCGGGCAATGATATCTCCGAGTTTGAAACGGATCGCAGCAACTCAAAACAGGCCGAAGCTTACGGCGCGCTGATGCACGGCACCATCGCATCGATACGAAACTGTGCCCACCCCAAAGTCGCCATGATTAGGGGTATTTGCGTTGGCGGCGGTCTTGAAATTGCCGGACTATGTGACATCAGAATATGCGGAACCTCCAGTCGGTTCGGAATTCCAATTTCAAGACTCGGACTGGTTATGGGTTATTCCGAGATTGCGCCGCTCGCCGAACTCGTCGGCAACAACGTCGCCTATGAAATTCTATTAGAAGGCCGTGTTTTTGACGCGAACGAAGCTTTACAAAAAGGGTTGGTCAATCGGATCGTTGCCGACGATCAGGTTGAGAATGAGGCCTTGGCAACAGCGAAACGCATCGCTGAAGGGGCGCCACTGGTTCATCGCTGGCATCGCAAATTTCTCTCCCGCCTTGCTGACTCGACACCACTTTCACCCGAAGAAAATCGTGAAAGTTTTTCCTGTTACGACACAGAGGATTTTGCAGAGGGCTACCGCGCTTTTCTAGAGAAACGGAAACCCACCTTCACAGGACAGTAATCATGCAGGAAAAAACAGGTCCACTTGCCGGAGTAAAAGTTATTGAGCTTGCGCATGTGATGGCCGGGCCCGTTTGCGGTCTGATGCTGGCTGATATGGGGGCCGATGTTATCAAGGTAGAAAAACTGCCTGGCGGCGATGACACACGGCGGTTTCTGCCACCGGAAATTGGTGGTGAATCGGCGGCCTACATGATGATGAACAGAAACAAACGCGGTATCGCTGTCGACCTGAAGAGCCCGAATGGTCGCGATTGCGTCGTCGCCATGCTGAAGACAGCCGACGTGGTTATCGAAAATTACCGAGCCGGAACCATGGCCCGTCTGGGGCTAGGTTACGATGATCTCAAAAAACACAACCCGGGTCTTATCTATTGTGAGATTTCAGGTTTTGGCCGAACCGGTCCCTATAAAGACCGCGGTGGTTATGACTTGATTGCGCAAGGTATGAGCGGGCTCATGAGCATCACCGGTGAAGGCCCTGGCCGTGAACTGGTTAAGGTGGGCGCCCCGATGACAGACATAACGGCCGGCATCCTGGGTGCGACGGGAGTTCTCGCGGCCTATATCCATCGTTTGAAAACCGGGGACGGTCAGCGGGTGGATACGTCGCTCTTCGAAGCTGGTATCACTCATACATACTGGCAATCGGCAATTGCTTTTGCGACAGGCGTCGCCCCCGGTCCGATGGGCTCCGCCCACCCCTTGAACGCGCCCTATCAAGCGTTTGAAACTTCCGATGGCTGGATCACGCTTGGCGCTGCGAACCAAGCCAACTGGTTGCGAATGCTTGACGTCATCGACCGTGCGGATCTCGGCACTGATCCGCGCTATCTCGACAGTCGGTTGCGCATGGAAAACCGGCTCGACCTGAGCCAAACCTTGACGGAAATTTTTAGAACAAAAACCAAAGCTGAATGGCTCGGCCTTCTTGAACAAGCCGGTGTTCCGGCGGGACCGGTTTTGGATGTAAAAGAAATGCATGCCGATCCACATGCAAATGCACGCGATATGATCGTCGAACACACACACAAAAAAGCGGGCCCTGTAAAAGCCATTGGCTGCCCCATCAAATTTTCAAAGACACCCGCTTCCGTCGATTCAAGCGCACCCATTTACGGAGAACACACGCGCGAAGTGCTTGCGGAATACGGGTATACGGAACAGGCAATCAGTCAGTTAATTCAATCCAACGCCATTGTCGCAGCCGACTAGGCTGCTTTGGAAAGCGCGTTTTGAATGGTCTTGATTTTATCTTCAACAGATATTTCCAGGATCGATGTAATTTCCAGATTTCGATCTTCATAAGCATTGATTCCGGGGTGTTCTGCCTGCCACTTCTTCACCGTCGCATCGCGGGCAAGTAGCAACTCTTCGATTTCATAACGGTAAAGCTTTACCAGGTGCGTAAGCCAGATGTTAACCGGCCAGGATGGATAGGAAAGGTCCATTTCAAAACGGTCGAGAAGGGAGATAACCGTTTCGGCTGGATACCAGACTTCACCCGTCACCCAGCGATTGGTTGTAAAAAGGCGGATCGGATAACCGGCCGGATTCATGGAGACACCGATGAAATGGGTTAGGGCATCGTTTGGATCGTCTGGCGCAACAAAGTCTTCCAAGGGAGCCGGCTCTGTATTCTCAGGCATACCCTTCGGTCGCAAGAACGTATGGAAGTGACCATGTTCTGCCCCCCATCTATTTGCGCGCTTTTCCGGTGGATGCGCATGATAGTAATACTGGGAATGAGTTTCGAAGTCATAGACATCACCCGACGGATAGTGATCCCATTCGAAAAAATCCCCCTGGCCTTTAAGAACTTCACCGACCACGTTCGCTGACGATTTTTGCAAAACGCGGTAACATTCCAAGATGTTCGCACCTGATTCAGCCAACCCTTGTAATTCTTCGGGGCTCGCCTCTGATATTCGCGACATTAAACAGCTCTCCTGCAACACTTAACCATAAGCACACAATTTATAAGATGAAATTCTATGTCGTTAGCGCGTTCTTTGCCAAGTAAAAGCAAAAAAAATCCGCGAACCCGGAAGAGCCCGCGGGATTTTCCAAAACAAAAAGGCGATTAGCCTTTTTTCTTCTTTGCAGCGCAAGGGTTACAGGGATTACAGGGGTTCTTTGCTGCACAAGGGTTGCACGGGTTACACCCTTTTTTGGCGGCACATGGGTTGCAAGGATTACAGGCATTTTTCTTTTTTGCTGCACAAGGATTGCAAGACGCCAATTCAATGATATCGGAACGATCAGGTGAAGCGGCCTGTGCATCAGGCAGAATGCTCATGGCGCCCGCACCTGTAAGTGCAGCAATACCGACAACAGCGATTGTTTTTTTGATCATATAATATCTCCTGTTAAGATTTTAATCTGTTAATGAAATTTGTGATGACTGACCATAGACCGGCCCCTGCGAAGACAGGAGTCACGTTCTTTCACCATCATGTGATCGTTTCGTTACATACAGTCACCCGTGGCTGGCTCACCAGAACGTGAGCGTTCTTTTCTTGCATACAAAGGAAAAGTGTATGGAAAATTGGACCATGAAAACATCAAATCGCGTCTGCCGACTTGCCCCGCTTTTCGCCATTGCGATCTATCTTTTTATCTTTACTGACGCTCTCGCCACCAAAATATCGACGCCAGAAACCGTAACCATTTCGGCCGGACCGTTCCTCATGGGATCAACACGTGAAGAACGCGAGAAGGCCTATCAACTGGATGAAAGAGCCTACAAACATCGACGCACCCGAGATTGGAAATGGTATGAAAGTGAAGTTCACGCTCGAATAACATTGCCTGCCTATCGGATCACAAAAACGCCAATCACGAATAGACACTATGCCACGTTTATCGACGCAACAAAGCACCCGGCGCCAAGTATCGATGAGAGAACGTGGCGTAGTTATAAACTTGTCCACCCTTACCAAAGGACTCGCAAGTTTGCGTGGGAGAATTCAACGCCACCAAAAGGCCGACTGGACCATCCTGTTGTACTTGTCAGCTATTTGGATGCGCGCGCCTACGCGGCTTGGCTTTCAGAAGAAACCGGACAGAGGTGGCGTTTGCCAACTGAACCTGAATGGGAAAAAGCGTCACGCGGCACCGACGGGCGTCTGTTTCCCTGGGGGAATTCATTTGCGCCACGTCATTTAAACAGCCATGATCTCGGGCCATTTGATACGGTAGCGGTGGGTCAATTTCCAAAAGGGAAAAGCCCATTTGGTCTGTTAGACAGCGCAGGGCAGGTTTTCGAATGGACACAAACTGCCTCAACAACGGGCAGACATATTGTTAAGGGTGGGTCCTGGGATGACAAGGGCTGTGGCGTGTGCCGCCCTGCTGCTCGTCATTCCAGACCCGACCACCTTAAACACATCCTGATAGGGTTTCGATTGGTCGTAGAAATAAGGTAGTTGCTTATCCCTTAGGCACGATAACGCGATAATCGGGCGTCGTATTTAGAGGGCAGGAAAACAGATATTCACCTGGCTTAAGCGTCACTTTGTAGTCTTGTGTTTTACCTGTGGTCAGGCCGCCGCCAGAAACGCTGATTTTCGATACTTTATGTAGAGGGTTCCGCCAGTCGTAGTCCTTGTCCCGCAACCAGAAGCCAAGTTGATAAGGCACATTTTTGTTTGTTACTCGAAACACATAGTCACCTGGCGCCAGTTCCATGACTTCTGCCTTCGCCAAACGATCCTGACCAGTTTCTTTGTTGATCCGCTCGCAATCTGCTTTGCTTGTTGTTTTATACTGATGATCAGAGCCTTCCGGCTCTAGAAACTGACACCCCGTTTGCGTCAATTCAACAACAGTCGCTGCCTGTGCAGGTTGAGGTGCCGCCGCCAATATCGCGCTCGCCAAACCAAAACTTCCCAAGGTGCTCCAAATTACTTTCATGGTCTTCTCCAGTAAATATTATCCTGCTATCCATATAGAAATTTTAGGCCATCACACCAAATCATATGAACGTGAACACCGCGCTATCTATTCTCGAGATGAAAGAAGGGACGCATTCTGACGCCGATAACGTTTCCAACAACAGCGCAGATGATCCAGACCCAAGCATGCAAGCTGGTTGATGCCGTGCCACTGAAGAATGCGCCTATATTGCATCCGTAAGCCAACCGCGCGCCATAGCCCAGCATGAGTCCACCAAGGATCGCAGCGACAAGGGAACGAGGCGGAATGCGAAATCCCGGTCTTATTTTTCGATTTAGGGACCCCGCAATCAGTGCGCCTAACATAATTCCAAAGTTCATTACAGATGTCACATCGAGCATAACAGAACGGTTCAAGGCGCGCTCCTGGAATCCACCGGTCCAGAACCCGCTGGACATTGGGTCCCAACCCACCAGCGTTAAACCTTTTGCAGCCCACAAAGCAAACGCCCATGTGACGGACCAGGGATGGCCGGCAATTATCAATGTCAACCAATTGAAAAACGCCAGGAGAAGAGCACTGAACACCAAAGGCCAGGGCCCCTTGAGAAGGTTTGTCATGCTGAAACCATGAACCGGCCATAAGGGTGTTTTGCAACTTGCTCCCCATGCTTTTAAAGCCATAAAGATGGCCACCAACAGGACAAGCTGCAAAAGAATAGCCCATGTCCATCCCAATTCCTTGCCAAGTGAAATGGAACCAGCGCTCGGCAATTCCTGCCAAAGATGTAAGTCAAGGCTTCCCCAGAAGCCGCCAAGGCAGAAGAAGATCAGAACGACAAACATCCGGAAGCTGCCGCCACCGACGGTGAATAGAGTCCCCGACCCACATCCTCCCGCCAACTGCATTCCAAGACCAAAGATGAGTGCGCCGAAGGCCATTGAAACACTGACAGGCGCAACGGCTCCAGAAACACCGTGGCCGAAGATCTCACCATTCGCCAGCACTGGGGCGAATAAAACCATCGCCACGCCCAACATAATAAGCTGCGCCGCGACGCCCGAAATATCGCGCTCAATGATCGCGTTTCGGTAGGCCGCCGTAAAGCCGAATGCCGCCTGATAAAGGGCAAGGCCCATCCCAATACCGACGGGAAACAATAGAAATGACACGCCCTCAAGGCTTAGGAGATGCAACTCGATGGCGGCACTAACAACCAGTGCCAAATACAAATACGGTTTTTGAGTTATTGGTATCATTTCAATAGTGCGAGGGGGCATCCGCGATGATCTTCTTAACAATCTGATCCAACTCTGACGCCATGGCATCAAGATCTGCATTACCATAAGGAGCAAAGATCTGGCTTGGTTTTTTGTAACTGAGGACGGCTGCGCCTTGCGCGTCTTCCACCACATAAAGACGGAGCGGCGCCTCGACACCAGCTGGAATACTAGCGTTCAACATCCGCACCGCATAGTGGGGATTAAAAATCATAATAACACGGTTGCCCGCTATCGTTTCACCAATCGCCTTGGCACCGCATGTTGCACAGGCAATGCCAACGATACCCATTTTGTTAGCCGTGATTGCCTTTTTAATTTTCTCAATATAGGCGATGAAAGGTTGACCGGTATGCACCACCTGAACACCCTTCGGGTAAGAACTGTCGGCTGCCAGTGCAGGAGCGCTCAAAGAAAAAATAACCCCTATAACCAAAAGCAAACGCATCATCCCCACCTCCTTTTAATATTTCAGTAGAGCGTACCCTAGTCCTCCCCAACGATCTGACAAAATGACGCTCGCGTGAACACATCGTGATGAGTATCAATCGGCTGTAAAGCGTAAGACTTGTCGGGCACCAGACCGGATCAGCTGAACCTGAACGGTGTCGCCCGGTCGCAAAAATTGGAATGCGGTGCCGACGTCTGCGGGTCTCTTAATAGACCTCTCGCCGATTCTTGTCAGAATATCGCCAGTTTGAAATTTTGCACGAGCTGCAGGTGATCCTGTTTCGACCCGAACAACACGCGCTCCTACATAGATTTTTCTCTGTGATTCCAGGAGCGACCGCACAAGCAATCCAGAGTGAATACGGAGAACGTATCCATGATCACGCAAATCATCGAGGATACGCAACAGCATCGCACTTGAGGTGGCAAAATTAACCCCGATGTTCGCATCATTCTTTTTTGTGTATATGGCTGATGCCAGACCAATCAACTGACCCGCTTCATTGACGAGAGCCCCTCCTGACCCGCCTGGATTGATTGCAGCATCGGTTTGGATAAAGTCTTCTATCGGGTTAAAACCTGTATCGGTTCTCGCGAGCGCGGACACAACACCACAGGTTACAGACAGGCCAAGCCCAAACTGATTGCCCACCGCGCACACAGGGCTTCCCACAGTCGAGACATGCGCTGCGGGTAATGGCGGGAGATCGACAGGGACCCGCAATAAAGCAAGGTCGGTTGCCAGATCAATTCCTATGATCTCCGCTGAAAAGAACCGCCCGTCATTCAATCGCGCTGACACGTGAGTTGCGCGCCGAACAACATGCGCATTTGTCGCCAGATAACCACCCGGATATATGGCGACTGCGGTTCCTTCCGGACCTGGCGTCGTCTGTTGCGCACCACCTGACCCCTGCACAGTTTGATCCGGCAGGAGGCTCACGACAGACGAAAGAACATCCGGGTTAAAAGGGGCCGCTTTCGAAGCCAAGGGGCTGACGACGCCTAACAAACCGAGCAGTAAGATAGTCCTGAGCCGAGAAACACACATCCAGACAACCAAAATCAATTGAGTTTAACAGCCCAAGCATACCCTGAGAACACCTTTGTGCACAAACCAGCCTAAAGATAACCGACCGCAGAGATCAGCATCAAACGGCACGGATCAGATCTCAAAAATCCAGTAACCACTAGACTGATGGTATGTCATCGTTCTTTGAAAACGCTTCGGCACTGAAATACGTAACAACCAGCAGCGTACTACAGAAAATAATCACCAGGCCAAATAGCGCGAAAGATACAGCTGTGCCAAAAAACCATAAGAACGTGGCAGCGACAAGTGGCCCGAGCAGAAAGCCCGTAAGCTCGAAGGCACGGACCGCCTGAATAATCGTCGGCGCGCTCCCGGCTTCCGTTTCTGTTTCACATACGGCAACGACAAGCGATTGCAGCGGAGCCGTTGTCATCGCATGACCAATACCCAGTGCGCACAGGGCGATCAGAAGCGAAGACGAATCGAGCCATTGATAGACGATCAAAAACCCTGCGCAACTTAGTAGACCACCGACAAAAACTGGAAGGATATGTAACGCAAGGTTTTCTGAAAGCCATGAAAACAGGGGCGTCAGGAACCAAAAAAAGATAAAATACACAACCATGACAAAAGCAACGTAGGAAGGCTGCAATGCAAAATTATCGAGCACGACTGGCGCCAGATAGAGAAGAACACCCGAGAACACGAGTTGTTGAGGCAAGACTGCCAAGGTGAGAATGATAACCAGACGTCCATTCTTAAACACAGATAACCAGCTGGCTTTTGGCTGTGTTGAAGGAGGTTCCGGGGTAACCTGGGCAGGTGTTTCCAAGAGGACACGACTAGAAAACAAACCCAAAAGGGCAATAAGCGCTGCCACAAAATAGACGCCAGAAAACGCGGTTTTATCGACCAGAATTCCGCCCATAACCAGCCCACAGGAAGTTCCTGGAAGTATCGTAACAACACATTTCAAGGCGGCATGGCCCCAGTCATTGGGTGCCCACATCTGCAGGAGCTGTTGCTGACTGGCGACATATATGAGCACGCAACTGAACCCGCCCAGGGCACGCCAACCGAGAAGCTCCTGGTAACTCTCTGTAAAGGCCAGGCCCGTAAATCCAATTATCGCCAGAGCGAAACCAATGGCCAGACAACTGCGCAAGCTAAAGCGTTTCGAAAGGGCCAATCCAATGGGCATGAATACCAAAACACAAAAGAAAAAGAAGGCAATCGGCAAACCAATAAAAAATTCCTGGTCGAGTGACATTGATGGATTTTCAAACCCGCTAACAAACCTTGGGAAATAGGATGCCGATAGTGCTTCTGCAAAGGCCATCAGAAACAAGGGGAACAATACGTCCGAAGCCCTGGGATATTCTCTAATGAACGTTTTGGTGTCGGAGGCGAAATGCATGCGATTGAGTAACTGGGAGATATGCGCACCCAACTTTTTTCGTTTTGCTGCAGCTTCGGCATCGGCTCCCTGTTGCGCAGGACCGACCAATCCCTGTACTTTTTCATAATGGCTATTGAACCGATCAATCACATCGTTCAAGAGGCGTGGGAACTTTCCAGTCATACGATTGGTCCGCACTGACAATCGAGCACGAAAATCACCAACCATAATATGGTTCATAGCCGTTCGGACGGCGCTCATGTGATTGACTACGCAAGCATGAGTAGCCAACGAAAGGGCTTTTATCGTGAGAACAATCGCGACCATAAACATCGCAAACAAAGTCGCGATATTATCACGCATAACCGTTGCTACGGATAAAGTTTGGGTGCCGGTCACCAGCCCGCTTCTCAGGTCTCCGCGTGCGTCGTAAACGGGGTGCACGTGGATATGTAGATCACTCAGTTCTACGACGCTGACATTTTCGATACCCGCTGCCTCTATCTGCCTGCCGACCAAAAACATATCGTCGGGTTTCGGCTCCGTGGAAAAAATAAACGTGCCGTTCCGATCTACCAAACCAAAATATTTGACCTGCGCGTGGCGTTCCATTTGATCGTCAAAGAACGTTGTTATATGTTTTGCGTTGAACAGCACCGCCTCAGAATCCAAAACATCAGTGAGGGCGACACTCACGGCCTGACCAACACGCTTTGTATGGCGTTCGAAGTCAATTTGCAGGTCCATTCGATAAACAGCACCACTATAGGAAATGACACCCAGGGAGGTCGCAACTAAAATCATCGTCAACATCAACCATCGCAACTGGTAACGGCCCATCAAGGAGGTTCTGGCGTAGGCCCGGATCATGGTGTCGGTATCCGGCTCAAGGTTTCTGACGGTTTGGGGGCTGGGGCCGTGTCGTCGATATCATCCAAAACCTCTAAAAGCCGTTTCGTTTCCTTTTCGAACTCCAGGTAGTGCACCCCCTCATCGTCGGTCGAAGGCGGCGGGTTAGATGTCTCAACGCTTTTCGAAAGTACAGCACAAAGGCGTTCCGTTAGCACATGAAAGTGCGTACGTACGGGCCGAATAAAAAGACTCCCCACTGATACTGAGACAAGGAAACTGAACACCACAAGGCCGATCACAATTTGGATCAATCGATCGTAAAAGCCTTTAAGGTTTTGGTCGTAATCCACACTGGAAATATTAAAAACCAACCATTTCCGATCTGCATCTGCCGCTAAGCGCAACGGTTGCGCATAGATAAATAACCCCTTCACTGTATTTTTTTGGAACAGGTCGACGTTCGCGTTTAGGTTCTTGGTGTCAAAAAGGACGAACATTTGATCATCATTAATGATCCTAACCGATTGCTTCCCGCTAAGGGGTAGATCCAGTTCTTTCATGAGTGTTTCGACAGAGCCGGCTGAAAACTGCTGTTGCTCAGAACCTATGAAAACATCCAATCGTTTTTGGATCATCATGCCATCGAGCACTGCGCCTTCTCGAACAAGGTTATGGTAGTTGATTTTGTAGTCTGCATAATTCAACCACGCAGAAACGCCAACCACGCATGACATGAGGATCGCAACAATCAGGCTAATGACGAGGGTCGGTTTCATAGAATTCTATTCACTGAATTGAATTGGCAAACGAGTGCGTAATCCAAAATCGGAACACGTTAATTTTCCAGAGTGCGAACTTGCGCCGACGTCATATCCAAACGATGCGCTGCCAGCATTCCTATATTCAAGAGCAACCGGATAATGATATCCGGGTGCTCTGTTTCCAGGGTCTGAAAATTTTCTTTCGTCATCGAATAGCAAACGACGTCTTCATCAGCGCTAACGGTTGCGGTGCGGCGCATGCTTCCCAGGATGGCCATTTCGCCGAAAACAACGCCAGGTCCAATGCCGGCAAAACGAACACGGCGCGCACTGTTCGAAAGGCTACCCAAAACACTAACCGATCCAGCCGACAGGAAATACATCGACCTGCCTTCGGTGTCTTCTTCAAAAACAACCTGGCCTTTTCCATAATGCTCGCGCACCAACATTTTTCGCAGGATATCAAATTGGTCTGGGTCCAACCCGCTTAAAACCTCAAGGTCCTCCAAAGGCATTTCGGATTCAAAGTTTTCTTTATTAACGGCTTGGCCGGCAAGCAAATCATCTTCCGCCCAAGTCAAGGCACGATCAGAGTCAGCGAACACCATAGCTTCCGTGGTTTCAGTTATCACTTCCATATCCTGGAGGAAATCCCAGAACTGATGCTCCGGACTTAGGTGACTGATCAAAAGTTTCTTATGACGTCGTTGGAACTGTTTTTGCACGCGCCGTAGGATGTTGGCTCCCGTTGCATCGATCTCGGTAACACGCCGCAAATCAAGTATCAGAACCGATGCCTGATCCCGAATGGCATCGATGTCGGCCGCTAGTTTTTCTGCTGATCCAAAGAAGATGGGCCCATTCACTTCCATCACAAAAATTCGATCACCTTTTTCCTTTAGAACCTGCATCACTTCCAGTGGTCGTGCGTTCTTTGAATGGACCTCGTTTCCCCTATATTGCCGGTAGACCGGTGACTGGCCGGATCGAATGATAAAAAGAAAAGAAGCTAGGGCAAACCCTACGCCGACAGCCAAAAGCAAGTTTGTCGTAACGGTCAGAACCGCAACCAACGCAACAATCAGAAGATTAAGCGTTATGTCTAAACGCGCTTTTCCTTCCTTAACATGGCCCATCTTTTTAACAAGTTGTCGAGTCCAGCTATCAATCATGCGCACCGCGTAAACAATTAAAATGCCGGCGGTTACGGCAAAAGGAATCTTTGCCACAGTGGGGCCAGCAAACGTTAGCACCAGCACAAACACAACAGCGATAACGATGCTTGCCAGTCGAGTTCTGCCCCCTGCGTCGTAATTGGCGACGCTACGCGATGGGGACCCCCCTCCGGCCAATCCGCCAAAACCTCCCGAAACAACATTGGCCAAGCCCTGGCCAATCAGCTCGCGATTGCTCCTGTGCAGACTATCGGCACGGGCGTCCATTGAAACAGCGCTTAGCAATGATTCGATTGAGGCAAGCAGGGCCAGAATAAATGCGGAAGGAATTATCTTTAGAAAAAGAAGATCTATATTAGGGTCATCCTTGAGAACCCAAAAGTTAAACGCTTGATGTGGGTAGGGAATTGCAGCCGGGATAAGGCCAATGGTCCCGCCCATATCTGCAGGTCCCAGCCATCGCGCAGCTAGATAATAGGCCCCCGTACCGACCAACAAAGCGACCAGAGCATCCCCCCCCTTACGCAACCAGAATCGTGACAACCACATGGCAAGGATGGTGATGCCGGTCACCAAAATAACCTTTGGTCGGATCAGCGCACCTTCGGAAAAGATAGACAGCATATCAGTTCCGTTAAATTTTAAGAATAAAGGTAACTGACTGACCAGAATCAGGAACGCGAGGCCATTTATGAATCCCGCGGCTACCGGATACGGAATAAACTTGATGATATTTCCAAGGCGGATCAAACCGAAACCAATTTGGATCAGACCCGCAAGAACAACGCAGAAGAAGACCAGAACGATTGCCAGATTGGTACGCGACACAACATCTTCAGGCATAAGTGGATCGCGCAATAAGCTGGCCAACGTCGCGGCAAGAATAACCGCCAAAGAACTCTTTGGGCCGGAAATTTGGAAACGGGAACCGCCACAAACGGCCGCGACAAGAGTAACAAAGATAGCAGAGTAAATCCCCGCTTGTGCTGCGAAACCAGCGTTTTCCCGGCCGAGTGGCGAGAACGCAACAACCCCGCAACTAATGGCGACGGGCAACGCAATGATTGCCGCCGACAGGCCACCAGACAAGTCGCCACGCACATTACCAAAGAACCCGCGCGGGGGGGCTTCTATTGTTGTCGTATTCATTTTTCTTCCCTCTGGAAACTATCTTTCCACTTGCGTCTAGAGGGGACAAGTCTTGAATTTGCGTATCGCTTATTCGACTGTGAAGATAATTTCCTGCGCACCTTGCCACAACACATGCGTCCCGAAGGCATGGAGGTTCTCCTGACCTTCGACGACGGTCATGAAATGGTTCCCTGCCAATTGACCCATTTTGCTTGCGAAACACGAACTGCCATAAGCGAACAAGAACTCCGTCTCACTGAAACCACCAGAGTACAGCAAGACATCGCCACGCGACGGATGGCTGGTGTGATTCTCAAAATCCAGTTCCGTGTTAAAATCACCCAAGGGAATCCACACTGCTTCGCCGCTCCAGCGTGAATGAATAACTCGGTTATGGAAGGGCAACAAATCAAGGAAGCGCGCACAGGTCTTGGGAGCATTTTCAAGTTCAAGGGCGGCCTTAAACGTGTAAGGGCCAGCCTTAATATGGATGAGAGACAAATTGTGATCCTTCTTTTTAACGGAGCGGAGACCGCTCAAAACATCTTTATTTAATAAACCTATGATTTTTAATCAGTTCGCGAGAAACTCTGAAACTACAGGCTAACTCGGGGTTTTTGGCAAGTCGCGAATACTTTCTGGTCCGAGTGGATGGCTTGCCTGTGGATAAACGGGATGGTGATGATGGTGGTGGCCATCGTCACCGTGATGATGGTGATGATGTGCCTCATGTTCCTCTGCCATTTGAAGGCGACAGGCACCCGTACAAAAACTGCTACACAGATTGCAGTCTGAGACATTGGAGCCCGGAGCTGTTGCCCCCTGACCTTCGACATGATGATGGTGGCTCTCTTGAGGAAGGCCAACTTCTGCCTCAAAACCCAATACCGTCTCCCGGTATTTGCACATGTTGCAATCCATCGCATTGTTCTGATCAAGAATTTCAGTCACACGCTCTACAAACGTTTCCAAAACATGAGCGTGATCGTTCAAGTAGCCCGCTTTGACGAAATCAATCGACGGATGAGCTTCCGCAACCATATCTGTAAACCCATAAATGCGGTCGATAAGGATGCCCGTAAACAGAAAATAAGGGAACACAACAACGCGCTTATAGCCAAGTTTTGCAACGTGCTCGAGGCACGGCTTCACCAAAGGAAAAGTAACACCCGAATAGCCAACTTCGCTCCAACCCAGTCCGGTTTGCTCTAGCAATAGTCTGGCTACTTTTGAAATATTGGAATTGGCATCTGGATCACTGGAACCACGACCAATGACGACAAGGCAGGTATCTGATCGCGAAATGGGTTCACCCTCTTGATCTGCGCTCTTGATCGCATCCTCCACCCGCGATGCCGCCGCGGCAATCATCTTTGGATCAACACCGAGATCTCGTCCATATTCAATTTTGATTTTATGTTTGTGAGCATAGGCATTTAAGACAGAGGGGATGTCATTCTTTGCATGCATCGCCGCGAACAGCATACCGGGAACCGCCAGAATATGGTCGCATCCTTGTTCCCTTAGTCTATCCAATCCATCCCGAATAACGGGGTTGGAAAACTCCAGGTATCCATACTCTACGGGCCAGTCTTTAAAATATTTGGGCAACTGGGCCGCAACAGCTGAAAATTGTTCGACAGCAGCCTGACTTCTTGAGCCGTGACCACAGACCATAACGCCGATTTTCTTGGACATTTAGTGTACCGTTCCTCATTCGTAAAAAGCATCGGGAGATTTTCCAGATCGCTAACATCTATCACTTAACAGCCCTACTGGATAGAGTGAAGTCAGTGATCATTTCATTCTATAAATGTCCGGGAACCAGCCGGAACTATTTTGGCAAAACCTTTTCAACCGCTTTGACAAGTCGCTTTGAAAGAGGTGGCGTAGGCGTTGAGAACCAGTCGACCAGTTTACCGTCTGGGGCCACCAGATATTTATGAAAGTTCCATCTTGGCTTTGCGATCATCCCGTACTCCCCTGCCGCCCAAACGTAGAAAGGATGTGCCCCGGGTCCTTTAACGTGGACTTTGTGCAGGATCGGAAACGCGATGTTGAATTGGTTAACGCAGAAGTCTTTGATCTCTGCCTCGGTTCCCGGTTCCTGATTTCCAAAGTCATTGCACGGAACACCGAGTATGGTGAGTCCGCGCTCATGATAGCGCTGGTGTAATACCTGCAATGCTTTGTATTGGTTTGTGAAACCGCATTTAGAAGCGGTATTCACAATCAGCACAGCTTGACCGGCCAAACTGGAAAGAGGGAGTGGCGATCCGTCAATATCATCAAAGGAAAACGCGTGAGCGCCTTGATGTGTCGGGTTAGATGGCATGTAACATCTCGCATCAGAAAAGTCCGGTCGGCATTTCTGATTTAGCATTTATGAACTTCCGTTGACGAGGACAAACTTTGTCATTTTGCAATGAAATCAGGGTTCGAATTGACCTGCCTTGCTTTAAGGAGACGCGACAGGTAAGGCCGAAAGCGCAAAAAGGCGCAATAAGCCTTTTCAAGTAAAAACGCCAAAGGCGGCCAGCACCCCATTTTCGCCAGCCACTTTAACCCGGGGTATTGTTTCCAAAGTTCCAGAAAAGCCCGCGCCCCACTTAATGTTTGTCCGTGTTCGGTGGCAACATGAAAGCGGGACATGGCTTGCTCCTGGTCGAGGCCGTCGGGTAACAACAGGTCTGCGTCTACACTGACATCCACCCAATTGACTTCAGAAGACGACTTTCGTCGTTGGTAGAACGAAATTTCGGCACGACACAACGGACAGGAACCATCATAATAGACGTTGAGAGACGAGGTCTGATTGCATTTTACCAAGGCTTTTACCTTCAAAAGTTCTCGTGTATCTGACATATCTTATACGCGGGCTTCAGAGAACTGGATGTGTACAGCCAAAATAAGGTTTCTGGGCCCACGGTTTTCATCTGCCCTGCCACCAGAGTAGATGATCCAGAATGCCGTCGCCTACGTAGAAAAGGTAGGGTGCGATAACGGTATTCGACAAATTTTTGATTGAGATATAATAGCGTATGAGCAAGTTCAAAATGAGGCAATGGCTGGCGACAACTGGTACAGCGCTGGTTTTTTTGGCGGGATCACTGACGACCGCCTCCGCCAGCACAGAGACAAGCACGGGCGACCCAACCGCGCTTTACGGTGACTCGATTATTTTTGACGTTATTCGCAATGGGGACGTCGTTGGCAATCACCATGTTAAACTCGAGAAAACGGGACAAATCTTCAACATCAGCAGCGCTTTTAAACTTGAAATCAAACTCTTGTTCCTTGTTGCTTACCGTTTCCAATATCTCTCTAAAGAAGTTTGGGAAAACGGCAATTTGCAAAGTTTGACGTCTCAAGTGAATGATGACGGCGACAAAACGCTTATCGAACTATCATCTGACGGTTCGCAAGTGACCATATCGGGACCTGAAGGAGAAATTCAAACACAAAGACCTCTTTTTGTGACCACTCACTGGAATGCGGATGTGATCGGACAAAAGCGGATTCTCAATACGATTACCGGGCTGATTAATAAGGTTGAAATTAAGAAGATGGACCGCCAATCCATATCCACCGAAACCGGCCCCGTGACGGCAACACGTTATGCCTATGAAGGTGAGCTGCGAACCGAAGTTTGGTACGATGATGCGGGACGCTGGGTTAAGATGAAATTCAAAGGCAGAGATGGCTCAGATATTGAATACAAGTGCGTGCGATGCCAGGGCGGTGCCATCGCAAGAGCCTCCCATGCAGGATAAAGCAAAATCAAAAACCGTTTGGATTACAGGTGCAGGCAAGGGAATCGGGCGTGCCCTTGCAATCCGCATGGCACAACAAGGATGGACCGTAGCAGCGAGTGCACGGACGCAAAGTGATTTGCTGTCGTTGCAATCTGATTGCCCCCCACAGAGCGTGCATATTTACCCACTCGACATAACCAATAGCGAAGCCAATGAACAGGTCATCGCGCGTATGGAAGCGGAACTTGGACCGTTAGATATGGTCATCCTCAACGCAGGCACCCACCAGCCCAACCCTGTCGATGGTTTTTCTGTTGCGGCATTTAGAAAACTGGTTGAAACAAATGTAATGGGAACGGTTAACGGCCTGGCTCCGGTCATTGAACGATTTACAGCCCGTCAAGCCGGGCACATTGCGATTGTTGCGTCCCTTGCAGGTTACCGAGGCCTTCCAAAGGCTTCGGCCTATGGCGCAACAAAAGCCGCACTTATTAATATGGCAGAGGCGCTCAAGGTCGAACTGGAGCCTTTTAACGTGAAACTGTCTTTGATAAATCCGGGTTTTGTCGAAACTCCGCTGACCGACAAAAACACCTTCCCGATGCCCTTCCTTATTTCGGTTGACCGTGCGGTCGATGCCATCTGTCACGGATTGGAACGCGGCAGCTTTGAAATTTCGTTCCCCTGGCGATTCTCTGTCATCATGAAATTGATACGTCTGTTGCCAGACCGGCTCTTGTTTTCTTTGACACGAAAGATGGTTTAGCCGTGGATAAACATGTTTCTCTTTATATCAGCTATTTGGAGTCATTGCAGCCAGACACTCTCAACGATCTGAAGACTTACGTCTCTAAGGACATCCATTTCAAAGATCCGTTTAATGACGTGCATGGCCTTGAGTCCATGACGCGCATTTTTGCCCATATGTTTGATAACATTCAGGACATTAAGTTTAAGGTTCTTAATTGCGCAATCGATAAAGATATTTGCTTAATGGAATGGCAATATGAAGGGATATTGCGAGGAGCTCACTGGCAATTCAAAGGAACCAGTGTGGTCAGGTTTTCGGCCGATGGTAAAGTCGTTTCCCATATAGATTACTGGGATGCGGCAAGTGACTTTTACGAACGCCTGCCACTTGTCGGCTCTATAATCCGCTGGATAAAGGCGCGCCTTGCCGTTCATTGACCATGGCGCCAAATGCCAGAGCCGGGTTCTTCTCTTTTGTGAATGCCAAGGTCACAGTTCCAATCTCGATCCCGAGTTTGCTAACGCGGGCCCTGTTAAGGAGGACGCCGTTGGGTTGTAAATACATCCAGTCATTAAAGTGAACCCGGACGGTTGAATCGCCAATTTTCAAATTCATGTCGTAACGCCAATGCAGCGCATTTCCATAAGCCTCACCTTGGGCGATGCCAATAATATCATCGGCGCGACCCTCATAAACATGGTCATTGGTTTTGGTAATGGTCCATATCCGCTGGTCTTTTTCGCCATCCGCATAGACAAATTTTTCGTCCAAAATCAGTTCTGTCCCGTCCCAGGAACCTTCAATTTCGACAGTAAACTGACGCCGCAAATCACCAAAGCGATCTTCAAAGATTCCAGTCGCCATTGTCTGGCCCGAAAAATATTCTTCGATTATGAGTTTTGGTTCAGCATTTTTAAAGTCACTCGGTTTCATATTTCCGCATCCGGTTAAAAATAAGATCGCCCCTAGTGTGAGGCCTAGAAATCGTGTCATTTTTATCTCCCTGATGCCCCGGACAGCCTGCGGTCGAGCCGCTTCTTAATTGCCGCATGTCGTAGAGCCGTGATTGGGAACCGCCAGACGACGGCTATGGCCACCAGTTTTATTACGATGGGAACGATGGCATAGATCACCAACAAAGCCGTTATCCCCCGAGCTTGAATATTTTCTGGATCGAACCCAAAGAACGCGAGAGCTGGCAAAGCAATTCCCACCGAAACCGCCAACGCCAGTTTGGTACACATCCCCCATAGGGCAAACTGTAATCCCGCACTCTCATGCCCAAATTTCATATGATGATAATCAATCACATCAGCCTGAATAGCTGGTGGCAATGCCAGATCGGCACCCAAGGCCATTCCGGTAAAAACACATACGACGGCAAACATAAAGAATGACCCGGTCGGCAAAAATGGCACCATCAAAAACGCGGCACAGGCCAAAGCCATTGCCATACACCAGACACGGTTCTTTCCATAAGATTTGCTCATCCGTGACCACAGGGGGATGGCTGCAATACCAGCGACAAAATATGCCAAAATAAAAAGCGGACGTTCTTGCGGGCCGGCACCCAACCCGTGCTCCAGGTATATAAGGAATAACGCCGCGGGGATTCCATTTGCCAGTCCGTTAAGAAACCAGGCAGATAGCAACCGCAAAAAAATGCGATTGCGAAAAATAGATTTGACGAGCCACCCAAATTCAATGTGTTTGCTTGGCGCCTTTGCTCCGAGTTTATGTTTCTTGTCAGGGACAACGCCCAATAGCAGAGGAAAAACCAACGCACCCAAAATGATGGCCAACCAGGCAATCGCGCCAATAGAACGTATGTCCGTCCAGCCCATCTGCGCGGTTACAGCGCTGAGTGCCCCTGCACCAACCATTCCGATGAGCGCCAAGGATTCCCGCCAAGCGGTAATGCGTGTTCTTTGATGGTAATCCGAATGCAACTCTGCTCCCCAAGCCAAATAGGGAACGGAAACCATGGTCCACCCGCCGTAAAGAACAATGAGCCAGATCAACAGATAGTTTTCGGTGATGACGTCTGGTGGGGTCAGCACCTGATAAAGACCCAGGCCCGCAATCATAGCACCTATGGCAATCCAGGGTTTTCTTGATGCGCCGCGGAACCCATATCGGTCACTCAATGCACCTATGAGGGGATCCGTTACCGTATCGAATAATCGCGCAACAAGAAGAATGAGGCCGGTCGACGCAAGACCTAAACCCAATTCCACGCCGTAGAGTGTTGGCAGATTAATGTAAACAGGGATCGTCGGTAAAGCGATCACCAGTGCAGGCAAAACATAAGCCAGCAGAACCGGTGTTCGGACCGGTGTTGTTAGACCGGCGCTCATGGTTTTTCGATGACAAACTGTCCGACATCTATTGTCTTTTGGTCAAAGCCAACTTCGCAATAACACAGATAATAACGCCACATTCGATAGAACCGAAGATCAAAACCGAGCGTTTCAATTTCCGCCCAACTTTTTTTGAAGGCCTGATCCCAGCGCCGCATGGTCTCCGCATATGACTTTCCAAAATAGTAAGAATGCGTCAGCTTTAAGTCGGCTCTGACGATTTCTTCTACAAGTTTTCCATGGCTGGGCAACATTCCGCCGGGAAAAATATATCTCTGAATAAAATCTGGATTGCGGCGATAATTTTCAAAGTAATCCTGATCGATTGTGATGATTTGGAGGGCTGCTTTTCCACCAGATTTTAAGCGCGCTTTGACATGGGTTAAATAGGTGTTCCAGTATTTTTCACCGACTGCTTCAAACATCTCAATGGACACGATTTTGTCAAAGGTGCCGTCTACATCTCGGTAATCCTGTACCCGAATTTCAACCCGATCAGTCAATCCCAGTTTTTCAATGCGGGCTTTTGCGAAAGCCGCTTGTTCCTTTGAAAGCGTTAGGCAAACAACGTGGCAACCAAACTCCTTCGCTGCGATTTCGGCAAAACCACCCCAACCACATCCAATTTCCAAAACCTGCTCACCCGCCTTGAGATCAATAGAGTTTGCCAGGCGCATATACTTACGGCGTTGGGCGATTTCCATGTCTTCTGATAGATCCTCAAACACCGCCGAGGAATAGGTCATCGATGCATCAAGCCACTTTTCATAAAATGCATTTCCCAAATCATAATGAGCTGCGATATTGCGGCGACTGCCGGTTTTTGTATTTGCGCGCTTTCTGTGATGAAATCTGTTTAACAGTTTGTTCAAAGCATTGGGTTGCAATGTCTTCTTGAGGGCCTCGGCATTGATCGCACCCAAGGCAATAAGCGTGGTTAAATCCGGGGATTCCCACTCGCCTGCCATGTAACCTTCAGCCAATCCCATATCACCACGGGCGATTAGTCTGGCAATCAATCGAAGACTGATAATCTTCAGAAATGCACTCGGGCCATGAGCCTGGCCTTTGAATAAAAGACGACGCCCGCTCGGGAATTCAACGGTCAACGAGCCCGCATACATCTGTCGCAACAGTCGGGATAAGATCTTCTCTCCGAAACTGAGACGCTGTGCGGTATCAAATACGGGCGATTGAGTGATGGTTTTAGACAATGGCGTATTCCTGCACAGTTATGAAGACAAAGGCTTATGAACACCGACGCTTGATTGCACCGGGTGATCTGCTTTTTTATGGGTGAAGATCGGAAACCCTTTCAAGACCAACTTCAATGCTTCCCAATGAATTCCAGCCATGATTTTTAGGGTCATTAAGGGAAAACGGAGGAGACAGAAGAGCAAAGTACGCTCGGTTATTTCGGTTCGGCTTCCGGTTTGTGATGCCGCGAGCATTAGCCCGCCTGCATCTTCTTCGCGAATGACGATGTTGACCTTTTCATCCGGCGCGACAATCCGAAAGTGGTAAGTCATGTCCATGTCGATAAAGGGGGAAACGTACATACGTTTTTGACATGACTGTTTGATCACAGGGCCAGGATTTCCATCCACAGAAATTGTATAGGTGTGGCGTTCCTTGAAGGTATTACAAACTTCGTAAAGGATCGCTGCCAGTTCTCCGTTTTGCCGGTAACAGAAATAGGTACTGATGGGGTTAAATACGTAGCCAAAAATTCGGGGGCTACACAGCAGACGGATGGCACCCCCATCAGGTGTTATCCCGGCTTCTCGCATCCGAGCTTCAGCCCAGTGCCTCAAAGGGCTTTCATCAATCGCCCCGTGATCTTTATCATAAAACGAAAAAGCTGCGCGACGGTTATAACCAAACAATTTGAAACGCCGGTCGAGCATCTCCAGTTCATCGAGGTCCAGAAGAAGTGAAAACACATTATACTTCAGCCGATGGCGCTTTGGGCGCAACCGTTCATGAACAACGGCACCTTTATAAATGGCCGACTTAAAACTCATTCCGCAGCAACCCTGGCGCTGGATCCCATTTGAATACGGCCACTTTCATGGGCGACATCCCAAGGTCTTTTTACGCCGCCGAGTTGCTCGCCAACTGCCAGCCCCGACTGCAACGCATCTTCATGAAAACCATAACCAAAGTAACTGCCACAAAACCAGGTACGGTTTACCCCTTGCAGATCCCATAACTTACCTTGAGTTTCGAGAGCCGCTGTATCAAAAAATGGATGCGTATAATCAAACTCCTGATAGATCGTTCCCGGGGCCGGTTCTGTGTGTGGGTTCAGGGTCAGAAAAAGTGGGTTTGTCGGATCAATGGATTGCAGGCGGTTCATCCAATAGCTGACACAAAGGGCTTTATCAGAACTGTCGTGCTTTGTTTGCATAAAATTCCAACTCGACCAAACCCGTTTGCGGCGCGGCATTAACGTTGCGTCACGGTGTAAAACTGCTCGATTTCGCGTATACCGCCAAGGTCCCAGGGTTTGTTGTTCAAGCAGGTTCGGGTCAGCAAGCAGTGCCAAAGCCTCATCCGCATGGATTGCAATAACCACGTGATCGAACTTTGCGATCTGTCCGGTTTCGTCTGTGATCAAAACATGATCCGACTGTCTTTCTACTTTTTTAGCACCCTTATACCGTATTTTATCTTGGAAATCCTTGCTGAGGCGTTTGACATATTCGCGACTTCCACCGTCAACAGTGCGCCATTGCGGGCGGTTGCGGATAAGCAGCAAACCGTGGCTTTCAAAAAACCGAATGAAGGCCTTGGCTGGATAGTCCATCATTTCTTGGGCCGTTGTTGACCAGATAGCGGCACCAATCGGCAACAGATGATCCTTCAGAAAACCCTGGCTATAATTTTCCCGCTCTAGATAGGTCCCCAGGCTCATGGCTTCGTTGCCGCTTTCTTTCAGAAATTGAGGAGCCTCTCGGTAAAAGCGCAGCAAATCTTTCATCATTCGCCAAAAGCGTGGTTTAACAAGGTTCGAGCGCTGTCCAAACAAACCATTTAAATCGGTTCCAGCGTACTCAAAAGCACCGCTATCAATTGAAGCCGCAAAGGACATCTCACTATCCTTTGTCGGCACTTCCAGAAAATCAAACAGCGCCGTCAAGTTCGGATAGTTGCGTTCATTATAGACGATAAAGCCGGTATCAACCGGCGTTGCACCGCTATCGGTGTCTACATCGACCGTATTTGAATGCCCTCCAATACGGCGATTGGTCTCATACACGGTGATTGTATGGCGTTTATTCAGCATCCATGCTGCAGAAAGCCCGGCGATTCCGGTTCCGATAACAGCAATATTTAAGGGGTGTTTTTCAAGTGGCGGCATATAATTCAAGAATGGACTCTCCCTTTTGCTTTTTTTGTGCGACGGTTGTTACAATCGCGGTCCGTATTATGAGATACGCTTAGGAGCTAAAGTTGGATCACTTGCGCATAAAAATCTTTGCCCCGTCAGTGATCCACTTTTTGTATTGTCCCGTATTACAGGTATGGACGTCGATATTTCAGTTTCTAAAGATGACTTCGCGAAGCCATTTTATCACAAAATGGGGCAAGAGTATGCTTTGCCCGATGGAGATGTTCGTTCGTCGAGGACTCAATTGGTGCGGAGCCAGGCATTGACCCCAAAAGCCCCGCCCCGGAAATCAGTTAAAAGTGAGGATCTATCGTCTTTGATTTTAGCGGTTGCAGGTGATCAAGACCGGGTAGCGTTCAGGCAACTGTTCGATCATTTTGGGCCTCGCGTCAAAGCCTTTATGATAGGGCAACCTACAGATTCAAGCCTTGCGGAAGAAATTGTCCAGGAAACCTTTGTCAACGTTTGGCGAAAAGCGGGGCAATTTGACCCCTACAAGGCATCTGCATCGACTTGGATTTTCACGATTGCCCGTAATTTAAGAATTGATCATTTGCGGAAAGCCAGTCGACCTGAACCGGATGTGAATGATCCGACGTTTCTGCCTGAACCCGAAAAAGACGTAATCACCAAAATTTCTGAAATGCAGGATGCCACAAAACTTCGAAGCGTGATATCCGCCTTGCCTGAAGAGCAACAGGACGTTTTGAGGCTCGCCTTTTTTGAAGAAAAAACCCATCCAGAAGTCGCCGCAGCCCTTGATGTCCCGCTCGGCACCGTAAAATCACGTATTCGATTGGCTTTGAAACGCCTTCGTTCGGATATTGGAGAAACACCATGAAACCCATATTACACCATCCCAGCGATGAATTGCTGTTTGATTATGCAACAGGGAACCTTGGCGAAGGGTGGTCTTTGGCGATTGCAACCCATCTCGCGCTTTGCCCTGCCTGTCGACATCACGTTTCTCAGATCGAGGCCGTGGGCGGAAGTTTCCTAAATGATGTTGCGCCTGTATCGACCCAGGATGATGCTTTTGACCAAATCCTGGATCGTATCAATCAGGGCACCCAGGAAATACAGTCCTCGCCTCAGCAGGAAATTACCCTTGTTCGCCCACCTGTGATACCCGAACCACTGCGAAGTTATGTTGGGGGCGATGTGGATCGCTTACCCTGGCGACGACTCGGGTTTGGTGCGTCGCAGCTGTTAATTCCGTTACGTGAAGAAGGCACCAGCGCCCGCTTGCTATCAATTCCAGCAGGGCGGCCCGTTCCAGAACACTCGCATGGCGGTTTGGAACTCACATTGGTTATGTCTGGCGCCTTTTCTGATGAGACAGGACACTATCGTCGAGGTGATTTTCAAGAGGCGAATGATGATCTCAAGCATCAACCTCATGCAGCTGAAGGGGCAGATTGCATTTGCCTAGCGATTACCGATGCACCATTGAAGTTTCAAAGTATTGCCGCGCGGGTTGCCCAACCCTTTTTGGGGATTTAGATGCAGCGCCGCTCTTTAACTCTTAATCCCATCGCCATCCTCTTGTCGGCGCCGATGGATACTCGAACTGGCAGAAAAGATTAAACTGGTATTCATAATCGTTTTAATTCATACTAACACTGCATACCATACTAATCACACTTTTTTTAGGTACATGCAGGAACCCGACGGCTCACCTAACAGCTTTACCGCCTAGACTCTGGTAATGACTGCAAATTAAGAAAATTTTATAAGAAAGGCCACCCACATGAGAGAAACATGCTTTAGAAAAATATTCTCCTTGTTTGTTATTGGTTTATGCGTTTTTGCATCACCAGTGCTTGCACAATCCGCGTCTCCATCCGTTGATATTATTGATGACGCTGCGATTAAAGAAATTCGTGACTGGTTGCAAAGCCCGGTTGTTGGGATGTCTGTCGTTGCCCAAAACAAGCGCTATGCCTCTCTTCCCCAATCGGAAGTTGACGCCTTGGACAAACAGTGGCGTGCTGAGCGGAAAAGTGCTGATCAGCCCTTGATCGCGGCGATCCTAAGCAGCCCCCTTTCGAACTATTTGACTCAAATTCAGGCCGCGTCAGCCGGATTGTTCACCGAAATTTTTGTCATGGATGCGAACGGCCTTAATGTTGGTCAAAGCGGAATCACTTCTGACATGTGGCAAGGCGATGAAGCCAAGTTCCAGAAAACCTTCCCACAGGGGCATAACGTCGTGTTTATTGACGAGCCGGAACTGCATGACGCAACGAAAACATGGCGTGTGCAGGTGAACCTTACCGTATCTGGGAATGGTGACGTTCCAATTGGGGCGGTTACGGTTGAGTACAACCTGACCGAACTCGCCCGCCGCCGCGCACAATAAAAATACAAATTAGCTATAGGATCTAAGCGATGCAATTTTTAAATAACATGACAATCGCAAAAAAGTTGACGCTGGTTTTCTCTGTCATTATCGCCGTTGCGATTCTGATGTCTGCCGTGTCCTTTTATGAAATCAATGCCATTAAGTCCTCGGACCAAGAAAGCCGCGATGCCCAGCATTTGGGCGAAACCTATATTTCCTATGAGGCCTCCTTCGCCGAACAACGCCAGGGGCTTCTATACTACTTGCTGACGGGGGATCGAACAGGCCTTAAGCAATATAATGACTTGAAGCCAAGGACAGCGGCTCTTTTTGAAGATCTCAAGGCGTTATCGGCCAACAATGCGGAAATCAGCGCTTTGGTTGCCGAATTAGACACATATTTTGTCCAATGGACAAACCAGTATGCGACGCAGCAGATTGACCTGATGCGGAATTATCTTACCGTCAACCAGGCACGCGCCATTGAAGTGACGGGTGAACCCCGAGCGGTCCTCGCGCAATTTAATGCGGTTGCTGCCCAACTCAAGCAACGTGTCGCTGAAATTACAGAGCAAACAACACAGAAAAAAGATGCCGCGTTTACAGAATTTACTGTGTCTATCATCATCTCGATCGTCATTCTTATTCTGATTGCTGTCATCGCCGGCTTGACGCTTACGCGCATTATTGCCGGCCCCATTGGCCGCATGACCCATACCATGGGTGATTTGGCTGAGGGCAATCTGGAAGTTGAAATCGGCGGCATTGAGCGGAAAGATGAAATCGGTGGCATGGCCGCTGCCGTGGAGGTCTTTAAGAAGAACGCGATTGAACAGCGGGAGATGCAGGCAAAAGAAGCTGAAAAACAAGAGACTGAGCGCCTGAGACACGAGAAAATGAACTATCTGACGCAAGATTTTGACGGGAAAATGCAAAGCGGTCTGGCTGTGGTCACGGATTCTGTCACCAATGTTGCTGCCTCAGCCGGGACAATGGCCAGCAATGCGTCTGAGACCGGTACGTTATCTCAAAGCGCGTCTACAGCAATTGAAGAGACAAGTGGAAACATTCAAACCGTCGCATCTGCAACGACGGAGTTGACCGCGTCCATCACCGAAATCTCTCATCAAATGACCCTGACGTCGGAAGTCTCCCAGGCAGCCGTTACCCAGATTGAGACCACCAACACGCGCGTTATTGCGCTCAACGAAGCGGCCGAGAGTATTGGACAGGTTATCCAGATCATTAGTGACATTGCCGAGCAGACGAACTTGTTGGCTCTTAACGCAACGATCGAGTCAGCGCGCGCGGGTGAAGCCGGCAAAGGATTTGCCGTTGTCGCCAGCGAAGTTAAGAACCTGGCTACTCAAACCGGTAAAGCGACGGAAGAAATCAGCCAAAAAATTGATGAAATCCAGAATGAGACCGGAGCCGCGGCAGAAGCGGTTCTCGATATCGGGAAAACCATCCGCAAGATTGACGAACTTACCGCCGCTGTTGCAGCTGCGGTTGAAGAACAAGGTGCGGCAACCAGTGAAATTGCCCGCAACGTTGAAGAAGCGGCTTTGGGTGCGTCAGAGGTTGCACGTGTTGTCCAGTCTGTTGCGACTGCGGCGGACGAAACCGGAAATCTCGCGAATAGCCAAACCAGTGTCGTCGACGAGCTTGGCGTCAATAATGATGGCTTGAAGACGGAAATCAGGACCTTCCTCGACAGCGTTAAAGCGCTTTAATTTTCAGTCTCCTTTAATCCTCCCCGGCATATGTAAACGTATGCCGGGGAGCACCTGTTTATAGAATACAGTCCTCTTTGAACCTCATACGGCCGCTGGCTAGTTGTCGCATAACGTCAATGAGGTAGCCGGACCCAGGTTTTTCATCGCAAACCGTTAAAACACAAACGCGAAGATATCCATCCGCACATGGCCCGAAGCCAACGCACGTCCCCTATTGCGATGTAAATTGAATCAGTGTTTTGGGAAGCAACAGCCCCGTCGTTGAATGATCTTTAAATCCAAACTTTTGCAGTAATCCTTCGGATGCCGGATAGACAAAAAGATAGTGTTCTAAGATGCCTGCCGCTTTCATATTCATGTGGTTGGCGACCCCTTTCTCCAGACCTTCATAGTCGTCGAGAGCGATAATCATATCCGGAGACCGGAGCTTATCGAGAAGCGCGTGGTCCGATGCCTGCAATCGTCCGTCTATGTGGGCCATGTCGAATTGGGCAGCTTGCTCTGTTAGAGCCGTCAAGGTTTGCAGCATATCGGTGGAAGACTGCATCGGATATTGAACGATTTTTGTCCGGGTGATGTCTGGCAGTTCAATGTCATTGCTTAAGTCACAGGTATGGATCGTGCCGTCGTTTGTGCCCGCGTGATCCATACCCATCGCCATTGAAAGCGTGCTTCGCCCGATAAATGTTCCGATCTCCAGCACCGTTCGCGGCTGGAAGTAAAAAGCCAAGGAATAGAGGACCCATGCTGACGCAGTGGTAATGGAACCTGTATTATAATCGGCTGTTTGTCTTAGACCCTCAAGCTCGCCGATAGACTTATAAAAGATATCTCTGTTCGCCTCCAGACGCGGGGCTGACGCCTCAAATATCCGTTGCCAGACAGCTTCGCTCAAAAGTCGGGTAGAAATTGTTAATGGCGTCATTCTGAAGTCCTCAATCGTTAAGCAATTATAGGATCAATGATAAACGGTCGCTTTAAACCCTGTGCAACCCGAGGTGACTTACGCTTACAACGGTCTAAGACACGACGTATCCCGTGTTCACAAATTCTCTATCATCATAGCGTTAAACGATATGACTTCCAGAATTTCCCAGCACCTACCGAGGGGTATGACCTTGGTTCTGTGGTTAAACGGCTTTTAAAAGAGTATTGGCTTTGGCAAAGGCGTATTAAGAAGGTGGGTAAGCAGAAACCAAAAACAAAACGTCGTGATTGCTCCGGCCACCGCATGGAGACCGAGCCCTGTCCGGCTCCATCTTTTTGCCTTCGGAACCGACGCCGCAACAAGTGCGAACATGATGGCGCCCGACACCAAAAATCCAAAATACGGTATAAAAAGAATCCAGGCCCCCATTAGAAGAACAAACAAACTGCGGCGCCATTGCGATCCCTTCGCAGCATGAGCGGGGCGAGAAGGATTTTTAGTGAAACGACTGGAGAGAACAAGGAGCACTGACAACACAATCAAACCGACCCCAATAAAAATCGGGGTCGAGCGACCGGCATCCTCGAACTCCTGCGATGCGATGATCAAGTATAACCCCAGTCCAGAAAAAACCAGACTGGCCCCCATATTGGTCACTTTATCTGAAGTTACGGCGATAATCTTTTCAGACATGGGAATTTTGTCCAATTCGAAAGAGGGAATAACGCCGTAAAAAATAAGGGAGCAAGATGGATGCCAAAATGCACGCGATCAGGAGTAGCGACACGCCGCCACCGAAGAATGTCTCAATAACTTCTCCTTTTGCCCGCCCAATAATCAAGGCTTGAGCAAACCCCTGCTCGGCAATCGGCCCCAATAACAAACCCAGGACAATTGGTGCTGCGGGGAAACCGAAACGACCAAGTGTCCAGGCAAGAAGACCAAGTACAAACATAATCCAAATATCGTCATAACTATTTTGGATTGCGAAGGCACCTATAATCAGCATTAAAACCACCATCGGAACCAGATAGGTTTTTGGCATTTTCACAACGGCCATATAGATGTAGCGGCCTAAGAACAAACCGATTGGCAACATCAAAAGCGTACCAATTAACATGCCGGACACAAAGGTATAAACAATGTCACTATGTTCGGTGAATAACTTTGGCCCCAGTTGAACACCGTGCACCATCATCGCACCCAGAATGACCGCGTCAGGAGGTGTTCCGGGAATACCCAAAACAAATGTCGGTATTAGACCACTTCCAACGGTAGCATTGTTCGCTGTTTCCGAGGCGATAATGCCACCAGGATCACCTTCACCAAAATGGTCCTCTGGTTCAGCTCTTTGTTTCGCGGCTGCATAGGCGACAAGGCTGGCAATTGCACCACCTGCAGCAGGAATGATTCCGATCACAGTTCCCGTGATGCAACTTCGCACGACGTTGGTTTTTCTTTTTAGGACCGCCCGGACAGCGGTCAAAAACTTCGACTGCCGTGCGTTCAAAGGGACCGCAAGATGGTCATCCGCATCGGCGATCAGGTCAATTGCGACGGGCATACAAAGCAACCCAATCGTTGCGGGTATGATTGGGATGCCCCCAATTAACGCAGTACTCTCATAGGTAAAACGCATATCACCACTGACGATCGATACGCCGATTTGTGATAACGCCAGTCCCAGAAACCCGCTCAACATTCCTTTAATCAGGTTTCCCTTACTCAGGGACGCGATGATGGTGAGCCCAAACAGAGCAAGCCAGAAATACTCCGCTGGACCGAATAACAAAGCGAAATTCGCTAATGGCGGGGCCAGCCAGACAAAAACTACAATCCCAAAGATGCCGCCTATGACAGACGACAGACAGGCAATGGATAGCGCAAGGCCGCCTTCTCCCCGTTTGGCCATGGGAAAACCATCATAGGTCGTCGTTATCGATTGTGGCGTACCGGGCGTGTTGATAAGGATCGCCGCGAATGATCCCCCATAGGTCGAACCCATGTATACGGTTCCCAGGAAGATAAGGCCGGTCACAGGTTCCATTGAAAAAGTGACAGGCAACATAACGGCACAAGAAAACGTTGAGCTTAGACCGGGCAGTGCGCCCAGCAAAATCCCAATAACCAATCCGGCAACTGCAACGATCATGATCAGCGGGGTTAGCGCCGAACCTGCGTGGGTTAAAAAATCCATATTGAATAATCAGAGGGCCTAACGCACCAGCGTTAGGCCCTTCACCCTAAGAGCTTATTTGACCAGCGCCTTGCCAACAGCACCATAATCCGCACCAAGTTTCATTTTGAATTCTTCACTGGCAGGAAAAGCGATCGTTAGGGGCAAATAACCACCTTTATCCATATCTGCAACAACACTTGCGTCGCTAACGACTTTGGCAAATGTGTCGGAAACTTGCTGGCGAATTTCCTTTGGCGTTCCCGGGGGAACACCAATGGCCCACCAAGCCATATCAACAACAGGATACCCAAGTTCCGTCAATGTGGGGAGATCAGGAAATAGGGGTAGGCGTTTTTCCGACGCAATGGCCAGCATTCGGATGCTGTCACCGTCCTTTACACCCTGTGTGGTGAAGGTCCACGCAGCATCAGTCGCCCCGCTTTTCAAACCGGCGATGGTCGAAGACGTATCTTTGAACGGCACATATGCAGAGTCAACGCCAGCGGCGGTATTGAACTTGTAAAATGCCGAATGATTGGAACCTCCAATCCCAGTCCCGGCGATTGTTATCTTGCCGGGGTTCTCCTTTATGGCCTTTAGGATATCGGCGAACGTTTTAAACGGACTTTCACTGCGCACTGCCAGCACTTGTGGAACCGATGTATAGTAGAGGACGGGTTGAATGTCATCGTAGGTGTAGCCTGCGTTCTTACCTCGCGCTATCGGTTGCAAGACGGTATGAGGAAAATTCAAAAGAGTCAGTTCATAGCCATCTTTTGAGTCTTTGTTTATTTGTGACCAAGCCTTTGCGCCCCCTGCACCAGGTTTGTTAATGATGTTAAGGTCTTGACCAGTGACGGCGGCAAATCGTTTCTGCATAAATCGCGCGGCTATTCCAGACGGTCCGCCCGGGCCAAATCCAACTGTTAATTTTACCGGTTTGTCAGGATAGGCTAGCGCTGCACTGATAAGACCATTGGAAGACATCAAAAGTAGAGCCGAAAGCATAATTTTTGATACTATTTTCATAAAGTATTCTCCTTAATTGAAATGCGAATCGACAACGTTTAGCTTTAAAGTGTCTAAAACATGCTCGCCGCCAAGACTTGAATATGGTCTTACCACGCAATCCACATGCCAATTAGGGCCCCGCTCTTTTTAACAATTCTAAAGGTAGAGACAGGTTATTAGTGATTAATTTTTACTCATATTAATTTTAGTGAGTAATTTATAGTCATATTTTTGATTATTATGAGAGACACCGAAGCGCAAGCGGCTGCTCGCCAAGCAGCGCATTCTCGATAACCGAGCGCGCTTGAACAGGATTAATTCTGTTTTCCAGCATGAGGGGCATACAATCCTCCAGGATAGCATCGGCATCCTGTTTTAACTTCAACGATTTGAACGTATCCGTGCGAACAATTCCCATGGCTGCTGCAATGAGTTCCAAAAAATTTATGATACGGAATGGCCAAGCGTCTTCATGTGCGCATAACTCCCGGTGGTCTGCGTGATATACCCCGGCCAGTGCATCAACGCCTGCCGCTTGCGCCGCTTCCAGTTCCAACCGCTGTAAATCTCGTTTATACTCCGGAAGGGTCGAGAGAGCGTTGCTCATAAGGCCCACTTCTGAAACGCCCAAGTCGACAACGTCCAAACCGGGCACATGTTTTAGAAGCTCTTTTGCCGCCTCCGGCAAACCTCGAACTCCGGGATGCAAATGAAGGGCAACACGCATTTCTACGGAACGGACCATCAGGGGTCTGAGTCGATCTAATTGCCCAAGCAGGAAAAAAACAAAAGGCGTCATATTGAAAGGATCAGAGCTGACAGCCGCGCGGTAGGTTGGCAACGCGATCTCGTCAAACTGAACCTGGCATGTTGGACACCACGATAGAACTTCCGAAGCGCCCGTTTCCTGGAATTTTTCGATGCTATTGGTCCCAACCTTCATAGACGTTTCCATGTCTCCGGCACGGAATTGCAGAATCCCACAACAATGAGATGGTCCGCCCAAAACCACATAGGTTTTGCCCAGTGCATCCAAAATATCCAGGCATAACAAAGCTATATGGGGGGTCTTCAATACATTACATCCCGTATAAAAAACGTATTCCGGGCCCGCTTCTTGCCCGCCGCGACTTTGAGATTTCGAAGCCCCTTGCCCAAGACGCATAAGATCCTCTTGCGTGAGCTGCATTCGAGACAGCGTTTTCACATCGACCCCTAGCTTCTTAAACGCGCCAAGTCCTTGCTCCTTACGGACGACATCCGGCTTATGGGTTTCCGAAGAGACCATACGTGCCATTGTTAACATCAGTCGCGGATTTACACCGTGCTCGCACGCGTCTATGCAGTCCCCGCTGAGCACACAGGTTGACGCCCATATATACGCCTGCTGATCTTCCGGCTTTTCACCCTTCAAGAGACGTCGAATATCCAGGGTGATGCGGTCTCCCTGCTGACCCTCGAGGCCCGCATGGCTCGTAATCGGACAGACATCAAAACAAGCACCACAGCCCGTACACGCCTCCGCAACATCCGTGATGTGATTGCGAAATGCGTGATCAAAAGCATCTGGGTTCATCTTTTTAATGGCGCTCCCTCCGTGTTGGATCGATCTTTAATGGGGGTAATCACCGCAATAAACGTGCCACAGATGGGACTTCGACAGAAACTGGCCGGTTTTCGTCACAGTTGTCAGTTTGGTAGGTCACGTCCATTGACCTTGGCCCAACGTCCGAGCCGTGAAAACCGTCTTAGATGTAAGGACGGGAACTCAATAAAAAAGCAATTGCCTGTGTCTGGTCAAACGCTCGCTTTTTTTAACCCGGCGCTGCAGTGGTGACCCCGGCGCGATTCGAACGCACGACCTACAGATTAGGAATCTGTCGCTCTATCCGACTGAGCTACGGGGCCACTGAGAACGATGTATAACACCGAGCTGGGTTTCGCAAGTCAAGGGTCGACACAGAGTGATGACGCAGTCCAGCGCGGATCATCGCCTCGACAGCTTCAACTGACGACGGAACGATTTACCAGTTGATGAGGTTTGAAAAAGGAATTGAATAATTGATCATCGCTGATTCAGTTCCAGGATTGGTGTCGCCGAGGCTGGCGTTGGAAAAATGAGACACAGAGAAACCAAGTCGGCTGCGATTATCAAACCGATAAGCCAGTTCAAGTTGGGAGCGGAACTCAACGGCATGTCCCATATCCAGGGTGTCGGTTTTACCGCGCCACCAGGTCGGCGCAAAACTGGGGGTCAGGACCCAGCGGCGACCAAAGTAGACATCCATCAAAACACCGGCCCCAAGAAACGTCATGCCGTTCGCCGCAACAGACAGTGTGGCAAAAGGTTTCAGTTCCCAAAGTTTTAAATTGGAACGATATTCCAGGCGGAACTCGGCACCATCATCTTTTTGACGGTTAAAATCAAACCAACCCGCGCTCAGTGTCAGGAAATCGGGATCATCCGCCGCCACGGCAATGCGTGGGGAAACAGCCCCAAAGATAAGGACGGCCAGCAATAGCCCCTTTGAAACAATTCTAATCAACGATATCCCCCTAGATATACGCACCTAATCTTATATTTAGCGGCCATTTTAGATATTCGCTGCCGCTTTGCAAGTCACACACCCGATGGGCGGCTTCTTACGTTCACGGTTTCCTAGCGGCCGCGCACCCGCTCCTTGAAGGCTTCTGTTGCTTCGACCAAAGCACTCCGTGTCCCTGGCTCCATGGCACTGTGTCCGGCGTCTGGAACGACGATCAGCTGCGACCCGGGCCAAGCAGCGCCAAGCGCATGGGCCGTCGTCATGGGGCAAACCATATCATAACGACCCTGAATTATTCTGGCTGGCAGATGCTGTACCCTGTGCATGTTTTCCAGCAATTCGTTTTCCGCCATAAACAGATTGTTCACAAAATAGTGCGCCTCAATCCGCGCCAAGGCCAGAGCGGCATAGCCACCCGTAACAGGGCCAGTCTGTGGCGCATGTTTCAAGGTCGAACAATCCTGCTCAAACCGGTTCCAGGCCTGTGCAGCAGGGCCATTTATAGACGCGTCAGGATCTACAAGACGCTTGTGATAGGCGCTTAGAAGATCGCCCCGCTCCTGTTCCGGCAGATAATCAACGAAGGCATGCCAGGCTTCCGGATATATGGTCTTTATTCCGTCCAGGAACCAGGCAAGTTCGCGTTCCCGGCCGAGAAAGATACCACGCAGAATAAAACCAAGGGTTCGGTCTGGATGCGCCTGCCCATAGGACAGTGCCAAAGTCGACCCCCAGGAGCCGCCGAACAACAGCCATTGATCTATCTTCAAATGAACACGCAAAGCTTCCATATCATCAATGAGCAAGGCTGTCGTGTTATCTTTGATTTCAGCATATGGTTTTGAGCGACCGGCGCCACGCTGATCAAACAAAATGATGTGATAATGCGTTGGATCAAAAAACCGACGATGCGCTGGACTTGTCCCTGCCCCGGGCCCGCCATGGACAAACAATACGGGCACACCATCCGGGTTACCAGAGGCATCCCAGTAAATTTCATGCGTTTCATCGACTTTTAACAGCCCCGATGCATAAGGCTCGATCGCTGGATAAAGATCTAGCCGCGGCTCTTGGACATCCATTCCTAAAGCTTACCCTCAATGACGTAAGTCATCAATTGAACGACCTGCTCGGGCGTTTCGGCGACGGCCAATGCAGCGCCATCCACTTCCTTAAGGGCGTGGGTCAACTCCGGGTCATGTAACGTGATAATCGGCTTGCCTTTAGCGCTCGCATATCCGGCATCGAAAGCCGCATTCCATTGCCGATATTTATCGCCAAAACGGACGACGACAACGTCTGCACGATCAATAAGCGTGCGGGTTCGAATGGAATTGACCATGGCACCTTTGTGATCCTTCCAAAAACCGGAACTTTCTTCGCCAAGAATATGAACACCACAGTCGTCACTTGAAGCATGGTCTGTGACCGGCGCAAGGGTCTCGACAGGCAAGTTTGCAGCCGCAAGCCCGGCCTCAATCCGTTCGCGCCAGTCCGAATGAATTTCTCCAGATAGATAAATTGACCATTTTTGCTGTGCCATAACCTGTCTCTCCTAATTGTGTATTAACGATGCAGCCCGGCGACAATATCTGCATAATCCGGCTCGTCCGCGTCAATAATGCCGTGACGGACCATAAAATCAATGTTCACCAGCGCCACGTTAAATTTAAAGTCATCCGTTGTTTCCAGAACCTCACGAACTTTCTCGATGGGCCATAAATAAAAAGCTTCAACTTCACCATCAGTATTCTTCGGTTTAAAATTAGGTGGCAGTTGCAAGTCGAAATTAAAGCAAATATCGTCTCTCATACCTTCCGCGCGGGATGTTCTGTAGGAGATGGTCCCCACGGCGCGCGCTTCTTGTGCAAGAGAAGCCGGAATATTGGCTTCTTCCGCGCATTCCTTGATCAGGTTTTCCCGCAGTCCAAGACCAACGGGCTGTCCACCGGCGACAAGATGGTCCAACTTTCCAGGCCCGGTGGGTTTGCTTAACGACCGCTTGCCAACCCAAAGCTTAAGACCATCCCCGTCCTTGACGTAGCCGTTCATATGCACGCCATAGGCTTTAAAACCAAAGAGCGTAATGGCTGCCCGCTCAATCTGAAATACAGGGGGGGCTGTAAACCCGGGACCGACAGGATAGGCTTCATTTCGCCAACCGGGCACCAATCCCTTTTCACGCAGATCAGTGATGATGCCCGCCATGGCTTCCGTGCGGCTTTCGTAAGAGTTTAACTCTGAATTCAAACGAATGGCATCGTCCGAGACCGTCAGGAGATCATGATAAGGTGCGAGATGCGCGACGACGTCATGCCGAACCTGCCCCAACCGGTCCTCACCCACATAAAAGTCAACAAACAGGGTTTGATCATATATCGCACAGGCGCGGACGCGGTCCAAAAGGCTCATCAGGTTTCAACTCGCTGTAACATTAGGCGATCATCCGCTGCGTCTTTTGCGAGGTCAACACGGTTTTGACGAGAACACACCCCCGCAAAGCGCGGGCCTGATGTTCTGCTTCAACAACGTCCATGTTGGTATATTGCAAATCAATATGCAGATCTTCGTCCTCGGTACCGCAGGCGGTTGCGTGACACTGATGGGGAACCCGACCCAGTTTCGCGAAAACCTCAAGGACGCGCGGTAACGTTGACGGGTCGCTAACGGCAGTCACGGAAAAACAGGCTGTTGGGCCAAGGTCATAGCCTTGCATATATGAAAAAGAATTTGGCATTTGGAAAAACCTTCAAAAGAGAGTTCAAAAAAGCAGCGCGCGTAACCCGGACCCCGTCTTAATAACGAGACGCCGGGACGATAATTCGCTGAATTGCGATCTCTAGTGAGTGTTCTAAATAGGCCATAGCCCGTTAATTTTAGGTTCCTTTGCGGGGACGTTCAAGCCTTCTTGCGTCCTCGGGCAACAAAGTTACGTTTGGCTGCGTTGTCATTCTCCTGATGGGCTCGGAATGGAGACAGAGAAAAGCCGGGCTCAAAAAGGCCCGGCTTTAGGTCACATACCACCCGGTCCTGCTAAAATCAGGCGGCGCGGGTTTTTCTCTCTTTTGAGGGTTTTACGTAGGCGCGTTCGCAATGCGCTAAACAATAGGGCTTGTCTGGCAGCGATGGTTCGCCGCAAAAATGAAAATTATCTTTTCCCGGCTCCCCTTCTGGCCAGCTGCACATGCCCGGACGTAATGCGCCCAAACTAATTACTTCTGCTGGTCTCGGCTTTTGTTTGATGGGGGAGCCGCGCTTTGGCAATCCCAGGCGATGCACCTTACCAACGACGGCGTTCTTCGTGATGCCAAGTCGTTGTCCAATTGCGCTGGTTGGCAATCCCTCATTCCAAAGGGCGATGAGTGCGCTGATATGTGTTGGCGTCCATTCAAATGACATTTGTTTTTCCTGTTTTCCCCGACGCTGTGTCTGATTTGCCCAGGATTTCAGACATAGCGCGTTTTTTACATAAAGGTGACGAAACCATTAATAGCCGCGTCTATATGGGGTAAATATAACCATATCTGGCCATTTTGAGCAATAGCTTCACCATATCTAGTGGGCATTTTGCATGTGGATAATTTGGTTTTGTTGAGTCAAAACAAGGCTTTAGAGGGGGGCAGAAATTTTTGGAATTTTTTATCACACACCAAAGTTAGTATACTAAAACTTGTTTTATGTATATTTTCACCTATAATGGTGTGATCAACCTTTGCGGATAATGCGCTTATGCCCCGACATCGCGACGATACGCTCAAAACACAAATCGAACGTGAAATCATTTCAGGCGCCCTTGCGCCGGGTGCCCGCTTGGATGAAGCGCGGCTTGCCGAGCGCTTCGCCGTATCGCGCACACCTGTCCGCGAAGCCCTTCTGCAACTAAGTTCCATAGGCCTGGTTGAATTGAGACCCCGGCGGGGCGCTGTTGTTGCGCAGATCGGGCTTAAGGAACTTCTCGATATGTTTGAAGTGATGGCGGAGCTTGAAGGCATGTGCGGGCGACTGGCCGCAAAAAGGGTAACGTCAACCGAGCTTACAAGTTTAAATGATATCCAAAAAGCTAGTGCCGCCGCCGTTCTGGCACATGATTTTGATGCCTATTACCAATGCAACGTCGAATTTCATGAAACCATCTATCAGGCCGCACGAAATCCATTTTTAGCTGATCAAACCCGCAACCTGAGAAATCGGCTGGCCCCCTATCGTCGTTCGCAGCTGCATCAAAATGGCCGACTTCGCGGCTCCTTTGATGAACACGAAAGTATTTTAGCGGCCTTAAAATCACAAGACCCTGACAAAACAGAGCGCCTGATGCGAGGCCACCTGACGGCACAGGGCGGCACGATGAACGATTTCATCGCGTCATTGCCACAAGACGTCTTAAAACAACACGAGACGAAACATCGCGCCGCAGGTTAATTTGCACCCTTATCACAGATAGAGACAGATCATGACAAAATCTCCGGATATGCAGAAGTGGGAAGAAACAGCAGGAAAAGAGCTGCGTGGACGCAAACTTGATGATCTGGTCTGGCAAACGCCGGAAGGTATTGACGTAAAGCCTCTTTATACGGCTGCGGACCTGGAAACTATTGGCGATACCAACACTCTGCCCGGTTTCGAGCCTTTTACCCGTGGCCCTCGGGCGACCATGTACGCCAATCGTCCCTGGACCATTCGACAATACGCCGGTTTTTCAACGGCTGAAGAATCAAACAAATTCTATCGCGATAATCTGGCCGCCGGGCAAAAGGGCCTGTCTGTCGCATTCGATCTGGCAACGCACCGAGGATATGATTCGGATCATCCGCGCGTCGTCGGTGATGTCGGCAAAGCCGGTGTCGCCATCGATAGTGTTGAAGACATGAAAATTCTGTTTGATCAGATACCGCTCGATCAGATGTCCGTTTCCATGACCATGAATGGCGCTGTCTTGCCGGTATTAGCGGGTTACATTGTTGCCGCCGAAGAACAGGGCGTCAGCGCCGACAAGCTTTCAGGCACCATCCAAAACGACATCCTTAAAGAATTTATGGTCCGCAATACCTACATTTATCCGCCGGAACCCAGCATGCGGATTGTGGCTGATATCATCGCCTATACCTCCACCCATATGCCGAAATATAACTCGATATCGATTTCGGGCTATCACATGCAGGAAGCGGGCGCGACAGCGGCGCAAGAACTGGCCTTTACGCTTGCAGACGGACTGGAATATGTCAAAGCAGCCTTGTCACAAGGCCTTGATGTGGATGATTTTGCACCGCGGCTCAGTTTCTTTTTCGGCATTGGCATGAACTTCTTTATGGAGATTGCCAAACTCCGGGCAGCCCGCCTGCTCTGGTGTGAATTGATGCAGGAATTTAAACCGAAGAACGAAAAATCCTTGATGTTACGCACCCATTGCCAGACATCCGGCGTCTCGTTGACGGAAAAAGACCCCTACAATAACGTCATAAGAACAACAATTGAAGCGATGGCCGCGGTGCTTGGCGGGACCCAGTCCCTGCATACCAATGCTCTTGATGAGGCAATTGCGCTGCCCACACCTTTTTCCGCGCGCATTGCGCGCAACACCCAGTTGGTTATTGCCGAAGAAACCGGCATCCCAAATGTGATCGACCCTCTGGGTGGCAGCTACTACGTGGAAAGCCTGACCCATTCCCTGGCCGCAGAGGCCCGTAAACTGATAGGCGAAGTAGATGAATTGGGCGGCATGACAAAAGCGGTGGCGGTTGGCATGCCCAAACAACGGATCGAAGAAGCCGCAGCGCGCAAGCAGGCGCGCATTGATCGCGGGGAAGAACGAGTCGTTGGCGTTAACGTATATCAACGCGAGACTGAGGATGATATGGATATCCTCGACGTCGATAATGACGCCGTTCGCGAACAGCAAGTCGAAAGGCTCAAAACAATCCGCGAGACCCGGGATGCAACCGCCTGCCAAGCCGCCTTGGATGCTTTGCAAAATGCCGCACGAACCGGCGAAGGTAATCTCTTGGAACTGGCCGTAAGCGCCAGCCGCGCCCGGGCAACGGTTGGCGAAATTTCTGATGCCCTGGAGCAGGAATACACCCGATACAAAGCGGAAATCCGTTCTATTAGCGGCGTTTATGGCGCCGCATATGAAGGCGATGCCGGTTTTATAAAAATTCGTGACGACATTACTGAATTTGCGAAAAATGAAGGTCGCCGCCCCCGCATGCTGGTTGTAAAAATGGGCCAGGACGGCCATGACCGCGGGGCAAAAGTGATTGCAACCGCATTTGCCGATATTGGATTTGATGTGGACGTTGGCCCCCTCTTTCAAACCCCCGCAGAAGCAGCGCGCCAGGCAATCGAAAATGATGTTCACGTGATCGGCGTCTCCAGTCAGGCCGCCGGGCACAAAACACTTGTCCCTCAGATGATAAAAGACCTGAAAGCAGCTGGTGGTGACGATATTCTGGTTGTCTGTGGCGGTGTCATTCCGGCACAAGACTACGCCTTTTTAACGGAACAAGGCGTATCTGCTATTTTTGGCCCCGGAACGAACATTCCCGAAGCCGCAAAGGAAATAATGGATATCATTCAAAGCACAAGATTGGCTGCCGAATAGGGCAAGAAGTCCCGCCCACCAGAATCAGGCAGGCCGTCATCGGAGGGTTAAAAAAGTTGGGTTCTCCGTTGACCAATCCTTTGACCTTTCCTAGAGTCAAAAAGGCTGGTATCGAATAGAGCCTAATTCAACTGTGCCGTTGGGTTTGCCCTATTCGGCGCCAATTGGATAAAACTGCGCATGACGCGTTCGTTAACGGTAGAACCGGAAAAGTAGCCGCCCATGAAGACCCATAAAATATATTCGAGCGTTAATCACCAATGGGTAATTTTGGGCCACGATTCCGAACGCAGCCCCAACATTGCGGACACCAACCAAGTTGTGGTCATTGCTGATGATGCCGCGACCTTGATTGATCCTGGTGGAATTGAAATCTTTCCAGCGTTCCTCTCGTCCCTGACCGGGCTCCTCTCCATCGATAAAGTAAGCCACCTTGCTCTGACGCATGCGGACCCGGATGTGGCATCCTCGCTGCCGCTTTGGCGTCAGGTTTGCCAGGACACGATCGATATTTCGGCGCCATCCCTGATGTCCGATATGATTGGTCATCTCGACAGTGAATGCCGTTTCTCGCCCATTGGTGATGATGGGGGCGAGGTCGATATCGGGGCCGGCAAGCACCTTGAACTTATTCCAGCTCATTATCTGCATGCGCCGGCAGCATTTAGTATATACGACCCGATCGCAAAAGTTCTTTATGCGGGATCTATTGGCTCCACCATTAATACAGCAAATTCGACTGGCGAGTTTGTTGTCGATAATTTTGATGCCCATATCAATTTCCTGGAGGATTACCACGGTCGGTGGTTTGCATCGGAACAGGCTCGCGACAGCTGGTTGGCGCGCGTTTCCAAACTTGATATTGAACATCTGATCCCTCACCGCGGTCCCGCCTTCAGTGGACCAGATGTTGAAAGGTTCCTCGACTGGTTTTCGTCAGCACGTATCGGTTCAATTGTAATGTCGTCATCGAACGGCACATCGGACGCTGATGCGGAAGCCGATGCCGCAGCAAATGCCTTGGCCGCTCTGGTATCAGAGGAAACGGAATCGGCGCCCTGCGCGCCAGAAGCGGCACCAACCGAGGTCAGCGAAGAACCAGAGAATGCAAAGCCTCTCGAGACAGATGACGATGATTTCGCCGACCTTTTGGGTATTGAAGCAGGCCCCCCGCGGGGCACGCCCGAACCCGGCGCCAAATATCGCCTTGTAACACGAAGTGATTTCGACGGCCTTGTCTGTGCTGTTGTTCTCGAACAATTGGATATGATTGATGACATCTTGTTCGTGCACCCCAATGACATGCAAGAAGGCCGCGTCGACATAACGGATAACGATATTACGACGAACCTTCCTTACGTACCGGGATGTTACTTGTCGTTTGACCACCATATGAGCGAAGTTAAGCGGCTTGGACAAAAATTCGATAATCATATCATTATCCCCGAAGCGCCATCGGCGGCTCGGGTTGTTTACGAATACTATGGTGGGGCCGAGGGGCTTCCCAATGTCTCGCCCGAATTGATGGACGCTGTCGATCAGGGTGACTCGGCGCAATACAATATGGAGGAAGTGCTCAATCCTGACCGTTGGGCGCTGATCAACTTCATCATGGACTCCCGCACCGGTCTCGGTCGTTTCCGCGGGTTCCGCATTCCGAATTATGAATTGATGATGAACCTGATTGAATATTGCCAGGATCATACCATCGAAGAAATCCTGGAAATCGAAGACGTTAAGGAACGTGTCGAGTTTTACAGAGAGCAAGCAGAATTATTTAAAGACCAGGTGAAACGGTGCGCGACCGTTCATGGCAACCTGGTCGTCTTAAACCTGCTTGACGAAGAAACCGTTTACGTCGGTAACCGCTTTATGATTTATGCATTGGTTCCAGAGTGCAATATCTCGATGCATGTCATGTGGGGCCGCGATAAACAAAATGTCGTGTTTGCCGTCGGAAAGTCTATTTTTGACCGTTCATCAAAAACTGACGTGGGCGATTTGATGCTGAAATATGGCGGCGGTGGCCATCATGCAGCTGGCACATGTCAGGCCGACCCTCTGTTGGCAGAGACCGTTAAAAACGCCTTGATACAAAAAATAAACCAAGACGGGTAAGTTTCATGAAACTCGAAGGGTCCTGTAACTGCCAATCGGTTCAGTTTACCGTGCAGTCTGACCATCCTTATCCGTTTAACCATTGCTACTGCTCGATTTGTCGCAAGACAGCGGGTAGCGGCGGCTTCGGCATTAACGTTTCTGCTGATGCCAATACGCTTGAGGTCACTGGTGAAAACCATCTGTCTATCTATCAGGCTCAAATCGAAGATCCTGAGACCGGGCAAACCGTGACAAGCCCGGCACATCGTAAATTCTGCTCGAAATGCGGCTCCCACCTTTGGGTTTGGGACCCAAGATGGCCAGATCTTCTGTTCCCGCACGCCGGTGCCATCGACAGCGAGCTTCCCACAGCTCCGGAACACGTGCATTTGATGCTGGCCTCAAAAGCCACATGGGTGCCTGTTGAACAACGCGAGTGCAACCAATACTTCGATGCCTATCCGAACGAGAGCATCGCGGACTGGCATGAGCGTGTGGTTGGAAAAAAATAGCGCGCCGCAGCGCGAGTTCACGTCAAACAGGATTTGACGACTAGCCCTTCTTAATATTCAGCACGATCCCCACCATAATAATAGCTGCGCCAATAAAGACATACGGGTCGAGCGGTTCGTTATAAAGCATCACGCCAACAATTGCCGCCAATGGCAATCGCAAAAAATCCAGGGGTACGACAACAGAAGCATCAGCCAGCCGGAAAGCTGACGTCAGACAGTAATGCGCTGAGAGAGCAGACAAACCGACAATTATGATAAGTGGCCACTCCATGGGAAGCGGCCAATACCAGTCGCCCAGGGAGGGGATCAGTCCGAGCGGCATTTGTACGACCGTCATATAAAACAGAATCGACAAGGTGCTATCTGTACGTGAGAGCTTTTTTGTTAGTACATGGGCAATCGCATAACAGAGGGCAGCTGCCAAGACTGCCATCGCACCGATATCAACGATTTCAGAGCCTGGCCTCAAGATCACAAGAACACCGCTAAACCCGATGGCGACAACGATCAAACGGATCAACGTTAACCGCTCCCCCAGAACCGGTATCGCAATGATCATGGTCCAGATGGGCACCGTGAATTCGATGGCAAAAACTTCGGCTAACGGCAACAGGGCAATACCAACGAACCAACCGAATTGCCCGCCGTAATGGACAACATTTCTAAAAATCTGCAAGCCCAGTTGCTGACTTTTTATTTGTGCCCACCCCGAACGCGATAAAAGAAACCCGATCACAAACAGCCCGACCAAACTTCTGAAAAACAGCAGCTGAAAAGTCGACATGCTATCGGATAATTCACGCACGCTGAGTGCCATGGCAGTGAACGATGCCAATGTGCCGACCATCCATAGAGCGGCCCGGAAGACATCTTTACGCGCCTGAGTTTCGGTCACTGGGTTTCCAATAAAGCTTTCAAAGCTTGATGCGTATCATTCCTGCGTGATTTCCACAACCCACGCTCTTGCGCTTCGATCAAGCGTTCTATCATTTCCTTTAAGGCTGCCGGATTGTGTGAGCTTAGAAACTCCAGCACCTCTTCGTCGTTGAGGTACGCGTCAAAAACCGCATCAAAATGATGATCCTTCACACAGCGGGCTGTCGCCTGAAAAGCAAACAGGTAATCAACCGTCGCCGCCATCTCGAACGCCCCCTTGTACCCGTGGCGCATGACACCCTTGATCCATTTTGGGTTGACAACCCGGGCTCTGACAACCCGACCGATTTCATCTTCCAGGTTTCGAATTTTCGGGTTCTCTGGACGTGAATGGTCGTTATGATAGACGATCGGCTGGTGTTCCGAAAGAGTTCGAACGGCAGCTGTCATGCCGCCTTCGAATTGGTAGTAGTCATCAGAATCCAGCAAATCGTGCTCCCGGTTATCCTGATTATGAATAACCGCTTCTACCCGTTTCAGGCGATTCTCAAATAGTCCGTGTTCTGCTTGACCACCAGTGCCGGCTCCGTAAGCATACCCACCCCAAGAAATATAGGCCTTCGCGAGATCCTCTTCCGTTTGCCAGCCCTTTTCATCGATCAATGCCTGAAGACCCGCGCCATAAGCGCCCGGCTTCGATCCGAAAACCCGAAACCCGGCACGCAATTTGGCTTCATCGGCACTTAAGCCCGCGGCAATTCCAGAACGGGTTTCTTCTTTAACACGGACAGCCAGCGGATTTGTTTCCGCCGTTTCTTCAAGTTCAGCCACCGCACGAACGGCCGAATCAAACAGATCAATTAAACCCGGAAAAGCATCGCGAAAAAACCCGGATATCCGCAAGGTCACATCAACGCGGGGACGGCCAAGAACTGCCGAGGGTAAAACTTCAAACCCTGTCACCCGGCGCGATGCCGTGTCCCATGTGGGTTTAACGCCCATGAGTGCCAAGGCCTGCGCGATATCATCACCGCCGGTGCGCATGTTCGACGTCCCCCAAGCACTCAGCGCCATGGTTTTTGGCCATTCACCAGCATCTTGCATATGGCGCTCGATCAATAAGGTTGCTGACTTCCAGCCAAGCGTCCATGCGGCAGGTGTCGGCACTGTGCGGGTATCGACGGAATAAAAATTACGTCCCGTTGGCAAGACGTCCGGTCGCCCGCGCGTCGGTGCGCCCGAAGGGCCCGACGGCACGAAACAACCATCGAGCCCCGTTAACAAACCTTCGAGTTCCGCATCCCCTGAACGCTCTACAGCCGGGCGTATTTCCCTATCAAGGATTTCTAACACAGCAAGCGTTCGGCTGTGTTTTTCATCCGGTTTACACCCTAAGTTCAGATAGGCAATTGCCAACAACTCAAGCCGCTCGACAGTATCGCCATTGCTCCGCCATTGGTCCTTCGAAACCTCGACCAAAGAAATTGGTTTTGGGCCTTCATAAAGCGCCGCCATTTCGCAACTCATGGGATCAAAACCCAAATCCAGGTCATCGGCCATTGCCCTCAACAACGATTGATCACCCGGACGTTCCGCACCCCGGGGAACCCGGACAAGCGCCACCAGCAGATCATCAAGCAAGGCTCCTTCCGGAGAGCAGCCAAAAATATGCAGGCCATCGCGGATTTGCATTTCTTTCAATTCACACAAATAATTATCGAGCTTGGACAGCGCTTCCGCTTCATCATCAGCGCCACTAATGCCGCAATCCGTATCAAGGCCCGTCGCCTGACAAAGGGTCAAGATATCTTTTTTGAGAACCTTAAGTCGGCGCGGATCGACGCCGGACGCTTCGTAATATTCATCCACCAGCTGCTCCAGATCACGCAACGGCCCGTAGCTTTCAGCACGGGTCAAAGGTGGCGTCAGATGATCAATGATGACCGCTTGAGCGCGACGTTTTGCCTGCGTTCCTTCACCAGGGTCATTGACAATAAAAGGATATAAATGCGGTGTCGGCCCGAAGACCGCTTCCGGAAAACAGGTTTCAGATAACGCCAATGCCTTACCGGGCAGCCATTCCAGATTACCGTGTTTACCCATATGGACAATCGCATCCACTGCAACCGCGTTTCGCAACCAGGCGTAAAAGGCAAAGTAGCTGTGTGGCGGGACCAAAGCCGGATCATGATAGCTGCTGACCGGATCAATGTTATAGCCGCGCGCCGGTTGCAAACCGATTGTGATGTTACCCATCCGGTATGCGGGGATGGCAAAGTTACCGCAATCGACACTGCCGGAGACAAAAAACGGGTCCGCTTCGGGTGCGCCCCAGCGCTCGTCTACTTGTTGCTGAACGGGTTTCGGGAGTTGGGCAAAGAACAGCTGATAGTCAGCCAAGCTCAGGCTTTCGGTAATCGTTCTGGAAGCCAACGCTTCAAAATCATTCGTTGGCCCGGCCTGCATCCGGGTGATGAGATCATCACTATCGGTTGGCAGATCACCCACTTTATAGCCTGCCGATTTAAGCGCATTCAGGACCGTCAATGTCGCCGCTGGCGTATCCAAACCGACGCCATTTCCCATGCGTCCATCTTTGTTAGGATAATTTGCCATGACCAGAGCCACGCGCCTTTGGTTTGCGGGTGTTTGTCTCAACCGTGCCCAAGCAGCGGCGAGCTGGCTGACAAATTGAATTCGGTCGGCAACAGGCTCATAACGAACGATGTCGGTTTCTGTCAGTGGGTCCCGACGCGCCAGCCCTTTAAAGGAAACGGCTCGCCCCAAAACACGCCCATCAACTTCCGGCAGGGCGACATTCATGGCAATGTCACGCGCGGACAATCCGCTCGGGCCGTCGCGCCATGCCTGTTCATTTCCACCTGAAAAAATGATCTGCAACACTACGGGAGCCTGCTTACCACGTCCGGCATCAAAGGGCGTTTCGGTTCGGGGAACACCCGGTGCCGTGACAGAAAATCCGGTACCGTTGAGAATAATATCCGGCGGTGCAGTCTCGAATATATTGCCCATAATACCGGCAGATTGGGGGTCCTTCAGGCTTTGGGTAAATACCGGAAGTGGATTTAACCCAGCCTCAAGAAGCCCTTCGATAAGCGCATCGATGACTTTTGTATTTCCGGCCTGGACGAGGGCTCGGTAAAAAACAATTGCCGCAATCGGCTGCTCCTCTTGCCAGCGCGATTGCAAATCTTCAGGACTAACAATATTTTGATCCGGCCAATAAATCCCGGCGTTGACCAACGGGCGTGGTTCAAGCCAATCCTGCTCATAGCCAATCAATGACGCCGTAAAGTTCAAAAACCCGAGGGCGTTTTCCGGACCCCCGTGGACCAGGTATTGCCACAATCGGTAATGGCTATCAGATGCGATGGTTGTCAGCTCGGAAAGCTCTGCATCGGGCTGATCATCGCCGGGCAAAAATACAAGTGGAATTTTACGACGCTCGCAAGCGGCGATGACCTCATCAGCTCCGTAGGTCCAATAGCCGCGCCCACCCAACAAACGAACGATGACCACCCGCGCATGTTGAATGACCTGATCGACGTAAAGATCAACCGACATGTTATGAGCCAGATGCATCAGGTTAGCGAGTCTCAGGCTCGGCAATTCTTTTGTCCCCTGAGCGCGTATCGTCTGCGCATCAGCCAGTGCAGAAAGCTCCGTATCCGCAGCAGACAAGAAAACGATATCGCCCGGCGTTTGACCCAGATCTATGGCTTCCGAACCGTCATTGATACCACCGGGTTCTGCCGCCAGAAGGTGCATGCCTAGTTACCCAATGCCGTCCTTATGGCGTCCGCATCCATGCCTGTCTCACCAATAATTACCAGCTCAGAACTGCGGACTTCATCCGGTGCCCAAGGGCGATCAAAATACCGCTGAATGCGGGGCCCAACACCCTGGATGACCAATCGCATGTCTTTCCCCGGCACATTTAAAAACCCTTTGATACGCAAGATATCGTGAGTAACTGTTAGGGTTTTCAAAGTCTCTTCCAAGGCTTCCGGGTCTGTAATATCAGACAAGCTAACCACAAAACTATCGAAGTCATCATGATCGTGATCGTCTTCACCATCGTGATGGGATTTTCGGTTCTCAATATCATCTTCGACGGCGGCTTCGATCCCCAACAAGACATTGATATCAATCTTGCCATGCTGGGTTGATATCATTTTTGCGGCGGGATCAATTTCCTTTGAAACAATGTCGCGAACTGCGGCCATCGCGGTATCATCAAGAAGATCGCTTTTGTTGAGCAAAACCAAGTCGGCCGACAACAATTGATCTTCAAATACTTCTTCAAGCGGCGATTCGTGATCCAACATCTCATCGGCTTGACGCGCCTGTTGGACAGCCTCTGGATCATCCGCAAAACGACCACTGTCAACAGCTGGCGCATCGACAACTGTAACAACCCCATCGACCGTCACCCTTGACTTAATCTCGGGCCAGTTGAAGGCTTGCACGAGAGGCTTTGGCAGGGCCAGACCTGATGTCTCAATCACAATGTGCTCTGGCGGTTCAGGGCGATCCAGCAAGGCTTCCATGGTCGGCAAGAAATCGTCGGCGACCGTACAGCAGATACATCCGTTCGCCAGTTCCATGATCGCATCGTCATCGCAGCCTTCGATCCCGCACCCCGCCAACATCGCGCGATCAATACCCAGATCGCCAAACTCATTAATGATCAAGGCAATACGCTTGCCAGACGCATTTTCCAGCATTTGTCGGATAAGTGTGGTTTTCCCGGCTCCCAGGAACCCGGTAATAACAGTTGCCGGTATTTTCATGATTTATTCGTCCTTTAGAATTTGCGGAATGCCCGCTGTCATAAAGACAACGCGATTGGATGTGCTTGCAACTACCTGATTCATCCGGCCCGCACAATCGACAAATCGTCGTGCCAATGCATTATCAGGAATAATTCCCAGCCCGACTTCATTAGATACAAGCACAAGGGGGGTTTTGGATGTGTTGAGGGCGACCAATAGCGCCTCAATCGCGTCCTCAATATCATGCTCTGCCAACATCAGGTTCGTTAACCACAAGGTCAAACAATCGACCAAGATGGGGAGGCCCTGATCGGCTTGTTCTCTGATAAACTCGGCAAGATTTATGGGTTCTTCATGAGTTTGCCATTGGTCCCCGCGCCGGTCTTGATGGATTTTGATACGATCTTTCATTTCGCCATCAAAGGCTTGGGCTGTGGCCAGATAGAGACCACCACCTACAGCTTCGATCATCTGTTCGGCATATTGGCTTTTCCCGGACCGCTGTCCGCCAAGCACCAGCGTGATTTTTGGCAATTCCATCAATATCTATTTAGCCGGCTGATTAATCGTAACCGCCCGCCAGGCACCGCCCTTACCTCTCAACAAGCCGCCTTCTACATGCTCAAGGCGGGTTAAGGATAACGTGCCAACGGTAAAGGCCATACCGGTTTCCGGTGTCAAATCCAACGCATGGGAAATCGCGCCTCGGATGGTGCCACCATGGGTCACAGCGACAATGTCTTTTCCGGCATGATCTTGCGTATAACGATCTATGACCGCACCAACGCGATTGATGAGGTCGGCAAAGCTTTCACCACCGGGCGGGCGGTTGCGGGCCGGCATTTCCCAGAAAGCGTCATAAATATCAGAATCTTTGTTACGCATTTCGTCCCAGGAAGACCCTTGCCAGTGTCCAAAATCTTGCTCGCCCAGATGGGTCTCCTGAACCGGCTCCGGAAAGTCCAAACCAGCGTCGGCAATGGCATTGGCAGTTCGGTGTGTACGGGTCAAGTGACTGGTTAACCACACGGCGTCGGCTGGCAATTGGGATGCCAGATTTTCAAAGGACTGCCGGTCCGAAGTGTCGCACGCGACGTCATCAGAGCCATAGATGATGCCATCCACATTCAACACTGGCGCATGCCGCACCCACCACCACCTCGTTACTGTCGTCATATTGCGTAGGCTCCAGCCGTTATCAGAATTGCTATTTCGACGATTTGTTGCGTCGCCCCCAATACATCACCCGTATAACCGCCAATTTGGCGGTGGGAGATGAAAGCCATTGCGAGGGCAGAAAGCAAGGCGATTATGATCGCAATAAACCCCACCCATAGTCCAAGAAGAGGCCAGGCGATTACACAGCCCAGCACAAGGGCAACAAGGGCTCCTGCTTGAGAGGGGCGGCCCGCATCAGCGGCAAGACCATCTATCCGGGCCCGCGGCATCAGATACATGAGGCCCGGCAAAACACTTCGGGATAACACAGCACCAGCCAATACCGCTGCGGCTGCCATCCCCGGGCCCAGCAGACCGGCCAAAAGAGCTGTTCGTAAACCGACACTAAAAACCAGGGCCAAGACCCCATAGGTCCCGATATGACTATCGTGCATAATGCGCAGTTTGTCTGCACGGGTTGATCCCCCGCCAAAACCATCGACCAGATCGGCCAGCCCGTCTTCGTGTAAGGCTCCCGTAATCAGAGCAGAAACAACAAGCGCGATAAACGCGCAGGCGAGCGGGTGCAAATCCAACTCAGACGCGACCATCAGTGCGCCTCCCGAAAGCACACCCACAAGCCCGCCGATGAGCGGAAAACACCAAACTGCGCCGGCGAGATCACGGGTTTTGAGATCGCCCGAAACCCGAAACGGTAGGCGCGTTAAGAACATCCCCGTTACGGCTATATCGCGCAGCCGCCGTGCCATACCCTGCGCTGTATTTGCCTCTAATTCCGATGGCTCTTCCATCGCGCTGCTCCCAGCAAAAAACCCGTATGATTGCCCGTGTAATTCGGTTATAGGTGAGCACGCAAGTAAAGAAAACAAGGGCGTACCTTCTCTATGGCAATTTCCTCGTTAAATGATCTCCGATTACAGTTAACACAGCTGCCGGCAGCCGACGAACAAAGCCAGGACAAGGCTAATATGCGCGAACCCCAGTTAACGAAACCACCGGGGTCTCTGGGAAGGATGGAAGAAATTTCGGCATGGGTTGCCGCGTGGCAAGGACACTATCCACCTCAGATGGAAACGCCATGTGCCCGTGTATTTGCGGGCAACCATGGCGTCGTTGATCGGGGTGTCTCCGCGTACCCGGCTGAAGTGACAGAGCAGATGGTCTTCGGGTTTGAGGCCGGCAGCGCCGCCATCAACCAAATATGCAAAACCTTCGACATTGAACTTCAAGTCATTCCACTTGAGCTGGGAAACCCGACCAAGGACTTTACAATCGAGCCAGCCTTGTCAGATGCGGAATTTATTGAGGCATTCAACGCGGGCATTCAAGCCGTGCCTTCGACCGCCGACTTGCTGTGTCTGGGTGAAATGGGGATTGGCAACACAACTTCTGCCGCGGCTATCTGCCATGCCCTTTATGGTGGTGCGGCCGAGGAATGGACAGGAATGGGGACCGGTGTTCAGGGTAACGCGTTGGATATCAAAGTTGACGTTGTTGCCAATGGGGTCGCACTGCACACGCCAGAAATAATTGATGGAATTGATGCCTTACGCAGACTTGGCGGGCGCGAACTGGTCGCCATTGCCGGCGCGATCATAGGCGCGCGGCAAAATCGTGTGCCGGTAATGATCGATGGGTTTATTTCGACTGCAGCAGCAGCGGCCCTTGATGCAACCCGACCGGGGGCCCTTGATCATTGCCAGATTGCCCATACGTCGGCGGAGAAAGGTCATCACATGCTGTTAAAGGCATTGCATCGGACGGCTCTGCTTGATTTAGGGATGCGGCTTGGTGAAGCGTCAGGCGCTGCTTTGGCGGTGGGGATCGTTAAAGCCGCCGTTAATTGCCATAATGGCATGGCGACTTTTGCTGAAGCTGGCGTTTCCGATAAAGACGACTAATTCCGCTCAATCCGTCGTTTCAAGCGGAGCAACTCGCGCCTGCGTCCGTCTTCGGCGATCAAATTTTCGACAAAACGGCCCTGAAATAAATTGATGCCAAGAGACCGGCCAAAATCGATGGCTTCCCGATTATCACATCGACAGAGAATAAGTTTTTCAGGTTTTATCTGTTCAATGACGCCCCGCAAAGTTTGATGGACCGCCTCGCCGCCATCGACCAAATCCGGGTGCCAAACCAGTTTACAAAGATCCGCCCCAATGCGGTTGAAATTGATCATTGCAAGCGTATCCAGCGTCATGCCATCCATGCAGACACGATAGCCCTTGTCCTGGACCATTTCGCGGGCAAACAAAAAAGACGGCAAGTTTGAGAAAATATCCTCTTTCTGCAATTCAATGATCATTGTGCCACGCCGCGATGCCGCCACATTGTCATCATAAATCTGAAATTCCTGCGAAAGCAGAGTGGCAATATTGACGTTGAAACTGATGTCACCAGAGATCGAAACGCCATCATTTTTGGTCAACATCGATAACATGCGTTTATCGAGTGTTTCGGTCAAATGCTGGAAAAGCCAACGGTTCGCTGTCACGTTTACGCCCGGCAGCATGGTTTCACGCAAGTCCTTAATCGATATAAACAATTCACTGAACATTTGTTCAGGGACAAGTTTAGAATCGACATTACAAATGAATTGACGCCGCACCAGATTTGACAGATCAGCCCGCGCCAGAGCCGATTCCAGCCGCGACAGGACATCCGGTGTCATCGGTTCACCCTGTTGCTGCTTAGCCTTCAAAGCCGCGCGCGCATCCATCCGTGCCCGAACGACGGACTGGCGTTTCTTTTCTGCCTGAGCAATGCTTTGAACCAGATTCAGGATTGATTCGAAATCATCATCTGCATTGTACCAGGTCGCAAATGGAAGACCATGATTGCTAGCCTCAGCGATCAACGGATCGTCATCAAACAGGAATTTAACCTTCTGGACGATTGTTTCTACCTCACCCAGAACTGCTTCTTTGAAAACAAAAAAGATGTCAGAGTTCTTCATTGTAAACAGCTGGCCATGCAGATCGGCGATGAGCGCATCAAAGTTGTTGGCAGCCATGCGAATATGCTGATCCCGACGATTAAAAGGGCGCAACCCTGACAAATGAATGTGGACCACCCGGCGGCCTTGTTTATGCCCTTCCAGACGATGAATATAGTCAAGCAGCAGGTTTTCCTGACTGGGGATATTCCGCTGATTTCCGTTTGATTCGGCCATAATTTATACCTTAAAGCGCCTTTTTCTTGCCGCCACCAGCGACTTCTGCCAAACGATCAATAAAGAACCCCTGAAAACGGCTCACACCGATTCCAAGTCCCCACTTTACAGCTTTTTCGGTATCAACGCGCCCCAATATCACACTTTCGCGTCCCGCAGAGAGAATGATTTCCTTCATTTCTTCCAGTCGGCTCTTTCCGTCTTCCTCTTGAAGGCTTTGATTCCAGCCAATTTTTACAAAATCTGCGGCAAATTTTGAAACGTCAAAAAATTGCAAGGACATCGGATCCAATCCATCAACGAGGACCCGGTAACCACGCTCTTGCAGAGAATCCCGGGCATAACCGAAATTTTTTGTATCCGCAAAAACATCCACTATGTGCATCTCGACGACCACTTTATCCGTATGATCGCCGACGGCTTTATGGAAGGCCTGAAAATCACGCGACAAAATCGTGCTGACATTCATGTTTATACTGATTGGGTCTTCTATCTCGTCAAATTCCCATTCACTGAGAACCGACAAAATTCGACGATCCAGCGTTTCCGTCAAATACTGAAATAACCAGGGGCTTGCAAAAAGGTTCTTATCAGGGGCAATGCGTTCACGGACCTGCCCCATTGAAACAAAATGTTCTTTAAAGACGACTTCGCCCGCACCGCCAGATCGCACTAACAAGCAGGTTTGATGCTGCAGTAAATCAGCGATCCGGATACGCATCAATTTACGGTTTATTTCCGTAAGGTTATCCGCTTCCAGCGGCTCTCCAGCGGCTTTTTCCTTATCTCGCAGGCTTTCTTTTTCGGCTTGAAGACGGTCAGCTTCCAGAGACAGGTCTGCAATTACTGAGAAAAAGGAAGCGAAGTCTTCTGAATTGGACAGGTCGTACCACGTCGCAAAATTATCTTCAAAACCGGATTCGTCGACTTCTGCTAACGGATCTTCGCTAAACAAGCCGCGCACTTTATCTATGACTTTGTCAACCTCGTCGACATCAACATTGCGGCAAATCACAACCAGATCCAGATTTGTCATCTCAAAAAGAGTTGCATCGTTACTTTCAATAAGGGCATCGAAGGTCCGCGTTGCAATTTGAATAAAATGCGCCTGGCGGTTACCCTTGCGCAGTTGGGACAAATGAAGCTGGATCGCAAAATATCCACTCGCATTATTTTCAATGCGTTTCAGGCGGCCAATTAACAGATTTTCGCTGCTTGAGGACGAAGATGTTAAACCGCTAGATGCTGTACCCCACTCGGCCATTATTTTGCTCGGGCCTCCACCCATTGCCGCAGCTCCCGATATTCATCCATGAATGATTAAGGGCGCATGCACAAACTGAACTGTTATCGTTATTAATCTTGAACAATTAATATCAAATTACCAGCGATGATGTATATGTTGCCGATTTTGCAGGATTACACCAGCAAACCCTATAGAAAGACTCAAAAGGGCTATTTAGACGGGATTCGAAACACCCGGCAGTCTGATAATATCTGGAAAACCGAAAGGCTAAACCGTTGTTGTCGATGAATTCCGATAGGGGGAACCTTCTGGCAACAACGCCGGGTCAATTCGCAGGGTCAACTCTCCCAAGAGCAGGAAAGAGAGGGTTTTGCCATGCCCATCAATATTGAGGCTGGCGTTTACCCCGCCTTCCAGTGCGTCATCAATTACAAAATTCAAGGCTTCAAGAGAGGGCAGCTCATATCTTTTAACGTTCGTTGAGCCACGATGGCGAAATATGTCCAGCACCCGCTGTTCGGTAACTTGTTCAAGTAAAATTGCATAGGCGTCTGAGCGATAAGCGATAACGCTTATATTGGACCGGTTCCCTTTATCGCCAGCGCGCCCATGGGCAATCGCATGTAAGGGCACTTCTATTTTTTTCATGGGAAGACTCTTTTCACCTGCACATGTGGCAAGACTTTTTCCGGCTCAATCAACACAGAAGCCGTACTGACTTGCTGAGTTACATATTGACGAACCCCACCACCCGCAGCCGGGCCAGAGCAATAAAGACTTTGCACTTCGTTCGAAATTTGCTGCGCGGTTTCTTGGTCGGCACATCGGATGGCGGCTCGCACGCGATATTCACCCGACGGGTTCAGATTCTGGGCCCGTCGCTTTGCGGACATATCATTATCATATACGGCTCCAGTCCCGAAAATATCGACCCGCAACGGCTCCTGAACACCGAGGATCTGACTTCTGCGCTTGATGACAGATGCAGCAAGTTCCGCCCGGGCCAGAGCGTTCGGCCCTGCATAGGTGATTTCCCCTTCTCCCAGCCAACCTCCGTCGACGCTGACCGTCACTTTCAGGGTTAGCGGCGGTGGTTTCCCCCGTGCCCCCGACACACGCACACGATTGGGACCAACTTCTTCCAGTGACACATTGGTGACATCCATCGTCACATCCGGGGTTAAATAATGTGCCGGGTCATGGACTTCATAGAGAATCTGTTCGGTAACCGTTGCTTTTGATACCAGCCCGCCAGTATCTGCAGCTTTCGTGATAACGATCGTCCCGTTGACGTCAATTTCCGCGATTGGAAAGCCGACTTCTGCCAAATTCGGCACGTCCTTAAATCCGGGGTCTGCAAAATAGGCGCCGGTGACCTGGCCACCGCATTCAAGCAAATGGCCGGCCAGGGTTCCTTGTGCCAGGCGGTCCCATTCATCAGCTTTCCACTTGTGAACATGTAAAAGAGGGCCCAGCGTCAAGGCAGCATCTGTGCTTCTGCCGACCAGAACAATATCGACATCAAGGGCAAGGGCCTCGGCGATTGGTTGCGCACCCAAATAGACGTTCGCCGCAACAATTTCACGTTCGCCCAACGAGATACCTTCCATCGTCGGCAGTTTCTTTATATCTTCAGCGCCATAGACACCCAATAAATCATCGCCAGATACGACGGCAATCTTCAATCCTTTTACGCCCAATTGCTCAGCCAATTGATGGATACGCAAGGCAGCACCGGAGGGATTGGCCGCGCCAAGATTGGATACAATGCGAACGGCATTGTCTTTGGCTTTTTTCAGAATGGGTTCAATATAGGCATCAAGATAAGGTGAATAACCTGCCTGGGGGTCTTTCATGCGCAGTCGCTGGGCAATCGCTAAAGTTCGTTCTGCCAGCACTTCAAATATTAAAAACCGCGCGCCATCACAAGTCGCCAACGTATTGACCACAGGAACTGCGGCATCAAACCGGTCTCCCGAAAAGCCGGCCCCGCAACCAATATAAACTTTTTCCATTTATCCTCCCGAAATACAGCATCCATATACCGATAGACGAGCTGAAAACTCAAGGGGGTGCATTTTTTTACAGAACGCCAAAGATCATGTTATAAGCAGGTTGAGAAAAAGGCATCTTCGTATGGGGGTTAACAGTTATGCAAAACGTAGAACCGCTGGTCCTGGATTTGGTGCAATGGATCGAAAAAGAGCCGCGCCCTTATTTGGATGTAATGGAGGCATGGAAGACGTCCTGTCCCCGCCTGACGGTCTGGGAAGACGCCATTGATCTGGGTTATCTGGAGCGTAAAAAAGACGCAGAATGTGGACGACGCGTCTACGTAACCCAACAGGGTCGGGATTTCCTGAAACAAAAGGGCCGCCTTTAGGCTTAAAAATAGTGCGCAAAAATCACGAACCCATAATCCACCTGAGCTTTGGCCTTTAATGACACCTGATATGGCCTCGAGCAACCTGCGGCGTATCCTGGATACAAGCCCTATTGGTTTGGCCATTGTGTCCACAACAACTAAAGACAGAATATTTGCAAATCCTAAACTGGCCGAGATGTTTGGCGCATCATCAGTCGATGAATTACTAGATCGCAAAATTGGCGAAAGCTGGGTCGATCCTGTGCAATTGTCACTGGCTGAAAACATCATGGATTCAGGTGAAAATCTGGTCGATTTTAAAGCCCACCGGCTGCGTTTGGATGGATCGAAATGGTGGGTGCTCATGAATTCCCACTTTACCGAATTCGAAGGCGAAACAGCGCGCGTAATCTGGCACAACGACATCACAGATATCGTCGCGTCGAGAGCTGAAATTGAGCGCGCAAACCAGGACTTGGAAACTCGCGTTGTTATGCGCACCGCGGAAATTCAGGAAACAGAAGCACGATTTCGAGATTTTGCGGAGATTGCATCGGATTGGTTTTGGGAGATGGACGCTGATCTCAAATATACATTTGTTTCTGATGCCTACGAAAAGATAACGCTTAAACCCCCGTCAAACCTGATTGGTCGATCCCGGCGCGATATGTACAAGGGGCAATTTCCCAACGAAGCCGAAGCTTGGCAAACCTATTTGGCAACGCTCGACGCCCATGAAAATTTTGACAACTTTACCTACAGTTATCAGCGTGATGACGGAGTAATCCTTACGCTTAACAACAGTGGGCGCGCTATTTTTGACGAAAGTGGGACGTTTAAGGGGTATCGGGGTACGGGCCTCGACTATACGGAGCAGTATAATCTAAGGGCGATGCTTGGTGATCAGGAAGCCCGCTTCCAGATGATCGTCGATTTACAAACCGATTTAATCACAAGGTTTTCGCCTGACTGGAAATTGACCTTTGTAAATCGGGCTTATTGCGAATTTGTCGATGATACTGAAGAAAACTTGATCGGGTCTTCAATGTTTATGGATGTGCCAGATAATATCACGACGGCTCTCATATCCTACTTTCAAGCGTTTACACCAGATAACTCAATACAACTTAATGAAAACCAAATTCGGCGGCATGATGGAGAAATGCGCGACATGGAATGGTCGAATTTCGCTGAATTTGATGTGAACGGTCAGGTTGTCATGTATCAGTCCGTAGGTCGGGACGTGACTGAGCAACGTCGGGCCCAAAAAGAGATTATTCTGGCAAATGAAAAAGCACAGATCGCCAATCGGGCGAAATCGAATTTTCTGTCAACAATGAGCCATGAAATTCGGACCCCGCTGAACGGTGTTCTTGGCGTCGCACAACTGCTTATGGATTCTGATCTAAACAGTGATCAACGGTCTAAAGTCGACACCATTCTTTCCTCCGGGCAGACTTTGCTGGCCATTATCAGTGATGTACTCGACATGAGTAAAATTGAAGCCGGTGGATTGGAAATAGAAGAAAAAGCTTTTGCACTCGGCAATATCCTGTCCACAGTCACATTGCCGTTTATGAATATGGTTGACGAAAAAGGCCTCAACCTAAAAGTCGCTGACGGTTTGGATTCTGACCTTACCCTGAAAGGAGATCAGTTTCGTTTACGCCAGATTTTATGGAACCTCCTGAGTAACGCGGTCAAATTTACAGACAAGGGCGACGTTACCCTGCGTATTGATAAGGTGCCGACGTCCACGGACGCTGAAATTGAAGACCGGGACGTGACCCTGAACTTTATCGTCGAAGATACGGGCCGCGGGATCGCCGATGATCGGCTAACGGCTATCTTCGAACCCTTTACCCAAGAAGACGACTCGATCACACGCAAGTTTGGCGGGACTGGACTTGGCCTCTCAATTGTCAGGCAATTAGCCGAAATAATGGGCGGCAAAATTAGCGTCTCAAGTCAGGTAGGCGAGGGCACACAATTCGTCGTTACACTGCCCTTTTACAAAGCCAGCCCTGATGAAGAAAAAGACATCCAGAAATCCACCGGCTCCGAAACGGCGCATCCGACCTATATCCTAAAGGTGCTTTTGGCGGAAGATAATCCTGTAAACGCCATGATTGCCATAGCTTTTCTCGACAAACTGGGTCACCAAGTTCGGCATGTGGAAAACGGCGCTCTTGCTGTAGCAGCAGCACAGGAAAACTGGGCAGATCTTATATTGATGGACGTTCATATGCCGATAATGGACGGTATCGAAGCAACAACAAAAATAAGACAAGCCGAACCGAGCAAGGATAGTCTGCCCATTATCGGTTTGACCGCTGAAGCCTTTGCCGAACGACACGCACAATTCATTGAAGCAGGAATGAACGAAGTTCTGACAAAACCCTATACGGAGGCACAACTCTCTGAGACCCTGCATCGCTTTGGCCTAAAAATTTTTAAAGGCGAAACGGCACCCTCGACAACGGACACGACAGATGCCCAGCCCCTTGATCAGGCCCAAGCCCCGCAAACGAGTCCCTTACCCATCATCGACGAGCAGGGGTTTGCCCTATTTTGCAGCCAACTGTCATCAGATATCGTGCCTCTTTTACTGACTAAAGCGCAGGAGTCATTAAGGGTACACCTAACGAATTTGCGCGCCGGGGTTTCTTCTGACGACCCCGAAATGGTCTATCAGGCCGCCCACGCGATTAAGGGGTCTTGTGGTTCGATGTTTGCGGTGCGACTTGCGGCCCTGGCCAAAGATGCAGAGTTACAGTCTCAAGATACGGATAGCCTGACGGCTCTGATGCCACAAATCGAAAGGGCTGCGGAAGAAACCCTTAAAGAGTGGCAGCGACATCAGCCATGATCGCGAGCTGTGACCGCGGCAACCTCGCATCATTGTGAAGATGCGCGATTTTACATACAAAAGTCGCTCTTTTAAGTTTTCATCAGACAGAAACAGATGCAAGGGCGACGGCGCCATGATAACTCACGGCATTAAATTCCTAATGAGAACTGTATTCGCCACAGGTGTTTTTCTTGTTGGCGCCCCCGGCTCTGCGCTTGCCGCGGAACCCGCTCCGACGGTCGTCGAATTGTTTACGTCACAGGGGTGTTATTCCTGTCCTCCTGCAGAAGCCTATCTGGGCCGTCTATCAAGCCGCTCAGATGTCATTGCTCTTGAGTTTCATGTCGATTATTGGGATGACCTGATTTATGGCAGCGCCGGAAAATGGAAAGACCCTTTCTCCAGTTCTGTGCACACCCAGCGACAACGCTATTACAACCATCAGATCCGAAACACAGGAAGTGTTTATACACCACAAATGGTCATCGGCGGTCGGCTTGAGGTCGTTGGCTCGCACGAACGCAAGGTTGAACGGGCCATCCAGAGGCTTCAAGCCACCCCTTCTGTGCCCTTGGGCGTGAACGTCAGTAACGCAGGCTCCGGCACCCTAAATATAACAGTCGAAGGCCCGCTCACAGTGCCGGCAGCAATTTGGATGGTCGAATTCCATCGCAATATTGAAACCAAAGTTAGATCCGGCGAAAATAAGGGAAAAACCCTGGTCAGCCACCATATTGTTACCCAGATGAAAAAGCTGGGTGACTGGTCAGGGACGGCGATTGCCCTGCAGGTGGAAGCTCCGAAGGCAAATTCCGGCAAAGGGTGTGCGATCCTGATTCAGCAGGCGCCGGGCACCGCGATACTTGGGGCATCCTATTGCCCTGTAACACCATCCACCTAGAATACAGAATCCGGTTGGCAGGACAGATCATAGGTTTTGTATCTCATGACTGTCGATGTTAGGCTCTCGCTGAATTTGCTTTAAATTGCGAGCGTACAATGCATACGAGAAAAAGAATTTTGGTAACCGGTGGCGCTGGTTTTTTAGGCTCTCACCTGTGCGAGCGACTCCTCAAAGACGGCCACGATGTCATTTGTGCAGATAATTTTTATACGGGCAACAAAGACAATATTATTCCCTTACTGGATAATCCGCACTTTGAACTGATCCGCCACGATGTGACCTTTCCTTTGTATGTCGAGGTCGATGAAATTTACAACCTGGCCTGTCCGGCGTCACCTGTTCACTATCAATATGACCCGGTACAAACGACGAAAACCAGTGTGCATGGTGCGATTAACATGCTGGGCTTGGCCAAACGAACAAACGCAAAGATATTTCAGGCGTCAACAAGTGAGGTCTATGGCGATCCCGGTGTCCATCCACAGCCTGAAAGCTACAACGGGAATGTAAACCCCATTGGCCCGCGGTCCTGTTATGACGAAGGCAAACGATGCGCGGAGACCCTGTTCTTCGATTATAAACGTCAACATAATACGAACATTCGTGTCGTTCGGATTTTTAATACCTACGGCCCACGCATGCATCCGAACGATGGCCGCGTTGTTTCGAATTTCATCATGCAAGCCCTCAAAGGCGAAGCGATCACCATATACGGGGATGGGCAACAGACCCGGTCTTTTTGTTATGTGGATGATTTGATCGAGGGGTTTATTCGGATGATGAATGCCGATGACACCGTCTCTGGTCCCATTAATCTTGGAAATCCGAACGAATTTACAATCAAAGAACTTGCCGAAACCGTTATCCGTTTGACCGGCGCAAAATCGAAATTGATAAACGCCCCGCTACCAACCGACGATCCTGCGCAGCGCCAACCTGACATTCGGCTCGCGCAGGAACAATTGGGGTGGCAGCCAACGATTCAGCTGGAAGCGGGCCTTGAAAAAACGATCAACTACTTCAAACCCTTTGCCAACGATTGATTCTTGCACCACAGCGCATGCAACGGATTCATTCTGGACCTGTTAAATATATACTTCTGGTGCTAACGGCCTCAGCATAACTGGTGCTGTCATGACGCCACTATTTGTACTGTAGGCCATTGATCAGGGCGTTGCCCTGTATACAGATATTCGCCTAAGTTAACTTGAATGACATCTAATATCGTGAAGCATCGGAACTTTTGAGATGAACCTAACTTTTGACGCAGCCAATAACATTGAAGACGTAATCGAGAGTGATCGGGCCCATATCTGGCACCACTTGAGCCAACACAAAAAATATGAGCAGCAAGACCCGCTGATTATTGTTGAAGGCAAAGGATTGCGCGTTTGGAATCAAGACGGACGTGAACACCTTGATGCGGTGTCCGGCGGCGTTTGGACGGTTAATGTTGGCTACGGTCGTACATCCATAGCAGACGCGGTTCGTGATCAATTGGTCAAAATGAACTATTTCGCCGGATCTGCGGGGACAATTCCGGGTGCACGATTTGCTGAGAAGCTTATCGAGAAAATGCCCGGGTTAAGCCGCGTCTACTATTCAAACTCCGGCTCCGAGGCCAACGAAAAAGCCTACAAGATTGTCCGACAAATTTCGCACAACAAATATGACGGTAAAAAATACAAAATTCTTTATCGCGAGCGCGATTATCACGGCACCACAATCACAGCCCTGTCATCCGGTGGTCAGGATGAGCGCCGTAGTCAATACGGACCGTTCACCCCCGGTTTTGTCCAGGTTCCCCATTGCATGGAATACCACTCCCAATGGGGCGAGGTTGAGGACTATGGCATTCGTGCGGCTAACGAAATTGAGCGGGTTATCCTTGAAGAAGGTGCTGATACCGTCGGCGCAATTATTCTGGAACCGATTACCGCTGGTGGCGGCGTTATCGAACCGCCAAAGGGATACTGGGACAGGGTTCAGGAAATCTGCAAACAATATCAAATTCTGCTGATCATTGATGAGGTTGTTTGCGGTATGGGCCGTACCGGGACGTGGTTCGGTTATCAGCACTATGGCGTTCAGCCCGATATCGTTACCATGGCGAAAGGGCTTGCGTCTGGATATGCGGCAATTTCCTGCACGGTGACGACGGAAGAGGTTTTTAATGAATTTAAAGACAACCCGGACGATCCCATGAGTTACTTCCGCGACATTTCCACTTTCGGAGGCTGTACTGCGGGACCCGCGGCAGCAATCGAGAACATGAGAATCCTCGAGGATGAAAAGTTGCTGGAAAATACCGTCGCTATGGGTGAGTACATGCTGGAGAAATTTGAAAGCATTAAGTCTGCACACAAGATTGTCGGTGACATTCGCGGTAAAGGCTTATTCTGCGGTCTGGAACTCGTTTCTGATCGTGATACACGCGAACCTGTTGCTGAGAGCGTGGCGCAATCTGTCGTCGCCGATTGTTTAAAAAATTCTGCCGTTATTATTGGTGTCACCAATCGCTCGATACCCGGGATGAACAATACGCTCTGCCTCAGCCCGGCATTGATTTCATCTAAAACGGACATCGACGAAATCTGCGCCGCAATTGATGGCGCTCTGTCGCGGCTTGATGCGTAAAAATTCGTTTAAACCAGAGAAAATCCAGCCGGTATAACGTTAGGCCGTCGGGGAAACCCGGCGGCCTAATTGTTTGTGGCAGCCTGATAGACCGTCTGGGCCCACCCCCTAAATCCACGTTCCTTCGTCCCACTCCGTTCTTCCATCCAGCGATCAACAGGGATTGCGAACCCGGTTTTCGGGCGGTTCAGGATGCTGTCCGGCAAAGGTGTCTGCGGTGTTTCTGCCATCTTTCGCTTGGTCGGTCCCTCAGGGCGCAGGACGGCAGGGGCCAACTTTTCAAATACAAACCGGTCGACCAGTGGCACTCGAATTTCCAGCGAATGCGCCATACCGGCCCAATCGGAATCCCTCAACAATTGATTGCGCATATATTGCGTCGTTTCCAGCAGAGCAACTTTGCGTTGCGGCTCGGAAATGCCATCGACCAATTGATCCAATCTGAGCACCGGTTCCAAATCCCGCATTCCCGCGCGGGCCAAGTCGGCATCCATAACCTTGTTGAGTTCCCAAGGCATATAGAGACCACGGCGGAGCAAGTAAGCACCTCCGTATCGCGCCCCATACTCGAACAGGCCCGCCGCTTTTGGCGACATAAAATGCGAAATCCAGGGGGCAGTCGCCCAACGGAAGGCTTTACCAAGGCTTCCGACCGCTGGAATTTTACCAATCTTCGATACCATGTCCGGGACCTGCGCAAAGGTATCATAACCGCCAAACAACTCATCGCCACCAAGCCCGCTAAGGGCGACCTTTAACCCTTTTTGTTTGGCGGCACGGGCAACAAAATAGGTGTTCACGCCGTCGATAGAGGGCTGGTCCATAACCTCCAGAATATCATCGAAAGCCTCATCGAAATCAGATTGCCCGATACGCTGTGTTTGGTGATCTGTCTGATACAGACTTGCGACATCTTCCGCTAAAGGCACTTCGTCAAGAGGTTGGCCTTTAAACTCATTAAACCCCATGGTGATTGATTGCACACCATTTCCCTTGCATTCTGCAGCCAGCCCGGCGATCGACGTCGAATCAAGTCCTGCAGACAAAAATAGCCCAACGGGTACATCCGCGATAAAATGATCACGCATGCTGTCTAAAAGTACGTCGCGCAAGTTTTCTGGTGGCGAATTGTCCGGCGCCTTGGCAAGGGCTTGCTTGGGATCGAAGTAACCTTCGATGCGCCGGTCTCCATTCTGCCCAACCCGCATCCAATGCCCCGCTGGCAGGGCTTTTATTGACTTAAAGAGCGTATAAGGCTCGGGAACACTACCCGTCACAAAATATCCGACATGGCCTGCTGGCTCCGGTTGCCGATCAATCGCGCCGCCTGCCAACAGAGCCTTGACCTGCGAAGCCATCCGCAAGGTATGCCCGTCATCTGCATAATACAGGGGCTTGATGCCGAAAGGGTCACGCGCCAAAAACACATCTCGTTCCTGCTCGTCCCAAATAACCAATGCAAACATACCGCGCAATCGGTGCACCATATCGGGCCCATCGCGCTCATAGAGCCGCAACAGGATCTCGGTGTCTGACTGGGTGACAAACGCGTATCCTTGTTGCTCCATTTCCTGGCGGAGTGCCTGGAAATTATAGATCTCACCATTGTAGGTTATGTGATAGCGACGGTTTTGCGTCGGTAGAGACATCGGCTGATGGCCCGTTACGGAGAGATCGATGATCGCTAATCGACGGTGCGCCAGCCCAACCCGCCCGTCATCAGAATACCAGAAACCTTCGCCATCAGGTCCGCGTCGAACCATCTGATCGTTAATTCGTTGAAGCTCGCCGCGGTCAACCGCAGGGGCGTCAGAATGATAGGCAAAAAGGGCCGCAAATCCGCACATAAAAGCTTCATAGCGCGGGGCATCGCCAAGTCAAAGTTTTTTAATCAGTTCCGGTCTTTGCATTCCCCCGCAAAATGTGGCTAAAAGGTCATATGAAGCAAGTTATCCAAAGCCGCCGCACCGGGAAACTGGCGCTAAAAGAGGTGCCGGACCCTCAAGTCCGGGCCGGACACCTCCTCGTCAAAACCTGTGCCTCGCTTATTTCAGCGGGTACGGAGCGCATGGTTGTCGAATTCGCAAAAAAAAGCCTCGCGGGCAAAGCCAAGGCGCGGCCAGATCTTGTAAAAAAGGTCATCGAAAAAGCCAAACGAGATGGTCTCAAGTCAACGTTCCAGACCGTCATGAGTCGCCTTGATGAGCCGTTGCCGCTTGGATACTCTGCCGCCGGTGAAGTCATCGCCGTCGGACAGGGTCTTGAAGGGCGGTATCACGTTGGGCAACGCGTCGCCATGGCCGGTGCCGGACTGGCAAATCATGCCGAATTGAACGTGGTGCCGCGGAACCTTGTCGCAGCGATCCCGGAGGACGTCAGCAACGAAGAGGCGGCTTTTGGGACCTTGGGTGCCATTGCCCTGCACGCCGTGCGAAATGCGGAACCCAGATTAGGCGATGTCGTCGCCGTTCTGGGTATGGGACTGGTCGGACAAATCGCGGCTCAACTGTTGAAACTGTCCGGCGCCCGTGTCGTTGCGCTTGATTATGATCCAGCGCGGCTGACATTGGCAAAAACCCTGGGTGCAGAAGTTACTGTCGATCTTGGCAAAAGCGACGCCGTGCAAATGATCACGGATCTGACTCATGGACGTGGCTGCGATTCCGTTTTGATTGCTGCCGCGACCTCTTCGAGTGAACCCTTTCTAACGGCCGCCGAGATATCCCGTGATCGGGCGCGGGTGGTTATGGTTGGCATGACCGGAACCGAATTTCCCTATGCCGACTTTATGAAGAAAGAGTTGAATATTATCATTTCACGTTCCTATGGGCCGGGGCGCTACGATGCTGACTTTGAAGGCCGGGGCGTAAAATATCCGGAAGGTTGGGTACGCTGGACGGAAACAGAAAATTTGGCAGAATGTGTTCGTCTGATGTCCCCCACACTTGAACACCAACTCGACGTCGCACCTCTTATTTCTCATCGTATGGACTTAGCGGCGGCGGAAACAGCTTACAAGATGATTACCTCTGGTTCGGAACCGCATCTCGGTGTCATTCTGAATTATCCGGAAACGTCGTCGGCCCCAAAACCCAGTTTCATAACCACTGGCCCCACATCAGACAGCTGTGTGCTCGGCGTCGTCGGAGCTGGTAATTTTGCCAAGTCTGTGCTGCTTCCGCAATTGAAACAATTACCCAACGTGGTTTTACATACCCTCGCGACCCAGCGCGGTGCGACGGCTGATCATGGGAAGGATACGTTCGGGTTCAGGCACGCCACAACAGAAGCAAATGTCGTTTTTGAAAACCCCGACATCAACGCAGTTTTAATTGCAACGCGACATGACTCCCACGCCACATTGACCGCGCAAGCACTCAGATCCGGAAAATCTGTCCTGGTTGAAAAACCGCTAGCGCTCACTTTGGCTGAACTGAACGGGGTGATTGACGCACGCAACGAAACAGACACTGCTTTTTTTCAAGTAGGTTTCAATCGCCGTTTTTCTCCCATGGCGCAGAAACTAAAAGCCGGGTTTGAAGATATAGTTGGCCCGAAGGTGATGAATTTTAGAATCAATGCGGGTGCCATTGACGGCGATCATTGGGTTCAATCATCCGATGAAGGCGGTGGCCGAATATTGGGTGAAATTTGCCACTTCGTCGATTTCGCCCGCTACCTAACCGGTCAAGAAATCACACGCGTTCATGCACAGGCGGCCGGTGGCGAAAGCTCGTTGGGTGACGATGTAAACGTCTCATTATCTTTTGCCGACGGGTCTCTGACTACGATCGTTTATACGGCACAAGGCGACTTGAGCGCCGGCAAGGAAAGATATGAAATTTTTGCTGGCGGACGCAATGGCATCATCGATGACTTCAGGACGCTGGAAATTTCTGGAAGTGGAAAGAATATTTCTGAACGGGCTTCTGCTGATAAAGGGTTTGCGACATCACTGGCCTCATTTGTTTCTGCGGTTACCGGTTCGACAGAACCCGGTATTGAGGAAGCGGAGCTAATTGAAATCAGCGCCGCCACCATAGCCATTCTGGACAGCCTGCGGCAGGGCAAAACCATTTCCCTATAATCTGAAAATACGGATAACCTATGCAACTCGACGATTTGTTTAATTCTGATTTTGATGAACATACACAAGTGCTTTCTGCAACACGCGAAGCCTTGTTGGCGCCCTATACTGCTTTGACCGAAGCTTGCATTGAGAGCATAAGGAAAGGTGGCAAGATATTGTTTTTTGGGAATGGTGGCAGCGCATCGGATTGTCAGCATTTGGCAACCGAGTTGACCATTCGTTATAAATCCGACCGCGATCCGATTGCCGCTATTGCTTTAACGACTGATACGTCAGCGATTACAGCGGGAGGCAATGATATTGGCTTTGACAATATTTTCGCCCGTCAGGTTTCCGCCCTTGGTAAAGCCGGCGATGTCGCCATCGGAATTTCGACATCCGGAAATTCAGAGAATGTTATTCGTGGCCTGCAAACAGCCAAAGACATGGGGATCGTTCCAGCAGGCCTTGGCGGAAAAGGGGGAGGTCGGATGAATGATATTGCGTCGCCTTATTTAGTTGTTCCCTCCAATACCACCGCCCGCATTCAGGAAATGCATATTCTCGTTGGTCACCTGCTCTGCGACGGTCTTGAGCGAAAGCTGGGTTTGGTATGACAACGTCGCTGACATTTGAAAACCTGATACAACACCTTCCCGAGGGTCGCGTGCTGTGTATCGGTGATGTTATGCTGGATCGATTTATATCGGGTGACGTCGAACGAATTTCACCCGAAGCACCGATCCCTGTCTTACGCATCGACAACGAACGCACGATGCTGGGCGGGGCAGGAAATGTCGCCTGTAATATTTCAAGCCTTGGCGGATCCGTGAGTTTGATTTCGGTTGTCGGCGAAGACCAGGCCGGACAGGATGTCGAAGATTTACTGAAGAATGTTGCCGGGCTGGATATCAATTTGATTGTCGAGCCTGAACGCCTGACGACCCAGAAAAGCCGCTTTGTTTCTGGCAACCAACAAATGCTCCGGGCCGACAAGGAAACCACAGAGGCTGTTTCTGAAGACGTTAGTCGTATTTTGCTGGAAATTGCCGAAGAAGAATTGGCCGAATGCGGTGCGATGATGTTGTCTGACTATGGCAAGGGTCTGCTAACCAACGAGGTCTTAAACCAACTTATTGCCCTTGCCCGTTCACAAAATAAACCGGTTATCGTCGACCCAAAAGGAAATGACTACAGCTGCTACGCAGGCGCCACATTGGTAACCCCCAACCGGCGCGAACTGGAATTGGCATCCGGTTGCCCAACCAAAACAGATCAAGATATTATCGACGCTGCCACTCATTTGATGCAACAGACCAAAGTTGAAGGTGTACTGGCTACACGCAGCGGCGATGGCATGTCGCTTATCCAAAATAGCCAACCCGCATGGCACCTGCCTGCAGAAGCACGCGCCGTCTACGATGTTTCAGGCGCTGGCGATACAGTTTGTGCGGCAATGTCTTTGAGCCTCGCTTGTGGTGGCGAGGTGCATGATGCGGCCCGACTAGCAAATGCTGCTGCAGGGCTTGTTGTGGCGAAGGCGGGGACTGCGACCGTACATATACAGGAACTGGTCAACATGTTGGCCGCTCATCCCGTTATGGATGATGACAGCGCCCAACATCAAGCCCGTGAGTGGCAAGCAAGTGGGCTACGGGTTGGCTTCACCAATGGCTGTTTTGACATCCTGCACAACGGCCATCGCTCCTTACTACAGCAGGCGCGTGATGCCTGTGATCGGCTGATTGTTGCCGTCAATACAGATGCATCCGTGCGCAAGCTGAAGGGAGATGATCGCCCTTTGAATAACGAAATGGACCGGGCTGTCCTATTATCCTCTTTGAAAATGGTGGATGCTGTCATTTTGTTCGATGATGATACACCTTTGCGCCTGATTAACCTGTTACAACCAAACGTCCTGATAAAAGGTGCCGATTATACAGAAGAGGAAATCGTCGGCGCTCGCGAAGTCAAAGCGATGGGAGGGACCGTCGTCAGAGCCCAACTGGTTGATGGACTATCGACGACAAACACCATCGCCCGGATGCGCAACGGCGATGCATGACAGACAGTTCCGAACCTCAGAAACCTTCCGCTAGATTGTTCGGTGGAAACCGCGCACAAGCCTACGAAGAGCGAGTCCGTCAAGTCGTCCCCGGTTATGATGCCCTTCATGATCTTTCTTATTTGCACCTAAACCGACGGATAGGTCGCGCGGGGCACTTCCTGATTGCGGGCTGTGGATCTGGACATGACGTGATCAGTCTTGCCCGCGACTGCCCGGAGCGTCATTTCACGGCCTTCGATCCATCACCGGATATGGTCGAAATGGCACGATGCAATATCGAGGCGGCCGCGATCACTCCCCGTTGCCACTTGCTTGAAGGCACCATTGATGACGTCGCCAACGATCACACATTTGATGCAGCAACGCTGATGTTGGTCATGCATTTTGTTCCAGATACAGATGGCCCCGACGGCAAAGCCCATTTGCTAAACGCGCTTTCTCAGCGTCTTAAACCCGGAGCACCGCTGGTCTTTGCGGAAGCATTAGCCGACAGGTCCTCTAACCATTTTGAAGATGATCTTAATCTCTGGCGACAATCTATGCTTCTGTCTGGCATGAACCCGGTAGAAGAAGAAAAAGGGTTTCATAAAATTGTCAGCCGCATGCCATTGATCGGTGAAGACCGTTTACGACACCTTCTTGAGACTGCCGGGTTTAATGCCCCGGAACTTTTTTACCAAGCCCATTTGATCCATGGCTGGGTCGTCACAAAACAATAGGCTAGTTGTCTCCAAAAATATCCGTCAACTTTTGCCATAATCCGTCTTCTTTCTTTGTAACGGCTTTCGGCTTAGGCGCTGGCGTTACATATTGAGGCAGCGGCTTTTTGAAAGTACCATCGTGGGCAGCGATCATCACGTCACGCCAAATGCGTGCCGGCAAACCTCCACCGGTTACATTTTTCATGGCTGACCCGTTATCGTTACCAACCCAGACACTGGCGACGCGATCCGGCGTATAACCAACGAACCAGGCATCACGGTAGTTTTGCGTGGTTCCAGATTTTCCGGCAGCTGGTCGCCCTATTTGTGCATTTTTACCTGTGCCGCGTTCGATGACTTGACTGAGCATGGCATTCATTGCGGAGACTCTCGACTCAGTTTCAATGCGACCCGGCCCACTCCCTTGACGCTCATAAAGAACCCGGCCTTGTCCATCCCGAATCTCACGAATGGCATAAGGCCATACCCCAGACCCGCCATTGGCAAACGCCGCGTAGGCCGCCGTAAGCTCCATCATGGTCACCTCAGAAGTTCCGAGTGCCAGCCCCAAATCGGGCTGCATTTTGGACGTAATGCCATAACGTTTAAGTGTTTTCAGAACCCGTTCAACTCCTGCCTTCTCGGCAACACGGACTGCTACAGTATTGATCGAATTGGTCATTGCATCCAAAAGGCTCATGTCGCCGGCAAAGGTTCGTTTATAATTTTGTGGCTTCCATCCGGCAACATCGACCGGGGCATCACTGAGCCGTGATTCCGGAGTGAGTCCGGCATCCATGCCAGCCAAAAATACAAATGGCTTGAAGGTTGAGCCGGGCTGGCGCAAGGCCTGTGTCGTCCGGTTGAACTGGCTGGCGCCGTAGTTCGTGCCGCCCACCATTGCCAGGACGGCACCATTTGGCGTCATAACCAGCGCGGCCCCTTCTTTGACGTTCAGGGTTTTTCTGTTTTTGGAAACCGCAGCCCTTACCAGACGTTCTGTTTGTCGCTGCAGTTTAGCATCCAGAGTCGTGATAACAGTCAGGTCACGATCACCAGAGGAAACATAGCTGGGCACTTGCGCCATAACCCAGTCCGCAAAATGACGACCGATCCGTTTGCTGGCGGATTGAAGCGTGCGTCCCTGCTTTTTAAGCGCAGACGAGGCTTGAGCCTCTGTCAAATATCCGGCGGCAACCATATTCTTGAGAACCTGCTCGGTGCGGCCCTGGCTGCGCTCTTTACTGGCATGAGGGTTGTAGCGACTGGGAGCTTTCAGGAGACCCGCGATAAGGGCGCTTTGATAGGTCGATATTTTTGAAACCGACTTGCCAAAATACTTGCGGGCCGCAGCATCGACACCATAAGTGCCCGCCCCCAAGTAGACCCGGTTAAGGTAAATTGTCATAATCTGATCTTTTGAAAAGCGATATTCGAGCCACAACGCCAACATCAGTTCCTGTACTTTACGCTTTATCGAGCGTTCGGGCGTTAGAAACAGGTTCTTGGCGACCTGTTGGGTGATGGTTGAGCCCCCTTGGACAACCCGACCCGCCCATGCGTTGCGCCACGCTGCCCGCATGAGACCAAATACATCCACGCCGAAATGCGAATAAAACCGCCGGTCTTCTGTTGCCATGATGGCTTTTGGCAAGGCATCCGGGACATCCGCTAATTGAACCGGCAACCCATATAAGTCACCTTGCGCGGCCAATACGGCACCATCGGCAGAAAGGATCGTTACGGTTGGCTGTCGCGTTGATTCCAGTGCGTTGTCAATGTTTGGTAAGGTCAGGAAAAACCAGCCAGAAACCAAAAGAACCGCAATAATCCCCCACACACCGGCGGTCGCCGTCCATTTCAATAGGAACATGGTAATTGTCGCGGTACGGGACCGGGATGCTTTGGAATTCTGAGCCATATCACTTTATCGGTTTTTGCGGTTAGCATAGGGTTAATAAGTGAAAATATTTTGGCTGGCAAAATCAGGCACTGCTTGCCGAAAGGCCGTTTTGCTCTTAATCTCCCGGCCATCGAATTGACTGCGACCTAGGAAATGCCATGCCCTATACCGACCAAGACAAAAACACCTTAACAGCCGCTTTACCCCAACTGGAAGAGCACTATAAATCACAGACATTGCGCAATATCCAAATCGATATGACCCGCGGCAAACCCTCCAGCGAACAACTCGATCTGGCGGATGGGCTTTTGGCTGCCATTGATCGCGAAGACTGTTTTGGTGAAGACGGAACCGATTACCGCAATTATGGTTTGGGAACAGGAACCAAGGAAGCAAAGAGCTTTTTTGCCGAATTTTTGGGCGTTGCGGAAGATGAAGTTCTTATTGGCGGGAATGCCAGTTTAACCTTGATGTACGATATCCTTGTCGGCGGCATGTTGTTTGGCATGCCCGACGGCAAAGGCCCGTGGAGCGCGGAGGGTACAATTAAGTTCTTATGCCCGGCCCCGGGCTATGATCGTCATTTCGCCATATGTGAACGTCTGGGCATCGAGATGATCACCATCGATATGGACGAAAACGGTCCGGACATGGATCAGGTCGAAAAATTGTTAGCAACAGATGCCAGTATCAAGGGCATTTGGTGCGTCCCCAAATACTCCAACCCGACCGGCGCAACCTATTCGGACGCGGTCGTCGAGCGCTTGGCGACAATGAAAGCGGCCGCACCGGATTTCCGTATCATATGGGACAACGCCTATGCCTATCATCATTTGGGTAACGGCCCCGCGACGGTTAAAGATATTCTGGAAACCTGCAAAGCCGCAGGTACGGAAAACCGGCCCCTGCTAATTGGCTCGACCTCAAAAATCAGTTTTGCGGGATCCGGCATTGCCGTTATGGGTGGCTCGGTGACCAATATTAAGGACGCGGCTGAGAAAATTTCCTATGCGACTATTGGTCCCGATAAAATCAATCAGGTACGCCACATCAAATTTTTTGGAAACATGGATGGCCTAAAAGCCCATATGGATAAACATGCAGAAATTGTCGCACCTAAATTTGCAACAGTTGACCGTATATTGAACGAAAAGTTGGGCGGCAAAGGTATTGCAACCTGGAGCAAACCGGAAGGCGGGTACTTTGTCAGTCTGGATGTCGTCGATGGGTGCGCCAAAGAAGTCGTTAAACTGGCGGGAGAAGCGGGCATTAAAATGACCGCAGCTGGCGTTACTTTTCCTTATGCGAATGATCCACGTGATCGCAATATTCGCATTGCACCAACTTTGCCTTCAGTGCCCGATATTGAGCACGCGATGAATGTTCTATGCGCGTGTGTCGAGTTGGCCTGCGTTCGGAAACTACAAGACTAGCCGACCAACAGCGTTTTTCTTAGCGTGTACTGGCAACATCATTAAACACTTCGGCCTTCGATCAGGTCGAGGTGATTGGTGATATTTTTGCTCAAGGTCTGCCTGAACAATCTCAAGCGAGCTGTTTCCCGCAAGTCGGGATGAGATAAAATCCAAATATCAAAATAAGGTTCTGGAATGCTATCGGGCAAGCGGACCAGATCTGGGTCTGCGTCCGCCGCCATACAAGGCAGCATGGAAATACCCAATCCAGATTTAGCGGCCTGCATCTGCAAGGTCCCATTCTCCAGAATATGGCGTGTTGGGATATGGGGATAGGGACTGGACTTCACCCAATCTGGAAACCGGCCTTCATCGGCCCATGCCATCCAATGTATCTCACTGGGATTCTTGCTTAAGTCGATCTTATCAAGATAGGCCGGCGATGCATAATGTGCATAGTATACGCAAGCCAGTTTACGTCCGATCAGGTGCTCCGGCGGCTGCACACCAGGTCGATAATACCGAATGGCAACATCAGCTTCACGCTTTGACAGGTCTAAGGCCCGATAGGATAAAATCATTTCAAGATCAATATCCGGGTAAGCATCGCTGAACTCGCTCATAAAAGGCATCAGGAAATTTGATGTCAGGTTATCAGGAAAGGTAACACAAATGCGCCCTTCCAGTTTTGCATCCTGCCCCAGCAGGCGACGTTCAAGGCTGTTCATATCTTCTTCGATGCGAAGCGCTGTCTCCATCATATCTTCGCCGGCAACCGTCATTACATACCCGCGTGGCGTCCGATCAAACAACCGAACCCCCATGGCTTGCTCAAATGTATCGATACGCCGGGCAACGGTCGAATGGCTTACGCCCATTTGATCGCCCGTCGCGCGGACGGACCCATTCCGCGATAACGCCAGGAAAAAGCGAACATCATCCCAATCCATAAATCGTGGCCCTAACTGTAACAATTTTGCACATCGATTTGACAATTTAAGTCATATTTGTTTCTTTATTAGTCCGTTATAGTCATCCTCTCAACAACTTGTGTTGAGAAAGACCGGTACGATCCTCGAAATTCGGTTCATATCGCGAAGATAGAGCAGAGAAAGAAACCGTATGTCGATATCGCAAGCCAAGCCAACCCCTCTCTTCCATGACTTCGAACCGGACCATCAGGAATTTTTAGATGCCGTCGTCGAAGGCCTTTCGTTCGAACAAAAATCAATTCCGAGTAAATTTTTCTATGACGAAGCAGGCTCCCAATTATTTGAGAAAATTTGTGACCTTGATGAATACTACCCAACACGGACGGAACTCAAAATTCTCGACCAATACAAATTTGATATTGCCAAACTAGCCGGTCCCCATTGTCACCTGGCCGAGTTTGGCAGCGGCTCGAGTATTAAAATCCGGACTCTCATGGAAGCTTTCGATAATCCGATCGGTTACGTTCCCATTGATATTTCGCGCGACCATCTTGCCCAGTCCGCAGCCTCATTTGCGAAATTATTTCCCAACATTTCCGTTACCGCCATATGTACAGATTATACGTCAGAGTTCAAACTGCCGCCGATTGATGACGGCCAATATGTTGGGTTCTATCCGGGATCGACCATTGGTAATTTCACCCGTACAGAAGCCCGCACCTTTCTGGAACGTGTAACCCATATTCTCAGCGGTGGCGGTTTTTTAATCGGCGTTGATCTGGTTAAAGACACGTCCATCCTTAATGCTGCCTATGACGATGCCAAGGGCGTTACGGCCGCCTTTAATATGAATTTGCTCAAACGCTGTAATCGCGAATTAGGATCAAACTTTGATTTTAATGCCTTCACGCACCGCGCTTTCTTTAATGAAATCGAAAGCCGGATTGAGATGCATTTGGTCAGCACTAAACATCAGTCTGTTCAGATCGACGACCACTCGTTTACATTTCAAAAAGACGAAACAATCCATACAGAAAACTCCTACAAATACTCAATCGAGAGCTTTCAGGCCTTGGCCCGATCAAGCGGATTTACACCGATACAAGTTTGGACCGATGCCAATGACCTATTTTCGGTCCATTATCTGGCGGCACAGTCTTAAGAAAAGAGGGGTCTAAAAATGAATACGAAGCGTCTTCATCCCGGCAAAGCGACCGTCAATAAAAATGCTCTTCACCAGCGGCTTTTCCAAGTGCGCGAAACGACCATGTCCCTGGCTAAAGGTCTTTCCGACGCGGACGCCACCGTACAATCAATGGAGGATGCCAGTCCGTCCAAATGGCACCTGGCACATACCACCTGGTTTTTTGAAGCGGTTATTCTGGCCCGTCATTTACCAGCTTATCAAAGCTTTGATGATACCTTCTTTTTTCTGTTTAACTCCTATTACGAAGCCCTTGGCCCCCGCCACGCGCGCCCCAATCGGGGCTTATTGACGCGGCCTTCTCTGGAGCGTGTTTTCGAATACCGCGCCCATGTTGATCAGGCACTCGGTCAACTACTGGACCAGCCCGACCTTCCGGGCGAAGTCCTGGATATGATTGAGCTGGGTTTGAACCATGAACAACAACATCAGGAACTCTTTCTGACGGACCTGTTACATCTGTTCTCACAAAATCCGCTTAATCCGGAGTACCGCGCCCCTGTACCGCTATCTTATTCGCAGACGGAGCCCGAGGCCCCTGCATGGCAGCATTTTGAAGGCGGAATTCATCACATCGGCCACCACGACGCAACTTTCGCCTTTGATTGTGAAGGCCCAAGCCATGAAGCACTGCTGCAGCCTTTCGCTCTGGCGGAGCGCCCCGTCACCATTGGCGACTGGATTCTTTTTATTGAGGATGGTGGTTATCAGGAGCCGCTTCATTGGCTGGCGGATGGATGGGCGACTGTGCAAAGGGAAAATTGGGAAGCGCCGCTTTATTGGGAAAAATGCGATGACCAATGGTGGAGTATGACCTTGCACGGATTCCAGCCCGTCAACAGGTCGGCACCGGTATGTCATATCAGTTATTTTGAAGCCGATGCCTATGCCCGCTGGGCCGGGTATCGTCTGCCAACTGAATTTGAATGGGAAGTCGCTGCACGGACAGTTCCTCAAGCAGGTCATTTTGCGGACCAGAAGCTATATCGCCCGCTCCCCAATACGGATCAGAGTGCAGGCCTTAAACACATGTTTGGGGACATTTGGGAATGGACTTCAAGCCCCTATATGGCTTATCCCGGCTTTAAGCCGATAGAAGGCGTTGCCGCTGAATACAATGGCAAGTTTATGTCTGGACAGTATGTTTTGCGCGGCGGCTCTTGCGTAACGCCTGCCGACCATATCCGGTCAACCTACCGCAATTTCTTTTATCCGCACCAGAAGTGGCAGTTTTCTGGCCTGAGACTGGCGAAAGACGCTGATCAAGATTAAAGAGACGCCGTGATCCCGCCATCCACATATAAGACGTGGCCGTTTACAAAACTCGATGCGGCAGAACTCAAGAAAATTGCTGCTCCGACAAGTTCGTCAACATTGCCCCAGCGTCCGGCGGGCGTCCGGTTCTCCAGCCATTCCGTAAAGGCCGGGTCCGCCACTAAAGCCGCATTCAAAGGCGTATCAAAATAACCCGGCGCAATGGCGTTGACCTGTAAACCGTGCTTCGCCCAATCCGTCGCCATGCCCTTGGTTAAATTCCCGACAGCACCTTTGGTCGCCGTATAGGGGGCAATACCGGGGCGCGCCAAGGATGTTTGAACCGAAGCAATGTTAATGATTTTACCCTGCTGTCGTTTGATCATGTGGTTTGCAACCGCTTGACCCACATTAAAAACAGACGAGATATTGGTGCTCAGTAATTTTTCAAACATCTCCGGGTCAAAATCTTCGAGCGGGGTCCGGTGTTGCATGCCCGCATTGTTAATCAAAATATCAATCGGGCCTACGGACGTTTCAAACGCATCAATTTTCGATTTAACGGTTCCATGATCCGTTGCGTCAAAGGCCAGTTGGTGGACAATTGCACCCTCCGCTTTCAGCGCTTCTACAGCGCTCTCAAGCTTGCTCGCGTCACGACCATTTAACACAAGCATTGCCCCGGCGTTCGCCAGCCCCTTCGCCAGTGCAAAGCCAATGCCTTGCGACGATCCCGTGATTAACGCCGTCTTTCCGGTAAGATCGAATAGTGTGTTTGCCTGGCTCATAGGAACCCTTGCTTTGGTTGTTTCGGTTCGGTTATCAAGCGATTTGGTCCTTACATATCTTCGGGATGCCCAAAAATGCCCGCAACGCTATCCGTTCGATACCATTGCCACGCTTAACCTGTAAAGGGAAGCTCCGGGGAAAATCTCAAAAAATCCTGCACCATCTTGGTCAGCAACACTCTGGTATGCATAAACATCAAAATTAAAACGGCACATCGTGCACCTAAGGTTTAAAGGTTCACATCCGCTTGCGTCATGATATAGTACGATCGGTTTCATCGCACCGGATAATCTCATCCCGAAAGTTGCTTGTCGTTCTTTTGAGAGACCTCTTTACCCATGATATTGACGCTTGTCTTGCCGAAAAATTCCTCTGGTCGTGAGAGATGTCCACCAACGTTTGGGGCGAAGGCATGAGCCTACACACAAACCTTGCTGACTTGGCAGAGCGTTATGATGCATTTTTGATTGATCAATTTGGCGTGTTATTATCCGGCGATGGTGCATACCCCTTTGCCGCAAAAGCTCTGCAACATCTTAGCCAACTCGGGAAACAAATTATTTTGTTATCTAACTCCGGCAGGCGCTCTAAACCGAATGAAGACCGCCTGCGCCAACTTGGCTTCGCACGTGACAGTTATCAAGGTGTCTTGACCTCCGGGGAAGCAGCCTACGGCAAACTTGAATCCCGAATGGGCGAAGGTATCCAATCCGGAACGCCGGTTCTTGTGTGGTCACGCCAGAACGACCCCGGGACCATTATTGCGGGGCTGGGTTTAAAGCCCGTTTATAAGGCAGCACAAGCCGAGCTTATCCTGCTTGCGGGTTATACCGATGATGCCATTGATCTTGATGCTTATGCTCAGGCCTTGCAGCCCGCTGCATCGCGTGGCGTGCCGTGCCTCTGCACCAATCCTGATATGACAATCCTGACAAAAACAGGGTTGACCTTTGGCCCCGGCCAGATCGCCAAACGTTATGAAGACATGGGCGGTCCTGTCGAGTGGATTGGCAAACCTCACCCGTTAATCTACGAAGTGGCAAACTCCTGGCTTGGAGATATCAGCAGGGACCGGGTGTTATGTATTGGGGATAGTCCCGCCCACGACATTTTGGGCGGCCAAGCGGCAGGGTTTAAGACCGCATTAGTTCGTACGGGTATTCACGCAAACGATACCCTAGAAGACCTCATGCATTTTTGTCAAAAAGTCGCGGCCATTCCAGATTTTATCATACCGGAATTCAATTTTTAGATGCCCCATATTGACAGCAGGGTAACTGATCTGAACATATAGATGACAAAAGAAGAGCACGCATAAGGGAGGTAAAAATGCAGACCAAAAAAATAATCAACGATGGCGATATGGCTGTCGACGAAATGCTTGATGGGATCATTGCAGCGCATGGCGATGTCTTGCATCAAGTTGAAGGATCACCCCGCGCAGTTGTTGCAAACCACGGTCCACGGTCTGGAAAAGTCGGACTCATCATTGGGGGTGGGTCCGGACACGAGCCGACCTTTTTGGGTTTCGTTGGAAAAGGATTGGCCGATGGTGCCGCCATTGGGAACGTTTTTGCTTCTCCTCCGCCCCAGCCAATTTATGACTGTTCCGCGGCCATAGATGGTGGTGCTGGCGTACTGATGATGTACGGTAATTACGCAGGCGACGTCATGAATTTTGATATGGCCGCGGAAATGCTTGAAATGGATGACATTGAATCACGGACCGTCTTAAGTACCGATGACATTGCCTCGGCTCCCGTTAATGAACGTGAAAAACGGCGCGGTGTCGCTGGCAACTTCTTCATCTTCAAGGCTGCCGGCGCTGCCTGCGATAAAATGTTGCCGCTGGATGAATGTGAACGGATCGCCCGAAAAGCCAATGACCGAACCTATACATTAGGCGTCGCACTTGGCGCATGTTCATTGCCGCAAACGCGCCGCCCAAATTTCGAGATCGGCGACAATGAAATGGAAATCGGAATGGGCATTCATGGCGAGCCCGGCATGAAGCGTGAGGCCCTTCGAACCGCCGACCAGATTACAGATGAAATCATGGATGCCATTTTGGATGAGATGAACGCAAAAGCCGGTGACCGGGTTGCTGTGCTTGTTAATTCGCTGGGCTCCACACCTTTAATGGAACTCTACATCATGAATCGCCGAGTTTCCCAAAGGCTGATTGATGCTGGGCTGAAAACCTATCGCACCTGGGTCGGGCCCTATTGCACCTCACTCGAGATGGCCGGGGCCTCTATTACGGTTATGCATTTGGATGATGAACTTCATGAGATGATTGAACATCCTTGTGATTGCGCCATGTTCTCCTCGGGAGCGTCCTAATGTCAGTTCTGACAACACATGATGCGATCAAAATGTTGAATGCCGTATCTGTGAAAATGACGGAACAACGCGATCACCTCTGTGAACTCGACGGACACATAGGTGACGCCGACCACGGGATTGCCATGGAGCAAGGATTCAAGGCGGTCCATGATGCTCTTGCAGAGCTTGATCCAAATACCGCGCTGCTTTCTGACGTCTTTAATACAGCTGCAAAGAGTTTCCTAAATGCCGTTGGAGCATCTTCTGGCCCCTTATACGCAACGGCCTTGATGCGGGTCGGAAAACGGCTAAAGGGCATGTCAGAAATTGCGATCTCAGACACGCCTGAGTTTTTTTCCTTAATGGCAGAGGGCATTCAAACCAGAGGAAAGGCCGAGGTCGGAGAAAAAACCATGATCGACGCCTGGGTTCCAGCAGGCAGCGAAGCGGGGAAAAACCCTGATGTGGTCGCCAACCTGACGACTATTGCTGATGCGGCTCAGAGCGGAGCAGAATCGACCATTGACATGATCGCCACAAAAGGCCGCTCTGCCCGATTGGGCGAACGCAGCCGCGGGCATATGGACCCGGGCGCGGCATCTGCCGCAATGATTATCCGCGTGATGTGTAATACCTTAATCCGCAAGGCAGGCTGACCTTATTTGATTTGGTGCTATAGATGACAACCCAACAAAAATTCTGGATTGGTACCAGTTGGAAAATGCACAAAACATTGGCCGAGGCTGAGCTCTTTGTCCGTGCATTGGTTTTGGATGATGGCAACCGAAACCCACTGATCCAGCGTTTTGTTATTCCAGCTTTTATGACGGTACGTGAAGTCGCTGACCAACTCTCCAACACCTCTGTTCTTGTCGGTGCACAGAATATGCACTGGGCCGATCAGGGTGCGTGGACTGGAGAAGTTTCTCCTTTGATGTTAACGGACGGGGGTTTGGATTTAGTCGAGCTTGGTCACTCTGAGCGCCGGGAGCACTTTGGAGAAACGGATGAAACGGTTGGTCTGAAAGTTGAAGCCGCACTTCGACACGGACTGATCCCGCTGGTGTGTATTGGCGAAACGGGCCCGGAGCGCGATGCTGGTAAGGCGACTGACGTTTTAGAAAAGCAAGTAAAGGCCGCATTGGCGCACGTAACCGATACACAAAAAACACAACCAATCCTGTTTGCGTATGAGCCGGTATGGGCTATTGGTGAAAATGGTAGCCCGGCGACGGCCACCTATGCCGATGCCCGGCAGGCCGAAATCATTGAGGCCGCGCGCGATCAATTGGGACGCGTCGTCCCGTGCCTTTACGGGGGGTCTGTAAGTCCGGAAAATTGTACCGACCTTATTTCTCAACCCCATATTGATGGATTGTTTATCGGCCGCTCGGCCTGGCATGTTGACGGCTATCTGGATATTCTGAACCGCTGCTCAGCCGTCCTATAATTAAGACAAGGAGAAATGGGAATGAAAATCGCAATTGCGGGTGACAGTGCCGGAGAGGGACTTGCCCATCAGCTGGTCGACTACTTACAACAACGCTTCGATGTCACAGAGCTTTCCAAACCCGAAGACGGCGGTGAAGAGTTTTACGCAAATCTATCAGATCGCGTTGCGTCGGCCGTCATCGCCGGGGCTTATGATAAAGCGATACTTGTTTGTGGCACGGGAATTGGTGTTTGCATTTCAGCCAACAAAGTACCGGGCATACGCGCAGCACTTTGTCATGATACGTACTCTGCAGAACGCGCCGCACTTTCGAATAACGCGCAAATCATCACTATGGGGGCCCGCGTCATCGGGACCGAAGTTGCCAAGACGATTGCCGATGCTTTCCTTGCAGAAACATTCGATGAAACCGGCCGATCCGCCGGGAACGTAAATGCCATAAAGGCGTTAGATGCCAAATATCATGGCTAGAATCGTCTTCACGTTCAGGACTATACGACTAGCGCTGGATCGTCGCTAAGATGAAATATTTGTGACAGACGGGTCTCTGAGTTGACTTCCATATGAATATCGATACTTCTCAGGGGGTCACCTAAGAAAAAGCGGAGCAGGCTTATGGCGGTTGGAATAAATGGTATGGGCCGAATTGGACGCCTGGCATTGCGTGCCGCAATGGGCGGAGTCCATCGTGCTTCAAATGACCCCCGTTGTGACAACAGACTAACGATTGCTCATATTAACGAGCTCCATGGTGGCGCTGAAGGGACTTCGCACTTGCTGGAGTTCGACAGTATCCACGGTCGTTGGCACGGCACTTTTGCCGTTCAAGGCGAAAACAAAATTGAGATCAATGGTCAGCACATTGGATTTTCAGAAACAGCTGACCCCGGCTCTGTCCCTTGGGGCGATCTTGGCTGCGACGTTGTACTTGAATGTACCGGTCAGTTTCGCAAACCAGAACAACTGGACAGTTATTTTAGGCAGGGCGTCAAAAAGGTCATTGTCGCAGCGCCCGTTCATGCGGCAGACATTTTGAATGTGGTGGTCGGTGTTAATGATCACCTCTACGATCCTGCGACACATCATTTGCTGACAGCCGCTTCATGTACGACAAATTGCCTTGCACCTGTTGTTAAAATTATACATGAAAATTTTGAAATTCAGCGCGGCCAAATCACCACCATTCACAACCCCACGAATACAAATGTCGTCGTCGATGCCCCTCATAAAGATTTGCGCCGGGCACGTTCCGCCATGATGTCTCTTCAGCCGACAACCACGGGCAGCGCGACAGCGATCTCTCTGATTTATCCGGAGCTTAAAGGTAAGCTTGATGGGCATGCGGTCCGTGTTCCCGTGCTTAACGCCAGCCTGACGGACTGTGTTTTTGAACTTTCCAAAAAGACAACCTCTGTTGAAGTCAATGAGCTGTTCAAATCAGCTGCCCATGGCGATCTGGCGGGTATCCTTGGGTACGAAGATCGTCCTTTGGTCTCGGTCGATTATGCAAACGATACCCGCAGTGCAATAATAGACGCACAGAGCACATTGGTTACAGATCAGACAATGTTAAAAATATATGCTTGGTACGACAACGAAATGGGCTATGCATGTCGGATGGTTGATCTGGCAAATATGATCATCGACACAGGCGTCTAGGAACTTATGTGCGTAATTACCTGATCGTTACCGCAGCGTACTGGGGCTTCACGCTTTCCGACGGGGCGCTACGAATGCTCGTCCTTTTTCATTTTTATGGACTTGGGTATTCTCCTTTCACGCTCGCGTTTCTGTTTTTGCTTTACGAGGCCGCAGGGATATTTGCGAACTTGATCGGCGGTTGGCTGGCCAGCCGTTTTGGTATTTCACGAATGTTACGGATCGGCATCGGTCTGCAAATCATCGGACTTTTATTTCTGTCCATGTTGCAAACGGGCTGGAGTATAGAGCTTTCAGTAATTTGGGTTATGGGCGCACAGGGTATTGCAGGAATTGCGAAAGACCTGACAAAAACCGCTTCAAAGTCGGCAATAAAAATCACTTCAACCGATGGAAACACTCAACTGTTTCATTGGGTTGCATGGTTTACAGGATCCAAAAATTCGATCAAAGGAATTGGCTTTTTTCTGGGCGGTTTGATGCTTGATGGTTTAGGGTTTGTGATGTCTCTATGGGCAACGGCTGCCATGCTGTCAGTTGTATTGGTATCGATTATCCTGTCGCTACCCAAGGACTTGGGTAAGAGCCCCTCTTCCAAAACCGTTCGCGAACTCGTCAGCAAATCAACGGGTGTAAATCTGCTGGCGGCGGCACGTTTTTTTATGTTCGGTGCGCGCGACGTCTGGTTTGTTGTAGGTGTTCCGGTTTTTTTATACGCCGGCGGCTGGACCTTTTGGCAGGTGGGCGGCTTTCTGGCTGCGTGGACAATCGGCTATGGTGCAGTTCAGGCTCTTGCCCCGTCTCTTGTCCGCCGCAGTTCTGACGGGTTGAGCCGCGAAATTCCGGCGGCGCGACTTTGGATGTTTATACTGGCATTGGTACCGGTACTGCTGACAACAGCACTCGTCATCCCAACATCCTTACCGATAGACACCCTTAACCTTGTAATCGGTGGGCTGACTCTTTTTGGGATCGCTTTTGCTGTAAACTCTTCCTTACACTCCTACTTGATTCTAGCCTACTCGGGATCAAAGAAAACAGCCGAAGACGTTGGGTTTTATTATGCGGCCAACGCAGGTGGCCGGTTGTTTGGAACCCTGTTTTCCGGATTACTTTATCAATTGGGGGGCTTGCATATCTGCTTGGCTGGCTCCGCAGTGATGCTGTTGGTCTGTCTTCTATTGACCCTAAAGTTACCAACCGGCGCCCGCGTTACTGCATAACAGGGATTATCTTTTTCGGGGAGGCGTCGATCCAAGCAAGTGCGCGTTCTGCCACAGTCTCGAGCAAGTCGGTTGTGAGGCGGGTAGAGGCGCGAAGTAATCAGGGATAGCGCGATCTATGACGGCTCCGCAGCCAGTACAAAATCAAAGTCGACGGTAAAATAGGGTGTCGAAATTTTATCGGAATCAGCAATACCAATCGGGATCGCACTTTGGTCGGTCTGCTCGACATATTCCATAACGAGTTGCTCCCTGACGCCAAATACCGCGTCCTGATCTAAATAAGGGTCATCACTTGGAAAGACTTCTGTAACCAAGGTGCGATATCCGGGCGCTGTTATGATGAAATGCAGGTGGGACGGTCGCCAGGGTTGGCGGCCTGTTGCATGCAGAAGTTCACCGACGGGCCCGTCATCTGGCACGATATAAGGAGCCGGCCGTACCGTGGTAAATGCATAGCGGCCATCATCAGCCAACCTCATATGGGCGCGCAGATTATAGTCCGCTTGCGCCGTGTCCTGGTTTGAATAAAGCCCGTTGTCTGCCGTTTGCCAAATTTCCAACTCGGCACCTTTTACAGGTTCACCTTCTGATGTTTGAACGGTGCCGCTGACAATCACACTGGCACCGTCATTGTCGGATTTCATATCGCCGCCAACCGGCAAATCCGGGGCACCCAGAATATGGAAGGGACCCAACACGCTTGAAGGTGTACTCCCTGGCTTAGAATGCAGCATATCGACAAGCGACGAGAGACCCAGAACATCAGAAAACAAAACAAATTCATTGCGCTCGGGATTGGAAATTTCTCCCGCCTTTGTCAGTAGTTCTAATCCCTTTCGCCACTCTTCATGAGTTAGATCCACATCTTTCGCGAAAGCATGTAAATGGGTAACCAGACGTTCCAGGACAAAGCGAAGACGCGGATCCGTGTCCTCTCCACAGTAATCAAGAAAGGCCTGCGTGATTGTTTCCTTGGTAATCGTCCGCATAAGGAGTTCCTGTCCGTATCAATTTAGCAGAAGTGTTGAGAGCGATGGATAGTTAACCAGTAGGATCAAGACGCCCAGCATCAGAATGACAAACGGGAAAGCGCCATAGAAAACATCTTTCAAAGTGATGCTCTGATCATCCAGTGTAGTTTTGATAACGAAACATGAGATACCGAGTGGGGGCGTCAGAAGCCCTATCTCTGCGCCAATGACGGTTATGATTCCGAACCAGATAAGATCCAGTCCCATGGATTCGACCAGCGTAATAAACAGCGGGACAACAATTAAAATGATTGATGCCGTATCCAGGAGTGTTCCTAGAAAAAGCATCAAAAGAATATAAATCACCATGACACCTGCAAACCCAAAGTCGTAATGACTCAGGAGTGCATCCAGTTCATTGGGTAAGCCGGCGAAGCCCAACATTCGGCTATAGAGCGAAGCCATGGTAATAAGAAACAGAATTGATGCCGTTATGTGACCCGTTTCAAGGGCCGTATGCCAAAAGGTATTCCATGTCATTCGGCGACGAAGGAGGGCGATGATCAGTGCCATTAATGCGCCGGTTGCTCCCGCTTCTACGGGCGTCAACCAACCGGTATAGATACCGCCCATAACGATCACAATCAGCAGCAACACAGGAACTGTCTTATCCAGAATTTCAAAAAAAGAGAGTTCGACATGGGTGTCCTGCTGCGCCTCTTTACCAAGGAAAGATGGCCAGTATTTACCCATTAACATGATCGCAACAATATAGACAAAAGTCAGAATTAAACCGGGAATGATACCCGCAATAAACATCTGGCCAACGGATTGTTCAGCAACAAAAGCGTAAATAATGAGCATCGCGCTTGGAGGAATGATCATGCCCAGGACGGATGACCCGGCAACCACACCCACCGCAAATCGAGGATTGTATTTATAACGCAACATCTCAGGTACGGATATTCGGGTAAAGACCGAAGCCGAAGCAATGGAGGAACCGGTGACCGCAGCAAAGATTGCATTGGCGCCAACGGTTGCCATTCCGATGCCACCTGTGATTTTTCGGAACAATTGGTTCAGAACCTTGTAGACATCAGAACCGAGTCCTGCCTTGGATACGAGCAGCCCCATAACCGTAAACAGCGGGATGGTCGCAAACTCATATTCCGTAACACCATCGCCAACTGCGACCTTCAAAAAATTGAACGCCAGAATGGCTTTACCACTGATAAGCCAAATCGAGATGAAGGATACCAACCCCAGTGCAACCGGTATGTAGACACCCAGATAGATCATGCCGACGATCGCAATGATCGACAATATTCCAATTTCAACAGGTGTCATGGGCTCTGTCCGCCAACGTTAATTTCATTGCGCGTCTTCCATTGGGTCCGGATCCTTATTGCGATCTGCAAGCACAGCCTTGAGCAGAAGAATGACGGCACAAAGACCAACACCAAATACGGTCACGAGGTGGCCGGGCCATTTTGGCGCGGTGAAAATACCCGGCGTTCCAAAATAGTCACAGCGGCCAAAGGCAGCTGATAAATCTTCCAGCATATTTCCAGTTGGCGCGGGTCCAAAGTCTGGTTGGGCGAAGAAGGCGCAACTTTCATATGTGGTTACAAACTCCGGCCATACCGTCCATGCAATGAGCCCCATAAAGATCGCCGAAGTCAGGTCGATAACCCGCGATATATTTCTGGCGAATGTCGGATGGTTCTGGCGGATCATTGTCAGGAAACCGTCCGACCGTGTGAGCCGTCCCATCTTGACAACATCGGGCAATTGCAGAAAAACAATCATCACGATGGCAAAGATGACAAGTTCAACACTGCCGTTCAGAGGGGAGTGAAACACCCCCCTGGCAATGACATCGGTATTCAGGACAGCAACCAGCCCGAACAACATGCACGTGCCGATAACATTGGCCCATGATGCGATCCGGTCGACTACCGCCTGAACAAAACCGAGTGGTTTAAAAGACATTACACAGAACGCTTTCTCGTATTTTCCTGGGCGACTATTCAGTTGCCCAGTTTCGGATGGGAACCTGACCCGCAGCGCTTAGCTTTTCCATGTAGGCTTTAAGCATTGCCGACCCTGGCGCACCTTCGGAATCGAGCTTCTTCGCCCATTCCTGTGCTATGTTCGGCATTGCATTTGCCCACTGCGCACGTTCCTCATCGGACAGTTCGGTGACGGTTCCCCCAGATGCTTTATATGCTGCAAGCGACGCTGCCGCCCGATCCATGGCTATTCCGGCAATATGATCTCTGTATTCAACTGCAACCGACGTCAGAACGCCTTTGACTTCATCGGGAAGCTTTTTCCAGACATCTTTGTTAACCGTTACGGTTTTAGAATTTACAGCGCCCAGATTGGCGGTCAACATATACGGAGCAACTTCTCCAATCTTGAACGTCTGTGCAGCTTCTGGCCAGATCATGGCGCCATCGACAAGTCCGGTATCAACCATATTGTAGAACTTTGGCAGACCACCGCGCACACCGGCAACTGTGTCCAAACCTTCGAGGTAACGCAGGTTATATCCGGCACCAGCAATCTTCATACCTTTCATATCTGCCAGATGGCGGACAGGTTTCTTGGTGAACATCTGATAAGTATCAAGAACAACACCTGTGGCCAGGTAGACCTGATTTTCAGCATCCAGTTCCGCACCCATTTGCGGGAACTCTTTTGCTATCTCATCTACAGCCTTTGCCACAATACGGGCATCGGTCGAAACAAAGGGAGTGACTCCTGAAATGCCCTGACTAGGTAAACTGGAGTTATGAAAAATCGTCGTTACAATACCAATGTCGCCGAGTCCCAGCTTGATACCGTTCAAGACACCTCTCGGTTTGACAATTGTTCCGCCATAGGCCTCCTGCCATTCGATTTTGTAGTTTCCGGATTTTGCCAATTCTTCATTGACGCGCGGGATAAAGAATCCAGAGAACTCCTTTACCCACATGGCGCGTGCCGGATAGCCATCAATTGCAATGAGTTTGATGGTTTCCGTTGCTTCTGCCTGCTTCACGGGCTGAGCAATCACGGAGCTGGCAACAATCAGCCCCGCTAACAGTGTCTTGTGTATAAGTGATTTAAACATTTCGGCCTCCCTATGTTCATAAAAAATTACGTCTTGATCGCAGTCCCGTCAGGTGGCTTTTTTCCACTCTTCATTGAGAACTGTGCCAGCCTGACGAAACAGCTTCGACAGGGGGCAGTATTTGGACACTTCGGTTTTGACCTGTTCGAGCTCTGCTTCACTGGCAGTGCCATCACAGATTACGACAAGGTTGATGGTTTCAAACGGGACATCGATTTCCTCGCTTAAGGTCACACCCAGTCGGTTAAAGTCGCAGGTAGCACTGATTTGCAGATGCCCAATATCAACCCCCAACTTGTCCGCACATTTGTTACCAATCACGTTTGTGCATCCAATTAATGCCGCCAAGGCGGTATCTGTTGGCGTAGGCCCGGCGTTCGTTCCGCCGCGCTCCAGGGGCTCATCGATTTGAGCCGAGACATCTCGCACTGAAATTTGTGTCAGTGAATGTGACGGGCAGTTCCCTGTCACCATCAGCTTAACGGACGTTTTCGCTCTTATCGCCATGGAGCCACTTCCTTATCAGACAAAACGACACACCTCTTCAAAGTCGAAACGGGGGAGCCGCTGAAATAAGGCGCTTTCATCCGCATAGCCGACATTGCATAGGAAATTGGATTTCCATGTAGTGCCTACAAAAAATTCTTCATCAACAATATCATTTGAGAAACCGGACATGGCTCCCACGTCCAGCCCTATCGCGCGCGCCGCAATCATGAAATAGGCACCCTGAATTGTTGAGTTGCGAAAGGCCGTCGATTCTATGAAAGCCGTTTTACCCTCATACAGGTGCCGACGATCTTCGTGGGGGAAAAGCTCTGGCAACTTTTCCCAAAAGGCTGTGTCGTAGGCAATGATGGTTGTTACTGGCGCTCCCATCATCTTGCCGACGTTCGCCGGTTTGAGAGATTTTGCCAACCGGGCTTTTCCTTCGGCCGTGCGCACATGGACAAATCGGGCTGGACATCCGTTCATGCTGGTAGAGCCCATTTTTACGATATCATAAATCTGTCTGATCTGCGCTTCGCTGACGGGTTTGTCGGTCCAAGCATAGTGTGATCGGGCACCCGTCAGAATTAGGTCGATAGAATCCTGATCCAATACCTGTTTGCGTTGCCTCATTAAACGCACCGCTTCCTGAGCTTCCATGCGTATTTTTTCGATTTCAGCATTGGCCGGTGACGAGACGTTCATAGAGCAAGATTCCTAAAAATATCCGTGGCAGTCTCGAAAAATATCAATAGAATGGTGTTTAAGTCAATTAAAATCGATTTTTTATATTTTAATTACGTTAAATCTATGTTTTAAAGGGAAGATAACGTGTACGGAGAGCGTCATGCCCACATGGTTAGAATATAAAGAGATAGCCCGCGAACGTGGAGCGCTTGCGATGGAACTCTATATCGTTGAATCGACACCCGCCGCCGAACCCGAAGAAATGCAAAAGCACTTGCCTGACCATCTTGCCTATCAAAAGAAGATGGAGGCCGCGGGAAGTTTGGTATTGGCAGGACCTCTATCAGATGCCTCCGGTTCACAGATGTCTGGCGGTGGAATGATTGTTTATCGGGCAGCGTCTTTAGATGAAGCGCGCACCCTGGCAGCGAACGACCCCATGCATCGCGCCGGTGCCCGGCAGTTTTCTGTGCGCTGCTGGCTGGTTAATGAGGGCTCACTCTCCTTAACCATCAATCTGTCCAACCAGCATGTCGTGATCTCTTAAAGCTATCAGGTGAATAAATGAAGCCGTCCGTGATTGATCGCCATATAACCCTGGAGACAAACACCACCTCTTTGACCAGTCAGGTATATCAGCGCATCCACTCCATGATCATCCAGGGTGAATTGGAGCCAGGGCATAAACTGAAAATCGATGATCTGCGTCGTCTTTTGGATGCCGGAGCCACGCCGGTTCGCGAGGCCCTCAGCCTGTTGACCTCAGACCACCTGGTCGAGCGCATTGATCAACGGGGCTTCGTCGTCGCCCGTGTAAGTGTCGACGCCTTTCAGGAATTACTGAAAACCCGGTGTTGGTTGGAGGAACGGGCTTTAAGGGAATCCATCAAAGAAGGAGATGCCAACTGGGAAGAAAGCCTGATCCTGCTTCACCATCGCCTTAAACGGGCACCGCGCTCTGTTGGCGAGCAGAATTTTGTTTCCAATGTGGACTGGGAAGCCCATCATAAGAAATTCCATATGGCGCTACTGTCGGCTTGCGGCTCGAGCATACTCATAAAAATATGTGACCAACTCTATGATCAGAATATCCGCTACCGCAATCTGGTCGGACCGACGGCCTATCCGTCGCGAGATGTCGCCAGCGAACACGATTCGATTCTGCATCATGTTCTGGAGCGCAACGCCGATCTTGCGGTTGCAGATCTTGTTGCACATTACACAAAAACGGGCGACTTTTTGGAGAAGCACCTGAGTTGAGCAGCGCCCCTTCACACCCCCACAAATAGACGGACCTATGTACCATGAGAATAGTATCATTTAGAGACAAAAACGAAGATCGAATTGGTCTGCATGATGGCGACACCGTTGTCGACTTATCCATTGCTGCACCAGACCTGCCAACAGATATGGTCAAGTTGCTGGAAGCCGGACCGGACGCGCTGTCACGGGTTACAGCAGCCGGAAAGAGCGCCGGCAGCAACGCCCGGGTTTCCTATGAAGGCCTTAGCTTTTTACCATTGATCCCACGACCACCAAAGATCATCTGTATCGGACGGAACTATGCAGCCCATGCCCGTGAAGGTGGCGCAGAGCCGCCAACCTATCCTGAAATTTTTTACCGGGGAGCGACCAGCCTCGTCGCTCATAACCAGCCAATCATACGCCCTAAATGTTCTGATAAACTCGATTTCGAAGCCGAACTCGTCGCGATTGTCGGCAAACGTGCGCGTCACACATCTAAAGCGGACGCCTTGTCTGTCATTGCTGGATACTCGCTATTCAATGAGGGCTCCATCAGGGACTATCAGCGCAAAAGCTCTCAGTGGACGATTGGAAAGAATTTTGACGATACCGGTGCCTTTGGGCCTGAATTTGTCAGCGCGGATGAAATCCCCGAAGGAGGCCATGGACTGCGCATCCAGTCGCGCCTGAACGGCGAGATAATGCAAGATGCGAACACGAAAGATTTTATCTTTCCCATCGATGAACTGGTCGTAACCCTGACGGAATGCATGACACTGGAACCCGGCGATGTCATCGTTACCGGCACACCCGCAGGCGTTGGTTATGCGCGCACGCCACCGGTATTTATGAAAGACGGCGACATCTGTGAAATTGAAGTTGAAGGTATCGGCGTCTTAAGCAACCCAGTTCAAGACGAAACGTAAAAAAGCCAGCCCACAATATCGCCATCGCATCGCGTTCACGCGAGAATGTGATGGCGATATCTATGGCTGCCGCAAGCAAGCATGAACCCCAGATTAATACGTGTTTAGATCGGGGAGCCTTACGCCTTAGAGAGTCCACCGTCAGTTCATAGATGAACCCGCGATACGATATCCGTTCCCCATGACGTGAGGACAGATTGGTAATCTAGTGCCGCCGGTGGTCGCCGTGGACCTTACGTCCAAGGCTCAGGCGAACTCTTCGTCTGTTTGTTTAGACAGAGAACCAATCGCGAAAGTCTCGTTCCTGCAAGCGCTGGTGAACGGTGAACAATACCTTGATCAGAACCTGATAAATTTCCCTTAAAAAAGGCAACGTCTTGGAGACCAAAGTGCTCCAAAGGTCCGGTATACTTTTTTTGCTCACGCAGAGCCTGATCCGAATGTTCCGGCCTGACCCATTCCGTTGTTGGTCCGCTATAGGTTGTGATCAGTCTTGTATCTACGTAGTCACGATGGAACTTCCAACAAGCGTCATGGTTAATCCGTTCAAGCCTTACGTCGACCAGGTCTGCGCTCGTGATTTCGGAGAATACGTAAACCAGGTCCGCGATATCCTGAACCCACAGATCACGCATATCCCCTGCTGGCATATGGCATCCATTCAATATGGGTTGGAGGGCCCTACGAAGGTCATTCGGCTTAATTAGAATACGTTTTTCTGGATAACACGAGACATTCAAACCTTTGATCCACTCTCGCAAAAGAACCGGAAGCTGCCGTTTCCATATGGCCAGTTCCGTTCCCGGCTGATTGATCACAGCAAGGGCTGGTCTTGTGAAGCAGCTTGCGATGCCTTTTTCAGGGTCGTCCTCGATCATTGGATCGACGCTTACGTGCATTGCCATGCCAAGGTTAAAACTCATCTGTCGCTCCTCATCGACCACTGATCATCGCGAAGAACTCTCGCCTTGTAGATGCGTCATCTCGGAAACATCCCCGCATGCGACTGGTCACCATACTGACGCCTGGTTTTTTAATTCCCCGCGTGGTCATGCATTGATGCGCTGCCTCAATGACAACCCCAACTCCTTTTGGTTTAAGAACGTCCTGTATCGTATCGGCGATTTGTGCGGTGAGCGTTTCCTGGATCTGCATGCGTCTGGCAAAGACCTCAACAAGACGAGCGAGTTTGGAAATTCCCACGACCCGGTCTGAAGGCAGATACCCAATATGCACCTTACCGATTATCGGAACGATGTGATGTTCGCAGTGGGATTCAAGGCGTATATCCCGCAGCAAAACCATCTCGTCGTAGGCATCCGTTTCCTCAAACGTTTTGCCAAGTATTGTTACCGGGTCTTCGTGATAACCGGCAAAAAACTCCTCATAGGCCCGCACGACTCTGGCCGGGGTTCCGACTAACCCTTCACGGTCAGGGTCATCTCCCGCCCATTCGATTAAAGTGCGCACGGCGTCTTCGGCTTTTTCACGACTGGGGCCGGATTGGCGGGAGCTTTGTTCTGAAACCGCCGCTGTCTCGTCGCACGAGCTCGCAATGTCATCCATGTTACGAGGCCATCACTTGAGAACAGAGAATGACCATACGCAGTCCGCGTTTTGAAAAGATACTCATCATTATGCGCCAATTTTTTGTTGAGGTTCGTAAAGAATGTGTATTTATGTAACTATCACTGTGACGTAACTAACGCAACTATTAATGTTACGTGAAATAAAAATTTGTAGTTGGAGCTACTGATGAAACGAAACAGTCGTCTATCTCTTGCCTTACATACACTTGGGCATATGGCAATCGATCCGAAACGTATGCGCACTTCCGCTGATATCGCAGAGCACAGCGGGACGAACCCGGTTGTCGTCAGGCGGGTGCTTGGGACCTTGCGACAAGCTGGCCTGCTGCAATCTGAGAAGGGCCATGCCGGAGGATGGCGTTTAGCGATGGCACCGGAAACAATTACGCTGGCAGATGTTTATACCGCCCTTGGCGAACAATTATTTCACCACGAAGTGGCGCCTGAAAAAATTGATTGTTCCGTGGAACATGACCTGTTTGATCGCGTGTCTTCTGTCATGAGTGAATTGGAAGCCGTCCTCATTGAACGTTTATCATCAACGTCGATCGCCACAATTGTAAACAAGGCACCACAAACAAATGCCTAAGGATCGTCTCAGTAAAGTTCATAAATAATACGGTGGCAGAAATGACTCTGGCTATTTCAAAGGCATCCATGATCCAACTATGTTGAGGTCCGTGAACATCGAGTGTTACTCCGACAACAAGTGGTTTATTTTTTCGATAAGGTCTTCCCTGCTATAGGGCTTTGACAGCATCACAATCCCCGCATCGTTCAGATCTGCGAGATCTGTACTGTTTTGTTGATAGCCCGAAACAAGAAGCACTTTGATGTCCGGATATTCCTGGGTAATTTTTTTTGCGATATCAACACCACTATAAATGCCGGGCATAACAATATCGGAAATAACCAGAGCAATGGCCTCTGACTCTTGCTCGACGACCTCTAGGGCAGCAGCGCCATCCGTTGCTTCAGTAACGCCATAGCCGAGATAGGCAAGCGTGGCCATCAACGTTTCTCGAACCAGCTGATTATCTTCGACGACCAGAATGTGTTTGTTATTTTCAAGAGCGTTGGCCGTCAACTCCTGGTCAGGGCTTGCATGTGTCGGGGCCTCGTCAATTTGTACGATGGGCAAATAGATTGAAACGTTGGTGCCTTCGCCAATTGTACTGTCGATACTCAAATAGCCATTCGACTGATGGACAAATCCATAGACCATACTCAGCCCTAAGCCACTTCCTTTGCCGACCGCTTTTGTTGAATAAAACGGTTCCAAAACGCGATCCAATTCGTTTGGAGATATTCCCGAACCTGTATCGGATATTTTAATATGGGCATAAGGTCCATAGGCTGGTTCTTCGCCAACCTCCAGTATTTCTCCCGTGAAGTTGGTTTTTGTAACCGTGATGGTCAAAACCCCTCCATCTGGCATGGCGTCTCGAGAATTAAGGGCAAGATTTACGACTGCGTTGCCGAAAATGGCTTCGTCCAATGCGATGATGAGTTCGGTTTCGTCATAGTGCGTTTCGATCTGTATATTTGTCCCAAGGGTGGGTTCCAATAAGGTGAGGGTTTCTGTTATCGCGTCTTGGACGGATATATTTATAGGGAAAAGAGCCTGTCGACGCGAAAACGTCAACAGTTGTTGCGTCAAAGCGGCTCCCCTGCCGACAGCATTTAAGGCTTTTTCCAGATTGTGTGTTGATGGATGGCTACGTCCTATTTTTTGCATTGCCGCCTCAACGTTTCCCATGATAATTGCCATAAGATTATTGAAATCATGGGCAACGCCGCCGGTTAACTGGCCAATGGCCTCCATTCGATGCGCCTGACGCAGTTGATCTTCCAATTCTTTTCTATCCGATATATTTATGCCCGAAGAAACAATTAGGGACAGGTTTCCCTGCCGATCATGTACCGGCACTTTAACTGATAACCAGGTGCTCGCCCGTCCGTCATGGTCTACCAATGTGTCCTCATATTGGCGTGTTGGCTTGCCAGTGGAGACCACTTCAAGATCCATTTTTGCAATTTTTTCTCCGTGCTCAGAACCTAAGATGTCCGTCGCTGTTTTGCCGATTGCCTGTTCGGTAGTGGTATTGTAGACCGCCGCTTGATAGGCATTCATATACGTATAGCGAAACTCGGTATCCTTGACATTGACCATCCCGGGAACACATTCCAGAATCCCTTTCAATAACGTTTCGTTCCTTTGAAGCTCTTCTATGGCGAGCATATGTTCAGTCACATCCGTTTGGATAGCCATGAAATGAGATTTACCGACAACCTTGGTGAAAGGTTGGCAGGTGATATGAACCCAATATAAGTGTCCCTTCTTATGATGATTGGCGACGGTCACATCAAACGGTTCTTGGTTTTCTATGCACTCATGCATAAGTTGTACGTCAGCTTGATTTATGTCGCTTCTTTGCAAAACGTCACCTGGGGCACGTCCTGCTAACTCTGCAAGGGTATATCCTGACATTTTCTCAAACGCCGGGTTGACCCATTCGGTCAAACCCTGTTCATCCGTAATTACGACTCCGTTTTTCGTCTCGTTAACGATGCGCGACAGGAATTGGTTTTGTTGGTTCTGTTGTTCCAAAGTGTTTTTCATTGAAATCCAGGCCCGCGCCTGAACAAGCAGGACACCGACAAGCAGGCAGCTCAGGATGTTGTTTGTCAGAAAAATCAGTCCCGCTTTTTTTAGAATTACGAGCCCCGTCGCAAAATCAACACTGACGAAGAAAGAGGGCAGGACGAAGATACTGCCAAGCATGCCGATTGAGATCAGCATCTTTGGACCAATTTTCCAATTGTACTTCTTGATCATGATCCCTGCAATTGCGCCAAATACGCCGTAGAGCATAAAACTAATGACGCCGCCCAAGGCGACGGGCCCGCCCAAAACATACCAGCGCGCGAGAGCCCCAATGGCGTTGGTTATTAAAGCGCCCAAAGGCCCGGCGAATATGCCAGCCAGTATAGCTGGTCCGCCACGGGGGTCGAAAATAGCACCTTCAGATATCTTTATCGGGTCCAGCATGGCGACGACGACTAAGACACCAAGAGAACAACCCGTCAGGAATCTTTGAACAGAAGGTTTGTTTTCAAGTAAAGGTGATTTTTCAATATAAACGAAGCACAGCAATAAAAGGGAAATCAATCCCAGTGCCTGTGCAACTTGGACAAGCAGCAGCATGTTAACCCTTTCCCACCCCCCTCGTTTGTTGAAGTGCGGAAGAACAGGGACTTAACGGTTCAAGATAGTGGACTATTTGATTCATAGGTTTTGAGATCTTCTTTTTCCATATGTTTGATGGCATGGTTCATCGTATCTCAGGGCATTAATATATGCGGCGCGATTTGGGTTCGCACCAATAAAGCGACACGGCGGCTGCTATCTTTATCCACCTGCATATCGTGTAAACGCAATCACATAGATGACCTAATCATTGTTTTAAGCGACCGGGAATTCAACCCAGAACGTACTCCCCTTTCCAAGCTCTGAAGTAACGCCAATCGAGCCTCCCATCTGTTCTGTAAGTTTCTTGCAAATTGCCAAACCAAGCCCGGCGCCCGGAACATCTTCTGCCGTTTTACGCATGCGTACAAATGGTTTAAAAATCTCTTCCGTGCGGTCACGCTCAACGCCGATACCATAATCTTTAATAAATACCCGAACCCGGTTTCCTGGCCTATCGACGCAACCAAACTCAATCTCGTTGCGATCACGACTATACTTGATTGCATTTGATGAAAAATTGACCAGAATCTGCTCAAGGCGGCCGGGGTCAATGTAAACAAAGTTTTCTGATTGTTGCTCTGTACTGATGTTAATTTTTATATCGGGCTTCAACGATTTGATTACAGGGAGCATATTTGCGAAGACGCTCGGAGGATGTATTTTTTCAGGCGACAGATCGATGCTAAGCGTCTCTGTCATGGAGTAATCAAGCAGGTCAGAAAGAAGCTTGCTTAGTTGTCGCCCTGCGATCACGATATTCTCCAGACTTTGGTTCCGATGGGCTGGGTCTTCGGCCCCAACCCCCATTTTCAGTGCCTCGGAGAACCCGATTATGGCGTTGAGCGGGGTTCGTATTTCATGGCTCATGCTGGCCAAAAATACATCTTTTGCACGGTTCGCATGATCAGCTTCTTCCAGTGCGATCTTCAATTCGTTGCGCGCTTGGTTTAATTCGGAAAGGTCGGTAACGGCCCCTATGTAAAATGTACCTTCGGGCATTTCGATTTTACCAATACCCAAATGCATCGAAAATGTGCTGCCATCGCTGCGCAGCCCCTCGACCTCGCGACCAATTCCCAGAATTTTTGGCACGTCAGTTTTCTGATAGTTTTCAAGGTAACCATCATGGTTTCTTTGATATGGTTCCGGCATTAGAATTTTGACGTTCTTCCCGAGCACGTCATCTCTTTTGTAGCCAAAAATCTTTTCTGCTGTAGCATTAAAGCTTCTTATTTTGCCACGGCGATTAATTAGAACGCATCCCGTCGTAATGCTTTCAAATCCGCTTTTAAAGCGTTCCTCTGCTAAGACCTGGTCGGTAACATCGCGATGTGTAATCATAACTAAAGGTTCACCCGAGGCCTCAATCCTGGTTACTTCCAATTTGTACCAGCGCCGCTTGGTCTTGGAGTGACAGGGCAATACGGTTTCGAATTTTTGTTGATGATTTGAACATACTGAAGAGATACCCTCATAGGCGACGGCATCATCGCGCGTTACATCGGGTAGAGCTATCGACCGCTTCCCCAGGTCAAAATAGTTGGCGCGCACGCTATTGCCATCTGGCGCACCATCGTACGCTTCGGAAAAGCGCTCCCAAGCCTTGTTGACATATTGGATGGTACCATCTGTTTCTATCACAGCTATAATGTCGCTATGTGAATCCAGAACCGTCTTAAAAAAGGATCCATCGGTGAAAGAAATAAACATTATTTTCCAACGCTATTCTCGTTACAACAGTTGCGAATCTGTTGATTTTCTCAATGATGTCCTCAATTCAGAAATTAAGCCTGTCGTCGCCGGTTTGACGTGACTGGGGCATAGTTTATCCATGGGCGAGCGAAGAAATATTCAAAGGGAAAGATGGAGATCATTCAACCGGCCTCCTAACCGAAGTCACCCCCACAACATCCCGTTTTTTATAGCTGCTAACTTCCTTGCCAGGCCGGCTCTTGCCAGAAAAAATAGGACCTTCCGCGCGGCTTGCGATCAATAGTTTTCGGGCTTGTTCCATTTGTTCTATGTCTCCGCAAGAGAGCGCTTCTTGACAAACTGAAAATATATCCAGCCGCGCATCCAAGTGTTCAACAGCTGCAGCGCAACTTTCATTCATCTGTGTAAGACCATCAGACCATGCGCTGAGATTTTCTTTTGTTAGGTCTAGGAAGTTAGACAAATTATCTTTAGGTGTCGCTTTTTTTGGGAACAAGATGACGACGTTGTCGGTTTCTTTTTGCATTTTCTTCCCCTGGGCTAGAATGTTTCACGTACCTGCACCAAGAAGCGCTCGACATGCACCTTCATGGCTTCGGATTGCTCGGAAAGTTCTTTCGCCGCGATGAGGACCTGTCCAGCGACATCACCAGACTCCCTGGACGCTTCACTTACCATGTCAACATTCCTGGAAACTTCTTGTGTTGCTGCTGATTGCTCTTCAACGGCACCGGCGATTGACGTCGTGACACCCGATATTTCCGTTACCTGAGCAGCGATACTTGAGATGTTTTGAACCGTTCCTGATGTTGCATTCTGTATTTCTGTAACTTGACCCGTAATTTCTTCAGTTGCGCGTGCCGTCTGATTGGCCAGGTTTTTGACTTCTGAAGCAACGACAGCGAATCCCTTTCCAGCGTCACCTGCTCTTGCCGCTTCAATTGTCGCGTTGAGCGCCAATAGATTTGTTTGCTCTGCAATGTCATTTATCAGACTTACGACTTCACCAATTTTCCCCGCCATGCCTTCGAGCTCAAGAACTGCCTCTCCCGCGGCAGAAGCAGATTTATCTGTTTGTGAAGCCGTACGTGACGCCGTACCGACCTGTTCACTGATCTCGCGTATCGAAGCGGAAAGCTCTTCACTGGAAGCAGCAACAGTGGCCGCTTGAGAGTTTGTCTGCTCGGAGATTGAAGCCATCGATTCCGATGACGCTTGCAACTCTGTTGCCGCTGCCGAAACGGTTTCCACAACGTTTATGACCGTTTCTTCAAAGTTATCGGCCAGCGAAACCAGATGGGTTATCACTTGCCAGGAAACCATCGCGCCAATATATTTTCCCGCTTTGTCCATGACAGCGGAAACTCTTAGCGAAAGCGTTTCCGAGCCCAAACGAATCTTTGCATCATGGGGTAAGTTTGCAGGGTCAGACAGCATAGCTCTTTGATGCGCAGGGTTTTTATGAAATATATCGATACATGTCCCCAACAGGTTTTGGGGGTCCACGCTAGCTGGAAGGTATTGTTTAAGGCCGGCCAGTGTTTTTACACTGGCGTCGTTAATATACGTGATTTCGAGCGAGCTGGGGTCGCACATGATGACGTTTATCGGCAATTGATCGAGCATTTGTCGCAATTGCGAGGAAAGGCTGTCAGCCTTAACTTTATCGGTCACGATGCTCCAGCTCAACATTGCGGCAACATATTTGTTACCCTTAAAAATTGGCGAGACCAACAGATCCAAATACTCGTCCCCCAATTGTATAACAGCCTGGTGGGGTAGATTTTTTGCATCGGAGAGAATGCTTCGTTGATGAGCCGGATTTTTGTGAAAAATATCAACACATTGTCCAAGGATATTATCTGGCGTCACACCATCAGGCAGCAAATGGGCAAGCTTGGACAGGGTCTGCTTGCTGGTGGAGTTTACGTAAGTAATTGTTGCTGTCTTGGGATTGCACAGCATGACATTGACCGGGATCTGATCAAGCATTTCATCCGAGTAAGATCCGGCGCCGTTAAAAAGACCTAGCATACCCATCTTGATACCCCCTTTCGTTAGTTTTATTTGCGCTTACTGTCTGACGAGGATTTCAACGCGTTGTCGAATAACAAGACGCTCCCTCATTAAGCCTACTGTCTAATAAACACACACTTGTGTATGGGAAGTATATGGCTAGCATTTCATGTTGTTTCGAATGCCCATTTACCTGATTTTTTTGTATATATTGAAAGCAAAGGAGATATATGGTGTGCCTTAAGTCAGGCGTTCCACCATGCGCCACGTGGCGACAAACCGAGAGTTTTCGAACATACCAGGGGGACTGATACGATGAAATTTACAGTGATATCGAAAGCTGATGGCGATACCCTTAATCTTTCTGGAGACCTAACTTACAGCGACCACACCTCGGCAAACGAGGTGAAAGATCATATAATGAATTCAAGCGCGGGGCTTATTCGAATAGACTTGTCCGATTTGGAATTCATTGATTCCATGGGCCTGGGTATGTTGATAATGATGAAAGACACGGCGGAAAATTCTTCTGTTGAAATCAAGTTTGTCAATCCGAATGACAAAACCTTGAAAACACTCAAAGCGGGACGTCTTGATGAATTTTTGCAGTTAGAGTCATGAGCCTCGATATGATTTAAGGATGTCGTTGTTGAAAGCACACAGAAGGTGAAGGGAGTCGAATGCCTAGAATACTCGTCGTGGAAGATGAAGAAGATCTGCGTTATATTTTGACTGAAAACCTTATGGCAGGTGGCTACGAAGTTATTGAAGCGACCAATGGTCGTGATGCGATCGAAAAGTGTCGCAATTCTATTCCTGATTTAATTCTTTCAGATATCAGAATGCCGGAAATGGGCGGAATCGAATTATTCTATAATATAAAGAATTTTTCGACCGAGATTGCTGCTGTGCCTTTTATCTTTCTAACAGCTGTAGGGGGCGATGAAGCGGAAATCGAAGGACTTCGCATCGGGAGTGATGGGTACCTAACGAAGCCTGTTAAATTTGATTTGTTATTGGCAACAATCGAATCTCGATTAAAGTTAATTGACAGGCATTCGACTTTTCTGCACACAAAACTGCGGGCTCTTTTTGGTCAACAATTCGATAACAATGAATATGCCCGCGGCGAATTCGAAAGTTTTGATTCTCTTATCAAACACTATGCCGAACTGGCAGAGGAGTATACGAATTCAAAATTAACCAGACAAATGGTTGATGCGGCAACGTTTAAAGCACAAACATTGGACGATGCTCATACGATCTCACGGGCGTTGGCTTCGTTCTGCCCAGACCCACAGTCCGCCGTAATGGGGCTATCTGAATTGTTGTTAAACGCGATCGAACATGGAAACCTGGGTATTGGTTATGAGCTGAAAACCGAGTTGCTAAATAACGGGACCTGGCATCAAGAGATTGAACGACGCGTTTCTTTACCAGAGAATGCGGATAAATTTGTAACAATCAATTTTAAACAAACGCCAGATGCATTGATGTTTAAGTTCACAGATTGTGGAAATGGTTTTGAATTCGAGCCCTATCTGGAAGTTGACCTTAGTCGTCGAAAAGACTTTCATGGTCGTGGTATCGCTGTCTCAAATGCGATCTCTTTTACAAGAATTGTTTATCAAGGTTTGGGTAACGAGGTCGTTGCAGAAATTTCACTAAATTGACCTTTTGCAAGACCTCATGCCCAAAATAAAGACAGCTCAAACAGCTGATCGGGTTCCCGATACCGTTGCCACAAAGACATAGCCAACGCTGCGTACAGTTTTGATGTAATGAGGCTCGTCTAATTTGTCTCCCAATATCTTTCGGATATTCCCAATGTGAATATCTATACTTCTATCTACTGGTGTGTCTTTTTTATAGGGAATAGAATCCATTAATCGTTCACGACTTAAAACGCGCCCGGGATTCTGAACCAGTTCCGTAAGTACGTAAAATTGATGGGCGGAAATTTCAACTTCCTGGTCCGGCAACAAGGTTAGTTTTCGGGCACCCAGGTTAAGTTGCCAATTACCAAAATGGTATATACCAGTTGACATGGCAGGTTCAGATAACGTGCTGTCAGCGGCGACCCGTCGCAGGCCTGCTTTTACTCTTGCTGTCAACTCCCGATTATGGAACGGCTTGGTAATATAATCGATGGCACCGACTTCCAAGCCGATCACCTTGTCTATTACATCCCCTAGCCCCGTTAACATGATTATGGGAAATGTGTATTGAGTTTGAATCTCTTTTGCCAATTCCAAACCGTTCTCCGACCCAAGCCGGATGTCCAGGATCGCTAAATCGATATGTGCGCCACATGCTTTTCGGGCATCGGATATATTTGCGGCGAGCGAGACCTCATAACCAACATCTTCCAAGACAGACCCGACAATTTCGCGCATCTCAGCATCATCTTCGACATAGAGTATGTGGCTCATTTTCTATATTTATCTTCGGTCTTTAATTAGTCTTTGAATACAATGAAACTCGAACACTTCTTTTTTAGATGAAATAATGGCTTTTAAAACTACAAAATCGGGCACGTGAAACAAGTTCGCCAAGAATACGCGCCGAAAATGTGTTGAAGGAGAGAGATTTTTGAGCAAGCGGCTGGTGTCCCGATCAATGGAACCGCGCGCTGGCTTAATGTTTGGTGTCAATCGGATGTCCACAACAAGCATCGCTGAATAGCTTCAATTTGGCTTCGGTACGGTCAATATTTTTTCCGTTTTATAGCGACCTTCGCACTCATCAATAGTCTCCTTTACAATGGCGCCCATCATTCCAAGATCAAATCTGAGCCATCGCTGTTTATGCTCTTCGGAAATGCCGGCCTGACTTAACGCCTCTGCCAGAAGTTCATGCCTAATCATAAACACTTCTTCCGTGATAAAGAGATGTTGATGCGCATTCATCGGCAAACGTCCACTATAACGCTTTGGTTCAATCCCAAATAGATCTGCCATGAAATCTGTTTGCTGCTCCTCCAGGTGCCATCTCTCCATGCCAACGAAAAAGCCCTTTAGCCAAGGGTGGTTAAGGAGTTTATCATAGAGGATACCATGAACGCACTCTAACGTTGGTAGCCCACCGATCTCATGAATGAACGCCATCATTTTGCCTCCCGATCGTTATAGGCCCATGGTTCGCTCAACTTCGCGCAGATCACGCAGAGCATGCGGATCCAGATATATATCAGATGGTATCGCCCCTCTTTCAATCGCCTTGCGCTCTGCACTCTGAACCATTGGTCCGTATCCACTAATAAAAACGCATTGACCCGATACGTTATTGTGGTCGGAAAAAGCGATGTCGTCAGCCCGTCCTCGCCGTTGGTCACTTTTTGCAAGGTCATTTGAAACGCAGGGGATATAGGTAAAATTCTTATGTTCCACGTCAAGAGCGCTGAGTTGGTCTTTTAGGTAATGTCCGGCTTGTTCGGAGGTTCCATGGTACAGACATATTTCTCCGTTATGTTCTTTGGCCAGAGCATCTCTGGCAATGCCCAGCAAGGGCGCTAAACCGGTGCCACTGGCAATGAGGAGCAAGTTTCGGTCTTTATGATCCGAACGATAGAAACAGTCTCCATAGGGTCCCTGCAATTCAAGCCGCATTCCAGGCCTTAATTCATCCAGTATCCAATTGCTCATCCGGCCCCGCGGTAAGCGTTTGACATGCACTTCTAATAAACCGTCTAGGTCAGGAACACTGCTTAGAGAGAAGCTCCGCGCGAGTGCGTCTGCGCGACGTAAGTTTACAAATTGACCAGGTCGATAATCGAATTGTTTTGTTGGCTCTAAAAAGACGCGACATATATCTTTCGTGATATGATCAATTCTAACAACAACGGCGGACAGACCGAAGTCCCCCGACTCGATTTTTGCTATGTGTATGTCGCTTTTCGGATGACAGACACAGGGCATGAACAGACCTTTTTTTATCAGTGATTGGCGCAAACCGGTTTGTGCTTCTGTTGGCAGATCACCTGCGACAACTTGCATGATGCATGTAACGCACACACCCATTTTGCACGAATTTGGAACATCCTGTTCATTCTCCAGAAGCACTTCCAACACAGATTGACCTTCGGCGCATTGAAATTCTTTATCATTGTAATAAACATTTACCATTGGCGACCCATATTAATTGTAAAGTTTTCAGCCTAGAAGCCGCTTGATACATCTTGGAACACGATGCCGATGAGCATTCAAAACGAAACGTTGACGATGGAACTAACGCCCATAAATTTTGACGCTTAAAGACAGTTGCAACTTTAAGGGCGAATTGTATCGCTAATATTTCGCATGTGTATGGGAATGGTATTTTATCATTTCCATTTATAGACTTTGATGAGCGCCCGTATAATTTCAAAACATCTAAGCATATGTTTTATTGCGAAAAACCAGGTTAAGGACGCTCGATTGACCTTTGAAGAAATGATACATACGGAATTACACCGTTTGTGTAGGCTTGTATTTGCGAGATCATTTTGCCTAGTATCTTGGACCAACTAGACTGGAACCTCTCTTTCTTTTCGGTGACAGAACTTTCCTGGTTGAAGCAAGGCTCTGCCAACAAACGAGTATTCTATGCTTTCAATAAACACTTCGCAGGATCTCCAAACCAGTCGGCACTCTCATAAACGTATTTTATCCTCAACGTTGCTGGGCAGTGTTATCTTTGGTTTGGATGTTGTAATGCCGCTTGGTGTCGCGGCTGGTGTTCCGTATGTTGTCTTTGTGTGCTTGGGCGTTTGGTATCCCAAGCGCGACCACGTGTTTATTTTAGCAGCGATTGCGACCCTACTTACGATTATTGGCTATTATCTGTCTCCGAGCACTGAGTATCTTTGGAAAGCGATACTAAACCTGGTGGCTGCCGTTCTTGTGATTTGGATAACGGCGGGGCTTATCTTTTATTTGAAAACAGCCATTTCCAAAACGCAAGAAGATGAAAAGAGATTTAGGGATTATACCCATACCGCTACGGATTGGATGTGGGAGCAAGACAAAGATCTCAGGCTAACGTCGATAACACAAAAGTATGATCAAGAATATGGGACTTATGTTAACAAGGATATTGGGCTTACACGTTGGGAGATTGCGGGAGTTGATCCCAACCTAGACGAGAAATGGCGCGCTCATGTTAAAGATTTGGAAGAGCGACGTGCCTTTCAAAATTTTGAGTATGAGTACGAAACACCAGAGCATGACGTGAAGTATCGAATGGTAAGTGGTGTTCCTGTTTACGATATAGATGGTAACTTTACCGGTTATAGAGGCACGACTGTTGATACAAGTGCGCGCAAACTATCCGAAGAAAAATTCCGCGCTGCATTCGAACATGTCGCTGTCGGGAATATACTAATTGATGAGGTTGGCAATATTGAATCGATTAATACGGCCGCACAGAAAATTTTCGGTTACGACTCCAATGAAGCCATTGGGCAAAATATCAAACTGTTTATGCCTGAACCCGATTCAAGTGCCCACGACACATATCTTCAGAATTATCGAGACTCTTCAAACGCAAAAATTATAGGTATTGGTCGCGAAGTCACGGGGCGCCGTCAGAATGGGGAAGAATTCCCCATGCACCTCAGCATAGGGGAATTTAGTCTTGGGAGATCGAAATCTTTTATCGGCTCTGTTATTGATCTGACGGAAAAGGCGGACCTTGAAAAGCAACTTAGGCAACTCCAGCGTATGGAAGCCATTGGGCAATTGACCGGCGGGATCGCCCATGACTTTAACAATTTATTGGCTGTCATGCTTGGAAACGCAGAATTGCTGGATCGCTACTCCGCGGCCAATGAAACATCCCAAAGGTATCTGGATAGCATCATTGGCGCAATTAACCGCGCCTCGTCTTTAACCGATCGTCTTCTGTCATACTCACGCCAGCAGGTGCTAACGCCGGCAACCTCTGATGTTACCAGATTAATCGAGGAACTTGTCGAATTACTCAATCGGACATTGGGTGAAAATTATAAACTCAACATCATTAAAACACATAAAAATTTATATGCCCTGTTAGACTCGCACCAATTTGAGAACGCCCTTATAAACCTGGTGCTAAATGCGCGTGATGCAATGCCTGTAAGCGGAACGGTCTCAATCGAAATCACATCATCTTATCTTGATGAAGCCTATACGGCGCAGCATCCAGACCTCAATCCAGGAGAATATGTGAAGATTTCGGTTTCTGACACCGGAACAGGTATGCCCCCACAAGTCCTTGATAAAGTATTTGAACCCTTTTTTACGACTAAGGAGTTTGGCAAAGGGAGCGGCCTCGGACTGAGTATGGTTTTTGGCTTCACCAAGCAGTCAGGGGGGCATGTGACCATTGAGAGTTCGGAAGGACACGGCAGCAAGGTAGACATGTATTTGCCTCGGGCCGATGGGGACAATACAACGGAAGATCAAGAGCAAAATAGATCACCCGTTTTATCAGGCACTGAGCGCATTCTGGTTTTGGAAGATGACCATGATGTGCGAGAGATCGTGGTCAATACCCTTAGGAATGAAGGCTATGACGTGGTGGAAGCCGCCCATGGCAGAGATGCGATAAATCTTCTAAGCGACGGGTCGCACTATAACCTGCTTTTCACTGACGTAGTCCTTCCCGGTGGTATCAGCGGTTTCGACGCGGCCGCAAAAGCAAAATTAATGCATCCAGATATAAAAGTCATCTATGCCACTGGTTATGCAGATACTTCTATGAGTCAAACAGAGCCATCTGAACCCGATACAATATCGCTCAACAAACCCTTCCGTCAGTCCGAGTTGTTGATAAAGATACGTCAGGTTCTTGATTCCAACATAGCGAACGCCGGAGATTAAAACCGCATAAGAAGCCGTGGTTTTTACGACAGCGGTATTGCTCGCAAAGAGGGCCCTCGATCAACAACCATCAGACCCTGCTTTTTTTGCACCTAGAAATGTTTGGAAATCTTTGACAAATAATTCCCATATATATGGCTGCTATAGTCTTATGTATTCGAATTGTTGAGGACTAAGATAAAACTACTATGGTGACTTCGCACAAATCGTCGTTCCAATCCAAGGGGACAATCCTGATATTGGATGATGACCCTTCCGTTGCCTGGATGCATTGTGAGATTACTGAACTACTGGGCTACGAACCTCATGCGCTTACCGACCCATATAAGTTTAAGGAAAACTATCATCGGCTGAAACCGGATATTGTCATCATGGACGTCGTAATGCCCGGAATCGATGGGATGGAACTTGCTCAGTGGGTCGCCGGCGAGCCATCACCTCCGCGCATATTTGTTGTCTCAGGTTTTAACCCGTTCTATTCCAATAGCCTGATTAAAATCATTCAAGCGCGAAATGATGTACCGATCCAATGCCTAAAAAAACCGCTTAGTATCGCACTCCTTGAGCACGCGCTGGAAGATTCGACGTCGCGTGACGGGTAGTACCGGTGTGTCGTCGAGAGACCGCTGCGATAGGAGGATGTGCACGGCCCGGTCCGGTCTTTGAACATTTTTTTTATCTTGAGTTACTCTATTCGGTAACAACGCAGTTGATGGCTACAAAACCTAGATAGACCTCCCTAAGCGACCTAACGGGCATTTATCCATTTCTGTCATATTCAGAAACATGCGACACATATTGAAACACATCAAAGCAGGACGCGTACTATAAAAATTACTAGAATGCCCATGTTGTCTTATAGTCTCGTGGCGTGTTTCAATGGTTTATCATATACATCAGATTTCAAATCCGACGGCTTCCAAATTCGTTAAGGTCACAGAGGCCTCTCGCCTTGTGCGTTTCACACCGGTTTCAGGGTTCTTTGGTGGGCGCAAAAAGGCGTCAAATGAACTAAAGCCCGACAACGGATTGAGGAAACCTTGTTTCTTTATTCCTTGCCCAGCAATCGCATTTTCCTTTGAAGAGGGGCCCCATGATGAAGCGTCGTGAATTGGCATTGGAGACGTTTTTTCAAACGACGTCTGAAGCGATCATCATTACGGACGAACGAAATAATATTATTGATGTAAATCCGGCATTTACAACAATCACGGGTTTTGATCGGCAAGAGGTCATTGGAGAAAACCCCAAGCTGTTAAGCTCAGGTCATCACAATGCTGATTTTTACAAAGGTATCTGGTCTACCATAAACACGAAAGGCGTATGGGAAGGCGAAGTCCATAACCGGAAAAAATCAGGGGAAGTCTACGTCGAGAAGGCGACATTCAAGTCTCTCCGAAATGGTGAAGCATATAATAGTGGCTACCTAGCTGTATTTTCTGACATCACAAAAAGTAAGAACACAAATGACGAGTTGTTCAGAAAAGCGAACTTTGACACCTTGACGGGGTTACCAAATCGGACGCTCTTGTTTGATCGTGTTAGCCAACTCCTTGTCTCTTCAGTGAGAGAAAAACGGTCTGTCGCGATCCTGTTTATCGATCTCGATGGCTTTAAGAGGGTTAATGATTCTCTTGGACATGAGGCCGGAGATGAACTTCTCAAAATTGCGTCGGGGCGAATGAAAGGCTGTGTTCGACAAAACGACACAGTTTCTCGGCTCGGGGGCGACGAGTTCGTGATTGTTCTCAGTAATGTACAAAGCTCTCTTGATGCGGGTCATGTTGCCGAGAAAATTATTCTGCGCCTAAATGACCCCTTTACGATCAATGGTGAGATCGTATCCATTTCCGCCAGCATCGGTATTTCTATTGCCCCGGGTGATGGCGATTCCGTTAGCGAACTGATTCGCAAAGCTGATATGTCAATGTATCAGGCAAAGATGAACGGAAGAAGTAACTTTCAGTTTTTCGTCCCATCCCTTGAAACACAAAATGATCAGCAAAATATTTCAAATTGGGATTTGAAAAAAGCGCTTAACGAACAAGAACTCACAGTTCGTTTCCAGCCCATTATATCTTCCGCAACGGGCGAGGTACTGAGTGGCGAAGCGCTGATTTCCTGGCAGCACCCCAAACTGGGAAGGGTTTCACCCGAGGTTTTTATCCCGATCGCTGAAGATATCGGCTTGATCGATGAAATCGGTACTTATGTTCTGGAAAAGTCTTGTGAACTTTTAAATATCTTAAAAGAGATGGGGCATTCAAACATAAAGATCAACGTAAACGTATCCCCCAGGCAACTGCGTGGGAACAAAGCCCCGGATAAATTCCTTAACATTGTAAAGAACTATGGTGTCGCACCCTCACAAATCGTTTTGGAACTAACGGAAAATGTGTTCCTGTCGGATCAGGTTCGCTTGAAAGGCTTGTTCGCGGAATTACGGGAATTTGGATTTGATCTGGCTCTTGACGATTTTGGTACGGGCTATTCGTCACTGTCCTGGCTCTCGGATTTCCCATTTACAACGATTAAGGTGGATAAATCATTTGTCCAGGAAACGATCTTGTCAGAGGAGAAGGCAAACCTGGTCGAAGCCATGGTCGCAATCGGCAAAACGCTTGGAATGAGCGTCGTGGCTGAGGGTGTAGAAACAGTCGCTCAACGCAGGTTTCTTGAAAACATTGGATGTGAAAAACTTCAGGGCTATTTATATAGTCCAGCGATTACGGCAGATGAGTTCGTCAAACTTCCGATGAATTTCCCACTTGATGGTTTTGATGGTCTTAAAGAAACGAATATAGAATATTTAAGATGGACCGACGAATTATCTGTTGGGAATGCCGTATTGGATGAAGATCACAAAGGATTGATTTTGATATTCAATCGGTTTTTCGATGCGATGTCGTTAAGGCTCGATACCAGTCATCTCACGTCGATATTCGATGAGTTAATTCAATTGGCCCAGCGGCACTTTCGTCGCGAAGAAGCCATACTGACGGCAATCGACTTTGATAACTTCGATGAACATCGGAGAGTTCACCAAAGTTTAGAGAATACCCTTTTAGCCTCGCGTGAGCGGCTTAAACGAACTGGCTCGGATTTTGAGCGCGATAAATTTCGACGGTTTTTAATCAATTGGCTCGTCAATCACATCATGCACGAAGACAAAGAGTATATGACGTGTCTGATCGAAAATGATGATCGTGTGCGCACAGCACTTAATTACGGTGCATCCTAGGTTTCACAATTACTCAGGTTTTTGTTAGCCCGTTTGTAACAACCGAGCACCCTATCAAAACTGTCGTTTTACCCATAAAGTGAGAATAGGTGATCCTAGGTGACACCATTTTGGGCAAACTGGTAGTGATTGGAAAATGACTACATCGCTGCTGGCTTTAAACCTTCCCCCGCAACCAAAACATTTAGGCTTTAACTCAACCAGTTAGAAGCTCTTCTTTATCTTGACACCAATCGCTCAAGGCCATCGGAAGAACAGATTAAAAGTAAACCGTGTTCAATGTGCTTGCTTGTCGCAGTGAACTAGCCTAGCGAGTCCCATCTATAAACATAACTAAAAGTAATGGATATGGCCTCTATAGTGATTAGTAATTATGGTAATTCGATTGTATCTATAGCGATAGAGCAATGAGATCGAGGGCCGTATTAAATGGAAAGCGCGCGACCAAATATCCTGTGGTATTGCACAGACCAACAGCGGTTCGATACGATCCGTGCCATGGGGAATACACATATTCGCACGCCCCATATTGACGGCATTGTCGAGGGCGGTGTTGCTTACAAAAATGCTTATGTGCAAAGCCAGATTTGCACACCAAGCCGGGCTTCTTTTCTGACGGGGCGGTATCCGGCAACAAGCCATGTGCACCGAAATGGTAATGCCTATTTTCCCGACGGTGAAGTGCTGGTTACCAAGCTGCTTGCAGAGGCTGGTTATGATTGTGGATTAATTGGAAAACTGCATTTGGCAAGTGCTGCAGGCGGTTCAGAGAAACGCACAGATGATGGATATCGATTGTTTGAGTGGAGTCATCATCCGATGCCGACGCTGGACCCGGAGTTTCATGCTTATCACCAATGGCTACGTGACGAAAAAGGCGTCGATCCCGTTGAGCTTTATTCCTCAATACGAAGCTTTTGCTGTGCGGGTGTCCCTGCTGAACTGCATCAATCTACCTGGTCAACCGAAATGGCTATCCGCTTTATTGATGAGAAACGTGATGGCCCCTGGATGCTGTCAATGAACCCGTTTGACCCTCATCCGCCTTTTGATCCACCGCAGGAGTACCTGGATCGCTACGATTCAGCTACATTACCTGCTCCCTTATTTAGGTCATCCGATCTCGAGCGGCAAAAAATGTTCCGGAATATTTGCCAGCAATCCGTCCATGCCGTTGATCCGAATGGTGTCAACATTGATCCGGCACCCGGCGAAAACCACAAAGATACAGCGACTTTGCCGCCAAGCACATTCAACGGGCGAGAGGTTGTTGCCGCTTATTACGCGATGATTGAATTGTTGGACGAGCAATTCGGAAGGCTAGTTGATCACTTGGAAAGCATTGGTCAATTGGATAATACGATTATTGTTTTCCACTCGGATCATGGAGAATTATTGGGAGACCATGGACTTTTATACAAAGGTTGCCGGTTTTTCGAAGGGCTTGTTCACGTTCCATTGATTTTCTACTGGAAAGGCCAATTTAAGTCGGGCCTTGTCAGTGATGCTCTTGTTGAATTGGTCGACGTTGCACCGACACTTTTAGAGGCAGTCGGGTTGGACGTGCCCTATTATATGCAGGGTAAGTCATTGGTAAAAATGTTGCGGGGCGAAGTGCCAGCAAATTATCACAAACAAAGTGTCGTCACTGAATTTAATGACGCCCTGGGATCGGCAAAAGAATCTGTGCCAACTCATGCAACGATGAATTTTGATGGTCGCTACAAAACCGTAGTCTATCACGGCCACAATTTGGGAGAGCTGTTCGATCTGCAGGAAGACCCAGGTGAGTTTATAAATCTGTGGGATGATCCAAATACAAAAGAGTTAAAAGCTGATCTTTTGCTGCGGCATTTAGATGCCGTAATGGCGACAAGCTCTGCTGGTATTGAACGAACAGGGCGGTTCTAAAACATGTGAGGTGCGGTGCAGGGCGTATCAGAATTATCAAGATACGTTGGTTCTGAAATCAATATGCCGGAGACGGTTCGCAAAAAAAGGGAGGATAATCGAATGAGACAATTTACTAAAATAGCCATAGCGGCAATGGTCGCGACGGGGATTAGTAGCGTAGGAGTCGCGATGGCAGATGATGTATGCCCGAAGCGCGGCGGCATTTTTAAAACGGTCGATATGCATTATAAAATGGTCGATCCGACACAGCGGGCCAATCCAATTTATTTTATGCGTCTGGTTTATGACTCGCTGTTGGATATTGATGCAAACTTGGATTTAACCCCCGGCTTGGCCTCTGGAATGCCGGAAAAAGTCAATGATACGACATTCATATTCAAACTTCGGAAAGGTGTGAAGTTCCACGATGGAACTGACTTTAATGCGGAGGCCGTAAAATTTAATGTGGACCGTTTGATCGCTGGCGTTGTGAAATCTCCCTACACCGGGACTTGGAAGAAATTCACGAAAGCCGTAACTGTGATGGATTCCCATACGGTAAAATTTGAACTTAAAGAAGAATGGCCATCCTTTCTTTGGGGGGTCGCCAGTTCATTAGGTATTGCCTCGCCAACCGCTGTTGCCAAACTAGGGAAACAGTACGGTATTAAAGGTGCCGCCGGAACTGGACCCTTTATGTTTGATAAGTTTCAGGCAAAAAAGATGCTCGGCTTGAAGCGTAACCCAAATTATTACCGCACGGGCGAGCCGTGCCTGGATGGGTTTGAAGCGCGTACGATTAAGTCCGGTAGTGTCCGCATTTTATCACTTAAGAAAGGTGAGTTAGGTGTTATCAACACGTTCCCGGAATCTCAATTCCCGCAACTGGCCGAAAATAAAGATATTATCGTCGATGAAGGAAAAGCTTCAACCCTTACCTTGTTACCCGTGAATACGCGTCACCCGCTTTTAAAAGATAAAAGAGTCCGTCAAGCGATCCAATTTGCAGTAAATGGACAGGAATTGATCGACAACGTTTACTCCAAAGCCGGTGTTATGATTGAGAGTATTTTTCCACCTTGGCATCCTGGTTTCACAAAGGCCGCTGATTTGTCCCCAATCCGTCAAAATATTGAGAAGTCCAAAGCCCTATTGGCTGAGGCAGGGTATGGCCCAGGTGGAAAGAAGCTGGTTCTTGAACTTGAGACTGCATCTGGCGGCGCTCACATTCAACGCGGCATTTTATTGCAGGCACAATTAAAGGCCGTGGGTATTCAACTGAACGTCAAAAATATTTCGGGCGGACAAATGTTTGCTAATATGCGATCGGGAAATTACCAGATGGTTTTGTGGCAGATGTTGGGCGGGCCGAATATGAAGGACTACGCTTGGGATCTGTATTCGTCAGACGGTGGCAACAACGTCACCTTTTACAATAAAAAAGATGGGGCGCAGAATAAACGGGCGAATGATCTCGCAAACGAGATTGTAAAAACCGAAGACCCTTCAAAGGTAAAAGCGCAAATTGAAGAGTTGCAAAAGCTGGTCTTTGACGATGTGCCATATATCTACCTTAACTATCGCAATCACCGGACCGCACGTCAGTCTTATGTAAAGAACTTCCAGACGGGAAAGCTAAAAGGCCGCGAAGACCTTCGTCGCGTCTGGATGGATCAATAAGACACTTGCCTCGTTCGCGAATTGTTGCGGACGAGGTGTGTTTTCTCTAACAGTTCATTTAAATTTGTCGTCACTTTTCAATTTTAGTGAGACCCCGGAATGCTGACTACCATTCTCCTACGCAGGCTTTTGTTCTCGATCCCGACAATACTGGGGGTCGCGACGCTTGCATTTATGCTAGGTCATTTGTCACCAGGTGATCCCGCCATTGCAGCGATGGGCTTAGATCTTGAAGGGTATTCGACAGTAGAGCCTGAAGAACTGGAAAGGGTGCGCGAAGAACTCGGCTTGAACAAACCGCTTATTATTCAATATGTGGGGTGGCTAACCCGCGCCCTGCAAGGTGATTTTGGAACCTCTTACGTAAGTACAATTGAAGTATCCGAGTTGGTTTTTGAGGCACTACCGACAACTATGTTGCTCCTGGTTATGACAATGTCGGTGTCGATCGTCGTCGGAGTATCATTGGGCATAACGTCCGCAGTATTTCAAGGACGAACGGGAGATTATATTGCCCGCATGGTTGCTATTATAGGCGTTAGTACACCGACATTCTGGTTCGCCTTAGTGCTGATGTTGTGTTTTGCTGTCGCCATCCCGATCTTTCCGGTTAATGGATCCTTTGACGAATTTGGCTGGAAGGCAATGGCGCTTCCAACAATGGCAATTGCGCTCCATCCAGCAGCCTTAATTGCACGGATGATGCGCTCGAGTATGCTGGAAGTTTTGTCTCAAGACATGATCCGAACAGCAACGGCAAAGGGTTTGGGTAAATGGCGTGTTTATATGGTGCACGGGCTCCGTAATGCGATTAACCCGGTTATAACTGTTATTGGATTTCAGTTTGCCAATTTGATGGGTGGTGCCGTGGCCGTTGAGTTTATTTTCTCGCTACCGGGGCTAGGCAGTTTGTTGATTGAAGGCATTTATGAAAAGGATATCTTGGTTATTCAGGGTGCGGTTTTGGTCATTGGTGTCGCGTTCGCATTGTCTAATCTGATTGTCGATTTGTTATATATGGTTATCGACCCGAGGATACGCATATGACAAATGTAGGAAGGTCTGAAACGACGATGTTGGCCGAAAACCCGGATTACAGGAGTGGTTGGTCACTTTTCATTGAAAGCTTCAAAAAATTTCTGGAACTGCGTTTGAACAAATTTAGTTTTGGCCTGACGATGTTCCTGATTATGATTGCAGTATTTGCACCTTGGATAGCCCCATTTCCCTTTGATGCAATCGATCCGGCTCGAGGTTTGTCGCCACCAGGGTGGCCGCATTTGATGGGTACAGATCAAGCGGGTAGAGATATATTTTCGCGGGTCTTGTATGGGGCGCAAACGTCTCTTTTCGTTGGTCTTGTTACCGTCCTTTTTGGCTTAGTCATCGGTGTTTCGCTTGGCGCTGTATCCGGTTATCTCGGTGGTTGGGTGGACGAAGTGATTATGCGCATCGTTGAGATCTTCATGTCCGTGCCGGGCATCGTCATGGCTCTGGCACTTGTGAGTGTGCTTGGCCCCAGTATTCCTTCCATTGTCTTGGCATTATCCATACGCCGAATCACGCAATTTTCCCGTGTTACGCGGGGCTCCGTGCTGAGTGTAAAGTCACAGGACTATGTAACAGCCTGCCACGCCATCGGCATGAGCAATGCCCGGATTGTTTTTGCGCATGTGTTGCCGAACTGCATTGGCCCGATCATTGTTCTGGCATCGGTTTTACTGGGGAACGTGATTCTGACCGAAGCAACGCTGAGTTTCTTGGGTATGGGTATTCAGGAACCAACGCCAAGCTGGGGGACAATGATCGCGAAAGGAAACGAATTTTTAACTTTTGCGCCTTGGATATCTCTGTTTCCCGGCGGGTTTCTATTTTTGACGATGATCGCATTTAACCTCTTGGGAGACGGCGTGCGAGACCATTTGGACCCGCGCGGCGGAAGTGTTGTTTAGGACTGTAACGATGAAAAATAAGCCCAATATACTACTCATTACATCCGACCAACATCGGGGAGATTGTTTTGGGTTCGAAGGGCGCAAGGTCAAAACGCCGCATCTGGATCAGATGGCGCGCGAAGGCACACGCTTTTCGAATTGCATCACTCCAAATGCAGTTTGTCAGCCGTCGCGTTCTTCGATTTTGACGGGCTTGCTGCCGTGTACTCATGGTGTGAGTGATAACGGCATCGACCTTGAGGTGGCCCAGGGTGAACGCGGTTTCGGCCGCACTCTGGCCAATGCCGGATACCAAAGCGGGTTTGTGGGAAAAACACATTTTTCAACCCACCATACGTTTGCGCCGACCGGCACGCCGGAAGATAAATCAACCATTCCAACTCTTCCGGAAGACTGGCTGGGCCCTTATATGGGGTTTGATCACATGGAAACAATGATGTTGGGGCACTATGCAAATGGCCGCCCGACGCCACCACCAAACTCCCTGCATTATGAGAGATGGCTCTTTGCAGATGGTCGGGGGGCTGAAAAAATTGACCTGTGGGATGCACACCTGCCGCCCGATGTCGATGCTCCGCAAACCTGGAATTCTGCACTGCCAGCGGCCTGGCATCATTCGACCTGGGTCGGCAATCAGGCTGTTCGCTATCTGGAGAAAAACAAGGATCAGACCTTTGTTTTATGGGCTTCGTTTCCGGACCCGCATACGCCGTTTGATTGCCCTGAACCATGGAGCCGGTTGCATCATCCGGATGAAGTTGAATTGCCCTATCACATGGAACGCGATTTGGCCCGGCGGCCCTGGTGGCATGAAAAAAGCTTGAGGGGCAAACCTGATATGCCAGATAAGGAACTGACCGCCCACCGCGCGAACTGGTCACGGGTGATACCGCCGAACGAGGAAAAATTACGCCATACGATTGCCAATTATTACGGCATGATTTCGTTGATTGATCACAATGTCGGACGCATTTTAACGGCACTTGATGACCTTGGCCTTAGTGAGAACACGTTGGTTGTCTTTACTTCGGATCATGGTGAATGGCTGGGGGATCATGGATTGCTCCTGAAAGGCCCTATGCTCTATGAAGGTTTGCTGCGTGTTGGCTGTGTTGCACGAGGGCCCGGTGTGAGTGTCAATCATGTTGTCGACGATCCTGTGTCAACCTTGGATCTGGCCGCGACATTTTATGACTATGCAGGGGTATCGGCGCCTGCTGATATTCATAGTAGAAGTTTGCGGGGGTTTCTGGAGAACCGTGACGTAACGCGCGATTTCGCACAATGTGAATGGGACTTAAGGCCATCTCGTTCTGGCGTCAATTTACAACTCAGGACCGCTCGCACTCAAACCGCTAAGCTGACCCTTGAAGAACTATCGGGTGTCGGCGAAATGTATGATCTACACAATGACCCGCACGAAATGGATAATTTGTTCGGTGATCCGGGTTATTCTGGCCTACAGAAAGAACTGACAGATATGATCAGGTCCCGGCCTGATGATATGATTCCAAAAAAAGTGCAAGTAGGGATGGCTTGATTATGACTCTGCCGGCACCAGTCCTTGAAGTGAGCAATCTCGAAACTCAGTTCGAAACACGCAATGGAACTGTGCGCGCTGTCGACGGCGTGAGCTATTCGGTTGGAGAAGGCGAAACGTTAGGCATTGTTGGCGAATCAGGTTGTGGAAAAAGCGTGTCATCGCTCTCAATATTGCGCCTGATACCCAATCCGCCGGGGAAAATCGTCGGTGGTTCGGTTCATTTTGGTGGAGAGGATTTAACTCAGGTATCGGAAGAGCGCATACGTGAAATTCGTGGAAATGAGATTTCTATGATCTTTCAGGAACCGATGACATCGCTCAATCCCATGATGACGATTGGTAAGCAAATCAGTGAACCCCTGGTTCGGCACATGAATTTGTCAAAGAAAGAGGCGGAGCTTAAAGCCCTTGAAATGCTCGAATTGGTTCGTATTCCCGATGCTGAAAAATGGTTGAGCGGATATCCGCATGAAATGTCAGGTGGGATGCGCCAGCGGGTTATGATCGCAATTGCTTTGGCGTGTGACCCTAAGGTCTTGATCGCAGATGAGCCGACGACGGCTTTGGATGTAACAATTCAAGCGCAAATTTTATTCCTCATTCGTGAGTTGCAGCGGAAGATGGGGACGGCAGTTATTATGGTAACGCATGATTTAGGCGTGATTGCGGAGGTCGCGGACCGGGTCGTTGTTATGTATGCAGGTCGCAAAGTTGAGGAAGCCAAGGTAAAGGATTTATTCTCAAACCCATGCCATCCATATACAATTGGTTTGATGACGGCTATTCCCCGACTTGACAAAATTACCAACGGGGACGGGTTGACGAAACGGCTGACGGAAATCCCAGGCGTTGTCCCTCCCCTCTATGATTTGCCGGTCGGCTGTGCTTTCGTAGATCGCTGCACCTTTGCGACAGATCAGTGCCGCACAGAAAAACCGGTATTTGAGGAAAAACGTCCCGGCCATTTCGCCGCTTGCTGGCAGGAGATGGAACACTGATGCCTTTGGATAAAAAATCCACGAACTCTCTAATTCTCGAAGTAGACAGTCTAAAAACCCACTTCCCTATTCGCAAAGGCGTGTTCTCGCGTGTTAGTGGTTATGTGTATGCGGTCGACGGGGTGTCTATCTCAATGCAGGATGGTGAGACCTTAGGATTGGTTGGAGAAAGTGGCTCTGGAAAATCAACGTTGGGCAAGTCAATCATGCGCCTCGTTGAGCCGACGTCGGGGAGCGTAAAGATCGGCGGCGCGGAAATTATGGGTTTGAGTAAACAGGAAATGTTTGTTCATCGTCGGCAAGTGCAAATGGTTTTTCAAGATCCTTATTCGTCGCTTAATCCGCGCATTCCAGTGGGCAAAATTGTCGCTGAGGCAATGCAAATTCATGGAATTGCGTCAGGTGAAGAAGCGGAGGATAGGGTTCGAGACATTTTTAGTCGTGTCGGTTTGAGCTCGGCTCAAATGCGGAACTACGCCAATGAATTTTCTGGTGGGCAACGTCAACGTGTTGGCATCGCCCGGGCATTGGCTCTTGGGCCAAAATTAATTGTTGCGGATGAGCCTGTTTCTGCGCTCGATGTTTCCGTTCAGGCGCAAGTGATTAATCTGTTTATGGATTTGCAGGAAGAGTTCGGGCTCTCCTATCTGTTTATTGCCCATGATTTGGCAGTTGTTGCCCAGGTTTGCCATCGGATTGCTGTTATGTATCTGGGTAAAATTGTTGAGGTTGCTGAACGGGACGAACTGTTTAAATCGCCTCAGCACCCTTATACACGGGCATTACTGGCCTCAATTCCAATCCCGAACCCAGAAATCGAACCTGCAGAAGACAGAATCTTACAGGGCGATATTCCAAGTCCGAGCAACCCGCCAGAAGGGTGCCGTTTCCACACCCGATGCCCGATTGCGCAAGCCCGATGCAAAGCCGAGGCGCCTGTTTCTAAGGAAGAAAGCCCCGGGCATTGGGTCGCTTGCCATTTTGTTTGAGGAGCTAAGCTAGCCAATTGTCTTCCATTTTTGTTTCCCAGCGAAAAGTATCCGCTGGTTGCACGGATTGTGCCCAGGCTTTTAATATTGCTTTTTCCTGGTTTCCAGCTTGAATTGTTTCATTGATTTGCTCCGGGTCCCATCCTGCTAAAAGTTTTGTTTCGAGCTGCTGGACGGTTTGTTGATGAGCGGGATCGTCGATCAAGTTGCTCATTTCATCAGGGTCTGTTTCCAGGTTAAACAGTTGGTTCGGGCAATTATGATAGTAGTTGAATTTCCATTTACCGCTGCGGATCATCCGAGACTGGAGAACACGGCCTCCGGACCAGGCCAGCAAACCATCTGTACAATATTCAGAATAGGTCTCGTCGAACCAATTTTCTTGGTCGCCTTTCGCAAGCCCCAGCAGGCTTTTTCCGTCGGCGTTTGGTAACACGGGGCCCTCTCCGGCCTCTACCATAGCGGCTGACAGATCGACTAAGTTCACGACCTGTTGACGCGCTTCTCCTTGTGGAATTTGATTGGCCCATTTCATGATCAATGGGACCTTAACAGATTCCTCATAAAAGGTTTGTTTCCACCAAAGCCCGCGCTGGCCCAGTTGGTCGCCATGATCGGAGGAATAAACAATCAGCGTATTTTCAGCTAATCCCAAGTTTTCCAGCTTCGCGAGCACTTTTCCTATCTCGATATCCAGTGTTTCTACCAGAGCATAATAGGCAGTGCGGGCACGAACCTCGTCTTCGACGGTGATCTCATTTAGCCCTGTTTGCTGACGCCACCAGGCAAGATAGGTATCGTCAGCCTCATCAGGGCGCGGCAATGTGGGGGGGCCGACTTTGCCATTGTAGTAGGCGAAAAGCGCCGGATCTGCCACGTAAGGCTGATGGGGCAGCATATAGCCAACGCTTAAGGCAAAAGGTACGTCTGCACCGTTTCGACGACTTTCAGCAATCGCTTCTAGTTCAACCAACGTTCTATCTGTCACGGCCCGGTCCAGAAGTTCGTAGCTCATTTGTCCTGGGCCAGACTTGATCAGGCTTTCCTTGAAGGGCCGTTGAGCTTTATCGAGAATCCCCATGGAGTAAGGATGGCCTCCATACCAGTCAGTTATGTGGTCACCAATTTCACGCCGCGCATAACCATGCAATTGATCGGGGCCTATGGCGTGCATCCGCCCAACGAGCGTAGGTGCGTAGCCGGCAGCACCCAGAGCATGGGCGGTAGTTGGAATGTCCGAAGACAGGGCATCGCTGTTCGTCCAGCACTGTTGGCTGCTGGGGAATTTCCCCGTCAATAGGGACATGCGGGCAGGGACGCAGATTGGAGATGGCGTATAACAATTTTTAAACACGACACCTTCGGCTGCCAGTCGGTCCAGGTTGGGCGTGCGAACAATTGAATCACCATAACACCCTAAAACATTGGAGGCATGCTGATCGGACAATATAAATAAAATATTGGGCCGGTTTGTTGTCATCTAAGTAACTCCCCATGATCTGGAACGAATGTATTTTGTCATGGGAGGGTGCACTTAACAATTCATACATAAAGCCATATTCATAACCTTAGATTATGTGTTTGTGCTATGAATTGGGCAGCTTCATTACCGTATTGCTCTCAATCATATCGGCGCTTACTTGTTTCAGCTCTTCGATAAGCAACATAGCCGCTGGCGATAGGACACTTGTACTCCGATAACTAATACCGACAGTGCGTGTCAGTGTTATTTCGTCGACCGGTAGAGCGACCAAACCTGTATTCTCGGCCTTTCCGATGACTTGTGTCGGGTGCCAACCGATGAGGTCGCTTTTTTGCATGATGCTAATAGCGAACATCGTCGAGTTTGACTCGATGACTGGTTGCGGGGCGGGTAGGCCACGTGACAAAAAGAAGGCATCCAAGTGCCGTCGGCCTAGATTGTCGCTGCTCGGCAGAATCCACTCGCATTCCAGGCAGTCATGGATTGTCAGTTTTTCGAGTTTGGTGAGCGGATGGCCAACCCGCACGGTTGGGTGAGTTTTATCTATGTAAAGGGGAATTTGTTCGATGCCTGAAGCCAATTGATTGTCGGGGACCATGGATAGCGCCAAATCGATATCGCCTTTTTCCAAGTCCGGCAGCAGGTCATCGTAAAGCTCTCCAATCATCTTGATTTCTAAATCAGAATGGCGAGCCCGGAGTCGAACGGCTGCTTCCGGCAACAGTTCGATACGCATTGATGACCCGGCACCAATAACGACACGTCCGGTGTTGCCTTCTTTTAGCGCAATAATTGCATTTTTCGCCCGATCCAGTTCTCCGTTTATCAGATTGGCGTGAGCGGCAAGGGCTTCGCCGAAAAGTGTCGGGCTGACACCGCGCGGCAATCGATCCAGAAGTCGCACACCTAAACTCAGTTCCAATCGTTTAACGGCTTTGCTGAGTGCAGGTTGACTGACATGAAGAACTTCAGCAGCCCTACCAAAACTCCGGTTTTCAACGGTTGCCAAAAAGTACTGTAATTGCCGAAGGTCCATAATTCATTCCATATGATTATCGCAAGAGCTTGTATCCATCGTATTGCTTATGAATATGGGTGGCAATTGCAATCCGACAGAAAGCCACAATCAGGGTCTGTATGATTGCACGAGACCGTAAGCTGCAACCTCCAGCACTTTGGTCAAGTGTTTCGCACAATCAAAGTCCAAGGTTGAAGACAGCGTAACGCTTGTTCTTAAAGTTGAAGAGGTCGAAAACGTCACTAAAATTGGGCCCAACGGAGAAACAGAAACGCCTTCCTCCGCCTGACGCAACACAAAAGCAATCTGCGCCTCTGTAAATCTCGACGGCTTCATGGAACTCTCCTTCTCCTGATCTCACGATCTAAATTAGAAAATTCCAGCTCAGAATGGTCCAGTTTGTTGGAGGCAGGTCATTTACTATATGGTTCCAAAAATGAACCCATTCTCATTTTATGGGTCGCGGTTCTCACTTTATGGGTAAATCTACATAAAACCAGCGATTTAAACGTCCAGATTGGCGACCTTCAGGGCGTTGTCTTGGATAAATTCCCGGCGGGGTTCAACGACGTCGCCCATCAGGGTTGAGAAGACATCTTCGGCATCATCCGTGTGTGTAACCTTGACCTGTAAAAGAGATCGGACATTGGGGTCCAGCGTCGTTTCCCAAAGCTGCTCCGGGTTCATCTCGCCGAGGCCCTTATAGCGCTGGAAGTTAATGCCTTTGCGGGCCAATTCGACAACTGTATCGATCAAAGAGACCGCACCGGTGATCTTGTGTTCCTTGTCTTTAACCGTCAGCAATCCCTGACTGACAAAGAGTTGCTGCAAGCGGCCCGCACGGTCATTAAGGCGACGCGCATCAGTTGATCGGATCAATGTATTATCGATCACGTGCCGTTCGGAAACGCCGCGCAGGGTCCGAATGAACACGAGACTTCCGTCGTCCGTGTATTCGCCACTCCAGCCCCGAACAGCCGGTTCTGAAATTGCGTCGAGTCGCTTCGCGATATAATCAGCGGCAGCCGCCGCCCGCTCCCCATCAGAAAGAAGCTCTGGATCAAGAGCGCTTGAGATTGCGGCTTGTTCCAAAATATGAACCGGAACCAGCTGGGCCAAATGGATGAGCAGCTCTTTCACCTGTCGGCATTCTTCAATTGTTGCCCGTAGGTCCTGTCCCGCAATCTGGGAGCCATCATGAGTAACAAAAACCGTTCCGTCATCAAGTGCCGATGAAAAAAGGTAATCCTCCAGCGCCCGGTCGTCCTTAAGATAAACTTCGGAGTTGCCGCGCTTCGCCCGATAAAGTGGCGGTTGCGCGATATACAGATAACCTTTTTCGATAATTTCCGGCATTTGCCGATAGAAGAACGTCAGCAGCAAAGTCCGGATATGGCTGCCGTCAACATCAGCATCGGTCATGATGATGATTTTATGGTACCGACACTTTTCGGCATTGAAATCTTCACGACCAATTCCGGTCCCCAGCGCCGTAATCAGGGTGCCAATTTCTGTTGAGCTTAGCATTTTATCAAATCGGGCCCGTTCAACGTTGAGAATTTTTCCCCGCAAGGGAAGAATGGCCTGGTTCTTTCTGTGGCGTCCCTGCTTGGCGGAACCTCCGGCTGAATCACCCTCGACGATGAACAGTTCAGAAAGCGCCGGATCTCGTTCCTGGCAATCCGCTAATTTGCCGGGCAGCGAACTGATATCCAGTGCACCTTTGCGCCGGGTCAGTTCACGGGCCTTTTTAGCTGCTTCGCGTGCTGCGGCCGCCTCTACAATTTTTTCGACAACGCGTTTGGCATCGGCGGGATGCTCTTCAAACCATTGATCCAGCGTTGAACCGATCAAGGATTCAACAACCGGGCGCACTTCAGAGGAAACCAGTTTATCTTTTGTTTGTGACGAGAATTTTGGGTCGGGGACTTTTACAGACAACACGCAGGTCATACCTTCGCGGGCATCATCTCCTGTAATGCTGACTTTGGCCTTTTTAGCCGAACCCGAATTGACAGCGTAACTGTTAATGGTCCGTGTCAGAGCCCCCCGGAAACCGGCCAGGTGAGTACCGCCGTCGCGCTGCGGAATATTGTTGGTAAAACACAAGGTCGATTCATGATAACTGTCGTTCCATTGCATCGCTGCTTCAACGGTGATGCCGTCTTTCTCGCCCTTGATGGCAATGGCATTGTCATGCAACCGGGTTTTTGAGCGATCCAGATACGTCACAAACGCTTCTAAACCGCCTTCGTAATGCAGATCAATTACTTTTGGTTCAACGCCCCGGTCATCGGTTAATTGCAGATAGACGCCTGAATTGAGGAACGCAAGTTCCCGAAGGCGATGCTCCAAAGTGCCCAGATCATATTCCGTTTGCGTGAAAATATCAGCAGATGCGTGGAACTTAAGCTCTGTTCCCGTCAAGACCGTGCCATCTTCTGTTATCGGCGCATCGCCGGTGATTTTAAGCGGAGCCTCCGCTTCACCATTAATAAAGCGGATCATATGCTCTTTACCGTCGCGCCAAATTTTGAGCTCCATCCAATCTGACAAGGCGTTCACAACCGACACACCAACGCCGTGCAACCCGCCGGAAACTTTATAGGAGTTCTGATCAAACTTACCGCCCGCATGAAGTTGCGTCATAATTACTTCAGCGGCGGAGACACCTTCTTCATGGTGAATGTCAACCGGAATACCGCGTCCGTTATCACTGACGGAAACAGAACCATCACCGTTCAGAATGACTTTTACAATATCGCAGTGGCCCGCCAATGCTTCATCGATTGCGTTATCGACCACCTCATAGACCATGTGGTGAAGACCTGAGCCATCATCGGTATCGCCGATATACATGCCGGGGCGCTTGCGAACAGCTTCCAGACCACGCAGAACCTTAATGGAATCAGCGCCGTAGTCTTCAGCTGCTTCCGCCGTGGTTTGTTCGACAATCGGTTGATCTGTTGTTTCGTCAGTCATCTCATGATCCATTCAAAGTCTTGGTTCTGTTGTCATGAAGGATTGGGTTTCAATCCGTTATTCTCTATTTCAAAAATCTGTGCCTTGTCTTTCCAGCTGTCAAACAAAGCATCCTCTGTTCCTGTCATCCAAACTTGCGCGCCCAGCGCTCGCAAATGCGCAAACAACGCGTCTCGGCGTTCCTCATCCAGATGGGCGGCAACCTCATCCAGAAGCAGAACCGGAACACGACCTTCTTCACGGCCACGCAAAGACGCGTTCGATAGCACGATCGCAATCAACAGAGCCTTTTGCTCGCCCGTCGAACATAAAGCAGCGATCTGCCCCTTGGTCGCATGGCGAACAACAAGATCGGTGCGATGAGGTCCCGTATGGGTCCTGCCGCTGCGTTGATCACGAACCCGGTCCTCTGCCAACCTGGCCCGATAACAGTCTTCCGCATCCAATGCCGGTCCGCTTTCCAGCCAGGCATCCATTTCACCTTCGAGCGACAATATCGCGCCCGGAAACGGGCCCAACCCACGCGCCGCATCAGGTGCCAATCGCGCAATCAATTCACGTCTGGCAGCACAAACAGCCATGCCGCGTTCCGCCATTCCCTCTTCCAATGTTTTCAGCCAACCGGCATCCGGATTCTGATGCTCTTTCAGCAACCGCAATCTTTCCCGCATGGATTGTTCAAAAGACTGCACACGGCCCGCGTGAGACGGATCCCAGGCATAAACCAAACGGTCTAGAAAACGCCGCCGGGCAGACACACCATCCGCAAACAACCGATCCATTTGGGGCGTCAGCCAATGGGCACCCATGTAACGTGCCAGCTCAGCCTGACTGGAGACCGTTTCCCCATCCAAACGCACCGTCCGTCGTTCACGACGCCCGCCAGAATCAGCGGTAAAACCTGTCCCCAAAGCAACAGGGCCATCAGGTGTCGAAACCTGCGCGGCAACCGCCCAGCTTCCATCCCCTTTATCACAGGCCATTTCAGAAATTTTTGCGTGCCGCAACCCCCGGCCCGGGACAAGCAGGGACACCGCTTCCAAGACATTAGTTTTTCCGGCACCATTGGCGCCGGTCAAGATGACAGGCGCCCCTGCCGCCTCGATCCGCAAGCTTGAATAGGAACGAAAATTCGTCAGCGTCAATCGATCGATGGCAAAACGACGCGGTTCCGCCTTGGAAGATGTTACAGAACCGACATCATCAAACGTTGCCAAAGGGGAACCCTGCTGCAGTGTGTGTCCTCCGCTTAGACGCGCATCGGCATGATGACATAGAGCGCACTGGGGTCATCTGCTTCGCGTAAAATGGTTGGTGAATTGCCATCAGCCAATGAAACTTGCGCCACCTCGCCCTCAATCTGGCGGGTTATGTCGAGCAAATAACCGGAATTGAAACCGATCTCTACCGGATCTCCCTGATAGTCGATCTCGATTTCTTCCTCTGCACTGCCATGCTCCGGGCTTGAGGCTGACAAAGCCAGGATGCCATTGCTTAACGCAAGCTTGATCGCTCGGGATTTTTCACTGGAAATGGCAGAGACACGGTCAACAGCATTGGCAAACTGCCGACAATCAACTTCCATATTCTTGTCATTGCCCGTTGGAATAACCCGCTGATAATCCGGAAAGGTGCCATCAATCAGTTTTGAGGTCAGCAATGCATTGTCAAATGCAAAGCGAATTTTGCTTTCCGATAGTGAAATCTGCACCTCATCACCGGACTCATCAATGAGTTTACGCAATTCGGTTACGGTCTTGCGCGGTATAATCACACCTGGCACATCACCTGCGCCTGCGGGCAGCGGCCCCTCGACACTTGCCAACCGGTGACCATCTGTCGCCACGGCACGCAACACATCAACGCCGTCCCGCTCTGCCTTGTGCAAATAGATTCCGTTCAAGTAGTATCGGGTTTCTTCCGTCGAAATGGCAAATTTCGTCCGGTCGATCAAAGCCCGCAGCTCAGCAGCCGTCATCGAAAAGTTATGCGGCAACTCGCCACCGGACAAGACGGGAAACTCTTCCGTCGGCAAGCAAGATAATGTAAATCGAGAGCGTCCCGCACTGAGTTGCAGTTGTCCGTCACCGGTCGCATCCAGCTCGACTTGCGAACCATCGGGCAATTTTCGAACAATGTCATAGAGCGTGTGCGCCGAGACGGTCGTCGCACCCGGCGTTTGCACATCCGCGATCACAGAATCAACCATATCCAGGTCCATATCCGTGGCATTCAAGGTCAATTTACCGTCCGCGGCCTCAATTTTTACATTTGAGAGAATCGGTATCGTGTTACGGCGCTCAACAACGCTCTGCACATGCCCAAGTGATTTAAGGAGTTCAGCCCGCTCAATAGTTATTTTCATGGTTTAATTTCAAGCCCTTAGCATACAATTTACCGAAGTCATGGAACCCGGAAAACAGTCAGATTTCACAGCCCGAACAGGCATACCTTTTCGGCAGGCCAGTATACCAGAAGCCCCGGAATCCGTAAGCTTTTTATGATTATTTTGCCAGTAATTTTACGAAAAAAACGTCAGCAGTCAAAATCCCCGAACCGGAGGACCTTTAGCCTTCCAACATCCGCTTCAATAACTCGACATCTTCCGCGAAAGTTGTGTCATGTTCACGCAACTCGTCAACCTTGCGTACGGCGTGCATAACAGTTGTATGATCCCGCCCACCAAATTTTCGGCCGATTTCCGGCAAGGAACGCGACGTCAATTGCTTGGCTAAATACATGGCGACCTGACGCGGCCGTGCCACAGAACGCGCACGCCGGGCCGAATGCATATCGGCCATGCGAATATTGAAATGTGAGGCAACTTGTTTTTGAATTTCTTCGATGGTTACGCGGCGGTCATTGGCGCGCAACAGATCATGCAGGACGTCCTGGGTCGCTTCCAGCGTGATGTCACGACCCACCAATTGAGAATGTGCCACGACGCGATTTAAAGCGCCTTCAAGTTCACGCACGTTGGCTGTAATTTTATGGGCCAGAAACTCTAGAACCTTCGGCGGGACAACTGCAGAGACTTGCTGTGCCTTCGACTGAAGAATGCCTAAACGCAGCTCATAGGTCGTCGCATGAATATCGGCGACCAAGCCGCAATTGAGGCGGGACACCAAACGCTCTTCCATGCCTTCAATATCAGACGGAGATTTATCGGCAGAAATCACAATTTGCCGCCCTTCGTCTACAAGTGAATTGAAGGTATGGAAAAATTCTTCCTGCGTTGACTCCTTGCCCGCAATAAACTGGACATCGTCAATCATCAAAACATCAACGGACCGGAACTGCTCTTTGAAATCAACGGTCGTTTGCTCGCGCAAAGCCCGAATAAACTTGTACATAAATTTCTCTGCCGAAAGATAAATAACATTTCGGCTCGGTTCCTGTTCTCGGATATGCCAGGCAATGGCATGCATTAAATGAGTTTTGCCGAGACCGACGCCCCCATACAAGAACAGAGGATTGAAAGGCGTCGATTTGGAGGCTTCAGAAACCCGGCGCGACGCTGCATAAGCAAATTCATTGGGCTTACCAACAACAAACTGGTCAAAGGTATAGCGCCTGTCCAGGCTCGCACTGATTTGAGCGGACGCGTTAAGAAGACCTGGCTTCGATGTTTCTGCCGCATTCACAACAGCCGGCAGATGAGGCGTTTCGGGCGGTTTGGCAGCAACCTTGGACGCCCGGTCCGTAAAGACACCCACATCAACGCCGATGATCTCAGGATTTTCAACTTGCCATAGCTCTGCTATGCGCTCGCAATAATGAGCACTGACCCAGTCTCGCATGAAACGCGTTGGCACCGAGATGCGGGCAACCCCGTCCTGCAAACCCCGAACACTGATCGGCTTTATCCAACTTTGAAAGGCTGCCTCGCCAATAGATCCGCGAAGACTTTCAGCGACCCGTTGCCATTCTGCTTTGAGTTCGTCGACCAGGGCTCCACCGGCGCTCACGCCGCCCTCATTTGCTTCTCTCGATGGCGCCATTAAATCTGTACCGCGCTGTCTGTATGGCTCATCCAAATTCTTTCATTATTCTTTTTGGCGGCCGACCCGGGTCAGCCAATTATTAATTAATCCGACCGAAGCCGGCGCACCCTAACATCTCGGAAGTTCCTCTATGACAAAATCGCGAACACGCTATTTTGTTTCCTGTCCGAATTCCCGAACCCGCTTTTCAACAAAATCAAAAAACACCGCCCGTCAAAACGAACCCAAGCGCCTAATTGGTTAAACACACAATTCTTATGCCTGAAAGGACCCTTTTCTGAGAATTACTCTTAACCTCTATAATGATCGCCCATCAAATAAAAACAAAAGCGCCCGGCGCTCCATAGAAAAACACCTACGATTACTTTGATTTGGCGACATCCCCTGCAATTATTACTCTAATATTTATTTGTTAAATGCATTTTAATTGCATTTTTTCCGAACACCTAAATATATACACGCTTCAAAACAATAGCGGCTAAATCATATCCGTATTTCATACTTGTTTACGACTCTAAGGCGCTTGCTTTGATGGATTGAATATTACGGATCGAATCTCGTTCTGACAACAGGTTCGAAAGGGGAACACGCAAAATAATCTTCTTGACTTTCTTTGCCATCACGAATCCACCGAGGCTTTGAACAGCCTGTGTTTCAGACGCAAAAAAGCCGTGCGGAATTCACCACACGGCCCTGTTCAGGACTCTTAAAACGGGAAAGCTTAAGCAGCCATCGCCTTAATACGCTTCGACAAGCGAGACAACTTGCGTGCCACTGTATTTTTGTGAAGAACGCCTTTTGTGACGCCGCTCATCAGTTGAGGCTGAGCTGCGCGGAACGCGGTCTCGGCCACACTTTTGTCACCGCCCTCAATCGCTTCCTCAACCTTTCTCAGGCCGGTGCGGATGGAGCTGATACGTTGACGGTTTACTTCCGTACGACGTTCTGTTTGGCGAATTCGCTTCTTAGCCGATGAATGATTGGCCATAAGTTTCAAACCTTTGTAATTCTGTTGAAGGGCAGGCTTATAAAGCCCGAAAAAGACGACGTCAAGCGCTCTGTCATTCGTTTTCCGGTTATTTTACGGCAACCGGTGAAATCTGGAAATGCACCTCAACGCCTGCCCCGTTTTGGTCAAGATCAATAATCTCCAGAATCAGGGTCTCGTCTTCTCTCTGGTAGCGTCTCGGTGTCTCAAGATGCCAGCCTAACTGAGGCAATGTGCGGCTATAGAATTCAACGACAGCACTCGCCGTTCCGGGTCCAGATGCTGTAATTTCAGCAATTCGTCCGGCCTCGGTTTCAAACTTTAAAGCCGCATCAGTATTTTCAACAAACCCGGGCATTAAAGGCAAATCTTCGATTACACTTAAGAAAACCGGCGATTGCGCCAGGCTTGCCGACACTGGCGCAAGGATCCCTGAAACCAGCATCGCCGCAACTAGAATATAATATCGTCTCATCAATAGATTTCTGTTTCCTAACGTTGGCATTGCGAACAAAAGAAAGTCGAACGCCCGGATTGCGTCATTTGTTTTATCGTAGCGCCACCACCGCATGCGGGGCAAGCATCACCCGTGCGTCCATAGACATGAAATTCATGTTGGAAATATCCCAATTCACCTGAAGGCTGACGATGATCCTTGAGCGAAGACCCTCCGGCATCGATGGCCTTTATCAGCACATCTTTTATGGCCTTTGCCAGCCGATCCGCACGGGTGCCCTTGATGCTGGCGGCTTTCCGTTTTGGTGAAATGCGCGCATTGAATAATGCTTCACAGGCATAAATATTACCGATCCCTGCTATCACGCTTTGATCGAGCAGCGCGGCTTTAATAGGTGCGGCCCGCCCTGCCAATCTGGCCGCCAGCGCTGGCCCATCAAGACCGGGGAAGACAGGTTCAGGCCCTAACTTGTTGAGCATTTTATGCTCTGGCATTTCGCTTTTTGTCGTCAATTCCATAAACCCGAAACGTCTGGGATCATTATATCGAACTTCCTGGCCCTCGGATGTGACAAAAACGACATGGTCGTGTTTGTCCAGTTCGGGCGGATCTTTTGGGTAGATACGAAAGCTGCCTGACATCCCGAGATGCGATATCAGAACGGTTTCATCGTCGAGGCCAATCAGCAAAAACTTGGCCCGCCGCCCCACGCTTTTGACAGTCCGCCCGGTCAGGCGTTGCCCAAAACCGTCGGGAAAAGGAAACCTCAGGTCAGCACGTCGGGTTTGGACCCGCTCCAGGCGCTGGCCTTCCAGCACCGGCGCCAAGCCTCTTCTGACCGTTTCGACTTCGGGGAGTTCTGGCATTCTAATCAGCTTTCACAAGTTACGGTTCATTCATTGTCAATTCGGAATACCTGACCCTAGATTACGCCGAACCCATAGGCTATGGTCCGCCCATGACACTTAAAAACACAAGCGACCCAACGACAACTCATTTCGGCTTTCAGGATGTTCTGGATAGCGAAAAAGCCTCTCTTGTTAAAGGGGTCTTTGACAGTGTGGCATCGAATTACGATTTGATGAATGATCTGATGAGCCTGGGGGTCCACCGCCTTTGGAAACATGCGATGATTGAAGAGCTGCGTCCGCGTGCCGATATGACGTTGCTTGATGTTGGCGGCGGGACGGGCGATATCGCTTTCCGGTTTCTGGAAAAAGGCGGAAAAACCGTAACCGTCTGCGACATCAACGAGGAAATGCTCAGTCATGGCCGTGACCGGGCCATTGATCGAGGACTGCTCAAGGGCTTGACCTGGATTACCGGGGACGCTGAAAAATTACCCATTGATGACTCCAGTGTCGATGCCTTCACCATCGCCTTTTGCATCCGCAATGTGACACATATTGATCAAGCTCTTAACGAAGCGCGTCGCGTCTTGCGACCGGGTGGCCGTTTTTTATGCCTGGAGTTCTCGCGCGTCGCGTTGCCATTGCTTGAAAAACCTTATGATGCCTATTCATTCAAAATCCTGCCTTGGCTCGGTGAACTTTTCGCCAACGACCGGGAAGCCTATCAGTATCTTGCTGAGAGCATCCGCCAGTTCCCTGATCAGCGGCGCTTTCAGGAGATGATTTCCGATGCGGGGCTTGCCCGGGCAAGCTACCGGAACCTCTCAGGCGGGATTGCCGCCATCCATTCGGCATGGCGGATTTAAAGCCAAACAATGTTTGAAGCTCTTACCCACATCGGACGCTTTCTTGCGATTGCCCGGATACTCGCTCGTCATGACGCGCTTTTTGCATTGGAATACTTGAAAGTCGCGCCAACCTATGTGGCGTTGGCGCGGATGCTGTCAAAGCGCAATGTTGACGGTCGCCCGGGTCAACGGTTGGCCCGTGCCCTGACGGAAGCAGGCCCAAGTTTCATCAAATTGGGACAGGCCCTTTCAACACGTTCAGACCTGCTTGGCGAAGAACTGGCGCAAGACTTGTCGGATTTGCAAGATCGTTTGCCTGCATTTCCAGGCGAAGAGGCGCGCCGCATAATAGAAGAAGAACTGGGAGACCCCGTCGACGACCTGTTCACCGAATTTCATGACGATGCGTTAGCAGCGGCGTCAATCGCACAGGTTCACTATGCGGTAACCAATGAGGGAAAGCCTGTCGCTGTAAAGGTCCTGCGTCCCGGTATCGAGGCCGCTTTTCGTAAGGATTTGGGTTTGTTCAGATGGGTCGCCCGCGTGGTTGAACGAACACGACCCGATTTAAGACGCCTGAAACCCGTTGAAACAATCGAGACCATTGCTGATACGGTTGAGCTTGAAATGGATTTGCGGTTCGAAGCCGCCGCCGGCGCGGAGTTGGGTGAAAACTTCCAGGACGACCCAGACTTTATCGTTCCGGAGATCGATTGGGGGTTAACCGCGGCGCGGGTCCTGACAACCGATTGGGTTACCGGATGTAGTCTCAATGATCGTGACGCCATCATCGCAGCGGGTCATGAACCTCTCGCAATCCTCGAAAAAGCTTCGGCAGCATCCTTTCGCCAGGTGTTTCGTGACGGTTTTTTTCACGCCGATGTCCACCCCGGCAATATGTTCGTTACGGATGCGGGTCAAATAGCTGCTGTCGACTTTGGCATCATGGGCCGACTGGATCTCAAAACCCGCAAGTGCGTCGGCGAGTTACTTCTCGCCTTTCTGAACAGAGATTTTAGACGCGCCGCAGAAATTCATTTCGATGCCGGATGGATACCCCGCCACAAGTCGGTCGACGCTTTTAGTCAGGCCTGCCGCTCCATCGCAGAACCGATCCTCGATAAACCGCAAAATGAAATTTCGATTGCCCGGCTTTTAGGCCAGCTCTTCCAGATTACAGAAACCTTTGAAATGGAAGCACAGCCACAGTTGTTGTTGTTGCAAAAAACAATGTTAGTCGCCGAAGGAACCGCAAGAGAATTGTGCCCGGAAGCAAACATGTGGTTTTTGGCGCGACCCCTGATCGAATCCTGGATGATCGAAAATCTAGGCCCGCAAGCACGGGTTCGAGATACTTTGACCAATCTGGCAGGGGCCGCTGAGCGATTGCCCGGCGTCATGGACAGCCTGGAGAAAGGCTCGCAAATGATGGCCGACGGACAAATAAAACTCCACCCCGATACTATTCGCGCCTTAAAAGGGGATCCATCCCATCGCACCATCTTGCCGTCACTTTGGGTAATCATCCTGTTTTTGGTGGCCATGGTTGTTGCCATAAAGTTTTTTTAAGCCCGCCGACGCATTTCTGCTCTTGTAACAGGGTTAAGGCTTAACTAACTTAACAACACTAATTTTTCGTGAAATGTGAGGAATTAACCTGTGTTAAACGATAAACATATTTTGTTGATCGTTGCCGGCGGGATTGCCGCCTACAAAACCCCTGATCTGGTCCGCCGGTTACGCGAAGCGGGCGCACAGGTCCGGTGCTTGTTGACAAAAAGCGGCAGCCAGTTCGTCACGCCTCTTGCCTTGCAGGCCGTGAGTGAAGAAAAAGTGTTTCAGGACTTATTCTCTCTGACCGACGAAAATGAAATGGGCCATATTCGTCTCTCGCGGGAGTCGGATCTTATTGTGATCGCACCTGCGACCGCACATATCATTGCAAAAATGGCCCAAGGTCTGGCCGATGACTTGGCGACGACTGCCCTGCTTGCCAGTGATAAACCGGTTTTGATTGCCCCGGCAATGAACCATCGGATGTGGGATCATCCTGCAACACAAGAAAATCTGTCGATCCTGGCATCGCGCGGAGTTCTATCAGTTGGCCCGGATGAGGGCGCAATGGCTTGCGGTGAATATGGCGTCGGGCGCATGAGTGAGCCGCTTGAAATCACAGCCGCTGTTTCACGGTTTTTTGACCGCAGTCTGCCCTTGCTCGGGAAACATGCCATCGTCACCAGCGGCCCAACATATGAAGCCATTGATCCGGTTCGGTTTATTGGCAACCGCTCATCCGGCAAACAGGGGCATGCCATTGCCGGGGCTCTCGCTGCGCTTGGATGCAAGACAACCCTGATCACAGGCCCAACACAAGAACCGGACCCTAACGGCGTCGATGTCGTCCACGTCGAAGCGGCGCGCGAAATGCTGTCCGCTTGCGAAGCTGCCCTGCCGGCTGATATCGCCGTCTGTGCTGCTGCCGTTTCTGATTGGCGCGTTGAACATCAGGAGACATCTAAAATAAAGAAAGCGTCCGGGAGTGAACCGCCGCAATTGGCGTTGACGGAAAACCCCGACATATTGGCAACGATATCGCAATCGATGGAACAGCGGCCAAAGTTGGTTATCGGTTTCGCCGCAGAAACCGACAACGTCGTCTCAAACGCAACCGAGAAACGCCTGCGGAAAAAATGTGACTGGATTGTCGCCAATGATGTGTCACCCGAGGGCGGCATCTTTAATGGAAACGCCAATCGTGTCCACGTCATTACAGAAACGGAGTCGCAGGAATGGCCGGAAATGAGCAAAGCCGCTGTCGGAGAAAGACTTGGAAAAATGATTGTTGATTTTTTTGGTGTAGCCCCATGACGCAAGTAACGGTTCCAATTGTCAGGTTAGCCCATGCGGAAAGCTTGCCACTGCCAGATTATGCTACGCCGGAAAGCGCAGGAGCCGATCTTATGGCTGCAATCGATGACACCCGGATCCTCGGGCCGGGCGCCAGAGCCCTGATCCCCACGGGCATAAAGATTTCCCTGCCAACGGGTTTCGAAGCACAAATCCGGCCACGATCAGGCCTGGCCCTGAAACATGGCGTGACGTGCCTCAATGCACCAGGAACCATAGATGCTGATTATCGGGGAGAAATCGGGGTCATTTTGATCAATCACGGAGATGATGACTTCGTCATTGAGCGGGGAATGCGAATTGCGCAAATGGTTGTTGCGCCCATTACCGTCGCCTTATGGAAAGAACAGGATACCCTAAGTGACACCGAACGCGGATCGGGCGGCTTTGGATCGACCGGCACAGGAGGAGGAAAATAATAGCGATGTTACGGCTTTCAAAAAAAGTACTCTTTGCGATCGAAGCGGTTTTGGATATCGCCTATCATGCCGGCGCAGAGCCGGTGCAGAGCCGAGAAATCACGCGGCGTCAGGGCATCCCGCGTCGTTATCTGGAGCAAGCGCTACAGCAGCTCGTGCGTCACGATATTTTGGTTGGCACACGCGGCCCCAAGGGCGGATACCGCCTCGCCAAGGAGCGCCGTCGAATTTCAGTCGCCGATATCGTTGCCGTTGTCCGCACCATGGAGACGGGGAAAAAGGAAGCGGAGAAGATCGCCGGATCCGAACTTGGACATAAAGTTGTCTATCCCCTATGGGACGAACTTCAAGATGTGGTTATCGAACGATTGGGATCAACGACGATCGATGACCTGTGCACGCGGGCCGACAAAGCTGGCATCACCAGTGAAGGCCGCGAAAACCTCGATTTCATTATATAGGATGAACACCATGACTGACCGGACACCTTCTGAGTTTAGAGGCCATATCTACGATAATATTATCGAAACCATTGGGGCGACACCGTTGGTTCGTTTGTCCCGGTTGACCGCTGATGCAGGGGTCAAGGGAAACGTTTTGGCAAAGTGTGAGTTTTTTAATCCGCTGAGTTCTGTGAAAGACCGGATTGGCCTGGCGATGATAGAAGCCGCAGAAAAAGACGGCCGCATTAAAGACGGCGCCACACTCGTTGAGCCAACATCCGGTAATACCGGGATTGCTCTGGCCTTCGTCTGTGCTGCCAAAGGCTACCGACTTATCTTAACAATGCCGGAAAGCATGTCCATCGAGCGTCGTAAAATGCTGGTGCTTCTTGGCGCAGAAATCGAATTGACACCGGCGCCACTGGGCATGAAAGGGGCGATCGAAAAAGCTGGTGAGCTCGTGGCGAGCATCCCTGGTGCGGTAATGCTGCAGCAATTTGACAACCCGGCGAACCCTGAAATCCATCGCAAAACAACCGCTGAAGAAATTTGGCGGGATACGGCGGGTCAAGCGGATGTCCTGATTAGTGGCGTTGGCACCGGCGGCACCCTGACCGGCTGTGCGTCGGTCTTAAAGTCCTACAAGCCAGATTTCAAAGTGATTGCCGTTGAGCCGGAAGATAGTCCGATCTTGTCAGGTGGAACACCAGGCCCACACAAGATCCAGGGTATCGGCGCAGGTTTTGTCCCCGGCAATCTGGAAACAGACCTGATCGATGAAGTTTTGAAAATTGGTAATGAAACCGCCTTTGCCATGTCACGCAAGGTCGCACGCCTGGAAGGCATCGCTTGCGGTATTTCTTCTGGTGCGGCACTGTCGGCGGCATTGGAAGTCGCCGAACGACCTGAAATGGCCGGCAAGAATATTATCGCAATCTTACCCTCTTTCGCCGAAAGATATCTGTCAACGGCACTGTTTGATGGCCTTGGTTAATGGATTTTAGCGAAGACCAGATCAACCGATACGCGCGTCATATCCTCCTTCGCGAGGTTGGGGGCGATGGACAGAAGAAACTTCTGGAGTCAAAGGTGTTGATTATTGGAGCGGGTGGATTGGGGTCACCACTCATCCAGTACCTGGCAGCGGCCGGCGTCGGCACCATCGGAGTTGTTGATGACGACGTTGTTGATCTGTCGAATCTTCAACGCCAGGTCATTCATACGACAAGCGATATTGGCCGGTTAAAAGTCGATAGTGCTGCAGAGTCCGTCAAAGACATCAATCCCGATGTTAAGCTGGTTCCTCATAAAACACGCTTTACCGTCGCCAATGCCATGGAACTAATAGAGCAATATGATCTGGTAGCCGATGGCAGCGATAATTTTGCGACCCGGTTCCTGGTAAATGATGCCTGTTTCTTTGCCAAAAAGACATTGGTCTCTGGCGCCATTTTGAGATTTGATGGGCAGGTCGCAACGTTCAAGCCGCATGTTCATGATGCATCCGGGAACGCCGGTCCCTGTTATCGTTGTATTTTTCGTGAACCACCACCGGAAGGGCAGGTTCCGTCGTGCGCACAAGCCGGGGTTCTGGGCGCACTTTGTGGCATGATTGGTTCCATGCAGGCGTCCGAAATATTGAAAGAACTGATGGGCATAGGCGAAAGCTTGTCTGGCTCACTTTTAATCTGCGACGGGCTGGGTTCCTCATTCCGTAAAATAAAAGTCAAAAGAGATCCGGGATGCCCGGTTTGCGGCGATGCGCCGACTCACACGGATTTATCAGTTCATGAGCACTAAGTCGTCACCGGACAAACTGTCTCTTGTTGTTTCCGACCCTCATTTCGACAAGGTTCATTATGCGCTGGTCATGGCGTCTGCAGCCGCTGCCATCGGTAAACAGGCAACCCTGTTTTTCACTATGGGTGCCTGTCAGGCTTTGATGGATAGCCAACAGGCAGAGGTCAAGTCCTGGCGTGACATGCCGCTGTCAGATGAACCGGGAACGGGCGCCCAGCGCGATCGGTTCTATAAAGAAAACGGTGTCGGATGTTTTGAAGAACTCCTGGAAGCCTGTTCCGCTTTCGGTGTTCGGTTCATGGTTTGCGAAATGGGGCTGCGAGCAAAAGGCTTTGAGCGTCAGGCACTGCGGCAGGATATTGAAATCGAGATATCGGGCGTCGTTACATTTCTGAACGACGCCTCCAAAGACGGCTCTATCATTTATATATAGAAACGGGCTTACGTTTGGCGTGAGCCTTAATCGAGATCAATTCCCTGGCGCTTCAAAAAAGCAGCAAACCCCTCTCGCTCTGGAAGCGACAGCTGGCGCGAAACGTTCTCTGACCACGTACATTTTTCCAATACACCATATTTATCCGTATGGCGCTGCTTGGCAGGTGACAAGGCGAAACGTTCGTGGGCGCGGTCATCGTAGTCTTCGATATCTACTTCCAAATCACGATCGTCATATTGATCCTGATGAACCACAATTTTTTGCGGTAACCGCATAGAGACATAACCCGCGTCATCGGGATAACCGACGCATAGCCCTGCTATGGGGAAAACCCCCTTCGGCAATGCCAATATTTCTGCAAGATCATCAATCCGGTTCCGGACATAACTGATAGGGCAGGTCCCAAGCCCCATGTGATCAGCTGCGGTAATAAAGCACTGCATAGCGAGCGCTGCGTCAACGGCGGCATTCATAAAAGTATCGGCGTTATTATTCTGGTAGGCGTGGCCGCGCAGTTCCGCCAATCGCCGAATACGTCTGACGTCACCTAAAAAAACGGCAATAACCGGAGCTGTTTTCATCCAGGGCATCGACGGAACAAGGTCCGCAACTCGATCTCTAATCGAAACATCTCGAATAATAAGGATAGAATATTGCTGTAAATTAGATTTCGTGGGTGCCGACTGGGCGGCACTCAGAAGCAAAGACATCGTCTTATCAGAAATGGGATCGGAGGTAAATTTGCGAATAACACGCCGCTGCAATAACGCGCGAACGGAGGCCGGAATGTCATCTGGAAGATCAAGATCAAGACCGTAGCGACCCTGTACCGGATTTTGATCGTCCATCATTTCCCCCGCTTCTTAAATATCCTAGAAACTTCCGCTTATAACACGATCTGGCGGTGTGTGCCCATCGCTAAAGGTTTTAATGTTAACCAGAACCTTCTCACCCATATCAATTCTGGCTTCAAATGTCGCAGACCCCATATGCGGCAATAGAACAACGTTTTCCATTGCCAGCAATTTCGGGTTAATTGCCGGTTCGTTTTCGAAGACATCCAGTCCCGCCCCGGCGATAGCACCAGCGCCCAGCATCCGTGTCAGCGCGTTCTCATCAATGACCTCCCCGCGCGCGGTGTTAACCAGCACAGCATGCGGCTGCAACAGCTTTAGCCGACGTGCTGATAACAGGTGATAGGTCGCAGGCGTATGGGGGCAATTAACAGAAATGAAGTCCATGCGCGCCAGCATCTGATCAAGGCTTTCCCAATAAGTCGCCTCAAGATTATCTTCAATATCCTCATGCAGCCTTTTGCGATTATGATAATGGATAGACAACCCAAACCCTTTGGCGCGGCGAGCGACCGCCTGTCCAATTCGGCCCATTCCGATAATGCCCAAACGCTTGCCATAAATGCGGTGACCCTGCATCCAGGTCGGTGCCCAGCCTGTCCACTTTCCGGCCCTTAGATTGCGCTCCCCTTCTGACAAACGCCGTGGCACAGCGAGAATTAAAGCCATGGTCATGTCTGCAGTATCTTCGGTCAGAACGTCCGGCGTATTCGTGACCAGAATGCCCCGCTGCCGGGCCGTCGCCAAATCAATGTGGTCGACGCCAGCGCCATAGTTAGCAATAAGCTTAAGGTTCTCGCCCGCCTGAGCCAGTATGCCTGCATCAATGTCGTCCGTCAGGGTGGGTACAAGAACATCCGCCTTTTTTACGGCTTCAATCATCTGGGCTTTCGAAAAGGGGGTGTCGTCTAGGTTCAACTCGACGTCAAAAAGTTCCATCATACGTGTTTCGATGGAATCGGGGAGTTTACGAGTAATCACCACGCGGGGTTTGGCATTTGGCATGCGTTTACCTTTCGAACTACGCTTGTATCCATTCGCCATAGCAACCCATTAAGGCCATGTCCAGTATGTCTGAAAATTGCATCTGTAAGAACACATTCTTAAAACGGTGTTCATGGGGCTTGGGCTTGATCATAATAGCAGGGATCAACACAGGAGGGGGACATCATGGAACAACATCTCATCGAAAAATCGCTACCAAAAGGCGTCCGGTCTCGGTTCCTTGATAACGGGAATGGTTTGCAAATGCACTTTCTCGAAGCCGGATATGAAACGGGTGGGCGCCCGGCACTTCTTCTCTTGCACGGATTTCCCGAATTGGCATTCAGCTGGCGAAAGATCATGGGGCCGTTAGCCGCAGCCGGTTACCATGTCATCGCACCCGACCAGAGAGGGTATGGGCTGACGACGGGCTGGAGCGATGACTATGACGGCGATCTCGCTCCGTTTCGCTTCGTCAATCTCGTAACTGACGTGCTTGGTTTATTGGCAAAACTTGGGATTCCTGAGGTCCATTCCGTCATTGGTCATGATTTCGGCTCTCCCGTTGCTGCCTATTGCGCCCTTATTCGGCCAGACGTATTCAAGTCGGTTGTCTTGATGAGTGCCCCGTTCGCCGGATCATCCTCCCTTTTATTTGGGTCCGACACGTCACCAGCACCCGATATCCATAAAGGGCTGGCGAACCTGCAACGACCGCGCAAACATTATCAGTGGTATTATTCGACCCCTGAAGCCAATGCCAACATGCAATTTGCATCACAAGGCATCCATAATTTTATGCGCGCCTACTATCATCATAAAAGCGCCGATTGGGCTGAAAACCGGCCCTATCGGCTTTCCGGCTGGACAGCTGAAGCGGCAGCCGAAATGCCGACCTATTATATAATGGACCTGGATGCCGGCATGGCCGAAACGGTGGCTGCAGAAATGCCCACTGACCAGGAAGTTTCTGCAAATTCCTGGTTGCCAGACGACGAATTGCAGATCTATAGCCAGATGTATGCAAAGACCGGTTTTCAAGGGGGGTTCCAGTGGTATCGGTGCGTGACCAGCGGCCTGAATGCCACGGATTTAAAAGTATTCTCGGGCAAAACAATTGACCAGCCGTCGCTCTTTATTGCCGGCGCGCAGGACTGGGGCGTCTATCAAAAACCCGGAGACTATGAGCAAATGCAATCGCAAACCTGCACCCAGATGCAAGGGGCTCATTTGATTGATGGCGCGGGTCACTGGGTCCAGCAAGAACAGGCCGAACAGGTTCTGGTTCATCTACTGCCCTTTTTATCGCGTTAACGGTCTGTCAACGCAAAGCATCTATGATAACGGAAATTCCACGTCATGGGCTTAGTCTTGACGTAATTGATAGACAGAAAGTTATTGCTATATGAAGTCCCAACCGCTTTTGGCTCGGCTTGTACTCTTGGCCATTTTGACCGGTGGCGTCCTCTTGCCAGCTATGAATGCTTTTGCGCAGAACCGCAGTTCCGGCCTTCCATTGCCGCGATTTGTCACCTTCCGGGCCGACGAGGTGAACATGCGGGCCGGACCGGGCGTACAGTATCCTGTTGAGTGGGTTTATAGGCGCCAAGGCTTACCGGCGGAAATTATCGCCGAATATGGAACCTGGAGAAAAGTGCGGGACTGGCAAGGAACACAGGGCTGGATTCATCAGTCAATGCTCAGTGGAAAAAGAAACTTTGTCGTGATCGGGGCCGAGCGAACCATTCGTAATTCTCCCGACAGCCAAAGCGCACCGAAAGCTAAAGTTGAGCCCGGTGTCATTGGACAATTCCTCGAATGCGAGGGCTCATCAAGCTGGTGTAAGGTTGAGGTGAGCGGTCTCAATGGCTGGTTGCGGCGGGTCGACGTCTGGGGCGTTTATCGGGGCGAAGAACTTAAATAACGCCCGCATACCCAATCTGATTTTCGTTTGATCCTTGCGATCACGTAAACTTCCGAAACATGCGGGTTTGATCAAACATATCTTCAAGGGCTTCCATCCGTGCCCGTGTGTCCGGCCATGTGCCCTCTTGCACTTTGGCAATAATCGTCTCTAACATCAGCAGCGTGACGACCGAACTGTCCCATGCCGAAGGGACGGCGGTCCGACTACAGAAACAATGATCCGCATATTTACTGACGGGTGAACGCCATTGATCCGTAAACAAGATGATTTTGGCCCCGCGCTTGGATGCCATTTCTGCTAACTTCAACGTACTGTTTTCGTAGCGGCGCAGGTCAAAAATAACGAGGACATCGCCTTCATTCACATCAAGGAGGTAGTGTGGCCAAGTGTTTGAGTTGGATTGAATGTGGGTAACACCTTTGCGGATAACTTGCATGTGAAGGAAGAAATAGTCCGCTATGGCGCGTGTTATCCGGCCACCAACGATATGCACGGCTCGTTCACGGTCGGCAAGGAGCTGGCAGCTCAGGTCAAACGTCTCTGTTTCAATTTGCGCGAGAGATTGCCGAATATTTCCCAAAACCGCATCCGTAAAGCGGTTTAAAATATGCGCCTCAGGTGCTTTCTCGGCCCAAATATCGTGCTTGGTAATCGGATTGGAAATTTTTGCATCCAGCTCCAGCCGGAGCTTCGCCTGAAATTCAGGAAACCCCGTGTAACCAATTTTTTGCACCATGCGCGCCACGGTCGGCGTTGAGACACGAGCATTTTCTGCCACCGTCGTGATGGTCCCCAATCCGGAAACGGGATAGTTTTCAAGCAGCGAGTCCGCCAATTGCCGTTCGGCCCGTGTCAGGACATCAAAAAAGCGATGCAGGCGTTCTTCTATGGTCTCGGTATCTGAAGACAAACCAATTCTCCCATTTGATGGGTATATCAACATATCAACAAGAGGTGAAGAAAATTTTTCAATAAACGGTTGACGATTCGGTCAGATTAAAGAATCATCGACTGATGGGGGCAACAAGTGACTAGAAACACAAACCCTTTCTCTGGTTCTGCAGCACGCATATCGCCCGTAGAACTTATGAACCCAAACGGAGCGTCGCCGTTCCTTTTGGTTTGTGAGCATGCCTCCAATCACATACCTGACACTTTGAACGGGTTAGGCTTATCGGAAACGGAAATCGATAGCCATATTGCCTGGGACCCAGGCGCTCATGAGGTTTGCGAATATTTAAGCCGCGCCCTTGATGCACCGTATATTTTCAGTCGGGTATCGCGCCTGGTTTACGACTGCAACCGTTCGCCGGACAGGGCTGATGCGATACCTGAGCGAAGCGAAAAAACTGAAATACCGGGTAATCGCTTCTTAAAACCGGCGGACATCGAAAACCGTGTGCAAACCTACTACCAACCTTTTTGTAATGTCGTTGCCGGTTGCATCGAGGACGGTTCGAAAATTTTGGTCACCATCCATAGCTTTACACCCATCTATAATGATCAGGTTCGCGATGTTGAAGTTGGCGTTATCCATGACGAAGATTGCCGTTTGGCAGATGCACTGCTTAGCCTGGGGACGATCGCTGGCAAACGCGCCAGACGGAACCGTCCCTATAAGGCAAGTGACGGCGTTACCCATACGATCAGAACACATGGCGTTAAAAACAATCTTGCCAATGTGATGATCGAAATTAGAAATGATCTCATTCGCACACAACGTGACCAGCGCACGATTGCATCAGCTCTTGCCCGCGCATTGAGTGAGGCCGCGAAAATGATCTTGCCTCAGCCGATGTCTGGAGACCTTCATGCCCAATATCATTAAAACCTATGTCCGGGTTGTTGATGGCCTGAACTATCGGTTGGGCCGCATCATGATGTACGGTATTTTCGTTATGGTAGCGATTCTGTTGTGGTCCTCAATTTCCAAAACATTTTTTCTGCCGTCCTTATGGACACTTGAAATCGCCCAATTTGCTATGGTCGCCTATTATATTTTGGGCGGTCCCTACTCCATTCAATTGGGCGCGAATGTGCGGATGGACCTGTTCTATGGAAGATGGTCCGACAAGAAGAAAGCGTCCATTGATGCCATCACCGTTCTGTTTCTCATTTTTTATCTAGGTGTCCTGCTCTATGGCGGCATCGATAGCACCACCTATTCGTTTAAGTACAATGAGCGTAGCCCAACCGCCTGGCGACCCTATATGTGGCCGATCAAAGTAATCATGTGCATTGGGATTTTTCTAATGCTGTTGCAGTCCATTTCAGAATTGATCAAGGACATCGCCAAACTCAAGGGGTTGAAACTCTGATGCCCTATGAATTTATCGCCATCCTAATGTTTTCATCGATGATGCTGATGCTGATGACCGGTCAACGGGTATTCGGTGCGATCGGTGCCGTCGGGGCGATTGCAGCGATGACCCTATGGGGAACCGGCGGTTTTAACATCCCGTTCTCTTCAGCAATGAAATTGATGAAATGGTATCCGCTTTTAACGCTGCCGATGTTCATTTTTATGGGCTATATCTTATCGGAATCGAAGATTGCTGATGACCTTTACAAAATGTTTCATGTCTGGATGGGGCCGGTTCGCGGTGGTCTGGCAATCGGCACCATTGGATTAATGGTTCTGGTCTCAGCCATGAACGGATTATCCGTTGCCGGAATGGCTATTGGTGCGACCATTGCGTTGCCCGAATTGTTGCGGCGAGGTTACGACAAAAGAATGGTCACAGGGGTGGTGCAGGCGGGGTCTTCCCTGGGGATTCTGGTGCCGCCGTCGGTTGTTCTTGTTCTTTATGCAATGATCGCGCGGCAGCCGGTCGGCCAGCTATGGCTCGCCGGCGTTGTTCCCGGCCTGATCATGGCTGCGATGTTCATTCTCTATATTTATATACGCTGTCGGATGCAGCCGGAATTAGGGCCGGCGCTGCCTGAGGATGAGCGCAACATCCCACTGGCTGAAAAGCTTCGCTTATTACAGGCGGGTATCCTGCCCATTGCGATCTTTGCAGCCATGATGGTTCCATTTGTCAATGGCTGGACCAGCCTTGTTGAAAGTTCAGCCATTGGCGCGATGACCGCGTTTTTGGCCGCTGTTTTAAAAGGGCGTATGACCAAGACCGTATTGGAAACCTGTGTTCGCCAGACCCTTGCGATCTCCTGCATGTTCATGTGGATCATTTTGGCAGCCCTTTGTTTTGGAGCCGTGTTCGACGGGCTTGGTGCGGTCAAGGCGATCGATCATTTGTTTACGGAACAGTTGGGTCTTGATCCGTGGATGATCCTGGTGCTGATGCAACTGTCCTTTTTGCTAATGGGAACTTTTCTGGATGACACAGCCATGCTGGTCATTGTCGCACCGCTCTATGTTCCACTGGTTCACGCACTCGGGTTTGATTTGGTCTGGTACGGCGTCCTTTATACGATCACAACACAGATTGCCTATATGACACCGCCCTTCGGATACAATCTATTTTTGATGCGCGCCATGGCGCCACCTGAAATTACCTTACGCGATATCTATGGATCCATATTTCCGTTTGTCTGCGTCATGCTGTTGGCACTCGGGTTGATTATGGCCTTTCCGGAAATCGCTTTGTGGCTCCCCAACTATGTTTACGGCAAGTAGAAATTCAGGACGGATAAAAAAGACAGTATTTTTATTAACAGGGAAAACCAACCAAAGGAGAAGACGATGACAACAAGACGGAAGTTTTTAACAACAGCCGGTGCAGCCGGAATTGCCGGGGCCTCGACCCTTGCAGCCCCCGCTGTTCACGCTCAGTCAAAAATCAAATGGCGGATGCAAACCTACGCCGGACCGGCCTTGGCGGAACACGTCATCAAGCCGGCGATTGACAGTTTCAACAAAATTGCAAAAGACGAAATGGAAATTGAACTGTTCTTCGCCGATCAGCTGGTTCCAACAGGCGAATTGTTCCGGGCCATGCAAAACGGCACCATCGACGCCGTTCAATCCGATGATGATAGTATGGCATCGCCAACCGAGGTAACGGTATTTGGCGGTTACTTCCCATTTGCCAGCCGCTACTCTCTGGATGTACCGGTGCTGTTCAACCAGTACGGCTTGAACGAAATCTGGGATCAGGAATACTCAAAAGTTGGCGTCAAGCACCTGTCTGCAGGAGCTTGGGACCCGTGCCATTTTGCGACGAAAGACCCAATCAATAGCCTTGATGACTTGAAGGGCAAACGGGTTTTCACGTTCCCAACAGCCGGTCGCTTTATGAGCCAGTTCGGTGTCGTCCCCGTAACCCTGCCATGGGAAGACATTGAAGTCGCGGTTCAAACTGGCGAACTTGACGGGATTGCTTGGTCCGGCATTACCGAAGACTACACCGTTGGCTGGGCTGACGTTACAAATTATTTCCTGACCAACAATATTTCTGGTGCTTGGGCCGGTTCGTTCTTTGCAAACATGGACCGCTATCAAGAACTGCCTGACCATCTAAAGGAGCTGTTGAAACTAACCATGGATAGTTCCCATTATTATCGTCAGTGGTGGTATTGGGGTGGTGAAGCCCAGCTACGGACGCAGGGTCCAAAAATGAAGTTGACCTCCATTCCTGATGAAGAATGGGCAACAGTAGAGACAGCGGCTCTCAAGTTCTGGGATGAGATTGCAGCAGAGTCCGAAACCAAAGCCAAGGTCATACAAATATTTAAAGAATATAACGCAACCATGGAAAAAGCGGGCCGTCCTTACCGCTACGGCTAATCGTTTAAGTGCGGAGGTGCCAGCCAACGCCTCCGCACAACCTTCCCATTCGAAGAAACCTCAAACTCATGGAACAAGAAAAGAAACTACTCGTTTTTCCAGAGACGCCGATAAGGGCAAGTGGGTTACGAGATCACCATCCATTTGAACCGGCTCTTCCTTCGGGCCAACAACACTGACCTCGCTCCCAGTTCGAACATCAACATCGGCCAGACGATCCAAACGGCCCAAAACCAGCGCGAAGCCATATCTGAGAACCGATAAAAACCCGTTTGATTTCAACATGACAACACTAAGATGAGACGTCGTTAACCCGGCCTTTGCCGTCAATTGAAACGGTCCGCCATAACAGCGTGCGCGGGCGATGATGATGGTGTCGGCTTTGAATTCTTTGCCATCAATTGTCACGTGCAAAGGCGGTGTTGGCATTGCGATCGCCTTTAACGCGGCAAACACGTAGGCAGCTCCGCCGATCCATTTCTTTGTTCTCAGGTTTACGCAGGAAATCGCACGGGCATCAAGGCCGGCACTCACCATCAAGACAAACCGCCTATTATTGGCGACACCGGGTCGTAAGGAAATTGTTTTTCCTTTTTCGATAAGCTGTACCAATCCCACTGGGGATTTTGGTAAAGACAACTCTAATGCCAGAACATTTGCAGTTCCCATCGGCAAGAAGCCAACAACTGGAAGTGCGGTTTCTGATTCCCGTGCACAGAGCCCGTCCACAACTTCGTTCACCGTACCATCACCACCAGCAGCAATGATGTAATCAACTCCATCAGCTTCAAACGCTGCACGACGTGCATCACCTGACTTGGCTGTAGGTTTTTGTTGAACCTCAAAATAACGCGCTTCAAGAAGCTGTATAAGTTCCCGTACTCGTTTTTGGCGACGGCGTCCCGCTACAGGATTATGAATGACAAGTATGCGTGTTGTCATTTTTATTAAAACCTCATTGCAAATGCTATTTTCTAAGTGGCTGGTTTTTAATGGATATGGAAGAATCAAAAGAGCTGAATTTTCTCATAAACCGCAGGGCCATTATATAGCCGAACCAAGCGCTGCCAAGGGCATACGGAAGGCAGCCGACTGCCAGGACAAGGCCCTGTTCGTTTAAGACCATCAGGGAAAGGGATTGAACCGTCGCCCAGATACCTATGTTTGTTTCGATGACGCCGGACCAATGCGCCGTGAATTCCGCATAACCGGTCATTTGACTCCATTGCCCTAACATCAACAGTCCGGTCAGGTAAAAAGCGAAGTAAACGGGCAGTACGGTAAAAATATTGGTGACCCATATCCATGCCAGAGCCACAATCAAATTAAAGTTCAGGCGTGGAAATCGCCTCGCAACAATCCAGGTCAAAATGAGTAAATAGCTCTGAATAGGGATCAACGGCGTGAACGCCCAAAACAAACCAACGGCAATTCCTCGCGCTGTGTATGTAGGGCGACGGCTGTTTCGTTTCATCGGGATAATCAACCGATACTGAAACAGACGCTTTAACCCTGCCCAAGTCGAACGGCGGTATCCGCGTGTCATTAAACTCTATGGACCTAGCGCATGTGTTCAGGAATCAAACTGGCTTCGCCTTTCGTCAATTCTCGGCACTCGATATGGTTCATGGTGGCCTCCGAGGCGTCCGTGCCTTCAACGCGATGCACGATCGGGTTCTCCATAAATTTTTCCTTTGCAAAGGTGCAATACGATTTTCTGGAGAACCACATTTTGATTTCCACATCACTGGCGACGAGTGGAAGCGATAGCCATATGGTTAATAGCCAGCCCACAATTCTTCCCCTCTAACGAACGTTACAATGGCTATGATGATATCTCTTCAGTCGCAATGCACAGAACCTTCTCAATGACAGCGCTCAATGTTCAGAACCAGAATTGAGAGCCGTGAATTTAGCATTTATCCGCTATTTTTGTGTCGTATTCTTTGCAGTAATGTTGAGTTCAGATGAAACATTCCCATGTCGTATTAGTTTAACATTGCGGCGAAATTTTTTGTGCTAATGACTATGTGTTTTTAATGACTTCCTTTCTGGGAAAGGGGCACAAAATGAAAATGGATTCCGGCACGATGACGTATCGGACGATCTGGATATCAGATATTCATCTCGGTTCACGCGGATGCCAGGCAGACAAACTTCTGGATTTTTTAAAAGTAAATGAGTGTGAAACTCTTTATCTGGTGGGTGACATCATTGACGGTTGGCGCTTGAAGAAATCCTGGTACTGGCCTCAGGAACATAATGACGTTGTTCAAAAGATTCTCCGGAAAGCCAGAAAAGGCACGCGTGTCATTTTCATCCCCGGTAACCATGATGAATTTGCCCGTGATTACGTTGATCAGCATTTTGGTGGCGTCGAGGTCCTGGAGAAAGTTGTCCATGAAACAGCCGACGGCAAACGATTGCTGGTCATTCATGGCGATGAGTTTGATATCGTGGTGCGGTATGCCAAGTGGCTTGCCGTCCTTGGCGACGGGGCTTACACGATGCTTTTAATCATCAATAGTTGGTATAACGCCATACGCAAACGAATGGGAAAACCCTATTGGTCACTCTCCGCCTATTTGAAACTGAAGGTAAAAAACGCGGTTAAGTATATCGTGGAGTTTGAAACGGCGATTGCCAAAGCCGCTCAAGCCGAAAATGTCGATGGCGTTGTTTGCGGGCACATCCACCACGCTGAAATGCGCGATATAAACGGTATCCTTTATTGCAATGATGGAGATTGGGTCGAAAGTTGCACAGCCCTTGTGGAGCATCACGATGGTCAGCTTGAACTCATCGACTGGACCGCGCATAGCGCAACACGTGCGAAGCAGTCGACCTTGGAAATCGCATGCGCATAATGATCATTACGGATGCTTGGTATCCGCAAATAAACGGCGTTGTCAGAACCCTGACTGCGATGCAGTCCCATCTCAAGGCTATGGGTGACGAAGTAATGATGGTCACTCCGGAGGCCTTTAACTCCATCCCTTGCCCCACCTATCCAGAGATACGACTTGCTTTCGCTGGACCCAGTTCCATTGAGCGTGCCTTGAAGCGTTTTATGCCCTGTGCAATTCATATCGCAACCGAAGGGCCACTGGGTTTAGCCGCCCGGCGGATGTGCATCAAACGAGGCCTTCCGTTTACATCCGCTTTTCATACCCGGTTCCCTGAATATATCGAAGCGCGTTTTCGAATACCGGCGAACTGGGTGTATCCGGCTTTGCGTTGGTTCCATGGCCGCTCCAGCGTCGTCATGGCACCGACACCAACGGTGGTATCTAATTTGACGGAACGGGGGTTCAAGAACGTGCAACCTTGGGGCCGTGGCGTTGACCTGGCTCTTTTTGGCGCAGGAGAAAAAGCTGAAATTGAAGGTAAGAGGCCCATCTTGTTATCCGTGGGGCGGGTTGCCGTCGAAAAGAATATTTCTGCATTTCTGGACTTGGATATTGAGGGCACAAAGGTCGTTGTTGGTGATGGACCCTTGCTTAAGGAACTGCGAAGACAATACCCTGACGTACTGTTTGTTGGGGCGAAACACGGCAAGGAACTCGCTTCTTATTACCGGGCGGCAGATGTGTTTGTTTTTCCAAGTCGCACCGATACCTTTGGATTGGTCATGCTCGAAGCGCTTGCCAGTGGGACGCCCGTCGCCGCTTATCCTGTCATGGGTCCTCGCGACGTGATCACCGATCCGGCTATTGGATGCCTTGACCCCGACTTAAAAATAGCCATTGCTCGAGCCCTGACGCTTGACCGGGACGATTGCCGTAGATTTGCAGAAGGCAAATCCTGGCAAGCCAGCACAAACATCTTCCGCTCTTATTTGCACGAATTTAATATCAATGATTATTTGGAATCGAAAACAGAGGCTAGGGAACCAGGTGCAGACATTTCTCGTACATAACCAGTTTCGGCTCCTCGCCTGAGCCGGCACTGATATCTGATAGATGTTTTCTCAAACCATCACGAACACGAACTTCGGCCCATTTGGCGCATGCTCGCGCGTCCGAAAACGATGTTGCTAACGCCGGCGGGTGAAACACCAAAAGAATATCCATACCCTCGGATGAACCAAATACTTGCCACAAATGTGGCAAGAGCTCCATATCACCATACCACGCATAACGATCGCGATTTGATTGATCGCAAGCTGTCTGCTCCCCAAACTTAGGTCCATAGGCCAACGTAACCGGCTGGATTTCAACAGGTTGGTTGGTGTTCACCTGAACCGCCGATAACAGTCCGGGCCGGAATGGCAAAACCCCCGTACCACAACTGCTCGAGCCTTCAGGGAACAGGATTATCGAATCTCCAGCCTGTAATCTTTTTGATAAAACCTTTTTTTCCCTGGAAATTTTTGCGGCCTTACGGCTGACAAAAATCGTTTGGCTGATACGTGCCAGAAAGCCGAACAATGGCCACCCCTGCACCTCCGATTTGGCGACAAAGATTCCATCAATCAACGAGGCCATAACAATCACATCAAGATAAGAAACATGATTGGCAACGAATAGGGAACCACCTTTCGATAGACGCACACCTTCTGTCCGCACTCTCAGTCCGGCAAGATCCACGGAGCATTTGAAAAACAAATATGAAAACAAACGTCGGGGGCGACGCCCCATGAAAAAGGCAAGCAGGTAAAAAGGTAACAAAACAAATGTCACCCCCAAAAAAGCCGACAGGCGCAATGCCGCGCGAGTATGAAAAGCAATCAAATGTTTGCAGACCCGTGGATGGTCAATGAACTTTCCAGGTTCGGTTTTATAAAGTGTTTGGTATATTTTCCGGTTACTTTTTCCGTCTCAACAACAATGCAAACGTCGATGGTATTAAACTGCTGATCAACGACAGCCCCCTGGCCAACATAGCCACCTAAACGCAGATAGCCCTTTAGCAGTGGAGGCAGTTCGCTCTGCACCTGTTTGCTATCGATCATATCTTTGCTCAGGGTTTCCATATGAACGTAACGGTGTTCCAGGGCCACGGGGCGCAGGTGGGACGGGGCCAAATGATTATGGTGTAGGTAGGCGAGAACCCGTTTGGCCTCTTCCAGGTCGGTTCCGTGGATACTTCCGCAACCGAACATTATTTCTACCTTATGTTTTTTTATATAGTCAGCAATGCCCCGCCACAAAAGTTGCATGGCGCCGCGACGCCGGTAGGCAGAATCAATACAGGAGCGGCCCAGTTCCATCAGTTCGCCTGGACAGGCAAGTAAATCCTTGAGATCAAATTCAGCTTCAGAATAAAAACCGGCAGAGGCTTCTGCAATCGAGCTTCTTAGCAATCTGTACGTCCCGACAACGCAAGGGTGCGCGTCATCTGATTTCTCAAGATCAATGACAAGCATATGATCGCAAATCTCGTCGTAGGGATCGACATCACGCTGAAGCTGTTTACAGCGTGGTGTGGGCGTTGCCCCCATTTCATCATAGAAAATTCGATATCTCAGAGCCTGAGCGGCATCGATTTCCAAGGGGGTTTCCGCCAAGCGGACTTCCAGATTATTGTAGTGTTGAGGCTGCAAAATAAAATTCCTTTATGACAAAACAGGACCCTGCCTTTTTGCCATGCCGGAGTTTCAGTAATGTGTCGCCTATGTGAGAGGAATGTTTTGCTTTGGTTGCAAAAATAAGAAAATGCAGAAAGACAGCGTAGGTTACTTATACGTAAACAATAAAAAAAGGCGACCGCCTGAACGATCGCCTTCTTTAAAGTTCGCAAATCAAATGTGCGGCTTAGTCGCCTTTTTTGATTTCTTGACCCGTTTCCTGGTCAACGGCCTTAAGTGACAACTTGATCTTGCCACGGTCATCGATCCCGATCAGCTTGACCTTAACTTCATCGCCTTCATTGACAATGTCAGTGGTTTTTTCAACGCGCTGAGGGGCCAGTTCAGAAATATGAACCAAGCCGTCTTTAGCGCCCATGAAATTAACAAAGGCTCCAAAATCGACTGTCTTCACAACTTTACCTGTGTAGATCATGCCGACTTCCGGATCATCGGTAATTGACTTGATCCAATTGATCGCAGCGGTACCGGCTTCTTCATCAACGGCAGCAACTTTAACCGTACCATCGTCATCGATGTCGATCTTGGCACCTGTTTGCTCGCAAATTTCACGGATCATCTTGCCGCCTGGGCCGATAATGTCGCGAATTTTGTCTTTCTTGACGGTAATCAACGTAATGCGCGGTGCATTGGCGCTAACGCCGTCACGAGCGTTCGTCAAAGCTTTCGCCATTTCGTCCAAAATATGGACGCGGCCACCCTTTGCTTGGTCCAAAGCAATCGTCATGATTTCTTCGGTGATAGATGTGATCTTAATATCCATCTGAAGCGACGTAATACCATCTTTGGTACCCGCAACCTTAAAGTCCATATCGCCTAAGTGATCTTCGTCGCCCAGGATATCAGAAAGGACGGCAAAGTCGTCGCCTTCTTTAATCAGACCCATCGCAATACCGGCCACAGGCGCTTTCATGGGAACACCGGCATCCATAAGAGCCAATGACGCACCACAAACAGACGCCATGGAAGACGAGCCGTTTGATTCTGTAATCTCGGAGACCACACGCATTGTGTATGGGAAGTCATCTTTCGCCGGAAGCAACGGATGAACAGCACGCCAGGCCAGTTTACCATGACCGACTTCACGGCGGCCCGTAAAACCAAAGCGGCCGGCTTCACCAACTGAATAGGGAGGGAAGTTGTAATGAAGCAGGAAGTTCTCACGACGATCGCCATCGAGATCATCAATGATCTGCTCGTCTTGACCGGTACCCAGAGTGGTCACGACCAAGGCTTGTGTTTCACCGCGTGTGAACAGCGCGGAACCATGCGCACGGGGCAGAATACCGACCTGACAATCGATTGCACGGACCGTATCAAGTGCACGGCCATCGATACGCTTCGACGTCTTTAGGATATCCTGGCGAACGATGTCTTTCTCAAGGTTTTTGAGCAAATCGCCACCAATTTCTCCAAACAACTCCTGATCAACACTATCGTCTGCGGCAAGTGCTTCTTTCGCTGCGGATTTGGCGGCGCCAACTTTCTCGGTACGGGCCTGTTTGACAACTTCGCCATAGGCAGCACGCAAATCGGCTTCTGCAACAGCTTTAACTTTTTCAGCCAAAGCGCCTTTGCCTTCAGGCTCTGGAACCAGATCAAATGGCTCTTTAGCGCAATTCTCAGCCATTTCAATAATCGCAGCGATTACCGGCTGGAACTTCTCATGACCGAAACGCACGGCACCAAGCATAACTTCTTCGGAAAGCTCTTGTGCTTCTGATTCGACCATCAAAACACCTTGCGTCGTACCCGCGACAACCAGATTCAGGTCACTATCCGCCATATCTTCTACGGCCGGGTTGAGGCGATACTCGCCATCGAAGTAACCGACACGAGCAGCGCCAATCGGGCCCTGGAAAGGGGCACCAGAAATGGTTAGAGCCGCAGATGCAGCGATCATGGCGACGATATCTGGATCATTTTCCATGTCATGGGAGAGTACGGTTGCAATGACTTGCGTTTCGTTTTTGAAACCGCTGACAAACAACGGGCGAATGGGGCGATCAATCAGACGAGAAACCAGAGTTTCTTTCTCTGTTGGACGGCCTTCGCGCTTAAAAAAACCGCCTGGAATTTTACCGGCGGCGTAAGCTTTTTCAACGTAGTGAACGGTCAGCGGGAAAAAGTCGAGGCCCGGCTTTGGGGACTTTTCCGCGACAACAGCACAGAATACTTTTGTTTCGCCGAGCGTCACGATAACTGCGCCGTCAGCCTGACGAGCCATTTTGCCCGTTTCCAGGGTGAGCTTGGTGCCCTCCCAATCGATTTCTTTTTTATATTCGTTGAACATATTTTTCATATCCTATTCATCATTCGAGGCCATAGCACAATTGCCCTGCCTCGATCCAAATCGGAACCCCTGTTCCAATTCGGCTCCCGCCGGTTCCAAAAATTTAAATTGAATGTCAGAACCCGGTCGGGTTTGGCGGAATGGACCAATTCCAATCCGCCCCTTTGTCGCCAATTTAGCGACGCAAACCCAAACGCTTGATCAGGTCTTCGTAACGTGAAGCCTTTTTACGCTTAACATAATCCAGCAAACGACGACGCTGACCAACCATCATCAGCAGACCACGGCGTGAGTGGAAATCTTTTTTGTGGGTTTTCAAGTGATCGGTCAGGTTTACAATCCGTTCGGTAAGAACAGCGACCTGGACTTCCGGCGAACCTGTATCGCCATCTTTAACTGCATACTCTTTGATTAGCTCTTGCTTGCGCTCAGCGGTAATCGACATCGTATACTCCTATCTTCATCGGTTTAAAACACGAAGAGGTTTTAAATCCCCTTCCGTACAAGTGGCCAAAGCGATCATTTTCCCTTCCGACAGTACACAACACGTGGTGTCCTGATTTTGATCCTTTAGGGAGGATTGATCTTCCACGTCCGCCAATGAAATTGGTTGTCCGTGTTTCAGCCTTCGCGCCTGTTCGATTGTCAATGCCAATGCCGGGATGTCGTCCAGCACGGCTTCGATATCTAATAAAGACTGCGAATCGCGCGCACTATGCCCCAGCGTCTCTAGAGAATCTAGCGAAATCGCATGTTTTTCTGAAAACGGACCGACCTGAGTTCGGCGCAGTCGCGTCACATGCGCAACTGTACCCAATCCTTTCGCAATATCACGAGCTAAGCTCCTGATATAAGTACCTTTTCCACACGTAACACGAAATGACGCATGATCCGGGTCGATACAGTCAACAAGCTCAAGACGGTCAATTTTAACCGTCCGCGCGTGCAGTTCGACGTCCTGGTCGGCTCGAGCCAACTCATAAGCGCGTTTTCCATCGACTTTTATAGCCGAATAAATCGGCGGTACCTGATCAATCGTGCCTTCAAAAGTGGCTAAAATATCCTGTATCTCGGCCCTAGAGGGTCGGTGCTCTGATGTTGCAATGACGTCACCTTCCAAATCATCGGTTGAGGTTGCAACCCCCCATTTGGCGGTAAATTCGTAAACTTTTGTGCCATCCATGGCATAGGAAACCGTTTTCGTCGCTTCGCCGAGAGCGATCGGTAAAATTCCCGTGGCCAGAGGGTCCAGAGTACCACCGTGCCCGGCCTTTTGCGCATCCAGCAAATAGCGAACGCGACCCACTACCTTGGTCGAACTCATTTCTAATGGTTTGTCGATGATCACCCAGCCATGCACCGGCTGCCCACGCCGCTTACGCGCCATTTTTATCCGCAGGCACGTCGGTTGCATCGGGCCCGTCTATTTCTTCATCATCCCAATCATCGGGCAACAAATCACGTGCGACGTTCTGTGTTCTGAGCAACGCGTCAATTTCTGACGCCTGGTCAAAGGAGACATCAGGGATAAAATTCAGCCGCGGTACGGCGCGTAATTGAACCTGCGATATGACCATACGCCTTAGAAAGGCGGACGCCCTGTTCAAACCGTCAACAATGGCCTGAACAGTCTCTTCGTCACCACCGCCCAAAGGTACAATGAAAGCCGTCGCATTTTTTAAATCGGGGCTAATGCGCACCTCGGTCACCGTAATCGGTACCCCTATCACAGCCGGGTCCCGAACTTCGCCACGCTCCAGGGCCCACGCCAATGCATGACGGATTTCTTCACCGACGCGCAACTGCCGCTGGCTGGGTGCTTTCGCTTCCCGTCTGACCATAACTGCCTCTGTCTTCGCTAAGCCGCCGGTTTCTATAACTGGCGAGCGATCTCTTCGACATCAAAACACTCAATGATGTCACCAGCCTGCAAGTCTTGATAGTTTGCAAACGCCATACCGCACTCAACGCCCTCTTTAACTTCTTTGGCATCATCTTTGTGGCGTTTCAGCTGGCTCAGTTCTCCTTCGTGAATAACAACGTCATCTCTGATCAATCGAACCTGAGCACCGCGCTTAACCATGCCCTCAACAACTTCACAGCCGGCAACCTTGCCAACTTTTGAGACATTGAAGACTTCTTTGATTCTGGCATTGCCAAGGAAAGTCTCTTTCACCTCTGGTGAAAGCATGCCTGAGAGAACCTGCTTCAAGTCATCGATCAAATTATAGATGATGGAATAGTAACGAATTTCAACTCCATCCCGCTTTGCCAAATCGCGCGCTTGCGGATTCGCACGGACGTTAAAGCCGAGGATCGCAGCGCCAGAGGCGCGCGCCAAAGTGACGTCAGACTCATTAATACCACCGACAGCAGAGTGCAGGATGTGCACTTTGACTTCATCCGTTGCCAAGCCATTCAGCGTGCCGTTAATCGCTTCAACAGATCCGTGGACATCTCCTTTGATGACCACTGGCAGGGTTTCAGCCTCGCCTTCTTTGATCTTTTCAAACATCTGCTCAAGAGAACCCCGAGCACCGGCGGCAGCGCGCGCTTTTTTGTCACGGCGCTGGCGGAATTCTGCGACTTCGCGGGCGCGACTTTCATTGTCAACCGCGGCCACTTCATCACCGGCGGCTGGCGTACCATTAAGGCCCAGAACCTCGACAGGAACCGCTGGCCCTGCTTCGGCCACTTGGTTGCCCAAGGCATCGCTCATCGCACGTACACGTCCGGTTTCTTTACCCGCTACAAGAATATCACCGACCCGCAAGGTCCCGCGCTGCACCAAGACGGTCGCAACTGTACCCCGGCCTTGCTCCATTTTTGCTTCAACCACAACGCCTTCAGCAGGACGGTTCGGGTTGGATTTCAGATCAAGCAATTCGGCCTGAAGCGTAATCGCTTCTTCCAGCTTATCGAGATTAAGCCGCTCGGTCGCAGAAACATCAATGGCAAGAACTTCGCCGCCCATTTCTTCAACCTGAATATCATGTTGCAACAAATCTGTCCTCACCCGCGATGGATCGGCATCGGGACGGTCAATTTTGTTTACGGCGACGATGATCGGCACCTCTGCCGCCTTGGCATGGCGAATTGCCTCTACGGTCTGAGGCATAATACCGTCATCGGCCGCCACACATAGAACCACGATATCGGTAACACTGGCACCGCGCGCCCGCATTTCTGTAAATGCAGCGTGACCCGGCGTATCAATAAAGCTGATTTTTGCCCCGGATTCTGTCGTTACCTGATAGGCGCCGATATGCTGGGTAATTCCGCCAGCCTCGTGAGCTGCAACATCGGACGACCGCATGGCATCCAATAATGATGTTTTTCCGTGGTCAACGTGTCCCATAACTGTGACAACGGGTGCCCGGGAAACCAAATCTTTTTCGTCGTCGTCGTCGTTCTCTGATCTCAAACCAATTTCGACATCCGCTTCGGACACGCGCTTGAACTTGTGACCAAACTCTTCAACAATGAGTTCTGCTGTATCTGCGTCGATAACTTGCTGATGGGTCGCCATAACGCCCATCTTCATCAGTGACTTAATCACATCAACAGATCGTTCGGCCATCCGGTTTGCCAGTTCCTGAACCGTAAGCGCTTCTGTAATAATAACTTCGCGAATAACTTTTTGTCCCTCGGTTCGAGCGCTGTTTGCCTCCTGACGCTCACGATCACGTTTGCGTTTGACAGATGCCAGCGAACGCTGTCGCCCTTCTTGGTCCTCAAGCGCTTCAGAAATTGTCAGTTTACCGGCTCGGCGGCGCGGTTCATCGCGTTTGTTTGTCGTCACTTTTTTCGGCGCTTCGACCTTAACCAATTTTTTGGGCCGCACGCGGCGTTCTTTATCATCTTCAGACGGCGGCGGCGGGATATCGGCCGGGTCTGGAATCACGATTTCTTCCGTCTTAGCCGCTTTCGGCTTCTTTGTTTCGACAACAGGTTCTGCTTCGGCTTCCGGCTCGACTTCGGGTTCCGGTTCGGGTTCCGGCTCAGGATCTGGCTCGAGCGCTTTGCGCTCCGCTTCCAGTCTCCTTGCTTCTTCTTGTTCGCGTGCTTCTTCCAGAGCTTTCAGCCGAGACGCCCGTTCCTCATTGGTCAGAACACGGGCTGATGCAGGCGCCGGGGCCGGGTCCGGAGTCTCAACAACCTCAGCAACGGGTGCTTCAACCGCTTCTGGCTCCGCAGCTGCTTTCGCAGACTTTTTAATTTCTGCCATTTTGCCGCCAGAGTCAGGTGCAAAGACCCGCTTCTTTTTGACTTCAACGGCAACCATTTTGGAACGCCCATGAGAGAAACTCTGGCGAACGGAGCCAGTTTCCACGGTTTTATTCAGCTCAAGTTTACCCGGTCTGGATAGTCCAAGCTTCTTACTCTTGTTCGTCTCGTTGGTCTCGCTCATCGAATTCCGTTCCACACTTTACGCCCTTGCGGGCTTCATTTAAGCGGGCAATCCCGCCTAATTAAACGATCGCCTGAAGAAATTAAGACCATATGGCCCGATAAATCCACTGGTTTCAATCCAGCGGACCTAAAGCTCTTCAGTTAACACCGGCCTGTTCCGAGGGTTCATTAAGCCCTTCTGTATTCAAAGGGTCGCGAAACCCTTCAAGCCGTTTACACTCTTTTGCCAACCTATCGGCCAGCGGACCGCGGGCAACAGCAACATGTATAACTGTTTCTCTGCCCAAGGCCTGGGCCAGCTCGAAACCCGTGAGCCTGTCCCATTCAATTAAATCGGGCGCCCAATTGCGCACCTTTCGTCGACCGCCTTCTGCACCTTCACGTGCAGCGAGAATGAGGCCTGCCTTGTCTTCCTGAAGATAAGCACGCACTTTTTCAAAGCCCGCAACCACACTTCCGGAACGGCGTGCCATTCCCAGCAATCCGATACATCTCTCAACCAGCAGACTTTCCAGTCTGTCAGCCAAATCTTCCGGCGCCTCTGCCTTACAGCGTGCCGCCTTTGCAAAAACACGTTTTGCGCACGCTGTATTTACCACATCACGCTCGGCGCTCAACCATAATCCCCGTCCCGGCAGTTTGCCTTCCAGATCAGGAACCACATTTCCATCTGGACCAACGACGAATCTAATTAAATCCGTCTTTGGTTTTTCGGAGCCCGTAACAATACATTTACGTAACGGGACCTCCGAAATGCGATCTCTTGCCCGGCGCTTTTTTTTACCGGGTGTTGTGCCTCGACCCCGCGCCATAGCGGGCCTCTCGACCTATTCGCTCACCGTTTCTTCTGTCGTTTCGGTCTCTTCATCGTCAAACCAATGGGCCCGCGCCGCCATGATGATGGCGTTGGCGTTGTCCATGCCGTCAACCTCTGCTGACGCAATTTCCAACAACTCATCACCGGCAAGATCACCCAGATCATCACGGGTTTTAATTTCATTCTCGCCAAGAATGACCATCAATTGGGCCGTCATGCCTTCAAGGGTTGCCATGTCATCAGCCACGCCCAGCTCTTTGCGGCGTGAATCGAGTTTTTCATCCCGGGTCGCTAAATGATTACGCGCCCGCTGACGCAGCTCTTCCGCAACATCTTCATCAAAACCTTCGATTTCGACCAAGTCGTCCACCGGCACGAAAGCAACTTCTTCAACCATTGAGAACCCTTCGGTCACCAATAGGTGGGCAATCACTTCATCCACATCAAGCGCTTCGACAAACATTTGCGAACGTGCAACAAATTCCTGGGTGCGACGCTCAGACTCTTCAGCTTCCGTCAGGATGTCAATATCCCAACCGGACAATTGTGAGCCCAATCTGACATTTTGTCCACGGCGACCAATGGCAAGGCTCAATTGATCATCAGGGACAACCACTTCAATTTTATTGCGTTCCTCATCCAAAACAACCTTGGCAACCTCGGCCGGTGCCAGTGCGTTTACAATAAACATTGCCGGATCATCAGACCATTGAATGATGTCGATCTTTTCACCCTGCAACTCGCCAACCACAGCCTGAACGCGCGATCCGCGCATACCGATACAAGGGCCGACTGGGTCAAGGCTCGCGTCATGGGAAAGAACGGCCATCTTTGCGCGGGACCCGGGGTCACGTGCAACAGCCTTGATCTCAATGATACCGTCGTAAATCTCGGGCACTTCCTGCGAGAACAGCCTGGCCATAAACTCCGGGTGGGTTCTCGACAAGAAAATTTGTGGGCCACGGTTTTCTTCGCGAACATCAACAATGTAAGCGCGGACCCGGTCTCCATTATTAAAATGCTCGCGCGGGATACATTCGTCGCGACGCAACATGCCTTCGGCCCGGCCCAGATCAACAATAACATTGCCGTATTCAATACGTTTGACCAATCCGTTCACAACCTCGCCCATACGGTCTTTATATTCGGCGAATTGACGGGTGCGTTCGGCCTCGCGAACTTTTTGGACAATCACTTGCTTGGCTGTCTGTGCAGCAATACGCCCAAAATCAATCGGTGGTAATTCATCTACAATGAATTCGCCGGGCTCTGCATCCGGTTTTTTCTTGCGCGCCAGCGCCAACTGCAACTGTGTTACTTCGTTTTCAATCTCGGCCCCTTCGCCCATCACTTCCAGATAACGTGCCAGACTGATGGATCCGGATGACCGGTCGATACGCGCACGAATGTCGTGCTCATGACCGTACTTGGAACGTCCAGCTTTCTGGATCGCCTGTTCCATCGCCTCGAGAACTTCGTCGCGTTCGATCCCTTTATCACGCGCGACGGTTTCCGCGACTTGCAATAATTCCGGGCGGGCGTTTACTGCACTTAGTTCAGTCATGGTCTCGCTCATTCTTCATTACCTTCCTTGGCAGCCGCAATCAGCTCATCTGTTACGACCATTTTCGCTTTTACAATATCGGCGAAGGGAATCTGTATCTCTTCGCCCTTGACTAATAATTTCACGACGTCCCCGTCGATACCTTGAAGTTGACCCCGAAAGCGCCGTTGATCATCGCTGGCGCCTCTTCTTTCGAGCCGAATTTCATTTCCGGCAAACCGCTCAAAATGTTGGCGCTTCACCAAAGGCCTGTCCAGTCCCGGAGAACTGACTTCAAGCGTGTATGCATTTGTGATCGGGTCTTCCACATCCATAATCGCAGAAACGGCGCGAGATATCTGCGCACAGTCATCAACGTTCATACCCGATTGATCCAGCCGGTCCGCCATAATTTGTAAACAGGGGTTCATTTCCCCCATCAATTCGACCCGCACGATTTCATAGCCAAGCTCTTCAATCGTCGGACTAATTAAACGTTCAATGTGGCTGGCCAAACTCATGGTCCCTTAACCCTAAATTCTTTCACTTTTTCAAAGCCGTTTCACCAAACAAAAAGGCGGGCCCGAAGCCCACCTCATCAAGTCGCTCTAGTCTTTAGCGATAACGAGATACGTCTGATAACCAAACGTGGGTGTCATATATACCCCGAATGAATTTATTTCAAGGGTTTAGGTTATCAACCATAATATATCTGCCTTTGTTGGTTTATTGCTTTATGAACCTTAAATATGCTGGCGCTATATTTTTCGCCTTGGCTTTTTGTTCATATCGGGTTTCGATCCAGTCCTGCGGGGCCAGGCGCCAATCATTGGAGCGCTTTGCTAGCCAGGTAAGATCCGGGCATTTTAGAAGGTAGCGCAAAGCCCAAGCCACATATTCCGCATGATCACTGGCGTATCGAAGTTCTCCGCCCGGCTTCAACAATCGGGCAAATTCGACAATGGTTTCCGGTTTTACAATCCGGCGGCGATGATGACGGGTTTTGGGCCAGGGGTCGGGAAACAAAATAAAAATGCGTTCCAGGCTTTCATCCGCCATCAAACCCAGCAAATGACGCACATCATCATCATAAACACGGATGTTGGTTAAGGATTGTTCTTCGATATGTTTGAGCAGCGAGGCAACACCGTTCACAAACGGCTCGCATCCGATGAAGCCGATGTCCGGGTTTTGTTTGGCTTGGGCGGCAAGATGTTCGCCGCCGCCAAAGCCAATTTCCAGCCAAACTTCGCGAACCGGGTTTGGAAATAGGGTTCTCAGATCAACAGAAAATTGCTCTGGTTCAGGAGTCAGCCTGATTTTTGGCAACAACTCTTCAAGCAATCGCTTGCGGGCTGCCCTCAGTGGTTTACCGAGGCGCCGCCCGTACCAGCGTTGATCAGTATCCGCATCTTTTGCCGTCAAGAAACGCCGAATGCCGATTTAAGATCATCAGTCAAATCGGTTTTTTCCCAAGAGAAACCACCATCAGCGTCTGGAATACGACCAAAATGCCCATATGCCGCTGAACGCTCATAAATCGGGCGGCTCAATTGCAGATGTTCACGAATACCGCGCGGTGACAAATCAACGAGCTCGCGCAACACATCTGCCAACTTATCTTCGTCAATATTGCCGGTATCGTGTGTATTTACGTACAAAGACAAGGGCTTCGAAACCCCAATGGCGTAGGCCAACTGGATCGTACATGCGCTCGATAAACCAGCAGCAACGACGTTCTTCGCCAAATAGCGACTGATATACGCAGCAGAACGGTCAACTTTGGTCGGGTCTTTACCGCTAAAGGCGCCGCCACCATGGGGGGCTGCACCGCCATAGGTATCAACAATGATTTTACGTCCGGTCAGGCCTGCATCCCCATCCGGGCCGCCGATCACAAATTTACCGGTCGGATTTACATAGAGTTCGTCGTCAGAACACATCCAACCTTCCGGTAAGACGTTTTCAATAAACGGCCGAACAAGTTCACGGACATCATCCTGTGACAGATTTTCTTCATGCTGGGTTGAGACAACAACGGAAGTTGCGCGAACCGGGCGATCATTCTCGTACTGCAATGTCACCTGGCTTTTTGAATCGGGGCCAATTCCTGGGAGTTTGCCCGCATGACGCGCTTCGGCCATCTGTTTCAAAATTTGATGCGAATAGTGAATTGGGGCAGGCATCAAAACGTCGGTCTCATCGCAAGCGTATCCGAACATGATGCCCTGATCACCCGCGCCTTCATCTTTGTTGCCAGCCGAATCAACGCCTTGCGCGATATCAGCCGATTGCGAGTGGACGTGAACCTGAACTTCTGATTTTTCCCAGTGGAAATTGTCCTGATCGTAGCCGATGGCTTTAACAGCCTTACGGGCCGCCGCTTCCAGTTCTTCTTTCGTGACGTCTTCGCTGCACCGCGTTTCGCCGGCCAGAACAACCAGATTGGTCGTTACCAGGGTTTCAACAGCAACGCGGGAGACCGGGTCTTTGCCCAAATAAACATCGACGATCGCATCGGAAATCCGATCACAAACTTTATCCGGGTGGCCTTCGGAAACACTTTCGCTGGTAAATAGAAAATCTGATTTATGCATCTTAGATCCCTTCGATCTGGTTCAAGAAAACGGACCCAGGGCATCTCGGCAAATCAGCATAAGAGCACCCACTTAGCACAATTTTTAACGTGGTAGGCAAGCGATCCAAATCCGCCCACGGCTTTAAGTGCAAAACAAAAGCGTGCGTTTTTCGCAGGGATTAGCGGCGGGGTCAAGTCAAACTCAACAGTTGAAAAGCCTCCGCCGCGGCTTTCTGTGAGTCAGCCTCTGGGTCGCCGCCTTCGCAGCCTGAACGACCCACGCCTGATGGGAGATCTCACCGCTTTTCAGCTTGCAACGTCTCTGAGATGCCTAAAGCTGAATTTCCGTTTCCTGGGCAATCCTTGTTTTGACGGCTTCCAAAATTTGTCCAACTTTTGGGCCAATCCATTGCTGAAGTTCAGCTGTCACGACAGGCATAATATCCAGCGCTTTTTGACCTGTTTTCGATTTATAGAAAGCAATGATGTTTCGCAGGTCGTCTTCGTCATAGTATTTTACCATCATCTGGCCCGCCAGCAGCATGAGCTCGGGCGTCATTTTATCAAATTCTTCAATGGTAATTTGAACAACTTGATCAAGAACCCCCGCATCTACGCCGGGATGCTTCTGCTTAATGGCTGCTGTAACCTGTGGAAAGACGACGCGGCTTGTTTGCTTCATCATCTGGCTGAACTTCATCACCTCAAACGCTTCGAGTGCCAGACGTTGTTTTTCAGTTTCATCCGCTGCCGCCAGCCTGATTGTCAATCCCATAGCGCTAACAACCAGTAACATCAGAATAAATCGCTTCATTTTTTATTTTTCCACATCGGTTTAAAGTTGAATCAAATTATCGAATTTACACCATAGTTGCATAAAAATATGCAGATTTACATCACAAACATATTGGTCAATAATACTGTCCTATTGGGAGGTCTTTATGGATATTATTATCGTTGCACACCTGTACGCGTATAAAAACGATGTCTCTGCACTTCGGGCATTTGAAGCGAAGGTGCTTCCCATTTTAGGGGATCACGAGGGTGAGTTGCGTTGCGCATTCGGGCCAGCCGCCGAGATGTCAAATTGCAATCAACTTCCTGATGAAATTCATATCCTCAGGTTTCCATCAAAAGGCGCTTTTGACTCTTATAAAAGTGACCCCCGACATACGGCCCTTGCCGAGGAACGCAAGCGCGCCATTTCAAGAACCGAAATCTTTGGGTCCGACCAGACCCTGTCTTATACCTGAACCGTCGGCTCAACACATGGGTATGACCATCGACACTTGGCTGGCTCTGATCGTTTTTGCGACGGTCACGTCGGCAACTCCGGGGCCAAATACATTGATGTTGCTGGCATCAGGCGTAAATTTCGGCTTTAGACGGACCGTGCCGCACATGATGGGCGTCGTTTTCGGCTTTTGCCTGTTATTGTTATGCATTGGTTTTGGGCTGGGGGTTCTGTTAACGGCCTTCCCCCCCCTTCATACGACCTTAAAAATCGTCGGTGCTGGTTACTTGCTTTATTTGGCTTGGCGCGTGGCAACGGCCGGGTCTTTAAGCGGCCCCGATGCCGACGTCGCTCCGATGAGTATGCTCTCTGCCATGCTTTTTCAATGGGTGAACCCCAAAGCCTGGATGATGGCTGTTACGGCAATGGCGATCTATACACAGACAGAAAGCCCGTATGTATCGGTCGTTTTGGTTTCCACCGTTTATGGTCTTGTCGGCATTCCGACCGTCATCTTTTGGGCCGGATTCGGCTCTGTTTTGCGGGGCTGGCTGGAAGACCCCACCCGCTTACAATGGTTCAACCGAACAATGGGTGTGCTGCTTGCATTAACGGTCGTCCCCTTGATCCAGTAATCCTCAACCCCATCCTAAAAGTCGACACGATAAACCTAGACGTCGTTTACGGGGCCAAGCGATCTTGCCAACTCCAGAATGCTTTTCCGCACGGTTGGGTCGAGAATCTGGTAGTAAGCGCGGACCAGCTCCAGTGTTTCACGGCGGGCCAGGGTATCTGTTTCAAACCCGGACTGACCCTGGTCAGACATTCCGATTGGTTTTCTGTTGCCCTCCGTTTGGGGATCTTTTGGCATATCTTCAAAAAAATAAGCAACCGATATATCGAGTATGATTGAGAACTGATACAGCCTGCTGGCGCCAATACGGTTACTTCCGCGCTCATATTTTTGAATTTGCTGAAAGGTGACACCAACGGACTCACCGAGATACTCCTGACTCATGCCAAGGAGCGAGCGGCGTTGGCGCAACCTTCTGCCAACGTGCAAATCGATAAGGCTTGGAACCCCCGCAGGCATCCTGTCATAGCGTGGAGCCTCTTTATCTGCCAGTTTTCTTAGTTTAGTCATTCCAAATTCCTTAAATCTCAAAATCCGAATAGATTAAGTACTTAGAATTAAGATACAATTATTACGTTTCTAATTGTTATGTAACACTCTTAATGCGACATACTGATACATGCATCTTCTTACTCGCGCAAATGAAATACGAAACCGCTGCATAACATAATCATCAATAAAACCACCAAATCACCATACCGTGCGTATACCGTCCGCTCCGCCAACCGTGCCGGCAAACCAACGTCTAGAACACCTTCGACGCCCAGGTTCAACTGCGCAACCGTGCGTCCGTAGGGGTCAATGAGAGCCGATATTCCGGTATTGGCGACGCGAACAATGGGCATCCCCATCTCAGCAGCCCTGAAACGGGTAATCGAGTAGTGTTGATAGGGACCCGATGAGAACCCGAACCAGGCATCATTTGTAATATTCAAAAGCCAATGCGGGGCATCTCCCAGTTTTCGAACTTCATCGGCAAATATAATTTCGTAGCAAATAAGGGGCGCAAAAACGGGAAGACCAGAAAGTGATATCGTCCGATCCGTCTGTCCTTTCGAAAAATCACTGCGCCCTGCTGTCAGTTTGGTGATATCCAGAACGCTTCGCCAAGGAACATATTCACCAAAGGGCACCAAATGCACTTTATCATAGACCGCCGCGACTTCGCCGGCAGGCGAAACGGCAATGAGACTGTTCCAGGATTCTGGCGTACTGGATACGGGGGCGTTGGACCGCGGTGCACCAGTGAGCAGGTACCCCGACGGCGGGACCAGAGGGCCTAAACCTTTTAGGAGGTTCTTGTCGTACTGTAAATTAAACGGAACAGCCGTTTCCGGCCAAATGAGATGAGTTGGCGACGCGCCCGTCTTTGGCGGCTCGAGGCTTAGAGACGCAAGGGTGCGCACATGACCCAGGCGAAGATCCGATTTCCATTTGAGGTGCTGCGGTATATTTGGCTGAACAAGGCGTAATGTGACGTCTTTTACATAGGTGACGTCGGCGCCGGAAAGCCGCCAGATACCGAAACAGGCAATACCCCCCAGAATACAGACCGCCCCTAACGGCCATACCCATTGTCTTTCTGTGTCAGTTGGATAAGCCAGAAGCGCCGGGAGCGTGGCGGCGATTAATGTGACGAACCCCAAGCCCAGCAGGCCCGCGATAGACGAAAATTGCATCATAACATCAGAATAGGACCATACGGAGCCGATCAGGTTCCATGGAAAACCCGTCAGAATCCAGCTGCGAAGCCACTCAAATCCGATCCACACGATCGCAAAAACAAGGACACGTGCGGCAATTTTCATTCGCAGGCTTATACAAATCTGCTTATGCGCCAAGCCGACAAGACCTGTAAAAAGGGCAAGACCACAGGCCAATCCCATAACAGCAAAAGGCGCCATCCAGCCGTAGCGCGCGGAATCGACCAAAAAAGCAGAGCCCACCCAATAAAAGGCAACAGCAAAATGCCCCACGCCAAACAACCAACCCACGCCAAAGGCCCAGCGACGCGTCGTTGCAGCATCCAGCAACCAGAACAAGACAGAAAATGCAGGGATCAGGAAAAAAACCAGATAGACCGGTGGAAATGCAGCGGCCGCCATCGACCCCAGAACGATTAACACCAAGGCCTGACGTTTGCCGCTTTGTTCAGTAAGTCGCAATCGTAACCGAGATGTTAAGGTCCTAGGCGTCAAACCAGCCTGCCTATCAAGTGTTATCTGTCGGCGATGTTTCTGATGACGGCAAATGACGCCGCATTCTTACCCGTCGAATTCGGCGTGGGTCAGCGTCCAGAATTTCAAACTCGAGACCACTGGGATGACGTACCAGTTCTCCGCGCGTTGGCACACGACCAGCCAGCGAAAACACCAAACCGCCAAGGGTATCCAAATCCCCTCGCTCCTCTTCGTCAAGGATAGGACCCAGTTCTTCTTCCAGCATTTCAACGGTAACCCGCGCGTCGGCGATATATCCACCTTCCGTGGTTTTTGTCATCCGCAATTCCGGGCTGTTATCGTGCTCGTCTTCTATTTCACCAACGATTTCTTCAACAAGATCTTCAATCGTTACAAGGCCATCGACACCGCCATACTCATCAACCACAAGCGCCATGTGCGCACGCACCATCCGCATCTCCAGCAAGAGCTCAAGGACTTGCATGGAAGGTGATACAAACAGGATTTTTCGCAGAATTTTGGTCGGCGTAAAGTTTTCCTGCGCCCCGTGCCAGGCCAGAACATCTTTGGCATGAATGAACCCAGTGGTGTCATCCAATGTTTCCTTAAAAACCGGCAGTCGAGAATGACCTTCACTGGTAATGACCTGAATAACATCGGCTAACGCCGTATCTTCTTCGACACCAATAATATCGGCACGCGGGACCATAACATCATGAACGGTCCGGTCCCTGAGTTCGAGAATATTGGCCAATAGGGTTCGTTCGTCCGCACTGATTGGCAGCTCTTGCTCACCCCGTTCATCGATAATTTCTTCCAGCGTATCGCGGACTGAGCCATCACCGCTACGAAACCCAAAAAAGCTTTTTAAACGGCTACCGATCGACGTCGTGGGGGCTGGGGTTTCTACGGTCAGGTCCGTGACTTCTGAGTTTTCCAACGGGCTATTCATGAAAGTAATTCCTGGTCTGCATAGGGGTCTTCAATTCCAAACTCCAATAGAATCTCGCGTTCCAAATTTTCCATTTCTGCAGCGTCAGTTTCTGTTTCGTGATCGAACCCCAGCAAATGGAGAGTCCCATGGACAACCATATGTGCCAGATGATTGGATACGGATTTAGATTGCTCCTGCGCTTCTCGCCTGACGGTCTCAGCGGCGATGGCAATATCACCCAGAAACACCGGGATCCCGCCGGGCGGCGCGGGAGCGTCACTATCCAGTGCCGCAAAGGATAAAACGTTGGTCGGTTTATCAATGCCCCGATATTGAAAGTTAAGCGCCGCAAGCTCCGCATCCGAGGTCAACCGGATCGCGATTTCAACATTTGATGCCATATCAGGTACATCAATCTGTCCAGCTTCTTGTATTATGTGATAGGTCGCGGCTGCCATTTTCTGGCACAGTCTTTCACTGTCGATAGCATCCGAGGGCCAACTGGATGTCTCGACGTCGACATCAACTTCCACAGAACCAATTTGTCCAGGTCCTGGGTCAGGTGCAGGATTACCCACCACTGTTCCCCGTATCCGTTTGCGGTTCAGGTTCATATCGGGCGCCCGTGCGACGCCGCGATTCAACATCGGAATACGCGTGGACAATCTCACTGACCAAGGGGTGCCGAACGACGTCCTTGTCCGTAAAGGTGATAAATCCGATGCCCTTTACCGGGGTTAAGACATCCATGGCATCTCGTAAACCAGATCGCGTGCCACGGGGCAAATCCACCTGGCTTAAATCCCCGGAAACGACCATACGTGAATTTTCACCCAAGCGCGTCAAAAACATTTTCATCTGGACCGCTGTTGTATTTTGCGCCTCATCCAGAATAACGAATGCGTTGGCGAGTGTTCGGCCACGCATAAAGGCCAGAGGTGCCACTTCAATTTCGCCGCTTTCCAGCCGTTTCTCGACCTGCCCCTCAGGCAACATGTCAAACAGGGCATCATAGAGCGGCCTTAAATAGGGGTCGACTTTTTCACGCATATCGCCAGGTAAAAACCCCAGCTGCTCGCCCGCTTCGACGGCCGGGCGGGACAGGATAATCCGTTCGACATCTCCCCGCACCAATCGCTCCACCGCTTTCGCCACGGCAAGGTAGGTTTTTCCCGTTCCGGCCGGGCCTTGCCCAAAAACCAGCTCATTCTTGTCAATCGCCGCCAAATATTCAGCCTGGGTTGTCGAACGCGGCGAAATATGGCGGTTTGGTGTTTTTATCGATGTCGCGTTATCAGTCTTTTTTCCCTTAGGTGACTGGACCATGCGAACAGCGGCATCGACTTCAGCAATATCGAGCGGCATTTTTTTCTTTAGTCGCTGGTATAAACTGTCGAAAACCTGACACGTCAGATTGACGTTCTCAATACCGCCGCTGATGGTCAGTTCGTTACCACGCGCATGAATGGTCACGTCGAGTTTCTGTTCAACGCGGGCTAAATGCGAGTGGTGAGATCCAAATAAAGCAATCGCAAGGGAGTTATCTTCGAATGCGCGTTCTACCGAAACAATATTTTGCGCAGGCTTCGCGCGGGTCGGGTTTTTGGTTTTAGCCTTGGCAGCCGTGCTCAAGCGATTACCCTTCTATTCAGATCGTATTGCCCAACGGGCGGGTTTAAAAGTTCTGCCCCTAAACTGTTGCCATGTGCGTCGGTAATTGCAAGCGTTACGACGTCCCCGATCAGAATATCAGGAGCATTTACATGAACCGCTTGCATGTAGGGGCTGCGACCGACCAATTGCCCCTGCTTTCGGCCCGGACGCTCCAGCAAAACGTTCATCTGGCGGCCGACGCAGGCCTGATTGAAAGCAAGTTGTTGTTCGTTCAAAAGGTCCTGCAAGGCGGCAAGACGCTCAGACTTTACCGTTTCCGGCACCTGCAATTCGTTGGCAGCAGCCGGCGTACCGGGGCGGGCGCTGTATTTAAAGGAATAGGCCTGCACAAATTCGATTTCACGGACCAGGGCCATCGTGTCTTCGAAGTCCTTATCGGATTCACCTGGAAACCCGACAATAAAATCCGATGACAGGGCGAGATCAGGCCGTGCTTCGCGCAAACGACGGACCACATCGCGATAATCATCCGAGGAATGCCGCCGGTTCATCGCCTTTAGGATTCGATCAGACCCCGATTGAACTGGCAAATGCAAGAAAGGCATCAGTTCTTCAACATCACGATGCGCACAGATCAATTCTTCGTCCATGTCGGCGGGATAAGACGTGGTATAGCGAATACCGCTTAACCCTTCGAGTCCAGAAAGCTCGCGGATCAACCGGCCCAAGCTCCATTCCGAACCGTCTTCACGCATCCCGTGATAATTATTCACGTTTTGCCCCAATAAGGTTATTTCCTTAACGCCATTGGCAACCAGACGCGCCGCTTCCTCCATGACCTGCTGAGCCGGTCTGGAAAATTCAGCGCCTCGCGTATAAGGGACCACACAAAAAGCACAAAACTTGTCACACCCTTCCTGAACCGTCAGAAACGCCGAGTATCCCTCAGGCGCCGATTGTTCGGGTAAATGATCAAATTTTGATTCCGCTGGAAAATCCGTATCCAGAACAACCCCCGCATCGCGATGCGCGCGCGCCACCATTTCAGGCAAACGGTGATAGGTTTGGGGACCAAAGACCATATCAACATAGGGAGCTCTGCGGACAATTTCCTCACCCTCCGCTTGAGCAACACATCCACCAACAGCCAGAATCATTTTGTCAGTCGGGTCCGAACGCTTGTTTTTAACGACATTCAGACGACCCAACTCGGAATACACCTTTTCAGCCGCTTTCTCACGAATATGGCAGGTATTCAGAATAACCAAATTCGCGTCGTCAGCGGTATCCGTGACGGTGTAGCCGATGGGTTTCAAAACATCTGTCATGCGCTCGGCATCATAGACATTCATCTGACAACCATAGGATTTGATAAAAAGTTTTTTTGTCACGTGATCGCTCAAGGTTAGGGGATAATGCTCAACTGCATTTTCTCAACGGCGCGTATAAGTATCAATGGGCGGGGTCAAGTCAAGTCAGCTGTCGCCTGAGCACTACGTGTCATCATCGACAACACAATAAAGTTCAAGCCGATGGCCGACAAGTTTCATGCCGTGCGCTTTGGCAACTTTCTCTTGAAGTGCTTCAATTTCTTCGTTGTGAAACTCAATCACTTTACCAGATTTCATATCAATCAGGTGGTCATGGTGATCATCCGTCGCTTCTTCATAGCGGGCTCGACCATCACCGAAATCATGGCGTTCCAGTATATCTTCATCAGCGAACAGGCGTACGGTCCGATATACCGTTGCAACCGAAATCCTGGAATCTATGGCGTTGGCGCGACGATGCACTTCTTCCACATCCGGGTGGTCATCCGCATCTGATAAGACGCGTGCAATAATGCGACGTTGTTCTGTCATTTTTAAGCCGCTTTTTACGCAGGCCTGTTCTATTCGAGATTCCACCGTGACAACCTTCTTCCTGACTACATTTAACTGCGTACTATAGCGTCTTTTTACAAGACTTATACGCGCTTTTTCTTCCGAGGCTTTGTTCCCAAGCCAATTTGCTTTGCCAGCGAAGAACGATGTTTCGCATAATTCGGGGCAACCATCGGATAATCAACGGCCAACCCCCAACGCTCGCGATACTCTTCCGGCGTCATATTATAACTTGTTTTCAAGTGTCGTTTCAGCATTTTTAATTTTTTTCCGTCTTCCAGGCAAATAAGGTAGTCTGGAAAGATGGATTTCTTGGGAGAAACGGCCGGCCGGGGTTTTTCCAGGACAACGGGCTCTTTGCCAACAGACGTTAGTGTCGAATAAACGTCCTGAATCAATTGGGTAAGTTCTGCAGACGATACCGTGTTGTTCGCAGCATGAGCTGATACAATTTCCGTTGTAAGGCCAAGCAATTCTGATTGACTTGGTTGATCATTCATAAATGAACTCCTATCTTAGTATTATTCTTATTAGGCGTTAAATACTTATTCTATTATTCCCAAGTAACAATTTATTCTTACGTTAACTGTTTTTTATACCTTACTTCAACTCATGAGCAAAAAAAACCCCATAAAAGACGCGCAAAACATGGTCCCTGATCCCTCTGATAATCCAGCTTCTGGACAAAAACCTACCCCTGACCACCTCATTGATATCACCAATGAGGTTTGCCCAATGACGTTTGTTAAGACCAAGTTACTTATTGAGAAAATGGCGGTTGGTGACCTGTTGGAAGTCAGACTGCAAGGTAAGGAGCCTCTTGAAAATGTGCCACGCTCCGTACGTGAACATGCCCACGAGGTTTTATCCCTTGAACCAGAAGACAAGGACCAGGCGGAGTACGGCATCCATCGATTGTTGATCCGGAAAACCTGATATCACCTGCGCGAAGCGCCACCTGTACCCGATTACGGCCGCAATCGCCCACCGTGCTTTGGCAATGCTGCGTCGGCTGGCCGCAAATAGAGAGGGGTTGCCAACGACGTGCTTTTTCCCGACAAATACAAACTCTCTGCAACCGACGCAACATAAGCTGCGTCGGGTAAATCAGGAGAATCAGACCTGATGTAGGGCCCGGATAGCAAAGTGAGTGCGCGGTCCGCTGCATCTCCAACGACAAAAATCGGTCCCTTCAGTTTTAAGCCCTCAACGTGCGCATTGAAATCGCTTACGGCAATTGCTGCAGGCTCGGTGAGGGCGACCCCATTTGCGCCAAACACCTGAACATAGAGATCCGATCTTTTTGAATCGAGGGCAATGACACACGGATACTCGGCCTCCTCTGCGTCTTTAAGTTTAGCTGCAATGGTTTCGGTGGTCGTTACGCCAAAACACGGTACACCGGATGCCAGGGAAAGGCCTCGGGCCGCTGCCAAACCAATGCGCAGGCCCGTAAACGCACCCGGACCGCGGGTTACGGCTATTAGGTCACATGAGTCAACCGACGTTTTTGCATCTGCCAGAACTCGCAGGATCATTGGCATAAGAGCTTCTGATTGACCCCGCGACATTTCTTCATATTCATGCGCTAAAGTCGAGCCGTCATGCCGCACCGCGACAGAGCAGGCAGCGAAAGCGGTATCAATAGACAGAATTTTCAATTTTTATCTCTTTTCATTCTGTAGCGCTCTATTTTTCGCCGGGTCCAGTTTTAAGCAAAAGCTTGTCATTGACCCCAGAAGCGGGAAGAATCAAGTTAAACTGGCATTAGTATTCGGCAAACCTATGAATCTTGATAAAAATTTCGCGACCCGTCTTTTTCATAAGGCAGTCCTCATTCTTTTACTGGGCCTGTGTTGCATCAGCAACACCGTCCTTGCGGCATCGTCTGCGGTCGTTCTCATGTACCACCGATTTGGAGAAAACGAGCACCCGTCAACCAATATCCGGCTGGAGCAGTTCGAAGCGCATATTGCCGAGTTAACATCAGGCGCCTATACGGTCTTGCCCGTATCAGAAATCGTCAAAAAGTTAAAAGCTGGCGAACCGTTGCCGGACCGCACCGTTGGAATTACCGTTGATGACGCATATCGATCAACCTATCACGAGGCTTGGCCGCGGCTTAGGGCTGCCGGACTGCCATTTACTGTTTTCGTTTCTACAGCCCACGTAGATCATGGGGCAGAACGCCATTTGAGTTGGGATCTCATTCGTGAAATGCGCGACAACGGCGTCGATTTTGGACACCATACGGTCAGCCATTTGCACATGCCGGTCGCGACGGAAGACGCGGTTCAGGCCGAAATTCTGCTTGCCAATAAACGCTTCAAGAAAGAATTGGGAGCGACCCCCGAATTATTCGCCTATCCCTACGGGGAAGCCAGCCTCACCAACCAGATCGCAATCAAGCAGGCCGGTTTCATGGCCGCCTTTGGGCAGCATTCAGGAGCGATCGATGGCAAGGGTGACATGCATTATCTTCCCCGTTTTAGCCTCAATGAAAAATTTGGCGGTGAAGACCGCTTTCGACTGCTGTTGAATGCCGTTTCCATTCCGTCGCAAGACTTTACACCCAATGATCCGCTGATTACTTCAGATAATCCGCCGGCCATTGGGTTTACGGTTCTTCAGGAGCCAGGAAGCTCCCTGAATAACCTCGAGCGATTGTCATGTTTCCTGAGCCACGAAGGTCAACGAGCCGATATTGACGTGCTCGGGCCTCGGGTCGAGATTCGGGCTCGCAAACCTTTTCCCGTTGGCCGAACTCGGTTGAATTGCACCATGCCTGCGCAAAATGGTCGCTGGCACTGGTTCGGGCATCAATTCGTTCGCCCTTAGTAGTCGCTATTTTAAATCGCTTCGTCCTCACACATAAAAAACGGTTTAGCGTTTTTGACGCTCAGCCTTGATTGGAACTGCATATCCGAGCTGCAGCAAAAGATTGCGTTTGCGGCAGGCTTAAGGGATCGCTAAAAACGCGCTCGATTACATTTCACGAGGTCATAAATGAAAACCATATCTTCCCGTATTGCAGAAGAACTCAGTGCCGCTGAAGCACAAATCATAGCGGCCATTGAGTTATTGGATGGGGGCGCCACGGTTCCGTTTATTGCGCGCTACAGAAAAGAAATGACAGGTGGCCTCGACGACATTCAATTGCGCGCTTTGGAAGACCGCTTACGCTATATGCGCGAACTTGATGACCGACGCACAGCGATCATTTCAAGCATTGAAGATCAGGAAAAGATGACCGACAGTCTGCGGCAAGATTTGCTGCAAGCTGACAGTAAAGCGAGACTTGAAGATTTATATCTACCTTACAAACCCAAGCGACGCACAAAAGCACAGATCGCCAGAGAAGCTGGTTTGCAGCCGCTTGCCGATAAACTGCTGGCCGAACCGCACCTTGACCCCAAAACCGAGGCCGCCCACTATTTGCGGACCGATGTCGACGATGACACGAAGGTTCCCGATGTCGACGCAGCACTTGACGGTGCCAAACAAATTTTGGTCGAGCAGTTCTCAGAAGACCCCGATCTCATCGGCAGCCTAAGAGAGTTTATCTGGGATAATGCGTCACTGGTTTCACGGGTACTCGATGGCAAAGAAAATGAGGGGGCCAAGTTCAAAGATTATTTTGATTATGCAGAGCCGGTTACCAAAGTCCCTTCTCATCGGGCCCTGGCTGTTTTTCGTGGCCGCAAGGAAGAAATTCTGAAGGTAAATCTGGTCGTGGGAGATCCCGATACACCACCCCGCCCGCATCCTTGCGAAGAGCGCATTGCGAAACATTTTGGCATTTCCGATCAAGGCCGAGCAGGTGATGGTTGGTTGCTTGCCGTTGCCGGTTGGGCTTGGCGCGTTAAAATATCTCTCCACACTGAACTGGAACTCATGAGCCGCCTTTGGGAAGCTGCGGAAGAAGAAGGCATCCGGGTGTTTGCGGAAAACTTGCGTGATTTGTTGCTAGCGGCACCTGCCGGGCCGCGGGCGACCATTGCACTGGATCCCGGATATCGATCCGGCGTTAAAGTCGCCGTCGTTGATGCGACTGGAAAACTGGTTGATACGACAACGATTTACCCGCACGAACCCCAACGCAAATGGGACGAGTCGATCGCAATTTTGGCGGCGCTGGCCCTTCAGCATAAAGCCGAGTTGATCTCCATTGGAAACGGGACCGCGTCTCGTGAAACAGACAAGCTTGCCGCCGAGTTGATGGCAAAACATCCTGAACTCAAACTCACAAAAATAATGGTTTCTGAAGCCGGGGCTTCTGTGTACTCGGCTTCTGAGTACGCGTCGAAAGAATTTCCCGATATAGACGTTTCGCTTCGCGGAGCGGCCTCCATTGGCCGGCGCCTGCAAGATCCATTGGCCGAATTGGTGAAGATTGAGCCAAAAGCTATTGGTGTCGGTCAGTATCAACATGACCTTTCTGAGTTCCGACTGGATCGCGCCCTCGACGCCATTGTCGAAGATTGTGTGAACGCCGTCGGAGTTGATCTCAATATGGCATCCTCGCCGCTACTGGCTCGCGTGTCGGGTCTTGGCGAATCGCTGGCCAAAAGCATCGTCGACTATCGAGACACCCATGGCGCTTTCGCCACGCGTGATCAGTTAAAAAGTGTGCCGATGTTGGGAGAGAAAACCTTCGAGCAATGTGCCGGCTTCTTACGGATTATGGAAGGCGACAACCCGCTTGACCGCTCCTCGGTTCATCCGGAAGCCTATCCCGTTGTTGAAAGAATTCTGGCGCGCCAGAAAACCGATATTCGCAGCTTGATCGGCAATACCGCAACCTTAAACGAAATCGCTCCACAGGATTACGCTAATGATACCTTTGGTGAGGTTACCGTTCGCGATATCATTGCTGAACTCAAGAAACCCGGTCGCGATCCGCGTCCGGAGTTTAAAACAGCTGCCTTTAAAGAAGGCGTTGAAAAAGTTTCCGACCTGCAGCCCAACATGATTTTGGAAGGCGTTGTTACCAATGTCGCAAACTTTGGTGCATTTGTTGATATTGGCGTTCACCAGGACGGGCTGGTTCACATATCACAGCTTTCAAACACTTTCGTCAAAGACCCGCGCGATGTTGTGAAACCGGGCGACGTCGTCCGTGTTAAAGTGCAGGAAATTGATTTACAGCGCAAACGTATTTCATTGACCATGAAAATGGGCGAGGCCAGCACGCGGCCTGCTGCGGATAAGGGACGCGCCTCATCTGGCAAGCCGGATCGAAATGATCAGCCCCGTAAGCCCCATAAACCACGTCCGTCAAAAAAACCCGCTGGCGAGACAAGCCTTACGGCACTTGCAGATGCCTTTAATCGAGCCCGAAACTGATTAATCAGGCGTCTGAACTGAGGACGGCTTCATCCAGTCGCTTTAGCTTGTTGACGGTCATAATGGCCCGCAAGCCTTTGACGTAATCTTCTCCGCGTTGCGAATAGCTGGTCAAGGTATCAACAAGTTGCTGCCCACGGATAGACTCACCGGATTGTCTTAGCGTGTGACGCATCCCTCTGAAATTTCGGTAAGCGCGATGGGTATTCAAGTTGCGTGCATAGGCACGCGCTGAAGCAAGCAGGCTCGGAAAACTTTTTACTTTATGGGTTTTATTAGCGTCCCGTTTTTCAGGAACGATCCCTTCGCCTTTTTCAGTCGTCCATTGACCAAAAATCGCATTTCCCTCGCGCGCGAACCGGGACGTTCCCCATCCGCTCTCTTCAGCTGCCTGTGCCAATGCCATGGAAACCGGAATGATATCGACGCGTTTCAAAAGTTCACCGATTTGACCTTGCTTAACTTTATAGCGTTCCGCCATCACAATCAGCCACAAGCGATCAACAGGCCCCAATTTTTCGCCCTTATTCATCCGCGCCCGCAAATCCCAAAGGCGCCGGCGGTCATCTGTAATTTCTCTGTTTACCTGTAAGATCAGGGGCAAAATCGTTTTGAAAAACAGTGCTTTTTTGCGCGATACCTCCGCTAACGCACCCATATCACTGGGCATGCTTGCAAGAAACAGGCGGGGAACTTGCTGGGAGCCCTTCCGGACGGATTCCAGATCGTAACCGAGGTCGGCAAATGTCCTATCGAGGTTTTCCGCAGAATTTTCAGGTACCGGTGCGTGTTCATCAAGGGCCCTGACATTGACACTTGATAAGAGTGTTTCAGAACCACGCGCTTTGATCGGCAAGAACCGCTGTGCCTGCTTGACCGGCTCCGGCAACGGTTTTGGCTCAACTTCAACGCGTTCTGCCGTGTGGACAACATCAGGCCGCGCCGTCTTTTTGTCTGGTGGGAACATGACGGCGGCAGCAATCAAACTGCTTACCAAGCCGCCAGCAGTCACTAAAGCAATACGTTCATACATTCGAATCATCAAATCATCCGGATTTCATAAGCGTTGCGTTCTGAAACACGCCCGAAGCAATGGGAAGACGAATCCTATATGTCATGGAAATTCCCGTTCGTTCAGTTTCCCCCGTAGTGAACTTAACGGAACTCTTGGCCGGCATTCTTATGGGAGCAGTCTTTAACACATCGAGGTTTTGAATTCTACGTCAAAATACCTTTAATTTTTTTGTTGCGATGCATCAGTTATATTGCAACGCAGCATAAGTCAAGACGGCGTGTTAGACCGCTCTGACTTCTTCAACTTCTGGCACGTAATAACGCAGCATATTCTCAATGCCGTGTTTTAAGGTCGCCGTCGAACTTGGACATCCAGCGCAAGCCCCCTGCATATGCAGATAAACGACGCCCTCTTCAAAGCCTTTATAAACAATATCACCCCCATCCTGGGCGACGGCTGGCCGCACTCGGGTGTCAATCAGCTCTTTGATCTGACGGGTAACGCTATCGTCTTCGGCACCGTCATTCGCACCATCGGTGGTTGACGCTTCGCTCATCACCGGACGCCCGGACTGAAAATGTTCCATAATCGCCCCCAAAACGAGAGGCTTCAAAAGGTCCCAGTCCTTATCGTCGGATTTCGTAATTGTCACGAAGTCAGCACCAAGGAAAACGCCCGTAATGCCCTGGGTTCCGAACAAATTCATGGCCAAAGGAGATATGGAAGCTTCATCAATGGTCGTGAAGTTAGCCGTACCCGTTTCCATTACTGTGCAGCCCGGCAAGAATTTTAACGTCGCCGGGTTAGGGGTATTTTCCGTTTGAATAAACATTATTGAACCTTTGTTCATCATGCGCGCCCTTTAACAGCCCGCAAAAAGTCTGTGATTACCATAAATGGTCTGGTTACCCGCCGATTTCAAGTGGGCTTAGCGAGAGAATATGACAATTGGCTTCAGAAATACAGAGCCATTAACATGACCCGCCAATTTTACTAGGCGATGAGTCCACGGCTGGGATCAGGCAAGTCTGGAACTGTGGTTTCATCGACCGATATGACCTGATCGCCTTCTTCAAGTGATGCCCGCGCGGCATCTTTCGCGGCTTCCGCCGTATCCGCCTTTACCGATACAACCCGTTGCTCTCCTGATTTGCTTTTTATCATCACGGTAAATCGTGATTTCTGTTTGTTTTCGTTCTCTCGTCCGTCGCGGCGATCTGAATTGGTTTCAGCGCCAAGCGTTCCCGATGGCGCAATCTGTTGTTTTGCTGTCTCAATCGCACCAATACCTTCCTCAGACGTCGTATTTTGTAAAACAGTCTGTAACGGCTGCTTGCCGACCAGTTCCTGATACAGGCCACTGCTCGCAGCGGACTGTGACTGAAGAATTGACTTTGTCGAAATATCGGACATCGCGGACCAACGGCTAGTTAGCGGGACGGAAAGTTAACCATGAGCTGTTTACACAATCGTTAACGGATCATATTTTTCTGAATTCAATTCAAACTGCAGCGTCCGCTTGAACGCGAGTGTCTGGCATGAAACAGTGCGCACTCTGTTATTTTGAGATGTCATTACGGGAGTACGAATTATGGCAAAAGGGTACTGGATAGCAACAGGCGAAGTTTCCGATCTGGAAACATACAAAAAATACATTGAAGCAAATGCAGAACCTTTTGCGACGTATGGGGCGCGGTTTTTAGTTCGGGGTGGCGAAGGCGAAGTCGCGGAAGGGTCTTTCGGTTCCCGCACTGTCGTCATCGAATTTGAGTCTTATGAAAAGGCCCACGCCTGTTATCATTCAGATACCTATCAGGAGGCGAAAGCCATTCGACAGGGGGCAGCCAACATGAACCTGTTCATCGTCGCAGGTTATGATGGGCCGCAACCGGGCGAAACCTGAAACCCGGTCAATCAATGACCGGGGGTTTTGAACAAACGAGTTCATAAGGGTAACGTTCCTTGAGCAAACCGTTGTATTCAAAAATATCCAGCGTCGCTTGATAAGCGGCGTCGGTTATCTCAATATGCGGGGTCCAGCATCCCAGGTTCTGATACGTCTCGATACAGTTCGCCAGAACGGCTTCATCGATATCCGGGAAATAACTTTTCTCAGCTTTAGCGATTTCCGCAGCCGGGGTCTCGTTCATGTAGACACGGGTCTTTTTATAGGCGCGTGTAAACGCCTTGGCCATATCCGTCTCGAGCCAGGCTCGGGTCGATGCTAACGACGAAAACCCGTTGGGGCCAATTGGCACACCAACTTGAGCAACGATATGCCCAACACCATCAGCTTCCAACTGCTGGGGAAACGGCCCTTGCTGCTGGATATATTGTCCCTGTCCCGCCCGGAAAGCGGCGTCCATGTCAGCAGCACCACCTGGATTGAGAACTTGAATTTTATCAAAATCGATTCCGGCTTTATGGCAGGCATATTTAAACATCGCCAATGGTTGCCCGCCACCAAACAAAACGACCTCCGCGCCTTCAAGTTTTTGCCATTGGAAATCCGCGTCAGGGTCACGTGCCGTCAAAAAGAACCCGTCCATTTCATTCACTTGCGCAAAATGCACAGCGCTCGGTGTCTCTCCCTTATTCAAGGAAACAAAGCCCTGGCTCAATGCCGATTGAATGACATGCGCTGAACCCTCTTCAAGGGCAGCGATTGCAGAAACACCCGGCGGCGCAACAGACCAGTTCGGTTCTAAGCCCTCGGCTTGCAGAAAACCGCCAGACATTGTTGAAATCAGGGGTGAATAAAAGGCAGAAAATAGCGTAAATTGAATGTTTATTTGTGTCACAGGGGTCTCCTCCAGAGAAGCAATAGATCCGCCACTAAGTGTGCGCCAAGGAGATCATGCTGACAAGACCGATTGACCTTTTGTCAGGCGCCCATCTTCAGACGTCGGCCGCCGGGAACCGTAAGGTCACCTGAGTACCTGTGCCGACTTCACTGCTAATGTGCAGCTTTCCGCCGTTGAGTTCTGTCAGGGATTTTACAATTGCCAGCCCTAAGCCGGCTCCATCGTGGTTTCGGGTCATGCTGTCGGTGACCTGTGCAAAAGGCTGGACAACAAGAGGGATGTCTTCTGGCGCTATTCCGATACCCGTATCCGAAATATCAACAATCACATTGCCTTGAATATCCTTGCTGGCCTGAACCGTGACCCTGCCTTTTTCGGGGGTAAATTTGACGGCATTCGACAGGAGATTGATCATGATTTGTTTGATATGCAGCTCGTCGACGTCAAGGATAAGTGGATCATTGGGTTTCTCGACGTTCATGCGAACGCCAAACTTTTCGCTCTCATGCATGGTCATTTCAACGCACGTGAGGATCACAGCACCGATATCTGTGGGTTGGCTGTTAATGTCAATCGTCTCGGCTTCGACACGGGCAAGATCAAGAATTTCATTGATCAATTGCAAAAGGTGCTCACCCGATTTTTTTATGTTCTGCCCGTAATCTCCATAGGCGGATACATTGTGCTCGCCGAACATGTTGCCGGCAATAATGCTGGAGAAACCAATAATAGAGTTTAGCGGTGTCCGCAGTTCATGGCTCATATTTGCCAAAAAGTTAGACTTGGCACGATTGGCAATCTCTGCTTCATTTTTCATCGCTAACAGCGCTGCTTCGTCATTTTTGCGCTGGGTGATGTCCTGAATAAAGGAAATATAATTAATGACATCGCCCTGATCATCACGAATAACCGTCTGCAAGACGTTACACCACAGCACGTCACCATTTTGACAAATATAGCGTTTTTCCAGAATAAAATGATCGATTTCACCTTGGTGAAGCTTGCGGCGCAATTCCAGGCTTATCTCAAGATCTTCAGGGTGGGTCAGCTTTTCATATGCTTCCGTCAGCAGGTGTTCCTCTGAGTACCCCACCATCTTACAAAAGCCGGGATTGACCCTTACCCGGTTCTTACCATCGCTAGAATGCAAAACAACACCAAACACTACCGCGTCAAACAAGCCTCTGAACAACAATTGACTTTTTTTCATTTCGTCGGTTGTGCGGCGTTGTTCCGTCAAGTCCGTGCCGGTTCCCCGGTACCCCTTAAACGTGCCATCTGCATCAAATACAGGCTTGCCACCAATGCTGATCAGAACCGGGTTTCCGTCGGCACCCAGATGCTCATAAGTAAATTCACGAAAGGCCCGGCGGGCCGCCAGATCTTCGAAGTGTTTTTTCCAACTTTCCGAAAGAGCCTTATCTCCGGCAATCTCCTGGCGGGTTTTGCCGAGAAAATCCTTTTTATCGCGTCCTTTGAAATCTGTGGCACAATCGGAAAAATAGGTAAACCGAAGATCTGCATCCATCTCCCACAACCAGTCAGAGGCCGTCTCCGTAAAATCAATTAATCGCTGGTTAGCGGCACGAAGTTCAGCCGTTCGCTCTTCAACCCGTGCTTCCAGCCTCTGATTGGATTCCGCAAGAGACACCTCCATAGACTTGCGTTCTGTAATGTCGGCGGTAATGACAAAGGTGCCTCCAACAGGTATTTTGTAGTAGTCAACCCGAACCCATAAACCATCGGCATGCGCAATTTCAATATTTTTGCGCCCTTGCTCAAACAAACCGATCCGGGTTTCAACGTCTGTAATGAGCCAGTCCTTTATTTCGTCAGGCTCCCCTAATTGTGCGGCTCTTTCAATCAAGGTGCGGTAGGGCATGCCGGGTTTGATTATGTCTTCCAGGCCCGGAAAATATGCGATGTAGTTCGCATTGCAGCGGATCAGACGGTTGTCCTTGTTGTACAGCGCCGCCCCATCGACGATGCTATCGATGATGCCATCCAGCAGATCACTTGAAAGATTATCGTAACTCATCGCCTGGACACCAAATGCGCTTTGAACGGTCAGTTTATATCAGTTTCCACTTAGTCTTGTTCTTGCCTCAGTTTACACTGAGATTAATTGTCGGACCAAATCCATTCTCTGGCATTAAGGCTGTAAGAAACCGATTTTTGCATGAACTTCGCGCAGAATGGGTTCGGCAATCGCCCGGGCTTTTTCTGCCCCACTGCGGATAATACCATCGACATGGTCCGGGTCATCCATGAGACGGCGCATTTCATCTTGAATGCCGGCCAGCTTCTCAACCGCTAATTCTGCAAGAGCAGGCTTAAAGACGCCAAAGCCCTGGCCTCCAAATTCGCCCAGCACCTCTTGCGATGTTGTATCACTCAGTGCCGCATAAATACCCACTAGGTTCGATGCCTCTGCCCGGCCCTTTAATCCTGCAACCTCAGAAGGAAGCGGTTCGGCGTCGGTGCGGGCTTTGCGAATTTTTTTAGCAATGGTGTCCGTATCGTCCGTCATATTGATGCGGGACGCATCAGACGCATCAGACTTGCTCATTTTACTGGACCCATCCCGTAAAGACATAACGCGCGTCGCTTCCCCAAAAATCAACGGTTCGACTATCGGGAAGAACTCTTCTTTATAGTCGTGGTTGAACTTTTGAGCGATGTCACGGCACAGTTCCAAATGTTGTTTCTGGTCTTCACCAACCGGCACATGCGTCGCTTTATAGGCCAAAATATCGGCAGCCATCAGGTTTGGATAAGCATAAAGCCCAACCGAAGCCCGTTCCTTGTCCTTGCCGGCTTTTTCCTTGAACTGGGTCATCCGATCCAGCCAGCCCAGCCGCGCCACACAGTTAAAAATCCACGCCAGTTCGGCATGCTGCGGGACCTGGCTCTGGTTGAAGATGATGTTCTGCTCGGGATCAACACCCGACGCAATCATCGCCGCCGCCACTTCACGGGTACTGGCGCGCAACTCTTCAGGCTCCTGCCAAACCGTAATGGCATGCAGATCAACCATGCAGAAGATGCATTCATACTCATTTTGCAGGCGGACCCAGTTACGAATTGCGCCCAGATAATTACCCAAATGAAGATTGCCGGTCGGCTGAACGCCTGAAAAAATACGCTGCATGGTTTTTATCCGAAAATATAAAATAGATGCCGCGTTTTATGGCGACTCAATGGCGGTCGGTCAAGAGACCCGGATCAAACAGCAGGCTTCGAACGTGACACGAGATAAATCAATATCAAGACGGGAAGTCCCATCGCGGCGGTCCCGATAAAGAATGCTTGATAGCCAACACTTTCGACCATTACGCCCGAATAGCCAGCAAGGACTTTTGGCAACAAGACCATAATAGAGCTGAAGAGCGCATATTGCGATGCTGTAAAGGTCGTGCTGGTCAAGCTCGACAAGTAGGCGACAAACGCTGCCGAGGCGATACCTGCGCTCAAATTATCGGCCGAAATGACCAGCATCAACATCCCGATATCGTTTCCAACAACCGCCAGCCAGGCAAATAACAGGTTCGAGCCCGCCGCCAATATAGCCCCGATCATCAAGGACTTCATGACACCGTATCTGACGGCTAAAGCCCCGCCAGCGAAGCCACCGATTAACGTCATAACGAGGCCAAAGCCTTTTGATATTCGTCCGATCTCCTGTTTTTCAAAGCCCAGATCCACGTAAAAGACGTTGGCCATAACCCCCATAACCACGTCGGCAATGCGATAGGTGGCGATTAGGGCCAGAATTATAAGAGCTGTTTTCCCGTGACGCTTAAAGAAATCCCTGAATGGACCCAGATAGGATTCTACGACCATTGCCTCGGGGACAATTTTGCTAGTGACAAGCAAATACCCAACTAATGCCGCACTGCATGAGGCTGCAATAAAACGCAGCGTTTCGACAAGAAACCCCGCGAAACGAGGCACCAAATGCGCGGTCTCAATAAGATAACTTTGTGCAGTCGCTGCCAATTCTGAAGTCAAAATAAAGAGGGCTACGAAAGCCGAAATAGCGCAGAGGAAACACCCCAAAAACTTCAAATAATCACTACGGGTCTGTAAATTCTTGTCCGGTAAAATTTGTCCCTTGGGCTCCGCAATTAAAGCGGTCGTCAACAGGCCCACGCCCATCACAACGGCCATCGCCATATAGGTTTTTGACCAGGAAACGAGTTGGTAACCGCCGCCACCATCGAAATATCCCGCAAGTTCCAACGCGCCGGCGCCTGCCACCAACATGCCAACGCGATAACCCGCAATATAGGCAGACGACAATATTCCTTGCAGGTCTGCATCGGCCACTTCAATTCGATAGGCATCAATGACGATATCCTGTGTCGCCGATGAAAAACCAAGCAGAATTGCATAAACCGCCATCAGGCTCAGCGAATCCACCGGATCGCTTGTCGCCATCAACAGCAAAGAGCTCATAATCATACATTGGGATACAAGGAGCCAAGACCGGCGGCGCCCCATTAAGTTTGCAAGGTAGGGAATGGGAAGTTTATCGATCAGCGGTGCCCAGATAAATTTGAAGGCATAGCCCAAAGCGGCCCAACTAAAGAACCCGATGGTGGCGCGATCAACTCCGGCCTCTCGAAGCCACACCGATAGGGTTGAGAAAATAAGCAAGATGGGGATACCGGCGGACAAGCCCAAAAAGAAAATGGCGACGACTTTAGGATTCTTGAAGGCGTCATATACATCCGACCAAGAGCGTTCTTTTGTCTGAGGGGTCATGACGCTAACATTGGGAGGCAGGCGTCTTGTACCTGCTCAATTGTTACCGCGGCAACGCAAGGGAACGAAGCCTTCGGGTCAGTTCGTTTGTGGCAGCGCCAGAAACAGTGATAACAATCCATTTTCTCATACACGAAGCGTACGTTATGCGGTGTTGCTTGTTCCGGATATGGAATAAAGCTTCCAAAATGGCCACCGCCAACGATTGCAACGGTCGGCGCTTGCAAGCCAATCGCCAAGTGCATCGGCCCTGTATCGTTACTGACAACAAGAGCGGCGGATTGCAGAATATCCATCAAACCCGGCAAGTTCGTTTTACCGGTCATATCAATAATCGTTTCACCATTCGCAACTTCGGCAATTAAGTCGGCATTGGCTTTTTCATCCGCCTTACCGACAAAGACCGCCCGGAAGCCCTGTTCGGTAATCCATTTTGAAAGTGTAACATAATCCTCCAGCGGCCAGCGTCGGCCGTATTCATTGCTTCCCGGATTGAGAACCACATAGGGAGCTCCCGATGCAAACGCGGGCGCGGTGCCGGACCAATTAAGCTTTGGCGGCTCTGCGGAAACCGTCTTTCCCAAATAATGAGATACAAAAGCCGCGTGCCGGTCCAGCTCATGTGCCGGGTATAAACCCGTATCGATAACGTCTGTGCACTGACTTGTATAATAGGTAAATTCTGAACGGGTCGGCTCATTAATATAGGGATACGAGACACAGGCCCGGGCTGCGCGGGTTACCCAAACCAGGCTGTCCGCCATCAATGCACGGCGAAAGAAGGCGTCGGAAACCACCGTTTCCGGCGCAAGAAACCGTACTTTCAAGTTGATACGGAATCGATATAAAAGATTTTTGGCGTAAGCGTGCTCATTGATCGCAATAAATCGATATCCCGCGAAGATTTGATCGGCAATGGGTTTCCAGCTGTTACAACCAATAACAGTGATATCGCCCTTATCGACGCCAAAAGCTTCCGGGTAATGGTCCAGCGATGCGCGAAACAAAACCATATCGCCGATGCCATCCATACGAATAACAGCGACACCTCGGCGCGCCTTAAAGACAGGCAAATACCGACAAAACAAATCAAATAAACGAAACAGCCACCACCGGCGGCGCATACCGCCGGGGAACCAACGCCAGAAGGCATTGCTGTTCATCGTTACGCGTGCCGTTTGCGCGGTTAAGTCGTCGGTCATCCTGAGAGCCTACCCGCCGGAGAGTCTCCGCTCAAGAACCTGTTAGCTTGCCGCCGCTTTTTCTGCTGCGCGCGATTGTCGCTTGCGCTCATGCGGATCAAGATGGCGTTTGCGAAGCCGCAACATGGTCGGTGTCGCCTCGACCAATTCATCATCTTGAATATAGGCAATGGCTTGCTCAAGCGAGATACGACGCGGTGGCGTCAAACGAATGGACTCATCCGTTCCCGAAGCCCGAATGTTTGTCAGCTGCTTGGCTTTAAGCGGGTTCACTTCCAGATCGTTACCCCGGCTGTGTTCACCGATGATCATGCCTTCATAAACCTGAACCCCGTTACCAATAAACAACGGACCACGTCCTTCCAGACCAAACAGGCCATAGGCATTACTTTTACCCGTGGCATTCGAAATCAACACGCCGTTGCGACGGCCGGGAATAACACCCATGTGAGGACCATAGGAATGGTAAATCCGGGCCATAATTCCGGTTCCCCGGGTTTCTGTCAAAAATTCACCATGATACCCGATCAAACCGCGTGCCGGTGCAAGAAAGGTCAATCGAACCTTACCGCCACCTGACGGCCGCATTTCGGTCATTTTGCCTTTGCGCAAACTCATGGCTTCGACAACAATGCCAGAAAATTCGTCATCGACATCAATCGAGACTTCTTCCATCGGTTCTTCCAACTCGCCCGTTTCAGGGTTTTCACGCAGCAGGACACGCGGGCGACTGATGGAAAGCTCAAAACCTTCGCGGCGCATTTGCTCGATCAACACGCCCAATTGCAGTTCTCCGCGACCCGCCACTTCAAAGGCGTCGTTGCCGTCGGTTTCAGACACTTTGATGGCGACGTTGGTTTCTGCTTCTTCGAATAACCTTTGACGGATCATCCGCGATGTTACTTTTTTGCCCTCCTGCCCGGCAAATGGCGAATCGTTGATTGAAAACGTCATTGCCAGGGTTGGCGGATCCACCGGCTGGGAATCCAGCGGTGTTTCAACTTCAACCGCGCAGATGGTGTCAGCCACGGTTGCTGTCGGCAGGCCTGCAATGGCGACAATATCGCCCGCGACGGCCTCTTCAACGGCCACCCGCTCGAGCCCTCGATAGGCCAGCAATTTCGTGATCCGACTATTTTCGATTAAGTCACCTTCACGGTTCAACGCTTTGACCGTCATGTTGGGCTTGACCACACCCGAATGAACCCGGCCTGTCAAAATACGGCCCAGATATGGGTCTGCTGCCAACGTTGTCACCAACATAGAAAACGGTGCTGTCGCATCCGCGACCGGTGCCGGAACGTGATCAACAATCAGTTGAAACAAACCATCCATGTTATTGTCATTATCATCAGGGGTTAGCCCGGCCCAACCGTTCTTAGCAGACGCAAACGCCGTTTGGAAATCCAGTTGTTCGTCGTTGGCGTCCAGTGCCGTGAACAATTCGAAGACTTCATCCTGAACTTCGTATGGGCGACCCTCGGGCTTGTCGACTTTGTTAATCACGATGATCGGCTTCAACCCCAAAGCCAGGGCTTTCATAGTGACAAACTTGGTTTGTGGCATTGGACCTTCAGACGCATCGACCAGCAATAACACGCCATCAACCATGCTGAGAATGCGTTCGACCTCTCCACCAAAGTCGGCGTGACCTGGCGTATCGACGATATTGATCCGAGTGTCTTTCCATTCGACGCTGGTGCACTTTGCCAAAATCGTAATCCCACGCTCTTTTTCAAGTTCGTTGGAATCCATGGCACGTTCTTCGACGCGTTCGTTTTCTCGAAACATCCCGCTAAGACGGAACAGCTGGTCGACCAGCGTTGTCTTACCATGATCGACGTGAGCGATAATGGCGATGTTTCTCATTTGCGTTGTCATTTAGGGTGTGTCCTTAGTTGTATGAGGATCAGGCGCTGATTTTTTCAGCGACCAGATCTTTTAAATTTGTTTGCGCACGTGCGCCTAAATGCGAGATCATTTCGGCTGCGCAAATACCACCCATGCGCGCCGAAACGGCGAAGTCAGCCCCTGATGTATAGCCATGCAGGAAGCCCGCAGCATAGGCATCTCCTGCACCGGTTGTATCCATCACTTTTGCAACAGGTTCTGCATCCACAATATGAACTTCGTCACCACTGACAATAACAGAACCTTTCTCGCCTCGTGTCAGCGCTGCAACCTTGCAATCGCTGCGAACGGCCTGGAGCGCGTCATCAAAAGAGCTTGTTTGATAAAGCGACATGATTTCGTCTTCATTGGCGAACAGTATATCAACGTGATTTGCCGCCAAATCCCTGAACTCTTCGCGGTGACGATCCACGCAAAAGGGATCAGAAAGGCTGAGCGAGACCTCGCGGCCTGCGGCATGGGCACAATCGGCAGCTTTCAAGAATGCTGCTTTTGCGTCTTCCGGGTCCCAAAGATAGCCTTCCATATAAGTCACAGCAGCGGCCGCGATCTCGTCTTCGTCAATGTCTTGAGGCCCTAATCCAACGCAGGCGCCCAAAAACGTTTGCATGGTGCGCTCGGCATCTTCTGTCACCAGCACAAGGCAGGTTGCGGTTGGCGGTCCGTCCGATGCGTGGGTCGTTTCAAAGTGAACGCCGAGCGATCGGATGTCATGTGTAAAAACATGACCCAATTGATCGTCAAAAACTTTCCCGACGTAAGCGGCCTTTGAGCCAAGCGATGCCAAACAGCTGATTGTATTGCCGGCGGAACCTCCAGAGACTTCAAGAGCCGGGCCCGATTTTTCATAAAGGGCAGCGGATGTATCCGCATCGACCAAACTCATTGCCCCTTTCAGCAGATTATTTTCTGCCAGAAAGGCGTCGTCGGTTTGAACAATAACATCAACAATGGCGTTTCCGATGCCCAATACATCGAAGCGAGGCTGAGACATATAACTCTCCTGATCGGCGGATGCGGATTAACAATGGGGTAGTCAAGCGGCGCGCAGTATACTCATCCCTTACAATGCCACAAGCATTCCGATTAAGTCTTCATTTATGGCGTATTTTCAACGCGTTACAGAATTTTCTTGAGATTGATATCTTAAGAGTCTTGCAATAACATAATTTTAAGTATTTATCTCGACACTGTGTTTTGGATTCGGCCTTAATGTAACAGGTTAAGAAACAGACTTTTTGTGAGTATTATCTGAATGTTAAAAGCACTTTCTAAAGGTGTATCTCAGTTAAATGATAAGGCGACTCGGCAAATTCTCTGGATTTGTATTGGCATCGCGCTTGTTGTTTTTATCGGACTCTGGTCGGGAATTGGCTATGTTCTTGCGAATACAGCGTTTTTCGAATGGGCCTGGCTCGAGACCCTTGTTGATGTTTTGGGCGGATTAACTACGGCAGTTCTGACCTGGTTTTTATTTCCCGGGGTTGCCAGTGCCGTTGTTGGACTTTTTCTGGATCAGATTGCAAACGCGGTTGAAAAACAACATTATCCAGAGTTACCCAAGACGGAAGGGTTGCCCTTTTCGGACAGTTTGATTTCTTCACTCAAGTTCCTGGCCATCATCGTTATTCTTAACATCGCCATGCTGCCGTTTCTGTTCCTGGGCCCGCTGTTTCCCTTTATATTCTATGGGGTAAACGGCTACCTTTTGAGCCGCGAGTATTTTGAGCTGGTCGCCCATCGTAGAATGTCTCCAGACGATGCGCGGGCCATGAGAAAATCCAATCAATACAGGTTGTTAGGGCTTGGTATCGCCATCGCCTTTTTGTTGACGATCCCCATTATAAATCTGGTGACACCGATTATTGCGACAGCGGCAATGATCCATTTATTCATGGGATGGTGGCGGCCAGGTACCGCCCCCTCTCTTAACGTAAATCCCAAAGAAGGCTAACCCTTAGAAGCGAGGAAACGAATATGTTTGGGAAGAAAAAAGATGAAGTTACGGCAAATGAAAACGAAGGCGATATCGCGGCGCCACCGCTGAAGCCCTTCTCCCGCAAGGGCTCTCATGCCGCATCCAAACCGCCGACGGCGACCACTTATCAACCTGAAGTCCCCAGACGCGTTCCCGATATTGCAGGCGTGTCGCCCCGGCGCATGGACCAGCGCCCCATGGGTAACGATGGCGATGGTAAGCGCTTGGTGGTGGGGCGTGACATTCGTCTGTCTGGCGAAATTACCGCCTGTGACAAACTGGTTGTTGAAGGCCACGTCGAAGTGAAATTGCCCGGCGCACGGGTCATAGAAGTGGCTTCAAGTGGTTACTTCAAAGGAACCGCAGATGTCGAAGAAGCCGACATTTCAGGTCGTTTTGAAGGCGAATTAATTGCCCGTGATCGTCTGGTTGTCCGGGCCGGCGGCCGGATTTCCGGCACCATTCGGTACGGTCGAATAGTCATTGAATCGGGCGGGGAAATTTCCGGAGATATGCAGACCCTGGACGGAAGCGAGCCTTCGCGTTCAGACCCGGATGACGGAGCGGCTGCCTAAGGTGTTACGATCGCGCGGATTCTGGCATATCCGGACAGGACAGAGCCATCGCTCTCTTCGACGCCTCGGCTGTCTGGGCATGGCCCTGTTGATGGTCGGGTGCGCTGCCGAGCCTGAACTTAAACCTGCACCGACGTCGCGTTTTATTCAGGCAAAACCCGCGCAAGATGCTGCGGTACCTGCAGCTAACAAGCTCGCCAAGGTAACGCCAAAGCCATCCAAACCCCGAGTTTACCCCGAGCCGACCATACTCGATGGATTGAGTGCATCGAAGGTGGTCGCCCTCTTAGGTGCTCCCGGTTTCAAAAGAACGGACGACCCGGCGGAAATTTGGCAGTACCGAGCTGCCAATTGCACCCTGGATCTGTTTATGTATGAAATGCTCGATAGCGAACAACGTACCGTCACTCATTATGAAACGCGCCCCCAACAGGGGAAATCGATGTCGCCTAAAGACTGCTTTATCGCGATCATTCAAACGTCAGAATCGGCGTCTCAAAAGTCCTGAGCGGCCTGGACAGGATATCCGGCCTAGAGCCGCGCCTCAATAGCGTCCCAAATATCCGCTTCAAGGCAGACATCATCAAAAGCGTTTACTTCCTGTAGGCCGGTCGGTGAGGTGACGTTTATTTCTGTCAAAAACCCGCCAATCACATCGATACCCACAAAAATCATGCCCCGAGCCTTCAGATCTGGGCCAATGGCTTCACATATTTCCTGCTCGCGTTGGGTCAGTGTTGTTTTTTCAGCCCGTCCACCGACATGCATATTTGATCGCGCTTCGCCTGCCTGGGGAACTCGGTTTGTACCGCCGACGGCTACACCGTCAATGAGAATGATGCGCTTGTCACCTTCGCGAACTTCGGGAAGGTAACGCTGAACCATCAACGGTTCGCGATTGATGCCGGCAAACATTTCAAGCAACGAATTCAGGTTCTCGTCTCCAGGCGCAATATGGAAGACACCAGCGCCGCCATTACCAAACAACGGCTTAACAATAATGTCTTGTTGTGCATCCCGGAAGTCTCGGATGGCTTGCGGATCGCGGCTGATCATCGTCGGCGCCAACAATTCGGGGTATTTAAGCATAAACAGTTTTTCTGGCGCATTTCTTACTTCTGTTGGATTATTAACAACCAATGTTTCAGGATGAACCAGATCCAGCAAATGGGTCGCCGAAATATAAGACATATCAAACGGCGGATCTTGTCGCATCAAGACAACATCAACGTCACCCAGATCCAGTGACGTTTCTTCGCCCAGGGTGAAGTGATTGCCAACCTCACGCCGCAGCTCCATTTCCTGCGCGCGCGCCAATACACGCCCTTCAACATAGCTAAGGTCTTGAGGGCCGTAGTGCCACAATTTATGCCCCCGGCGCTGTGCTTCCAAGCCCATCACGAAACTACTGTCGCCAGCAATATCAATCGTTGAAACATGGTCCATTTGAATGGCGACGTGTCCGGCCATGGTGTTTTCCTTATCGGTCTGTGTTGATCACGAGAGTGCCTTAATTAAGGCGTTGGCGAAGTTCCTGCAAGAGCATCGACGCGTTATAGCGGCTGTCACCACTTTGATCGTGTGATAAATAGGTCTCCAAGGCGGCGATGGCTTTTTCGACCTGGTCAAGTCGGGCATGCAACAGCGCGCTTTCACGCCAAAGATGGGTTGCCTTCGGTGCAAAGAGAAGCATCACCTCGATCACAGTGATCGCATCCTCCAGGCGCCCGGCACGCAGCAAGCGATTATGGATATTATTTTGTATACGCAATAAAATTTGGCGCGATGAAACCGGCTCGTAAAAGGAACGCTGCAACTCAGCATGGGCACCGGACAGGGCTTTTAGGATATCCCGAAGTCCCTGGGGGTCGATGGCAACCCCGCCCGCAAAGGGGTCAATGATCATGCGTTCGGAACCAATCCCCAGACGCAAAAAGAACCGGCCTGGAAAATTCAACCCTTCTGCAAACCATCCCTGACTTTGTGCAACATGGATATAAAGTATCCCCAGCAAGACAGGCAAACCAGAGCGTCGATCAATCACATAAGTCATGTTTGCCGCATCAGGGTCGTCAAACGACTCTTCGGTTCCAACATACCCGTAACGCCGAAACAGCACCTGCACCAAGGCTTCATGGCACATGGCCAGGTCCAAGGGTTCCTTCAGGCCACTGACATACGCGTCAACTTCCTGACAAAGCGCTGCAAGATGGCGCCTGTAACTATCAAGATGGACTGCAGGCCGATCAACCGTCGCCAAGATGAGGGCTGTTTCTGCAAGGTCGACATCTGCATCACTTGCACGACCGACCTCGACAAGCGCTTCACATATGTCTGTGGGTAACCTCAACTGGTTGCCTTTTTAACCCGGACATGGGAAATCACGCGTTTGACGTACCCCAAATTGCGGGCGTGGGCGACAACTTTTGCTAACTCAGCGTCGCTTTGGGCGATGCCAATTAAGTAGACGACGCCGGCAACTGTTTCGATAGAGTAATTGATCGCAAGAATATCACCGTCAAACGTAATCTTTGATTTGAGTTGCGCGGTCACCCAACTGTCTTTCGCGAGATCCGACATGGACGAATCCGAAACCTGAACTTCATTGTAAACATTTTTGACACCATCCACCTGCCATGCCAACTTGACAACTTCTGCGCGGGCTTCTTCGGTTTCGACAATACCGGTCAACAGAACATTTCCTTCAAACACTTCAATGCCAATGTCGGTTACATATTCTTTTCCCGTCTCAACGAGGTTAAAGCGAACTTTAGCTGAAATGGACGTATCTTCTGCATGAACTTTGAACGACCTTTCTTCCAGAGCGGCGACGCCAACTGCTGCTCCGGCACCAACAACCGTACTGACACAACCGGTTAAAGGGGCCATTGAAGCGATTAAAGCCCCAATCATTAATAACTTGTTTTTTCTTTTCATAAAAATTCCGTTTCGCTATCTTCGAAGTTTTGAAAGTTTAACGCGAGCGCAGTTTATCTCAAACCCATGAAAATTTGGTAACGATTATTCCGGTCGCCAGGCATCAGATAATAACTGCGGCCATCGCCAGGGGCGAATAATCAGCACATCATAACGCATGTCGAGCTCAGACACCTTTGGGTGAGATTGCATATACAGAAGGCTCGCGCGGGCTATTCTGTTCATTTGTCGAGAGGTTACCGGGATGTCGTTGGCATTCGATCTGCGCCCCTTGACCTCCACAAAACACAGGACCCGCCCCCGCCGGGCGATCAGATCAATTTCACCGACTCTGGTTTTGTATCGACGGTCGAGAATTCTATAACCCAGGCACACCAAATAGAACGCCGCCCAGACTTCTGACGCCACACCGAACCTCCAGGCTTTTTGGCGAGAAGAGCTGTTCAATAAGGCGCGTCCTTAAGGGCAACCGCGCGGGCATAGAGATCGCGCTTCGCCATCCCCGTCTTGATCGCAAAATCAGCGGCAACTTCTTTAACGCTTTTTGTTTTGAGAGCCTCCGCCAAAAGGCGCGTCAATTCTTCTTCTGTCGGAGCCTCTATGGGCAACGGTGGCCCGACACAGAGCGTAATCTCGCCCTTGGGGGCACCGGCGGTGCCATAGTGAAGCGCTAATTCGTCAAGACGTCCGCGCCGAACTTCCTCATAGTATTTCGTCAGTTCACGACCCACTGCTGCCGGGCGATTACCGAGCACTTCAGCCATATCTGCGAGGCTGCCCGACAGGCGTTTGGCGGATTCCAGAAAGATCAGTGTGCTTGGAATAGCCGCAATTTCTTGCAGAGATTTTTTTCGCGCATTGGTTTTAGATGGTAAAAACCCCTGGAAAAAAAACCGGTCGGTGGGCAATCCCGACAAAACAAGGGCGGTCAGACTGGAAGACGGACCGGGGACCGCGGTCAAAGGATAGCGATGACTCAGGCAGTCCTCGACAAGCTTGTAACCCGGGTCCGACACCAGCGGCATCCCGGCATCCGAGATCAAGGCCACGATTTCGCCATTTTTAAGGCGTTCCATAACCATTGGTCGAACCCGTTCCGCATTATGTTCGTGATAGGAATGCAAGGAAGCATGAAGGCCATGGATTTTGAGAAGCTTGCCGGAGATGCGCGTGTCTTCGCACAAGACAATATCTGCGCGGGCCAGAATATCGAGAGCCCGCAGCGTAATATCCGACGCATTGCCAATCGGTGTTGCAACCAGATACAACCCCGGCGAAAGAGCTTTGGGCGATGGTTTACACGGCGTCTCTGTGCCGTTAGGCTCTGCAGCACCTAGAGCGAATTCTTGCGTTTTTTTATCCATTGAAGGAAGACCGCCTGCAGATGATTTTGGTTTCGCCATTTAACGTTTATGTCCGTAAAGTTGTACCGTGTCTGATGGTATTTTCGGTTTTGTTGGCCGGATGCCAGTCTCCAGAAAATATCGACAGGACGCAAGCGCCGTCTGCCGCACCCAACCCAGCACTCGCCACCGTCCCGCAAACACGGCCCATTGCGCCGGTGACAACACCAGAACCGGCGCCAGCACAAACCACTCAGCGCGTCTTGCCGCCGGGAGCAACGCCACAGCTTCCATCATTTCTGCCGCTATTGGGCGGGCCCGCAAGCGCCGTCGGCGTCGCACAAACAGAAGCGGTACGTGTGCCACCACCGGCAACAACCGATACAGTCCGTATCGCCATGCTTCTGCCGCTCACCGGCACAAATGCAAAGATCGGAAAGGCTTTGTTAAACGCAGCGCAATTGGCGCTTTTTGACTTCGCCGATTCCCGCTTTGAGCTGCTCCCCCACGATACCAAAGGCACCCCTTTGGGCGCGGCGAACGCAGCCAGTTTAGCGATTGGAGATGGTGCATCTGTTATTTTGGGCCCTCTGCTTTCGCAAAATGTGTCGGCAATTACCCCAGCGGCTCAGGCGGCAAACGTACCTGTGTTGGCCTTCTCTAATGACCGTTCGATTGCAGGTAGCGGGGTTTACACCCTCGGGTTTTTGCCATCCGAGCAAGTCGCGCGCGTGGTTCGTTTCGCCAGTTCCAAGGGTGTGACGCGGTTCGCGGCGCTGGCCCCGGACAATGCTTATGGTGCCCGAGTGGTTGATGCCATGCAACGCACGGTGCAATCGGTCGGTGGGGTTGTCACCCGGGCCCGCTACTATGACCCAACAGCCGGTGATTTTACTGATGTTGTGCGTGAATTTGGTGATTATGATGCGCGCCGCGCCGCGCTCTTGCAACAACGCAAAGAACTCGAAGCTCAGGATGACGAGATTTCACGACGGGCTCTAAAACGTCTGGAGAATTTGCAAACCATTGGTGATTTGCCGTTTGACGCCTTGCTGCTGGCTGACGGCGGGAAACGGCTGCTCTCGGTTGCGGCTCTGCTCCCTTTCTATGACATTGACCCGGGAACGGTGCGGATGCTGGGAACAGGGCAATGGGATGAACCTGGAATTGGCAAGGAACCGGCCCTGATTGGTGGTTGGTTCGCAGCCCCACCGCCGTCTGCTCGACTTGAGTTTGATCAGCTTTATACAGATACCTATGGGGAGCGTCCTCCGCGTCTCGTGACCATGGCCTATGACGCCACAGCCTTGATATCGGTATTGGCCCGACAGGAAGGCGGTGCAGATTTTAGCCCGCAAGCCTTGACCAATCCCAACGGTTTTTGGGGCCGAGATGGTGTGTTCCGCCTGATACCTGCCGGTACCGCGGAACGGGGTCTGGCCGTTATGCAAATTGGTCGCGATGAAAATAGGGTTATCTCGAAAGCACCCGAATCCTTCGAGGTTGTCACCAACTAGTCGACCAGTCTGGCGATCACAGCGTTTAGGCGCGTGCGACCTTCCTCGGTAGCCGCCAAATGCGTTTCTGAGACTTCCAGAATACCGCCTTTTGTCAGGTTTTGGACGTGTTCGCCATTGAGATGATTTGGCAACCAAATTCCCGTTCGGTTTTCGATCGCCACCAAATCGATACCTTCGGTCAAACGCAACCCAAGGATCAAGAGTTCTTCCGCCCGGTCTTTTTCTGATAAGGAACGACGCTTCGCCGTGCCGTGGCCTTTTTCATCAACCGTGGTTAACCAGGCCTGAGGATTATGAATTTGATGGGTCGCGATGGCGCCAGTCTCGCTGCGCAACCGTCCATGTGCACCCGGGCCAATTCCAACGTAATCGCCGCCTTGCCAATAAACCAAATTGTGCCGGCATTCGTGCCCTGGTCTTGCGTGATTGGAGATTTCATAGGCCGGCATGCCGGCATCTCCCAGAAGACGCTGTGTGTCTTCATAAAGATCAGCAGAAATATCCCCATCTGCGGCGACAATTCCATCTCGAGAAAAAGCGGTTCCGCTCTCGATCGTTAGCTGATAGAGGGACAAATGATCTCCGGCCAAGGCCAACGCTTGCGCCAATTGCGCCTGCCAATGGGTTCGGGTTTGTCCCTGTGTTGCATACATAAGGTCAAAAGACGTGCGCGCGAAGACCTTTTGTGAGGTCTCGATTGCAAGACACGCTTCGTGTGCCGAATGCTGACGCCCAAGATAACTCAAAACCTGATCATCAAAGGATTGAATTCCCAGCGACAAGCGGTTTACGCCAGCCGCACGAAAATCTGCAAATCGAGCCGCTTCTGTAGATGTTGGATTGGCTTCAAGGGTGACTTCAAGAGTGTCGGATAAAACCCAATGCTTTCCGGCCGCTTCAAGCAGCGCCCCGACAGTCGCCGCATCCATGAGCGAAGGCGTCCCGCCTCCGAAAAATACGCTGTTTAAGGTTCGACTTTTTGTTTCTTTTGCGAAATATGTCAGTTCCTGGATCAGGGCCTGCCGCCATCGCTCCTGATCAATCTGGTCCGATACGTGCGAATTAAAATCGCAATAGGGGCATTTCTTCAGGCAAAAGGGCCAGTGAATATAGAGCGCAAACATCAGGTTTTAACGGCTCATTCAAAACAGGCCTTCACAAGCTTTTCAAAGGCAACCGCACGATGCGTGATGGCATTTTTTGCAGCGGGCTCAAACTCACCAAATGTAATCTCATATCCCTCCGGGATAAAAATTGGATCGTAGCCGAAACCATTTAATCCGCGCATGGGCTCGACAATTTTGCCCGAAATTCGCCCTTCGAAAGTCTCGACATGACCATCAGGCCAGGCCAAAGCGAGAACGCTTATGAAATAAGCCGATTTATCATCGAAATCCCGAAGCTTCTCATGGACTTCTGCCATCGCAATAGAAAAATCTTTGCTCGGTCCAGCCCAGCGCGCTGAATACAAGCCGGGGTCCCCTCCCAATGCATTGACACATAAACCAGAATCATCAGCCAGCGCTGGCAAGCCAGCCCCTTGCATTGAGGCCATCGCTTTTAATTCCGCGTTCGCAACAAAGGTATCGCCGGTTTCTTCTGGTTCTGGTAAACCCAAATCACCCGCGGAGACAACATCAACCCCATAAGGTTCCAGCAACGCATCAATTTCGCGGACTTTCCCCGCATTGTGGCTTGCGATGACGAGTTTTTCCTCTGTGAATCGACGGGCCACAGACCTAGTCCTGACCGAGAGCTTTGCGCTGTGTGGCAACCAGTTCTGATACACCTTTTTTTGCCAAGCGCATGAGTTCCAGAAAATCTTCTTCAGAGAAGGGTTCTTCTTCAGCGGTCCCCTGGATTTCAACGATCCCGCCCTTACCCGTCAGAACAAAGTTCGCATCCGTTTCTGCCGTACTGTCCTCATCATAATCAAGATCCAGAACCGGTTGGCCCTTGTAGATACCGCAAGATATGGCAGCAACTTCATCCGTAAACGGAATTGCCGTCATTAACTCCTTGGAGATGCAGTGCTCAAACGCTTGATATAAAGCGACATATGCACCGGTTATCGAAGCCGTGCGTGTTCCGCCGTCTGCCTGAATGACATCACAATCAACACGAACCTGCAGCTCACCCATGGCTTTCATATCGACAACAGCACGCAAGGAACGACCGATAAGGCGTTGAATTTCCTGTGTTCTTCCCGATTGCTTTCCCCGTGCGGCTTCTCTGTCCATGCGTGAGCCCGTGGCCCGTGGCAACATGCCATATTCGGCGGTGACCCATCCTTTACCGGTATTGCGCATCCAGGGCGGAACCCGCTCTTCAACACTGGCCGTACAAAGGACATGGGTATCGCCGAAGCGTGCCATACACGACCCTTCTGCATGTTTGGAGAAGCCGGGTTCCAGGGATATGTCGCGCAGCGCGTCTAAGGTTCGGCCAGATGGTCTCATAGGTCATTATCCTGTGTGAAAAAAGCGAATGGTAATAGCCGCGCAAGCTAACCCTTGTGATAGGTCACGTAAAGCCGAACCGTCAGCTTTTGATCAATGTGTTCTTGCTAGAGGGCCAACCGATAAAATCGGCTATCAACGGCCATAATTGGAAAACGGGTCGGCAGGTCCGTTTTGCTGTATTGTTTGAAGCCATTTTTCTCATAAAACCGATGGGCGGCAATAAAATCCGCCGTCGTTCCCAGGAATATCTCCGACACTCCCTTTGTTCGTGCTTCAGTAAGGAGATGGTCTAAAAGTCCTAATGCGACACCTGTGTCGCTTCCACGATAGTCTTTATGCACAAACATTTTGCGCAATGCAGCCTGCCTATTTGTGATATCCAGAAGGCCGATGGTCCCGACAATATGCTCATCGATAACAGCGACCCAGAATCCACCACTACCATGATTGTAGAATTCATCAATATCTGCGAGATCGGTCTGTTCTTCAAGTGTGATCGGGATGTCGAACTCTGTTCGCTGAATTGGCACGATCAAATCCGCAATGGCCTGTTTATCCGCGTCTTGATAAGGTCTCAATTGTACGGATAAAGATAACATGGAGACTTACTCCTTTAAATCTTCCCAAATGTCTTTCACTTTTGCAAAAAAGCCATGACTCTGCGGGCTGGTTGTATCCTCAGGGCTTTCCCCTTCGAATTCTTTTAACAACTCTTTCTGTCGTTTTGTCAGATTAACCGGTGTTTCGACAAACGCCTGGATAAACATATCACCCCGCGCCTTGGAGCGCAAAATTGTCATGCCCTTATCACGCAGCCGGAACTGATGACCGGTTGGTGTTCCGGATGGGATTGTAACCCGCGCCATTTTACCTTCGACAGTTGGCACCTCGATGGTACCACCGAGCGCCGCTTTGGTCATCGGGATTGGCACCCGACAATGAATGTCAGCACCATCGCGCTGAAACAATCGATGGGGTGCGATCGACAGGAAGATATATAAGTCTCCCGCAGGGGCACCACGCAAACCCGCCTCGCCTTCGCCACTCAATCGGATGCGAGTTCCTTCTTCAACTCCGGCGGGGATATTCACGCTCAGGGTTTTCTCTTTCTGGACCCGACCGGCACCGGAACAAACTCGACATGGGTCCTTAATGACTTCGCCTGTGCCCTGACATGTGGAACAGGTTCTCTCAACGGTAAAGAAACCCTGCTGGGCACGCACCCGTCCATGGCCATTACACGCGCCACATGTGGCGGGCGAGACGGCCCCTTCCGAACCCGTCCCGTTACAATCGGTGCAGCCGGCAGAGGTGGGAACTCGGATTTCGGTTTGCTTGCCATTGAACGCGTCTTCGAGACTGACTTCCATGTTGAAGCGCAGGTCAGAACCGTTGCCCGCCGCAGCTCGACCCCGCCGGCCGCCGCCAGCGAAATCTCCAAACATTTCATCAAAAATATCGGCGAAACCGCCGCCAAAACCACCTGCCGCACCGCGCGCACCGCCACCGGCACCGCCCTGCTCAAAGGCCGCATGGCCAAAACGGTCATAAGCAGCCCGTTTTTCACCGTCTTTCAGGACTTCATAGGCTTCGTTTACGTCCTTAAACGCTTGTTCGGCCTTTTTATCATCCGGGTTGCGATCCGGATGATATTTCATGGCCAATTTACGATAGGCTTTTTTCAGCTCATCGTCGCCGGCGCCACGTTCAACGCCTAATGTTTCATAAAAATCTTGTTTTGACATAGGATCGACCTCGGAATGTTATCCGGAAAACCTGCAATCAAAGTGAAGCAGGCCTGGGCGGTTTTACCAGGCCTGCCACTTCAGATTACTTCTTCTTGTCTTCGTCCGGATCGACTTCTTCAAAGTCGGCGTCTACGACCGTCGCATCTTCTGGCGATTCCGCTTCCGCACTGTCTTCTGCGCCACCCGCGCCCGCAGCCGCAGCCGCTTCGGCTTCCGCCTGGCTTTCCTTATACATGGCTTCGCCAAGCTTCATGGATGCTTCCGTAAGCGCTTCGGTCTTTGCTTTGACGTCTTCGACATCTGGCTCTTCAGGTTCAATCGCGTCTTTCAGCTCCTGAATAGCCGTCTCGATCGCCTGTTTATCTTCTTCAGGCACCTTGTCGCCATATTCCTGGAGATTTTTCTCTACCGAGTGAACCAAAGAGTCCGCGGAGTTGAGAACTTCGACCATTTCGCGCTTGGCCTTGTCGTCGTCTGCGTGCTGTTCAGCTTCATTGACCATGCGTTCAATATCATCATCAGACAATCCACCAGAGGCCTGAATTCTGATTTGCTGCTCTTTGCCGGTTGCCTTGTCTTTTGCAGACACGTTGACCAGACCGTTGGCATCAATATCAAAAGTGACTTCAATCTGCGGCATGCCGCGATGCGACGGTGGGATGCCAACCAGATCAAATTGACCAAGAATCTTGTTGTCTGCGGCCATTTCGCGTTCGCCCTGGAACACACGAATGGTCACAGCCGTCTGATTATCTTCAGCCGTTGAGAACACCTGTGACTTGCGTGTCGGGATCGTCGTATTGCGATCAATAAGGCGCGTGAAGACGCCGCCCAAAGTCTCAATACCTAAACTCAGTGGCGTAACGTCCAACAACAGAACGTCTTTAACGTCACCTTTAAGGACGCCGCCCTGAATGGCTGCACCAATCGCAACAACTTCATCGGGGTTAACACCCTTGTGCGCTTCGCGCCCAAAGAAGGACTTAACTTGCTCCTGGACTTTTGGCATACGGGTCATACCACCCACCAAAATCACTTCATCAATTTCGGAAGCTTTCAAGCCCGCATCCTTCAATGCCAACTTGCACGGCGCCAGGGTCCGCTCAACCAAATCCTCGACCAACGCTTCAAGTTTCGCACGCGTCAGCTTGAGGTTCAGGTGTTTGGGTCCAGATTGGTCGGCCGTAATAAAGGGCAGATTGATTTCCGTTGACGAGGCTGAAGACAACTCAATCTTGGCTTTTTCAGCAGCTTCCTTCAGACGTTGAAGCGCCAATGTATCTTCGCGAAGATCTACGCCGTTCTCTTTCTTAAACTCGTCGGCAAGGTAATCAACGATCCGAATGTCAAAATCTTCACCACCCAGGAACGTATCGCCATTTGTTGACTTAACTTCGAAGACGCCATCGCCAATTTCCAGAATGGAAACATCGAAGGTGCCACCGCCCAAATCATAAACGGCAATGACGCCACTTTCTTTTTTGTCGAGACCATAAGCAAGCGCTGCTGCCGTTGGCTCGTTAATGATACGCAGCACTTCCAGACCGGCAATTTTACCGGCATCCTTGGTTGCCTGTCGCTGTGAATCGTTGAAGTAAGCCGGGACGGTAATGACCGCTTGCTCAACGGTTTCACCAAGAAAGCTCTCCGCCGTTTCTTTCATTTTTTGTAAAATGAAGGCGCTGATCTGGCTGGGGCTGTATTTCTTGTCTTCCGCTTCAACCCACGCATCGCCGCTGTCGCCTTTGACGATTTTGTAGGGAACCATCTTTTTGTCTTTTTTGGTGACCGGGTCATCAAACCGGCGTCCGACCAAACGCTTGATCGCGTATAGTGTATTGCCGGGATTGGTTACGGCCTGGCGTTTCGCCGGCTGTCCAACCAAACGCTCACCATCGGCAAACGCGACCATCGAAGGCGTTGTCCGTGTGCCTTCTGCATTCTCAATAACTTTAGCTTCCTTACCGTCCATCAACGCCACGCAGGAGTTGGTGGTCCCAAGGTCAATACCAATTACCTTGCTCATGATATCCTCATATATTTGCGGCAGATTCACGAAATGGCCCATCTGGCACCATCTGAATCCCCTAGGTTTTCAAATTAAAAGCCTAAACCCCCTTGGCTTTCGCGCCTTATATAAGCGTCTCCTTCCGGGGGCGCAATACCCGGTTAGGCGGGAAAAAAGCAGTTTTTTCGATGATTTCAACTCGTTATGGACATATAGGTCCGTTTAAGGCCTATTTATCAGATGAACGCGAAACGATATTTTGATCCCGCAGACTTAACACCCGGGCAACGGGCAGCAATCCTGCTGACCCTGACAACCGTGACCATGCTCTATGCCATGACGGTGACGATTGCCAATGTGGCCTTGCCCAGAATGCAAGGGTCCCTGTCCGCGACCCAGGATCAAATTGCCTGGGTGGTTACCTTCAATATCGTCGCAACGGCCGTCGCAACCCCGTTAACGGGATGGCTGGCAGCGCGCCTCGGGCGCCGCAAACTGATGATATACGCTGTGGTGCTTTTTGCCATTGCATCGCTCATGTGTGGCACAGCCAACAGCGTCGAAGAACTGGTTTTTTACCGGATCATTCAAGGCGCTTCGGGCGCGCCTTTGGTTCCCATGTCACAAGCCATCGTCGTCGATACTTATCCGAAAGAAAAACATGGGTCCGCGACTGCTATTTTTGGCGTCGGTGTGATGCTTGGGCCGATCATCGCGCCGACCCTTGGGGGATATATCACAGAAGCCCTGTCCTGGAGATGGGTTTTCTACATGATTTTGCCTTTCACCTTTGTTTCGCTGGTTGGGGTTCTAGCGTTTATCAAAGATCGAAGCGAGCCGAGTAAAGTAGCGCTTGATTGGACCGGGTTTTTAGCGCTGGCCGTCGCCGTCGCCTCTTTTCAGTTGATGCTGGATCGCGGAGAGAGGGCTGACTGGTTTACCTCGACCGAAATTATCCTCGAAGCTGTTCTTGCCGCCGTGGCCCTGTATGTCTTTGTCGTCCACAGTCTTACGGCGGATAAGCCGTTCTTGCGGCCAGCGATGCTTCTCGACAGGAATTATGCGATTGGATTGCTCATCGTTCTGGCATTTGGCATGCTCAACTTTACACCAATCACCATTTTGCCATCGCTGTTACAGCAACTGCGCGGGTATCCAGACTCCGTTATTGGCTGGGTTCTCTCGGCACGCGGCGTCGGAACCCTTGTCGGCTTCCTGATTATGGCGTTCGCAGGTAAAATTGATCCGCGTTATCCGTTAACCATTGGCTTCCTTTTGCAAGTCATTGCCGGCTATTCGATGTGGCAATTTGACATTAACCTGACCATTATTGACGTGGTCTGGACAACATGGCTGCAAGGTCTTGGCGTTGGATTGATGTGGGTTCCACTGAGCATCATCACCTTTTCAACCCTTAACCCGGCTTTTGTCCCCGATGGTATGGCGTTGTTTCATTTGCTGCGCAATATTGGCAGTTCCATCCACATATCCTTGTCGATTGCCTTGGTGATTCACACCACGCGGGTCAATTATGCCATTATGACAGAGCGGGTAACGCCCTTTAACCGGAACTTCCAAATTCCATCCGTCGTCGATAGCTGGGACACAGAAACCGTACAGGGACTTTCAGCCATCAGCAGTGAGATTACCCGTCAGGCGACAATGATTGGTTATCTGAATTCATTCGCGTTCTTTGCCCTTACCGCAGCGATTGCCATGCCGCTGATGCTGCTGCTTCGGAAGAAAAAAAGCTAACCGCGCTTATTTAAAACCAAGCATCTCGCGCATACCAAAGAAACCGTGACCTCGGCCCTGGCACCACATCGCGGCACGCACGGCACCAGCTGAATAAATGGTGCGGTCTGAAGCCTTGTGGGTTAACTCAATCCGTTCCCCATCAGCGGAAAACATAACCGTGTGATCGCCGATAACAGCACCGCCCCGCAACGCCGCAAATCCAATATCGCCCGGCGTGCGGGCCCCGGTTATGCCGTCACGGACGCGCTCGGCAACGTCTTCAAGATCAACACCCCGGCCCTTGGCAACCGCTTTGCCCAGCGCCAGTGCCGTTCCCGACGGCGCATCAACTTTGTGTTTATGATGCATTTCAAGGATCTCGGCATCGTAGTCATTGCCTAAAAGAGCCCCCACTTGTTCGCTAAGCCCGAGCAACAGGTTTACGCCTATGGAAAAATTAGCGGCCTGGAAAATACAGGCGTTTTTACCAAAAGCCTCAAGCTCGGCCTGCTCGCTCAACTCAAATCCGGTGGTGCCAACAACCAATGCGGTTTCGGTTGCTGCTGCCAGCGCCGCATGCATCAAGGTTACTTTGGGGCTGGTGAAATCGATTATGGCGTCTGAAAGCTCAAACAGGCCTTGCGCATCATCGGTTATTTTCAACCCAGTTGCTTGTGCACCAACAAGCTCTCCCGGATCCTGACCCAAAGTTGGGTTTCCTGGCGCCTCCGTTGCTCCGGCAAGAGTACATTCCGGGTGACCCAGGACTTCCTTAATGAGCATTTGGCCCATCCGTCCCGCACAACCCACAATTCCGATTTTCATAGCATGCCCCTCTGTCTAACAGTCTGGTGTTTTTTTACGCGCTTGGCCGAAGATTGAAAAGACCGATTGCGGAATTGTGATGAAAGCAGCAACGTGCTTCGTTCCACATAAAAGGCTCATTTGCTAGAGACGTTCGGTGCATCTCCGGCGTCAAAATGGAGATAAGTCAGCCATATCCTGAGCAAGGCGTCTGGCGTTACCAAACCACGCGAGCGCAAGCCTCTTCAATTGGCCCGCACTGAAAATGGGTAATGGCTCTTTGATGTTATATAAATAATCGATATCAATTGGGCCATTGTTAAAAGGAAGCCCCCATGTCACGTTCAAGTAACCCCCTAAACCAGCCGATTGGATTTGCGCTTTCCAACTGGATGCCCCGTGCGCTCCCGCTTCGAAAACCTATGAACGGGACTTATTGTCGAGTTGAACCCTTAAACGCAGAGGTCCACGCCGCTGATCTTTTCGAGGCCAACCAACGTGATGTGGATGACCGTATGTGGACCTATATGGCCTATGGTCCGTTTGCAGACTTTGCGGCTTACAAGGAGTGGGTGAGTGGGGCCAGTCAAATGGATGACACTCTGTTTTTTGCCATTATTGACATGACATCGCTTAAGGCGGTCGGTGTTGCCAGTTTTTTACGGATCGATCCGTCCAACGGCGCCATCGAGGTTGGCCACATCGCCTATTCACCCGCCTTGCAACGGACCCATGCGGGAACCGAGGCCATGTATTTGATGATGCAATATGTTTTCGACGACTTGGGCTATCGGCGCTATGAATGGAAATGCGACAACCTGAACGCAGCATCCCGCAGCGCTGCCGCCCGCTATGGATTTCAGTTTGAAGGCATCTTCCGCCAGGCGGCTGTTTATAAAAATCGCAATCGCGATACGGCCTGGTTTGCCATCACGGACAAAGACTGGCCCGCTCTTAAGGTCGCGTTCGAAAGCTGGCTAGCGCCCGAGAACCGCAAAGCATCCGGCGAACAAAAGACGCCGCTCAGAACTTTTATGCCCACCATAACCGGAGCATCCTGAGATGACGGTAAGGCCGTTAAAGCCCAAAGACCGGACGTCCTGGCAGGTGATGTGGGAGGGGTATTCTGCGTTTTACGGTGTTGATGCCTCTGCCACGACCGATAACACCTGGCAACGGCTCTTGCAGCCGACGGCGGAAGGGCCCTATGGATTGGTCTATGAGGATGATAACGGGGCGCTGCTCGGTTTGACGCATTATCTGTTCCATGCGCAAACCCGACTTCCCGTTCCCAAGTGTTATCTGAACGATCTATTTACCCTGCCGGAAGCGCGCGGTACGGGTGTTGGGCGTCACCTGATTGAAGCCGTTTATCATAAAGCTGCCGAAAAGGGATGTGACCAAGTTTACTGGTTGACCCAGGAATTTAATACGGCCGGTCGCCGGCTTTATGACAAAGTTGCAACTCAAACGGCCTTTATTAAATACCAGCATCAGGTTGGTTCTGGCGGCGTTTAACGCCTGCAATACTGTCTGTCCTTCGGGGCACAAACCAGATCACCGATGTTTTAACTCGGCCTTTCTGCAATGGCCTTACGAACCGTTTCGATAATGATTTTGCGTAACAAAATTTCTCCTGGGTCTTTATCGACCGCCGCATGCCAGGCGATGGAGAGGTCAAACTCCGGTGATTTAAACGGCAGGGGGCATGCGGTCAAAGGATGCCTGTGGCTGAGAACGGCAGCGACATATTCCGGTACCGTCGCCAAATGGGATGTCGCCTCCATCACATAAGGCAAGACGGCAAAGGTCGGCACAGACACCTGAATATTTCTGGCCCGCTTCAGATCAGCCAGCGTTTCATCAACATATCCAACAAGGTCACCTGCAAAGGTCACAAGGGCATGGGTTCGGGCGCAGTAGTCATCAAGGTCAACAGTGTCAGAACGCACAGCTTCCTTCGCCATCAGAACCTTGTACCCAACCCGTGTGATCTTTCTGACTTTTGCTGCGGCCGGTAGCTTGTCGAGATATCCGACAACAAGAGAAGCCGCTTTACGGTCCAGTGTTGATGCCGCTTGGCGATAGTCAGTTTGTCCAACGACCAGCCGCGCTTTGGGCATTTGCGCCGCCAAGGCTTGAGTGATTTGCGACAAAAAGGCGAGTTGGACGTCGTCTGACATGGCGATCCGAAACACCCGCTCCGTCACCCTGGGTTCAAAGGGCTGGTTCGCGCGCACCGCGCCCTCCAATGCGGTTATGGCCGGTTCAACCGCTGTAAACAAAATCTCGGCTCGAGGTGTCGGCTCCATCTGTCGCCCCGCCCGAAGAAAGAGCGGGTCCCCGACCAGATGCCTCAAGCGAGCGAGAGCATGGGATACGGCAGGTTGTCCCAAAGACAAACGCTCTGCCACCGCGGTCACACTGCGTTCCTGCATCAAGAGTACAAAGACCTTCAACAGGTTCAAATCGATAGTTTTAATATCATTATTGCTCATATTAATTATTATTAACATCGATTAGATTAATAGAGCAAATGTGGCATTTTAAGCTTCCTAAATCAATGGAGCTCCGAAATGTCCCGACACAGAAATAAAAGATTTTCAAACTACATCGAACGCGCCAAGGAAAGCGACCTGATGTCGCGCACGGTTTTATCCGCCGATGAACGGTTTTCGGTACAAGTGGCTGGCATTACAACACTGGCCCTTGACCCGGATGTCCGCGATCAAGAGTTTGCGGCGTTGTTGAAAGCCGGATGCCCGGCGCACATGATTGAGGATATTATCATTCAGATGGCGGCCTATATTGGCTATCCAAAAGTTGATCAGGCCCTGTCTTCGTTCGCGCGCGCTCAGCAGGGGGCGGCCCTAAAAACGGAACCACCGTTGACTTTCCAGGATAATCAACCGACAGATGAAAACCGCTATCAAACCGGGATCAAAGACTACGCGCAGCTTAACCCGGATGCTCTGAACACCATCCAAACCGCATTTGGTGACATGACGGGCGATTTTGTTCATTTGACCTTCCGGGCTTTTGGCGATGTCTTTGCAAGCTCGCGCCAACCTTTAAAGCTGCGCCAATTGGCGACGGTGTCCGCGTTGGCGGTTCTGGGCTGCGCCGCCCCCCAATTGAGGTTTCACATAAATGCAGCCTTTCACGTGGGCCTTACACAAGATCAAATCGTTGAAACCATCGCATGGACACAGTTTTTTGCAGGCATGCCCGCTGCCTATAACGCTCTGGTCGAACTTAAAGGAGCGCTTTCAGAAGGCGCGGCGCCCGCATACAAGTAGCCGCACACCCCTATCACATCACGTGTGCAGGGTCCGGGTTTCTCGCGGTCTTTGAAATCTGTCCTCGGGAATTTCTGCGACCGCCGTTATCTCGATAACCAAGTCCGGATGATATAGCGATTTCACTTCAACGGTGGTCGTGACGGGATAGGGCTCTTTGAAGAAAGTCGCGCGAATATCGCCCGTTTCCATGAAAGCCTGAATGTCGGTTGTGTGGTGGACAAGTGACATTACATCGCTCATTTTGCCACCCAGCCCTTTAAGAACAGTCTCTATATTCTCAAGAACCTGTTCCACTTGCCGGCGCATGTCACCAGCACCAACCAACCGACCCTCCACGTCCAGAGAGACCTGACCCTTAAGATGTACAATTTGCCCCGTGCCCTGGAGCACCGCCATCGAAAATGCGCCGAAAGGGGGCCAAACAGTATCCGGATTATAACTTTCTGCCAATTATGGCCTCCACCGCATCAAAAATTCAGCTCATTTTTTAATTACATAATGAACGCCTATAACCCATACAAGGCTTGAAAGCCGTCTTCTAACAGACCCTGAGGAAATGATACGATCTCAAGTTGAGTTCCTGTTCGGCTATTTAGAGGCTCGCCTCGCATTTAATGCAATGGGCTGCGGCGGGCATGATTTCCAATCGTTTTTCCCCTATCGGTTCACTGCAATGGGTACACTGCCCGTAGGTACCAAGCTCAATCCGCTCAAGGGCCTGACCAAACTCTTGGATTTCCCGTTGTAATCGATTTCCCATATCTTCAAGAACCTCCTCTCCTTCGACCTCGGTCGCGTGGTCTTCCCAGTCGGCGCTGTGAGGTTCACGCAGGGTGGTGTCAATCTCCACGATTTTGGCTTCCAGCAAAGCCTTTTGTTTTTCCAAATGCTGTTTTGTTTGCTCCATGTCGATCATTGCAATACCTCGTCTTGTTTGCTCATCTTTAGCTATTTTATTGCGGTGGTGCAGAGAGCACATTGAGAGAGATCAATCGATTAGCAAAAAGGCTGCAAATCTTGTATAGAACTGAAATGGCGGCATAACGATTTGCGGGACAACATAGGATGTTTCTTCACTACCTTAATGACGAACAAAAGCGGGCATTTTTTGATCTGAGCAATCAAATGATACACGCTGATCGCGTGGTCGCCCCTGCAGAAATTTGTTACCGGGACCTGCTCATTCAAGAATCCGGACTCAGCGCCTTGAACACGAAAGTGATTGAAAACCTGGAAGGGCACCTTGATCTGTTTACAGACAGACAAAGCTGCACCGCACTTATTGTTGAACTCCTTGTCCTGGCAATCGTCGATGGCAACTATCATCCGGAGGAAGATGATCTGGCACAATCAGCCGTCGCCTACTTTGGTTTTTCGGAATCCGATCAGGATCACATGAATAGAATGGCCGAACAAATTGCAGCAACCGTCACTGGCTTCTGGGACCTGGTGCAGACGCCAGGCTCCTGACATCTCCTGATATCCGTTTTGGGTTTAACAGGGGCGATCGGCCGACGGATTGGCGCACGCGCGCCGGCAAAACATCACGACATGCGTTTGCACAATCTCAATTTCCGCATGTTCGCGCCCGGTTTATAGTTGGGCATCATCAGCAGACAATCATCATGCGGCGTCCTAATCTCGTCAGGGCCATCCGTCGCAATGACGGTTCCGGCTTTTTCAATTACTTCCATACCGATGTAGTCTTCTGTAAATTTAAAATCATCGGTCTTCGACCAAATGCCATCAACAACTTCCCACATCTGTGCAGGCGGCGGGTTTTTGGCCGCCTCTGACAGATGGTCTTCGATAAATGCCGGATCGATAATTTGCGTTGCCCGCAAAAAATGAAGCGCCGTATCCAGGGCAATGACCCCGGCCGAAGCCGCCCAATGCTGCCCGCACTCAACCAATAGCGCGACCTTGTCATTGGTGGGGTCATTAAAGGGCGTATATTCAATCAGACGGCGGCCGACAACATGGCCAGAACCCGCCATGATATAGCCCGGGTAGTTCACCTTTTGCGCAAAATCGGTTTCTTTTTTATGACCATGGCAGATTGTCAGGGCTTCGGAATAAGTCCCTAATGAATGGATATCGAGCAAATAATCAACCGTATCGAATACTGGCCGCAAAGCCCGTGCACGCCGAAGTTCGACGGTATCTTCGTCGCCATCAAGGCGTTCTTCCAACCAGACCCGGTTAAAATCTTCCTCAACCAACCGGGAGTTATCCGGATTATTCATGTCAAAGCTTAAAAAGGCATCCACGTTGACGAACGCCAGAGTGAGTTTCCCCGTCAACGGCCGAACGCCCGCTTTGAATAAATAATCAAGGGCAATCGCGCCACAGATTTCATTGCCGTGCGTGACCGCATTTATCATGACGTGAGGACCTGGCTTGCCACTATCAAATGTCGTCACAAACTCAACACCGGTATTGCCTTCGCGATAGGGTTCAATGTCAGGTGCCGTCAATTCAACAGGGTAGGTTTGGGTCAACATGTGTTCGTCCTTTGTGGTCATGTGTTGAGCAAGCGTGTGCGATAAAAGTAGCTGGCGGTTTCGCTCGGGTAAAGGCCCGACCACGTGGTCACCGACGATTGGGGCCATAAGTCATCGGTCTTAGGGAAAATCATCAGTGAACCGCCAAAATCAATATTGACCCCGCGTGACATTGCACTAGATTTGGCCTCAAATGATCCGATCACCGATCCCGTTTGGCGTTCCTAAAAAGCTTGCAATGTGGCTTTGCTCCGCTGCGCTTTTTTTCCAGGTGCTCAGCCCGTTAACGCCAGCGCTCGCCAATGCCATACTGGCAGATAACGCAAACGTCGTTGTCATCTGCACGCCGTCTGGTTTTGTGAAAATGGTGGTTACCGATGACGGAAGTTTATCGGGTCTCCCTTCAACACCTGCGCAGTCAAGCGCGTGTGAATTTTGTCAAATCTGCCATTTCGCCAACAACGGAAGCGGCTTACTGCCGCACATGCAGGCCGTTGTTGTTATGCCCACAGGTTTTCCACTTCCGAAACCCGTCTTAATCGTCCGTACAACCGGGCCAAACCCTTATTTATTAAAGCGCCCCTCTCAGGCACCCCCTGTTTGGTTTACGCCTGCCAGTTAATACATTTCTGTCGCGATGGCGGCAAAACCAAATCAAGGAATTAAAAATGAAGTTTCGTATATTCATGACGGCGATGGCCGTCTGTCTTGGCCTGTTTTCGGCACCCCAAAGCCATGCCCATGAACACAAAAAAACCTATGAGATCGGCAAGCTTATTGTTTCCGGTGTCTGGGCACGGACCACCCCACCGACCGCAAAAACCGGGGCCGCATATTTTATGATACAGAACAACGGATCAACGGCTGATACTCTGATCGGTGCCAAAGGAACCGTTTCCGATAAAGTCGAAATCCATGAAAGCAAGATAGAAGGTGGCATCATGAAGATGTCACATGTTGGTAAAATCAAGATCCCGGCACAAGGTATGGCTGCGCTAAAGCCCGGGGGCTTTCATATTATGATGATCGGCTTGCACCAACCGATTAAGGAAGGCGATCAGTTCCCGTTGATGCTTACGTTTGAAAAAAGTGGGAACGTAGAAGTTATGGTCAAGGCAATGAAGGCCACTTCCATGAAGAAAATGGACCACGGTCAAATGCCAAAAATGGATCGTGGCAAAATGGGCACACACTAATTCGTTAACATAAGTTAGCGCGTCTTTTCGCAAGCACGTATCGCAACCGAAAAGACGCGCTTACGCAACGGAATATATAAAATGGGTCGCTTTGTTTGGATAGGTATTTTAATCGCGTTTGTTGCCGGCAGCAGCTATATCCTATGGCCACATATCGCTGGCGATATAGAGAAACGAAACGCCAAGACGTCTGGAACCGTTCATTATTCACTCCTCGATGGGCTGGGCCAACGCATTACCCAAGCCACATTTAGAGATGCCTATAGCCTTGTTGTCTTCGGATATACACATTGCCCAGACGTCTGCCCAACCAGTCTTCAAGATATTTCCGATACGATTGACCTGCTTGGCGAGCTTAAAACCCGCATTGTCCCGGTCTTTATTACAATCGATCCCGCTCGCGACAAAGGCCCAGAGCTAAGGGAATATGTCTTGAACTTTCATCCGCAGATGCGGGGGTTAAGCGGTTCGATCCGCGAAATTGAGGCAGCAGCAAAATCCTTTCGCGCATATTTTAAGAAAGAGGCCGTCGATGCAACTGATCCCACAAGCTATCTTATGAGCCATTCGACACTGATTTATCTGGTCGGGCCAAACGGTAAGGGCCCCCTACAAACATTCAAGTTTGGTGAGACACCGGAAACGATGGCAGCATCACTGCGCAAAACGCTTTTGTAGCTGGTGCGTTGACGCCAGCTGTTCAGATGCCTAAATTTTGAATTGGAATTAAGAGGTACTGGCCGATGATTTCTGATTTGAACGACCGCTCTCGCGAAGTTTTGCGCAATCTTGTTGATAATTATCTCCTGACAGGTGAACCCGTAGGCTCGCGCACCCTGGCGCGGCGCATGGATTTGGGGATTTCACCGGCGACGATTAGAAATGTCATGTCCGATCTGGAAGAGTTGGGCCTTCTTTTTGCGCCGCATACGTCAGCCGGAAGGCTGCCAACAGATGCGGGACTGCGGCTTTTTGTAGATGGCCTGCTCGAAGTTGGAAATTTATCATCGCAGGAACGCGGCATCATAGAAGAACAATGCGCCGGGTCATCCCATAGCATTGACGCCTTAATGACAGATGCAACAACGGCCCTGTCGGGCTTATCTGGCTGTGCCAGTATCGTCTTTGCGCCAAAAACAGAAAGCCCATTGAAGCACATTGAATTCGTGAATCTCAGCCCTGGCCGTATTCTGGTTGTTTTGGTTACCGAAAACGGCATTGTTGAAAACCGAATTTTCACAACGCCGCAGACCTTACCGCCGTCGGTTTTGGTGCAAGCGACAAATTATTTGGGTGCACGTCTGGTCGGGCGCACCATATCGCAGGCCTTTGACGAAATCATGACCGAGCTAGACGAACACAGAGCCCGGCTTGATAGCTTAACTGCAAAAGTTGTCGAAAGTGGACTGGCAACCTGGGCTGGCGATCAAAAGGACGGAGCCTTGATCGTTCGCGGCCAAGCCAACTTGCTGGATGATATCTCAGCAGCCACTGATTTAGAGCAGATTAGATCGCTTTTTGAGACGCTAGAGACAAAAGAAGAAGTTTTAAAGCTGTTAAGCCTTGCGGAAACGGCTGAAGGAGTCCAGATATTCATCGGCGCAGACAATAGCCTGTTTAATATGGCTGGCGTTTCGATGGTCGTGAATTCGTTCAGAAACTCCAATCAACAAATTGTAGGTGCGATTGGCGTGATCGGTCCGACCCGAATGAACTACGCCCGGATCATCCCGATGGTCGATTATACGGCCAGTTTAATAAAACGCCTGATCGGATAAGACAGGTCCTTTTAAATTAAGAGTGAGCTATGACGAATACCCATTCAGACAATAAACCAGAAACCCCGGAAGCAACCGACGCGGAAAAAGCCGAGGGTATGGGCGCGCACGCCGCAGCTGGCCCCGAGCAAGAGATTATCGACGCTGAAGAGATTATCGAATTCGATGCTGAAGGAGCGGCAACGGACGAGCTGGCCGAAAGCGTCGATATCGAAATCGATGATGACGAGGGCGAAGAGGTCAGCCCGCATGAGCGCGTACAAATACTGGAAGCGCAAGTTTCGGATTTGAACGATAAATTGCTTCGGTCCATGGCGGAAATGGAAAATGTCCGGCGTCGGGCTCAGCGCGAAAAAGAAGATGCATCCAAATTCGCGATTGCGAACTTTGCCAAAGAAATGCTGGGCGTTTCCGATAACATGACACGAGCGTTCGAGAGCGTTGAAGGCGAAGGCAAAGGCGTCGATGCCCCGGCGTCAGATCTTGCCAATCAATTTAAAGCGTTCATTGATGGCGTTAGAATGACAGAAGCTGATTTAATGAAGACACTGGAAAAGCTGGGCCTTCAAAAGATCGCACCTATGGGGCAACGCTTTGATGCCAATCTACATGAAGCGCTTTTTGAATTCGAAGACAAAGAGCAACCCGCCGGAACGGTGTTCCAGGTTTTGGAGCAAGGTTATACGTTGAACGGGCGTTTATTGAGAGCCGCCAAAGTTGGCATAACCAAAGGCGGCCCAAAAGTTGCGGCGGCAACAACCAGCGAAGCACCTGCCGGCGAAGAACCCCTGAGCCCGGAAGGTAAAACCGCATACGAAACAAGTTCTCAAGAGCCTGGGGGACAGGTCAACGAAGAACTGTAATGGGCTAAGATCAATGACATGCGGCTATAGCCAGCGGGCTTAACTTAAGTGCTTCGATTGATCTTGTGTTATAGGCGTTTGATTTATAACAGTTTTTTGTACGGCTAGCTGTCTAAGCGCAAATCTTTAAGTTTATAAAGCAAGTCTTGCGCCTCTCGAGGCGTTAACTCATCTGGATTGACGCTGTCTAACGTCACTTCAAGGGGGCTTGGCCCGACAGCATTTTGTGCCCTTCCGGAAGGTCGTTGGGTTTCTGTTAATGCCTGAAAGAGGGGTAAATCATCAACCATTTTGGTTATCGCTGTTGATTGATCCCCTTGCTCCAGGCTTTCCAGAACCTGTTCCGCACGCGTTATAACAACCGGTGGCAGCCCTGCCAGTTGACCCACGTGAATTCCGTAGGAACGATCAGCCGCTCCCGTCGCAACTTCATGTAAAAAAACAACATCACCGTTCCATTCCTTGACCCGCATGGTATGACACTCGAGACGGTCCAGCTGCGAGGCCAAGGCGGTCAATTCATGGTAGTGGGTCGCGAACAGGGCACGGCACTTGTTTTGTTCATGTAAGTGCTCAACTACCGCCCAGGCAATCGACAATCCGTCAAATGTCGCCGTACCCCGGCCAATTTCATCTAATATCACCAAGGCTCTGGGACCTGCCTGGTTCAAAATCGTCGCTGTTTCAACCATTTCCACCATAAAAGTTGATCGTCCGCGCGCCAAATCATCCGCAGCGCCAACCCTGGAAAACAAGCGGTCGACAATACCAATTTTAGCCCGCTCCGCCGGCACAAAGGATCCCATCTGTGCCAAAACACAAATCAGCGCATTTTGCCTGAGAAACGTGCTCTTGCCCGCCATGTTGGGCCCAGACAAGAGCCAAAGCTGGGCGATATCATCGCTTTTATCGTCGGCGCCCGCGAGCGCGCAGTTGTTCGCAACAAAGGTATGGGCATTCGACGCTTGCAGAAAGGCCTCGACGACAGGGTGACGGCCGGAAACAATTTGAAAATCAGTAGAGTTGTCAATTTCCGGCCGCACATAACGGCGCTCAACGGCCAGTTCAGCCAAGGCACTCTGGGCATCCAATTCTGCCAGCGCCCGAGCCGCCCGGGCAATGGGTTCTGACTGGTTTTGGGCGATGGTGACCAGAGCGTCAAAAGCTTCAAGTTCGAGGGCAAGCGCCCGTTCTGCCGCTTTTGCAATACGTCCTTCAAGCTCTGACAGCTCAACCGTTGTGTAACGGACCGCGTTGTTCATGGTTTGACGATGAATAAAAGGACTTTCTGGCCCGGAATCGACGCTGTCAGCGTTGCGCGCAGACACCTCGAGAAAATAACCGATCACATTGTTATGGCGAATTTTAAGACTGGAAACACCCGTCGCTTGGGCATATTGCGCCTGTAAACCGGCGATCAACTGGCGACTTTCATCCCGCAATTCAATCAGTTCATCAAGATCTTCTGAATAACCTTTTCTAATGAAACCACCATCACGTGACAAAAGTGGCAGGTCGTCAGCCAACGCTTGAGCCAACTCCGTTACCAAAGAGACATGTTCACCGAGGTCATTGCTTAACTGTAATAAACCTTCCGGCAGCCCTAAGCTGACGTTTTCTGCCAGTTCATCGCGCACCGCCATACTCAATTGCAAACCATCTCGGATGGCGGCCAAGTCCCGGGGTCCCCCGCGGCCCAGCGACAGGCGGGACAGGGCCCGTGCCATATCAGGACTGGACTTCAGGTGTTGGCGCAAGTCAATTCGCGCACGCTCCTGATCGACAAAGAAAGTCACCATATCCAACCGCTCGCAAATCACTTCGGCAACGGTCGACGGCTCTGCAACCCGCTGTGCCATCAGACGTGCGCCAGGTCCGGTTATGGTCCTGTCGATAATCGAGAGCAAAGAGCCCCGAAACTCGCCCGCCAGGGTTTGCGTGAGCTCAAGATTGCGCCGGGTCGCCGCATCTATTTCCATAACGGAACCAGAATGAATATGTTGCGGGCGTTCCAGACGAGGAAGTTTTCCCTTTTGTGTCAGCTCGACATAGTCAACAAGGGCACCGGCAGCGGCAACTTCCGCACGCGAAAAATCACCAAACGAATCAAGGGCCGCAACGCCATATAAAGACTGGAGCCGACGTAGTCCGGCTGCGCTCTCAAATTTTATGCTCGGCAGGGGTGTCAGCACATCGGCCCATTGGTCCAGGATTTCGGCGACATCCGGACTACGCAACAATCCTTCTGAGGCAAGCAGTTCACCGGGAGCGACGCGCGCCAATGCGGCATCAAATGAGAGGGTATCAACGGATTGTGTATAGAAGGCGCCTGTCGACATATCGATCCAGGCGAGCGCCAGGCTCTGTTCTGCTTGCGCAGCCGCACATAAATAATTGTGGCGTTTCGAATCAAGAAGGCTGTCTTCCGTTAGGGTTCCTTTCGTCACAATCCGCACGACATCGCGATTGACGACAGATTTCGCACCGCGCTTTTTTGCTTCGGCCGGGTTTTCGGTCTGCTCGCAGATAGCGACTTTAAAGCCATGCCGGATCAAGCGGTTCAGGTATGTATCGTGGCTATGAACGGGGACACCACACATGGGAATATCTTCACCCAGATGTTTGCCGCGTTTAGTCAGGGCAATATCAAGGGCTGCAGATGCTTTTTCAGCATCTTCAAAAAACAGTTCGTAAAAATCTCCCATTCGATAAAATAACAGGCCATCGGGATGGGCTTCCTTAATAGCAAGATACTGAGCCATCATCGGTGTCGCGGCTGTTTTCGGCTTCTTGGCAGCATCGGGAGCGTTCTGGGTATCTGTTGTGCTCACAATATATTTGGTTTCCTTGAGCTTACGGGTTTATGGTCTTTTATCCCAAGCCAGAGGCCCGACATCAATAGGGCAATCGCGGCGCTCGTTATTATTCTCTCTTTTCTTCACACAGTTTCCCGTTCAAACTCGGGTTATCGACGCGGTTTGGGAGGACAAGTTCGATGACGGAAGATCAAAATAAAATCGTTTTTGCAGATGCCTTAAGAATGCATGCCAGCGGTCGGCCAGGTAAAGTCGAAATTCGCGCAACGAAACCCCTGACAACGCAACGCGACTTGACGCTGGCTTATTCACCGGGGGTCGCGGCCCCCTGTCTGGAGATCAACAAAGACCCGTCCCTGGCGTACGACTATACGGCGATGGGCAATACGGTAGCCGTCATTTCAAATGGAACGGCTGTGCTTGGACTTGGCAATATTGGTCCGCTTGCCGCCAAGCCCGTGATGGAAGGCAAGGCCGTCTTGTTCAAGCGATTTGCCGATGTGGATGGCATCAATGTCGAAGTCCACTCAGAAGATGTCGATGAATTCGTCAACTCCGTGAAATTCTTTGGCAACAGTTTCGGCGGCATAAACCTGGAAGATATTAAGGCGCCGGAATGTTTTATTATTGAACAAAAACTCCGCGAACTGCTCGATGTTCCCGTCTTTCACGATGACCAACATGGCACGGCCATCATCACCGCTGCAGGACTTATCAATGCGCTCCATTTGACCGGTCGCGCCATTCACAAGACATCGGTCGTTGTTAATGGTGCCGGTGCCGCGTCAATTGCCTGTATAGAACTTTTCAAAAGTCTGGGGCTGCCCCAAAAGAACATTATCATGTGTGATTCAAAGGGGGTTGTCTTTGAAGGCCGCACTGAGGGGATGAACCAGTGGAAATCTGCCCACGCCGCGAAAACCACTCACCGTACCCTGGAACAAGCAATGAAGGGGGCCGATTGTTTTATCGGTTTGTCAGCCGCAGGTGCCGTCTCGGCCGAGATGGTCATGTCAATGGCCGACAAGCCGATCATTTTCGCAATGGCCAACCCCGATCCTGAGATAACCCCAGAAGAGGTCGCCGCCGTGCGTTCCGATGCACTTGTCGCGACGGGGCGGTCTGATTATCCCAATCAGGTTAACAATGTGCTTGGGTTTCCCTATATTTTCCGGGGTGCACTTGACGTCAGGGCCAGCACGATCAATGACGAAATGAAGATGGCCGCCGCAAAAGCCCTTGCTGAACTGGCGCGTCAGGACGTCCCCGATGAAGTCGATGATGCCTATGCGGGTGTTCATTTAAAGTTTGGTCCTGATTATTTGATACCGGCGCCTTTTGATCCGCGGTTAATTACCGCCGTCCCTCTGGCGGTTGCTGAAGCGGCGATGGAGTCAGGGGTCGCACGAAAACCCATTATCGATATGGAGCAATACAAAGGTCAACTGGCCGCCCGCCTGAGCCCAACATCCGGCAGCTTGCAAGCCATCTTCGAGAGCGTACGGGCAAATCCAAAGCGCGTGGTCTTTGCAGAAGGCGAAGAAGAGAAGAGCATTCGGGCGGCTTATGCGTTTTGTAACGCTGGTTACGGGTCGTCGATCTTAATTGGCCGCGAAGCGAGAATCCAAGAAACGCGGGAGGCCCTGGGTTTACCTGAGTTGGATGGTATTGAAATCGTCAATGCCAAAGTGAGTTCTGCGACAGACGACTATATTGCATTTTTATACGAACGGCTGCAACGGCGGGGCTATTTACAGCGCGACTGTCAACGGATGGCCAAACGAGATCGTAACGTTTTTGGTGCCTGCATGGTCGCACAAAACGATGCCGACGCTTTGGTAACGGGCTTAACGCGCAACTATCATGTGGCGCTGGATCAAATCTTGCGCGTGATTGATCCATCGCACAGCTCTCCCGTATTTGGCCTGTCCTTACTGATGGTTCAAGACCGGACTATTTTTGTTGCAGATACGGCAGTCCATGAAGTCCTCAGTCCCGAGCAAATCGCAGATATTGCCGAACAGTCCGCGACGATCGCAAGACGCATGGGCCATGAGCCGAAGGTGGCACTGATTTCCTACGCCAACTTTGGGCATCCGGATTTACCCCGTGCAGAACCGGTAAGGGCCGCGGTTGACATCCTCGATCAGCGTAAAGTGAGCTTTGAATACGAAGGCGAAATGAGTGTTGAAGTCGCCTTGAACAGCAAGAATATGGAAAACTATCCGTTTGCACGGTTAACCGGACCTGCCAATATCCTGATTATGCCAAGCCTGCACAGCTCGCAGATTGCAACACAGATGTTACGGGAATTCGGCGGAGGGGCTGTCCTTGGGCCGCTTTTGATGGGGCTTGAACTGCCGGCGCAAATCGTACCCATGAGTGCGACCGTCTCGGAAATGGTCAATCTTGCTGTTATGGCAGCGCATGCTGCAGACTAGGGGGTTTAAGCAGCCTCTGGCGACCATAGGGTCAGTTCAGGCCAGTTTTTCTTCCACCGGCGGGCTTTCTCCATATAGGCGACAGCACTGAAATTTGTCGTTAAATTTGGACGGATCTGCAAGCTGTTTATATCAGCCAGTGTTCGCGGTGCATATAGAATTGGCCGGCGGTTTTTTTCGATACGGACCCCGACCATCGACGCTACCGCAAGATATCGATCGATACTTTGCGTGGAAGATATCAGGGCCGGATAAGGTTTATCGAATTTGTCAGAATACCAAAGGTGGACACGCGCCTGATTGCGAACCTGAATGTTTTCAGAAACCTCGGGGAAAAGTGCAGCAACCTTTTTAATGACCCGATCTTCCTCCTGCCAACTGACGCGGCATGCGTCATAATAGGCGATATCATAGTCAACAATCCCGTAGGTTACCGGCCGCCCGGTTAGGATGTTCCAAGCCGTTTGGAACAAACAGCCCGAAACCAGCCAGCAGTCTTTGAGACCCAGTTCCCCCAGCCGCTCGACAAGGCATTTATTGACAGGATTGCTCAGTACACATTCGATAAATTCTTCATTTGACATGTACAGGTGACGACAATCCAAAAAAGTTGACAGATACAAACCCGATAAGCCGGCTGACACAATAGCATCGCATTTTTAAAATCCGCAGCCTGTGCCGATATGATGATGTTTTTAATCGTGGCGCAAACATGCTTATCGTTTAATCGTTTAGCGAATTTCCGCTGAGACATTGTCCTTTTCATTCAGCCCATCAAACCCGTTGAGATTCTAACCAGACTTGATATTCTTGTGAAGGCCCAACATATGAAGCTGATAATGGGTCGCAGAATTCATCCTTGTTAGTGGAAACCTCTATGCGGTATCTCAAGTTTCTAGTTTTTATCCAGCTGTTCATTCTCATCGGGTCCGGACCCGTCCGAGCTGAGACAAAACCGATCGTATTGGACGGACTTTGGTTTACCTGCGAGTATGCCCACTCAAAAATTCCGCCGTCCGATAATTGTGAAATCTTGGACGACGACGGGTTTTTAGTTGAGGGCGATTACGTCTGGCATATGAAAGTCCAGAACGGCGATGAACAGGGCTGCCGCGGTGACCGTTCCGGTAACTGTTTCGATCGGAAACGGAAATCAATTGTCGCGAAAAAGAAAAAAATTGGTGAAGCTGTGCGCACACCAAAAGGCGCCATCATTGAATATTTGTGGTGCGGTCAGCCCTATGAAATCGAACATGGGCAGCACTACTCTGAAGTTCGTCCGGTTTCGCCCATGTGTGCCTGGACCAGTAAAAAAACCTACTATATTTCCCGCTGGCACGGAGATGTTCGCATCATCGACTAGCGCCAGTGATCAGCAGTAATATGCTTCAACGGCGTCTTGCATATCCAATCGTCTAAAACCTTCACAACTTTAATTGAGTGGTAATTTCGAATAACCGTACTACAATAGTATTCACGCACGCACGAAAATGGTCAAAGTCATGAACAACCTGCTTGAGACGAATCCGATTGGTGTTGCTGTATTCAGACAGGCAACTGTCGAAAGGGTTTTTGTCAATTTAAGTTTCGCACGATTGTTTGGTGCCAATACGACAGATCCTCTTATCAGCCAAAAAGAAGAACAAAGCTGGGTCAGTCAAGATCGCTTCCGGGAATTTAAAGAGCAAATCATATCAGGCAAAGGCGTGACGAACTTTGAAGCTGAACGCCGCCGCCTTGATGGGTCTACCGTGTGGCTCCAGATGAATTCGCAAATGATCGATTTCGATGGGCAAACTGCATATGCCGTTTGGCACATTGATATCTCGGAAACTCTTGAGGCTCGCCTTTTGGTCAAAAGATCTAACGCCGAAATGGAACGTCAAATCGAAGACCGAACGCGTGAACTTGAGTATAACAACGAGAAACTTAAAGTGCTTTCGGAAGCTGCCTCGGACTGGTTTTGGGAGATGGGGCCAGATCTCAAGTACCGCTATATTTCCGATCGCATAGCAGAAATCGGTGGCATCCCAACCGACTATTACATTGGCAAAACACGGGCAGAATTGGCGAACGAAGACACCACATCAGAAAAGTGGCAATCACACTTCAAGGACCTTGAAAACCATAGACCGTTTCGCGACTTTCGATATGAACGGGTCGCAGAGTCTGGCAAGTTACAGTATTTATCGGCCAGTGGAATGCCCCGCTTTGACGAAGCCGGCGTGTTTACGGGCTACATTGGTATCGGTACAGACCTAACCCTGCAAAAACATGCGGAAGACGAGGTGGAACTGGCCAATGCTCGCCTTGCCGCGGCAATTGATGCGTTCTCTGAACCTTTTGCTCTTTGGGATGCTCAAGACCGACTGTTCCTTGGCAATAAGACGTTTTGGGAGATTAACAAGTCACTGGATGACAAACTGAAACCCGGGATTTCATACCAAGAATTTGCAGAAGCATTGGCTTACTGCGGACTTGTTGCAGATGCTGTCGGTCGGGAAGATGAATGGATTGCAGAGCGCGTGGCCCGCCATGCTCATCCGACAACAGCCTTCGAACAGGAACGCAATAAGGGCCACTGGCTCATGATTTACGAACAGCGTTTCAGCGATGGCAGTATTGTAACCATCTCGACCGATATAACCCGGCTGAAAAAGGCAGAGGCGCTGCTCAAAGAAAGCCAACAGCGGTTCCGTGATTTTGCAGACGTCGCCGCTGACTGGTATTGGGAACAAGACAGTGACTATCGGTTTATTGATATCAGTAATGATAACCAAAATGTTTTAGGGACCGACACAGACAGCGTGATCGGAAAATGCCGCTGGGACATTCAACCCATTGAGGTCTGTGAACGCGATATGGCCGCCCATCGGAAAACAGTGGAAGCGCATCAGCCGTTTTCTGACTTTCGGTTCGCCCGTTATGGCGCCGATAACAAGCTTCTGTACATGTCGGTAAGCGGCAAACCGACGTACAATGACGATGGAGAGTTTACGGGGTATCGAGGGGCCGGGCGTAATATTACCGAAATCGTCGAGGCGCAAAGGTTAATTACAGAAGAGCGCGATCGTGCTGAAAAGGCAAATCGTTCTAAATCACATTTCCTGGCAAATATGAGTCACGAACTTCGCACTCCTTTGAATTCAATTATCGGCTACTCCCAAATGATTAAGGGCGAGTTTCTGGGTCCGATTAACGTTCCAAAATACCTCGAATATGCGGAAGATATTTATATGTCCGGCCAACACCTTTTGATGGTGATTAGTGATATCCTCGACATTTCGAAAGTGGAAGCTGGAGAGGTTAACATTGAAGAATCAGACGTACACATTGCTGAAGTTGTTGAATCCGCTTTGATGATCGTTGAGCTTATTGGGAAAACAAAAGACCAACAGATCAGAACACATGTAGCCGTTAACTTCCCGTGTTTGCGGGTCGATGTTCGTCTTATCCGGCAAATTCTGATTAACCTGTTATCCAACGCGATCAAATTCACGCCCCACGGGGGAGTGATCGAAATTTCGGCCCATGATAAAGCGCCTGAAGGGATCGAAATCAGTGTCAAGGATAGCGGAATAGGCATTGCTGCAGAAGATTACGAAACCGCGTTCGAGCCGTTTGGTCAAATTCGCAGCTCACCAGAACATACCCACGAGGGGACCGGGCTTGGGTTGGCCATATCCAAACAACTTATGGAGTTGCACGGCGGTGACATAAGAATCGAGAGTGCGCTCGGCAAAGGAACAACCATCTCTTTGGCATTTCCCAGAGAGCGGGTTGTTCCCTACAACAAAGATCAAGCTCAGGAAGAGCCTGCAAACGCGATTTGAACGTTAGGCTTTAGCGTCCGCAGCAATCGCCCTGTCCATTCCTTGGCGAATAAGCGATGTCGCTTCTTCGGTTTCACCCCAGCGCTGGACCTTGACCCACTTGTCGCGTTCCAAATCTTTATAGTGTTCGAAAAAATGCGCAATCTGATCGAGCAATACCGGGCGCACATCCCGTATAGAACTGACATCACTATAGTAAGGGTGCAAGTCGTCGACCGGAACACACAAGATTTTTTCGTCAATTCCGCTTTCGTCTTCCATGATCAAGACACCGATCGGACGTGAACGAATGACAACACCGGGAATCACCGGTATTTGGCCGAGTACCGCCGCATCTGTCGGATCGCCGTCTTCGGAAAGCGTATGGGGTATGAAGCCGTAGTTACAGGGATAGTACATGGCGGTATGCAAAAACCTGTCGACATACATCGCGCCAGACTCTTTATCGAGCTCATACTTTACAGGAACGCCCCCAATGGGAATTTCAATAATTACGTTAACGTCATAGGGCGGGTTTTCTCCAACGGGAATTTTACTAATATCCATGGATGGGGGCCTTTTTTGTTTTGTTAAAAAATTTTCTTGTTTTTAGAGTGCGGTCTCCGGAAAATCCAGCGTTATGTTGCGCTGCACCATTGTTTATTGCGTCTGCTATGAACGGCGCAATAAACCCTTGATTTCCTGAATTCTTAGTGCCCCCAAAAGCCCCGCAATGCCTCCATAAACAAGCCCACCGCCGATCACCAGAATTGCCAGGCCGACCCATTCGGGACCCAATTCGGCAAATAAGGTTTTACCGAAGTAAGAGACGGCCAAATACAAAGCTCCCGCCATGGCGCCGCTCGCAATAAGGACCCGCGGCAAACAACGAAGAAACCTCTGGTCCAAGTCCAGCTCACCCCGGCCACGCAGTACAATCGCTAATGCTGCCGCATTGAACCAAGCGGTGATCGAAGCCGCAGCAGCAATCCCCACATGTCCCCAATAGCGCATAAAAATGAGGTTGAGAACTATATTTGCGAGCATGGCAACAGCCGCAATTTTAACAGGTGTTTTGGTGTCTTCGCGGGCAAAAAACCCTGGGGTAAGGACCTTAATCAAAACATAGGCGGGAAGACCGGTGGCATAGGCGACAAGCGCCGCCGCCGTTGCCTGTAAAGCGACATCGTCAAAAGCGCCTCGGACAAAAAGGACGGAGATAACCGGTGTCGCGATGGCAATCAATGCAAATGCCGCCGGTAACGTTAGTAGCAAGGCAAACTCCAATCCCCGGTTTTGACTTTCTGTCGCAGCTGCTATCTCGCCTGCGGCAAGTTGCCGTGACAACCTTGGCAACAAGGCGGTGCCGACAGCAACTCCAACAACGCCAAGCGGCAATTGCGTAACCCGATCGGCATAATACAAATAGCTGACCGCGCCATCGGCGACGAGGGTCGCAAGGATGGTTCCGACCAACAAATTGATCTGATAAAGGCTTGCACCAAAAACCACGGGCAATATGCGTCGCCCCAACAGTTTGACCTTTTGGCTGAGGCGGGGCCTGACAAAACGAACCGGAAACCCCTCCTTATGGCAATGGTAGGCCAGCCAGATAAACTGCACAATACCCGCTGCGAACACGGCCCATGCCAGAACCCATCCGGTGTGGACTTCATCACCCGGAAAGGCCAACATTGCGGCGATCAGTGTCAGATTAAGCAGGACCGGCGCCGCAGCCGCAGCCGCAAACCTGTTAATTGAATTGAGTACGCCTGACTGCAAACTGACCAATGAGATAAACAGCAAATACGGGAAGGCGATGCGAGACAGATCCGTCGCCATTTCCATCTTACCATCGACACCTTCAAAACCGGGCGCCAATACATACATCGCCCAAGGCATGGTGATCTCGACGATCACAACAAGTCCCATCAATATAAGACCAAGGACCGAGAATGCCTGGTTCGCAAATAACAGTGCCTGGTCTCGCGGTTCTTTTTCCAAGGAGCTGGTAAATATCGGCACGAATGCAGCAGCGAAGGCACCTTCAGCAAATAGCCGACGGAACAGGTTCGGAAAGCGAAACGCGACAAAAAAAGCGTCGGCAACACTTCCTGCACCCAGAAAGTTCGCAATTAAAATATCGCGCAAGAAACCAAAGACACGGCTCAACAGGGTATAGCCGCCAACGGTTGTGATCGCTTTAAGGAGATTCATTTCAGGTCTCTACGCGAAAAATATGGCCACCCTGTGGCGAAAACCCATCCCGATTCCAAGCCCGTTTCCACCTGAACCCCAAACCGGCGTTGATCAAAATCATGTTGGTTAAGGTTTAACGGCTTCAGCAACGGCAGGCGACTTCTTCGATTTCGTCACTGGTTTTTTAATCGCAATTGAAGACCCGCTGGTTTTTGTTTTAGCGGTGCTTTTTGATTTCCTGGATTTCACCGGTTCACCGCCGATTGCAGCCATCAGCGCACTATGAACGGCTTTGATCTTGCGCTCATTCTCCATTTTTAAGCCAAAGATATCTTTTACGTAAAAGACATCGACCACACGTTCCCCATAGGTTGAAATATGAGCGCTCGATATCTGCAGTCCGTTATAGGTAATCACCGACGTGACATCATGAAGCAAAGCCGGGCGGTCACGGCCGTTTATTTCGATAACGGTATGGCTCTGGCTGGCCTTGTTATCCATCAAAACACGAGGTGGGACCTGAAAGACCCGGGTTCGACTTGGCAAGGCTGATTTTTGAGCTGCAGCCAATTCTTCCGCGGGGTTTATCTTCCCTTGCATCGCCTCTTCGATGCGCTGGATAATTTTTTTAAGGTCTCTTTTCTGGCGGTAGGCGGTGCGCTTGTTATCATGAATCCAGAAACTGTCGAGAGCCATGCCATTGGTAAGGGTTTGAACCTTGGCATCAACGATCGACGCCCCACACAGGGCCAGCGCGCCGGCGATCGCGGAAAACAGGCCCGGATGATCCGGAGAATAAACCGTTATTTCGGTCGCATCGCGTTCTTCATCAGTCCGGGTATCGATGGCGAACCCGGCCTCTGATTTTTCCGTTTTGCGAATAAACAATGCATGGCGAACCTGCGTATCGGTATCAACGCCCAACCAATATCCCGGATTTCCAAGCCCCAGATGGGCCTCAACTTCATTGGCGGCCCAATCATCCAGGCGGTCAGCAAGTCTGCGCTTGGCCGATGCGACCCGCTCGCTTCGCAACTCAGAGGGCGCCCCATCCGACATCACGTCCTGGGCCCTGAAGTATAGCTCTCGCAACAGACCGGCTTTCCAGGCATTCCAGACATTGGGTCCAACAGCTCGAATGTCGGCGACGGTCAGGATCAGCAATAGGCGCAGCCGCTCCGGCGATTGCACAATTTCCAGAAAGTCAGAAACGGTCTTTGGATCATCCAGGTCACGCTTGAAGGCCATGTTACTCATCAACAGATGGTGGCGTACCAGCCACGCAACCGTCTCTGTTTCCCAATCGCTTAGTCCGAGTTGGGGCCCAAGTTTTTCGGCGACCTCAGCCCCCAGGACCGAGTGATCGCCGCCACGCCCTTTGGCGATATCATGCAACAATACCGACAAATACAAGGCTTCTCGCGATTGAATTTCACCGATGACCTCGGCTGCGACGGGATGGTCCTCTTGCAGCCGGCCCGTTTCAATTCCGTTCAAAACGCCGATCGCTCTGATCGTGTGCTCATCAACGGTATAGACGTGGTACATATCATACTGCATCTGAGCCACAACACGACCGAAGTCGGGCATAAACCGGCCGAAGACACCTGCTTCATTTAACATCATCAATGCAGCCTGCGGCTTCTCCCCGGTTAAAATCTCCATAAACAGGGCATTGGCTTTCGGGTCTTTTCGATATTTCGCGTTGATCAGCTTCAGGTTTTGCGAAACCAGGCGCAAAGCATTTGGGTGCACATCCAAATTATGCTTCTGCATTAACCGGAATAGCTGCAGCATTTTTAGCGGTGCTTTTTTGAAGTCTTTATCGCTTTCGACATTTAAGCGCCCACTATCGACGATAAAACCACCAACGGCTTTCTTGCGAAACTGAAATGAAGGAATCCAGTTGGGTGTCCGGCGTTTTTTGTGTTGTTCTTCAAGGACCGCGCAGAGAATACGGGTTAAATCGCCAATGTCTTTGGCAATCAAAAAATAATGCTTCATGAAGCGCTCCACGCCCTGCGTACCCGCATGGTCGCGATAGTTCATCCGCTCAGCAATTTCGTTCTGGACATTAAACGTCAACCGCTCTTCAGGCCGGCCCGCGATATAGTGCAAATGACAGCGCGCCGTCCATAAAAACGTCGCTGCTTTTTTAAATCGCTTTACGTCATCCGACGTCAGCACGCCCACATCCATAAGGTCCTGGACATGTTCCACTTGATACAAATACTTGGCGATCCAGAACAACGTTTGTAAGTCCCGGAAACCGCCTTTGCCTTCTTTTAGATTTGGTTCCAGAACATAGCGGGTATCCCCCATACGGTCATGGCGGGCATCGCGTTCCGCAAGCTTGGCTTCGACAAATTCCGGCCCGGTTGAGGCGACAACATCTGCGTTGAACCTGCTTTTAAAGTCGTTGAACAATTCCTGGTTACCCTGCAGCCAGCGGGATTCCAGCAGGCTTGTCCGAATGGTCATGTCTTCTTTTGAAAGACGAATGGCTTCGGATACACTTCGCGTCGCGTGACCAACTTTTAACCCAAGGTCCCAAAGGGTGTATAACGTGTATTCAACAATTTGTTCGGAACGCGCGGTCAGCTTGTATGGCAACAGAAACATCAGATCGACATCGGAAAAAGGGGCCACTTCCGCCCGTCCGTAACCTCCCGTTGCGATCAAAGCCATTTGCTCACCCGTGGTCGGGTTAGCCGATGGATAGACGCGCGTAATAGCAAACTCATGGATGACCCGCACAAGCTGATCCACAAGATAGGAGTTGGCCAATGTCGTCTCACGCGCAGATGCACCGGCTTCTTCAAAACGCCGTTTGATTTCCAACCAGCCAGCTTTCTGGGCCGCCTTGAAAATATCGAGGACTTTACCCTGAGTCTTTGGTGAATAGCCTGACCACTCAACCAGTTCATCGAGTTTTAAGGTCAGCGCCTTGCGGTCAATTATTTCGCGTGGTTTTGAGACATTTGCCATATCTTTATATACGTGACACCAGCGTATCGGAAAAGGGTTTCATTTGGCCCAATGTCTCCGGTTTATGCTTTTCGCGACAAAGCCTTTTGGTCTAGTGATGAAGCATCGATACCCGTGACAAGGCGCCTTTCAGATGATCCGCCACGTCAGATTTTTCTGCCGGGGACAAAAATTGCGCGATATTCAGGCGCTGACCTTTCGAATTAACCGACAAATGGGCGACAAAATCACTTGGCATTTGGAAATCAACACGTAGCCATTGGGGTTGAAATTGCCACAGGAATTGGCGCCCCTTGGCATCTGTTCGCTTGACCGTAAAAAGATCATCAGAAAGTTCCAGCCGCTCGCAAGCCCTGGAGGCACGCTGGTTGATGCGCAAAGCACCGTACAACAACAACAACTCGGCGCCCATAAAACCAAAAACCGGCCACGCACCGATGATCGAAAAGATGACGCCTGTCGGAATAAATACAAACAGCAGGAACCCAAGAATGATATGAACACCGCGCAGCGAGCCGCTTTGGTTTGGCCGCATCTCTATGCTGTAGGTCCCGTTATTCTTTTCAATTTCAAACATATCAACACCGCACAATTGAGCAGAGCTTAATGGGCTTTCTCGTCGATGACAAAAAAATTCCTTTGTTCGACCTCTTGCGCCATTTACATTCTTTAAATAAGGAGCCTTTATGAAAAAAGCAGACGTTTTTGAATTTTATCGCTTATTGGCCGAAGGTCGACCCAATCCGACCAGTGATCTTGAGTGGACCAACACCTATACATTATTGGTTGCCGTCGTCCTTTCTGCACAGGCGACGGATGTCGGTGTTAACAAGGCGACCAAAGAGCTTTTCAAGATTGTCGATACTCCGGAAAAGATGGTTGCGCTGGGCGAAACCCGTCTGAAGGATCATGTAAAAACCATTGGCCTTTATAATGCCAAGGCGAAGAACGTAATTGCGTTAAGCCACCTTTTGATTTCAGAGCATGGTTCCGTCGTACCAAATGATCAGAAAGCGCTGGAGGCATTGCCGGGGGTTGGTCGTAAAACCGCAAATGTGGTTCGCAATATCGCTTTTCAGGAGCCGACAATTGCTGTCGACACCCATATTTTCAGGGTTTCAAACAGGACCGGCCTGGCGCCAGGCAAAAATGTTGTTGTTGTGGAGAATAAACTGGTCAAAGTTACACCAGACGAATTTGCCCTGCATGCTCATCATTGGCTGATCCTGCATGGCCGATATACCTGCAAAGCCCGAAAACCCGACTGCCCAAATTGTAATGTAATTCATCTGTGTCGCTACAAAGCAAAAACAACCGTTTAAACATAAGGTCTTTCACCATGTCTACCTCTCATCCTCTACCGTGCATCGTTGATGTTGAAGCATCCGGGTTTGGGCCCCACAGTTATCCCATTGAAATCGGACTCGCGCTCGATAACGGTGACAAATTCTGCACCCTTCTAACACCCGCGCCGGGTTGGGACCATTGGGACGACGACGCCGAAAAGGTGCATCGCATTCCGAGAGATATTCTGGAGGATTATGGCAAACCGCCAGCCGATGTCGCCAGGGAACTCAACCGCATCTTGAAAGGAAAAACCGTCTATACCGATGGTTGGGTCGTCGATAACACATGGATCATCAAACTTTTTGCTGAATGTCAGATTGAGCCGGAGTTTCATATTAGCTCATTGGAAATGATTCTGAACGAACAACAAATGAATGCCTGGCATGAAACCAAAGATGAGATTCTCGAGGAACTCAATCATAAACGTCATCGGGCCAGTTATGATGCCTTGGTCATCCAACAGACCTGGTTGCGAACCAAAGAAGCCAGTGCGGCACAAGCTTGATTTAAGCTAGTCCCTCGGGGTTTTTAATTGATGTCTTTGCGTATCGATCACTTTTGTTTCAGACGCATCCTGGAATCCAGCATCAACGACGTCTTGAAATGCCTTGACCGTTGCAATCCCGATCGGTGGCTCAAGCGCCATTTTCCTGGCAAAACGAACCCCATAATCGGCGTCTTTTAATCGCCAGCGTGCAGAAAAAGCAATGTCGGTTTCATGATCCCCTTTGGCCATGAGGGCCGCCGCCCGCGCAACAAGAGGGCTTCCCGATCCGCCAGTTGCCAAGGCTTTGGCCACCAAGTCCAGATCCAGTCCAGCATTCTCTGCCGTCAGCAAACCCTCGGCCGTCGCCACCATTTGCGCGGAACCCATAAGATTTACAATCAGTTTATAAGCGGTGCCCGATCCAATATTCCCAAAATGCATTTGATCGACCGAAATCACATCGAGCAAGGGTTGAGCCGCTCGGATCGTTTCCAGGGAGCCACCCAGAAACAAGACAAGCTCGCCCTTGGCCGCGACTTCCGGCAGGCCGGTTACAGGGCTGTCGAGATAGTCCAGTCCTGCCGCGGTCACGCGCTCCGACAGGTCGATAACCCAGTCGTGTGACAGTGTTGAACACTCGATCGCCAAGGCTCCCGGCTTTGGTGGCACTGCGAGTGCGCCGTTTGGACCACACCACATGGCTTGTGATGCCGGGTCATCGCCAACCATAGAAATAATCGCGTCAGCATCCTTCGCCGCTTCGGCCGGGCTGTCACACAGAGTGGCGCCGATCTTTACCAACGGCGCCGCACGCGCTGGGGTACGATTGAAGACGCGGACTTCGTGGCCAGCCTTAAGCAGGCAGCCTGCAATGGCAGCGCCCATTTGACCGGTCCCCAGAAATGCGATTTGTTTTTGTGTCACTTGTCGTTAACCGACGACACCGATTTGCCAGGGAACGAATTCGTGGCGCCCGAGGTCCAGTGCCTCACTGCATGTCTTCTTGCCAGATGCGGTATCGAGGAACAGCTGGAAGATTCGTTCGCCCATTTCATCAATTGTACTGGTACCATCAACGATCTCTCCACAATTGATGTCCATGTCTTCGGTCATTCGCGTGTACATATAGGTGTTCGAAGCAAGCTTCAGGGACGGCGCCGGTTTAGCGCCAAAACAAGAACCCCGCCCAGTGGTAAACGCAATCATATTGGCTCCACCGGCGATCTGACCAGTTGCCGAAACCGGATCATAACCAGGACTGTCCATGATCACCATTCCCGATTGGGTTACCCGGTGTGCATACTCATAAAATTCCATGAGCGGGCCGGTCCCGCCTTTCATCGAAGAGCCCAGTGATTTTTCCGTTATATTCGCCAAGCCCCCTTTTTGGTTACCGGGGCTAACCTTTCCATTGATCTGGACATCCTGGCCTTTGCAATACTCTTTCCACCACTTTAATCGATCCACCAACTTCTGACCGATTTCTGGCGTCGCCGCGCGGTTTGTTAAGGTATGTTCGACACCGTATAGCTCCGGTGTTTCCGACAAAATCCCCGTACCGCCGTGCCGTGACAGAATATCAACGGCGCGGCCCAAAGCCGGATTTGCGGTCAAAGATGAAAAACTGTCGGAGCCGCCACATTGAAGCCCAACCATAATGTGGCTGGCCGAAACGGTTTCGCGTGTATTGTTGTTGGCATCGGGCAGCATTTCCATGACAGCTTCAATACCTGCGGCAATGGAAGCCCGCGTGCCACCAGAATCCTGCATTACCATTGTTCGCAGTCGTGGGCCTTCTTTAAGGCCCTGCGCACCCAACAAACCACCAATCTGGCAACGTTCGCACCCGAGCCCCATTACCAGCGTAGCAGCGACATTCGGATGGGTGATGTATCCGCCAAGGGTACGATGTAACAGCTGCATAGGCTCGCCGGTTTGAGGCATCCCGCAACCCAAATGGTGAGAGAACGCGGCAACGCCATCAACATTGGGGTAATCGGCCAGTCGTTCTTCTGTAAAATAGTCAGCAATGGCATGCACAACCGTTGCCGAACAATTTACCGTGGCAACGATGGCGATAAAGTTACGTGTACCGACACGGCCATCGTCACGCACATAACCTTCAAACGTCGCCCGTTCGTTTTCGGGCAACATGTCTGTCGGTTTAAAGGCTTGGGAAAATGCATAATCCTTTTCCCCTTCGTGAAAGACAACGTTATGGTTCCGTAACATTGTTCCCGGTGCGATATCGCTGTCCGCATATCCAATTGTTACATTGTATTTACGGATTGCATCTCCCTTTCTTATCTGTTCCGTCGCTATTTTGTAACCAGGTGTAATGACTTCGTTGGTCACAACACCATCAGCAACGGTCACGCCTGCAGCAACCTCATTTCGAGCGATTACAACGTTATCATCAGCGTGTAAACGAACAGCGGGTCCGGACATATCTTTATTCGGATGATCTAACATCTTGGGAATTCCTGTTAAAAAGGGGGATCTTAAATTAGGGCTTATGGGTAAGATTGTAGTTGAGGTTTTACATTGGTGCAATATAGCCAACCTATATAGGCCTAATTGTTACCTCATCTCAATTGATACTGATCTAGAACGTTACGGGGATCTTTTCCGATAGAGGTGTCGACAACACCGCGGTTACGCGAACACCAACAGATTATTTAATTATGCAACCTATGGTTTGTAGAAATAGAGTTTACTCGCGAATAATGTCGCCCCTAGATATTATGGATGGGAGTATCAGATGGTTACTCATGTTAAGACGGTTGCTTTTCAAGGGATCGACGTCGTTGATATAGATGTTCAGGTCCAGATGACCAACGGGTTGCCGGCCTTCACGATTGTCGGCCTTCCGGACAAGGCCGTTGGTGAAAGTCGCGAGCGGGTCCGGGCTGCCCTTCATGCAATGGGTCTGGCCCTACCCAACAAACGGATCACAGTCAATTTGTCGCCTGCGGACATGGCAAAAGAAGGCAGTCACTATGACCTGCCCATCGCGTTGGCGCTACTTGGGGCGATGGAGCTCATTGATCCTGAAGACCTGGAAGCCTTTTATGCGCTGGGCGAGTTATCGCTTGATGGGAAACTGCTGGCAGCCAACGGCGTGTTGCCTGCTGCGGTATTTGCACTTGCAAATGACCGTGGCCTGATTTGCCCGGACGTACACAAAAGGGAAGCGTCCTGGTCAAACAACCCGGCCCTTCTCGCCATCGCCGACCTCCTGTCAATTCTCAATCACTTTAAGGGCGTTCAGGTCCTTGAATACAGCAAACCGATGGAACCGCTTTCTGCTGTAGATAAGGCTTTAACCGACGCGCACCATCAATTGGATTTACGTGACATAAAAGGTCAGGAAACGGCCAAGCGAGTTCTTGAAATTGCAGCCGCTGGCGGACACCACTTGCTGATGGTGGGTCCACCAGGTTCAGGAAAATCTATGTTGGCAGCACGGTTGCCGAGTTTGTTGCCCCGGCTCAAACCAAATGAAATCCTGGAACTCAGTATGATTTTATCCGTTGCCGGTGAAATCAAGGAAGGTCGGCTCACAGATCGCCGCCCCTTTCGCGACCCCCATCACTCAGCGACGATGCCCGCCCTTGTCGGTGGCGGTAACCGAATTCGTCCTGGGGAGATATCACTGGCACACCTCGGTGTCTTGTTTCTCGATGAACTACCTGAATTTAATCGAAATGCCCTGGAAGCATTGCGACAACCCCTGGAGACGGGCTCGATCTCTATTGCCCGCGCCAATGCGCAGTGCACCTATCCGGCCCGCGTGCAACTTGTCGGCGCCATGAACCCGTGCCGATGCGGTTACATGGCAGACCCGCTGCGGGCCTGTACCCGCGCTCCCAAATGCGGTGATGGGTATCAGGCCAAGGTATCAGGTCCACTCCTGGACCGTTTTGATTTATATATTGATGTGCCCGCGGTTAAACCCCGCGATTTAAGCCTGCCGCCATCGACCGAAGGATCTGAACAGATTCGCAGCCGTGTTGAAGACGCACGAAACATCCAGACACAGCGACTTCGTGACCTTGGCGCGGCCGCTCATGTTCGTTGCAATGCAGATATAGACGGCGATTTACTGATGAAGATCTGCGACCCTGACACGCCCGGAAAGGCGTTACTGTTAGACGCGGCGGATCGTTTCGGATTATCTGCCCGCGCCTACCATCGCGTCCTTCGCGTGGCGCGAACGCTGGCAGACCTGGAAGCAACCGACTGTGTCGGTCGCCTTCATATCGCGGAAGCTCTTTCGTTTCGAAAACAAAACCACCGTCGACCGATGGCGCCTTTAAGGGCAGTCAGCTAGTGCTTTGCTTGTTTCTTACAAAAGACCCGAGCAGGTGACCTAGCTTTTAAGCAGAAAATCTGCGGCCTCGAAGTCGGACGCATTAACACTGATCAGATCCGCTATTTGATATGAGTTCAGGTTCGAAGCGGCCGATGCATCTTCTGTATAATAAACACCGACACCATCGGCTCCGCTGTTTGCGCCCATAACCAATATAGCCGCCCCGCTGGCGCCTCCTGACACATCAAATGGCGCATCAGACAGGATGCCATCTGCGATTTCAAAATAAGTCGAGCCGTCAGTTAAGACCCCGCTGTTACCCAGTCCAAAATCCGCATCAGATAAACTAAAGGTATCCATATCAGCAGATGAATAATCCGAGATGGTATCTGTCCCCAGCGACTGCACGCGTTCAGCAACGGTCGCGCCGCTGCCTTCGCTGAACTCAAATGTGTCCGCACCGTCACCGCCGCTCAAGGTATCGTTGCCTTCGCCGCCTCTGATAATGTCGTCACCGGCATAGCCGAACAGGTTATCGATACCGCTGCCCCCTGAAAGGGTGTCATCGCCCGCGTCACCAGAAAGGGTATCATTGCCGCTGTCGCCCGTCAGAACATCTGCACCGGCACCGCCCCAAAGACTGTCGTCGCCTGAACCACCGGAAATGTAATCATCGCCCCCAGAACCGGCGCCCAAGCCAAATTCAAATTCAGTGAACAAACCGGTTGATGTGTCCGTCAAATCACCATGGATCTGGTCATCGCCGGCGCCACCCCAAAGGCTGTCATCACCGGCGCCTCCCGCTACGATATCATGACCCCCATTGACCGAGAAGACAGGCGCCGTTAAAGGGGTGGCGGCATCATGCACGTTCACATCATAATTTGTTGGCTGGTCTGCATAGATGTAGTCATCTGACTCCAGCCCACCAATTGCATCACGGCCACCACCACCAACCAATAGATTTGCCGCGCTCGAACCGATAATAGACGTATAATTAACACTTTCTTGCACGACCGTAACGACCTCAGAACGCTCCGTTGGCGCGCGGTTTGCGGCAGGAACAAAAAGGTCTACCGGACCGGGATCAAACTGGAAACCAAATCCGAAAGCGGAATCAACCGATTCAAGCTGTCCGCCAACAAAGGCTGATAGGGTCTCGGCTGGGATCGAGGGAATAAACGGCGCTGGCGCCGGATCGGGCTCCGGACTGACCTGGTCCGCCTGTTCGCTTTGCGTGACCGCATTGCGGACGGCGGAAGTTTCGGGAAATGCAGCCACGTCCAATCCCAAACCGGCATCCGATGAACTCTGAGCGATTGCGGCAGCAATAGAAGCGCTCGCGTCAATCTGCTCTGCTGCCTGAATGGCCGCTGACAGGGCTTCTTCCGCATCGAACCCGCTGGCAAGGGCGGCATCAAAGGCGCTAAGAGCCGCCAGTTCGCCGTTTTCTAGTTTGTTATCTGGTAGATTCTCAAGGAATATTTCGAGTGCTGCATCAACACGGTCTTCCTCAAAGGTGGCGCGCGCTTCACGCCCAATGGGGTCATCAATGCCCAGAAAAGCATGAACAATCTGTTCGTCGGCTTCGACCCGGGCGACCCAGTCAGCCGCAACCTGATCGAGCGGGTCTGCGGGGTCGCGTTCTGTTTCCCTTGGTGCGGCTCGGGTCGCTTGCACAACCTCTGCAGTTAACGCTTTTGCCGCCAATTCAGCAAATCGGGCCGAAGCTTCAAGCGCCACCAAATCTCCGCTATCCGCCACACCAGACATCCGTGACCATTCTCCGCCCAGGGTCTGAGAGGCAAAAGGATCGACAAGGGTTTTAGATGATATACTTCCGTCTGGCACGTGGATTGCCTATGGTTGCCGTCACTATCGGTTCCGCTTCGGGAATCTTAGGGAAAGTCAGTGCGTTTGCAAAACGGTTTTTTAAGGCCGGGTAGGCGATTGATAATAAAGAAGAAATATGAATGTTTACGGCAGCCTACAAACCGTTTGGTTGAAAAAAGAGGCGATTAAGGTGCCGATTCGTTCATTCCGCCGGTTTTATCATTCCGCCCAAGTCACGACCGCCAACAACATGAACATGGTAATGCGGCACATCCTGGTGGGAATCTTCGCCGTGATTTGAAAGGGTTCGATAGCCTGTTTCATCCAGTCCCTTGAGGGCGGCAACGGCACCGACGGCTCGGGTAAAGTCGACAATTTCGGGCTCTGATGCCTTTTGACAAAAATCAGCGCTCGAAACGTATGCGCCTTTCGGAATGACAAGGACATGGACAGGCGCCAGGGGGTTTATATCTTCAAACGCCAGTGCGTGATCGTTTTCGAATACCTTGGTGCATGGTATGTCGCCACGCAGGATTTTAGCGAATATATTTTCGGCATCGTAAGACATTTTAGAGTCCTTAGTCGTCAGAGGGGCGGCTGTTTTTTTCTTCGATCCCAGAAGTCCCAACGCGCGATTGCAGCTCATCCCAGACCTCCTGTGGTGTCACACCCATTTCGGCCCAAAGAACCAAGAGGTGATACAAAACGTCTGAACTTTCGCTGATAACCTCTGGTTTTGTTTCCGCGAGGGCGGCGATGACCAGTTCAACAGACTCTTCGCCAAATTTTTTACATATCTTTGCGCGGCCTTTGTTAAAAAGTTTCGCCGTGTGCGATTCACGGGGGTTTCCGGCCTTTCGGCTTTCGATGACTTTGTAAAGATCTGTCAGGACATGTGCGCTGTTAAGAGAGGCGGTTGTCGTCATGTTATTCTTTCCTTTTGACTTCTTTGGCTTCCGGGTCGCGGACGCGGGCCCCACATTTTAACAGATGCTGTTTTGCCTCTGCAATTGTGTAGGTTCCGAAATGAAAAATCGACGCTGCCAGCACGGCAGATGCATGGCCCTCAACGATCCCTTCATATAGGTGGTCCAAGGTGCCGACGCCACCGGAAGCAACAACGGGAATTTTAATGGCATCTGCAACGGCCCGGGTAAGGTCTATATTGAAGCCCTGTTTGGTGCCGTCTCGATCCATGGAGGTCAGAAGGATTTCTCCAGCGCCATAAGTTTCCATCCGTTCAGCCCATGCAACGGCATCTATGCCGGTTTCTTTGCGACCGCCATGGGTGAAGATTTCAAATTTAGATGGTGCCGTTGATTTGGCATCGATGGCGACAACAATACATTGAGCCCCAAATTTCTGTGCGGCTTCTTTGACAAAATCAGGGTTGTGGATCGCTGCGGTATTGATAGAAACCTTATCAGCGCCGGCCAACAGCAACTTGCGTATATCTTCTGTGGTACGGACACCGCCACCGACAGTAAGGGGCATAAAACACTGTTCAGCAGTCTGTCGAACCACATCATAGATGGTTTCCCGATTGTCTGAACTTGCCGTTATATCCAGGAAACACAGCTCGTCGGCACCGGCGGCGTCGTAAAGCTTCGCTTGTTCGACAGGGTCGCCTGCGTCAACAAGGTCAACGAAGTTGACGCCCTTAACCACTCGGCCTTTGTCAACGTCGAGGCAGGGAATGATCCGCGTTTTGAGCATTATGAAGCGCCCAACAAACGTGTTGCTTCGGCAACGTCGATAAGACCATCGTAAACGGCACGGCCAGAAATCACTCCTTCGATGTTGTCGGGGTTCAATGTCGCAATGGTTTTGATATCTTGCATGGAAGAAATTCCACCCGAAACGATAACCGGGATCTTAACTGTGTTCGCCAGGGCAACCGTTGCATCGAGGTTCGGGCCCTCCATGGCGCCATCACGTCCGATATCGGTGTGAATGATTGCGGCGGCGCCCGCGTCTTCAAACCGCAGCGCCAAATCCACTGCAGACATTTCAGATACATCGGCCCAGCCCTGCGTGGCGACAAATCCATCTTTTGCATCAATACCGATGGCAATCCTGTTTGGATATAATCGACAGGCTTCACGTACCAAGGTTTGATCGGTGAGAGCGATTGTACCCAGGATTACGCGGGTAACGCCCGCTGATAACCAGTAGTCGATGGTCTCGAGGGTTCGAATGCCACCACCCAGTTGAACGGGTATGTTCAAAGTTTCGAGGATAGAATTTACAGCAGAACCGTTAACCGGCTTGCCTTCAAAAGCGCCGTTCAGGTCGACCATATGAAGATACGCGGCTCCCTGTTGTTCGAACGACAGGGCCTGAGCTGCGGGATCGTCGCTAAAGATGGTAGCGGCATCCATTTCACCGCGCAGGAGACGGACACAGGACCCATCTTTAAGATCGATTGCCGGGAAGAAAATCATATTACGAGAATTCCGTTTTTAACATCTAAGGTGTCCATGTCAGAAAGTTTGTCAGCAGTTTAAGGCCGACAGCTTGGCTTTTTTCAGGATGAAACTGAGTGCCCACAACATTATCTCGGCCGATGACTGCGGTAATGGTTTCACCGTGGTCGACGGTCGCGAGGCGATCTGATGGGTCCTGACATTTGAAAGAATAAGAATGAACAAAATAGGCATGAGCGTTGTTCATTATGCCGTCAAGAATTCGGTGGGGCTGTTCGGGTATGGTCAGATTATTCCAACCCATATGGGGTATTTTGAGAGATGGGTCAGCCGGTTCCAGGTGTGTAACTTCGCCAGACACCCAACCAAACCCCGGTGTATCGCCAAACTCACGTCCCCAATCGGCCATAAGTTGCATGCCAACGCAGATCCCAAGTAAGGGTTTCGCTTGTGTCTGAACCGCTGTGTCGAGGTCTTGCCAAAGACCCTCAATATCCCGGATACCGGATTGACAATCGGCATAGGCGCCAACACCAGGCAACACAATCCGGTCGGCGTTTGATATATCCTGACGTCTAGCTGAAACCGTTACCTTACCGGGAATATCGGCTTCCGTTAGAGCGCGCTCAAGGGCCTTTGCAGCGGAACGTAAATTACCGGAGCCATAATCGACAACACATACTTGCATATTACAAGATATCCTTGCTAAGCGCGGGGTTTGACTCCAGAAAACGCGATAACGCTTCCTCTTCGGTTCGGCCGGTTACCAAACCGAAGGTTCCGAAACCCTTTCTTTCCAGCGACCAACGCCTGAGATCATTCGCAAAAAGACCCAAAAGTGCAGACACGCCCAATCCGATGACCGTCGAGGAAAATGGATCTATGTGAAATGCCCAGGTCATTAAATGAACAAAGCCATGGATAACAACCAAACCACACGCAACCCACCACATCCGATGCCAAAGCACATACAGCAGGCTCATCAAGAAAGCCCAAAAACTGAAGCCCTCCCTTACCAGGACCAGATCCTGATCAAGATTGAGGGCATGGCGGCGCATATGAACGGTATAGACATTCATGGTTCGATCTAAAGGGATCCGCCCAATACGCCTTTGGTTGACGGGACTGCGTCGGATTTACGTGGATCAATTTCCAGGGCCTGCCTGAGGGCGCGGGCGAGAGCCTTAAAACAGGACTCGACGATATGGTGATTGTTTTCACCATAAATATTTTCGACATGCAAGGTGATGCCGGCCGCTTGAGCAAAGGCCTGAAACCACTCCTTGAAAAGTTCCGTATCCATATCGCCTAATTTTGGGCGTGTGAAATCGACTTTCCATATCAGGTACGGACGATTGGATACGTCAAGATTAACCCGGGTCAGGGTCTCATCCATGGGTATTGTTGCCGAACCGTAACGGGTTATGCCCTTAAGATCACCAAGGGCTTTGGATACGGCTTCGCCGATGGCGATGCCTGTATCCTCGGTCGTGTGATGAAAGTCGATGTGGGTATCGCCTTTCGCCGTGACATTTAGATCGATCAGGCTATGGCGAGACAATTGTTCGAGCATATGGTCAAGAAAACCAACACCTGTTGAAATTGTGTAATCTCCCGTTCCATCCAGATCGAGAGAAACAGATATTTCTGTCTCGTTTGTTTTTCGTTCAATCGTCGCTTGGCGCATGGTTTTTAGCCCTTAACAATGGTCTAATGAGGTGTTTGGCGGCTTTTTATCAGGAAGTCGTCAAGATCACCAGACTGCATCGCATCCAGTGATACAAGAAATAGGGATAAAAAGCGATTGCAGGCGAATATTCTGGCTCCTATATATGCTGACCTTGGTTAAGGAACTCTTCACAAAAGGCGGACGGGCAATGAATGAACAGCGAAAAGGCTGGCGCGGAACGACTATCCTATCAGTTCGTAAGGACAATACGGTGGTTATCGCCGGTGATGGCCAGGTGACCCTTGGAGATACGGTCATTAAAGCCAACGCGCTTAAGGTTCGAAGACTGGCCGATGGCGATGTTATCGCCGGGTTTGCCGGCGCGACGGCTGATGCGTTTACTTTATTTGAACGCCTTGAAGCAAAACTGGAACAATATCCGAAACAGTTAACACGTGCGTGCGTGGAAATGGCGAAGGATTGGCGGACGGACCGATACCTCCGCAAATTGGAAGCCATGATGGCGGTAGCCGATAAAGACGTTTCACTTGTTTTGACGGGTAATGGTGATGTTCTTGAGCCTGAAGAAGGGCTAATCGGAATTGGGTCCGGCGGAAATTATGCATTGTCCGCAGCCCGGGCATTGCTGGACGTTGAGGGCCTTGATGCGGAAACCATTGCCCGGAAGTCCATGAAAGTGGCTGCCAATATCTGTATTTATACGAACGAAAATGTGGTTGTAGAAAAATTATGAGTAGCTTTACCCCCCGTGAAATCGTCTCTGAGTTAGATCGCTATATTGTTGGCCAGAATGATGCGAAGAAGGCGGTTGCGGTTGCCTTACGTAATCGCTGGCGGCGCCAGCAACTGGACGACACGATGCGCGAAGAAGTGGTGCCAAAAAACATACTGATGATAGGGCCCACCGGAGTTGGTAAAACCGAGATCGCGCGTCGACTTGCCAAGCTCGCAAAAGCACCTTTTATCAAGGTGGAAGCGACGAAATTTACAGAAGTTGGTTATGTTGGCCGAGACGTTGAGCAAATGATTCGGGATTTGGTTGAATCAGCCATTCACATGATCAAAGAAGCGCAACGACACGACGTCACGGCAAAGGCGGAGCTGCAAGCCGAAGAAAGGGTTCTTGATGCCCTGGTTGGTGACAACGCGTCAGACGATACCCGTGCAAAGTTTCGAAAGATGCTCCGTGAAGGAACATTGGCCGATAAAGAAATTGAAGTTGATGTGGCTGACAATCCGGGTTCCAGCATGCCAACTTTCGATATCCCCGGTATGCCCGGCGCCAGCATGGGAATGCTGAATTTAAACGACATGTTTGGTAAAGCTTTTGGCGGTCAAACCAAGCCGAAAAAAATGTCCGTTGCGGACTCGTACGATGTGTTACTTGCCGATGAAGCGGAAAAGCTGCTAGATGAGGATAGCATCATCAGAGAAGCTATTGATTTGGTTGAAAATAGTGGCATCGTGTTTATCGATGAAATCGATAAGATAACGGCGAAATCCGATCATGCGGGAGATGTTAGTCGGGAAGGGGTCCAACGTGACCTGCTGCCGTTAATTGAAGGCACGACAGTTAGTACCAAACACGGTCAAGTGCGCACGGACCACATTTTGTTCATCGGTTCAGGTGCATTCCATGTTGCCAAACCCTCTGAAATGTTGCCTGAACTGCAAGGCAGGCTGCCGATTAGAGTCGAACTTAATGCGCTGACACGCGACGACCTGGTGCGTATTTTGAAAGAGCCAGAATCCAGTCTAATCAAGCAATACATCGCTTTGATAGGTGTTGAAGATGTAACGCTTGAGTTCACAGATGCCGCCATCGAAGCCATTGCGGATCTCGCTGCCGAAATCAACCAGGGCGTTGAAAACATCGGTGCACGGCGCTTGCACACGGTACTTGAAAAGCTGTTGGAAGAGATCAGTTTCGATGCCTCTGAAAGAAGTGGTGAGACGTTGATACTGGATCGGGAAGATGTAAATGAGAAATTAAGCGAATTGGTTCGGAACTCCGATCTCAGAAAGTTCATCCTATAGTATAAGTTTTGAATATTGATATAAGTATTTGATACGTATAGTGAATAACTGATTAAGGTCTATAATACAGTCTTTTGGCGGTCATTTGTTTTTATGGGATAGAATTTAATAAAAACAACGAGTTAGAAGCGACTATTAAGAATGTCTTGTAGCCCTAATGAGTAGGTCCATCAAAAGTACCGTTTTTACTTTCTATTTCTGCCAAGACCCATTCAATTGTTTCTTCATCCAATGTGTTAATTCGTTCAGATAACGTATTGGCAAGCAAGGTCGCCTTTGCACTTAGTCCTGATGTATCTACGATTACACGTGGATGGGAGACCTGTGCCAGGCGCTCAAGCTCTTCTGCATCATCCCACATCAAGTCAAAATAGCCACAAATCTGCTGGACCAGTCCGGACCCTGGGCGACCGCGATGACCATGTTCTAACGCGGAAAAATAAGCAGAAGATACGCCTAGATCCTCGGCCATTTTTTTTAACGATACTTTTTTTAGTTTTCGGAGGGCTCTGACTTTCTCGCCGAAGGGCGTCATCTTTTTCTCCTTATCAAAATATACAAAGCGCCTTCTCCGCCATCGGATGGCGCTGCATAGTCAAATCCTCTAATCCATGTTTTCATCGGCGGCTCGTTTAGCCACTTGGGTACGGCTTTCCGTAATACACCAATATCGCCGTTTCTTGTGAGCCCTTTACCGGTAATAACGAGGACTGTTTTTTTCCCCGTTACGTAAGCGCGCTCTAGAAAACCATGCAAGCTTCGGTGGGCTTCTGTTTGGGTCAACCCGTGTAAATCAAGACGCCCTTCCAAACTAACTTGGCCGCGCCGCATTTTTCTTTGACTCGCCCGATCAAGACCATCGGCTTGACCGTGTTCAAATGTCTTTGATGGAACTGTTGCTGGCTTACTTATTTTGGGAGGCCGGGACGGGGGTCTGGATCGGCTTGGTGACGTGGTTTTTGGGGCGGTGTCCGAATAAGAATAATTAATTGCTTCTATATTGTAGTTGCGCAAATCATCGCTTACTGGATTGATCTTAGAGGCATAAAGACGCCATAACTCGTTGTCTGTTAAGTCTTTTTTTGGTCCGCAATGGCCCTTTTGAGCGTTAATATTAGGACGTTTCTTCATCATCAATGACTATATGTAAGCGTTGGGGACCATGAATTCCCAGCAACAGGGTCTGTTGAATATCCCCGGTACGTGACGGGCCTGTGATGAAATTAACCGTTCGCGGAATAAAGTTATCTGACTGATCTTTTGTCCCCAAGGTATCTCTCATACGCGCCCATACGTCTTCATAAGAACCGTCAATATCCTTGGCTTTTAAAACGACAATATGAACTGGCGGCAAGAAATTTAGGGTTGTTGGGTTCTCCGGGCTTGAGTATGTCACCAAAGTACCTGTCTCTGCGACGCCCCCATAAGCCGACGTTACGCAGACTTCGTCATCAGGGCTTCCTCCCCCTTGCGAGACATCCAGCAAAGTATTTGACCAATCAATGTATTCAAGGGAAGGAGCCTGCTTTATTCGCGACGGCAAATTGTTTTCCGCCAGGTATCTGGAGATCTCACCCGCAATTTCATCTGTGCGAGAGACGCGCTTGACCGTTGCGTGAACTCTCTCGGCCTCAGTGATAAATTGGTCGATGCGGCGGCCGGAGCTTAGCTGGCCCCTGGCCGGAATAAGATTAGTTGGATGATCTTTTATTCGATCCTGCATTGCTCCTAATTCATTTTTTACAGCATCTGGGGCCGAACGTGTCGTCCGTATTTTGGCCAATATGTCTGATCGTGCGTCACTCATGAACCTGTCTCCCGAAGCCAGTCTCCACTTGCGTCGCCTCGTGCACCTTTATGATATTGTTGAATAAATGTGTCGCCCGTAGGAACTGGAAGGTCTCTTTTCGATGTCCAGCCAGACGCCAGAGGTAGCCACCTGAAGAAACCGCGTTTGCGTCCGACGGCACCGAGCACAGCTACGATCAAGCCGTTAATTCTATGGTAGGCTTTCGGTCGTTTTGCCAACCAGGCCCATATTTGTAGGGCTAAATCACCTGAGCTTCGAGCCTGTTTGTTTTCATACTGACGCGTACGCCAGGAACGAAGAAGTTTTGGCAAAGGAATACGCATCGGGCAGACACTTTCGCACTTTCCGCACAATGTAGATGCATTAGGTAGATCGGTAGTCGCTTCAACGCCCATGAGGCCTGGGGTCAACACCGCACCAATGGGTCCAGGATATACCCAGCCATAAGCATGGCCACCAATTGCCTTATAGACCGGACAGTGGTTCATGCAGGCGGAACAGCGGATACACCTCAGCACTTCTTCGAATTCGGAGCCCAAAATATCTGTTCGTCCATTATCCAACAGGACAACATGGTATTCCTCAGGGCCGTCGGGATCTGTTAATCGTTTCGGTCCCGAACAAAACGTCGTGTAAACAGACATATCCTGGCCCGTAGCAGAGCGCGCAAGAACCCGTAGTATTGTCGTCGCATCTTCCAGGGTCGGAACGATTTTTTCCAGGCTGGCGATGACGATATGGACCCGAGGCAGCGAATAGGTCAGGTCTGCATTCCCTTCATTTGTCACCAGAACATTAGAGCCCGTCTCAGCGATCAACATGTTGGCACCGGTGAGCCCCACGTCCGCATTCAGGAACTTGTCCCTGAGCTGATCTCGGGCTTCTTGTAACAAAGACACTGGATCGTCGAGGTTTCGGTCTTCGGGTAGGTCGGTATGAACACGCCGAAAGTCGGCTTCAACCTGATCTTTAGAGACATGAATAGCCGGCGCGATGATGTGGCTTGGCGGTTCATTTCTCAGTTGAATGATATATTCACCAAGATCCGTCTCAATCGGGGCGACACCGTTTTTTTCGAGATAGTCATTGATTGCAATCTCTTCGCCAATCATTGATTTTGATTTCGTAACGGTTTTGGCGTTCGCTGACTTGCAGATCTTTAGGATATGCTGGCGGGCTTCTTCAGCATCACGGGCCCAATGGACGTGACCCCCCAGGTTTTTAACCCGGGTTTCATAAGCTTCGAGGTACATATCGAGGTTTGAGAGGACATGGTTTTTGATATCGCGCGCCTGATCGCGCAAATCTTCGAATTCTGGCATTCGATCAGCGGCTTGCTGGCGTCGGATCGGAAAACCCTGACTGAGCCGGGCGAGCTCAACCTGTAGGGTCTCGTTTGCAAGCGCTTCCTTGGCATTGGTCTTAAAGGTGGCTGTTTTTGATTCCATCTTCTAGGTGCTCGACTTAGCTGGTTCTGCGATGGCGGGCGCTTGCGTATAGTCGGCCAGGACTTCGGCGATGTGCCTGACTTCAATATCGGACCCTCGTCTCGAAAGACGACCGGCGATGTTCATCAGACACCCGAGGTCTCCGCCGAGAACCAGTTCTGCATCCGTTTTCATAATATCATCAATCTTTTGATCTAACATATTTTCTGAAATATCCGGGTACTTGACGCAAAAAAGACCCCCAAAACCGCAACACACTTCGGCTTGTTCACCTTCTGTGAGGTCAAGGCCCTCGATATTTGAAAGAAGCGCACGGGGTTGATCTTTTATGTTGAGTTCCCGAAGCCCGGAACAGGAATCATGATAGGTATATGTCTTATTCAGGGTTCCGCGGGGCGGCTGTGTATTTACGATATCCTTTAGGAACGCTGTAAGCTCATAGGTTTTTTCGGCAAGGGCTTCCGCCCGTTTTTTCCAGGGGTCGCTCGCATCAAAGAGCGATGCATAGTGATGGCTAATCATACCGCCACAGGATCCGGAGGGCACGACCACGTAGTCAAAGTTTTCAAAAACTTCGATAACCTGGCAGGCAATTTCTTTGGTATCTTTTCGGTCACCACTGTTGTAGGCGGGTTGCCCACAGCAGGTCTGAAGCTCGGGAACCGATACCTGACAGCCGGCCAATTCCAAAAGCTTGAGCGTCGCAAAGCCCACAGAAGGCCGTGTTAGATCAACCAGACAGGTGGCAAAAAGCCCTACGTGAGGGCTGTCGGGTATCGATGACGGATAGGCAGACATTCTTTATTCCTGTTTCCAACCAAAAAGCCAGTTAGTTCGTTCCGGGAGCCGGCGCAGCCGTTCGAGGCAGGAGGACAAAATATTCACCGAATTCCTTCATGATTCCTGCTTTCGTTGCCGCTTCCCGGCCATGCCCCCAGAAGAAGTCCCCTCTAACAGGGCCCTTTATAGCTGACCCCGTATCTTGTGCAACGACGACCCGGCGGATTTTCCGGGTATTTGAAGTGCCGGGCTCGAAAAAGTCGACCCACATGGGGACGCCCATTGGAAAATATTGGCGATCAACTGCCAAGCTTCTTCCGGGCGTTAAGGCAACGCCCTGGGCACCAATCGGTCCCGCACCATCGATGACTCGGAAGAAAATGAAGCTCTTGTTTTTTCGCATCAAGGCGACAGCGGCCGCTGGGTTGGTGTCCATCCATTCTCGGATGGCCGGCATGCTGACATCTTCCAGGCGAAGCACACCAGCGGCGACCAGTTCCCGGCCAATTGCCGTATATCGATGACCGTTACGCCCCGCATAGCCAACGCGAACATGTGATCCATCAGGTAGAATAATCCGACCAGACCCCTGAATATGAAGAACAAATGCATCGATCGGGTTATCAACCCAGACGGTTTCAAGCTGACGGCCTGCGAGCGCACCTTCTTCAATTTCGGCCCGCGTATAATAAGGAACAAACTTGCCATTAACCAGGCGACCTCCAACCGTCCTTCCCTTCAAAGCCGTATCAAACAGGCCAAGATCGGAACTGACCAAGTCTTTTGGTTTTGCGTAGATGGGATACTGATATCGGTTATCGGGGCCAAATGCGCCCTGTAGGTCGGGTTCATAGTAACCGGTAAATAACCCGCGCCGTTTTTGACTGCCCCTGACGCTATAGGGGACAAACTTCGTTTCAAAAAAATACTGGGCTTCAACCTTGTTACCGGGACGTATAAGGCGGGCGGCCTGACATAAGGGCAACCAATCAGAAATAAGACCCATTTGCTTCAATTTACCCATGGACTTTTCTTTGGGTAATTTTTCAATCTTGTCACAAGACTTTACAAAGGCGGGAAGTGCTTCTGCATGATTGTCTGCAACCCAGCCGGGGATTTCCCGGAACTGGGTCGGAAAAATGCCAAAGACGGGTGGTGTTGTTTCCGGCGTTTCGACAATCTGGCTTGGCAAGGTCGCCATAATATTTGAGCAACCGACAAGACCAAGCACAGCTAACATCGCGATCGCGACGTGAGCTTTCCGTTTGTTTCTAGAAGATTTAATCAAGGCTCCGCGTTGCAACCAAGGTCCAGTTGGGATCAGAGGATGTAGTATCATGAGCAAACGTCCAGAAATCTGTAACAGTCAAAACAGCATTCGGGTCGCCTTCAACCGCATCACCATTTTCATCAAGTACGGCATTAACCTGTTCAGATACGAACTTGACCGTTACGTGGGCCATGGTCCCTTCCATGTAGATTTCGACAAGGTCAGAGGTCTTTATCCCAACCAACGTGTCTTCCATCACATGTCCGGCCTGTTCGCGATCCTGAATGGCCTTTGCAAAATTACTATAGACCTCATTACTTAATAAAGGCCTTAAAGTATCCGTATCGCCAGATGCATAACCGTTCAAAATCATTTCGAAAGCAACGCGCGCACCGACCATAAAGTCTTCTTCATTGAAGCTCGGATCATGTCTGCGAATTTGCGCAAAACCGGCCGCTAACGGGTTGTCCTCGTCGATTGTTTTATCTTCAAGAAAGGCATCGTCTTGCGCCGTATCGGACTCCATCGGCTGACTGCTGTCCGCTTTACGAACTCGGTCACGATCCGGCATGTTAACAACGTTGTTTTCTTGCGCGGACTCACCTTCTTGAGGGTCCTGGTTGAACATGTCGCGGAAATTTGATCCGTCGTTGCCGTCACGTTTACCCAGAGCACCACGCAGGCGTAAGACAAGGAAAATCGCGATCATCGCGAAAAAAATGATATCAATAAATTGGAAACTGTTGCCCATAGCTTTTATTGGCTTATTTTAGGGGAAGTCAGTGTAAAAAAGTGCACACCGATCTTCCGGGTTAAATACGACCGTCAGGCCCAGACCTCAAACCTAACGGCATTCCACGCTCAGGTCTATAAAGCAATTGCTTTTAATTCTGATCGTACCAAAGAAGGCGCTTACGACGCTCTGTTGTCAGCTACATAAGCCGCCAAATACGAAAGGGCAAGTATGGGTCTGTTTATTCTTTTAGTATTCATCGGCGTTCCCATATTGGAAATTGCTGTATTCATTGATGTTGGTGAACGTATAGGGCTCTTTAATACCGTCGCGATCGTCATTCTCACAGCAATTCTCGGAACGGCCCTATTGCGTTGGCAGGGCCTATCCGTTCTTAGCCGCGCTCAGGAGAGTTTGCGCGAAAACCGTTTTCCGATGGAAGAAGTTTTTGACGGATTATGTTTGGTATTTGCTGGCGCACTCTTGTTAACACCCGGCTTTATTACCGACGCGTTTGGGTTTTTGCTGTTTTTCCCATCTTTTCGCGCCCTCATAAGGCAATTTGGCAGCAGGTTTATCGTCAAGAGAGCGCACGTTCACCAGTCTCGGTCTACCTCTCGAAGCGCTCGGACCGGGAGTGTGATTGATGGAGAATTTGAAGATATTACCGAAAAACCAGATCCGACATCAGCGAAACTTCCTCCTCTAGAAGATAACGAAAAACCGCCCAGGTTCTGAGACAGCCTTTACAGTTTGGTTTGAACGGGTCTGTTCTTATTGAATTTTGTCAGTGCTTTCTCTTTAATGGTGTAAATACCAAAAACCAGCAGGTGCAACATGACGCCATCAGAACCCTCGGCTGAGTCAGGTCAACGACAGGAAGAACGTCGCAGCAATAGTGACCGACGCGGTATACAGACCAAGACCTTTAACGACAAACAATACATTTTTCGGGAACATGAATCGGGGCAAGAGGCCTTTATTGTTAAGGAAGGGCAGGTTGAAATCTTTAGGGTTGTTACAGAAAATGACGTTCCCAAAGAAATATCTCTGGGTATTTTGGAGGCCGGTACGATGTTCGGTGAAATGGCCTTAATTGATAACAAGCCGAGAATGGCTTCAGCCAGAGCTCACAATGGAGCTGTGACGGTGATGGTTGTGTCACAAAAACAATTCAATACAATGCTCGAGCCTGTTAATCCGTTTGTTCGTAAGCTGCTGGAAATCTTGGCAACCCATGTGCGAACAGCGTCGAATAAATCCGATGATTAATGCATTAAGCGCTATTGTATATTCACAACGACAAGCAACGTTTGTCTGACATTTTGATTTTTAGAGGTCCCCACCGATGGCGAAGAGAAAAAGAAAAGCGAGTTTAGCCGATGAAACCAAAGGCCGGGTGGGTTCTCTGGTTCTTATCATATCAGCGATCTGCCTGGTGTTGGCGGTAATGTTCTTTCTTCCCAATAACGGCTCAGTCATGGGAATGGATGTCGGCCGGAATTCTGACATCTGGGGATGGATCGTAATGTTATTCTCGCTATTTTTGGCAGTTACCGGTCTTTCGGTAGCCGTTACCATGTCAAAACGATAATCAGAACCGAAAAACAGCAGCAGTTAATCGTCCTTTTTGGCTTTCAAGCCACGTACGATATACTTGGCAATGATGCCCAGGGCGATACCAATTATACCGGCGACAATCAGATTATCATTGAGCCATTGTGTAATATTCATTTGCTCTCATCCAATTTTTACGAGCCTGATTAAAGAGTCCTCATCAGGTATTCATTGAATCGAAGAAGTCAGCATTATTTTTTGAATGCTTAATTTTGTCGAGCAAGAAGTCCATACCATCGGATACACCCATCGGCATTAAGATACGGCGCAAGACCCACATCTTCGACAAGGTCCCCTTATCAACAAGCAACTCTTCTTTTCGGGTTCCAGACTTGGTGATGTCAATTGTTGGCCAGGTCCGTTTATCGGATAATTTACGATCGAGAATTATTTCAGAGTTACCCGTTCCCTTGAATTCTTCGAAGATAACTTCGTCCATACGCGAACCGGTATCAATCAAAGCCGTCGAAATAATCGTCAATGATCCGCCTTCTTCAATGTTACGCGCGGCGCCGAAGAAACGCTTTGGACGCTGCAAGGCGTTTGCATCAACACCACCCGTCAAAACCTTACCAGAAGAGGGGACGACGGTATTGTACGCGCGCGCCAGCCTGGTAATGGAATCCAGCAAAATCACCACATCGCGTTTATGTTCAACCAAACGCTTGGCCTTTTCCAAAACCATGTCCGTTACTTGAACGTGACGTGTTGCCGGTTCGTCAAAAGTTGAGCTGATAACTTCACCCTTAACAGAGCGCGACATATCGGTCACTTCTTCGGGGCGCTCATCGATCAACAAAACGATCAGATAACATTCCGGATGGTTGGCGGCGATCGACTTGGCAACGTTTTGCAACATCACGGTTTTACCTGTTCGAGGAGGCGCAACAATCAATGCCCGCTGGCCTTTACCGATTGGTGTAATCAAATCCATGACCCGCGACGTTGGGTCTTTAACATCCGGACTGTCAATTTCCATATTGAGCCGTTCTTCGGGATACAGCGGCGTCAGGTTATCAAAGTTGATCCGATGCCGTACATCACCGGGATCTGCAAAGTTAACCAAATTCACTTTGAGCAGAGCAAAATACCGTTCACCATCTTTCGGGGCGCGAATTTGCCCTTCGACCGTATCACCCGTCCGCAAGCTGAACCGTCTGATTTGGCTTGGCGAAACATAGATATCATCAGGACCCGGTAGATAGTTTGATTCAGGACTGCGCAGAAAACCAAATCCGTCTTGCAGAACTTCCAGTACACCCTCTCCAAAAATAGCAACGTCATCATCAGCCAGATGTTTCAAGATTGCGAACATCATATCCTGTTTGCGCAGGGTACTTGCGTTCTCAACTTCAAGTTCTTCAGCAAATGCCAAAAGATCAGGAGGGGTCTTGGATTTTAAATCCTTAAGATTCATTACCTTAGTTCCGCTTCAATTTTTGTTTTTTGGGAAATGTCATATCAGATTAAGACTGTATCGATGATGATGGGAAGGATGTCGCCTTGGGCGAATTTATTAAGAAAAATAAGAGGTATGAAACCTCAGTTACGATATTAATCTCAAAATTATTCAGGAATTAAATGCGAGAATACGCTACCGATGTTTTAATCGTGGCGATCTCATAGCCTAAGCAGCTAACCAAGTCAATTAATGATTTCTGCTCCATATAATTTATCTGATCAACAGGGCCCTTTCAAAGTTAAAAATAGCCAATTAGGGTTTAACAACCACCATAATCACAATAATGATCATCAGAACGGTTGGCACTTCATTCATATACCTGAAAAACTTTGTCGAATGTATATTCTGGTCTTTTTCAAAAGCTTTTCGCCACTTTGCCATTAGCATATGCATGCTTATCAAGCCAATTAGACAAATAACTTTTACGATAAACCAAGTTTCAATCCATACGTCAGGTCCAAGATCCAAAGCCATTAACAGGCCCAGAAGAAGCGAAACGATCATTGCCGGGTTCATAATCGCGCGCAGCAACCGACGCTCCATTACTTTGAACGTTTGAGAACTTTCAGACCCGATATCCGCATCACAATGATAGATAAATAGTCTTGGCAAATAGAGCAGGCCGGCCATCCACGAAATAACTGCGATGATATGCCAGGCTTTTATCATAAGATAGGTATCCGCTGATAACTCCATTGTCGTATCTTCCTTTAGGCTTTTAACGGACAATCCTTATGGTCCGTCGGGCACACTCTTTTTCCAGTCAGCTCGCAACTGCTCAAGGTCATTTTCCGGTTCAGTGATCCACGAACAATCTGCGCTAACCCATCGATAAACGCGGGTTCCGTCGCTACTGCCCCGACCCTGTGATATTCCTTTAAATTTAAATCGTCAGCCATTTCACGATATTCTATATCAAGCTCAACTAGCGTTTCTGAATGCTCGGATACAAATGCTATTGGTACGATGATCACCCCAACGCCATCTTTCGCAGCACGATTTATCTCATCATCAAGAGACGGTCCAATCCATTCCAATCTCCCGACTTTACTTTGATAACAAACCGCCCAGTCTTTAATCTGAGAAGACACTTTTTCCATAACAGCATCTGCCGTCTGCTCAATCTGGTACTGATAAGGATCCCCCGCATCTACTATTTTCTTTGGCAGCCCATGGGCAGAAAACAACAATCGGATATTCTCTTTATCCTGCACTTCGTTCATTTTTTTGATAATTAGATTTGCTTGCGCTTCTATCCACCCCGGATCCGTCGGATAACAGCAGATGCCATAGGTTTTTTTATTCAGACCAACAAATTTTGCTGCCCGGTTCCACTCGATCAAAGAAGATCCTGATGTGGCAGTTGAAAACTGAGGGTAGAGGGGCAACAAAATAATTTCTTCAGGATCAAATTCTTTTACCTGTTCAGCCGCCTGCAAGGACATGGGATGCCAATACCGCATCGCTATAAAACACCTAACCTCTCCAACGTCTGAGAGAGACATTTCCAATGCGGCCGCTTGCTCTTTGGTTAAATCTAGAATTGGTGACTTACCACCGATATGATTATAAATTTCCTGAGCGATCGGTGCCCGACGTTTTGATATGAATCGGGCCAAAAGCCAACGCAACGGTAATGGCAAGCGAATGATTGCTGGATCGAAAAACAGGTTAAACAAGAAAGGCTGGACAGCCTGTAAACTATCAGGCCCTCCCAGATTAAACATTACAACAGCAATGCGTTTTGCCATTTAATCAGGTTCCTTTCCAGTTTCGCACAAGTTCTGAAACACGTTCTACATTTTCTGGTGGCGTTTGCGGCAATATTCCATGACCCAGATTAAATATAAACGGCCCGTCTGACAGGGTAGTCAGGATATTGTGAACGGCTTGATCCAACGCATCACCACCAACAATCAAGGCATGATTGTCGAGATTACCCTGAACACAAACATGAGGCTGAAGATGATCGCGCGCCCATTCCAAACCGACTGAGTGATCGATACTAATCCCGTTCATCCCGGTTTCTTTTGCAAAGACTTCATATTTACTTCCCGCATTTCGAGGAAAACCAATAAAGGGAATTGTTGGATGGACAGCGCGGACGCGCTCTACGATCTGTTTGTTTGGCTCAATAACAAGACGTCTAAACTGATCCTCCGATAAGACCCCGGACCAACTGTCAAAAAGTTGAAGAGCTTCCGCACCCGCTTTGACTTGTTGAATAAGATATAGACTTACCGCATCAACCAAGAGATCCATCAGTTTTTTAAATCCCTCAGGATCTCGATAATCCCACATGCGCGCGGTACCACATTCGGTGCCTCCACGACCTTCCACCATATAGATCGCCAATGTCCAGGGCGCCCCTGCGAACCCAATGAGAGATGTGGTTTCAGGTATCTCCTGAGAAAGGCGAGAGAGAATTTCATAAACAGGGCTTAAATGGTCATGCAGTCTACCTGTATTTAAGGCGGCGATCTGCTGCAAATTCCGAACGGGATCCAGAACGGGGCCTTCCCCTTGTTTGAAAGCCACATCCTGACCAAGGGCGTCTGGGATAACCAAAATATCTGAAAACATAATTGCCGCATCGGTATGGAGACGACGTAGCGGTTGTAAGGTGACCTCAACTGCCAGATCAGGTGTATAACAGAAATTCAGAAAGTTTTTTGCTGTCGACCTGATTTCTCGATATTCTGGAAGATAGCGACCTGCCTGGCGCATAAACCAAAAAGGCGGAGTTGTCTGAACCTCTCCATTCAGGGCTCGGATCAGCTTTTTCGTTTTCTGTTCAGACATATGGTTTTTGCCCTATTTTCAAAGTTATTCCCAACCCCTCTTAATAATAAAATAGATATATAAAAAGGATGTTGTAGTAGTTGTAGCGTGGATAACGGGGATTATTTGGTTTGGTCGTTTTCATCCACAGTGAAGCCTAAAAAGACCGACGATTCCAGCGGTTGTGAGTATTATGTGTGAAACATGGTTAATGTATCTTAAGATTCAATGTCTTTTGGGCTTTTGTCTTAAGTTTGGATAAGATGAGAATCGGGGATAAGATTCTCATAAACGGGGAACTGATAATTCATCCCCAAGGCCTTATTATTTTGTCCCGTGCGTATAAGCAGACGTGTGAAATGATGATGAAATTGGATGTTTTCGTTGTTCGTTGTGAAACAAGCCTTTATCCACATCTTATACAAGCCAGCCTTACGCATTTCTTTTGAAGGTAAAATGCTCTTATGAAAGAATTTCACGTTCATCTTGTTTCTGATTCGACTGGCGAGACCGTTATTCTCGTTGCCCGTGCATCATTGGTTCAGTTTGAAGATATCGAACCCATGGAACATCACTGGATGATGGTACGTTCTGCAGAGCAGGTTAAATCTGTCCTTAAGAGTATAGCGGAGAAACCAGGCTTTGTGATTTTTACTCTGGTTAATCAGGAAAATCGTAAAATTCTCGAAGAGGGCTGTCGGCGACTCCAATTACCATGTGTGCCGGTTCTTGATCCTGTTGTCGCTGGTTTGGGGACCTATTTAGGCGCTGAAACGCACGCACGTCCCGGCGGGCAACATGTTTTGGATGACGAATATTTTGCGCGTATTGAAGCCATGCAATTTTCGTTGGCTCATGATGATGGGCAATCAACATGGGATATAGATGATGCGGATGTTGTTTTATTGGGTGTCTCAAGAACGTCAAAAACGCCAACAAGTATCTATTTGGCCAATCGGGGTATAAAGACTGCGAACATTCCTATTGTCCCAGGTTGCCCGATCCCAGAAGAAATTTTCCATGCAAAAAACCCGCTTATTGTCGGATTAACAAAAGACCCGAAGCGATTGGTTGAAATTCGACGTCAGCGTTTGCGGATGATTGATCAGGATGAGAATACGGATTATGTCGATCTGGAAATGGTTTCAAAAGAAATTAATGATGCCCGTCGGTTGTTTTCAAAAAACAACTGGCCGACCATTAACGTAAGCCGAAAGTCTATTGAAGAAACGGCAGCAACAGTTCTGAAATTGTTTTATGAACGTGAGGAGACGTCAATCTGACAAAATTGCCCCCTTTTATCCTTGCTTCACAAAGTTCAGCGCGTCAGGCCTTGCTGAGAAATGCCGGCGTTTCCTTTATGGTTCACGCCTCAGAAGTTGATGAAGATAAAATCAAAACGTCTTTTGATAACACCCAACACAAAACGGAAGAGTTAGCGCTTCAATTGGCTGAGGCGAAAGCGGCGACTGTAAGCCGGCAGTATCCCTACTCATATGTCCTTGGAGCGGATCAAATATTGGAATGTGATGGGCACATATATGACAAACCAACATCACTGGCGGCGTCGCGTGACCAACTTTTAGAACTCCGCGGGCGCGATCACAGGCTGATTAATGGATTATCTATTCTAAAGGGTTCGAAAACCCAGTGGAGCCATATCGATATTGCTGAACTCAGGATGCGTGATTTCTCGGAACGCTTTTTAGATGATTACCTTGAGAGGTCAGGTCGGTCTATTTTGTCTTCGGTGGGTAGTTATCAACTTGAGGGCCAGGGAAGCCAGCTTTTTGAACATATAAAGGGCGATTATTTTTCTATTCTTGGCCTACCACTGCTTCCCTTGTTCCACTATTTACGGCAAATTCAACTGATGGATAGCTAATGGGTGTATTTGAAAAGAGGACAATGACCGATATCAAGATACAAAAGCTGGCTGGGGTCATGGGATGGCCGATTGCGCATTCACTGTCTCCTTTGCTGCATGGGTTTTGGCTGCGTCAGTTTGGGATAGAAGGTGCTTATGTACCGTTGGCTGTTTCTCCCGAAAACTTTGAGAGTGCACTGCGGGCTTTGCCGACGTTAGGGTTTGCGGGCACAAATGTTACCGTCCCCCATAAAGAGCAAGCATTAGAGATCGTCGATGCAGTCGATCCGGTAGCAAAACGAATAGGGGCTGTTAATACTGTATTTGTCAGGGAAGATGGCTCTTTATATGGAACCAATACAGATGCATTTGGCTTTTTAGAAAACCTGAGAGTGGGACTGTCAGAGCGTTCGCTTGCCGGAGAAACGTGCGTTGTTCTGGGTGCGGGCGGTGCGGCCCGGGCGGTGGTGGCAGCGTTGATCGACGCGGGCGTCGGAAAGATCAGAGTGATTAACCGCACTGTCGAGAGGGCCCAGAATATAGCTGAAACACTCGGTGAGCCGGTTCGTGCTTACGGTTGGGCAGAAGCAAACGATCTATTGGAAGATGCTGGTTTAGTTGTGAATACCACGACACTGGGCATGAAGAACCAGCCGCCGTTAATGTTGGATATCGATCGTCTGCCAGCTTCCTCGGTTGTTACGGATATTGTTTATACACCGCTAATTACGCCATTACTTGAGAGAGCGCAGGCGCGAAAACTCCAAACAATAGACGGATTGGGTATGCTGTTGCATCAGGCGGTCCCTGGATTTGAGGGTTGGTTTGGTCAAAAGCCGGAGGTTACAGCGGATCTCCGGGCGCTTATTCTCAAGCATTTATCTGAGCGAAAATAGAAACGTATGATTATCCTTGGCCTTACAGGATCGATCGGGATGGGCAAGTCGACGGCCGCTAATGATTTCCGGTCTTTGGGAATTGCGGTACACGATGCCGATGCCAGTGTTCATAAAGTGATGGCACCAAAAGGACCGGCCTATACAGAAATTGCCAATGCGTTTCCCGAAGCGATGGATCAGACGGGGATAAATCGGCGAAAGCTTGGTGATCTAGTCTTCGCCAACAAGGACGCTTTAACGCGACTAGAAGGCATTCTTCATCCATTGGTCAGGCAAGAAAAGAGGAGGTTTCTATCGCTTGCGGCGCGAAGACACGACAAACTTGTTGTTCTTGATGTGCCTCTGCTATTTGAAACCCAGGGTGAGGCATCCTGTGATTTTGTTTGTGTCGTGACAGCACCGGACTTCGTTCAGCGGGCGCGTGTCCTCAGACGGGCCGGGATGACAGAAGAGAAATTTAATCAAATTGTCAAAAAACAGGTACCAGATGCGGTAAAACGCAGAAAGGCCGACTTTATCATTCGCACGGGATTAGGTCGCCTTGAGAGTCGGCGGACAATCCGGCACATTGTTGATATTGTCCGTTGTAAGAAACCCCGTCATTGGCCGCTGAAACGGTGGGCATTGGTGCGGGGTTAAATGTTCGGTTTTATCGTGGTAGCTCGCTATCGCTGTCAAAGGATTATAGATGCGTGAAATTGTACTTGATACCGAAACAACTGGCCTGGACCCAAAGTCTGGTCATCGCATTGTCGAGATTGGTTGCGTAGAGCTAATCAATCACATTCCGACAAACCGGACGTATCACCAGTACATTAATCCCGAACGGGATATGCCGGAAGAGGCCTTCCGCGTACACGGCTTGTCGGTGGAGTTTCTATCGGGTCATCCGGTGTTTGCAGATATAGCCAGCGCCTTTGTGGAGTTTGTCGAGGGTGCGACTTTGGTCATACACAACGCAGAGTTCGATATGGGTTTTATCAATGCGGAACTTTCTAAGTTGAATCTGGCGAAGTTGCCCATGGAAAGTGCCATTGATACCGTTCGAATGGCACGTAAAAAGTTCCCGGGCGCACCGGCGAACCTGGATGCGTTGTGTCGTCGGTTTGGAATAGACAATTCAAACCGGGAATTGCACGGGGCGCTGCTTGATGCCCGCCTTCTGGCCGACGTTTATCTTGAATTAATTGGTGGTCGACAAACAGACTTGGGCCTCTCTGGGAATCGTGTCGAGCAAGAGGGAACGCAAGATGAAATGGTTTCTGTCGAGCGGCCTGTACGTAAACATTCAGCATCCGCCGAAGAACTGGCGCGGCACGAAGCTTTTCTTGAAAAATTATCTGACCCGCTATGGAGGTCGACGACGCATTCGACCTGATGCAGGTTTTTAATTATAGGGCCGAATGAAGTTGAAAGTGGTGTTTCGTCCGGTGGGTTCTGAGGGGGGTGCGAAAGGTGAACGAGAGTACCAAAACATCAGAGACCGAAGGCCTTAATTTACAAAATAAAGTAGAAGAAGCGTTACGCCAGCATTCAGCGGGTATGGTCACCGAAGCAACCGTGACCTGTCGCGAGATTCTGGCTGTTGATCCCGACCACGCGACCGTTTTGCATCTGCTCGGAATTATGGCGTTACAGTCGGCCCGGTTTGATGAAGCGGTGCCACTAATCAAGTGCGCCATAGAGATAAAGCCTGATGTGGCCGAGACTCATTTAAATCTTGGGATCGCGCTGCATGGGTCGTCGAATTATGGAGAAGCAATTCAGTGTTTTATGGCGGCGTTAGATCTACGGAAAGATTTTGCAAAGGCCTACTATAATTTGGGCCTGACATTTGCCGCGACGGGCAAGAGACAGGAAGCTGCTGCCAGTTATCATAAAGCCATAATGATTGATCCTGGTTATACCTTTGCGAACAATAACCTTGGCACCCTTTTAAAAGAACAAGGCCGGCTTGGGGAGGCGAAAGCATGTTTTGACCGGGCCTTGGAGGCTGACGCCTCTTATGCGGAATGTCATTTCAATCTTGGAGCCGTTCTTCAGGAAATGGGTCAGACACAGGCCGCAAAAAGCAGTTTCGAGGAGGCAATTAAACACCGGCCCCAAATGGCAGGTTGGAAAATTCGCAAGGCATTGTCGGTGCCCATTATCCCAGCCTCTGTTGATGAAATTGAGACCTGTCGGTCGCAGCTGGTAAACGATTTGGAGAATTTACAAAGGCAAGGGCTTCAGCTTGACGACCCTGGTTCGGAAGTCGGCGCGACAAGTTTTCATTTGGCCTATCATAATTTGCCGAACCGTACTTTGCAGCAGTGTATAGCTTCATTGTTTATGTCTGTTTGTCCGGCGCTCGGTTTTCAAGCGCCGCATGTGGCGGGGAGGGTTGTCACAGATACTGGGAAGATACGTGTGGGTTTTCTGTCCGCGTACTTTCGAAGCCATACGATTGGCAAGCTGAACATCGGGTTTATAGAAAAACTGGCGCGAGATGTTTTTGAAGTTGTGGTCTTTCAGTATCCGGGAAAAGAAGATGAATTATCCCGGCGTATTGAGGTGGCGGCCGACGACGTCATTATGCTGTCGCGGCGACTGGAAAACGACCAAAGTCTGGTTGCCGAACAAAAGCTGGATATTCTGTTTTATCCCGACCTTGGAATGGACCCGTATACGTATTTTCTGTCATTTGCGCGTCTGGCGCCAGTACAGGCTGTTGCCTGGGGACATCCGGATACGACAGGGCTTCCAGAAATGGATTATTTCGTGTCTTCAAGTCTGTTGGAACCTGAGGGGGCGACAGAACATTACTCAGAAAAACTGGTAACTCTGCCAACGTTACCGACTTTTTATTATCGGCCTGAAATACCAAAACGAAAGTATACGCGTGCAGGTTTTGGCCTTGATGACAAAGATGTCATTTATCTTTGTCCGCAAACGTTGTTCAAGTTCCATCCAGATTTTGACGAACTGATTGCAGATATTCTTCTGCGCGACCGGCAAGGGGTTCTGGTGTTGATAGATGATGGGTGCGGCGGACATTGGAACAGGCACCTGTTGGACAGGTTACGCGGCCGCTTGCAGGATGGCGTGGATCGTCTCGTTTTTGTCCCCCGGATGGATAAGTTGAAGTTTATGGGTTTGTTGGATGTGGCGGATGCGGTTCTTGATATTTCAACTTTTTCCGGCGGCAATTCGTCATTGGAAGCGTTTGCCATGAATGTACCCATTGTAACGTTGCCAGGGGACCATATGCGAAGTCGCGTGACTGCAGCTTGTTATCGGCAGATGGGGCTTGACGCACTGATAGCAAAAGATAAGGAGGCTTACGTTGCCCTTGCTATCAGGCTCGCTCATGATCAGAGTTTTCGCGGACGCATGAGAGCCGAAATTAGAGACAGCGCGCATAGATTGTTTGAATGTGAAGAAGCCGTTACTGCGTTTGAAGAGTTTTTAAAGTCGTCGCACCAGTCCTAGTCGGGTAATGGGGACCGAGTGGTCCCGAGGTATATCGTTGTTATACCGAACAATGCAAAGGTAACCGGAATTTGGGCGACGGTCTTTAACTTAAACCCTGTCCATGGATGCGTGGATTGCACCTCCGCGGAAGGTAAGCCGCGTTACATGTGATTTTACCTTGTATAACAATTGTCAGGTCCGAAGAAGGCAACGGCAGGGACTGAATTCTATGCTTGTGGGCGCGGGCTTCACAAAAAAGGAGGTTTACACAGGTACCCATATAGCCAGTAAGATATATGGGTGGGCGCTCTTAACTTCCACTTCAAATAAAAACAATGGGTTGGGAAAATTTGCAATGAATTGGGTCGAAATACTTGGCTATATTGCGTCGGGTGCGGTGTTTGTTACGTTCTGGATGAAGACACTTATCCCCCTCAGAATTCTAGCGATTGTTGGAAATTCGTTATATTTTTACTATGGTATCAATGCTGATCTGTTCAACATCGTGTTGCTGCACGGCGCTTTGCTACCGCTAAATTGTCTGCGCTTATACCAAGCCTATAATATGAAACAAAGAATTCATGATATGGCGCACTCGGACTACGATGTCAGTTCTTTGATTCCTTTTATGACCAAAAGAGAGTATCCACTTGGCCGCTATTTGTTTAAGCGTGGCGACAAGGCTTTGGATATTTACTACCTTGTCAAAGGAAAAGCCCACATTGTTGAACTTGATATTGACCTTGAGCCCGGACAACTGATTGGTGAAATAGCCCTATTTACTCCGGACAAACAGCGCACCCAAACAATCAAATGTACTGAAAGTTCTGAATTCATGGTGATTACTGAGGAGAAAGTATTGCAGCTCTATTCTGAAAACCCAGAATTTGGCCTTTACCTTACTAAAATGATGGTAAGCCGATTATTATCGAATTCTGACAAACATGGAGCGCTTCAAGCCGCCTGACGGGATTACTTTTGCCGGAAAGCTTTATCCAATAAAAAGCAGTGTTGGGAAAAGGCGCTGGTGTAGGTCAGGTCGGGGTACAGAAAAACAGGCCCGAAATGACGGGCCTGTTATGTGTGTCAGGAAAAACTATTCGGCTTCTGAGGGAGCCGCGGTTTCTGCTTCACTTGCTGCTTTTTGGCTGAGGATTTCTTGTTGAAACATGGCGACAAAATCAACGGTTCCCAGCATCAGGGGCGGGAAGCCGCCTTCGCGTGTTGCATTTGCCAAAATTGAACGGGCAAACGGAAACAACAGGCGTGGGCATTCAATGTAAGCCAAGGGGTGTAAATGTTCGCGTTCAGCGTGAAGGGTAAACACGCCTGCATAATCCAACTCAAGCAAGAAAGCCGTATCTTCTTCTACCGTTGCGTGGGCTGAGATGCTGAGGATAATTTCAAAGACGTTTTCTTCAAAACCATTGGCTTCAACATTTACGGTAACGTTAATATCAGGCTGCTTCTGTTGCATAATCTGAAAAATGCCGGGAGCCAGTGGCGCTTCGAATGACAGGTCTTTGATATACTGCGCATTGATGGTAATCGGCGGCAGATTTTCTGCATTTTCGGTGCCGGCTTCTTCAGGTGGTGTTTCGGGTGTGTCTGCCATTGTTTGTCTCCAGAGTGATAAGCGATGGAACGGCTATCATGGAATTTCCCAATGAACAACTGTTTAGCCCGTACAAAATGAAAAAAGCCGAAGGTTTTTTTACGAACCTTCGGCTGAGAAACGTCCGTCTTAAAATCAGGCTTAAGGAATCAGGACGGTTGAGCCTGCTGTTTTTGAGGCCTCAAGATCATCGTGGGCCTGTTTGGCATCTGCCAAGGCATAGGTCTGCCCGATGTTTATTTTTACGGCACCACTGGCGACCACATCAAATAATTGATTGGCACAATCAAGCAGAAGCTCCCGTGTTGCTGCGTGGGTGGCCAGTGTGGGACGGGTTATATAAAGCGAACCAGCCCCGGCTAAACGACCGACTGCAAAATCTGTGATGGCGCCAGACGCATTTCCATAACTAACGAGCATGCCAAAGGGGCTGAGGCAGGCAAGAGAGACATCGAGGGTGGCTTTGCCAATCGAGTCATAAGAGACGCAAACCCCTTTTCCGTCGGTGATTTCTTTAACGCGTGCCGCTACATCTTCGTCACGATGCAAGATGGCGTGATCCGCACCCAACGCTTTAATCATGTCCGCTTTTTCCTGGGTCCCAACGCAACCAATGACCGTGGCCCCGAGTTTCTTTGCCCACTGGACCAAAATTTGACCCACTCCACCGGCGGCAGCCCAAATCAGGATCGTATCTCCCGCTTTGACTTCGTAGGTCCGGCGTAGCAGATACATGGCTGTCATGCCTTTCAGCATCATGGCGGCGGCTTGCTGATCGTCAATCCCTGCAGGAATTTTAACGATATTATGAACATCGATCAGGCGCTCTTCTGCATAGGAGCCCATGCCGGTTCCGTAGGCAACGCGGTCACCGACAGCGAATTCTGTCACGTTTGCGCCAACCTCTTCGATCACACCAGCGCCTTCGTTACCGAGGACAACAGGATAACTGCTACCTGCATAAAGGCCGCTGCGTTGATAAACATCTACGAAATTGAGGCCGACGGCTGTGTGTCGGAGACGGACCTGATCGGGGCCGGGGGTTCCGACGTCAACGTCTTCCCAGACCATTTCATCTGAGGTACCTGTTTTATATATCTGAATGGCTTTGGTCATTGTTGTCTCCCATTGAAATGATAAAAGGTTTCTCTCATTTAAGGAAACTTGAGGATTAACCACAAGGCTCATTTGAGCATGACATTTGTGACGTGCTGTATCGAATAAAAGGATGTCTTGGCGGGGCGGTTTTGCCAGATAAAGTCGTTGGCAGGAGACGTTACGATAAAGGAGTAAGGCAGCAGCATGGAAGGGTCGATAAGCGAACGGCAGGAGTTTTTTGGCGGCGTTAAGGAAGTGCTCCCCATGAGTATTGGGGCCGGTATTTATGGAGTGGCGTTTGGTCTGTTGGCGTCGCAGGCATATATGAGCGGGCTTGAAGTGGGGTTTATGGGGACGGTTGTTTTTGCCGGCGCTTCTCAGATTATAGCTGTGGAACGGGTGGTCGCGGGGGCGGGAAGTGCTGTTGCGGTGATTGCCGGTATTGCCTTGAACTTGCGTCTTTTATTGATCACGGCCTCCATTCGCGATGTTTTTGTTGGCCGACCTTTTTGGCAAGTGGCATTGGGAGCTCATTTAACGACAGATGAAAACTGGGCCTTGATGTTATCGGTTCGGGCGCGAGGGCGCCAGGCGGGATATTGGTATCTTGTTGGTGGCGGGCTTAATTTGATGGTTGTTTGGGTCGTGGCGACGGTTGCCGGGGTTTATTTTGCGTCGGCGATACCAGAACCCAGAGCGTTGGGAATGGATTTTGCTTTTACGGCAGCTTTTATTGCAATCGCACGGTCCTTGTGGTCTGGCCACCAAGCCTTCGTTTCATGGGCTGTTGCGGGCAGTGTTGTTGCTGTGCTTATCGTGCCGGGTTTTCTCGATGCGTCTTGGGCACTGATTTGTGGCGGGGTCGCAGGGGCTTTGGTGGCAGGATTTCAGAAGGATGGATAAGATCCTATATATGATCGTGCCTTTGGCGCTGGCGACGTTTGCGATTCGTGTCTCTGGTGTCATATTGGGCCAGCGGCTTCCGCAGACAGGGTTTTGGGCGCGAGCTTTGCAGGCGCTGCCTGGATGTTTGATTATATCATTGGTTGCAGTATCGTTATTGGCCGGCGGACCGAACGAATGGATTGCCGGCGCTGTTGCGGCGGTGGTTGCAATCGTGTCTCGTAATTTGGTGGTGACGATGGGGATCGCGATTGCGGCGATCTGGTTCCTTAGAAGCGGATTGATTTATTAGCCAACGGTGTGCAATGGGGACCGGTTTCAAGGCTCAAGAAATCGCGTTAGTCGCAACAGAATGACAATAGAGCCTTTTTATTAATTTCAATTCCGAGACCCGGCCCTGTCGGAATGGTGACAGTACCGTTGGTATGCTCAATCGGTGTTTTCATAATGGCCTGGCGCGCGGGATGTTCGGAACGATCAAATTCCAGCATGGGTTCCCATGGCTGGCGACCAGGCGGATTGTGGGGAAGGACAGCCAGAAGGTTCAAAGAAGCAGCAAGCCCAATGCCTGTTCCCCACACGTGGGGGATCATACGCACGCCAAAAGCATTGGCCATGTCCGCGATTTTCTTGCATTCGCTTAAGCCGCCTGCGGCACAGGTATCAGGCTGGAGGAAGTCGATGGCACCACGCTTTAATATTTCACGGAAACCAAACCGCGTATATTCACATTCGCCACCCGCCATGGGAATGGATGTGGCCGCTTTAACGGCAAGATACCCATCCAGGTCTTCGGGAGGCACGGGCTCTTCAAACCAGCCAATATTGAGATGTTCGACACCGCGCGCCAGACGAATGGCGTCGATCGCATCATAGCCATGATTGGCATCCATCATGAGGCCAAAATCAGAGCCAACGGCATCGCGTACAGCCGTGACCAGCTGGATATCTTCATCAACGTCAAAACCGATTTTTAACTTGGCGGCAGGAAACCCTTCTTTTTGATAACCAAGAACTTCGTCGACGATGTAAACCAGAGGGTCACCGGAGCGTTTACGGTAGGTTCCTGTCGCGTAGGCCTTTACTTCGGTTCGCAAGGGACCGCCCATGAGTTGGTGGATCGGGGCGTTAAAGTATTTTCCTTTAAGATCCCAGATGGCGATATCGATGCCGCTTATGGCACAGATGGGGACGCCTTTCTGGCCCTGATCACGGAAAGCTGCATATAAGTCCTGCCAGATTTTGTCTGAAGCCAAAGGGTCGGCGTTGATTAGCCAGGGCTTATAGGCCTCGACCATCGCTGCAGCCGGTCGGGCCGGGCCAAAACATTCACCCCAGCCGGATAAACCGGTGTCCGTAATCACCTCAACGACGCAAGACCCACGCTTGGTAGCCTCGCCAATGGCCCAATGAAAAGGCTCCGATAACGGGGTCTCTAGAATGTAGGTCTTTACGTCGGCGATTTTCATCAGAGACCTCTATAGAATTTGAGTTAAAACCTTATCAAGGTTATCTACGGTCCGATCGATGTTTTTTAGTTTATCCAACCCAAACAAGCCCATTCGAAAGGTTTTGTAGTCTGCCGGTTCGTCGCACTGCAACGGAACGCCTGCGGCAATTTGCATACCGAGTGCGGCAAATTTTTTACCGCTGTGGATATCGGGGTCATCAGTATAAAACACGACGACACCGGGGGCTTCATAACCCTCTGCAGCGACACTGCGGAACTGTTTTTGTGCCATCATGGCCCGTACCCGAGCCCCCAGCTCACGTTGCGCTTCACGGATATTTTCGATACCAAAGGCTTCGGTTTCTTTCATGGCGCTGTGAAATTTTACGAGCCCATCTGTCGGCATTGTCGCATGATAGGCGTGTCCGCCATTTTCATATGCGGACATAATGTCATGCCATTTCTTTAGGTCGACTGCGAAGCTGGTGCTTGCCGATGATGCCATGGCGTCGGTCGCTGTTTCGTTTAGCATGACCAGACCACCACAAGGAGATGCACTCCAGCCTTTTTGGGGAGCGCTGATCAGAACATCGATACCGATTTCCTTCATGTCGACCCACATTGCGCCTGAAGCAATGCAATCGAGAACAAATATCCCACCGTTTGCATGAACGGCTTTAGAAATTTCCTTCATATAAGCGTCTGGCAGCATGATGCCGGCGGCTGTCTCTACATGCGCGGCAAATACAACATCGGGCTTTTCCGCATTAATCGTTGCTACAACCTCTTCAATCGGAGCCGGAGCAAAAGAGGCTTGAGGTCCGCTAGTCGTCGGGCGCGCCTTTAGGACGGTCGAACTTTCGGGGATGGACCCAGCTTCGAAGATCTGCGTCCAGCGGAAACTGAACCAGCCATTGCGGATGACCAGAGTCTTCTTGCCCGTCGCAAACTGGCGGGCCACGGCTTCCATGGCATAGGTGCCACCCCCGGGAATAATCGCTGTCGAGTGCGCATTGTAGACACGTTTGAGTGTCGCGGAGATATCGCGCATGACGTCCTGGAAGGACACTGACATGTGGTTTAGGGACCGGTCGGTAAAGACAACGGAATATTCGAGAAGTCCGTCAGGATCGACAGTGGAAATCGGGTTGGACATTGTAGGCTCCAGATAAGGGTCAGTCGTCCGAATGCTTTAGCACCAAATCAGGGGGCTGAAAATGCCTATCGTGGGGAGTTGTGGATTTGGTGATATCGAGCCAAAAAGGGAAAGCCCGCAGGCAAACACCTAGGCGCAGTGCTGCTAATCAAAAAGATCGGGCTCCATTGGCTGCCAGCCCTCAAGTGCCAGGAGAGCCTTTTTCGTCGCAATACCCCCGGCCCCGGAAAAGCCGGTCATGGCATCGTTTGCGCCCATAACTCTGTGGCAAGGAATTAGAATTGGAATTGGATTGCGACCACATGCGCCGCCGACGGGCTGTGCGCTTGTGCCCAGTCGCTCGGCAATATCTCCATAGGTCCAGGTCTCGCCATAGGGGATTTGCCTCATTTGATCACACACGGTTTTTTGAAAGCTGCTACCTGTAACGCAAAGGGGGAGCTCGAAAGATTTAAGCGTGCCTGAAAAATAGGCGTTTAGCTGGTTCCGGGCCTCGATCAGCAGTGGGGTTGGTTTGTTGTCCTGCTGACGCTCCCAAGTAAGCGAGATGATCTCGCCTTCATTTTCATAGAGGGTTAGATCGCCAACGAAGGAAGTTAAACTAATGGCGGCAAACACGTTTGGTGCCCTGTGCAACAGAGAAAAGAGCTAATGATCTTACCTTAATCGAACATGCTGTCGATGTCGTCCTGACTCATACCCATTTCTTCATTTTGTGGTCCGTGTAACAAGTCTTTGTCTTCGCGGGCATCATCTTTTGGCAAGGCGATGGCTTGGACGTCAGCGGTGCCATTTTCGATATTCCAGATCTCGATCATCTTCTCGAGGCGCTCTTCGATGAAATTAAGGGAGTTGACGACTTTTGTGATGCGCTGGCCGGTAACATCCTGAAAACTACAAGCAATGAGAAGTTCAGAACTGATAAATTCAATTTTGTCGATGTCTGGAAGAACACCGTCCGGATCCCCCTCCGAGACCTTGCCCCGCATGTTTGAGACGATTTGATCAAGCTCTTCGGTGTTTTCTAAAATTGCATTTGCAGCGGATTCTGTACTCTTAACGACCTCGCTGAGTTCTTCGGTGGCGATGGAGATTGTCGTATTGGCGTCATCAACCGGTTTTAGGGCCGCGACTTCCTGCTTGGTGACATTGATGTGGTCGTTCATGGCCTGAATTTCGGACATGATGTCTTCAACACTGGTGCCGCGGTCGTCTTCAACGATCACGTCAAGACGGTCACAGAGCTTTTTGAACTGGCCGGAAAATTCGGCCTTAAAGGTATCTTCCAGAGCTGTTACGCGCTCGAGGACGTCTGCCATAGAAACATCACGTTCTACCCGCCTCCGTTCTATGGAGAAAAGGCGTTGTTTGGAAGTGTCCATCTGTATCTCTCTCGTTCAACGTGGTGATATTTCGGCACTATTTGTCCGAAAGGTCAATTCTTTGCTCATCTACAGTTATGAATGTTTATGAACGTCGTTTTAATTTGATCGCTGCCAGCGGCTTACCCTTTCTTTATAGAGCTGATAACGCCTGATCGAGCTGATTGGGATCAGTCAGGGGCAAGCCACAGGTGTTTTGTCGACAGACATAGGCCGTTGCTGCTTCGTTAACTTGTGTTTTTCCATATGCCGGATGCTGAAGGGGAAAAGCCTCATTCGGTGACTGGACACTAACAATCACGTTCGGGTTTGCACTCATCAAGGCAATCTTTAGAAACGCCTGTGATGGGGTGTCTCCGGAGTTTCCGATAATGACAACCTGGATTGCCTGCGTTAACAATTCGAAACCACACATCAATGTCGGATGATTAAGGGATGCACGCGGATCCTCCGGCGTTAGTGCCGATATTAAATCGATGGCGCGTTTTTCATATTGCGGGTCACCGGTTAAGTGAAAGAGGCGGGCAAGAACCTCTGACATGGTCCCATTGCCTGAGGGGACGGCATTGTCCATTGCCGTTTTGGGTCGAACAATAGTGTCTGTCGTGTCGTCTGCGCTGAGAAAGTAGGCACCGGATTGATGATCCCAATAGTGCCTGTCCAGCGTCGTGACCCTGTCTAAGGCGTCTTTCAGATAATGTTTCTCGGTCGTTGTTTCAAAGAGAACCAGAGCGGCGCGCGCCATATTGGCGTAATCGTCGAGTGTCGCCGGGTGGCTGGCCTCGTCTGCACACCAGGCGTGATATAACCTCCCCTGCTCTGACATCTGTGTTGAGACAAACTTATAAGCAGACGTCGCGGCTTCAAGCCAGGCCGGTTGGTCAAAACAGAAAGAGGCTTTCGCAAGGGCGGCGATCATCAGTCCGTTCCAGTCGGCCAGCACCTTATCGTCTCGCATGGGCTGGACCCGCTTTTGCCGAACGGCGAATAGGAGATCTCTTGAACCCTTTAGGCGATCTTCCTTATCTTTTCCCGCGGGGGCCATATGTTCAGATCGGTTTAAAATGGTGTGGCCTTCCCAGTTGCCACCGGGACTGACATCGTAAATCTCTTTAAATTCTGCTGCTGCATCTCCAAGAATTGTATCAATCTCGACCTCTGACCAAACACAAAATTTGCCTTCAACGCCCTCGCTGTCTGCGTCAAAAGCGGCTGCAAAGGCGAAGGGCGGTTCGTCACCGTCTTTGGGCCCGTTTTTCATATCCCGCATGAGCCAGGTCACGGTTTCAGATATGCGTTGTGCGTAAAGATCGCTCTTGGTGTCCTTCCAGACGTCGGTCATCAGGTCAATCAACTGAGCATTGTCGTACAACATTTTTTCGAAATGCGGGGCGAGCCAATATTCATCCGTTGAGTATCGGGCGAACCCGCCTCCCAGGTGGTCGTAAATACCCCCCTGACAGATGTTATCGAGCGTGATCAACACCCCACCCTTATAGGCCGTGTCGCCGGTACGTTTGTAGGCGTTCCAAAGGAAGCGGAAGAACCCGGGCTGTGGAAACTTGGGCGCCCCATGGGTGCCGCCGTTCCGGTCATCAACGGAGGTGATGAGGGCGGCGGCGCCCTTGTTCAGGAGGTCTTCTGTGAGCTGACCGCCAGCTTTCGGCTGGGCAATCTGTTTAAGCGCGTCGTTGATGGCCGTGACGTTATGGCTTATTCGGTTTGGGTCTTCGCGATAGGTCTGTTCGATATGCGTGAGGATTTGAGGTAAACCCGGGCGCCCGTATTTAGGCGTCGACGGAAAGTATGTGCCCCCCCAAAAGGGATCGCGTTCGGGCGTGAGGAACATGGTTAAAGGCCACCCGCCCTGCTCTCCCAAAAGCTGAAGGGCAGTCTGATAGATATAGTCCACATCTGGACGTTCCTCCCGGTCAACTTTGATATTGATGAACAATTCGTTCATCTGGTTGGCAATCGTCTCATCTTCAAAGCTTTCATGGGCCATGACGTGACACCAATGACAGGCGGCATAACCGATGGATAGCAAAATCGGTTTGTTTTCTGTGCGCGCGGCCTCGAAAGCTTCTGGCCCCCAGGGATACCAATGCACGGGGTTATCTTTATGTTGCCTCAAATAGGGGCTGGATTGATCTGATAACTGGTTATGGGTCATAGGGCTTCCCGAATAAATAAAAAATGTGGCCAGCGTTGCCAGTTCGCGTTTACCTGCTTAGGTTGGGGTCTTAGTCAGGAATGGCAACCGTTATATACCGAAATAGCTGAAAGGTAAGTAGACATGAAAATCAATTTCGACATTGAGTGTACGCCCGAAGAAGCGCGGGCCTTTCTGGGACTGCCGGATGTTCAGCCGATGCAAGAGAATATGATGAAGGAAGTAGAAGATCGAATGAAGGCAAACCTTTCGGCTATGGATCCGGAAACCCTGTTAAATACCTGGATGCCTGTTGGTGTGCAGGGTATGGAGCAGCTGCAAAAAATGTTCTGGGCGCAAATGGGCCAAAGCAATTCTGACGATACACCAAAATAAGGAGCACATAAGAAGTGAGTGACGGACGATCTGACGACGACCCCTATTACAACAATCATGTCTTTTTCTGCACGAATGCGCGGCCGGATGGACATCCGCGTGGATGCTGCAAGTCAAAGGGTTCGGAGAAGCTGCGAAACTATATGAAAGCCAAAGCCAAGGAGCTTGGTTTGGAACGAACCCGAATCAATAGTGCGGGCTGCTTGGACCGCTGCGAGCTTGGTCCGACCCTGGTCGTGTATCCAGAAGGTGTTTGGTACAAATGCGAGACGACCGAGGACGTGGACCGTGTTTTGGAGGAGCACCTTAAAAATGGGAATCCTATCAAGGACTTAATGTTGGGGCCAAACGATTAAGGCCTACATTATGTTGTGTATCAATGAATAACGTTTTGAGTCAGCAATGAAAACAGGAACGGTGTTTGCGTTAGCAAGTGGGGCTGGAAAGGCGGGCGTGGCTGTTCTTCGGATATCTGGTGACGCATCCGAATCAATTTTTGAGCATTTTGGTATCTGTCGCCCGGTCCCCCGCACGGCCAGCCGCGTAGATTTAAGGGACCCGAAAACGGGTCTTCTGCTGGATCAGGCGCTGGCCATTTGGTTTCCGGCGCCAAACAGTTTTACGGGTGAAAATATAGTAGAGCTGCATGTGCACGGGGGTCGAGCTGTTATTGCCGGTGTCCTTGAAGTGTTGACACAGATCGAGGGTTTTCGCATGGCGGAACCCGGAGAGTTCACACGCCGGGCGTTTGAGAACAATAAAATGGATCTAACAGCGGCGGAGGGGTTAGCCGATTTGGTTGATGCAGATACAGCTGCGCAACGAGATCAGGCCCTGCGTCAAATGGGCGGTGCCCTCGGCAATTTGTATGAAGAATGGCGTCATCGATTGTTACGAGCAACGGCATATTTAGAGACGACGATTGATTTTGCTGAAGAAGATATACCAGAAGGACTGGAGCTGGAGGTTCGGCAACAAGTTGCCACATTGAAGTCGGAACTTCAGGCCCATTTAGCAGATGGATATCGCGGCGAGCGCCTCAGAGATGGTGTCCGCGTCGCGATCTTGGGGGCACCAAATGCCGGAAAATCCAGTTTACTCAACCGGCTTGCCCAGCGCGAAGCGGCAATTGTCTCCGAAGCCGCGGGGACGACGCGGGATGTTATTGAGGTTCACCTTGATCTTGGCGGGATACCCGTAATCCTGTCGGATACAGCCGGCATTCGAGCGGCAGATGACGGAATTGAGCGCGAAGGTGTCCGCCGCGCAATCGCCGAAGCAGAGGCCGCAGATTATAAACTTGTTGTCATCGACCCCAGTCAAGACCCTCCCTTGTCGCCAGATATAGAGGCATTGGTCGACCCCGCCACCTTAATCGTTGTGAATAAATCGGATATGGGATTGAGCTTCAAAGGAGAGCTTGGGACGGTCAGCATGAGAATATCGGCGCTGACAGGCGTGGGCATAGATGAGCTTGTGGGAGCGTTAGGGAGCCAGGTTGAAGAACGGTTCACCTTGTTGGAGCAACCGAGCTTGACCCGAACCCGACATCGAGAAGCGCTTATTGAATGCGAGCAGGCCCTCGCACAGTTTGAGGGCGTCCCGTCCCTGCTCGCGTTTCCGGAGCTGGCGGCGGAAAATTTGAGGCTGGCATGTGTATCGCTGGGGAGGATCACTGGCCGTGTAGATGTTGAGGACCTTTTAGACGTCATCTTTAGAGACTTTTGTATCGGGAAATGACCCAAACGGTGTTTCACGTGAAACACTCTCAACCAAATCGTCTACATTCCGTGTTTCACGTGAAACATCACCACATGGGCACCCGATGCGCAATCGGAGATCGACGGCTTTTGTTTCACGTGAAACAAAATGCGTGTCACGCGACGATGAGAATTGACTCCCCTCGCCTCTCTGCCTACATTCCGCGCCATGGGCAAATCAGCATTTACATATGATGTCATAGTGATCGGTGGCGGGCACGCAGGCAGCGAGGCTGCGGCTGCATCTGCGCGGGTCGGCGCAAAAACGCTGTTGCTGACCCACAAGGTCGAAACCATCGGCGAGATGTCCTGCAACCCGGCAATTGGCGGGCTCGCGAAAGGCCAGTTGGTTCGAGAAATTGACGCGCTTGATGGTCTGATGGGCAAGGCCATTGATCGAGGCGGCATTCAGTTTCGGGTCTTAAATCAAAGCAAGGGCCCGGCTGTCCGGGGTCCTCGGGCGCAAGCCGATCGCAAACTCTATCGAAACGCAATTCAAGAGCTTTTGAGCGAACAAAAGGGTTTGGATATTAAGGGTGAGGCCGTTGATGATCTCCTTATCGACGGTGAAGGTCAGGTTTATGGGGTGCGAACCGAATTGGGTCAGGAGTATCGCGCCGGTGCCGTCGTCATTACGACGGGCACCTTCTTGCGGGGCCTGATTCATGTTGGGGATAAACAAATCCCAGCAGGCCGCGTGAACGAACGTCGATCCGTTGGGCTGAGTTATACCTTCAAGAGGCTCGGGTTTCGCTTGGGCCGGTTAAAGACCGGGACACCGCCACGTCTAGATGGTCGAACCATAAACTATACAGACTTGGCAGAGCAGCCGGGCGACGTGCCCCCTATCCCATTCTCTTATATGACGGACGCCATTACGACACCTCAAATCCCCTGTCACATCACCCATACAAACCCGGCAACACACAAGTTAATTGCCGACAACATCCATCAGTCTGCCATGTATTCAGGCCAAATTGAAAGTATCGGCCCGCGCTATTGTCCGGCGATTGAAGACAAGGTCGTCCGTTTTGCGGATCGAGAGCGCCATCAGATCTTTCTCGAACCGGAAGGTTTGGATGATCCCACCGTATATCCCAATGGAATTTCAACGTCTTTACCAAAATCGGTTCAGGAAGACTTGCTGAAAACCATTCCCGGCCTGGAAAAAGCCGTTATCCTGCGGCCCGGATACGCAATTGAGTATGATTTCGTTGATCCACGAGAGCTCAAGGCGTCTTTGGAGACGCTGAAAGCGCCCGGGTTATTCCTTGCTGGCCAAATTAATGGTACGACCGGGTATGAAGAAGCAGGAGCCCAGGGTCTAATGGCCGGTATCAATGCGGCCCGGCGTTGTGCTGGAATGGAGGCCTTTGTATTAGACCGAGCCGATGCCTATATCGGCGTGATGATCGATGATCTGGTAACGTTGGGGACAAAAGAGCCTTATCGGATGTTCACTTCACGGGCCGAATATCGGTTGAAGCTTCGCGCAGATAATGCCGATCAGCGGCTTACCGCTCTGGGCGTGCAGGTGGGTTGTGTATCTGCGGATCGGCGGACGGTATTCGAGGCAAAATGCCAAGACCTTAATGAGTGGAAAGATCATTTGGGTAACCTTAATAAGACCCCTAATGCCTTACAAGGACTCGGGATTGATGTTAAGTCCGATGGCAAACGACGGACCGCCCTTGAGTTGCTCGCCTACCCAGATATGACGATCAACCGGCTGACCGAAGTTTGGTCAGACCTTGGTAAAATTCCAGCGACTCTCGCTCGGCAGTTGGAGATTGATGCTTTGTACGTCCAATATCTGGACCGACAGGAAGCTGATATCAAAGCCTTCCGAAGAGATGAGGCGCTCAAAATACCGGATGCCCTCGATTTCAAATTAATCCCGGGATTGTCAAACGAAGTCCAGCTAAAACTCGCAGAAGCGCGACCGGAAACCTTGGCTGCCGCTTCCCGTATATCCGGCATTACACCAGCAGCACTCACCGTTTTATTGGCTTATGTGAAGCGACGGGATACAAGATTAGCGAGCTGATCTCGTTAGTTTATGTTTGATTCAAAAGAGCTAAAGAACCTGATTAATGACTCCTTCTGACATACCAATGACCTTTGATGCGTTCACAAGGGAGACGGACCTGCCACAAGGACTCTTAAATGAGCTTATTATCTATGTAGAGCTTTTGGAGAAATGGCAGAAGCAGATTAATCTGGTCAGCTCCGCTTCATTACCAGATGTCTGGAGTCGTCACGTTCTGGATTCATTGCAAATCTATCCTTTGCTACCGAAAACGGCGAAAACGGTTGTCGATCTCGGTAGCGGCGGTGGCTTTCCAGGACTCATTATTGCTTTATTATCAAAGGCTTATGACGGACCCCAAGTCCATTTGGTTGAAGCCGATAGTCGAAAGTGTGCATTCCTGCAGGAAGTCAATGCGCAAACGTCAGCCGGTGCACTTATCCATGCACGACGGGCCGAGTCACTTAATGACTTACGAGCCGACGTCGTTACCGCACGGGCTTTGGCGCCTTTACGGAAATTATTGAAGATCGCCACGCGCTTCGGAGATGACGACACAACTTATATTTTTCTAAAAGGTGAAAAGGCCCAGGAAGAATTGACCGAGGCCCAAAAAGAATGGACAATGTCTGTCCAAGGAACGCCAAGCCGAACGCTCGCGGCGGCCACAATTTTTACCCTTAAAGGTGTTGCCCCTCGTGACTGATCCTGTTGTTGCTCAACCTCCCGCGAACGCGTTGGCTACGGGTCAAAAAGCCCGTGTTTTAGCGATTGCCAATCAAAAAGGTGGGGTCGGGAAAACGACCACCGCCATCAATTTGGGGACTGCGCTGGCTGCCGTTCATCAGCGTGTTTTGATTATCGACCTGGATCCTCAGGGAAACGCATCGACGGGATTGGGGATCGCACATAACGAACGCACGGTAAACGCCTATCATATCATGATTGGTCAAGCTCACCTGAGAGACGCGGTTCAGTCGACGGAGATACCGGAACTTAAAATCGTTACCTCTGGGCCAGATCTATATGGTGCTGAAGTCGAATTGGTGAATTCAACAGGACGCGAATTTCGGCTCCGGGAGGCCCTCACTCAGGTTAGCGGTGATTACGATTATATTCTGATTGATTGTCCCCCTGCTCTTAGTCTGTTGACCGTTAATGCGTTGGTGGCCGCGCAAGCAGTACTGGTTCCATTGCAATGTGAATTTTATGCGCTAGAAGGCATAAGCCAGCTTGTAAAAACGATTGAGCGGGTTAAGCAAACGCTGAATCCAGGGTTGGAAATTCAGGGAATTGTTTTGACGATGCATGACAAACGCAACAATTTGTCCGATTTGGTGGCAAATGACGTACGCGCGCATTTTGGCGATATCGTATATAATACGGTAATCCCAAGGAATATTAGAGTCTCGGAAGCTCCGTCCCACGGTAAGCCGGTCTTGTTGTATGATATGAATTGTCCTGGTTCTCAGGCTTATCTGAGTCTGGCCGGGGAAGTAATCCACCGCGAAAAACGGATGATAGCGTGATGGTTCAAAAACCGAAACAATTGGGTAGAGGCCTGGCGGCCCTTCTCGGCGACACAGAAGAAACCGATTTACAGGATTTGGACAAGGTGCGTGCCCTCAAGCCTGTCCCTATTGAGCACTTGCACCCCGGGAAATATCAACCGCGCCGCATAATCGATATGGATCAAATCGATGAGCTTGCCGTCTCAGTCCGTGATAAGGGCGTCATTCAACCAATTGTCGTCCGGCGACACCCAGATAAACCGTCAGAATTCGAAATTATTGCTGGAGAACGTCGCTGGCGAGCTGCTCAGCGTGCCGGATTGCATGAAGTGCCAATTGTCATCAAGGACTTTGATGATCTTGAGACACTGGAAGTGGCTCTGATCGAAAACCTGCAACGTCAAGACCTGTCACCGCTTGAAGAGGCGGAAGGTTATCAGCGTCTGATGGATGAATTTGGCCATACCCAGGATGTAATGGCAAAAAGTATTGGTAAAAGTCGAAGTCATGTCGCCAATATGGTTCGATTGATCGGCCTTCCCAATGCGGTAAAGGATATGGTCGATGATGGACGCCTCAGCGCGGGACACGCCCGGGCGCTGTTAATGGCTGATGACCCTGTTGTTTTGGCTCAAAACATTGTCGCGCGGGGATTGAATGTGCGTGAAACCGAGCTGTTGATTAAGAATCAAAATCAACCGACAAACGTCAAGAAGAGCCCCTCTTCTGGAAAAGACGCAGATACATTGGCCCTAGAAAGAAGTTTGACCAATCAATTGGGTTTGGGAGTTGCGATTAACGCGAAAGGCAAAGGCGGTACCGTCAGCATTTCTTTTGGAAACCTCGACCAGTTAGATGAACTGATCGAACTTCTCAGTCGCACGACCGAGCCTTCTCGTTCGGAACCGGCCTAGCGTCGACGCGCCGCTTGCGCTATTCGCATTAAGGTTCTGCTGCACAGGATTTCGGCGGGCAGCCCGGTGGTTTTGCTTTCAATTTCGTTTTCACTCGCCAACAAAAGCGCTCGACTGAGGTTATCTGACGACCAGTTCCTGGCTTGCCTTTGAAAATCGGCTTTGCGCTTAAAAAAAACGGGGGGTCTTAGCTTACTCATGGCTTGATCGAGACCGCCGCTTTGTGCCGCAATCCCGTTTGCAAAATGCAGGCGTTGAAAGTGCCGCTGGACAGCGCGAATAGCGGTAACCGGATTGATGCCTTCTGAAAAAGCCTTGGTGAGCGTTTGATCTATGGCAGCTTGATTTCCGTCACCGACCGAAAACACAAGATTGTCCAAAGAAGTTTCCGAAGAGTCTCCGATACATTCCAACACATCCGCTTCAGTCACCCGCCCCACATCATTTTCCTTGGCCAGCGCATAGAGCGACAATTTTTCAAGTTCACGCCGTATAACCTGACGATCACCTGCCAATGAAGCACATAAATAAGAGACCGCCGCCGGATCAACGTTCAAATTCTCCGAGGCTAGATACGACTTTATAAACCCTTCAAGGGCGCGCCCCTCTTCAGGATAACAGGCAATCGCAGCGCACGAGCTCGAGCCTTCGAAATACTTTCGAAGCCCGGAACGAGGTGTCAGCTCTTTGGCTTCGATGATTATCGGCCATGCCGACGCCGATTGTTCCGCAATGTATGACAACGTTTCGGTGATTGTCTCAGGGGGATCACTAAGGCGAATGACACAGTCGCCGCCAGCCAAAGACATCGAAAATGCGGCATCTGCCAATAAGCCGCTATCGGATTTGAGTTGAGCCGCCGTGAGTTCGGTAACCGCAAAAGGATCATCCAAACGGCTTACACACTTTTGGGCTAACGTCTTTGCATATTCCCGGACGAGGCCCTGGTCCGGTCCGTATAAAAGGACAGCACTGACGCCGATCGTTGGCTGTTGGATGAAATCAGAAAGTTTCTTTCCCGCGAGTTTCAATTTGTTGCCGCTGATGCAGAGGTGTTTTTAAAATAAGTCCCCAATTGTAGACGGATATCTTGCGCCAATTCTTTGATGGCCCGGTTCCTGGCATCCTTTTCAGCGGCAATCGTCGCATATTCGGCTGAATAAATATTGTACCCGACCGCTATATCATTATTGCCTGAGGTTACAGTGCGGTGTGTCCTCAGAGAAACCAGGTTATAACTTACCTGTGCGGTTAAGATGGCGCGGGTTGCAAGGGCCGATTTTTTTACCGCTAACGAACTCGTTGATTCGCGTACCGTTGTGACCAATCGATACTGCGGCCGAGGTACGCCGGAAGAAACGTTCAGGAGCTGTCTTAACTCATTTGATAAAAGTTGACCAATCCGATCCTTTGCCGGAGCCACCTGAACAGATGAAAAATCCGAGAAAACACTGCCAGTTCCGGATACACTATAGAGCGGCTGAAAACCACAAGCACCGACCATCGCGGGCAGACAAACGAGACAAAGTGTTTTAAAGAACGACATTGACGATCCTGTTCGGGACAACGATAACCTTGCGAAGTGTTTTTCCTTCCATGGCGCTGGCAATATTTGGAAGAGCCAGGGCAAGCTTTTCAGCATCTTCTTTCGGGCAATCAACTGGCAAGTCAATTGTACCTCGCAATTTGCCATTAATTTGCACACCAACAGTAACGGTTTCATCTACGAGCAGACTCGCATCTGCTATCGGCCATGGTGTCTCCGCAAGTAAGATTTGGTGGCCAAGGTGGCGCCACCCCTCCTCCGCGATATGAGGCGTCATCGGGCCGATAAGGCAGACAAGCGTTTCAAGTCCAAACCGAAGAACCCAATCTGCCCCCTCTTGGTTCGGCTCCAAGGTTTCAAGGGTATTAGACAGTTCACGGATCCGCGCAACGGCCTTATTGAAATGAAACCGTTCAAGGTCATCACTCAGACCATCAATCGTTTTATGAATGGTTCGATAAACGTCAAAGACCTTATCATCCATTTGATCCGGTTTTGCGGTGCCGTGCGCCGGCAAATCTATGCGCGGTTCCGTGATCATGCGCCATAATCGGTTCAAATACCGCCACGCACCGTCGACACCTGAGTCCGTCCAATCCAGATCCCGATCTGGTGGACTATCAGACAACATGAACAATCGTGCCGTATCCGCCCCATAAGAATCGATGATAAATTCCGGATCAACGACATTCTTTTTCGACTTACTCATTTTCTCGGAACGACCCATTTTGATCGTTGCACCAGATCTGGCATGCGTTAGCGCGTCACCATCCGATTGGACTTCGTCGGGCAACACCCAGTTCCCATTCTCGTCACGAAATGTCGCATGACAGACCATGCCTTGTGTCATTAGGCCATCAAACGGTTCCTTGATCCCCAAATACCCACATTGCTTAAGCGCGCGTGTGAAAAACCGTGAATACAAAAGGTGTAAAACAGCATGTTCAATCCCACCGATATACTGATCAACGGGCAACCAATAGTCTGCGGCTTCGGATGAAAACCCATTCGCTGTATTCTTCGGGTCCGCAAAGCGTGCAAAATACCAAGAGCTTTCAAAAAACGTATCAAAGGTGTCTGTTTCACGGGTTGCTGCCGCGCCACACTTTGGACAATCTACCTGTTTCCAGGTCGGGTGCCGGTCCAGTGGGTTCCCGACGCCACCCAACTCCACATCTTCCGGTAATTTTACAGGAAGCTGGTCATCAGGGACCGGCACAATCCCGCATGTCTGACAATGAACAACCGGAATAGGGCAACCCCAGTATCGCTGCCGGGAAACCCCCCAGTCACGTAATCTATAATTGACGGCGCGCTTGCCTTTTTTATCGCCTTCGAAGGCGTCGATGACTTTGGTTTTTGCTGCTTTTACGTCCAAGCCGTCCAAAAACTGCGAATTAATGAGCAGTCCATCACCGGTTACAGCTTCGGTACCAACGTCAACGTCACCCGCGGCAATTCCATTGGGCGCAACGACGGGTATAACAGCCAGGTCATACTTGCGGGCAAAATCCAAATCACGTTGATCGTGCGCCGGGCAACCAAAGATCGCTCCGGAACCGTAGTCCATCAATACGAAGTTAGCGACATAAAGTGGAAGCTCTAGACCCTCTATAAAGGGATGTTGGCATGTAAGCCCTGTATCAAAACCCCGTTTTTCGGCCGTTTCGATCGCCGCTTCGCTGGTCCCCATACGATTACATTCGGCGACGAACTCCGCGAGTTCCTTATTGGTTTCGGCCAATTCCTGTGTAATGGGATGATTGGCGGCTATCGCACAAAAACTCGCTCCGAAAATCGTATCAGGTCGCGTCGTATAAACTTCCAGGCGCTCATCTCGGCCTGACACATCGAAAAAGATATGCGCGCCTTCTGAACGCCCGATCCAGTTTTCTTGCATAATCCGAACGCGATCAGGCCAGCGTTCAAGCCCGGCAATATCTTCCAACAGTTCCTGCGCGAATGCCGTGATTTTCAAGAACCATTGTGATAATTGTCGTTTCTCAACTTCGACACCAGAACGCCATCCCTTGCCGTCTATAACCTGTTCATTTGCGAGGACTGTATTCTCCACCGGGTCCCAATTGACCCAGCTCTCCTTGCGATAGACCAAATCATGCTTAAGGAATTCTAGGAACATCTTCTGCTCGTGCGCATAATACTCAGGCTCACAGGTCGCGATTTCACGGGACCAGTCATAAGAAAGCCCCATGGATTTTAGCTGCACGCGCATCGTTGCAATATTCTCGCGCGTCCACTTGGCTGGATGCACATTATTTTCGATGGCCGCATTTTCAGCTGGCAGACCGAAGGCGTCCCACCCCATGGGATGTAAAACGTTATAACCCTGCGCTTTTTTATAGCGGGCGACAAGATCACCTAACGCATAATTGCGGACATGGCCCATGTGAATTCGGCCCGACGGATAGGGAAACATTTCGAGCACGTAATATTTTTCTTTGTCCGGGTCTGCTTCGACCTCAAAACATTTTTGCTCAGCCCATAGGCCCTGCCACTTTTGCTCTGTTTCTTTAAAATTATATCGAGACATGATTACCGGATTTATCTAACTCAAAAAATAGGGGTGGTTGAAAATTGGGTTTGCCTCGAAAAAACGATGCCCCAAAACAGATCTAAATAGGCCTTAAAATCGTTTTAACTGTTGTTCTGGATAACCACTTGGTTCCGAATTTGGCGCGCTTTTGTTAAAATGGCATCTTCAATTCTGATGTTAACCGATTGTGGCACTTCGGCATCCCGCCAAACGTTGTCGGGACCCAAAACCTGTCTGAACACGGCGACCCGTATACCATCGGCACGCAAGGTGCGGCCCAGGATATAAATATTTGCCTTCACCCGTTCATTTGGCGATTCCGGGGCAGAAAACCAATCATAGATGAGGACACCACCGAAGGGGTCTGCAGAATTAAGCGGCATATCGCGAATGGTATCCAGGGTTGCGCGCCACAGGAAGCTGTTGACGCCCAAGGCTCCGCCGTCGGTGTTGCCACCCTTGTCGCCAAAAAAACTCAGGCCCCCTTCGCCAAAAATGCTGGGCCGCTTTGACTGATCCAGAAACGGATCATTGATTTTTTGATCTTCCGAGCGTGTATCCAAAGGCACAGCGTTCTCACACGACGCAAGAATCCCGACAAGACCTATGGCAAAAAGAAATTGGCCAGCACGTTTCATTCGGATCATCAAACAAACTCCAAAACTAAAATCAAGCCTCAACGAACCCTGACGTCAGGGATCCGGGATCTTGGACATCTCTTCTATATCACTTTATCCGGTCTTTCTAGAGTCCACGTGATCTAATAGGGATTGAAACAAGCCGATCCCGGCGATGCCATAGGCACCGGTATTTTGTATACGGCGCAAGGCCCTTCTGTCTATACCTCCCAACCCATAGACGGGAGAATCCAGATCACGAATAATGCGCGCAAACCGACTTAACCCCAAGGCCCGCCCATCGGGGTGACTTTTTGTTGAAAAGACAGGAGAGACAAATAGGGCATCGACACCACATCGCATGGCGATCTGTGCAGCGCGAAGCGAGTGGGCTGAACTCGTAACAAGGCCTCCGCGCGCTTTATACTTTGCCAGTAACCGTCTGGATGAGCCGAGAGCCCGTTCCGGCATATGGACCCCGTTTGCGCCCAATTTGCAGGCGAGTTCAGGATCGCCAGCAACCAGGCAGAACACCCGCCTTTCCAGGCATCGTTCGATCACTCTTTCTGCCAACTGTTGACGATTTGGGTGTGTGTAGTGTCGAAAGAGCAGGCCGGTATTAGCCGGCACCCTATCGGCAAGTACGACGGGGTCTATCCCACGGTCTTCATCTGTCATCGCGATAAGCCCAGGCAGGGCAAGCCTGTTCGAGGCGAAAGTAAAATTGAGGCGGCGTTCGGGCTCTGTTAATCTATGCACGGATACACCTTTTAACCGACGATAAAAAACAAGTGATGGCTCATGATAAAAAGTAAAGAAATTTCCGAAAACCTAGAAGATGTTCATGAGACCATAGAAAAAGCAGCGGTCAATGCCCAGCGAAACCCCGCAGATATAACGCTCGTCGCCGTGAGCAAAACCCACCCCGTTGAGACGATCCAAATGGCTCTTGAGCTTGGGCATCGTGTATTTGGTGAAAACAAGGTCCAAGAAGCAGAAGAAAAATGGCCCATGTTGAAAGAGGCTTATCCCGATTCAATTGTTCACCTAATCGGCCCCTTGCAAAGCAACAAAACCAAGCGCGCCGTGCAATTATTCGATGTCATCGAGACGGTTGACAGACTTAAGCTGGCCCGCGCACTCGCCCGTGACATGGATAGCATCTCGAAACGGCCCGATTGTTATATCCAGATCAATACAGGTGAAGAGCCGCAAAAGGCCGGGGTCCTGCCGCTGGAAGCTGATGCGTTTATTGCAGAATGCCGGGATGTGCTGCAACTGCCTGTTTTGGGTCTGATGTGTATACCACCAGCTGATGAAAACCCGGCTTTGCATTTTGGATTGCTTTCAGAAATGGCAAAACGAAATGGTTTGTCGCGGCTCAGTATGGGAATGAGTGGCGATTATGCGGTTGCTGTCGAGATGGGGGCGACGTCTGTGCGCGTTGGCACGGCTATTTTTGGCGCCCGACCTGCTGTTAAGCCGGCGGGATCCTGATCTCCATAAAAGTATCGGGGCCACAATTTTTGAGAACGGTTAAGAGATCTTCCTGATCCAGGGCGACACAGCCTTCAGTCGCGGCGCCTTTCTGGCTGGCGACATGAAAAAAAATAGCACTGCCTTTTCCGGCGACAACAGGATCATCGTTGTATCCAAGATCGACGAAGACATTATATAGATTATCGTCTCTCCAAAGGTTTTCGTGTGATGCCTCAAAAGGAATTTTTACGGGCTTATTGTAGAGTGCATGATCCGGTGCGTCGCACCAACCATCGATTGGTGTTATCGGCTCGCATCGCAGGCGGGTCTCTGGAGTACTGATGCGGTCAGCGCGGTAATGCACCCTTCGTAACGGGAACCGGCCGGCGGGGGTTGCCCCGTCACCTTCTGATTTTACAGCTTTAATGCCGCTGCGTCCGACTATGCAGGGATAGACGACACCGCCAAACTCAAGCTCGGTCTCTGATGTGACAACAATATCCATATCAGTGGAGAGAAGACATCGACGACAGCTTGCTTAAAGTTGAGGTATCCGCCGGGTTTGCGGCCTGATACTTACCAAGCGCTTCAGCCATTGACGTGGTGAACCACTTGTTTGATCCGTTTAAGGGATGTGTCAGCTCTGTTGATGTTTTGTCTCCGGGCTGTGGAAGCGGATCTGGCGTCGAAACCTTTTCCGGGGCATCGGCTTCACGTGCAGACGGCTCGAACGTGACGGTTTGGTAGGCGGCTGTTGATTGTTTTAGTCTTAGAAGCGTTTCTGGAGAGGCGCGATGTTCAGCTTGAAAAGCGTTCATCGCTGCCGACTGTGCGACGGCGGGTGAATTGGAGACGACAGAAACGGTGTTCTCTTTGTTTTCTGCAACAATGACGGGTTCCTCACGATCCAATGGTTTGGACCATAAGGATGGCGGGCGTACGGCATCTGCTACGACTTTTACTGCAGCAGGAGATTGCTCCACCAAAGCGGTATAGGTTTTTTCTGTTACGGTGATGCCGCGTTTCTCGGCCTCAGCTTGACGGTGTTGGATTTCACTGATGGCCCAGGATGTAACGGGGTCCATTCCATCCGTTCCGGCAGCCGTGGGAGCCAGTGGTGTATCGTTTGTCAATCCGTGCGTTCCTGAAGGAGCTTCGGCAACGCTCGTATTTGGTGAAACGGATGGCTCGTTTTTGATAAAAGCCATCATGTGTGCGCCCATGTCCTTGCCGGTGAATTCCTCCATCAGAACATTTGCCGTCGACGCAGCGGCCCCGATGGGCCCAAAAAAGAGGGTGCTGCCGGCGACGCGCGAAAAGGGGTCCAGGGTATCGCCCGTCAGCTCACGATAAATGGAACCCACAATTGGTAGCTGCTGAAGAGGGTTAATAATATCTACCGCATCCAGAAGAGTGAAACCATCATCTCCGAAAGCCGCAAAACCGTCGTCAGGAGCCGTTTGAGGGTCGTCTGACAAACGAAAGGCCTCTGCCGTCGGGGGCGTATTCGATGTTGGCGGCGCGAACCGCGGTCGCCATTCGGCGTTCGTGTTGTCGGTGTTAATCATTGAATTATTCCCGTTCTAATATCTTTGTCGATTAACAAAGCAAGGGCCGTGCCAGTTTTTTGTTATGTCATATCAATGAGATAGAGATGCCAATAGGGCGCCGAAAATCACTTACCGGAAACAAGTACCGGGTTTGCCCGGTCGAAGATTCCGACCTCTACTACCCGCTAGGTTAGGTGTTTATACATATAGTGAGTGGGCTCAAGGCTGTTTTCATGCGGATGTCGCGCATAGCCAGGGATCTCGCCGGCACTCTCGTATCCGAGGGATCGATAGAGCCGCTCTGCCGGGCTGCCCGTTATGGTATCAAGGGTTAAAAGTGAGCGGTCAATCTGCGCCGCGCTCTTTTCAAGTTCGATCATGAGGGCCCGCGCTGTGCCGCGGCGGCGAAAACCAGGATCAACCAGCAACTTCCCAACATCTGCCCTGTGCCGTTGATTGGGAAATGTATCAAAGTCCAGCTGAACCGTCCCGGAAATCGAGTCATCGTCAATGGCAACAAAAAGCTGGCGACGACCCGAAACCAGAGCTGGACGCACCTTATGTGTCCAAAACGCGCGACTTTCGGATATCGAAAACGGTGTAATGAATCCAACACTGGCACCATCTTGAACACAGGCGAAAAGAATGTCCGCCAACCGAATTAAGTTTTGATCAAGCCCGTCCGCATCAATCAATTGTATAAGGGGTGTCGTGTTCATTGGACTTAAACAATCACAAGCATATATTTGGCTATTTGATCATCAGGTGTTTCGAAAATGCTGGGACCAAACAGCTGATAGCGCAAACAATCGCCCGCCTCGAGTTGGTAGATTTGTTCTTCGATGGTTAACTGCAAGGTTCCCGATTGCATAATAAGATGATGTTCCAAGCCGGCGCGTGGCGGCTTTCTATAGGCAATACGTGTCCCAGCAGGAATTTCACACGCCAGTATTTCAGCCGCGAGCGCCTCTGATGGCGGTGATATAGATTTTCGTTTGAAGCCGGTCTCTGTATCTTGCCACAGCGTTTGGTCGCGGTTTGAAACCATGGGGTCAAAATCTGTCTCCGCCATCCTAATCAATCGAGACATCGTCAATTCATATACGGAACAAAGTTTACCAAGAACGGCTGCGGTCGGGCTAACGTCGCCGTTCTCTATACGTGACAACGTCGCGCGGCTGACCTTGCTATACTTGGCGAGTTGGTCGAGAGACCACGCCCTGTCCTTGCGTAAAGCCTTTAAGCGCAGCGCAATATTCAAATCGATATCTTCAGATGCAAAAGAAGTTTTCATAAATGGGAATATATTTCATATTAGGGAAATGTCAATTGTCAGTTGTCAGCGCCTTTGTGACGCGGCTTATCCTATTGAAATATGGCAATAAATTGCACGCGACAGCAGTGATTTCGATGGATGTAACGCGATTTGGTAAGGGATGAGCGACGATGCCCGTGGTGATTGACTTTGGTTTTACAAGCGGGTAACCAATTGCGCCTGTCTAACGCCAGCGCCTGTTGTTAAGGTTTAAGGTATTGGAGTGACAGTCGTTAACATGGTTCTGCTGCGGTTAACACCAAGGTGAGCGAACACATCTGCTGATCGGCGGCTATGTTATGATTTTAAAATAACGGGAGAAAATAATTGAAACTTTTCAAATATGTCGCTTGCGCGGCAGCAATTACAATGGCAACGGCTGGTATGGCCAGTGCGAAAGACTATGTGCTTAAAATTCAAACACACTTGAGTGCTGAATCTTTGAATGGAAAAAATGCGGCTCAGCTCGCTAAAGACGTGGAAGCCATGTCTAATGGCCAGCTGAAGTTCGAAATGTTCTATTCAGCTTCAGTTGTAAAGTCGACAGAGACTTTCGATGCTGCTGCGAACGGAATTCTTGATGGCGACATGACCGGTGCTGCTTATCAAACCGGTAAGAACCCGGCGTTCCAGTTCCTGGGCGACATCATGGGCGGATATAACACACCATGGGAGCAACTTTCCTGGTTGTACTATGGCGGCGGACTGGAAGCAGCTCAAAAGCTCTATCACAAATACAACATGCATCTCATCGGATGGTGGGTTGGTGGCCAAGAGTCTATGAACTCTTCAACACCACTAGCAGGACCTGCTGATTTGAAAGATTGGAAGTTTCGCTCACCTCCAGGAATGGAAACAGAGATTTTCGCTGAAATGGGCGCATCTCCAATCGTTATGGATTTCGGTGAAATCTTTACAGCCCTTGAAACAAAAATCATTGATGGCGCAGACGCCTCGAACGTTTCCACAAACAAGTCACTTGGCCTTTATGATCTTGTAAAGCACACGACTTATCCTGGCTTCCACTCCATGCCTTCTGATCACTTGGCGATCAACAAAGAAGTATGGGATGGCCTGCCTCCGCACCTGCAAGCAATTATCGAAGTTGCCATGCAGAAGCTGTCTTTCCAGCATGCTATGAGCCAGCAGGTCGACATGAGTGAAGTTGCAACACAAATCCAAAAAGAGGGTGTTACGCTTCACGATTGGTCACCAGAAGATCGTTTGGCATTCCGCGCTGCTGCACAAAAGAAGTGGCAGCAATGGGGCGACAAGACACCTGAAGCTCGTGCGCTTGTAGATAGCCACGTTGCTTATATGAAGCGTATTGGCATTCTTAATTAAAAAGAAGACCCCAAAGGCGGGTAGCTGTTGCTACCCGCCTTTTTTTTTCAAAAAAATCAATAAATTTTAGCCGAGGTTTAAATGCCACAGCTCGAAACATCTACTCTCATCTGGATTGGCGGCCTAACAACATCCGCAGTTCTTTGGCTCATTTTCGTAGCTCCCCGCCTGATTCCGATGTTGGAGATGACGATCCACCAGACTTCAGAGGATGAAGTTCGCAAAATAACAATCATCGATAAGATAACCCTCTACATGTCTTCGATCCTGATGTTTGTCGTCGCCTTTATTATGTTCATTATGTTTTATGAAGTGGTAATGCGTTACTTGTTCAAAGCACCAACGCTTTGGGTTGAAGAAATGTCTCGGTGGCTTGGCGGCGTGATTTTTCTGTTAGCAGGCTTGTATGCCATGCAACAGCGCGCACACATCCGCGTTGTCATTATCTATGATATGGTTTCCAGGCCTGTGCAGCGCATTTTTGATCTCATTGCGACGGGTTGTGTCGTGTTCTTTTGTTATGCCGTTGCGACAGGCTATTCAAAAAATGCCTTAAGCAAATTTTCGACCTGGGAACTGTATGGGTCTGCCTGGAACCCGCCCATTCCGGCGACCATGAAACCGTTGATCGTTATCGCCACGGCGTGGATGGCGATCCAAGCAATCAATAATCTAATAATGGACTGGTCAAAGCCAAAAGAGCTGCATGACCCGTCCGACGATCTAAAATAGAGGGGACGAGTTGTGGGCGTAGCTGAAATATCGTTACTATTACTGCTGGGCATCGTTATTGCCTTGGCACTTGGCATTCCGCTTGGTTTGGCATCAGGTTTCCTGGGGGCATGTATCGCCTATTGGAAGTTTGGTGAGCGCGGGTTCTTTATCCTTGGTCAGCGGATGTACGACATTACCATCGAACACGCATTGCTTGCTGTTCCCCTGTTCATTCTCATGGCTATGTTATTGGAGCGCAGTAATATCGCCAAGGATATGTATAGTTCACTCAATATATGGTTAAGCAAGACGCGTGGCGGCATCGCCATCGTGACTTCAATAATGGCCATTATTATGGCCGCAATGTCGGGAATTATCGGTGGCGAAGTTGTTTTGTTGGGCTTGATTGCCCTGCCACAAATGCTGCGTCTGGGTTATAATCAGAACCTGGCCGTTGGAACAATTTGTGCCTCAGGTTCCCTCGGCACAATGATCCCGCCGTCAATCGTCCTCATTATTTATGGGGTTGTAACGGAAACATCTATTCATTCATTGTTTAAGGCCGCGGTTCTGCCCGGGCTGATGCTGGGCGGAGCATATATTATTTATATCATGATCCGGACAAACCTGAACCCGTCTCTGGCTCCGCTTCCAAAACATGATAGAGAGGTTACGTTTAAAGATAAGATACTGGCCCTTAAGGGGATTTTACCACCGGTGATCTTGGTGTTTGCAATTCTGGGCTCTATTTACGGCGGTATTACGGGAATTACCGAAGCGGCGGCCATTGGTTGTATCGGCACGCTGTTGATTATTTGGATGCGTGGTGAATTTACCGGGCATCTTATGTTGGAGGCGCTGCAACGTACCATGCGGTCAACTGGTACAATTATTTGGGTGACCTTTGGAGCAACAGCATTGGCTGGTGCGTATTCTTTGATTGGTGGTCCGGCTTTTGTCGCCAGCTCGATCCTGAGTTTTGAACTGCCGCCCATGGGTATTATTCTTCTGATGATGCTGGTCTTCCTGTTCCTGGGAGCGGTCATGGATTGGATTGGTATTGTTCTCTTGGTTATGCCGGTCTTTTTGCCGATCGTCGCAAAGTTCAGTGCCGCTGATATGGGGTTGCTGGGAACATTGGAGCCGAAGCATATGGCCGTTTGGTTTGGCATTCTGTTCTGCGTTAACATGCAGGTCAGCTTCCTGAGCCCTCCTTTCGGACCGGCAGCTTTTTACCTTAAATCTGTTGCACCACCGCATATTAAATTGACGGATATCTTTAAGGGCTTCCTGCCGTTCATCTGTATTCAATTGATGGTGCTGGCTGTGATGCTTATGTTCCCGGAAATAACCTCGGTGTTCCTGGATTAGAGAGAGCCGTTCTGACATGTCTTATGATTTGGAATCCTATCCTGAGAACGGGATTGCAACACCGGTTCGGGTCATAGAAGAATCAGAAGCAGAACGGTTGAAAGAAAAAGTGATGACCGTTAGGTCGTCGGGAAACCCGGATGCGGAGCTGGCGTTACAAACCAGTCCGCATCTGTTGTTTCCATGGTTGTTTGATCTGGCGACACGGCCGAGCATTCTTGATGCGGTTGAACAACTTCTTGGTCCAGATATTCTAATCTGGTCGTCGCAATTTTTTATCAAAGATCCGGGCGATGGCGGTTTTGTAAGCTGGCATCAAGATTCTACCTATTGGGGCCTGGAACCGAATACCATCACAACGGCATGGATTGCGCTTGCGCCCTCCACACCAGAAAGTGGGTGCATGCAGGTCGCGCCAGGTTCTCACCTCAAGGACCAGTTGCCGCATAAGGATACCTTTGAGGAGAATAACTTGCTGTCACGGGGTCAGGAAATCGCCGTCGATGTCTCCAAAATGAAAACGATCGATGTTGTCTTGAACCCGGGTGAAATGAGCCTTCATCACGTGGCTATGGTACACGGTTCAGAGCCAAACGTGTCTTCAATGGCACGGATCGGGTTTGTCGTTCGTTATATTCCAACGTCCGTTCGGCAAATAGGTGGCCGTACGCGCGCGACGCTGGTTCGTGGCCAAGATGTCTTTAATAACTTTGAACTCACCGACCCACCTGATGGCGAACTCACGGAAAAAGGGTGGCGCACGGTGAAAGATGCGAAGGCCCGGATGACAAAGATTCTAATGAAGACAGCCGAACAAGATAGTCTGCATGACAGTCACCGTCCTGTTCAATAAGGATAACCTTAAAGGCATACCACCCAAAAGGATGGTATGCCTGTAGTGACTTAGGTTACTAAGCGCGGGAAATTTTGATTTTTTTTCCAGACTTGTTTTCCGCAGGGGTCTTACCAACCCGAATTTCTAACAAACCATCCTTGTGCGTGGCATTAATGTTATTCGCGTCAGCATCAGCTGGCAGTCGGAAATCTCTTCTAAAGCGCCCATAGGTCCGTTCAGAAAAGTAAAAACTTTTACCCTTTTCTTCGTGACGGGACTCTTTTTCGCCGGTCACGGTCAGTCGGTTGTCGTGTACCTCAAGAGTGATCGCATCTTCGCTGACACCGGGCAGTTCAACAGATATTTCATAAAACGCATCTGTCATTGCCGCTTCAGAATTGGGTTGAAAGAATTCTGCTACACTTTGCCCAAACTGTTTCATGGGGCCATAAAGATGCGACCACCAATCATGGGACGTGGGCGACAATCCTGTTTTTTCGACCATTACACACCTCCTATTTAAAAACGTTAAACCTTAAGCACCCCAAACCCAGGGTGATATTTTGCCGAAATGGTCCCGAACCTCTTGAACACCATCGACTTCTTTGGCGGCCAGCAACAAGGCTTCTCTTTCGGTCTCGGTCTCGACCCAACCCCAAAGCTCGACAACACCATCATCAACGATGACGTTTAAGGTTCCGTGACTGGCAAAGCTTTGCTCGCTCAGGTGATCCTGAACTTGCTTGCGCAGTACGCGGTCATTGGGCGATGCCGACTTTGCCACTTTCGCTTTCTGGCCGGCAATTACCTGCAACATATTCGAACGGCTGATGATGCCCACGACCTTGTCATTGACGACAACAGGAACGCGTTTGATACGATTGGATTCCAATTTCTGGGCGACGTCACTTATTTCCATTGTGTCGTTTACGGTTGCCACATTCTTGGTCATGACGTCTTTGGCCGTTCGACCGTGCGCCTTCAGGAACTCACCTGCTTCCTGGGAGTTGCTGGACATCATCTTTAGCCACCAAGGACGATGATCATCTGCCTCGTCAGATATTCTGCGAATTAAATCGCCCTCGCTGACAATGCCGCACAACTTGTCATCTGTATCGAGAACAGGCACAGCACTGATTCTCTTTTCCATCAATAAACTTGCGATTGCACTTACCGGTTCGTCCTGTCCGACGGTGACTACCGATGTTGTCATTATATCTTTGGCCTGCATTTCAACCTCCATAACCTCTAGTGATAATATAAGAGGATAGAGCCGCGCCGCGCGTCAGTCGTTGATTTAAGTCAATTATTCCAAGAGAGCTTGAAGGCGCATGATGACATTTTCTATTACGGCAGACCAATCTCCTGGTGATGGTTGTCGAAACAATTCCATTGTCGGGTACCAGGGACTGTCGGTGCGATCCAATTGCCAGCGCCAATCTGGCAGGAAGGGAAGCAGTGTCCAGACCCGGCAACCAATTGCACCTGCCAGGTGTGCTGCGGATGTGTCGACTGAAATAATGAGATCCAGATTGCGCATTGCTGCTGCCGTATCCGCAAACGACCTTATGTCATTCGTCAAATCTGTAATCCGATCTGCGAACACATGAGCAGCTTCGCCATCTCTTCCCATTTGCAAACTGTAAAGTGAAACACCGGCAATATCTGCCAAAGGTTTGAGGGCAACGGGGTTTATGGATCTGTTGCGGTCATTTTCATGTTGCGGTTGCCCGGCCCATATAAGCCCGATCCGAAACGTTTTTGACTCTCCAATGCGGCTTTTCCAGTGCGCGGCAAAATTTGTATCAACCTCGATATAAGGACAGTGTCCTGGTATTGTTGATTGAATAGTATTCAAGAGCCGTGGGAGATCCAGCAAAGACGCGTGAACGTCATAGTCTTTTGGCGAAGGTTCGGGTCCGGCTTCATCATTTATTTCGAAATCGCCATCAATCTGTTCGATCAATTTTGCCAGCAAAGGCGAAACCCGGTAAATGATCCGTGCACCTGTGTTGGCGATAATGGGAATGTATCTGGAAAATTGAATGACATCCCCAAACCCCTGCTCCGGATATATGTAAAGGGTACGCCCGGACAAGGCGTCGCCTGTCCAGACCGGTTTCGCCAAATGCGTTGCTGCCGGAGGGCCACCTTGTATTTTATGGCGCCATCGATATGCCTCCCAGCCCGCCTTAAAGTCGCCCCTCAAAAGATAGGCAAGGCCCAGATTGTTATGCGCTTCGGCCAAGTCTGGCGAGATTTCCAAAGCCCGTTTAAAATTAGTAATCGCCGCCTCTAGCTGTCCAAGGTCACGCAATGCAAGTCCCAGGTTATTATAGCCGGAGGCAAACCCCGGGTTGCTGATGACAGCTTTGTTTCCTTGCTCCACGGCTTCTACGAGCATTCCCTGTTTTCTGAGAATAACTCCCAGATTATCCAGAGCTTCCGCATAATCGGGCTTAAGCAAAATGGCCTTATGGAGACAATCGAGCGCTTGTACGTCTTTTCCCTGCAGCGCATACGTCAGCCCCAGGTTTCCCCAGGCTTCGTAAAATGATGGGGCCTGTTCAACGGCGGCTAAGTAGCTTCCTGCGGCCTCTTCGTGACGCCCCGTTTCCCGGAAGACATTTCCCAGATTATAATGGGCGAGCGGCAATAGGTGTTTGGCGGAGATCGCCTGTTCAAAAGAATCCTGGGCGGCGTCAAACATCCCGTGATCCAATTCAATAACGCCTTTAAGCACCAGGCCATCGGGGTGATTTGGGTCTCGTTTAAAAATTTCATTTAAAGCTTCCTGTGCTTTATCGACTTGGCCATCTCGGTATAGCCGTGCTGCTTCCTGTGCTGCAGCGGTTAATGCGGAGCGTTGTTGAACTTGTGCTAGCCTGAGAGATCGCGCGATCAGCCGTTCTCGAATCAAATCCTGTGACATGAGAAAAATTTAAAAGCCAAAAGTTAATAGAAACTTTAAGGCGCTACGTCTGTTATATTCCGGTCGACGTCATTTGTGTGGGTGCATGTGTTGGGGGTGTGAAGATACGAAAATGAGAACGATATAACTGCGGCGTCGTTCCCAAGACTTCACGAAAATGATGCCTCAGGGCATTTGCAGAATTAAAACCAGCGCGTGTCGCAATCTGCTCTATAGACCGATCTGTGCTTTCCAAAAGGTCACAGGCAAAACGAACCCGTTCGTTCTGAACCCATGCCCCCGGGGACAGCCCTGTCATAGATTTAAACCGGCGCGATAAAGTCCGTTTGCTCATCCCGGCGCGATCCGCCAACCGGTCAATATCAAGAGGCTCATCAATATGTGTTCGGATCCAATCCAGGAGTTTTGAAAGGGCATTGTTTTCTGAAACGACGAGATGATCAATAAATTGCGCCTGACCCCCATCACGATGCGTCGGGATTACGAGACGCTTGGCGACCCGATTGGCAATCGCCGCACCCCAGTCTCTACGGACTAAATGCAGGCACAGATCAAGCCCGGCGGCACTCCCGGCAGATGTCAAAATCTGTCCCTCGTCGATATACAAAACATCTGGCACGACATCTATTTCAGGGTACTTGTCTTTAAGGGTATCGCAGTATCGCCAATGGGTTGTTGCCTGCCGACCAGATAACAAACCGGCAGCAGCCAAAACAAATACGCCGGAGCAGATGCTTAAAAGGCGCGCCCCACGATCATGGGCACGAACAAGCATTTCCAGCAGAGGTTCTGGGGGTTGCACAGAGGCGCCTCTCCAGCCTGGGATGAGAATGGTATCGGCGGTTTCAATCAGGTTTGTGTCACACGATGCCGTAATTTCCAACCCGCCCAGTGTGGTCACTGGACCTTCGTCGATTGAGCAAACACGATAATCGTACCAGTTATCAAATTCCGGTCTTGGTAGACCAAAGATTTCTGTGCAGATCCCAAACTCGAAGGAACACAGACCATCATAGATCAAGGCACAGACTTTTGTATTCAAAGGCGTTGATTTCACTTTTGGCATAATATCGATGAATAATGGCAAAACGGCCACTCGTCAAACATTCTGTTTCATTTATAAACAAGGTCAACACAAACATAAAAACGGAGATTTATTATGACAACAACCGTAAGCAAATTTGCTGCCGCGACCTCTGCAGACGCATTGGCTCATTTTGAAGCTATGCTGAGTTATGAAACGGATTGTTGGGACGTACATCATGCGATTACCGAGGAAGACCCGGACTTTGTTTTGCTGGACGTGCGCTCACCCGAGTTATATGCGAAAGGGCATATCGAAACAGCGGTCAATATCATACACGGTAAATTAACTCGGCACATTTTGAAGGCGTATCCTGAGGACACGCTCTTCGTCGTATATTGTGCAGGGCCGCACTGTAACGGCGCGAATAAAGCGGCTATCCATCTCGCAAAGATGGGCCGCCCTGTGAAAATGATGATTGGTGGAATTGAAGGTTGGAAAGATGAAGGGTTTGATTTGATTACAGGTGAGGGTTAACCTAGCGCCTGACGGGGTCCCATCAGAAGGCGAACTGGAAACTCAAAGTGACAAGTGCTGATTCAGTTCGAACTTTTGACATCAATGCGATTGATGAAGGTTTTATCCAGGACCCCTTTCCCCTCTTTAGGGAATTGCGCCGTTATGACCCCATCCACGAAAACCCTGACGGATCTCTTTTTCTGACACGCTATGATGACGTCCTGGCGTGTTATCAGAATCCTGCGATGAGTTCAGATAAAAAGGTGGCGTTTAAGAAGCAGTTTGGTGATGGCCCTCTTTATCAGCATCACACGACGTCTTTGGTTTTTAATGATCCTCCTTACCACACTGTGGTTCGAAAACTTTTGGCTGCCGCTTTTACCCCCCGAAAACTAAAAGAGATGGAGCCGCTTATAACGGGGGTTATTGACCGCCTGTTGGACCGGTTGGAAGACGAAAAAGACTTTGATGTTATCCCTAGCTATGCGGCAGCAATCCCGACGGAGATCATTTCCTTTATGTTGGGTGTGCCTGAAGAATATCGCCATTTGTTGCGGCCTTATTCCCTTAAAATACTAGGGGCGCTTGATCCGGTGGTGCCCCGTGACCGGCTTGACCAGGGTCATCAGGCCGTCACGGATTTTGGTGAATTGTTGACAGAGTTGGTCGCCAAGCGCCGTGCTGATCAAGGGAGCGCCAACGACGGCGAAGTGCTGGCAAGTTTGATTTTTGGTGAAATTGATGGCCATCGACTGGATGATCAAGAGCTCATACAAAACTGTATTTTTTTGCTAAACGCTGGCCATGAAACGACAACCAGTATGGTTGGCAACGGCATCGGAATGTTGGTGCAAAACCCGGATCAGCAGCGACGTTTGCAACAACAGCCGGAACTGATTGATCTGGCGATTGAAGAAATGCTGCGCTACCAAAGCCCGCTCCAGATCGGAAACCGAATGACGACGCAAGACGTGGTTCTGGGAAACCGCTCTGTTCGAAAGGGGACATATCTGCACCTGTCGGTCGCCGCTGCAAACCGCGACCCTGACGTGTTTGAGGATCCGGAAATGGTGAATATTGCGAGAACACCCAACCGCCATGTTGCCTTTGCGAAAGGCCACCACATGTGTCTGGGTGCAACGTTGGCCCGGATGGAAGGCAAGGCAGCGATTGGTCGATTGGTAAGCCGATTTCCAAAACTAAGGGCACAGGGTAATCCAGAAATACTCCCTATTGCCCGGTTCCGCGGCTACGCCAAACTGCCTGTCGCAATAGGTTAGGAAAAATGAAAAACAAAACCTTGGCTGGGTGTTTGCTGGTCGTATCGTGTTTGCTAACGGGATGTCAATCGGGGGACATATCTATAAAAGAAAGGGTGGGAGATCTCGCGATGGGGCTCGGTCACTTGGTTGAGAACATGCGGGAAGACCTAATTCGGGAACGCGCGCGCGAGTATGGCCAAACAGCGGATGAATATAAATCCGATAAACTGAACTAGAAATGTATGAGTTTAAACGGGGCCGCCTATTTCTCGACCCGATTGCGGCCGGATTGCTTGGCTCGGTAAAGTGCATTGTCTGCTTCATTTAGGGCACGATCAATTGTTGCATCCTCCCAATTGCACTGGCCAACGCCGATGCTGACGGTGAATTTAAGCGATTTCCCGTCAAGAACTGTCTCCAGGTCCATCAGATTTTGCCGCAGCCTTTCTGCGATGACTTCCGCGGTTTCGAGGTCAATTTCCGGCAGAATAACACCAAACTCTTCACCACCAAGGCGGCCAAGCGTATCTTGTTCACGCAACGTACGCAGGCATTCTGTTGCGAAGTTTTTCAAGATCACATCGCCTGTAGCGTGGCCATAGGTATCATTAAAATTCTTGAAATGATCAATATCCATCATCAATAAAGACAAGGACCGCTTATATCGATTTGAACGTGCGAGTTCACTATTACCAATTTCAAAAAAGCTGCGTCGGTTGCGGGCACCTGTCAACGGGTCGGTTGCTGCCAGCAAGCGCATTTCCTTCTCACTCTTTCGCAGCGCTGCTTCCATTTTCTTCCGTTCCGTGATGTCCGTATCCAGGCTTCCAATCCCAATGAGTGTTCCATCAGCAGCAAAAATCGGAAACCGGTCAGAGATAAACGTGTGCATTTCATTGTCGGCTTCAACGCTACTGATCTCTGTGTGAACGGGTTTTCCGGTTTCAATGACGGCGATGTCAGGTCCCGTTACCTCTTCAGCAAACGTTTTGTCGTAAAGTTCATGAGCGGTCTTGCCGATGACTTCATGGCGCTTCAAACCGCGTTTAACACAAAAGATATCATTGACCAGAACATAGCGGCCATCCGTATCTTTCAAGCTAATGGGAGATGACGTGTTTTCCATGATGGCTTGCAAACGGGCATTGCTATCTAAAAATTCCGCTTCTGCCATCTTGCGTGGCGATATATCCTTGAACGATGCTACATAGCGAACGGGTTTCTCATCCTGATCCCGCATGGCAATGCCATTTTCAGCAACCCAGCGATAGTCACCATCGTGCTCCCGAATTTGATATTCAATCACCACGCGACGCCGGTCTTGGTTAAAGTGGCTGCGAACCGCGTCCTGATAGTGGGAGCGGTGATCCGGGTGAATAGCGTCAAGCAGCTGTTTATAGGGTATTGTTTGGCTGTCGGCTCCCAAGATTGTTGCAAGGTTCTTTGAAACAAAGACGTCATCCGTCGCCAGATCCCACTCGAAAGCGAGATCCATCGTTGCGCTGATAAAGAAATTGAGTCGGTCAATTTCATCGCGCAATTCCGATGGTGACAGATCGCGGGTATCACGGGGCAATAGCGCGGAGGTATCCAATGGAAAATCGTCTCCCTAACGATCACGTACCAATACGGTTCTGACTATAGAGGAATTTGCCGGTCTTTCGACCCTCAATACAGAAAACCATGCATATGAGATATAAACGCCTGTGAATTTTTAGGCCACATTAAACTGATGGTGTTAAATGAAATGCCCACTTTTTGTCTTTTTTGTTTCCAGATAGATTTCATTGTGCTGATTTGACGGGAAAGCGTGCGATACGCGCTCCACGACCCTGACGCCACATTGCGCTAGCCCAGTTACTTTTTCAGGGTTATTGGTCATTAAACGGATGTGATCAAAGCCCAGAGAATCAAGCATTCGGGCCGCTGGCATGTAGATACGCTCATCAGCGTCGTATCCCAGTTGTTCATTGGCATCAATGGTATCATACCCGCGATCCTGCAGTTGATAGGCGCGCAATTTGTTGACAAGACCAATGCCGCGCCCTTCTTGCGCCAGATATAAAAGAACGCCAGACCCGCTTTTTGATATTTCCGAAATGGCGCCTCGAAGTTGGTCTCCACAATCACATCGCAGGCTGCGCAAAAGATCACCGGTAAAACATTCTGAATGAATGCGCGCCAGCAGCGGCTCTTGAGGTTTCGGTTCACCGATAATAATGGCAAGGTGTTCCAAGCCCCCGTCCCACGGCCGAAACGCCACAATTCTGGCATCTTCCGCGTCCTGCAAGGGGACACGTGCATCGCTAACGGGTTTCAATGTACGCGCGGCGACAACGTCGTACTGAAAAATATCACCGGCATCAACTCTCAACAGATCGTGGCGAAGGGCCCAGGCGGCGATATCGTGGGCGTTGGGGTCTCGCAATTGCGCCGTTGCGGCTGCCGGCAAAAGCCTTGCCAGTTTTGTTAATTTTACGGACGCTGAATTACAATCGTGGGCCGTTGATGGTCTCACATCGATATCTATTTGATCAAGATCACATTGTGCCAATGGATCAGCCAGGTCCTGAATGGTCTCCGCATTAATGGGCGGCGTGGTGTTAAGCGTAACAATATCGCCTATGGGGCTGTTCAGCCCCAAAATTGATGCCCGCCGAGCGGTTATCGCGAGCAGGACTTCTGATTGCGCCAATTGGGAAATCTCGGCTAAACCGTCGTCGGTTATGCTTTCCGCTGAACGCATCAAGACCGCTTTTCCGCCGCCGCCATGGACACAGATAATCCGGCCACGGCGCAGTTCGGAGATGGCGCGATCCACGGTTAACAAGGATGCGGGTTCGCGACTGGTCGGCATGGATGGGTTTTTTATCATTTTCTATCGTCTTGCCATGGAAAACATAAATATAAGTACTTTCTTGGCCTTGATGTAGGTTAAAACGACACAGGCCGAGATCATCGTTAGATACTAGTGTATCTTCACATCTCGTTCATGTCATTTTAATTGGGTGGCTTGCCATTGGCGAAATCCGCTAAGATGAGCTAACTTATAGCATATCGTGAACACTTTAAAATAGCGCTAGGGCAAGACCATATGACTTCGGGAAGACGGATACTTATTGTCGATGATGACGACACATTGCGGGAAATGCTTAGTGAGCAGTTACAATTGCATGAAGAATTTCTGATTACAGAATCGGCGACGGCAAAAGAAAGCCTGGATCTCGCAAAAACCGACTACTTTGACGTCATTTTGCTGGATGTCGGATTGCCGGATATGGATGGCCGCGAAGTTTGCCGTTTGATGCGGCGAAATGGGGTTACCTCGCCCATTTTGATGTTAACCGGTGCAGACACCGATGCGGATACGATCCTGGGTCTTGATGCAGGTGCCAATGATTATATCGTAAAACCCTTTCGCTTGGGTGTCTTGTTGGCACGACTTCGCGCTCATATTCGACAACATGAGCGCTCTGATGACGCGGTGTTCACCATCGGCCCCTATACATTTCAGCCAGCGAACAAAATCCTGCTTCGCGAGGAAGACCAGCGCAAAGTTCGCCTGACAGACAAAGAAACGGCAATATTAAAATTCTTATATAGAGCCGGTGCCAAGGTCGTCAGTCGCGATGTGCTTCTCGATGAAGTATGGGGGTATAACGCAAGTGTAACGACACATACACTGGAAACACATGTGTATCGGTTGCGGCAAAAAATTGAGCCCGATCCGTCAAATGCATCGATCCTGATAACGGAACCGGGTGGATATCGTTTGGCGCCCTAAATGACCTCTTAAGCAAGGGATTCTGTTTGTGTTAGAAGCCTGTCTGCCAGAAAACGAGATTCAGCGTCTGGAGAAACTTCGCATGTATCAAATTCTTGATACGGCAGCAGAAGACTCTTTTGATCGGATTACACGCATTGTGTCTGAAACCCTGGACGTCCCGATCGCCCTGGTTTCCCTGATCGACCGGGAACGCCAGTGGTTTAAATCAAAACAGGGTCTTGATGTTTCTGAAACGGACCGACGTTTGGCTTTTTGTGCACATGCCATATTGGGCGACGAACTGTTCGAGGTGCCCAATGCACTTGAGGAAGAGCGGTTTTATGATAACCCGCTCGTGGCCAATGAACCCTCCATTCGATTTTATGCAGGAGTCCCGCTAAGAACGCCGGATGGACTGAATATGGGTACATTGTGCGCGATTGATCGGGTCCCCCGTGAGCTTACGGAACAGCAGCGCAGCCTTTTGGAGGATCTCGCAAAAATCGTCATCGATCAGATGGAGTTGCGGGTCGCAATAAAAACCGCCTTAAAAGCGGCAGATATTGAAACCCGAGCAAACGCTCTGAAAGATGAATTCATTTCTAATGTCACTCATGAGCTTAGGACGCCGCTGACATCAATTACGGGTTCGTTACGATTAATCAACGGTGGTGCGATGGGTGCTATTCCAGAAAAACTGGTTGATCCGTTACTAATCGCGGACCGAAATGCTGCCAGCCTGCATGGTTTAATCAATGAATTGCTTGATATTCAAAAACTGGGCTCGGGACACATGGCTTATGATATCGAGCCAGTTTTAATTTCCCAATTGATCGATGAAGCCTGTCAGAATATTCAAAGTTCGGGCATTGAACGCAATATCAAAATTCGCTTTTCCCCTCTTGGCGATGCGGTCATTGCGGCCGACCCAAAACGCATTCACCAAGTAATGGCAAATATATTGTCTAATGCCATTAAACACTCACCAAACGGGGGGGAAATTGATGTCTCATTGGAAGTCTTTGACGCTTTTGTAACGATTTCTGTCTCGGATCAAGGGGCCGGCGTTCCGGAGGGGTTTGTGCCCAGCCTGTTTGATAAATTTACGCAAGCAAACCGAAAAACGGACATGTCTGGAACCGGCCTGGGCCTCTCCATTTGCAAAACAATCGTAGACGCACATCAGGGAAATATCAGGATCGATACCCGAGTTGAGTCGGGAGCAAAATTTCTAGTAGAGTTGCCTACGCGCCAAACCGTCATCCCCCAATAAAGGAAGCGGTGTGGCGTCATTACCAGGGAGGAAAAAGTGAAAATTATAGAGAGTATGAAAGGCTTTGCAGCAGAAATTCAGGGTGTAAATTTGAAGCAACCGATTGCTGAACCTCAGTTCGAAGAGATTCACGAGGCCGTCGACACACATGGCGTGATTTTTTTTCGTAATCAGTTTTTGGAAGATGCAGAACTCGTTGAGTTTGCGAAACGATTTGGCCCCTTGGAAGTACCGCTTAAACGTGACCAATACGGCGGCGTCGACAAACAAGTCACCATGCTGGCAAACATAGATGACAACGGTGAGCTTATCAGCCAAGACACAAAGCGGGCAGTCTACATGAAAGGTAATCTGCTCTGGCACACCGACAGTTCTTTTAAGCCGGTCCCGAGTAATTATTCTTTGCTTGCGGCCCATGAGGTGCCAAGCGAAGGCGGCGATACGGAATTTGCCGACGCGCGCGCCTGCTACGATGATTGGATGGGTCCGTTTGGCGAAACCACGAAGGAAGAGCTGGAAGACCTGATATGTGAGCACTCGATCATCTATTCTCGGACACTGATTTCCGGCGACATTTTTACCGACGAAGAAAAAAAACAGTTTGCGCCACCGCATCAGCCTCTGGTTCGAACGCATCCAAGGACCGGCAGAAAAATCTACTATATCGGCAGCCACTGTTCCCACGTCATTGGCTGGCCCCTGGAAAAAGGTCGCGCGCTGGTGCGCGAACTTTCTGGTTTTTGCGTTCGCCCGGAGCACATTTATGCGCACCACTGGAAGGCTGGCGATGTCGTTATTTGGGATAACCGGTCAGTGTTACATCGGGGGCGCACCTACAATCCGGCCCAGCGCCGCGTTATGCACCGCGCCACCGTGGCAGGCGAAGGGCCACTGCTTTAGGCGCTGCGACAGTCTGTTCAAAAGTTAAAGCGGGAGACAATTAGGAAGGCTTTTCTGGTGCACCGAGAGCGTGCATTCTGCTCCTTGGCAATAATTATGGGTGCATCGCGAAAATATTATGATCCAAATTAGAAAGTGGTCGTATAATAAACAGGTAACAAACAGGGATACGATAAACTTGAAAGGGCGAACAAAATGAATGAGATGAGCAAGCGAGCAAAAGCAACGGATTTTGACCAAGGGCTACTGGATCTTTTTGATGGCTACGTACATGGCCTTATGGAACGCCGTGAATTTCTTGAAAAAGCTGGGAAATACGCTGTTGGCGGGATGACTGCAGCGATGCTTTTAGATGCTCTATCACCAAATTATGCAATGGCCAACCAGGTCGAAGAGACGGACGAGCGGATCAATGGCGAGATGATCGAATATCCTTCTCCCGAAGGACATGGAACCGTCAAAGGTTACATGGTGCGTCCGACCGGCGGCGGAAAACGCGGCAGTGTCGTCGTCGTGCACGAGAACCGCGGACTAAACCCATACATCGCTGATGTTGCGCGCCGGGTCGCGATCGCTGGCTTTACCGCATTGGCACCCGACGGTCTTACCCCGCTGGGCGGTTATCCGGGCAATGACGATGAGGGAAAGGTCATGCAACGGAAGCTGGATAAAAACAAACTGCTGAACGACTTTGTCGCGGCCTATCAACATTTGCGCGCGGATGCCAATTCGAACGGAAAAGTCGGTGTCGTAGGGTTTTGCTATGGCGGCGGTGTGGCCAACTCGATGGCTGTGCGTCTGCCAGAACTGGCAGCTTCTGTTCCTTTCTACGGGCGTCAGGCGAAGACGGAAGACGTTCCAAAGATAAAAGCGCCTTTGCTTATTCATAATGCCGAGCTTGATAAACGTATTCTGGCGGGTGCTGACGAATATGAAGCGGCGTTGAAGGCTAACAACAAAGAATATGTGTCTCATCTCTATGCGGGAGCAAATCATGGCTTCCACAATGATACGACGCCTCGATACGACGAAGCACAGGCCAGATTGGCCTGGGAACGCACGATCTATTTCTTCCAGGCAAAGCTGTCATAGATCGACCCAAAATACACAAGTGAATGCGTCTAGCACCTGTCGTCAGCAAACCTGGCGGCAGGTGCAATTTTTTACCGGGCCTTCCGGTTAGCTCCGCTTGTTTAGGCGAACCGTGACCGGTACGTGGTCAGAAGGCGGAATCCAGTCTCTGGCATCGCGCAAGATACGGACACTTGCAACTTCTTCTGCGGCACGTTGGCTGGCCCAAATATGATCAAGTCGTCGACCCTTGTTGACTTCTTGCCAGTCGGATGCCCGGTAACTCCACCAGGTAAAGGCTTCGTCCTCTTCTTTTAAGAACCAGCGCATCACGTCGACCCAGCGCCCGGCTTTCTGCATGTTTAACAGGCGTTTGATTTCAATTTCCGTATGCGTAATCGTGTTTTTTAACCGTGCGTGCGACCAAACATCGCTTTGTAAAGGGGCAATGTTAAAGTCACCCAATAGAAACCGGGGTGTATCCCCCTGTCCACGCGCCGCCCACCAGTGGGTTTGGGCATCCACGAACTCAAGTTTATGGGCAAACTTAGGGTTCTTTAACGGGTCCGCAACATCGCCACCCGCCGGAACATAGAGACTGTGAATTTCAATGTCGCCAAGGGGGCCTTTGGTATCGACTCCCGCAAAAATATGGCGGCAATCGACCCGTTCGCACCAGTCCATAGGGGTTGGATCGATCAGCGGATGGCGCGATAGAATAGCCACTCCGTTATAGCTTTTCATTCCATGAAGGGCTTGATGGGGATAACCCAGGTCAGCAATTTCTGTTGCTGGAAACTGATGGTTCTGGACTTTGGTTTCCTGAAGGCAAATCACATCCGGCCGTTCTTCTTCGATCAAAGCCGACAGCCCGTCCAGGCGCTTGCGCACTGAATTTACATTCCAGGTGGTAATAGCAAAAGAAATAAAGGACTCCGTTACAGGATTCTGTACTTAATTTTCGTCCCCAAAAACGCGCGGTTTGTTAGGGTCTGGTGACCATTTGAACAGATCGGGATTGAGAGGCACGTCAAATCGTGGTCCCAATAATGACACAGACGTCTTGATGCCCTGCGCATCAAGGATCGTCCATTTCCTAAGCTCGACAGGCTGGTCACTGAAGATCAACTCAATGCTCCCTCCGTCGGGTTCTTTGGCATTTAGCAGGCCAACACGAATGACGCCCGGAGATTGATTGACGGATGTTACAATGACGTCCTTACCAAAAAACCCGATTGATTCCCGCAAAACAAGTTCTGCTGGCGTCATGCTCAAATATAAGGTCGTCGCCGTATCAATTTTGCGGTCAACAAACGAGATGTGGGTTCCATCGGCGACAACCATAAGCGGATTCGGGTCATCATAAACCAAACGCAGCCGCCCTGGCCGCTGAATGAAGACTTCGCCTTCTGCATATTCACCATTGGAAGAGATTTGTAAAAAACGCGCTCGCACCGTCTTCGACGAATTGAGATGCTTCTGAGCACGCATCAAACTGGTTGTTTCTTGTTTACTCAGCTTCAGGTTTTCGGCCAGCTTTGCAACAGCTGGACGCGACGTGATCACACTGGCGGCGACCAAAAGACAAAATATTAATCGTGGGAAATAATGAGTCATGGGTCCTATCTAACGGAATGGCGGGTCAGGGTAAAGTTGCCTTGGAAATTCGGCCAAATTAGGGCGCTTTTCCTAATTAATTAAACAAGGCTGGAAGAAACCAGAATATTCTTTGGGTCCATTTGTTGTGCATTATGGTCGATCAAAGCTTGCGGCGGGTCTCCATAGTCGTGCCAAACCTTGATCGGGCCATACCAACTCTTTTGCCATTTGGGTCTGTAGTTCCAATTATGGGGTAGAATAAAGGGCTGTTCGCCAATTTTTTCAACGGCCAGAGCGAAGCCGGCCTGATCATTCAGCGGCATTCGTCCGCGCTGCCCATCTACGACAAATTCAATTGAAGAATCAACTTTGTCGGCTAAATCATGCCATGCATCAAACAGAGGTTTTGCAGCCTGACTAAAAAAAATCACTCCCGTATTGTATTCGATCATATCCCCATCAAAACTGCCATAACGCCTGGCCCAAGGACATTCGCAAATACACAGCGCCACTCCATGTGCCCTTGCTTTCGTAAACCCAAATTCAAGATTACCCATAATCATGGTGTCCACATCAAGAAACACGGTTTCCTCAAAAGGCGACATTTCAAACATGGCCGCTTTGTCCAACAGTGTCGCCGTATCGGCCAGCGTTTCAATGTGAACCGGTAATTCTGGATGGTGCACCTTCAAGGACGCCAATGAACGTTCTAAAGCCGGTTTATTGTAAGCGCCCCAAACCACATAGAGTGCGCCGCGTGTTGGTGAAGTCATTTGGCTTCCTTCAGGAAAGGGGCACTAAAATTTACGGTCTTCAATCACGTCATCAGGCATATGTATCATGCGTACATATTGTGCAAGAATATGCATCAGGCTTTGATGAATATCTTCAATAACACCATAGTTATCTGCGTCTATATGTAAATTTACATCGGCGATTTCGGCGGAGCGCCCGCCTTCGAAACCCGTCATGGCAATAACGATCATGCCATTGTTCTTAGCCCATTCTGCGGCCTTCACAATGTTTTCAGAATTTCCTGAAGAACTCACTGTAATCAGGACGTCGCCTTTATCTGCCATCGTCTGGAGCTGATAGGAAAAGACATCATCATAGGAAATATCATTGGCGATGGCTGTGATGGTTTCCAGATTTGCACTTAGACTTACGACCCGCGGACGCAAGTCCGTGTCCGTCTGGACACCTTTTAAATGATCACAGTGCAAATGATTGGAGATGGCTGCTGACCCCCCATTGCCGCAAGCAAAAATAGTCTGGCGATTTTCATAAGCAAGCGATAGCAATTCAGTTGCCATGTCCATGCGCGATTCATCAAGTGTTGCCGCAGCCTTTGCAAGCTGATCGAAGTAGGCCTTGGTAAAGGCAGATGCGTTCAGGAACTTTTGATCGGGAAATGTCATGGCCGTATAATGGGTGAGGATACCGACGGGTTCAATAGGCGACCGGCCCTTTTTCTTTAACAAAGAAAAGCAGGGCCCCACCGATAATAAAAAAGACAAGGATGGAGGCCATCCCGGCGCGCTGACTGGCGAAGGCCTCTGTCAAAATTGCGAGGAGTGCCGGCCCTAAAAAAGCTGTCGCCTTTCCGGAGAAGGCATAAAGCCCGAACATTTCGGTTCGCATGTCTGGCGGTGCTAAATGGGCCATCATCGATCGACTTGCAGATTGGGCAGGTCCAACGAAAATCCCAAGCCCCAACCCAAAGACCCAAAACAGGGTTACACTTTCGATCACTAAAAGCATGCCAGAAAGTATAACAAGCGCGCTGACGGAGATGAGAATGGTTCGTTTCGGCCCGATTCCATCATCAACCCAGCCTAATAAAACAGCACCGATCCCGGCCGTCACATTAATCCCGATCCCGAATAAAATTAAGTCTTCAAAGGAAAAGCCGAAAGAGCCTGCGGCGTATATGCCCCCAAACGCAAATAGCGTATTTAAGCCGTCCGTATAGATCATCCGGGCGATCAAGAACCGTCCAATGTTTGCGTAATTGCGGAGATGCCGAAAGGTTGAAATCAGCGTCGTGATCCCCCGCTTACTTGCAGCAGACAAGCCAAGTCCACGCCCTCGATCTGGTGTAAATAAAAATAAAGGGAGGGCAAAGACAAGCATCCAGATCGCAACAAGCGGTCCTGTCACGCGCACGTGTTCACTCTGTTCAGGGTCGAGACCAAACCACGGAGTATCCGTCTGGACAAAACCAACAAGAGTGAGGGCCAGACAGCTCAATCCACCGAAATATCCCAAGCCCCAGCCCCACCCGGACCAACGCCCAAGTTTGTCTGCGGGCGCGATATCGGGAAGCATGGCATTATAAAAAATCATGCCCAGTTCAAAGGCAAACGTCGCGATGCCGACAAGTACCAGAGCCCGAAGTATAGACGTCGCTTCCGGCATGATGGTCCATAGAAGTGCGGATGCAGCAGCGGCGATTAGAGTAAAGCCAAAAAGCCAGGGCTTGCGGCGCCCCGTATGATCGGCAATGGCGCCCAGAACGGGACCAATAACCGCCACCAGCAAAGCCGCGATGGACATCGTCCAGCCCCACTGGGCCGTTCCGGAAACCACATCCTCGGCGACGCCCTTTGTAAAATAAGCGGCGAAGACAAAGGTTGTGATGACCGTTGGAAAAGCGGAGTTCGCCCAGTCGTACAAACACCAGGCCGCCAGACCCGCGCGCGACGCGGGCACTGGTGTGCTTATCGGTTCTGCCACAGTTAGTTGCTGACCTCCGTCATGGTTTTAATCTGGCGACTGGCAACGGCGATCATCGACAGGTCATTGACGTCAGTGGCCCAAAGTTCGCTCAACAATTGTTCTGTTGGGCCAACGGCATAATGGTGCTTGGTTATCCACGCATCGACCGCTTTTTTGGCATCAAGCTTGAGACTTGAAGAATCCATAACCAGATTCGTCAGGGCCAGCTGATGGGCGTAAATTTCTTCGACCAACGCCGCGATGGCCAACTGTTGCCAATGGCTATCGGTCCCCATGGAATCGGTTGCGGCGCGCAGCCGGCCCAACTTGAAGCGTGTTCCAACAGCGAAATAGATGCGCGCGCCATCCAGAACCGGACACTTACGGCGAGCCGCCAGGCGCACCACGTCAAGTCCGGAATAGAGATTTACCAGCCCGGCTATTTTCAAAGCTAGTGCTTCAGGCACACCTTTATCAATATAGGGCCCGGCGCGCTTTTTGGCATCGCTAACATAATGCGGCGGGAGTGCCTTGTTGATGCCAGATGAAAGCTCGGCTATCCCTTTCTTAAATTCGTCGATATGTGTGCACATATCGAGACCGGGCTTTCCATTGCGCAGGAACCACAGAACGACCCAATCCAGAAGGTGGTGTATATCAACTAGCATCGCAGTTTGGGTGCGGGTTGGCACCTTGTTATCCAGCGCTTCAATTTCTGCCCAAAGGCCGCGAAGCTGGAAGATTTCGCGGGCAATAATATAAGCGCGGCTAATCTCCGCTGCGGATTTTCCGGTCTTCTCCATAAATTCTGTAACAAACGTATCGCCGGCGCGATCCACCAATGAATTGGTGGCCCGCGTTGCAATAATTTCACGACGCAAGCGATGTTTACCAATTTGCGTGCGATACTTTTGTCTTAATGGCGTCGGAAAATAGTCCACCAGGTCTTGTTCCAGGTAGGGATCATCCGGCATATCGGACGCAATCATCTGATCGTAGAGCCAGATTTTTGAATAACTGATTAACACAGAAAGTTCAGGGCGATGGAGCCCGATCTGGGCTAACTGTCGCTCTGCAATTGTTTCATCATCCGGCAAAAACTCAACAGCCCGGTTCAAGCGATCTTCGCGCTCAAGCATTTTCATCAAACGCTGTTGATTGTCGAGCGCGGCAACGCCGTGCGACTGGATCAGTGACAAGGCCTGTGTCTGTCGGTAGTTGTGAACAAGGACAAGCTTGCCAACTTCGTCGGTCATGCTCGCCAGCAAGGCATTACGTTGCTTTTGATTAAGGCCACCGGGGCCCATTAGGCTATCAACCAAAATCTTGATGTTGACTTCGTTATCAGAAGAATCAACACCCGCCGAGTTATCGATGGAATCGGTATTCATGAACCCACCATTTTCCGCAAACTCGATCCGGCCTCGTTGGGTACAACCCAGATTGGCCCCTTCTCCAATGACCTTGCACCGAACATCCGCACCGTTAATGCGGATTGCATCGTTAGCCCGGTCCCCGGCATCCAAATGAGATTCGTTGCTCGATTTGATGTAGGTGCCAATGCCACCGAACCAGAGTAATTCCGCTTCGGCTCTGAGGATCGCCTCCATCAGTTCGTTGGGTGTTGCGGTCGCTTTGGCGATACCAAAGCGTTCCCGAATTTCTGGCGTCAAATTGAGAGATTTGGCATTGCGGTCATAAATTTGGCCGCCTTTTGATAAAAGCTTTTTGTTATAGTCAGACCACGCGAGGCCCGGCGTATCAAAAAGCCGTTTTCGCTCAACCCAGCTTTTTGCAGAATCCGGATTGGGATCAACAAAAATATGGAGATGATTAAAGGCTGCTAACAATTGGATATGTTTGGAAAGCAGCATGCCGTTTCCAAAAACGTCACCCTGCATATCGCCGACACCGACAACCGTGAAGTCTTCGTTCTGGATATCTTTTCCCATTTCACGGAAGTGGCGCTTTACGGATTCCCATCCACCTCGGGCCGTGATGCCCATCTTTTTGTGGTCATAACCCTGACTTCCCCCCGACGCGAAGGCGTCACCGAGCCAGTGGCCATATTCGATTGAGACGCCGTTGGCGATATCGGAGAACGTTGCTGTACCTTTATCAGCTGCAACCACCAAATAAGGGTCATCATCATCACGTCGGATCACCTTCTTTGGCGGGACAATTTTCGGCCCTTTGATGTTGTCGGTAATATCAAGCAGGCCGGCAATGAATATTTTATAACAAGCAATTCCCTCGTCCATAAAGGCTTGGCGACTGTTGTCACGTGGTGGCTGTTTACAGACGAATCCGCCCTTCGATCCGACAGGGACGATAACGGCGTTTTTGACTTGTTGCGCTTTAACAAGGCCCAAAATTTCTGTCCTGAAATCTTCGCGGCGATCTGACCAACGCAGGCCGCCCCGGGCAACAAACCCGAATCTTAAATGGACGCCCTCAACACGCGGGCTGTAAACAAAAATTTCGCGCAGCGGCTTGGGAAGCGGCAGTTCATCTAAATTACGCGCGTTAAACTTGAACGAGATATAAGATTTGTGCGCGCCATTCTCATCCGTTTGGAAGAAGTTTGTCCGGAGCATGGACTGCAGCAAATTTAAGTAGCGGCGTAAGATTCGATCTTCATCGGCACTGGCAACTTCTTCCAAAGCCCGGGCGATTTTAGATGTCAGGCGCTTGGCGTTTGCCGGACTTCCTTTGGCGGCTGCGGGATCAAACTGGCTCATAAACAAGCGAACAAGGTCACCCGCAATTTGCGGGTTGTTGGCCATTGTCTGCTCCATGTATTCTTGACTAAAGGTAATTCCTGTTTGGCGAAGGTATTTGCAGAGCGCGCGCAAAATAACGACTTCTCGCCAGGCGAGGCCCGTGCGTGCGACAAGGGCATTGAAACCATCGCTTTCGACCTCACCTTGCCAAACCTTCAGAAATGTCGCGTGAAAATTATCACGGATTGCTGACAGGTTGACGCTGGATCCGTCGCGAGTTTCCAAACCGAAATTGTGAATAACCAATACCTGATCGTTTAGATCAACCCGGTGGGGGCCCGCTTCATCAATGACCTTGAAACCCAGATCTTCAAAAATTGGCAAAACATCGGAGAGTGCAATGGGGGCATCCTTGCGGTAAATTTTAAACCGAACCTTGTATGTCGGTGTATCCTCGACCCGGAACAAATTCATTCCGATTTCGTCGGTAGCGATAACCTGCTCCAGAGTTTCAATATCGTGAATAACTTCTGAAGGTGTATAGCGTTCCTGGTATTCAGGACCAAAGGCATTGGCCCAGCGCGAGACAACTTCCAGGCTTTTCTCTTCGCCCTGGTCGTTGGTAACGGCGTCACCCAAATGGTCGGCAAAGGAGCGCGATGCCTGCAACAATCGCTCTTCGATTTTTGCAATATTGTACTTTGGGATACGGCCCTTCAGCATTGGTACAATAATATGGCAACGGGCCAGCGCCGAATCTCCGAGCTGCGTAAAGAATGCAGCGATCCGGCCTTCCAATTCTTCCGCTAAAATTTCCTGTATCTGAATACGCAGGGCCGTCGTATATCTGTCGCGTGGCACGAACACCAGACAGGAACAATACCGCCCTAACTCGTCACGGCGGATGAACAATGCCGTTCGTTGCCGTTCTTGCAGATGTAAAATCCCCATGGCGGTTTCAAACAACTGGTCATCGTTGATCTGCAACAATTCGTCACGGGGGAAGGTGTCCAAGATATTCATCAGCGCCTTGCCATCGTGCGAGCTTTCGGAAAACCCTGATCTATCCATGGTCATGGCGACGCGGCGACGTAACAGGGGTATCTCGCTCGGCGCCTTGTTGTAGGCACCCGAAGTAAAGAGTCCGACAAAAATTCTTTGGCCGGTGACCTGGCCCTTTTCGTTGTACCGTTTGATGCTAATGGCATCCATGTGGACGGGCCTGTGAATGGAAGATCGCAAATTTGATTTTGCGACCATCAACAGGGACGCATTTTTCGCGAAGGCCCGCACTTCCATATGTAACTTTTGCGATGGGTCGATCTCGTCAAAAACGATGGCTTTTTCACTGCGCAACACGCCTAATCCCGCAGATTTTTTCAATGTGGCTTTGGTTTGTTTGCCGCTCCCCTTCAAGTCATATTCCCGATATCCAAGGAATGTGAAGTTGTTATCATGAATCCAGCGCAAGAAATCACGGGCTTCGGAGACTTCCTCTGAGGGCCTGCCTTTTGGCGTCGTCAAAAACTCTTCAATGATCGCTCCCATGCGGTCGCGCATGGGTCGCCAATCCTCGACGGCGCAATGAATATCGTCAAAAATTTCTTCAAAGCGGGCCTGGATCTCAGCAAGCCGGTCGCCAGATTGTCGGGTCACTTCCATTCGAATAAAGGATTCCGCGATGGCACCCGTCGTTCCCGCTTCGACGAATTCCAGAAACTTACCAGTCTTTGAACGCTTTAGCCTCAGGATGGGGTGAATCAGAAGGTGGACTTCAAGCTCACGACGAGAAATTTCCGACGCGACAGAATCCACCAGAAAGGGCATGTCGTCATTACAAATTTCGATGACCGTGTGATCAGACGCATATCCATCCGTCTTAATCGATGGGTTAAACACACGAACAAGGCTTTTGCGGTTTGCGCGGGTTGTGGCAAACGAAAAGTGATGCAGGGCGATGGCCGCCAGTTCAGCGGGTTTGAAACTCTTTAAATCGCTTGAAGGGGACCCTTCGTAATAGTGTTGGATGAAATACTGGGCTTCCGCGGCTTTCGTTTTATTCAGCTTCTTTTTCGCTTCATTAGCGACTTTGCGGACAATTTCTGCTGTTTTCGCATCACTACTGGCCATCGATATTCTCCCCTGATTACTACGATTTGACTCGCACTTTCATACTCTGTTAGGAGGCTAGCCCATCGCTGATCAAAATCAAAGGGTTCGTATTCCTATATTGGCAATCGGGGGTCGGGCTTGGCGCTTCAGGTCGTATCGAGGTAGTCGGTGAAGGCCCGCAGGGCTTTCTCCAGCTTGTCGGCCTTCATGGCAAAACACATGCGAAGGTGGGTTTCATTGCCGGGGCCAAATGTGTAGCCGGGTGCGACACCAACTTTTGCCCCAAACAACAGACCTTCTGCAAACTTCAGCCCGTCATCAATGCCTTTGATCCTGGGAAAGGCATAAAAAGCGCCTTCCGGTGCCGTATGTTCGATGCGCGCATGATTTCCAAGAATATCATTCGCCACCGCCAGGCTTTCGGCATAGCCCTGGCGCAGTTCGTTTAAGACGCCTTCTCCCTTTTCAAGAGCTGCGATTGCGCCAATCTGGATGAAACTGGGGGCCCCGGTGTTATACATTTCACATAATACGGCCATTTGTTCTTCGTAACCCTTAGGCGTCACCATCCAGCCAAGGCGCCAGCCGGTCATTGCCCAGCCTTTGGAGAACCCGTTAACAACAATGAGGGGGTCATCATCGCCGGCAAACTCGAGAAAAGAGGGTGCATAATTACGGTCATATACACTGCGATGATAAACTTCATCCGATAACAGGACGATCCCATTATCGCGGCAGAAATCCAGCAAGCGTTCCTGATCCGGACGCTCCATGACATAGCCCGTCGGATTGCAGGGGCTGTTCAGATAAATCATTTTGGTGTTGGTTTGGCAGGCCGCCATCAAACCGTCCAGATCAAGTGCCCATTTCCCATCTTGCGAATGCTGACGGAAGTGGCCAATCTCTGCGCCCGCCCATTTCAGGGCCATTTCGACATTGGGCCAATGGGGGGTGACAATAAGGGCATGATCGCCCGGACGAGTGACCATATGTGCCGCGATCATCACCGTTAGCATGGTCGATGCGGGTACATGGATGCGGTCCGGGTGCAGGTCGATGCCATATAAATTGTCATGATAGACTTTAAGGGCCGCGCGCAAATCGGGTCGACCGCGGGGAATGTTGTAAAAAGTCTCGCCCGCATCAAGAGCTGCTTTTGCTGCGTCCCGGATAATCTCAGGTGTTGGTTCGCTGCCTTCGCCAAACCAAAGCGGATAGACGCCTTCCATGCCCAGTCCCTGAATGGCGATTTTGCCAATGCCACTGCGTTCCAGGTCTTCGAAATTTTCAGGAAATAAGGGTTTCATAATTCGGCTTCCAATGTGGGTTTGTCGCTAAGAGTTGCAGGCGCTTCTTCGGGTTTCTTTATCACGTAACAGAGGGTTCTGATCAATAGGATATGCTGTACGCGAGAACGGGGGCAGGGATCCTGTTGCTCACAGGAAGCGGCGGAAATGTGCTCAAAAATACCTAAGCAAAAAAGCGGAAAGATTTTTATCACACCTTTGTCATGGAAAGGTCACAAAAATGAAAACGTTTACATTTTATATAATTTGCGATTAAACTTTAAAGACCACGAAAAAAAAGTGGTAAATGGGGGAGGCAAATTCAGTGATACCGACCATTCGAACAGTGGCAGAGCGCGCGGGCGTATCCATTGCGACGGTTTCGCGTGTCATCAATGGACAAAGCTCCATTCGCCCCGCCACTGCGGAACGTGTCCAAAAAGCAATTGCTGAATTGAGTTTTCGCCCAAACGTTATCGGCCGCAGCTTACGCACGGCTCAAACCCGGTCTTTTGGCGTGATGATCCCGAGCCTGGCGAACCCGGTTTTCGCTGATGCTGTGGCTGGAATTCAGGAAGCGGCCAAAGAAGCGGCCTACACGACGGTTATTACAAACTCTGACTACAGTGCTGAAGAAGAGCTTGTCGCAGTTCATACAATGCTCACGCATCAGGTTGATGGCCTTATCTTGACGGTCACCCAGGCGGAGAATAATCCGCACCTGGACCAGCTTGATGCGGAAAAAATCCCTTATGTTTTGCTGTATAATCAGACACAAACGCCGGGCCGCTGTGCGGTGAGTGTCGACAACGTTTTAGCAGCACGGGAAGTTGCAGAGCATTTTGTTTCATTGGGCCATCGACGGGCCTGTATGGTGACCGGTCGTATTTCCGCGTCTGATCGTGCCGCGTCGCGGTGCCGTGGTTTTCTGGATGGCCTTCATGCTGCGGGCGTTGATGATGTGCCGGTGGTGGAAGTGGATTTCGTAAACATGGATGTTATCGATGTCTTGCGCGAACAACTGTCGTCCGCAAACCCACCCAGTGCTTTTTTCTGCTCCAATGATGCGCTGGCGATTGCCGTGATCGGCGCGTTGCGCAAACTATCTATTCGAGTTCCCGATCATGTTTCCGTCATCGGTTTTGACGGAATTGCGATTGGCGAACTTATCGAACCCTGCCTGACGACGGTTGAACAGCCGTCCCGGGAAATGGGAAGAACAGCTGTTCGGCATTTGCTGGACATCCTGTCCGGTGTCGCGACAAAAAACATGATTATTTTGCCGCATCACCTAAGACCAGGTGCGACGACGGGGCCGGTATCTGACACCGACCCCATCGTTCTCCAAAACCCTCCACATCACACGTAAAAGGAACGTAAAAATGATGATAAGGACTTTGAAATTTGTAGCGGCTGCAGCCTTTGTTGCTCTGGCTTCTGCACCGGCAACATCTGTTGCTAACGATGCGATTTGTTATAACTGCCCCCCGCAATGGGCCGATTGGGCTTCACAATTGAAGGCCATTAAAGAAAACCTAAACATTAACCTACCCCATGACAATAAAAACTCCGGCCAGACGTTGTCTCAGCTTTTGGCGGAAAAAGACAATCCTGTTGCGGACGTCGCCTATTATGGCGTGTCGTTTGGTATCCAGGCGATGGAAAAGGGCGTCGCGGCCGCCTATAAACCAAAACATTGGGAAGATATTCCAGATGGCCTCAAAGATCCCAACGGCCATTGGTTCACCATTCACTCTGGCGCACTTGGTTTGTTTGTCAATAAAGATGCCCTTGAAGGTGCACCGGTTCCAACTTCCTGGAACGATCTTTTAAAGCCGGCCTACAAAGGTATGGTGGGGTATTTGGATCCAAGTAGTGCGTTTGTCGGCTATGCCGGGGCCGTTGCGGTTAACCGGGCCATGGGGGGAACGCTTGATGATTTCTCACCAGCCATCAAGTTCTTTAAAGAGTTGGCTAAAAACAATCCCATCGTTCCCAAGCAAACATCTTACGCGCGGGTTCTGTCTGGAGAGATTCCCATTCTCTTCGATTATGACTTCAATGCCTATCGCGCCATATATAAAGACAAGGCCAATGTCGCCTTCGTCATTCCCAAAGAAGGCACGGTTGTTGTTCCTTACGTGATGAGCCTGGTTAAAGATGCTCCGCATCCAGAGCTGGGAAAAAAGGTTCTTGATTTCATCATGTCAGATAAAGGCCAGGCAGTTTGGGCAAATGCTTTTCTGCGTCCGGTTCGTGCAAGCGCCATGTCTAAAGAAGCCGCGGCCAAGTTTTTGCCTGCGACAGAATATGCACGCGCTAAACCTTTGGACTACGGAAAGATGGCTTCTGTACAGAACGCCTTTAAAAATCGGTACCTCAGCGAAGTTCGCTAGAACATAAACAGAAACCGCGGTAGCACGTGTTTCGTGCTACCGCATTCTTTTATCAGCAGAGGTGCATGCAATGGCTCGACACGACTATCGTAATTTGACGATTTTGATACTGCCGACAGGAATTTTCTGTATGGCTTTTTTTCTGATCCCGATACTCCAACTCGTTGTGATTGGTGGGTCCGGAGAAAAAGGCATCGCGGCTTATCTGGATATCCTGACAACACCGCGTCATTTCGAAAGTTTAATGGCAACGTTGATTTTATCGACGCTGGTCACGCTGTCGGCTTTGGCGATCGCCACTGTTTCCGGATTGTTTCTTGAACGCAACCGGTTTCCCGGCCGCGGCCTTTTGATTTCCATGTTAACCTTTCCGCTGGCGTTTCCTGGCGTCGTCATTGGTTTTATGGTCATTATGTTGGGTGGGCGACAGGGGCTGGTTGGCGATATCAGCAAAGCGATAACCGGTGATAAAATTGTCTTCGCCTATTCCATCATTGGGCTCTTTGTCGGGTATCTGTATTTCTCTATTCCCCGCGTCATTTTGACCCTGATGGCGGCGGCTGAAAAGCTGGACCCGGCGCTTGAAGAAGCGGCACGTTCTTTGGGAGCTCCGCAATGGCGGGTCGTTCTGGATGTTATTTTGCCGGCCCTAAAGCCCGGGCTTATTGCTTCCGGCGCCATTTGTTTCGCGACATCAATGGGCGCGTTCGGGACGGCTTTTACGCTTGCAACCAATATCGATGTTTTGCCAATGACGATCTACACAGAATTTACACTTAACGCGAACATCGCCGGAGCCGCGACCTTGAGTATTGTTCTGGGACTGTTGACCTGGATTGCTCTCTATATCGCGCGCAGCCTATCGGGCTCCACCGCTGTGGCTGCAGGTTAGGGACAGGACATGAAAAGACCTTGGTTATTCTATTCTCAACTGGGCTTCACCCTTGGTGTATGTGCGTTTCTGATTTTACCGGTGATTATGTCCGCCATGGCAGGCGTCACGGTCAATTTCTTTAAAGGCATAGAAAGCGGCTTCACACTTCGATGGATTATTGAGGTCTTCGATCTCTATCTCGATACCATTTATTTGTCGTTAATGATCGCCGTAACCTGTCTGGCGATTACGCTGGTACTGGGTATTCCAACCGCATATGTGCTGGCAAAAAATCCGGGCCGAGTGACCCGATTATTTGAAGAGTTTATAACGTTACCTGTTGCCATCCCGGGCCTTGCCATCGCCCTTGCCTTGATTATTACCTATGGGGGGTTTCGGGATTTCCGGTCGAGTTGGGGCTTTATTCTTGTTGGCCATGTACTTTATACCTTGCCGTTTATGGTCCGCTCCGTACTGGCCGTTTTATCGAGCATCGATTTTAAAACGCTGGAGGAAGGTGCCGCCAGTCTGGGAGCGAGTTTCTGGCAACGGTTCTTTGGCGTGATCCTGCCAAACTGTCGATCCGGCATATTGGCGGGTTCGCTCATGGTCGTTACCCTTTCGATTGGTGAGTTTAATTTAACATGGATGCTTCATACGCCGCTGACCAAAACGCTGCCTGTCGGCCTCGCGGATAGTTACGCATCCATGCGCTTGGAAATCGGCAGTGCTTATACGCTGGTCTTTTTAATAATGATCATGCCGCTGTTGATCGGGTTGCAAAAATTCGGCGCCCCGCAAAATAAAACGCGCCCCATCAAAGAAGATGATCCATTGGATCAGAAAAAGCCTGTAGGAGGAAAGTAAGTGATCTCATCTGACAATCATGGAACAGCAATTAAACTGAAGGCTTGTGCGAAAACGTTTGATGATGGGGTTCGCGCGTTGGAGCCGCTTGATCTGGAGATTACGGCTGGCGAAACCGTCGTCCTTTTGGGGCCTTCGGGCTGCGGTAAAACCACGACGCTTCGCATCATCGCGGGACTGGAATCACCCGACAAAGGGGGCCAGGTTTTTTTTGGCGATGACGATGTGACCCGCTTGCCCATTGAAAAACGAAATATCGGTATGGTGTTTCAATCCTATGCCCTATTCCCGAACATGACGGTGCGCGAAAATGTCGGCTACGGCCTGAAGGTGCGTAAAATGCCCCAGCCTGACATCGACAAAAGGGTCGGCGAAATGATTGAGATGATGCATATCGGAGAGCTGGCATCACGACGCATCGATCAACTTTCGGGTGGGCAGCGCCAACGGGTTGCGCTGGCACGCGCGATTGCTGTGCGGCCTCGGGTCCTGCTATTGGATGAGCCCCTGACGGCGCTGGATGCCATTCTTCGGACACGTCTGCGGGTGGAAATTGACCAACTCTTGAGGAGCCTCGGCATTACGGCTGTCTACGTTACCCACGATCAGGGGGAAGCCATGTCCCTGGGCGACCGCATTGTGGTTATGAGCAATGGCCGGGTCGAACAAATTGGATCGCCCCGTGATATTTATTATCGACCAGAGAACCCGTTTGTTGCGGACTTTATCGGAACCATCAATCACGTGAGTGGTATCGCAAAAGGTGACTATGTAGACGTTGACGGGCTCAAACTGCCCTGGACAGGTGGTGGCTCAGAAGAGTCTGTTGATCTTATGTTTCGCCCGGAAGACGCAACAATTAGTGCGGTGAAAGATGCCCATCTGCGTGGTAAAGTGATCACATCCTTTTTCCAGGGGGATCGCACTCGAGTTATTATCAACCGAACGGGTGAGCATGAAATCATTATTGAAACGTCAGATCGTCAAGAATTTACCCCAGGGCAAGATGTGGGTATTCAGGTTGATCCGGCGCGGCTCATCAGGGTGATGGAATCATAAAAAATATGTATATCGCGCAACTTACGGACACCCATATTAAGACCGCAGGCAAGCTTGCGTATCGAAAAGTAAACACAGAAACCGCGCTGGCGAACAGTGTCGAGCATCTCAATGGCCTGATGCAGACACCCGATGTGGTGCTGATATCTGGCGATTTGACGGACATGGGCAAGCCGGAAGAATATGCCTTGTTTCGTCACCTGGCGGACAAGCTGAAAATGCCGTACTTCGTTATCCCGGGTAACCACGATGAAAGGGGCGCCTTTCGTGACGCGTTTTCAGATCATACCTATTTACCTGTAGAGGGTGAATTCCTGCATTATGCCATTGACGACTACGCGGTTCGCCTCGTTGGTTTGGATACGACGGTTCCGGGAAAGCCGCATGGTGACTTGTGTCTTGAGCGGTTGGCCTGGCTTGATGACACGTTAGCGGCACAGCCAGATAAAAAGACCTTGTTGTTTATGCATCACCCGCCCTTCACGACGGGCATCGCGCATATGGACCGGCAGAATTGTGGAAACGCCGATGGTTTGGCGAGTGTTATCAAAAGACACAATCAGGTGGTCGGAATTACATGCGGGCATGTTCACCGGGCCGTGCAAACGGTTTGGGCCGGTGTTGCTGCGACCATCGCGCCGGGGACCTCTCATTCCGTCGCCCTTGATTTGAATCCGGACGGGCCATCGGCTTTCGCGCTCGAGCCTCCGGCCTGCCAGCTTTTTTTCGAGAACCCGGAGGGAAACCTCATTGGTCACATAAGCCCGGTCGGGCGCTTTGAAGGCCCTTACCCCTTCTTTGATGCAAGTGGCGCGCTAATCGAGTAGTAGGGTCGCCCTTATGACAAGGTCGTTTGTTGATAGACAAAACCGCTAACGTATCCGAAAAAAGCAGTATAGGTTGGCTAGGCTAATTCTCATTTGCCTAAAGAACCTCAAGGGCATGCTGACACAGAAAGGTGCTGGAACTTCATGTATATTGCGCAAATAACTGACACACATATCAAAGCGGCAGGTAAATTGGCCTACGGAAAAGTGGATACGGCAAAAGCCCTGGAAAATAGCGTTTCACATATAAATGGTTTGGTGCAAACGCCAGATCTGGTGCTGATAACGGGCGACTTGACGGATATGGGTCGGCCGGAAGAATACGCAGAATTTCGCGAATATGCGGATCGATTAACCATGCCGTATTTTGTGATACCGGGAAACCATGACGAGCGAACCGCGTTTCGAACCGCTTTTTCTGATCACACGTACCTTCCAAAAGAAGGTGAGTTTTTGCACTATGCCATTGATCGCTATGATGTCCGACTTCTTGGCCTTGATACAATTATTCCGGTCACGCCCCATGGTGAAATGTGCACGGATCGATTGTCCTGGCTGGACAAAACTCTGGCAGCGGAGCCGGATAAAAAGACGCTCCTGTTTATGCATCATCCGCCCTTTGCGACCGGTCTTGGTTATATGGATCGGCTGAACTGTCGTAACGCAGATGCGCTAGCGGCAGTGATTGAACGGCACAAACAGGTGATCGCAATTACCTGTGGGCATCTCCATCGGGCCGTGCATACCAACTGGGCGGGTGTTACCGCAACGGTCGCTCCAGCTTGTTCTCACTCCGTTGCGCTTGATTTGGTTCCGGAGGGCGTTCCCGGATTTGTTCTTGAACCGCCCGCTTGCCAACTTTTTTATTTGACGCAAGAGGGTAACCTGATCGGGCACATCAGCCCAATTGGCCGCTTTGATGGCCCCTACCCGTTCGCGGACGCAACAGGAAAATTGATTGATTAAGCAGTAAATTTGGCATCTACAGAATGTATTTTTAGAAAACAAAAACACTGACGTTCCAGAAAAAAGAGTTATAGTCCGCCGATGCCTAATCTGATTTCCATATCTAATTTATCAAAAACCTATGCGTCCGGTTTTGCGGCTTTGCAGGGTGTCGATCTTGAGATTCGCAAAGGTGAAATACTTGCGCTTCTAGGTCCCAACGGTGCCGGAAAGACAACGCTGATCAGCATCGTTTGCGGGATTGTCAGCCCGACTGGCGGCTCTGTGACGGTCGACGGGTATGATATTATCAAAGACTATAGAAAAACCCGGGGTCTGATTGGTCTGGTTCCCCAGGAGCTGACCACAGATGCCTTTGAGACCGTTTTCAATACCGTATCGTTCAGTCGGGGCCTGTTTGGGAAACCGCGCAACCCGGCCTATATTGAGAAGGTTTTGAAGGACCTGTCGCTTTGGGACAAAAAAGACACTATGATTATGGCGCTGTCTGGCGGAATGAAGCGCCGGGTCTTGATCGCCAAGGCGTTATCCCATGAGCCACAGATTTTGTTTTTGGATGAGCCGACGGCGGGGGTTGATGTTGAGCTTCGCAAAGATATGTGGGAAGTCGTTCGCAAACTCCAAGAATCGGGTGTCACCATTATCCTGACCACGCACTATATAGAAGAAGCGGAAGCGATTGCCGAACGGGTGGGCGTGATCAACAAAGGTGAGATCATTCTTGTTGAAAACAAATCCGAGCTCATGAGCAAATTGGGTAAAAAGCAAATGACGCTGGATTTGACAAACCATCTCGAGGCTGTGCCAGCCGAGCTTGTAAAGTTTGAACTGGAACTGTCAGAGGATGGGCAGCAGCTCACCTATACGTATGATACACAGGCGGAGCGCACGGGCATTACCAGTTTGTTGTCTGCGCTAAATGGTGCGGGCATTTCTTTTAACGATTTGAATACCACGCAAAGCTCGCTCGAAGATATTTTTGTCAATCTGGTCAGAGACAGCCAATGAACCTGCATGCCGTAAAAGCCATCTATCTTTTTGAAATGGCGCGTACATGGCGCACGTTGTTTCAGAGCATTGTCTCGCCCGTTATTTCCACGTCCCTTTATTTCGTTGTCTTCGGATCGGCGATCGGAAGCCGAATTACGGAGATTGGCGGGGTCAGCTATGGCTCGTTTATTGTGCCGGGGCTGATCATGTTGTCGTTGTTGATGCAGAGTGTCTCGAACGCATCGTTTGGCATCTATTTCCCAAAATTTACGGGGACGATTTACGAGCTGTTGTCCGCCCCCGTCTCTTACTTTGAAATTGTTCTGGGTTACGTGGGTGCAGCGGCAACAAAATCGATTGCTTTGGGGTTAATTATTCTGGCGACCGCAGGCTTATTTGTTCCGATCCAGATTGCCCATCCCGTCTGGATGATGGTGTTTCTTGTTTTGACGGCGATTTCGTTCAGTCTGTTTGGCTTTATTATCGGAATATGGGCAGATAATTTCGAGAAACTCCAAATTATCCCGCTACTGGTGGTGACGCCGCTGGTGTTCTTGGGTGGTAGTTTTTATTCCATCGATATGTTACCGCCCCTCTGGCAAAAAGTGACTCTTTTCAACCCCGTTCTTTATCTGGTGAGTGGTTTCCGCTGGAGTTTTTACGAGATCAATGACGTTGGCATCGGGCTAAGCCTGGGAATGATTCTGCTGTTTCTGGCGATCTGTATCACAACCGTCTGGTGGATCTTCAAGACGGGCTATCAAGTTAAAAGCTAGCTTTGGCAGTGCTGTGATTGGATGTCGGCGTGCAAGGGTAATTGTGCGAAAAGGATTTCTATCCGATACTCTCTGGGGATGACTAGGGGAGATGGGATAAATGGCGCTTCGGGAAATTGTTGATCTGGACTTGCACCCGATCCTGGACGCCCCCTATCAGGCCGCCTGCCGGAACACCCTTGATCAAAATGGCGCGCTTGTTCTGGATGGGTTTCTGACGATGGCTGCTGTTAGCGCCATCGCAGAAGAAGGCGTGAGCAAGCGGGAAAATGCGTACTTCTGTGAACAGCGGCACAATGTTTATCTTACCCCGCCGGACCCGGCTTTCAGCGATACCCATGCCCGCAATCGTCAGGTCATCTCGTCCAAAGGCTGCATCTGCGACGATCTGATTGCTCAAACCTCGCCCTTACGAACCCTGTATGACGATCAGGACTTTAAGACGTTCCTATGCAAGGTTCTTGGGGAAAACCAGCTCTATCCTTATGCCGATAGCTTATCATCCATTAATTTGCATTACGCGGAAATGGGTCAGGAGCTGGGGTGGCATTTTGATAATTCCTCTTTCGCGACAACTCTTCTGATTCAGGCTCCTGAAGGTGGTGGTAACTTTGAGTATGTGGCCAACCTTCGAAATGCCGAAGAAAAAGAAATGAACTACGACGGCGTAACCGCCGTTTTGGATGGACAACGAAGCATTGAAAAGCTCTCAATTAGCGTCGGGGCTCTGGTTTTGTTCAGAGGCCGCAACGCGATGCATCGTGTCTCCCCCGTCGAAGGAAACACCACTCGCATGCTGGCGGTGCTTGCCTATAATTCCGAGCCCGGTGTTGCCCTTTCGGAATCCGCCCAAATGACCTTCTATGGAAGGCTGGGCAAGATCGCATGAGCCGCTCTTTTGATCTCTATTGGTCCTTTCGAAGCCCCTATTGTTACGTGTCAATGGACCGCCTGTTCGCTCTGCAGGATGACTGCGGGCTGACCATTCATATGCGCCATGTCTGGCCCGGCGCAATGCGTCGCAGCGGATATTTCGATCGGCTACATCCGAATTATACAACTTACCATTCTATGGATGCTGCCAGAATTGCCGACTTTCAGGGCTTGGCCTATGCGCGGCCCGTGCCTGACCCGCTGGTCTTTCATCCGGAGACCCGAGAACCCATCGTGGATCAGCCTTACATTCGTAAATTAACAAGGCTGGCACTGGCGGCGCGCGACTTAGGTCAAGAACAGGCTTTTCTTGTATCTCTGATGCGACTGCTCTGGGACGGTACCAAAAAAGATTGGGATCAAGGGGATCACCTGTCCAACTGTGCCAAAAGCGCCGGGCTCGATTACCAAGATTTACTTGAGAGTGTGGACGCGAAAGCACTCCTATATGATCGCGAAGTTGATGAAAATGGAAAGGCGCTTGAGATTGCAGGGCATTGGGGAGTGCCTTGTATGATCTATGAAGGAGAAGTCTTTTTTGGTCAGGATCGGATCGACGTATTGAAGTGGCGTTTGGGCTCGGTGAAAGAAGCCATAGAATGAGGACCTGCCAATGATTACAGTTATGGTGCAAATACAGCTCCCCGAACCGATACCCCGTGAAGAGGTGGTCGCGGCTTTTGAGGCCAGCGCGCCAAATTATGACGGCGTCAATGGATTGCTTCGTAAATACTATTTGTATGACGAGGTTGATCGGGTCGGGGGTTTTTATGTTTGGACAGACCGGGCGCTGGCAGAGGCTGTTCATACGGATGAATGGTTAAAGAAGGTTGGAGAGCGCTATGGGGCGCGTGCCGAAATTATTTACTTTTCGGTACCGGTAATGGTTGAAAATACGGAGGAAGGTTTGGGCAATGACGGATAAAAGAAAAACGGCACTGATCACAGGGTCTGGACAAAATATTGGCCGGGCTGTTGCTTTGGCCTTGGCGGCAGATGGTTTTGATATTGTAACCAACGGTTCGCGTAATCAGCAGGCTTGTGAAGAGGTCTGTGCGGAAGCGCAAGCGATGGGTGTTTCTGCCATGACCGCGATGGGAGATGTTGGCAGCAGCGAGGGAGCTCACGCGGTAGCGCAAGCTGCCTTGGCTTTCAACGGTCGCATCGATGTTTTGGTGAACAATGCTGCCATTCGCCCGAACGCAGGTTTTTTGGAAATGACAGAGGAAGACTGGCATCGCGTCCTCAATGTCAATATGAACGCCGGGTTTTGGTTGGCGCGTGCGTGCTTGCCAGGGATGATCGAACAGAAATGGGGACGGATTATAAACTTTGCGGGCATGAATGCCATTCATGGATATAACGGAAGAGCGCCTGTTTCTGTTTCGAAACACGGATCTTGGGGGCTTATAAAATCACTGGCTAAGGAGTTTGGTGGCCAAGGCATTACCGCCAATATTATTTCGCCGGGTCCCATTCGGCCTGAACAGGAAGATGGGGAGATGGCCGCACATATCAGATCAATGGAATCCCGGGTGCCGACAGGGCGTTTGGGAGAACCTGAAGAAGTGGCGGCGGCTGTTTCCTTGTTAGCGTCTGTTAAGGGAGCATTTATTAACGGTCAGATGATCCAGGTAAATGGCGGTACCGAGACATAAGGGCTGATATAAAACGATGCCTTCCAAACGGCGCCGCTGTCCTTTAAGGTTAACAATCAACCATTCAGATCAGGGGTAAATCCATGCGTAAATGTTTATCGTTAGCCGCCGCCGCCGTCATGTTGATCTCACCCTCTTTGGCTATTGCCGCAGAAGAAGAAAAAAGTGTGGTTAAGGAAACCGTCGAACTGGCTAAAGAAAATCCGGGGAAAACGGCCGGCGTTGCAGGATGTGCGGCAATTCTCATTTTTCCTCCAGCAGCGATTTGGTGTGCGGCAACGCTTATTGGAGGTGCGACGTATGATGGCGATACCCAGAAGCTGGTTAAAGAAGTCACCAAATAAACGCCGGCTGAGGTCAAGCGCGATGATGCCGTTTGCGCGACAGGGCAATGGTTTAGCCGAGGCTTATAAAACGGTAAAAAGAACGCCATAAAACAGCAATACGTGGTGGTTATGTGTAAGGCCCCAAAGTGCTTGGTCCTCAAGATCAGGTGCAAATAGGCATATAATCACTGGAGCAGTTGCAATGAAGAAAGAATCACAATCAGATATATCGTTTAACGACTTTGACGATATCAATTATCCGCGCCCGGAAGAGACAGATTTTGATAAATTGGCCGACCATGCGATGTCACGTCGTCGTTTTATCGGACGCGGTGTCGCATTTGGTGCCACCGCGCTGGTTCTGGGATCAACGGCCCTGACGCCTGTGACAGCGCGTGCGGCCAGCCGTCTTGGTTTTAAACAAGTGGCCGCAAATACTCTTGATACGGTCACGGTTCCGGAAGGGTATCGCTGGAATATTGTCGCCAAATGGGGCGATCCTCTTTGGTCGAAAAGCATTCCTTTTGATCCCGCAACCCGTGGTACTGGTGAAAGTCAGGAACTCGCGTTTGGTGATAATAATGACGGGATGGCGCTGTTTCAGAATCGGGGCCGCAATGTTCTGGCTGTTAACAACGAATATGTAAACCGCAACATCATTTACGGAAACCGGAAAACAGAATTACCGGAAACTGCAGACGATGTCCGTAAAGGTAAGGCTGGTCACGGCATTAGCATCATGGAAATCCAACAATTGGACGGTAAGTGGGTCATCGCCAAAGACAGCCCCTACAACCGGCGGATTACAGCAGATACGCCCATGGAAATTACCGGCCCTGCGCGAGGCCATGACTTATTGAAAACGGCAGCGGACCCCTCAGGCGCTTATAGCCTGGGGACGTGGAATAACTGCGGCAACGGCCGCACGCCATGGGGAACCTATTTAACCTGCGAAGAAAACTTCAATGGTTACTTTTCCAGCGGTGATGACGGTTTCGAGCCAACGGCGGAAATGAAGCGTTATGGAATCGGCAAGAAAGACTGGGGCTATGACTGGGCCAGTACCGATGAACGCTTCGACGTCTCAAAGCATCCAAATGAGTCTAATCGCGTTGGCTACATTGTTGAAATTGATCCATTGAACCCCAACTCTACACCAAAAAAACGCACGGCCCTGGGTCGTTTTAAACATGAAAATGCAGAACTCGTTCTGACGGCTTCCGGTCACGTTGTTGTCTATATGGGAGACGATGAGCGCGGCGAGTTCTTGTACAAGTATGTCAGCACCAATACCTACACAGAGGGCGGTGATAATTCCGACTTGCTGGAAAAAGGCGCTCTGTTTGTCGCAAAATTTGACGATAAAATGCGGGGCGAATGGCTTGAGTTAACCCCTCAAACGACCGGCATGTCGTCGATGGCTGAAATATGCGTTAAAACGCGCATTGCCGCATCTGCCGTTGGCGCAACCACCATGGACCGGCCGGAGTGGGTCACCGCGCACCCCGGTAAAGCCGAAGTCTATTGCGCGCTTACCAACAATAAAAACCGTGGCAAAAAGACAAATGCTGGCGGCGACGCGACTCCAGCCGGCGGGCCAAACCCCCGGGTTGGAAATAACTACGGTCAAATTGTGCGTTGGCGACCAGATCAACAGGACCACATGTCAAAGATGTTTGAATGGGACCTGTTTGTGATGGCAGGCAATCCAACCGTTCATGAAGATGCTTATGGGGGCTCAGAAAATGTGTCGCCAGAAAATATGTTTAACTCGCCGGATGGCTTAGGGTTTGATTCCAGAGGATTGCTCTGGATTCAGACGGACGGAAATTATTCGAACAGCAAAGACTTCGCTGGAATGGGAAACAACCAGATGCTTGTTGGAGACCCGGAAACTGGTGAAATCAAACGCTTTATGGTCGGCCCGAAAGAGTGTGAAGTTACGGGCATTACCTGGAGTGCGGATCGTCGCACCGTTTTTGTTGGAATCCAACACCCCGGCGAAAAAGGCAACAGTCACTTTCCTGAAGGTGGAAATGCAGTACCGCGGTCATCCGTTATCGCCATCTCAAAAGACGACGGAAGTGTTATCGGCTAGAGTTTGAATAAAAATAAAGAGGGGGGGCGTTGCCTCCCCTTTTTTATGCTAGCTTGCGGCCGCGACTTTCTTTTCAGAACCGGGATCGCTGAGCGCAGAAACAAGATCAGAAACATCAGTATGCCAAATTATTCGGGCCTTCCGGCCGTCAACTTCTGCACGTTGTGAATTCATTGAGAGCCAGAGCGTTGAGCCATCGGAGCGCCGTCGTTTGGCGATAAAATTCTTAAGCTCCTGACCAGATAACATGTAAGACTTCATTTCTTTGAAGCGCTCCGCATCGCACCAGGTGCTCTCCAACGACTCAATCAGCAAGTTCTCTGGTATCTCTACCATCAGCAAGTCGGCAAGTGCCTTGTTTGCGTAGAGACGCCGTTCAATATCCTCTGAAACAATGGTCACGCCGATCGGACAATTGTTGAGGAGTTCAGCGAGCATTACAGGGGTCCTGATCTAAGTCACAATTAAGAATTAAAGAAGACAAGACCACATATACGCCCTATCCCAACCAAGCGAAAGGCGTTCCTTTTTTCATGATGTTACAACCATCGTAAATGGGCGATCAGCTGGCACACTTAACCCGTGTGCCAGCTGATTATGAGCCTGTTATGACTTCAATTCGAGCCCTAGCCGTTGCGCAATACCATTGCCATAATCGGCATCGGCAGCCCGGAAGTGGCCAAGTTGTCGCTGAATAATGTCAACAGGGACACCCTCCATGGCCCCGGCAATTGTATCCATCAACCGGTTTTGCTCATCTGCCGGCATAATCCGGAACAGATTTCCCGCCTGTGTGTAATCATCATTGTCTTGCCGGTGATCATAACGATCGGCGTCACCGGTTAGAGCCAATGCGGGCTCCTTCACAGAAGGATCTTCTTTAGGCCCGTTGAAGCTGTTGGGTTCATAATTTACAGCACCACCGCCGTTTCCATCGAAACGCATGGACCCGTCACGCTGATAGTTATGAACCGGACAACGTGCCGCATTTACCGGCAAGTGCTGGTGATTGGCGCCCAGCCGATAGCGTTGGGCATCGCCATAGGAAAGCACCCGCATCTGCAGAACTTTATCCGGACTGAGGCCAATTCCCGGGACGAGGTTTGCGGGTGTAAAGGCCGCTTGCTCGACTTCGGCGAAGTAGTTTTCCGGGTTCCTGTTAAGCTCAAGTGTGCCTACGTCGATTAAGGGAAAGTCATCATGCGGCCAGACTTTCGTGAGATCGAACGGATTATAAGACGTCTGTTCGGCCTCCGCTTCGGTCATGATTTGAACTTTCACTTTCCATTTTGGGTAATCACCCTGATCAATCGCGTCGATCAGATCACGCTGATGGCTTTCACGGTCATTGCCAATAAGTTCAGCAACGCGGTCGTTACTGTTTACTTTTTGCCCTTGCTCCGTCTTGAAGTGGAACTTCACCCAGTAGCGTTCGCCATCCGCGTTGATAAGACTGTACGTGTGAGAGCCGTATCCGTTCATGTGACGGTAAGACGCCGGTTGACCGCGATCAGACATCAATATTGTAATCTGGTGCAAGGCCTCCGGTGAATGCGACCAATAATCCCACTGCATCGTGCTTGAGCGCAGGTTCGTCTTGGGGTCGCGCTTCTGGCTATGGATGAAGTCCATGAACTTGTACGGGTCGCGCAAAAAGAATACTGGCGTGTTGTTGCCGACGATATCCCAGTTGCCCTCTTCGGTATAAAATTTAACCGAAAAACCGCGTACGTCCCGTTCGGCATCGGCGGCGCCTTTTTCGCCAGCGACCGTCGAAAACCTCAAGAAACATTCTGTCTGGGACCCGACTTCAAAGACTTTGGCTTTTGTGTAGGCGGTAATGTCGCCGGTAATGGTCAAGGTCCCATATGCGCCCGACCCTTTTGCATGGACGACGCGTTCGGGAATTCTTTCGCGGTTAAAGTGCGCGTGCTTTTCAAAGAGTTGCCAATCCTGTGCCAGCAGAGGTCCGCGTGGTCCGGCGGTTAGGCTGTTTTGGTTGTCGGGTACGGGACTGCCGTTTGCTGTCGTCATAACGGGACATTTACTCATGGTTTCGTTTCCTTTCTGTCTCATAGGTGTGTGCGTTGATGGACAGAAGGTATCAACTAAATTATGATCCGTATAATCGATTGATTTTATCTTTATGATAAGTATTACTTATAATAAATGAAGGACGTTTTAATTGAATATAAGAGATTTGCAGTACGTCGTTGCGATTGCGGAAGAACAACACTTTGGCAAGGCGGCGGATCGCTGTTACGTCAGCCAACCCGCGCTCAGTGGTCAAGTCCGAAAGCTGGAGGAGTCCCTCGGCGTACAATTGTTTGAGCGCACCAACCGGACAGTGCAAGTGACAGCTGTCGGTTTACAGATTGTTGAACACGCACGCCAACTCCTTAAAATCTCCGAAGATATTCTGACCATCGCGCAAGCATCGAGGTCTCCATTCTCTGGGCATCTGCGGTTGGGAATGATCTCTACCATTGGTCCTTACCTTGCTCCTTTAATTCTGACGGCGATGGGGGACGCCATGCCGGACCTTAAGGTAACTTTGGTTGAAGGGTTCACACAGGCGCTGGAAAAGCAGGTGGCTTCGGGAACACTTGATGCTGCTGTGATTGCAACAGCCCCGCTTGAACCGCAGTTAACGGGCCATGAACTTTATGAGGAGCCGTTCTGGATTGCCCTTTCATCATCGCATAGGCTGGCACAGAAAAAAGTCATTGGGATTGATCAACTAAAAGACGAAAACCTTTTACTTTTGGCAGACGGGCATTGTTTGCGTGATCAGGTTATGGACGTTTGCCATCGGCGGACCGGGAACGATAAAATTGATACGTTGCAAACAAGTCTTGAGACGCTGCTGTCACTTGTGTCGTCAGGTAAAGGCCTCACCTTGACGCCCGCTTTGACGCTCAGCGGGTTGGATCGCAGGGACGGAAACCTTACGGTTCGACCAGAAGCCTCCGGGCGTGCCGGGCGGGTTGTGAAGCTCGTGTATCGACGAACATTCCCTCGTATCGAACTGCTAAAAAAGCTGTCTGAAGTCATTTGCAATCAAGTTCCACTTGATTTGGTAAAGCGGCTTTTCTGATTCCTTTGCATTAGCATAGATAACCCACAAAAAGGGTTGCTCACGTTATCGCCTGCTCCTCAACTCCGGCACGATGGAGTAGGTTCAGTTCTCTATGGGGTTTATGATTTTTCCTATCTGTTGACCTTTTCAAATTTTAAACTATCTAAGATGTGATCGTTCACATTGTGACGGTCCTAAGATGGTTATGTAATAGCCACTTAGAATGTTCTGGGTAACAAACGCGCGGCCATTTGTTGGGAGATTTCACAGAATGTTGCTTGTGGCTGTGCTGGCGCCGTTTGTACTTGCCGTTTTCGCGCCCGTCATTCGGCGCTTTGCGGGGCCGGCGACAGGCTGGTTGTTGGCATTACTCCCTGCGGCTTTGACCATATTTTTCGCTCAGTACCTGGCTTCGGTTTCGGCTGGCGAGCCGATTTTTTTCTCGACCTCATGGGTGCCTTCACTCGGGATTCATTTGTCTTTCTATGTGGATGGATTGAGCCTGATGTTCGCCCTGCTGATCAGCGGTATCGGCACTTTTATTGTCCTTTACGCGGCAACCTACCTGGCGAAGCATGCGGATCTCGGGCGTTTCTTGATGTTCATCCTGATGTTCATGGGCTCAATGTTGGGGCTGGTGCTATCCGATAATGTCGTCACCTTCTTTGTCTTCTGGGAGTTGACGTCGATCACTTCATTCCTGCTGATCGGCTTTAACCACACGAGCCCGCGTTCTCGGCGGGCGGCCGTGCAGGCGTTGGTCGTCACCGGCGGCGGCGGTCTGGCATTGTTAGCAGGTTTGCTGTTGATGGCTCAGGCGGGTGGCGCCATGGAGTTATCTGTTCTCCTGCAAAGCGGTGACCTGTTGCGGGACCATCCGCATTACATGGCAATTCTGATCCTGGTGCTCATCGGCGCCTTCACCAAGTCAGCGCAGGCGCCTTTTCACTTCTGGTTACCCAACGCCATGGAGGCGCCAACCCCGGTTAGCGCGTATTTGCATTCGGCTACGATGGTGAAGGCTGGCGTATATCTTCTCGCCCGTGTAAACCCCGGTCTTGGCGGCACGGAAGTGTGGCAGACCACACTTGTTGTATTCGGGGCTACGACGTTCCTGATTGGGGCGATCCTGGCCCTGCGCAACACCGACCTAAAACTCATGCTGGCTCAGACCACCGTTGCCAGCCTGGGTTTGCTGGTTTTCCTGATCGGGCTCGGCCATGAATTGGCGCTGGAGGCGGCCATGACCTATCTCCTGGCACACGCGCTGTTCAAAGGTGCGTTGTTCATGGTCGCCGGTTGTATTGATCATGGAACCGGCTCACGAGAGGTCTGGCAACTTTCCGGCCTGAGAAGCGCGATGCCGATCACCTTCGGGGCCGCGGCATTGGCTGCACTGTCCATGTCAGGTCTGCCGCCTTTTATTGGGTTCATTGCCAAAGAGTTTGTTTACAAGGGCACCATGGGCGAATTCTGGCCGTTGCTCATAACCGGCATTGCCATTCTGGGGAATGCGCTGATGTTCGCTGTCGCCTTTCTGGTCGGGTTCAAACCCTTCCTGGGTGCGCGATCCGAAACACCAAAACAGCCGCACGAGGGCAGTCCGGGCCTTTGGCTCGGCCCGGTGACACTAGCGGTCCTCGGTCTATTGGCGGGTGTATTCAACGGTGTGACCGAAAATGCCCTGGTCGGACCAGCGGTTTGGGCGGTCGGCGGCGCCGAGGTTCCGGTTGATCTTTATCTATGGGGCGGTTTCAAACTACCGCTGTTTCTCAGCATGGCAACCGTCGCGTTAGGGGTGCTACTGTTGTGGAAGGCGCGCGAGATCAGCAAGGCAATGGCTGCTGCGTTCGATCGACTTTGGGGCCCGGATCAGGGTTATGATCAATTCCTTGATGCTCTGGTTGGAACGGCACGGATGGTGACGACGAGACTCCATTCCGGTACGCTGCGGAACTACTTGCTGGTGACGATGGTGGTCGTCGCGATCACCTTGCTTTTGCCGGTGATCTTGATCGGCGACATGTCATTCTCTCTATCGTTGCCTAAAACCGATTTCTATGTCTGGGGTATCGCGTTGCTGGCCCTAGCGAGCAGCTTTATCATCGCCTTTGCGCGCTCGCGGCTCATCGCCATTCTGACCATGGGCATCCTCGGTATGGCGATTGCGCTGATCTTTGTGTTGTTCAGCGCGCCGGATCTCGCCTTTACACAGTTGATGGTTGAGACCCTGTCGGTCGTGATCCTTGCCCTCGTCATCACGCGCCTACCAATCTATCGCAATAATTGGCGTGGTTGGCCGAGGGGGATCCTCGATGCCGCCATCGCTGGTGCCGTCGGGATTGGTTTCGCCATCCTTCTGCTGTCGATTACCGACCGCAATCTGGATTTGACTCTCAGTGAGTATTTCTCCGCCCTTAGCTACACAGAGGCTTATGGCCGCAATATCGTCAATGTGATTCTGGTCGACTTCCGCGCCCTTGATACTTTCGGTGAGATTGCCGTGGTGGTCATTGCTGGTGTTGCGGTGCTGAGCCTGTTGGCCATGGGTGGTCGACGTTTGACTCAACCAGAAGAGACACATGGGGTCGCTTCTGCCAAGAATGCTCTGGCTAAAAATAAAGAGGAGGACGCGAGATGAACTCCCTCATTCTCCGGACAGCCACGCCCTTTTTGGTCGGTTTGACAGTGTTGTTCTCGATCGTTGTTCTGCTGCGTGGACATAACGTGCCCGGCGGCGGTTTTATCGGCGGCCTGGTCGGCGCCTCGGCTTTTGCTATTTACACCATCACCGAAGGTGTAGCGGCGACCCGCCGGGCGATGATTGTTCATCCAATAGCAATTGCCGGATTCGGACTTTTTTGTGCCGGTATCAGCGGCGTTGTCTCTCTGCTTTTCGGGGACGCCTTCATGACAGGGCAGTGGTGGTTCCCGGAATTCGCGCCGGATCTTAAATATCTTTCTACCGTCGTGCTCTTCGACATCGGAGTCTATCTTGTCGTGGTCGGCGCCATCGTTGCCATTATCATCGGGTTGGAGGAAAACGAGTAGATGGAAGTCGCGTTCTCCATGGTTGTCGGCGTGCTCTTCGCCATCAGCATCTACCTGTTGCTATCTGGCTCGTTGATCCGTCTGCTGCTGGGTATATTCGTGCTCGGTAATGCAACCCATTTGTTGCTCTTTGTCGTTGGCCGGTTGATGCGAAACGCGCCACCATTGATTCCGGATGGACTTAACGTTGCCGAGACAGTAACCGCCAATCCTCTGCCTCAGGCACTGATCCTGACAGCCATCGTGATCAGCTTCTCCCTGTTCTCCTTCCTGCTGGTACTCGCTTTTCGCGCTTATCAGACACTCGAGACTGTCAATACAGATGACATGCGTGACGCTGAACCGGCCCCTGTTCAAACCGTACTGAGAGGTAGAGATGTTTGATAACGGCGGTTGGCTCGTTGTATGGCCTGTGGTCATCCCGATTCTGGGGGCCGCCCTTGCTGCCGTAGCTTGGGGAAATGAGCGGAGACAATCGACAATAGGGGTGGCAAGTCTCGGTGCTCAGTTCATTGCAAGCATCGCGCTGTTTTCCCATGTCTGGAGCCACGGGGTCGTCACCATGTCCATGGGCGGCTGGCAAGCTCCCTTCGGTATCGCATTGGCAGCTGATACTTTTGGCGCCGGCCTCACCCTGGTCAGTAGCTTCGTGGGCCTGATCATCGCTATGCATAGCATTGGAGCAATCGATGCGACGCATCGCAGGGCCGGATACTTTCCTTTGCTGCTTGCCCTGATGGCGGGCGTTGCCGGGGCGTTTTTGACCAGCGATATCTTCAATCTCTACGTTTGGTTTGAAGTCACCTTAATATCTTCATTCGGACTCATTGTTCTTGGCGGTCGGCGGGAGCAAATTGACGGTGCCGTTAAGTATGCTTTCCTCAACTTGATTGCGACGACGCTACTGCTCATCGCCATCGGCCTGCTCTATGGCCTCACGGGGACGCTCAATATGGCGGATCTGTCGGGCAAGGTGGCGCAGCTGCCCCCGGACTCAACGCTCGAGACCGTAGCTTTGCTCTTCCTCGTTTCTCTGGGGATGAAGGCGGCCTTGTTCCCCCTGTATTTTTGGTTGCCGGCGGCTTACCACACACCACTGCCGACGGTGTCCGCTATTTTTGCCGCTCTGTTGACCAAGGTGGGCGTTTATTCGTTGATCCGCGTCTTCTCATTGGTCTTCCCTGAAAGCGGAGATATGGCCCGTGAAGCCATGATCTGGGTTGCTGTCGCGACGATGGTGCTTGGTGCACTCGGCGCGATGGCGGAATCTGATATCCGTCGTTTCGTCTCCTTCACTGTCGTGAGTGGCGTTGGCGTGATGGTCGGTGGTCTGGCTATCGGGACGGAGATGGCGCTCCTGGGTGCAATCTTTTACTTCGTCCATTCGATTATCATTTCTGCAGCTCTGTTTATTGCCGCCGGCATGATCGTCGTGGCTGGGAAAGCGACAAGGATTGAAGACCTTGCGGGTCTGTACAAGCGGGCCCCTTTTCTGGCTGTTGGTTTTCTGATCGTCGGTCTCTCTCTTTCTGGTGTGCCGCCGCTGGCGGGGTTCTGGCCCAAAGTCTTCCTCGTGCAGGCGGCTTTGGAAGCCGGATCGACTGTTCTCGTGGCTGGTATTCTGCTGTCTGGTTTCTTGACGCTGGTCGCCGTGGGTCGCGCTTTTGCCCTTATCTTCTGGAGAGCGAGAGAGGATCAAACACCGCTTCGCGATGCCGGACCTTTGGTGAAAGGCAGTCTGGGTGTCTTTGCTGCTACGACCATCGTCATCGGTCTATACACCGCGCCGGTGGTGGAGATATCCAACCGTTCTGCATTAGAGCTCCTAAGTCCTGATGCCTACATTAATGCGGTTCTAGGGTCACCACTGGGGGCACCAGGGGCTGACGTTGCGCCGAGAGCGGCGCTCTCTGGAGCTGGGAAGGACATACAATGAGTCTCCTTCTCCTCAATTTTGTCCTAGCTCTTGTTTGGGGCGCAGTGACGGGGAGCTTCACGCCCGGCAATCTGCTTTTCGGCTTTATCCTCGGGTTCTTTTCGCTGTGGCTCGTTCGTGAACGGGTCGATCGTCGAAACTTCTACCGCCCAGCCCGGATTCTTCGGTTGGTTTGGGAGTTCCTGAAAGAGCTTTTTCTTTCTTCCTGCACAGTCGCATTGGATACGCTGCGCCCGCAGATGACCTTTGAACCGGCGATCATCGCTGTGCCACTGGACCTGAAGAAGGACTCGGAAATAATGTTGCTGGCCAATCTGATCAGTTTGACGCCCGGGACCCTCAGTATCGATGTCTCAAGCGATAAATCGACCCTCTATATTCACGCCATGAATGTGGATGACTCGGATGAATTGCGGCGTGAGATCAAGGAAGGATTTGAGCGCTTGATCAGGGATGCACTGGAGTAGAATGATGGAAGCGTTAGGTCAGACTTTCCTCGAATTTGCCGTTATGGTTGCCTTTGGCTGTCTGTTGCTGGCTTTCGCATTTACCGTTTTTCGCCTGGTGCGGGGACCCAGCTTCGCCGACAGGGTGGTCGCTCTCGACTTTCTGATGCTGATTGGCATTGGTTTCATTGCTGTCAAAGCCGTCGTTTCAAAAGAGTACAGCTATATCGACGTGGCAATCGCCATGGCGCTGGTGGGCTTTCTGGCGACGGTGGCGCTTTCGCGCTACATCTATCGCCAAGCCCAGATCACCGGTTCGGAGCCCAATGAAGATGAGAAGCCTGATCTTGAAGATGAGGATAGTTCAACGCGCTCGCCGCGTCACCCGGGCCAGGGAGGAGCGTCATGATAGAGTTGATTACGGGCGTATTGATCCTGGTTGGTGCTCTTTTCTCCCTTGTCGCCGGGATCGGGTTGTTCCGACTGCCGGACGTTTATCTTCGCATGCACGCGGCAACGAAGGCGGGTACCTTGGGGTGTGGGCTAATGCTTCTGGGTGCTGGTGTTCTCTCGCAGGAATTAGAAGTGTTCGCCTGGGTGCTGTCGGGGATTTTCTTTTTGATGATAACAGCACCGATCGGAGCGCATCTTCTGGGCCGTGCCGCGTACCTTGCCGGCGTGACGATGTGGTCTCGGACAAAAGGCGATGCGCTAGCGGGTAAGTACGACAGCAAGGGCGAACTCCTGGAAGGCGACCAGTCCAAAAAATAGGACTTGTCCGGTTCTCAACGGAGATACTCGTGTTTATGCTGCTTCGCTTTGGTCCCCGTGTTACGAGTTAGTGATTCCCAACAAGGACTTCGCGTTTGCCGACGCGGTTCGCCTCGCTGACAACGCCCTGTTTTTCCATGGTTTCGATAATCCGCGCGGCGCGGTTATAACCGATCTGCAAGTGGCGTTGAATGAAGCTGGTTGAGGCTTTGCCTTCACGTGCGACCAAGGCAACGGCCTCGTCGTAGAGCGCGTCACCGTTGTCTTCCTTGGCGGCGTTCCCACCTAATAAAGGCGTCTCGTCATCGACTGTAATGTCCTCAAGGTACGCGGGAGACCCCTGCGCCTTGAGGTGTTTGACGATCTCCTCGACATCTTCATCGGATACAAAAGGACCGTGGACACGGGTTATGCGTCCACCACCTGCCATATAAAGCATATCGCCCTGACCGAGCAGTTGTTCAGCTCCCTGCTCACCCAGAATTGTCCGGCTATCAATTTTCGATGTGACCTGAAAGCTAATTCGGGTTGGGAAGTTGGCTTTGACGGTACCAGTGATGACATCAACGGATGGGCGTTGCGTCGCCATAATTAAGTGGATACCAGCCGCACGTGCCATTTGCGCCAGACGTTGAATGGCCGCTTCCACGTCTTTACCGGCGACCAGCATCAGATCTGCCATCTCGTCAACTACAACAACGATGAACGGCAGCGGCTCTGTCGGCAGTTCCTGTTCTTCTATAATCGGGCGACCGTCTTCGTCGAACCCGGTTTGTACTTTGCGCGTTAGAATCTCGCCTTTTTTGGCAGCTTCTTTGATGCGGATGTTGTAACCGCTGATATTTCGAACCCCGATCTGGCTCATCATTCGATAGCGATCTTCCATTTCGCGAACCGCCCATTTGAGCGCGACAACTGCTTTTGAGGGATCGGTAACAACTGAAGTCAGAAGGTGTGGGATCCCCTCGTAAACCGATAGTTCCAGCATCTTTGGATCGATCATGATGAATTTGCACTGGTCGGGAGTTAACCGATAGAGCAATGACAAGATCATCGTATTCATCGCCACCGACTTCCCTGAGCCTGTGGTACCTGCAATCAACAGGTGGGGCATGCGTGCAAGGTCCGCGGTCACGGGCGCTCCACCGATATCCTTGCCCAAGGCAAGCGGTAAACTGCAGCCAGACTTTTCGAAATCCTTGGAGCCGATCAGTTCACGCATGTAAACCATCTCTCGGTTCATATTAGGCAGCTCAATACCGATGACATTGCGACCAGGAACGACGGCGATGCGGACGGAAACGGCACTCATGGAACGGGCGATATCGCCAGACAATCCAATAACGCGGGCCGTCTTTGTCCCTGGTGCAGGTTCCAGTTCATAAAGCGTTACGACAGGCCCTGGCCGGACTTTTACGATCTCGCCTTTGACGCCGAAATCGGCCAGCACGCTGCCTAAAAATTTTGCGTTTTGTTGAAGGGCATCTTTGTTGAGTTGTTCGACCGTCGGATTTGAATCGGGTGATTCCAGCAAATCCAGCGGCGGTGCCATATAAACCCCATCACCAAGGTCCAGTTGACGCTGGCGGGTGGCTTTTGCCTTGGCACTCTCTTTAGAGCTTTCCCGCTTGTCCGCGACAAGCCCTGTCCGCGCCATCGGCACATCACGATCAACAAGACCGGGTGTATCTGTGTCTGCGGGTTCTTCTTCCAGGTCACCGACGGCGACACGCACGTCAATCTCATCCTGTGAAGCGATCGGATCGTTATCTGCAGGCCTCTTTACAACGTCACTTTCCGCAGTGGATTTCTGGAAAGTGGGGATGATCTTCTGACCCAGCGTTTGACCACGTTTCACAAGAGCCCTGGCACCGGGCGCGATATTGCGGGCCATGCGAATGCCTTTGACAAGTGCGACGCCGGTACGCTTCCAATCTTGGCGACTTAAGCCCATGGCCGTTATCCAAAGAATCGCACCAAGAAACCCTGTGGTGATCGCGATCAGAAGCATTGAAATACCGCTCTTTGCGAACGGTTCCCACTGGACCAGGTTGTCCAGTAAAAGAGTTCCAATAAATCCGCCCATGCGTGTCATCAGCGGCCAATCTTCGCTGACCGGCAACGCACTTAATGTCATGGCATAAAAGAGTGCGGCAACGAGCAAAGCCAGAAACCGCATTGTCACATGATGAATTGGTTTTGCACGCAACAATCGCCCGCCCCAGACAAACAAGGTTATGACGGGGACAAAGCAGGCGAAGCCCAAAGACTGCAGGAACAGGTCAGCGGCAATGGCGCCAGAAATACCAAGCAGGTTTGACGGCTCTACCATGCCGGCACTGTTGAGCGACGGGTCGCCAGCTGAATAACCAAGAATCGCAATAGACGACCAGATCGCACCTGCAATCATCGCCATACCAAGAATTTCGCGCGCACGGTTTCTGAGGAAATCGTGTCCGCCAGGAGGCAGGATTTTACCGCCACCAAGTAAATTAAGTACCTGTGCCATCCTTCTTGATTACGCCGTATGTCTTTAAAAGTGCTTAACAATTTGGAGGAATTAACGTCAATTTTAAATAAGAATGATTATCATTTGCATTAATTGGGTTTGGTGGTTATCGTAGATGATAATCATTCTTAACAAAGAAGGGATGTTCTGTGATTATCGATGAAACATTATCGGATCCAAATTCGACCCTCGCCATACTGGGTGTTGCCAACAAAGAGTCGCTTTCTGCCAAGGCCCTCATAGAAGCGGCTCGCTCCCTTGCGCCACAGGCATGGCAGCCGACATCCGATGTCTTGCGCATCACCATTAACCGGGCGTTAGGACTGAAGTACCTGCGCCAGGCTCAGAATAATTTGATGGCTGCAGATGCCCCACTTGAAATTACCCGTCTTGGGCGCCAGCGCCTGGACGGTCTGATGGCAGCCGAGCCAGTCAAAATCAGCTGCCATGCAATTTTTATTACGATTACGTTACAATCGTTTTTTATGAACGAGCAGACATATCCGGATCGTGCGGAAGTCACTGCAACCAAACAAGGGAGAGATGATGATTACCTATTTTATTAAACCACAGGTCCTCGGCCAAATACTTGTCGCCGCTGCCCGGTCCTGGGACTCTAAGCCGGTTGCCAAGCGACAATGTGCATCAGAAGCCTATGTTCTTCCGAACAACCGGCAAATGATCAAGGAAGACACGTCAGCCGCCCCCTCACTGTCATCACGGGAACGATTGAAGCTCTAGCTTAAAGCCTATCGGGAGCCTTCGTTAATAACAGTGCCAAGCGGAGCCAGTCCTACATGACGGCGCCAACAAGCCAGGGCACAAATTCGTTGTCACCGTATCCAAGCTCTTCTGATTTCGATTGGCGTCCACTGGCAATATCAAGCAGGTAGTTAAAAATTTCCTCACCCTTTTCCTCGACACTGACGATGCCTTCCGCAATCGGCCCACAATTAATGTCCATATCTTCGGACATGTGATTATACATCGTCGAATTTGTGGCCAGTTTAATAGAAGGTGTTGGCTTAAACCCAAACGCGGACCCGCGTCCTGTCGTGAAACATACAAGGTTGGCGCCGGAAGCTACCTGACCGGTTATTGAGGCCGGGTCATAACCAGGGCTATCCATGAAGACAAACCCCTTGGTATCAACCATTTCGGCATATTTATAGACACCGGTCAGATTGGTCGTGCCGCCTTTGGCAGCGGCTCCCAATGACTTTTCCAGAATGGTTGTCAGGCCGCCGGCTTTGTTGCCGGGTGACGGATTATTATCAAGACTGCCGCTATTGCGTTCCACATAGTCTTCCCACCAGTGAATACGGTCCACCAGTTTTTGCCCAACCTTTTCGTTGATGGCCCGGCGCGTAAGTAAATGCTCCGCACCATATATCTCTGGAGTTTCTGACAGTATTGCTGTGCCGCCATGACGAACCAGCAAGTCAGCAGCCGCTCCGAGTGCCGGGTTGGCCGTCATGCCCGAATAACCATCTGACCCGCCGCACTGAAGGGCAAGGGTGAGTTCAGAGGCGGGAATGGTTTCGCGTGTTGCCTGATTTGCAAGCGGCAGCATAGCTTTAATGCGTTCGACACCGGCGGCAATAGTGTTGCGCGTGCCGCCCTCTTCCTGAATGACAAGGGTTTGGAAGGTCTCGCCGATTTCGAGATTGTAAGCATCCAGCAAAAAAGGAATTTGGTTCACCTCACAGCCCAGACCCACCATCAAAATACCAGCAAAGTTTGGGTGTTGGGCATAGCCCCACTGGGTGCGTTGCAGGATGCCCCACCCCTCTCCATCGCCTGCCATGCCGCAGCCGGTACCATGGACAAAAGCAGCGACACCATCCACATTTGGGTAATCGGCAAGAATGCCGGAATTATTGATTTCCTGAGCGATCATTTTGGCCGCTGTCGCCGAGCAGTTCACGGATGTTAGAATGCCAATATAATTCCGGGTCCCGGCTTTGCCATTGGCCCGTCGAAAACCCTCAAACGTTGCTTGTTCATTTGCCGGAAAATATTTGGTATCGCGTAAGTTCGTGCCAAACTGGTAATCGCGCTCGAACATTTGAAATTCACAATTGTGACTGTGGATGTGATCGCCTGGATGAATGGCACGGGTCGCAAAGCCGATCGTTTGGGCAAACTTGGTAATCTCCCCACCAAGGGCAATTTCACTGGTTGCAACTTTATGTCCGGCTGGAATGTCCCCGGTCGCCTTGACGGCACTATTTTCAAGAGTCTGTCCTGCAGAAACAGGATCTATTGCCATAACAACGTTATCAATTGGAGCAAGTTTTACGGTACGTGGAGGGGTACTGGTCATCGGGCATCCTTTAAGGCTGAATAAGAGGTCCCCTTGATTACCCTATATGATCATAAGATGGCAAAGAAAAAGGGCCGGAAAAAAAGCATCCGGCCCTCAAGTTTTGAGACAGTATTATTGGAAGATAATTAAAGCGTTTGTGATCCTCTGCCGAATTCAGGATAGGCTTCCATCCCGCACTCAGCCATATCAGAACCGCTATGCTCATCTTCTTCGCTTATCCGAATGCCAACGGTGGCTTTAAGGATTAACCAGACGATGGTGCTGGCGACAATGGCAAATGCGCCGATTGCAGCAATACCGATCAACTGGGTCATAACCGAACCGGAACCAAAGATACCGACGCAGAGTGTGCCCCAGATGCCAGCGACCAAGTGAACCGAAATGGCACCAACAACATCGTCAATTTTCAACTTGTCCAAAAGCGGTACAGAAATCACAACCAGGACCCCACCAATGGCACCAATGATGGTCGAAGTCAGGTGGTTGGTAAGATCTGGACCCGCAGTGATCGCGACCAAACCAGCCAGTGCCCCGTTCAATGCCATCGACAAATCAACTTTCTTGTAAAGGATTTGCGTCAGGATCATTGCTGCGACAACGCCGCCAGCTGCTGCCAAGTTTGTGTTCACATAAACAATGGACATCATCGTCGCATCGGCAGCTGAACCCAACGCCAATTGAGAACCGCCGTTGAAACCGAACCAGCCAAACCACAGGATAAATGTGCCCAAGGTTGCGAGTGGCATATTAGCACCCGGGATTGGGTTGACCTGGCCGTCTGGGCCAAACTTTCCTTTACGTGCACCAAGAATGATTGCACCGGTTAATGCACACCAGCCACCGACTGAGTGAACCAGAGTTGATCCGGCGAAATCGGTAAAGCCCATGGCATCGAGCCAGCCACCGCCCCAGACCCAGGACGCCTGGATGGGATAGATAATGGCAGACAAGACGACCACGAAAATCAGGAATGGCCAGACTTTAATACGCTCAGCAACTGTTCCAGAAACGATAGATGCAGCTGTCGCTACAAAGACCATCTGGAAGAACCAATCGGAAGCGACGGAGTATCCGGCGTCCGTGACAGCTGCCAGTTGCTCTGCTGTTGCTTCTTCAGCACCGAGCAACGCAAGTTCCGCTTCACCCGGATTATAAAGGAAACTGAAAGAGCCCATAAACCCGCCTTCGGGAACATCGACGTACATCAGATTATAGCCAACCAGATAGAACATGATTCCGGCAATTGAGTAGAGAGCTATGTTTTTCAAGCAGATCGTTGCCGTGTTCTTGGAGCGAACCAGACCGGATTCAAGCATCGCGAACCCGGCCGCCATCAACATTACCAGGAACCCGTGCACCAGGAACGAAAAGGTGTTGAGAACATAAGCGGTTTCGCTGGAGACTTCAGCACGGACGTCTCCAGTCGAAAGACCCAGGACCAAGGGAGCTGCAATGACAGCCGGCAAAGCCCGTTTTAATTTTGTAGAAACTAACATTAAGAAATTCCCTTTCTAGAGCGCGTCTGAGTTGGTCTCGCCAGTACGAATGCGTACGGCTTTGTCCAGGTTGTAGACGAACACTTTACCGTCTCCGATTTTACCCGTTTGCGCCGCTTTGGTAATCGCTTCGACGACCTGTTCGGCGATATCATCGTCGACAGCAATTTCAATTTTAACCTTTGGCAGGAAGTTAACCGTGTACTCTGCGCCACGGTAAATTTCAGCTTGTCCTTTTTGCCGTCCAAAGCCTTTGACTTCGCTGACGGTCATGCCTTCAACACCCATGGGCGTCAGGGCTTCGCGGACCTCTTCCAATTTGAAAGGTTTGATGACAGCCATTATGAGCTTCATCTGCATAATCCCCTTTTTTCAATGCAAACCCTTTAAACCTGTATTTAAAAATCAGATTTCGGTTCGCATACTTTCCTATCGCCCAGAACCGTTTCTGGCCGTTCGTACGACTCCCTATTACAAGGACTGTGCCAGTTTTTGCGAAACTTGATTTATCCTTATTTATCAATAAATTATAATTATAATGATGGCGTTTAAGTGTTTTTACGTTACGCACAAAAGCCTAATTTTTAGCCATATTGTTGTAATGATTAAAAATTATGCAAAACAGAAATAGGTTTTTCATGGAAAATTTCCATCAACAAACACCTGACTTACAAAGCGATGTGGTCATCGTTGGCGGCGGATTGGTCGGGGCCGCACAAGCCATTGCCCTGGCAGAGGTCGGTCTGGATGTCATCGTCGTCGACCAAATGAACCTGCGGGACAGTCTTGATGGAAAATTTGACGGTCGGGCCTCGGCTATTGCCTTGGCGACACAGCGGGTTCTGATGTCGACGGGTGTTTGGGCCAAGCTGGGTAAAGACCCGGCGCCCATACAGGACATTCGAGTGACCGATGGCCCATCGCTGTTTTTCCTGCACTATGATCATACGGACATTGGAGACGAACCGTTTGGGTTTATGGTTGAAAACCGCCATATGCGGCGGGCCCTGATGGAGCGTATGGACGAGTTGCAATCAATTCGTCTGATGGCACCGGCTAAAATTGAGAACGTCGCCCGATCGGATGAAGGCGTTGAGGTTCTGCTCGAAGATGGGCAGGTTCTGTCTTCACAGGTCATTATTGCGGCTGAAGGCCGACGTTCTTCAATCCGAGATCAGGCGGGGATAAGGCTGACTCACTGGTCCTATCACCAAACCGCAATTGTATGTTCTGTGCGCCTGGAGAAGAGCCACAATTTTGTTGCTCACGAACATTTTTTATCGGCTGGCCCTTTTGCAATTTTACCCTTGAACGGAGATGATCCTGACCGTTTGGGGCACGTCGCTTCTATCGTTTGGACGGAACGTCAAGATCTTGCAGACCTTATGCTGGGTCTGGACGATGATGAGTTCAAGTTTGAGTTTGATCAGAGGATCGGCAGTTTTCTTGGAAAAACCGAGATTTTCGGACCGCGCTGGTCCTATCCTCTGAGTTTGCAATATGCAGAGACCTGCACGGCTAAGCGCTTGGCACTTATTGGTGATGCCAGCCACGGCATGCATCCCATTGCGGGGCAGGGTCTGAATATGGGGTTGCGTGATGTTGCGGTGCTGGCAGAAGTTCTGGTCGAAGCGAAACGAGACAACCGCGATTTGGGTGGACGCGCAACGCTTGACCGCTATGAACAATGGCGACGGTTTGATAATACGATGATGTTGGCTGCGACGGATCTTTTGAACCGCCTCTTTTCAAATAATATTCGGCCCCTGAGGCTGGCACGCGATATCGGCATGGCGAGCGTCGACAAAATGCCTGCCTTGAAAAAAGTGTTTATGCGCCATGCAATGGGTGAGACAGGTCAGTTGCCGAGACTTATGCGAGGTGAGCGGCTGTAAAAAAAGGTGCCCCGTCTTTATCCGGGACACCTTTCTACAGAGTATGTGCTACGTGTTTTTAGGTTAGGACCCAGCCGCCATCAACATCGATGGTCGTTCCGGTGACGAAGTCATTCTCAACCATAAAGACAATTCCCTGAGCCACTTCATCTGGTGTCCCGGCGCGCGGAATGAGGTTGTTTGCCGTTGCTTTTTTATAAAACTCAACCCGCTCTTCGCCTTCTCCAGAAAAGATGGGTGTGTCAATGGTGCCCGGAGCAACGACGTTGATCCGACGTTTTGGCGCCATTTCTTTCGCCAGCGAACGCACAAGCGCTTCAACCGCACCGCCAACAGATCCCAGAGCGACCTGACCCGGGCGGGTGTTGCGGGCAGGAATTCCGCTAACCAAGACGACAGAACCACCTTCGTTAAGATGTGCAGCGCCAAAACGCACAACGTTGGCGTATCCCCATAATTTGTCGAAGGAAGCCTGATAGCCGTCCATATCCATTTCTAAAAAGGGACCGAATGCGCGGCTGCCACCGGTTGCGGCACTGATGAGAATATCAAACGGCGCACATTCAGCAAACAGGGCTTGCAGGGCATCCCGATCCAGAACGTCACACTTTTTCAGGGAAATTCCTTCCGGTACATCACCGGCTTTTTCCGGGCTCCGGCTGACCGCAATCACATCAGCCCCCAGGGCCGCCAAACGTTTCGATGTTGCCAATCCAATTCCGGATGTGCCACCAAATACGATTGCTTTTTTACCTTTAACGTCCATTCTTATCGTCCTCCTAACAGGTTATAAACTTGATTTTAAATTATAGTGGAAAGTGTTGTTTAAGGGTCCCGACTGAGCCCTTGAGCAGTCAATGCCATCAGATAGGCATCCCACAGTTCGTCTTTCCGTGTGCCATAGTCGTACAGGGTTTGCCAAGAAAAAATGCCAGTATCGTGCAGGTCATCAAACTTGAGCCGAACGGCGTAATTTCCAACCGGTTCCACATCCATGATCCCCACATGCCGACGTCCGGCCACAACTGTCTTTTGACCCGGCCCATGGCCCTGGACTTCCGCCGACGGGCTTTCGACCCGTAAAAGCTCTGCCGGCAGGGAAAAGGAGCTACCGTCGTCAAAATCAATTTCCAGGGTTTTTTCCTCGCGTTTGACGCGAATTTCTGTTGGCGTGTGCTGGCTTGAAAAGCGGTCGCTCATTTCTGGGCCTCGCCCGTTTCATCCTCAAGGGCGCGTGCTTCGTCAATTAACATAATCGGGATTCCATCCCGGATGGGGTACGCCAGCCCGGCTGATTTACTTATCAACTCCTGGTGCTCGCGGTCATAATCAAGGCTTCCTTTGGTGACCGGACAAACCAGTATTTCCAACAGTTTTGGGTCAACGCTATGACTTGTCATGATCTCTATCCTTTTCGTCGCCAGATTTAGTGTCGGACGCTTGGTCCGTCGTCGTCTTTTTTGTCGTAGGCCGACATCTCCATAATGGAGCGCACCATTTCTGCCTGATCCTCAAGATCAATACATTCCAGTATCGCCTGCTTTTCACTGGGCGAAAATGGGGCTGACATGGCAACGGCTGTTATCAACGCTTGATCATTGGCGTGCTCAAACGACTGCTGGTTCTGCTCGGCTCCCAGTTTGCCCAGATAGGCCGATAACGTCTTCATAAAACAGGTTCGGTCATAAGTCGCACCCTCCTGCGGGGGCACTGACGTTTTGAACATGCTGTAGTCGGCAACGATCCGACGGTAGCCGTCTTTTAAAGGAAGCTCGCGAATAACCTTGTATCGGCAAACCCCTGTCAGGGTGATGACATAACGCCCATCGTCGGCCTCGGCAAATGCGGTCAAACGACCTAGACAGCCAATATCGTAAATATCGCCATCATTGGCAACGGTCTCGGTTGTCGATTGACGGGGCTGAACCATGCCCATGTACCGTGACCCGGCAAGCACGGCATCAACCAGACTCAAATACCGCGGCTCAAAAATGTTGAGAGGCATTCGCGTGTAGGGATATAAAACCGCACCGGTTAACGGAAATATCGGGAACTCCGTCGGCAAATCCTGATCGGTTTTCATATGTGCCCTGCCAGTCTAGGAGAACAGAACAGAGGACAGTCGGCGACGCCCATCAGCAACGACAGGGTCGGTGGGACCCAGAGCTTCAAAAACTTTCAGCAATTGGACCCGACCCGCTTCTTCGTTCCAGGCCCGGTCGCGGCTAATCAACTCCAATAAATGATCAACGGCGTCCTGATTTCGCCCTTCGGCTGACAAAGCGCAGGCCAGATCAAAGCGCGCCTGATGATCATTTTCATTGGCGGCGAGGGCTGCTTCGAACTTACCAAGGTCGCCCGTGCTGGCCCCCATTTCGGCCAATTCAAGGGCAGAAACGGCTGATGCGATTTCAGGTTTCTGTCTGTAAGCATCATCCAGACTGTCGACAATCTCTCGTGCCATAGCCAAATCGCCCATCGCCATTGCAGACCGAATAACCCCCCCCAAGGCCTCCATATTTTCAGGATCATGGGCCTGTATTTGCCGATAAATGTCTGAGGCCATTTGGCCATCCCCGGCGTCAAGAGCCGCCTTGGCCTGTTCCAATGCGGCTTCGATGGGGGGTTTGGCGTCGCCAAGCAACTTTTCGATGAATCCCTTGATCTGGCTTTCCGGTACCGCGCCCGTGAAACCGTCAACGGGTTGACCGTCTTTAAAGGCAAAAACGGCTGGTATCGATTGAACACGCATTTGCGCAGCAATCTCCTGGTTCTCATCAACATTAATTTTCGCAAGGGTTACCAAGCCGCCTGCATTTTTGACTGACTTTTCAAGCGCAGGACCTATGGTCTTGCAGGGTCCACACCAAGGTGCCCAAAAATCAACAATAACCGGCCGTTTTTTAGATTCTTCAATCACGTCGACCATGAATGTCGCTATGGTCACGTCTTTTATGAGATCGCCGCCTGAAGCCGGCCCGGCGGTTGGGGCGTCCAGGCTGGGTTCCATATAAATTCCGCCGGATTGTGGTGCTGCATTTTCATGCGCGGTCTGTGGGGCCATTGTCCCGTCCGGGTTCATTTTGTATTCCATAATGCAATTAACCTCTTGTCTTCCTTGCGCGGCCAAATCTTTAGATGGTTCCTAAAGGGTTCGAGTACAAGATGCACGTCTCATCCACTTATAGATCCAAAATCTCCGGTGCATGGCCGCATGATGCGATAAATGATAATAAGTCTTGTGGTGAAATTTGTGTGGTCGCGGTATTCTCGAGGGGATGGAAGTTCATGGGGTCATGATCCATCATTTCCCGGTCCAGAACAACGCGAACCCGCTGCTCGGTGTCATTAATTAAGGTGAAAGGTGACACTGATCCGGGCTCAACACCTAAAACCTCCATTAGCAAGTCTGGTTTGCCAAAAGACAAATGGGCGGAGCCAATGCGAGTTTTCAGCTCTTTCATATTTATCTCGCGATCCTCCAGGCACACCACGAGCCAAAGAGTTCCCTTCTTATCCTTTAAGAACAGGTTCTTTGCATGCGCACCCGGCAGGTCGCCTCGGTGGGTTTTTGCCTCTTCAACCGTGAACGCCGGAGGATGATCAACGGTGCGGCTCATAATATTTAGGGCGTGCAGCCGTTCAAAGAGAGTTTCTCGGGTATTTTTCATGGAGCGGATACTACCGCGCACGCCTGTAAGGCTCAAGCAAAGGCTTGAAATCCTTGGTAAAAAAGGCTCAAATTTTTTTTATAAATGGCGCTTGCAAAGCGCCAAGCAATTCGTATGATCGGCCCGCCTTTGAAAAAGAAGGATACCCCTTTGACCTGTGCCTAAAAAGGTTGGGTTAAAAACGCAAAGTGTGATGCGGGCGTAGCTCAGGGGTAGAGCGCAACCTTGCCAAGGTTGAAGTCGTGAGTTCGAATCTCATCGCCCGCTCCAGTCAAAGCCCCCAGGGATACCTCTGGGGGCTTTGTTTTTTTCAGGCGTTTCAAACGTGGACGACTCTCTTTACGCATAAGATCTGCTCGCGTTTGCAAAAATTACCCGAATGCTAGTTCAGCCGAAAGAGATCAAAAAGCACCGAGTCTCAATTGTTTAGGTGAAAATTATTCTGTTGACGTTCACGGCACGAACACGCTAGTGTTCGCGGCGTGAACACTATGCGCTTTGCTGTCGGGTCACGAACCGGCGATCTGGATCTATAAACCGCTTGAGGGGGAGGTCAGCTTGAGTGAAGAAACTGAGATTACCCTTGGCGTTTTGAATGCCGTGCATGATAACTCCCGGGTTACTCAACGCTCCGTATCAAAAGATCTGGGAATTGCCTTGGGTTTAACAAATTCCTATCTGAAGCGCTGCATAAAAAAGGGCCTGATCAAGGTCAAGCAAGCGCCTGCGAACCGATATGCCTATTATTTGACACCGCAAGGGTTCTCTGAAAAAAGTCGCCTGACAGCGGAGTATGTGACGCAAGGGTTCCAGTTTTTTCGGGTTACCAAACGGCAATGCGCGGAAATCTTTGAGACATGCAAATCGCGTGGCTGGAACCGAGTGGCCCTGCATGGCCTGACAGATATTGCCGAGATCGCTGTGTTGTCTGCAGCGAATGCGGACATAGAGATTGTAGGTGTTATTGATTCTTCTTCTGCGCTAAAAAGCTATTCTGGAGCACCCGTTGTTGCCAGTTTTGAGCAGCTGGACACAGTTGATGCCGTTGTAATTACGGATTTGGGCCAGTCACAGGTTGGTTATGACAAAATGGTTGGATTGTTGTCTGAAGCGCGGGTCTTTGCGCCGGATATTCTGAATATATCTGGCCCCTCGGATGGTCGTGTGGGTTTGTCATGAGCCAGTGGTACGCCGTTCATACCCAGCCAAATGGCGAGCATAAGGCGCTGCGGCATCTAGAGCGGCAAGGCTTCAATGCTTACATGCCAAAGTACTTAAAACGGCGCAGTCATGCGCGCAAGGTTGACTGGGTCTCTGCGCCTTTGTTTCCGCGCTATATCTTCGTTGGCATGGACATTCGGGCGCAAAGGTGGCGGGCCATTCATTCAACGGTCGGCGTCTCATATCTGGTCTGTCAGGGAGACAGCCCGGTAGAAGTGCCGGACGGCGTGGTCGAATCATTGCGGGCTCGAGAAAACGAAAAAGGGCTTGTCGATTTTAATAAGGTTTCACCCTTTAAGAAGGGCGATCAGATTCAAATTTTAGACCCGGCGTTCGGTGACTTGATTGGTAAATTTGAGCACTTGGATGAACAGGGTCGAGTGACACTGCTTCTCAACCTAATGGGGCGGGAAGTTAAACTAAAAACACCTTTGGAAAAAGTCGCAGCAGCCGGCTAACAAACAGAGGCGCAACGAGCAAGGCAGTCGGTTGAAGTCATTTCACCCGGACTGCGGTAGCGTGGGGAAAGAGGGTCATCACCGAATGCTTGACCTAAAGTTTCACGGGATCCCCCAAACTAACATTTAGGATCATAAATCGTGCTAGACGGAAAAAACATTCTCATAACGGGCGGAACTGGATCCTTTGGCCGGGCGTTTATTCGCTCGATCCTAAGTCGATATAAGCTGGGTCGTGTTGTCGTCTTTAGCCGTGATGAACTCAAACAATATGAAATGCAATATACAGAGGACGGATTGAGCGGGCCGTCTATGCGGTATTTCATCGGTGATGTTCGTGATGTGGACCGGTTGGAGACTGCAATGCGCGGCATTGACTATGTCATCCACGCAGCTGCCTTGAAACAGGTTCCGACGGCAGAGTACAACCCTTTCGAATGTATCCGTACTAATGTGATGGGCGCTGAAAATGTTGCGAATGCGGCAATTAGGGCAGGTGTTAAAAAAGTGATCGCGCTATCGACGGATAAAGCCTCTAGTCCAGCAAACTTGTATGGGGCTAGCAAGCTCGCATCCGACAAAATCTTTGTGGCAGCGAACAATTTAAGTGCAACGGATGGTGCAAAATTTGCGGTCGTTCGCTATGGCAACGTTATCGGGTCGCGGGGTAGTGTTGTTCCTTTCTTTCAGAAACTGGTTCAGCAAGGCGCCTGTGAAGTTCCGATAACCGATCCCAGAATGACGCGTTTCTGGATTACCCTTGATCAAGGGGTTGAGTTTGTTCTGAGTTCGTTGGAGATGATGAAAGGCGGCGAAATCTTTGTGCCAAAAATACCAAGCATGAAGATTACCGATACAGCGGAAGCCATTTGTCCTGGGGTCGCTCAAAAAACGGTTGGTATTCGCCCGGGCGAAAAGCTCCACGAAATTATGATCACCGAGGACGATGCGCGGACCACTTTTGAACTTGAAGATCGCTATGTAATAACGCCATCGTTCAAGAGCTGGACTCGGCTACCATTGGCGGGGGAAGACGGCACTCCCGTCGCAGAAGACTTCAGATATTCGAGCGACACCAATACTGAATGGCTCAGTATTGATGCTTTGCGTGAGATGATCGATAAATAATGACACAGGTCCGATTAATAGCGAGCGCCACATGAGTTTTTTGCCCTATGGTCGGCAATCGATCGACGAAGATGACATTGCCGCTGTTACCGCAGTTTTAAGAGGTGATTGGTTAACGACGGGCCCCGCTGTAAAACTATTTGAAGATCGGTTGTCTGCAGCGACAGGAAACGGGCATGCGATTGCCGTCAGTTCCGGTACGGCAGCTTTGCACCTTGCTGCTTTAGCATTGGGCCTCGGTCCTGGAGACGCCGTAATCGTGCCAACAATTACATTCGTTGCGACGGCAAACGCGGCGCGCTATGTGGGCGCAGATGTCATATTTGCCGACGTTGACCCGCAAACCGGTTTGATGGAAGTGCCGCAATTGGAAGAGGCCCTGGAGCGTTCAAAAAACAAGAATGTGAGGGCGGTGTTCCCGGTCCATCTCAATGGCCAAGCGCCTGATATGGAGGCGATTTCCCGGTTGGCGCGCTCGCGAGATCTCGCCATTGTCGAGGACGCGTGTCATTCGCTCGGCGGATCATACATTGGCTCGGACGGTACCGTTATTCCGATTGGAAGTTGTGCGTTTTCCGATATTTCCATTTTCTCATTCCACCCCGTTAAGACAATTGCAATGGGCGAAGGCGGAGCGTTAACATGCCAGGACGAGACGCTTGCGGATCGCATTCGGCACTTTCGTGACCATGGAATTGAGCGTCGTGCTGAACATTTTGTCGATCCGGATGGTGCCAACAAGCCGTGGTACTATGAATTCCAAGACCTGGGTTTCAATTATCGCGCAAGTGATATCCATTGCGCGCTTGGCGCAAGTCAGCTTACGAAGCTTGATGAGTTTGTGTCGAAACGTCGGATAGTTGCGGAGTATTATGATAATGCGTTGGCGAGCAGCCAGAGAACAGTATTGCCCATTCGACGCGTTAATACCTGTCTACCTGCCTGGCACATATATCCGTTACTCATCAATTTTGATGAAGTGCCTGGCGGCAGGGCTCGTGTTATGGCATTGATGAAAGCTGCGGGTATTGGAAGTCAGGTACATTATATCCCTGTTCATACGCAACCCTATTATCAAGAGGCATCCGACACCGGCGCGTTACTCGGCGCCGCAACTTATTATAACCGCTGTTTGAGTTTGCCAATTTTTCCAAGGCTGAAGGAAGATGATATACAGCGAGTTTGTGAGAGCATAACAGATATATGTCATTGAGTGGATACGACATCTTATGACCGAATCTCGACACGAAGTATTTATTGCAGGCGAGACCGTTGACCTCGTTTTTCCGTCTGAAAGAGCGATTGATGATGGGTGGCATCGCTGGTTCAATGATCCGAAAACAACTCGTTGGTTGGATCAGGGCGCTTATCCAAATACACGTGAGAACCAGAGACGATTTTTAGAAGAAATGATGTCCGATAATTCAGACCGTTTGGCGTTAATGGTAAAACCAAAACATTCTGAAAAAGTAACTGGAATTGTTTCGCTTAGTGGAATTAACGGAAAAAATAAATCAGGGCATGTTGCTTTGGTTATTGGGGATCGCAGTACATCTAGAGATATAATATTTCACAGCCTTGAAGCCAAAGCCCTTATTACGGAGCATGCGTTTGAAAACATGGGTTTGGAGCGGGTATGGGGGAATCAAGCCGTCGAACTTGAACGCTGGCAGCGATACCAAGTTCTATTTGGTTTTCGCCCAGAAGGTATTTTACGTAACGCATTTCGCAAGGGCCATAAAGTGTCAAATACCGTGATAACGTCTTGTCTCCTATGCGAGTATTTAAAGATAAAAGAAAACCGAGGGGGTTGTTACTGGCCGGGGAAAAACAATTTGCTTGAATTGATGCGAATGGTGCCGGAGGTTTCGATTGTTGAAGCTGTTCAAACAGCTATTCAAACAGAAGTCGATGCTTATCTTTCCTCAATCTCTGATAGTAAACGGATATAAGCCAAATATATGGTAAACCAAGACAAGCAGATACCACAGTTATTCTTATCAAGAATTGATGAAACTTATGACCCTAGTGTCGATCATGTTATGGGCCCGTGGTGTTTCATCGATTCAGATGATGCTTATCCCGAGTGGGAAAAGCAGACTTTCAGCGCGGCATTTGAAACACGAGCAGAGATTGATGCCGCTATGGCAGATTGTTTGACATTGTTTAAGTATTATATTGGTAAACTTGTTCCAATCATGAACGAGCGACATAGCGTTCAGTACTCGGTTTCATTTTGGTGGATAATTTTGGGGCCTTGGCTAAGCAGTATTATTCTGGCGACGTGGCGACGTTGGGTTCATTTGGAAAAAACGATTAAACGTCTTGGGCTGGGCCCTATAAAAGTCCAAGTGATGGCTAATTCAGAAAGTCATACAATTAATTATGGCAACACCGTCGAATTCATGAACCATATGCGTCGCTCTAAGCATTTTGATTTTTGGCTATTTTCTCTCTGTTTTGAGGCAATGATTCCTGAAAACTGGATTGTGGAATATGTTGTCGGAGATGCAAATCAAGATATTCTTGCTCATGAAACAATAAATAAAAGCCGCTTGTCGAAGCTGCTTCGGAACCTTATGGGACGGATGCCGTTTTCGCATACGCCAGGTGTTGGAAGGCTAGGGTCTCTCCTTTTTTCATTATATGTTTGTCTACTTCCTAGAAAAAATAACATTAAAAACAATCACTTAATAGGGATAGAAAAAGAATATCCTAATGTATTTTCTCCAACTTTTATGAACGTATTAGATACGGTCATAAAAAACACTGCAATTGCCAGTCTTAATATGGGGTTTGTAGATCACAACCGTGAAGCGCAGAAGTTTCGTTACCATCCCGGACGCCTTTTTGTAACTTCCCCGTCTATTCATAACGAACAAAGTAATTATATCTTAGGCCATGCAATTCAGGCAGGTGAACGGATTGTCCGACTTCAGCATGGAGGAGCCTCTTATGGAACTTTGTATCCGCCTTATTTAGCAGAAATCACTGAATACATGGCGGCAGCACGTTTTCTGACATGGGGTTGGCTAAAACAAGGCTCGTGTAAGGGGAATTTTGTCCCGGTTTGCAGTCCGATGTTAAGTCGAATACAAAATCGCCATAAACAGAAAACTAATGCCGTGATTTTCGTTGGCACGACTCAGCAATTAAACCCGGATCGATATTTGAGAGACATAAACTACATTCCACGGGTTCGACGAGATAAGGTTCTGTTTATAAAGACACTAGAGACGCAGATTCAGAATGCTGTCCTATATCGGCCATATATGAGGGCACCCCTAGATCTTGACGAGATTGGTTATCTAGAGAAAAGGCTCCCAGAGCTAACGTTCTTGTATGGCTCGCTGCAAACACCACTTCTGAAGTGCAGATTACTCGTTCTTGATAATCCGGGAACGACTCTCCACATCGCACTCGCTGCAAACGTCCCTACAATTTGTTATTGGCCTGCCGAACAATGGCATATAGCACCGGAGGCCAGCCCACAGTTTGCCGCGCTGGAAAATGCTGGAATTCTTTTTACTGATGCAATTGCTGCGGCAGAGAAAGTCAACGAAATTGCGGTTGATGTGCAGGCATGGTGGCAAGGGTCAGAAGTGCAGGCAGCGCGCAATTATTGGGCGAAATCCCACGCTAAAACGAGTGGCGTATGGTGGTTATTTTGGGCGAAAATGTTAAAAAGCCTGTAAAAGTCTTTTCCGATATCTTGTGATCTGTCGTTGTCAACCCGATTTCGGACTGCTTGCGCGATAATAAACAAGGACTTGGTGCTTATCAGAATAGCGATAAGCGATAACCTGAAAAATGCGTTTGGTATGAATTGTTTTAAGCTGTATGGTCTATATTGGTAGTCGTAAGAACATGAAACAAAGAGCTTATACCACAAATTTTTCGTTAGTTGGTGGTAGATCGTATATCCAAGGGATTGCTATACTGGAGTTTATTTCAGATTGCGTTCATGACGCTGCCTTGGTGTCATCTGAGGTCGAATTATTTGTTGATACTGCGAAGTTTGTCCGGAAAACAGATTGTAATGGTCACGTTCGGGTATTGATTGGCGATGAAGGATCAATGGACATAGAGGGAGCAGCCTGTATTCTATCGGGTAGCCTTAGTGATGGAAGACGGGTTAATGGATGTTTTTGTCCTCAAGAGTCTAACCCTGTTAAAGAATATAGGGACCGAGACGCGTTTGAATTAACCAATATCAACTTGCTTGAGGATTACTCTGGTACCGCGCAGGCAACTTGGGGTGATCGGTTAGGGTTATTGAGGTCGATTGTTGATATACAAAAGAAGTTGATTTTGGCTACCTATCAGGATAATCCGAATGTGCCTGTCGTCGAAATTGTGCAGGTTGAGGGTTTAACGATTCCTCAGTCAATTAAAAGTGGGCGGGGGCTTGTTGTCGTGGATAACCTCTCAGCTAGAATGCTTGGTCAAAGATTGTATATTCTTAATGAAGTCATTTCTGATAACTGGGTAGGTTCCGTGTTCAAATTTACCTATTCAGTGCAATCGGATCCTAGCTAACTGATGTCGTCAAAGAACTCTATCGGAATTTCACATATTGCTTCGCATTTGCCAGCAAATCGTGTTAAAAACAAGGACCTCGTAGCAAAGTATGGGTTTGACGAAGAATTTTTAACCGAAAAACTTGGAATTAACGAGCGCCGGCGCGCAAGCCAGAGTGAAACGGCTTCTACTCTGGGTGCCGCAGCAGCACGTAAGGCCCTGCAGACAAATGATATCAACCCTGCCGATCTAGATGCCCTAGTTGTTGTTACTCAAACACCCGACTACTGTTTGCCGCATACATCAGCATTAGTTCATGAAATTCTTGATTTGCCGACCACTGTTCCCGTATTTGATGTTTCGCTGGGTTGTTCGGGGTTTGTATACGGGCTTTCTATTATCACAAGCTTTCTTGAAATGAACGAAGGCAACAATGGTTTACTTATAACGGCAGATACGTATTCGAAAGTAATGAATCCGGGTGATAGGGCTACAGCACCGCTTTTTGGGGATGGTGCTGCCGCAGCATTGCTAACCCGCGTTGGAGAATATGTTCCGGGTAGGTTTAGTTTCGGATCCGATGGGGGGCGACACCAAGCCCTAATTGTGCCCGGCAGCGGAACACGTAAAAATGAAGAACAAAACTATTTACGCATGGATGGCCGTGCGATTTTTAACTTTATGATGTCTGAAATTCCAGAAGACATTGATCATTGCCTTAAAAGCAATGAGTTAGAGAAAGACCAAATTGATCTTTGGGTTTTTCATCAAGCCAGTAAATTTATGTTGCAATCATTGGCAAAAAAACTCGAAATTCCCGAGGAAAAAATGTTTGTTGATATGGCTGATATAGGCAATACGACATCTTCAACCATTCCAATAGCATTGGAGCGGAGTGTGTTTAAATCAGGCAAGCGCCCGGCTCGAGTTTTAGTTTCTGGATTTGGGGTTGGCCTGTCATGGGCGAGTACAGTTTTGAGCTTGCGACTCGACAACCTCGGATGATTCTGCTTCCTGAAATTGAAAGTAATTAGACATGAAAACTATTGAAAAGCTTGTAGAGGCTGCAACAGAAATCGTAAAAAAAGAAATTCCAACGGATCCTGACGTTCGTTCAAATCTCTCTCTTATAAACGACCTTGGAATGGATTCTTTAGATTTTATTAGTTTTCTCTTTAAGATCGAACAGGAGTTCGAGCTAAAAATTTCGGAAGAAGAAATTGATGAATTTGATCTTGTAAATCTCGGAAACCTCGAAAAATTTCTAGAAGACCGAGCAGCCCAATAGATTACTAGTATACTAGATAACTATTGTAGATGATAAAAATACCCGTCCTCGGTCTCGGTTCCATCGGTCTACGCCATGCGAAAAATCTTGCAAGCCTCGGGATAAAAGTTCGTGGTTATGACCCTGACCCCGAGCGCTGCAAAGTGGCGAATCAAGATGGTATTGAGGCGACTACTGATAGAGAAGCGGTATTTGTTGAAGCCTCTGCGGTCGTGATCGCCAGCCCAAGTGGTTGTCATTATAATGATTTGGAAGAAGCGCTGGATCGAAATTTACACGTCTTCGCCGAAAAGCCATTAGCGCATACCGATATCGATTTGCCACGAGTCCTTGAAGCTTTTGAAAAGCGAAAGCTTGTTGTCTTTGCCGGTTTTAACCTGCGTTATCATCCGGCTGTGATCGCCGCTCAAAAAGTTATTTCGGCCGGAAATCTCGGTGATATTCTTTGGGCGCGATTCCAGATGTCAGACTATCTTCCCAACTGGCGACCCCATACGGATTATCGGCAGGGCTATGCAAATGACCCGGTGTCAGGCGGCGTTCTTTTTGACATCATACACGAGTTTGATATGGCAAACGCATTACTGGGGCCGGCACAAACCATCGCCGCCTCGGCACGAAACACCGGATCTCTGGAGCTCGCCTCAGAAGATTGTGCGGATGTTTTCTTAAAACATAAATCGAATGTTGTTTCTTCTATCCATGTTGATTTTGTGACCCGCCCTCGCAGTCGTCAATTTGAAGTCGCTGGAACGTTGGGTCGGATGCGGGTCGATCTCGATACGCGGAGTTTGACCTTTATTGATATTCACGGTCGGGAAGAACGTGAACTTTTTGGTGGCGATGCGAGTGATGACTATATCTGCGAAGCCAAGGATTTTGTGCGCTGTATTGAGACCGGCTCGAAACCGGCCTGTGACGGTTTAGAGGCCCTCGGAATTTTGCGTCAGGTTTTGATGGCGAGGCAATTGGCGGAACTTCCTCAACAATGAAAACCGTTGCCATTATTCAGGCCCGCACAGGCTCGACCCGCTTTCCTGGTAAGGTGCTCACGCAGCTGGCTGGCATTCCGCTTTTGGGATGGACGGTTCGAGCGGCGCAAGACATTTCGGGTGTCACGGATGTTTGTGTCGCAACCAGCGATACGGTGGGCGATGACCCAATTGCCGACTGGTGTGCTCAACAAAATATAAAATGCGTCCGAGGTGATGAAAATAACGTGCTGGCGCGGTTTGCAAAGGTTGCCGCCGTCGAGCAAGCAGATGTTTATCTGCGCCTGACAGCAGATTGCCCGCTGCTTGACCCTGCTGTTTGCGGCCTCGTGTTGGCAACGCTCGCGGCCAGTGGTGCGGACTACGCCTGTAATGTGGATCCGAGAAGCTGGCCTGATGGGCTCGATTGCGAGGCGATGACGGCTAAAACACTTGCAACGACGGTCGAGCTCGCCTGCGAGACTTTCGATGTCGAGCATGTGACCCCTTTTATTCGCAGTCACCGTGAGCTGTTTCAAATTGAACAGGTGAGTTGCCCGGTACCGGGCGTTGCTGATGAGCGGTGGACAATAGACACGCGTGATGATCTTGCGTTTATGGAGGCGATTGTCGGCGCATTACCAACAACGGAAATGCCGCCGTCGTGGCTGGATGTTTTGCGGATCGCACGGAGCGGCGAAATTCCATCTCGCCCCGCGGTACCTGCGGCTATGACACAGGCGCGCCCGTATGCGATGGGCGCATCGAAACGCTCTTATACAAACTCACATGACATGTTGGCGCGGGCGCAAAAAGTGATTCCTTTGGGAAGCCAAACGTTTAGCAAATCTCATATCCAATACCCTGCGGAAGCCCCGATGTTTTTGGAATGGGGTGATGGTGCGCATGTTTGGGATATCGATGGCAACCGCTATATCGATTTGGTGTCAGGCCTGTTACCGGTCGTGCTTGGATATCGTGACCCCGATGTCGATGCCGCCCTGACCCAGCAATTGCGCCGGGGAATTAGCTTTAGCCTGGCGACAAAACTGGAAACAGAACTTGCCGAGCGTTTGGTTGATCTGGTTCCGTGCGCTGAAATGGTGCGCTTTGGAAAAAATGGAACGGATGCAACGTCAGCTGCCATTCGATTGGCCCGTGCGTTTACAGGGCGCGACAGAATAGCCGTCTGCGGATATCATGGCTGGCAGGATTGGTACATTGGCGCGACGACACGAAACAAAGGTGTGCCCGCTGCCGTTTCTGAATTGACCGAGATGTTTCCCTACAACGATATCGATGCCTTAGACGCTCTTTTGAGCCGTCGCTCCGGAGAGTTTGCCGCGGTCATTATGGAGCCGATGAGTGTGATAGAGCCAGCAGAGGGTTATCTGGCGGCCGTCAAGGAGCTGGCACATAAACATGGGGCCTTGCTTATATTTGACGAGATTATTACCGGGTTCCGGTTCGCGCTGGGAGGCGCACAGGAACTGTTTGGTGTAACACCTGATCTCGCATCCTTTGGTAAAGCAATGGCAAATGGCATGCCGATTTCGGCAATCGTTGGCCGCGCAGACGTCATGAGTGAGATGGAGAATATTTTCTTTTCCGGCACTTTCGGCGGCGAGGCGATGTCAATCGCAGCTGCTATAGCGACCATTGACAAAATAAAGAACCAAAACGTTATTGAAAAACTGTGGGCTACCGGGCGTACCCTAGATGAGGGTGCCCGAGCGCTGATTAAAGACGCCGGCTTATCAGGTACAATTGACCTGATCGGGGCGGCCCCCTGGAAGGTTCTCTCAATACAAGATCATCCCAACGGCTCAAAAGATGCCATCAAAACCTTGTTTATCCAGGAAATGTTGGCGAATGGTGTTTTAATAAATGCCAGTCACAACGTTACTTATGCAGTGGGAGAAGCGGATATGGCCGAAATTCTGCGCGCCTATAAAAGCGCGCTCTCCGTAATTGCTCGTGAACTCGAAAAGGGAAACCTGGACAGTCGAATGTGTAACAACATTATCCGGCCCATATTCAAAGTCCGGGGAAACACATGATGCTTATTGTGGAGTGCGCCACTTTCTCATGACGACGCCGATCACATCAATACGGGCGGATGCAAATCCTCGAATTGGATATGGCCACATTATGCGGACCCTTGCGGTTGCCAAAAAGTTAGTTGAGGAAAATAGGTTTAACGTCCGTTTCTTTGTTGCGGCTGACAGCGATGATCAAATTGTTGTAGATAATGGATTTTCTCCTCATATGCTGCAAGGTTCAGGAATAGGCTTGGAAGAAATGCTCGCTTGTCTCAATCCTGACGATGGACCAATCCTTTTGGATAGTTATCAGGTTAAGGAGAGAGACCTTCTGCACCTGAGACAGCTTGGATATAAAGTTGCAATGTTTGACGATGGCAAACGGTTAGAGGACTACCCTTGTGATCTGGTCATAGATTCAGCACCAGACGCAAAACAGCTACCCTACAAAAGCTCAACAGATGCGGTGTTTTGTTTAGGGGCAGAATATTATCCATTGCGTCAAGAGTTTTTGGATTATGGTCAAGATAGGACCGTATCGGACCAGGTAAAAAATATCCTCGTGACATTTGGGGGGAGTGATCCAACAGATCAGACGGCACGGGTTTTGAGACTGTTAAGCCAAGTGACTTCTGAATACCATATTACGGCGATAGTGGGTAACGGTTATACAGGCGTCGCTGTGGAGTTTTTTGGTGCGGAAAGCGGGATTGAAATCTTTCGGAATGTTAAAGATATGGCTTTGCTTTTGCAAAATGTGGATATCGCGGTTTCAAGCTCTGGCGGGACAGCGTTTGAGCTTGCTTATTCTGGGGTGCCAGCGATGCTAATTTCATTAACTGATGATCAAGTGCCTGTTGCCATGGCTATGGAACGAGTGGGTTGTGCCAGCTATGTCGGTCATTGGAATGAGTGCACAGATGAGGATATTCAATACTCGTTAAGTTTATTGCTTTCAACGAAAGACATACGTATCTCTCAGACGATTGCAGGAAAAAAGCTCATAGATGGGAATGGCGCCGAGCGAATATCCATTTTTGTAACAGGGATGGTATAGGTGAAAAAGCCCATTGTGTTTGTTACCGGTGCTGGAGGACTTTTAGGTCGTGCACTTTCTTTTGAACTCGTAAAACAGGGATTCAACGTTCGTGGTTTTGGCCTTGGAGAACAATATTATGTATACGAACAAGGTTTTAAGACACTTGTTGAAAGTGGCTCCTTTTCATATGAAATGGGGAGTATCCTGGATAAGATGGCTGTAGTCCGAGCTTCGCAAGGCTGTGATTACGTGGTCCATCTTGCTGCCATGAAAGGGGCCCGGACTGTTGAAGACCCGCTTCGATGTTTCGATATCAATGTGAATGGAACCTATAACGTTTTGGAAGCCTGTGTTGCGTCCAATATAAAGCACATGGTTTTGGCATCCAGTTCTGCGGTATATGGGGAACCCGATCAAAACCCGGTAAAAGAAACAGACAGCGTCAAACCTATGAACAGCTATGGTGTGACCAAACTTGCTGCAGAAGAGGCGACAAGAAGCTTCGCAAAAGCATTTCCGGGCCTCTCCTTTACAATTGCACGAATGTTCAATGTTTATGGTGAACTAAACAACAGCCCTTTTGTCATTGACCGTTTTGTTTCTCAGGTCCTTGAAAATGTCGGACCAACCGTAATCGGTGACGGCAGTCAAAAGAGATGTTTTACCCATGCTGATGACGTTGCCAAGGGCCTCGCGGCGATTATCAAGTTGCCAAAAACCAAGAATAATACATATAACTTGGGTGCCCCTATGGGGATAACCTCTATTCGCGACTTGGCCCAGCGCGTAATCGATGTTCTGGCTCCCAAAAGTGATTTGGAAATTGAATTTAAAGACGCGGATATTTCAGGTCGTGAAAAAGAAATTAGCGTGAGTTACGCCGATATAACAAAAGCTCAAAATGATTTTGGTTATAATCCGACCATAGGCATTGATGAGGGTCTCTTGAGGCTTGCAAAAGCAGCGCGTGCTGACAACAGTGGTCAAACAAGGCCCGTACCGCCGCCGGCCAATTCATAAATGTACAGGGAAAAGAAAATTCTCGGCATCATACCGGCGCGTGGAGGTTCGGTTGGTGTGCCTAAAAAAAATATCCGCGACCTTGCCGGAAAACCCTTATTATCGCACACCATTGAGCAAGCTCATCAGGTTCCTGAGTTTGACCTGGTTGTTTTGTCCACAGACAATGATGAAATCGCAGCCGTTGGGGCGGAACAGGGGATTAGGATTATAGACCGCCCCTCAAGCTTGGCAACCGCTGAAGCAAAGACCGAGACAGCCCTTTTGCACGCCATTGATGAATTGAGCCCGGATTCCAGGTTCGACTATGTCGTGGTACTGGAGCCGACATCCCCTTTTCGACAGCCGGAAACGATTTCAAAATGTATTCGGTCTATTATCGATGAACAGGCGACATCTCTCGTGACGGTCAAGGAGACGCGAGCCAGTTTAGGGCGATTGGTTGACGGAAAATTTGTGTTGTTGAATCCGGACGCACCGCGGAGACGACAGGACCGTGAGCCGTTTTATTACGAATCCAGTACGCTTTATGTATGTTCAATAAATCATCTCATAAGAGAAGAAAGTCTGGTTTCAGACGACTGGTTAGGTGTAGAAGTTTCTGAAAACGAAGCTTTTGATATCAACACGCTCTTCGACTTCCACGTCGCAGAGGCTCTATTTGCAATGGAAGAAGCACGGAAATGACTCAGTCTGTAAAAATTGGGGACCGCTCCATTGGTGATGGCTATGCACCCTACGTAATTGTGGAAGCATGCGTAAATCATCAGGGTGATTTTGCTGTTGCCAAAGAAATGGTGCATTTCGCCAGGGCGATGGGCGCGGATGCGATCAAATTTCAGATGCATATCCTTGATGATGAAATGCTTCGCGAAGTTCCAAAGTCCCAAAATTTTGAAGTTTCCCTTTGGGATACAATCGACGAGACGAATTTTACAACGGACCAGCATCGCCAATTGATGCATCTGTGTTCCGATATCGGGATACAATATTTATGCACGCCATTTTCTCGAAAGTCGGCGGACGTTCTTGAAGAGCTTGGTGTGGTCGCCTTTAAAACAGGCTCTGGGGAGTTAACCAATATTCCTTTCATGGAGCACTTGGCGGCCAAAGGGAAACCGGTGATTGTCTCTACGGGCATGAGTCTTTTGGAAGAAATTGCTGAAACTGTAGAAGTCTTTAAAGCTGCCGACGCGCCTCTTATTCTAATGCATTGTGTTTCTGCATATCCCTGTCCCTATGACCGTGTCAATTTGGGCATGGTGCCTCGACTGGCTGAAATGTTTGATGTGCCTACTGGTCTTTCGGATCATACGCCAACTGTATACACCGCAATTGGTGCCGTGGCGCTCGGTGCTTGTGCAATCGAGAAACACTTTACTTTTGACCGTTCCCTTCCCGGTCCGGATCATAAATCGTCAATCGAACGATACGAGCTTGGCGAATTGGTTCGGGGTTGCGATGCCGTATTTCGTGCAGCGGGTGCCGAGCGTGAAATATTTCCTGAAGAGCAGGAAATTGTCGCTTGGGCGCGTGAAAGTGTCGTCACTTTGCAGGATATACCTGTTGGGACCTTGCTCACAGATGAATTTGTTTCCGTAAAACGCCCAAGCCCGGCTGATGGTGCGATTCCAGCGAAGGCGCTTAAGAATGTGATTGGTAAAAAGACCATCCGTGACGTTAAAAAAGACAAACAACTCTTTTGGGTGGATATCGAATAGAATGAAAAGACGCATTCTGGTTACGCTGGAATCTCGCGCGACCATCGGCTACAGTTCAAGTGTCATGAGGGCAATGGAAAATGAGCCTTCGCTCGAACTGCAGACGATCGTGACGGGCTCTCACCTCATGCCTGAGCTTGGGAATACGGTTGACCTTTTAAAAGAATTAGGGACTCCGGTATCGGCTTCTATTCCAATGTCGCCAGAGGAAGGGCGCACCGGTTGGTCAAAAGCTCTAGGGTTGGGGATTTCGGGTTTTGCCGATGCCTATCGGGATCTTGAGCCCGACATCGTATTGATTTCTGGTGACCGGATTGAAGCATTTGGCCTATGTGTTGCTGCGGCTTATGCGGGCATTCCCGTTGCTCATATTCAGGCTGGTGATAAATCAGGTCACATTGATGACGCTTCTCGGATGGCGATGGCAAAATTAAGCCACATTCATTTGGCCCCTGGCCCGGATTCGGCAGAGCGCTTACGGCGCCTGGGTGAAGAAGAATTTCGAATACATGATGTTGGTGCACCACAGTTAGATGACATGGTCGGGCGTGATTTTTCGGCTTCTAACGTTACAATTGAAGGTAAAAGTGTTGATCTGACCAAACCTTATATCTTGCTCTTACAGCACCCCGTGATGGCAGAGCGCGATGACGTTAGGGAGCAAATCGAACAGTCCATAAGCGGGTGCCTGGATACAGGCCTACCCGTTGTCTGGATTTTCCCTAATTCAGACCTCGGCTTTAGAGAAATATTGGATGTCATCCAGTCACAAGGCCGTTCCTCTCAAATTGTCGAAGCCCCAAATGTGGATCGGGATATTTATTTGACGTTGCTCGCTAATGCCACGTGCCTTGTTGGTAATTCTTCAAGTGGCATTTTGGAAGCTCCGACGCTGAAAATACCCGTCGTAAATGTCGGGGACCGACAAAGAGGCCGACCTCAAGCGACCAATATAATTAACTGCACTCACAATTCTCAGGCGATTAAAGAAGCGATTGAGAGATCTTTGAACGACGCAGCCTTCAAAGCGATTTGTAAAACAGCGGTCAATCCGTTTGGTGATGGTGGCGCGGGCCCTAAGATTGCCAGAATATTGCGCCAAGTCAAAATTGACAAAGAGCTCCTAGATAAAAAAACCGTATATTAAATCTATAATATTAAACCTCTATTGGAACTAATAAAAATGGATGTGATTAAAAAACCTTACCGGTTCGAGCCCGAACAGTATTCTGTCGATGCAGTAGATCCTGATGCATATTACGGTTTACCCCAGTCGATTTCATTTTGCAAAAGATGTCACTATTCTAATCAGAAACCGACATCGGCTCAGGAATTCAAACATCTTGAGAGTACAAAAAAGGAAACGCTAAATCTCGATGATGAAGGTGTGTGCAAAGCTTGTCGTGTCGCTGAAGTAAAAAAAGAAATCGACTGGAGTGCGAGAGAAGCAGAATTGAGAGAACTGTGTGATAAATATCGGAAAACAGACGGTTCCTATGATTGTTTGGTTCCGGGGTCAGGTGGAAAAGACAGTATATATGCTGCCCATAAGCTTAAACATGAATTTGGTATGCACCCTCTGACAATTACTTGGGCACCACATATTTATACGCCTTGGGGATGGGAAAACTTTCAAGCATGGATTCATGCCGGGTTTGATAATTATCTATTTACTCCAAATGGAGAAGTTCATCGAATTTTAACTAGGCTTGCTACGGAAAAACTGTTTCATCCTTTTCAACCTTTTATGATGGGGCAAATGTTGTTTCCGCCGAAATTGGCTGCAAAGCTGGATATTCCTTTGGTCTTTTATGGAGAAAATTCAACGGAATATGGAAAAGAAACTGGCGAAGAAGAAGCTCCTAACAAAAAATGGGAGTACTTCTCTTCGGACGACCCATATGAATCTCATGTGGCCGGCGTGCCTGTGTCCAGTTTGATAAAAGACTTTGGTATCAGCAAACACGATTTAGAACCTTATCTTCCTGGGAACCCTGAAGTGTTAAAGGCAAAAAAACTAGACGTTCAGTATTTAGGGTATTATCTCAAATGGCATCTTCAGGAAAATTATTACTACAGTGTAGAAAACAGTGACTTTAAGGCGGCACCAGAGCGATCAGCAGGTACCTATAGCAAGTATTCAAGCATTGACGATAAAATTGATGACTTTTATTATTATACGACATTTATTAAGTTTGGTATTGGTCGAGCAACTTACGATGCCGCCCAAGAGGTGCGGTCTGGCGATATTACAAGTGAAGAAGCCTCGGCATTAATTCGCCGTTATGACGGGGAATTTCCAACGCGCTTTGAGAAAGAAATTTATGAATACTTAAGTCTATCACCAGACCGATTTCCAGAAGCTGCGAAAATGTTCGAGCATCCAATGATGGATAAAGAGTACTTCTTAGAGCTGTGTGATAAATTTCGCTCACCTCATATTTGGCAGTTTGATAATAACGAATGGTCTTTGCGCAGAACGACATGGATGGAAAATTGACCAATATCTTGTCAACGAGGGCTCCTTTGCTCTTTTAACTGACAAATTCACTGAATAATTAATCAATGCATTACTGCCGTACAAATTTTCTCGAAAAGCTTAATCTTCATGCCTAACTTGAGACTTATTGCCCGTTTGGATGTTAAGGGCTCGGATTTAATCAAAGGCATTCACTTGGAAGGGGTCCGTAAGCTTGGTGACCCACAGGAGTTTGCTCGACGATATTATCACGCTGGAATCGATGAAATTATATATATCGATGCGGTTGCAAGTCTCTATGGCCGAAATAATTTGACGGAAATTGTGCGTCATACAGCGTCAGAGGTTTTTATTCCGATAACTGTTGGCGGCGGCGTAAGGTCTGTCGATAATGCTCGCGAGCTATTGCGTTCCGGTGCAGATAAAATTGCCATTAATAGTGCAGCAACTTCAAGGCCTAAACTCATATCCGAAATGGCCGAGCAATTTGGCTCGCAATGTATGGTTCTATCCATTCAAGCAAAACGCTGCGGTGATGGTAAATGGGAAGCCTATCGTGATTCTGGCCGGGAGCATACTGGTCTTGATGTGATTGAATGGGCGATCGAGGCAAAATCTATGGGTGCCGGAGAGATATTGTTAACATCTGTGGATCAGGAAGGAACAAAGCGAGGCTTTGATAATGAGTTGACGCGAGCGGTCTCGAAAGCCGTTAGCATTCCGGTTATCGCATCGGGAGGTATGGGTACAACGGCGCATTTGAAATCAGCAGTCACTGAAGGGGCCGCGGATGCGATCGCGATGGCGTCTGTTCTTCACTACAATACAGATAATGTTAAAAGTATTCGTGAGTTCGCGTTGGAGAACGACCTGCCCGTGCGACAGTTCTGCGATGATAAGGTTCCATCATGAGTGTGCCTGTAACCATTGTCGATTATGGTGTTGGAAATTTGTTGAGTGTTTGTCAGGCACTGGATCGTGTTGGGGCCAAAGCTATTCTCACATCCGATCCGTCGAAAATTAGCTCAGCAGAACGCTTGGTCTTACCTGGTGTTGGGGCTTTTTCTCATGGGATGATGAAATTACGCGAGCACGGACTTGTCGAGCCAATTTATAAATTCGCAAGTACGGGTCGGCCCCTTTTAGGTATATGTCTGGGCATGCAGTTCATGATGGATAATAGCGAAGAATTCGGCCATGGAGTTGGGTTGGGGCTTGTTCCTGGTGTTGTGACGGAAATACCATCGACTGGATCGAATGGAGAGCCAATAAAAATCCCCCATATCGGCTGGAATCAAATCCATCCGATTGATAACCAATCATGGGACAATACAATTTTTAAGAACACAGAGGTGGAGACACCTTTCTACTTTGTTCATTCGTTTGCAGCCAAGCCAGCGCATAGCGAATATACGATGGCACAATGTCAATACGGTGGGATGCCAATTACCGCAGCTATTCGTTCTGGCACGCATTTTGGGTGTCAATTCCATCCGGAAAAAAGTGGCGTCGCAGGATTGACGGTATTAGCAAATTTTCTAACCATATGATGGTACAAATGGAAGCGCGTCACGTTCAAATTATGGACCGAAAAGGCGGCACACATTGAATCCACAAAACAACGGCAATCATAAAGGAGCCAAATAATGAATTTTGACGCATGCGAAGTCTGCAACAGCCAGGCCTGGAGTGTAATTTACGAAGGGCCAATACGAGACGGTGCATTTGGTGAATTTGCGCCCTCGACGATTATTTCAAGGTGCGGGAAATGTGGCTCAGATCGTCTTGCTGAAGAAAGCTGCCACAAAGACGATATTTATGACACAGAGGAGTACCGTAATCTCGTTGGTGAAGATACGACGGCAGAGGGGTTTTTTAAACAACATGATTGGCTCCACCGCCAATGGCTTGAAGATATATGGGAACATGTCCCACGAAATAGCGTTATCGCCGATGTTGGTTGTGCTGCAGGCAGCCTGCTGGATCATTTGAAGGGTGTCGTTGCAGAGACGGTCGCTATCGAACCTGGTCAAAACTATCACGACTCCCTGCGCGCACGCGGACATAAAGTTTTTAGTAGTATTGAAGAGGCCAACAAAGAATATGCTGGGAAAATTGATCTTGTGTTCAACATGGGCATGATTGAGCATGTGGTTAATCCCCTTGAGGTCCTCAAAAGCATGAGTGATTTGATGGCTGAGGATGGAGAAATGATGGTCATGACCCCAAATCGTGACGACCTTCTTATGACCTTACTGCCAGATGATTATCCTTCGTTCAATTATCATACCGTTCATCGCTGGTATTGGGATCACGATTCCTTTTCAAATATGGTTGAGCTTGCTGGTATGAAAACCACTAAATTTAAATGCTGTCACAGGTTTGGTCTGTCAAACACGCTCGCTTGGCTTCGAGATCGTAAACCTGCGGGGCAAAACCCGTTGCCCGAGACAACAACTCTAATGCTTGATCGTATGTGGAGAGAGCATTTGGACGAAACTCGAACTGGAGACAGCCTTGTATTCTGGCTAAGTAAATCTTAATTGGTGGTAACAAGGAGCTAGAAATGGAGTCGATTCCGTTCTAGCTCCAACCAGGGGATACAGGCGAACTTGTAAGAAAATTCTGATCGTATCCACAATGAATTATGTTATGAACTCTTCCGAACATGGCTGAGGCGTTTTAAGAAGTGGATGCCTGCATTGCCGCCAAGCCTTTACCGTCTAATGACACCAATCAATTTTCGCACGATCAGATAGACAAAATCCGAATCAGCAATTCCTATATAATAGTCTGTTTGGCTTTAACTCAAAAACTGCGGCAGATCATAATTGATATGCTGTAGGAAAGGTCAGACTACTAATTAGCGGAGAACTGACGTCTTCTTATTATAGTTCGAAGACGACCTACAGGTTCCTCTATGGTAATCTTAAGAACATATGAGACTGCGATAACCACAAGGATACAAAATATCCACCATAACGTAGAATTGTATATCGCAAAATGTGTAAGGAGGCCTAAGATCAGCAAATGCGAGAGGTAAATTGGGTAAGTTAAGTCCCCAACCAATGCATCGATTTTTCTGAGTTTAGGGGAGACCTGAAGCCCAATGCAGGCATAGGTGATTGTGACAAGGGAGATGAAAAGGAGTGCAGCCCAAATTCTGGACTGGAATATTGCAATTCCTGAATATTGATTGCCAAGTGAAAAAAGTACCCAATATACACATCCTACAAAAGAAATGGCTCCGCCTATGCGATAGAGCAAAGAAATTATTCGCTCTTCAGAATGTTTCTTTATTGCAAAAATAAAAATTCCTAATAGAAAAAATGGACCAAATTTGAGGGCGCCAAAAAACCGAGCACTACCATTTTCGATAAGAATAATCGAGCAAAACCCAGCGGCTACAAATGCGACGCCAAGGATGCCCCACCATACCGTCTTTCGGCGCAAGATGCTTTTCCCTGTTTTTTCGTTGAAACATAACTTGGACCCTAGCGACCACCACACGGCGGCAGCAAAATAAAATTCAAGCTCAACGACCAAGCTCCAGGCTGGGGATAAAGGAGATAGTGAGTCGCTAACAATAAATGTAGGTATTAAGGAATACCCAGCCAGATAGGATAACCACCTTTCGTTTGGCCATCCAAGATCTGATGTAAATGCGCCACCGAGCGTATCCAGCTCAAGGAGGGCTAACGCACAAAGCCCTGCCGTGTAGCAAAACCAATACATCGGGTATATTCTTAGTACGCGATTGATAGAAAATGATAAAAAATTAGATGAATATACGTTCACAATAATCTTTGATATTACGTATCCAGAAACGACAAAAAAAACCAACACAGCAATTTCACCAATTTGCAAACTAGGGGGCAGCTGTTGTTCGAAGTAATTAATATGTGAAACGACAACCATTAACGCTAATAGAATTCGAATCCATCCGATTGCCTCATATTTCTCTGACACTCTATTCTGCATTTGATTGTCTTTCTTGGACGAGGCCTTGCTCAGTGGCGTTTCACGACACCAAAATATCAGGATACCTTGAAATTAATTATACGAAAGAGAAACTCACCATCAACATGCCGCGCTATTGAAAGGATACGAATAAGTGTATCCCATTAGGAGACGTGTTTTTCGGATAAATCGCTATCTGGTTTTTACAAACATTCGCATTCAATTTAGAGAATTGATCCTGACGTAATTGACGGATATTCAATTTGACCAACTGAACATATTAAAGTCTGCCTATCAAGCCAATATGCTGAGAGTGGATTCGGGATTCCCGTGGTGTGTGGCACCAACAGGATTGCCTATGCGAAGGTCTGCTATCGCTATTTGTTGATGTGATTCTTGAAGGCTTTTGAAAATAACTACAGCTCAAATGCGTGCGAATTAGTTCGATTAGAAAAGAGCAATTTATGATAAAACAGATTCACCGGATTGATTGAATATATGCAATACCTCATATCTATAGATAGAATATCTCTATTTTACGCTTGTTATTTACTAGTTTGCAGACGCCAAATATCTTTGATGCCGATTGAACCTATTAGGGGAATCTTTCGTCGTCTTTTTGGGTGGTTGATCGATTGGGTGGAAAATCATCCTAGATCATTTCGAGTATTGGACGATTACCCTTTATCTGAAAAGTATTGGAAGATACCAGGGTATTCGCTTCTTACGGATGCATTTCCGAGAACGGAAACGGTAATAGATGATTGCTTTAGGTATCACGAGGCAGCCCAAAACTACGGCCCGTATGCAGACTATTTCAAACATGCGACCTATGTGCATATTGAAAAAAAAATGACGACAATGTTGTTGTTAGGAGATATCTGTCGGAATGCAGATGTTGACGAAACCATTTTTGTTACTTCTGATGAATATCTATCCGTACTTTATCGAGCCTACTTCGGTCACGATATACCTTTAAAAACAAAGCGTCTCCCCGCACCAAAAAAACTACAGAGCCTCATACTATTAATGTTGGTAGCAAGCTACACAATTGGGTTCGTATTTTCTCGACTGAATTGGAAAAATAAAAAGCCGGAACAAAGACGACTAGGTCTCGATTTTTCTGAAGATATTCGAAGCATAGAGCTATTAGGCGATGTGGTCGATGACCCGTCTGAATGTCAAATAATATACAGATCAAAACAGCAAATGCGAGCTTCGAAAGTCGATACTAATTTGTATGCGTCCTGCAGGTCGGTTGATGGATTTATTCCTTTTGGGGCGCTAACCCAATATCTTAAGATAGCGCTCGTGGATACCATCCATATCTTTAAGATGGCGAATGATCTTCAAATGGAACATTTTTTTGAAATCATAAAAGGACCACTAAAAAAGATTTCGTTTCGGACTTTGTTGCATCGATTTCAGTTCAGCTATTTTTTAAGTCGAGACGACTACAATTCGGAACACTTACTCAGAACGTCAGAACTGCGTCGTGCCGGTGTGGTTTCGCTTGGCATTAACCATGGGTTGCCAACTCCTGCATTAAATACATCATCTTGGATATACATTGATTATGATGTTTATTTTTCACTTGGTGAACAGCTGAGTAAAACGTCTTTCGGAGCTAAGTGGCCAAAAGACATGGTTATCAGGCCTGTCGGATCATTGGGAATGAGCAAACGACATCAGAAAGCCCTTCAAAACCCAAGGCCAAAGGATATTATCTATTTCACCGGACCAGGGCTGGATGAAGACACTATGGATGAAGCCGTTATCAAAATCGCACAGGCATTTCCAGAAAAGAAAATATATGTGAGAAATAAACGACGTAATCTTCGGAACGCGATATTTGACAATGCTCCAATCAACATAATTCATACAGACGAAAATTCGTATGATCTTATGCTAAAAGCAACTTATTGCGTCGGTGGTCATTCGACCGTAATTGCGGAAGCGATACAATTTGGGGTCGTCACGTTTTCCTTTGATTTTTTGTCCCCAGAGGACGAGAACTATTACCGGCACTTTCCGGGCCTATGCGTTGATTCCGCTGAAGAAGCGATCGATAAAATTTCAAAGATAGAAGCTAAAAAGTACGTCTACCCATTCAAATCTTTTTCAGGCTTGGTAGATTTATCTGGAAAGCCAATTGGTGATATTATTCGCCAAGAAATGGGCTTGCCTCCAAAGGGGCTCTAATTCGCTTCTCATCTCTATGAAACCCGAGTCATCTTTTGTCGCGATTTCGGCATAGGCCTGGTTCATTCGAAAGAAGAATTGATTACAAAACATGTTACAACAGGTTAAAAAATTATTCTCCATTTTGGAACCGCGGACCCGTTCTGGCTTGTCCTTGATGTTTTTGCTTATGGTTATGGTCGCATTTTTCGAAATGCTTGGTGTCGGTTTGTTTCTGCCTTTTTTACAAGTCTTATCGACCATCGGTTCAGATAATGAACTTGTCTATATTGCTGAATTCCGGGAGAGGTTCTGGGGTGGGTCGACAAAAAACTTCTTGATTTTCATGTGCGGAACCATTTTTGTTTTTTTCGTTTTCAAAAGCATTGTTTTGGCCTGCGTTATATATATTCAAAATAGGTATGTTTTTCGGCATCATGCTTATTTTTCGCAATTCTTAATGAGGCATTATCTGACAAAGCCTTATGAGTTTCATTTAAATCGCAACTCAATGGAGTTGACGCGCAATGTCCACCTGCTGTCGAGCCGAATCTTCGCAAAGGGTTTGATGCCTATTTTACAATTTTCTCTCGAAGTGTTGGTTATAACTGGAATCTTCATAGTCCTTCTGTTTATTGACCCAATATCAACCCTTATGGTTAGTTTTATATTGGGGACTTCGGTTGTTTCCTACTATCTGATCATTCGCAAACATATCCGACGCTGGGGGGCACGCACGATTGAGCTCGAAAGTGAGCTTCTTGTGTGTATCAATCAGGCGCTCAATTCAATTAAGGAAACAAAGCTCTATCAAATAGAAGGTTTTATTGATTCAATATTTTCCTCCGTCAGCAATGAACGGGCGATGAATATGGCAAAAAGCAGCACGGCCCCACATTTACCACGCTATTTCATAGAGGCAATTGCGATTGGAGCTATGGTGTTGCTCGTTGGTTATTTGATAACAAAATCGAGCGCTTCAATTGAAAATATAATCCCAACGCTCGGCATATTTGCTGTAGCAGCCATGCGATTGATGCCGTCCCTAAGTAAACTTGTTGGCGCGGTTACTACCTTTCGAGAAAACAGTGCATCCATCGATGCCCTCTATCAGGACATTTACTTTGATGCACCTCACCAACCTGATCTTGAAGGACCACATTCGCGAGAGAAGTTGCTCTCTCATGACAGCTTAATCTTTTGTAAATCGATTTTAGTCGATTCATTAGGTTTTAAATACCCAAACGCTCCCGACCACGTTCTCAAAGATATCAATTTGGAGATTATTGCGGGATCATCTACAGCCTTTGTCGGCACATCGGGCGCCGGAAAAACAACTCTTATTGATATTATTCTGGGTTTACTCGTGCCGACAGAAGGACAGGTTCGGATCGACGGACAGTCGATCCATGAGGATTTGCCGGGTTGGCAATCACTTATTGGATACCTTCCTCAGCAAATTTACCTGTTTGACGATACGCTGCGTCATAATATTGCTCTCGGGAAAAAGGCATCAGAAATTGATGATGACCTCCTCACGGCGGCTGTTCAACATGCTCAATTATCGGATGTTGCTGCCAGCCTCCCAAATGGACTTGATACACCGCTGGGTGAAAATGGCGTGCGCCTGTCGGGTGGCCAGCGACAACGAATAGGTATCGCACGCGCACTCTACCATGGGTCAAAAGTTTTGGTAATGGATGAAGGGACATCTGCGCTGGACGGAGAAACTGAATTGGAAATCACGTCGGCCATTCGTAAACTCAGCGGCGAAAAAACGGTCCTGATCATCGCCCACAGGCTCAGCACGGTGCGCCATTGCGACAAAATTGTAATGATGGAAAATGGCATGATTGTCGATCAGGGAAGTTTCGATGAGTTGGCCGCGCGTTGTTCGCAATTTAAAAGACTGGTTGAGCTCGCCGATCTTCAAGGCGGGGAGGAAAACTAAAAATGCGTGAAGAGGACATCCGACCTCAAAACCTGCTCGGCGAATACTTGCGGCTAAATGAAGAAGATGGCCACCGGCTGTTAGCGGATGATGGCGCATTGGCGCCTCGCAATTGCCCTGCTTGCCTGCGTACAGAAACGAAGAATGCATTTTCTAAAAATGGTTTCGAATTGGTTCGGTGTTGCCACTGCGATACCTTGTATGTCAATCCGTCACCCACACCAAAAGCTCTTGACGCTTTTTATAAAAACAGCCCGTCTGCCGATTATTGGGCGACGGTCTTTTTTCCGGCAGTTGCCGAAGCCCGTAGAGAAGCAATCTATGCGCCGCGGGCAAAACGCGTAGCCGAGATCGCAAACGAATTCTACGGTGACCTTAAACGGATCATCGACGTTGGTGCAGGTGCCGGCCTTTTCCTTCAAGAGTTTGGGCGTGTTTCCAAAGCAACACTGCTAACCGCAATCGAACCCGGTACGGCCCATGTAAAGGATTTACAAAAACTTGGTATTGAGACTTTCGAAGGGTTTTCTGATGCTGCGGCGAAAGACCAAAGTTGGGCGGCGAGTGCAGATCTGGTGACCTGCTTTGAAGTTCTGGAACATGTGCCAGATCCCGTGAACCTATTTAAAGATATGGCCGCGCTGGCGCGTCCTGGTGGCTTGATTTTGGTGACCGGTCTTAGTGGCAGTGGTTTCGATATTCAAACGCTCGGGGCGAAATCAAAACCCGTATCACCACCTCACCATTTAACTTTTTTAAGCGCCACGGGTGCCGAGCTTCTGGTCGAGCGTGCGGGCCTTGAGCTGTTGGTACTTTCGACGCCGGGTGAACTGGATGTCGATATTGTTCGCAATGTTTTGCTCGAGGACTCTGACGCTGTTTCGGATCCATTTCTTCGCCAACTTCTCTTGAGTGGAAGCGAAGAAAACCGAAAAGCATTTCAGGAATTTTTGAAAGAAAATCGGTTGTCATCTCATATGTGGATTGTCGCCAGAAAACCTGAAATTCCTTTGTAAGCAAAATGCCCATATTACTTCGGCACTCCCGATCAGTATCATCTGGTGAAGATTTCGAAAGCTGGTTTGCAATTGGCGCGATAAAAGTCGACCTGCCACTTGCGCGAAAAGTCGGTGGTTTGGCGTTGGCGCTAGAAAAAGCCTTTGATGACATTTCTGATGATTGGTTCGAGCTTGCTTTGCGACAGGGTCTAAACCCAACATCCATTTATGCGCACGCGCCGTCGTGTACGGCCAACGTTTCTGATCTCGGCGTTATGATGGCATGGGCAAAAATTGTCGACGGTTTCGCGGCACGTTCAGAAACAACGTTAATTGTTTGCGATGACCCTTGGGTTTACCGGCATTTGTCGCAAAAAGAAAACATCACTTCCGGCCCGCCTCCTACACTTGGCTGGACATCGTTTGTGCTTGCGACAAGAGGACTTCTATCTCGATTACGATGCGCTTTGCGTTTAGCACGGGAACGTTCGCGGGTAAGTGACCATAAAGAAAACTTTATATCGGAAAGTAATAGCCTTCTTGTTTACGGACATCCGCGCAGTACGGCAGAAGGCCATGATGGGTATTTTGGAAACCTCCTCAAGGAATTGCCCCAAGCCCGGCGGGTTCTCCATGTTGATTGTCTGAGCGAAAGAGCCAACACTTTAAAAGGCGCCGGGCAAACAGCCAGCTTGCATGCCTGGAGCCAGTTCGCAGACCTCTTGGGATTGCCGTTTGTGCGTTGGCGGCCCGCTTTGGCAGAAACTCCGGATGAGTGGCGCTGGCTAGTGAAACGTGCTGTTGCTCTTGAAGGCGGGACCGGACAAGCCGCGATGATCCGCTGGCAGCAAATATGCCAACGCCGCTGGCTTCAGAGCGCCAAACCTGAGTGTGTTATCTGGCCCTGGGAAAACCACGGTTGGGAACGCGATTTTGTTCGTGCGGCGCGCGCTGCCGGCGTTCGCACAGTTGGCTATCAGCATTCTGTCATCGGACCACAAATGTTGAACTATAGTTTTCAGTCCAATGCCGATGGTCTGGCATCAATCCCTGACGTAATTTTATGCACAGGAAAAGCCACGCTTGAGCAATTGTCTCAATGGGGAATCCCAAAAGAACGGTTGCACATTGGCGGCGCGTTGAGAATTCCTGATGTAAAGAAAATGACGCCTACTGCAACGGGTCCGGTTTATATGGCATTGTCATTTGACCAGGAAACAGCAAAACAAATGGTAGCTGCTGCTGAATTACTGACGATGCACGGGTACAAAATACTTTTAAAAAGTCATCCGATGCAGCCAACTATCTTGACGGAGAATAAGAATATTGAGGTCACGCAAAAATTTTTTTCCGACTTCGATAATCTAAAAGCTGTGATCTATGCGGCATCCACCGTTGGTATGGAAGCGGCGATCGCCGGTTTGCCAACAATTCGGTATCAAACCGAAGGGAAGATCGCGTTGGATATTTTGCCCCCGAGCGTAAGCTTGCCTGCTTCAGATTTTGGAGGACTCGTGAATGCTCTGGAAAATGCGACCCCGGTCGCTGTAACACGAGAAGATGTTTTCTCACCTGTAAACCGAGATGTTTGGAAAAAGGCAATTGCCCGTGACTGAAATAGATTTTAATCCGCTGAGATCCAAATTGTTAAATGGTAATGCCTGTGTTGGTGCCTGGTTGATGTCCGGCTCGCCAATTCATGCCGAAGCGATGGCGTCACTTGGATTTGATTGGTTGTGCGTTGATATGGAACATGGGTCAACGGATATCTGTGAGGTTGAAGCCGTTTTTAATGCAGCGGAACGTCATGGGTCGGCACCGATGGCGCGTATCAATGCCCTTGATGGTGAACTGGCACGCAGGCTTTTGGACTTAGGCGCGGCCGGAATTATTGTTGCGACTTCCGAAAGTGCAAAAGACTTCGAAGCCTTCGCCCGCTCCTGTCTTTATGCCCCGGAGGGCCGTCGTGGTGTTGGCTTGTCGCGTTGTAATATTTGGGGTGATACCTTTGAAGGATATAAGGCTAACTTTCGGCCTATTCTGGCACCAATGATTGAGACCAAACGCGGTGTTGAAGAAGCGGCTGCTTTAGCCGCCTTGCCGATGGTCGATGCGATGTTCATGGGGCCCTATGATCTGTCTTCGGATCTCGGATGTGCCGGCGATTTTGCGAACACAATATTTACAGATGCTGTGGCAACAGTGAGAAACGCTTGCGAAGATAACCGTGTCGCACCTGGGTACCATCAGGTCATCTGCGATGCTTCAGAGCTTCAGGCGCGCATAGATGAAGGGTTTAAGTTTGTTGCCTATGGCACTGATATTTTAAGTATGCGCCAGGCTTTATCCGGCGTCCGCACGATTAAGGGATGATAAGTCGATGAAACCAATTTGTGTGATACCAGCCCGCATGGGCTCAAGCCGCTACCCGGGCAAGCCACTGGAGCCAATGTTGGGCCTGGCGCTTGTTCTTCACGTCTACGAGCGGTGCCGTTTGTACGAAGGATTTGGCGAAGTCCTGATCGCAACCTGTGATGAAGAAATACGCGCCGCCTGTGAAGCGCATGGTGCTCCCGTTGTTATGACAGCGGATACACACGAAAGGTGTACGGACCGTGTGCAGGAAGCGGTCGAAAGTCGGTACCCTGAGATGACGGACGAGCAGATTATTATTATGGTTCAAGGTGACGAAGTTCTCGTCTCACCAAAAATGATCAGCGATGTTGTCGATGCCCAAAGCCGATCCGGTGCTCCTGTTGTTAATCTGGGTTCGCGTTTAAGCACCACGGCGGATCATGATGATCCCAACACGGTAAAAGTGATTGCGGCCCCCGATGGTCGTGCGCTGGCTTTTTCACGTGCGCCCATTCCGTCCCGGTCCCGCGCCGATGTGGTTCCAATGTTTCAGCAAACGGGCGTCATGGCTTTTACCTATGGCTTCCTTCGCAATTTTGCCAGCTTACCGCAGACGCCTCTCGAAATTCTGGAAGCCATTGATATGCTCCGTGTCTTGGAACATGGCATGGATTTGTATGTGGTGTTCACGGATACGGAAACCATTGGTGTTGATACGCCGGCGGATTTAAAACGTGGGGAACAATGTTTGCGCGATGAGCCGCTGACCCAAAAATACTTAAGCTTCGATACATGACAAAAAAGCTTCGCGTTGGAATTGCCGGTTATGGCGTTGTCGGTAAGCGGCGACGCCAATTTATTGATGCCCACCCGCACCTCGAAACCGTGGGCGTGTGTGATCAGGTCTTTGATGGCAATGGCCAGCTTGAAGATGGCGTACCTTATTTTGATCATTATAAAACGTTACTTGCTAAAGACCTTGATGCCCTGTTCGTGTGTTTGACGAACGACATAAACCCACAGGCGACGATAGACGGGCTGGACAAAGGTCTGCACGTTTTTTGTGAAAAACCACCGGGCCGCACCGTTGAAGATATTCAACGTGTGATTTCCAGTGAAGCTAACCATCCGGGATTGAAACTGAAATATGGCTTTAACCATCGCTATCACGAGTCGGTTCGTGAAGCCCTTTCGATCCTGAGGTCCGGTGATCTGGGGCGGGTCTTGAATATGCGTGGTGTCTATGGAAAGTCCAAGTTCATCAGCTACGGTGAACCCTCAAGCTGGCGTACGAACCGGGAGATCGCCGGTGGGGGCATCTTGCTGGATCAGGGCATTCATATGGTCGATTTGATGCGCCTGTTTGGCGGCGAATTTGAGGATGTCCACAGCTATATTACAAATGATTTCTGGAATTATGATGTGGAAGACAATGCCTATGCCTTGATGAAATCAGGCTCCGGTGTCGTCGCAATGTTGCATTCAACCGCAACCCAGTGGCGGCATCGGTTTAACCTGGATATTACGCTCGCAAAAGGCGCCTTAACGCTGGGGGGTATTTTAAGTGGCTCCAAAAGTTATGGAGCAGAAACCCTGACAGTCGCCTGGGCCTCAAAAGATGACCAAGGTGACCCCAAAGAACAGCAAACAACTTATGAGCAGGACCCTTCCTGGGAACTGGAAATCGCCGATTTTGCCGACGCGATCCTTAGTGACAGATCGATCACGGACGGAAGTTCCGCGGACGCGCTTAAAACAATGGAGCTTGTCTATCGTATTTATGGTGCGGACCCGGATTGGGAAAAGAAATGGCATCTTTAAGCGATAGGACAGTGATTTTTGATTTAGACGGCACTCTCATTGATAGTTTGCCGGATGTTCAGATTGCCTTGAACCATGCACTTACTGAATTTGGATATGCGTCGCTTTCTATGGCCGCCATAAAGAAAATGGTTGGTGGGGGCGCCCTTCCTCTTGTGCAAAGTGCCCTTGCGGCAGTGGATGGTGACCGGGTTCATGCATCAGCAATTACGCAATCTTTCAAAAATTATTACAGCGCCAACCCGGTTGATAAAACAACGATCTATCCTTCCGTTGTTGAAGTTCTCGAGGAACTGCAGGCGCGCGGCTTGAAGCTCGGAATATGTACGAATAAACCGGAAGCAACGACTTACCCTGTGCTAGATAAACTAAATTTGCGGCGTTTTTTCGGCTCCATTATCTGTGGAGATACGTTCGACTATAAGAAACCCGATCCTCGGCATTTATGGGGCGTCATCGAAGAACTGGGTGGTGATCGTCTCAAGTCGGTTTATGTGGGCGATAGCGATACCGATGTTAAAGGCGCGCGTGCAGCTGGTCTTCCGGTCTTCCTCGTCTCATATGGTTATGCTCACCGACCCCTTAGTGAACTTAATGCTGATCGTGTTGTTGATACTTTTGAAGAGGTATTACGCGCTATCGATGAACTTCTTGATCCGCTAGTTGTTTAATGCTGCTTGCGCTGATGATTCTATAAATAAAACAAATTGTTTGAATCCATGACATTATATGAATTGTATTTAAATTTATCCGTTGGCGTCGGGGTTGTTGTGGCGAGCTTGGTCCTTCTGATCCATCGACGGTGGCGCGTAACACGCGTTTCCGCATTTTTTGTCGTGTGGGCGTTTGTTAGTCTTTTTGAATATTATTTCCTTGGTGAAAATTCGTATATTCCTATGGATGAGGAAGGAGCTCATTTTCTTCCCTTCTACCTTTATCTGTTGAATGGTCATCTGGGCGGTCAGTTTGGGCATGCGATTTCGGGTGGTGCTGATATCTATACGGCGATATCACCAAGCATCCAGCTGGTTACCCCGGAACTTGTCTGGCTGAGCCTTTTCCCCATATGGATTGCGGTTCTGATCCATAAATTTATCGTTATCGCAGTTGGGTTTTTTGGCAGTTATTATTTATGTCGGGCGACGACGCAAGCCAACGTCTTTATTTGTTGTGCGGTTGCGGCACTGTTTACGGTTTCGACCCATAATTTAACAATAGTGACCTATTCTGTTGGTGCGGGCTTAAGCTTTTTACCGCTTCTTATGTACGTCGTCGTTGTGCGGTCGGATTGCGAGAAATATTGGCGGGCAACGCTACCAACAATTATTATTGCCGCCTTCTATATCGACCCCACACATAATGCAGAACCGGTTTTTTTAGGGCTCGCTTTGTCTGCGCTCCTTTTCGATCGAATCAATGCGCGGGTTATCATTTCTACAATGTTGGCCGTTATTTTCTTCCTTATTAATTGGGGAGAGCCGCTATTCGCTATGATGCAAATGTCACCCTATACAATTCGGGGCGGCAATTATTCAACAGAGTTAGATATCATCGCGCAATTGCTATTGGCGTTACAATCGACCTGGGGATATCTGCTGCACAATAAAATAATTATTGTGCTACCTGTCGTGCTCGGCATTCTGTTTTGGAAAAATGATTCCAGTAAATACCGCACACTAATTGTGTTTACGTTGGGCATTTTGTCTCTCCCCATTTTGTCGTTATTCCCTTTTTCCAAAATAGGCTTGGGAGCGGTGACGAACCTGTCGCATCATTATGTGTTGTTGGCGCTGACGGGTCTGATGCTTTCGCCTTTAGCCAAAGCGGCAATGGTTATAGATGCTGCTGCTCAAGACTGGCGATATTCTCTAAAAAACGCTCAATGGGGTGGAGTTGCTGTTCTCGCGGTAACAGTTGGGTGTTTAGGTTATTTCAAAGCCTACAATTTGGGGAGCATGCTCTACCATGGCGGACAAAGCCAATATCATTCTGTCGATACGGTCATGTCAGAGGATTGGCGCCCGAAAACACCCTTTCGTGTGATGACCCTAAGAGTTCGCGATATTGGTTCGGAGCCAGGCCTCGCGCATGGCATTTTTGGTCTCGAACCTTTTGACGCTTTTCAAATGTTACCGACCAAAAAGCGTTCTCTATTTATTGCAAAAGGCATTCGAAAAAATGTGGATGGGGTGACTAACTACGATCCGAGAATTTTTGTCGATTGGGCGCGTTGGCAAAACGGAGCTTATCATGGAATATCTGAGCAGTTATCTCTGGATTTACTCCGCCTGTCGAACGTAGCTTATATATTAAGTCCGATTCCCTTTGATAGTGATAGTGGGGTGACATTAGTGGCAGGCCCAGTCAACCCTCCCATGGTTCGCATGGATGCGAGCGAAAATGTGTCTGAATACATTAAAGAACGTTTGCGCCGGCTCGTCGATTTTACAGATCTGTATATCTACGAGCTCCCGAAACCGTATCCGCAAGTTTTCGCCCCAAAATATATATCGGTTATCTCAAACGAGATGGATGACGAATCTATAATTTCAGCGGTCAAAAGGTCGGCCCAACGACCCGCCCCAGCGATCGTGGTAAGCGAATCAGATAGCAATGTATTGGGAAAAATTGCAGAAACTTTCAACATAAGAAGTTTTGAACGCATACCCGATGGTTATGTCATAAAAGTTAAGGCGCCTAACGGCGGAATTGTCGTTCTCAACTCGACAAAATTGCCATTTTGGAAAGCATATACAGACGGAGTTGAAGCTGAGATTGTATCTGCTAACTTTTCTCAGATGGCAATACGTGTACCACCGGAAACAAAGCACGTGCTGTTTAATTATGATAGGCCGATGTTACGGGATCTTTTGCAGGGCTCGCTAACTAATTAGCCTGAGCTACTTAGAATTTACAGATTTGAACTTGTTAAAAATAACTTTATCGATTAACTGACCAGCAGTTGTTGTCCTGCCCCCCTATAACTGATCCATTTTTGTTATAAAATAGGATGAGGAATGGGAGGTCTGAGATGACGAGGAAGAGAATTTCAGAAGAAGATATATTGAATATTTTACGCCAGATTGAGCTTGAACTGGCGGCAGGAGGAACCGTAGAGGCTTCGGTTCGAACAGCGGGCATTAGTGATGCGACGTATTACAAGTGGCGCAAGACGTATGGAGGCATGGGTCGATCAAAGCTGCATGAGTTTAAGGAGATGGAGAAGGAGAACGCTCGACTGAAGCGCATCGTCGCCAACCTTGAACTGGATAAGTTGATCCTTAAAGAAAGTCTCGATTATTTAAAACCAAAAGCCTGACGGTTGCCGATCTGCGTCAGGCAGTAATCTACGTTCGCCAGAGGTTAGGCTCTTCGGAGAGGCGAACCTGCAAAACGATTGGCCTGGCCCGCAGCACCCAACGCTATCGGTCTTCCAATAAGAATGATGATGACGAACTGCGGCTGGATTTGATCCGGCTGGCCAAGCAATATGGCCGCTAT
>JBLXEY010000002.1:610611-824854 GCA_048262655.1 Rhodospirillales bacterium | reverse complement strand
TGATGATTACATTCCGCAGCCCGAGCGTGCTGTTGATCTTCCGTTCTTGATGCCGATTGAGGATGTGTTCTCGATTTCCGGTCGTGGTACGGTTGTTACGGGTCGTGTTGAGCGCGGCATTGTTAAGGTTGGCGAAGAGATTGAGATCGTCGGCATTAAGGACACGCAGAAGACGACCTGCACAGGTGTTGAGATGTTCCGCAAGCTTCTGGATTCTGGTGAAGCTGGTGATAACGTTGGTGTTCTGCTTCGTGGTACGAAGCGTGAGGAAGTTGAGCGCGGCCAGGTTTTGGCTCAGCCCGGTTCGATCACACCGCACACGAAGTTCAAGTGCGAGTGCTACATTCTGACGAAAGACGAGGGTGGCCGTCACACGCCGTTCTTCTCTAACTATCGTCCGCAGTTCTACTTCCGTACAACGGATGTAACAGGAACGATTGAATTGCCAGCGGGCACCGAGATGGTGATGCCGGGTGATAACATTGCGATGGAAGTCAGCTTGATTGCACCGATTGCCATGGACGAAGGTCTTCGTTTTGCAATCCGCGAAGGTGGCCGTACCGTTGGTGCTGGCGTCGTCGCAACTGTCATCGAGTAGGGTTTGAATTTTATGGCCGCCCCATTTTGGGGCGGCTCTTTAGTTTTGAAAGTTAGGGCGTAAGCCATGGAACAACAAAATATACGTATCCGGTTAAAGGCATTTGATCACCGCGTGCTTGATCAATCTGCTGGTGAGATCGTAAACACAGCACAGCGCACAGGTGCGACAGTGCGTGGACCGATCCCACTCCCAACACGTATCGAAAAGTTTACTGTTCTTCGTTCTCCTCACGTGAACAAGAAATCACGAGAGCAGTTCGAAATCCGCACCCACAAGCGGGTGCTCGATATTGTCGATCCAACACCTCAGACGGTTGATGCTTTGATGAAGCTCGACCTGGCTGCTGGTGTTGATGTCGAAATCAAGCTGTAGGGGACCTGAAATGCGTACCGGATTACTTGCCCGTAAAGTTGGCATGACCCGCGTCTTTCGTGAGAAGGGCGAGAATGTTCCAGTAACGGTTTTGCAAATTGATGATTTGCGTGTTGTTGCTCACAAAACAAACGAAAAAGATGGTTATAACGCCCTTCAAGTTGGTTTTGGTAAGGCAAAAGTTAAGAACGTATCTAAGGCGATGCGCGGACACTATGCGAAATCAAAGGTTGAGCCAAAGCAGCGCTTGGTTGAGTTTCGGATCTCCGACGACAACTTTGTTGATGTTGGCGCCGAGTTCTCAGTTAAGCATTTTGTCGACGGTCAGTATGTTGATTGTTGTGGCACAAGTATTGGTAAAGGTTTTGCCGGTGGTATGAAGCGCCATGGATTCGGTGGCTTGCGTGCCTCGCACGGTGTGTCCATTAGCCACCGTTCGTTGGGTTCAACGGGTCAGTGCCAAGATCCTGGTCGTGTCTTCAAAGGAAAGAAGATGGCCGGACATATGGGCGCGGTGCGTGTGACAACGCAAAACCTGGAAGTGGTTAGCACCGATGAAGCACGTGGTTTGATTTTGGTGAAGGGTGCAGTCCCGGGTTCCAAGGGCGGATACGTTCGGATTACGGATGCGATCAAGAAAGCTGCAAGTGAGGGTATTCCTTTCCCAGCTGGATTGAAAGTTGCTGAAGCGGCAGATGCTCCTGAAGAGGCGGCACCCGCAGAAGAAGTCGTAGAAGCTGCTACGGAAGAAGTTGTAGAAGCTTCTCCAGCTGCAGAAGCTTCAGCAGAGGCGCCGGTGACGGACGCGCCTGCTGAAGACGTAGAAGAAAAAAAGGAATAATCGGCCATGAAATGTGACGTAATCAGTCTGGCCAATAAGAAAGCGGGAACCATCGAGTTGGACGACAGTGTCTTTGGACTCGAGGTTCGCGGCGATCTATTGGCGCGGGCGGTAAACTGGCAGTTGGCGAAACGCCGCTCCGGCGATCACAAAGTTAAAGGACGTTCCGAAGTCAGTGGACGTAAGGGTAAGCCTTTCGCGCAGAAAGGTGGCGGGCGTGCTCGTCAAGGTACGCTTCGTGCTCCTCAAATGCGCGGTGGTGGTCAGGTGTTCGGACCTGTTGTTCGGGATCACTCTCACAATCTGACCAAAAAAGTTCGGCGCCTTGCACTGAAGACGGCTTTGTCTTCCAAGCAGGCTGAAGGCAAATTGGTCGTCATCGAAGATGCAAAATCCAAAACACCGAAAACGGCTGATCTATCCAAGCAGGTTTCCGGATTGGGTTGGGGGCGTGCGCTGGTAATCGATGGTGCGGAAGTAGACAAGAACTTCGCACTGGCAGCACGTAACATCATTGGATTAGACGTGCTTCCGACAGCTGGTGCCAATGTTTATGACATTCTGCGTCGGGATACATTGGTATTGACCAAGGATGCGGTTGAAAAGTTAGTGGAGCGCCTGAAATGAGCAAATATGCAGCCCTTCGCGACAAAAAGCCAAGTAAAGAGCGGATGTATGAATTGATTCGTCGTCCGGTTATTACAGAGAAGGCAACGTTGCTGTCTGAATTCAACCAGGTGACCTTTCGTGTGCCAGTGGAATCAAACAAGTTCGAAATCAAACACGCTGTTGAAGAGCTTTTCAAAGTGAAAGTGAATGCCGTAAATACGCTTCGCACGACAGGTAAGGTTAAGCGTTTTCGGGGCAAGCTTGGGCAGCGGATTGAAACCAAAAAAGCAGTCGTGACATTGGCCGAGGGCCAATCAATCGATGTGACCACCGGCATTTAGTAGAGGACACGTTCGCATGGCATTAAAAAAGTTCAAACCGAACACGCCGGGCCAACGGGGTTTAGTCCTCGTAGATCGCTCGGATTTGTGGAAAGGCAAGCCTGAAAAGAGCTTGACTGAGGGGCTCCATTCCAAAGGTGGCCGTAATAACAGAGGTCGGATCACTGCACGCCGTCGTGGCGGCGGGCATAAGCAGCGCTATCGCGTCATCGACTTCAAACGCACGAAGTTTGATGTTGAGGGCACCGTTGAGCGTCTTGAGTACGATCCTAATCGGACAGCGTTCATTGCGTTGGTTCGTTATCCAGATGATGAAGTCGCTTATATTCTGGCACCACAGCGTATTCGTGCTGGGGATAAGATCATTTCCGGTAAGGCTGTCGATATTAAGCCAGGGAATGCGATGCCGATGCAGAGTATTCCAGTCGGTACGATCATCCACAATGTTGAGATGAAGGTTGGTAAGGGCGGTCAGATTGCCCGTTCTGCCGGAACCTATGCGCAGATAATTGGTAAGGACCAGGGATATGCACAGCTGCGGTTAAGCTCTGGTGAGCTTCGTTTGATCCGTGCAGAGTGCATGGCCACTGTTGGAGCTGTCTCTAACCCGGATCAGCAAAACGTGAAGCTTGGTAAAGCCGGCCGTAAGCGCTGGTTGGGTAAGCGTCCAGCTGTTCGTGGTGTAGCCATGAACCCGATCGATCACCCGCATGGTGGTGGTGAAGGCCGGACCTCAGGCGGTCGTCATCCGGTATCTCCGTGGGGTAAGCCCACAAAAGGTAAGCGGACCCGTTCCAACAAAAAGACTGACAGGCTCATTATGCGCCGTCGTCACGCTAAGAAATAAAGGAGAGCATCTGTGCCTCGTTCCGTTTGGAAAGGTCCGTTTGTTGACGGTTACCTACTTAAAAAAGCAGAAGACACACGCGCTTCCGGTCGTAACACTGTAATCAAGACCTGGTCGCGTCGTTCAACTGTATTGCCACAATTCGTTGGGCTTACGTTTGGCGTCTACAACGGCAAAAAATTCATTCCCGTTCTCGTAACAGAGGACATGATTGGTCATAAACTTGGTGAGTTTTCACCATCTCGCACCTATCTCGGCCATACGGCTGACAAGAAAGCGAAGAGGGGTTAATCATGGGTAAGAAAGCATCAGAGCGCAAACTTGCCGATAACGAAGCATTGGCAACAACCAAACACCTTCGTACTAGCCCGCAGAAACTTAATCTTGTTGCTGCGTCAATACGTGGTAAGGACTGCGAGAGTGCGTTGGCCGCATTGGCATTTTCACATCGTCGTATTGCGGTCGATGTGAAGAAGGTACTCGAAAGCGCGATTGCCAATGCAGAGAATAACCATCAGTTGGACGTTGACCGTTTGTTCGTCGCTGAAGCTTCTGTTGGTAAGGATATCACCATGAAGCGCTGGCGTGCCCGTGCACGTGGTCGCACAGGTAAAATTTTGAAGCCGTTCAGCAACCTGCGTGTTGTCGTTCGCGAACGTGAGGAAACTGTCTAATGGGTCAGAAAGTAAATCCAATCAGCCTGCGTCTCGGTATCAACCGGACCTGGGACTCTCGGTGGTTTGCCGATGGGGACTATGCAAAGCTGTTGCACGAAGATCTTAAAATTCGTGAGTTCTTGCATAAAAAGCTGGTCCAGGCTGGTGTGTCCAAAGTTCTGATCGAACGCCCTGCCAAGAAAGCACGTGTAACCATTCATACAGCCCGTCCTGGGGTGGTGATTGGTAAAAAAGGTGCGGACATCGAAAAATTACGCAGCGAAATTTCTAAAATGACGGGTTCTGAAGTGCACCTGAACATTGTGGAAGTTCGTAAGCCGGAAGTTGATGGTCAACTGGTCGCTGAGAATATTGCTCAACAGCTCGAGCGTCGTGTTTCGATCCGCCGCGCAATGAAGCGTTCTGTGCAGTCGGCTATTCGGATGGGTGCTGGTGGTATTCGTATCAACTGTGCAGGCCGTTTGGGTGGTGCTGAAATCGCCCGTACGCAGTGGTATCGGGAAGGACGGGTTCCTTTGCACACATTGCGCGCGAACATTGATTATGGCGAGGCAACTGCATTCACGACTTATGGCGCCACTGGCGTAAAAGTCTGGATTTATAAAGGCGACATCATGGATCACGATCCAATGGCGCTCGACAAACTCGCGACAGATCAACAGCCTGCACGTTAAGTGTGGCTTGCAGGATAAGGAAATAACAAGATGTTGAGTCCTAAACGTACAAAATTCCGGAAGGCCCATAAGGGGCGGATTCACGGAAAAGCAAAGGGAGGCTATACGCTGAACTTTGGTTCCTATGGGTTGAAGGCAATGACGCCTGACCGTGTGACAGCGCGCCAGATTGAGGCGGCTCGTCGGGCGATGACACGTCATATGAAACGTGCTGGTAAAGTCTGGATCCGAATTTTCCCAGACGTGCCTGTGTCCCAAAAGCCAGCTGAAGTTCGGCAGGGTAAGGGTAAAGGGACGCCAGAATATTGGGCAGCCCGCGTCAAGCCTGGCCGGATTATGTTTGAATTAGACGGTGTTCCTCTGGATGTCGCCAAGCGTGCCTTTGAATTGGCCGCGGCGAAATTGCCAGTACGCACCAAGTTTGTAACCCGTATGGGTGAAGAGGGTTAAGGCGATGAAAGCGGAAGAAGTACACGCCAAGAGTGATGACGAGCTCAAGGAGCAGCTTTTGGATCTCCGTAAGGAAGCTTTCAATATGAGGTTTCGTGCGGCCAGTGGTCAATTGGAAAACACAGCGCAGGTCCGTCAGGTTCGACGTGATATTGCGCGCATAAAGACGGTTCTGGGTGCACGTAGTGCCCAGGCAGCGTCCTAAAGTAGGAGCAGGCAGGATGCCGAAACGGGTTCTACAAGGTGTCGTTGTTAGCGACAAAATGGAAAAGACAATTACAGTTCAAGTTGAGCGCCGTGTTATGCACCCGCTTTACAAGAAGGTAATCAGGCGCTCCAAAAAATATGCAGCTCATGATGAGGCAAATGCATATAAGACGGGTGATATGGTTAGCATTCGCGAATGCACACCGATATCGAAGCGTAAGCGTTGGGAAGTTGTCTCCGACGGTTCCTAAGGGAATACCTCGAAGATTGAAGGATATAAGAAATGATCCAAGCGGAAACAAATTTAGAGATTGCTGACAATTCGGGCGCACGCCGGGTGCAATGCATCAAGGTTCTTGGTGGTTCGAAGCGTAAGTATGCCTCTGTCGGCGACGTTATTGTTGTCAGCGTTAAGGAAGCAATTCCGCGCGGTCGCGTAAAAAAGGGCGATGTCATGAAAGCTGTTGTTGTTCGTACAGCAAAAGACATTCATCGCCCTGACGGAACGACTATTCGTTTTGATGGCAATGCAGCAGTGTTGATCAACACAGCTGGTGAGCCGGTCGGAACACGTATTTTCGGTCCGGTAACACGCGAGTTGCGCGGCAAGAAGTTTATGAAAATTATCTCGCTCGCACCGGAGGTCCTATAATGACTGCTCGTATTAAGAAGGGTGACCGCGTTACGGTTACGACAGGCCGCGATAAAGGCAAGTCCGGTGACGTTGTGCGAATTTTCCCGGCGCAGGATAAGGCCATTGTGCAAGGTGTGAACATGATCAAGCGTCACACCCGTCCAAGTGGTTCGGAAGCTGGTGGCATCATCGAAAAAGAAGCTGCTATTCACGTTTCAAATTTAGCTCACCTTGACCCTAAGGACGACAAGCCAACCCGCGTTGGTGTTAAAGTTCTCGAAGACGGACGTAAGGTCCGTTTCGCCAAGCGGTCCGGTGAAGTGATTGATTCCTAAAGGGATTTGATGAGATGACAAGGTTACAGGACATATATAATAGCACATTGCGTGCCTCTCTGATTGAAGAGTTTGGTTACAAAAGTGCTATGGAAGTCCCGAAGCTCGACAAAATCGTTCTTAATATGGGCGTTGGTGAAGCTTCTCAGGACAAGAAAAAGATTACGGGCGCCGTTGAGGATTTGCAGCGGATCACAGGCCAAAAGCCAGTGATTACCAAAGCAAAGAAATCAATTGCGACGTTTAAACTGCGCGACGGGATGATTGTAGGCACGAAAGTGACCTTACGCCGTCAGCGTATGTATGAGTTTCTCGACCGCCTGGTGACAATTGCGTTGCCACGTGTTCGGGATTTCCGCGGAATTTCGGGAAAAAGTTTCGACGGCAATGGCAATTACGCCATGGGCCTGAAGGAGCAAATCGTGTTTCCGGAAATTGACTACGATCAAGTCGATCAGGTCAGAGGCATGGACATCATTGTCTGCACGACTGCCAAGACGGACGCTGAAGCAAAAGCGCTCCTTAAGGGCTTCGATATGCCCTTCACGAACTGATTGAAATTGGAGAATATTAATGGCTAAGAAAAGTGCCGTCGAGCGCGATAAGAAGCGCACCAGACTTGCAAACAAGTACGCTGCTAAGCGTGCAGCCTTGAAAGTCCTGGCAAAAGATACGTCTTTGACGCCTGAAGAGAGATTTAATGCTCGCTTGAAACTGGCAGAAGTTCCACGGAACTCTGCGCCTGTTCGTCAAAGACTACGTTGTGAGCTGTCGGGACGTCCCCGCGGCAATTATAGAAAATTCAAGCTGAGCCGTATTGCTCTGCGTGACTTGGCATCATCCGGGCAGGTCCCCGGTATGGTCAAGTCGAGCTGGTAGGGAGTTACATAATATGTCTATGACAGATCCCTTGGGTGACATGCTGACCCGTATCCGTAACGGTCAGCGGGCTCGTAAAAATATGATTTCCTCTCCCGCATCAAAATTGCGGAACGGAGTTCTCGATGTGTTGCAACGCGAAGGCTATATTCGTGGGTATTCACAGCATGAGCTACGTCCTGGAGTCAGTGAAATTGAAATTGAACTGAAGTACCATGAAGGTGATCCGGTTATTCGCGAAATCAAGCGCGTGTCAACGCCTGGTCGTCGTGTTTACTCCGGCATCAAGGACCTTTCACGGGTCTATAATGGATTGGGAATTGCCATTCTTTCGACTCCACGCGGTGTCTTGTCAGACACAGAAGCGCGTGAAGGTAATGTCGGTGGCGAAGTCCTTTGTCAGGTATTTTAATTCTTAGTTTTCATTGAGACTGAGTTGTAGAGAGAATAGGAAAGTCCATGTCCCGTATCGGTAAAAACCCTGTAGTGGTTCCCGACGGCGTTAACGTTAATATCGCCGGGCAGTTGATTACAGCCAAAGGTAAGCAAGGTGAATTGAGTGCGACGCTTGTTGACGAGATCGAGGTCTCGCAAGAAGGTAACTTGATCAGTGTCAGCCCCCGTGGCGACAGTGTTCATGCCCGCAAAATGTGGGGTACGTCGCGCACGGTTATCAACAATCTTGTTGTTGGTGTTTCGGACGGTTTTGAAAAGAAGCTAGAGATCAACGGTGTTGGTTATCGCGCACAGGTTCAGGGCAAAGAGCTGGTATTGCAGTTAGGCTTCAGCCATGACGTTAAGTACCCGATCCCCGAAGGCATTGAGATCAAGTGTGCAGATCAGACCCATGTCTCGATTTCCGGCGCTGATAAGCAAAAAGTTGGTCAAATAGCGGCAGAGATTCGCAGTTATCGTCCACCGGAGCCTTACAAAGGCAAGGGTGTTAAGTACGAAGACGAATACATCCTGCGTAAAGAAGGAAAGAAGAAATAGTCATGGCTAATTCTAATCGAATGGTTGCGCGTCGTAAGCAGCGTACTCGCATGAAAATTAAGCGGAATGGCGGCGGACGTCCCCGTTTGTCCGTGTTTCGTTCGGGGCGGCACATTTATGTGCAACTGATCGACGATACGCTAGGCCAGACTGTTGTGGCAGCGTCGACCGTAGAAAAAGATCAGCGTAAGGCGCTCAAGACAGGTTCAACAATAGAATCCGCTTCTGTTGTAGGTAAGCTTATTGCCGAGCGTGCACTCGAAAAAGGCGTCAAGGAAGTCGTCTTCGATCGTGGTGGTTTTAAATATCATGGCCGCATTAAAGCGCTGGCCGACGCTGCCCGTGAGGGCGGCCTGAGTTTCTAGGAGTTACTTTTATGGCAGATACAGCAACACCGCGTTCTCCGGGACGCAATCCAAAAGGCTCAGGCGGCGGTGGACGTGGTCGCGGCGGTGATAACCGTGGACGTGGCAATGACCGTGAAGAAGGGGATGACCTGATCGATAAGCTGGTTCACATTAATCGTGTGTCCAAGGTTATCAAAGGTGGTCGTCGTTTCTCATTCTCTGCTTTGGTTGTCGTCGGTGATGGTCGCGGTCGGGTCGGATATGGCACAGGTAAAGCCCGTGAGGTTCCCGAAGCTATTCGTAAAGCAACGGATCAGGCAAAGCGCGACATGGTTCGTGTGCCCCTTCGTGAAGGACGTACGCTCCATCACGATATGGAAGGGCGTTTTGGTGCAGGCAAGGTTGTTATGCGTGCGGCACCTCCGGGAACGGGTATCATTGCTGGTGGTCCTATGCGTGCTGTCTTCGAGACAATGGGCGTTCAGGATGTTGTTGCCAAATCAATCGGTACATCCAACCCGCACAATATGATCAAAGCGACCTTTGAGGCGTTGAACGATTGCCAGTCTCCACGGGGTGTTGCTGCACGTCGTGGAAAGAAAGTTGGAGAGATTGTTGCAAGACGCTCTGACCAACTCGAAACGGCTTAAGGACAGGATCTAGATCATGGCTAAGAAACCAACAGTTACGGTCACGCAGACGGGCAGCCCGATTGGTCGTCCAAAAGACCAGAGAGCGACCCTTAAGGGCCTTGGATTGAACAAGATTCGTCGCACCAGTGTATTGGAAGATACGCCGGCTGTGCGCGGGATGATTGAAAAAGTCAGTCACCTTGTTCGCGTCGAAGACGCCGGTTAATACCGGGGTCGGTGACTTAGATAAGTACAGGAAGTAGCAAAATGCGACTCAATGAAATTAACGATAACCCAGGCGCTGCTAAAGTTCGCAAACGCGTTGGTCGTGGTATTGGTTCTGGAACTGGAAAAACAGCAGGTTCTGGTCATAAAGGACAGAAAGCCCGTAGTGGTGTTTCTTTGCTTGGTTTTGAAGGCGGTCAAATGCCTTTGTACCGTCGTCTTCCGAAGCGTGGTTTTAACAACCCGTTCTCCAAAGACTATGCGGTGATTAACCTGAGCAAGATCGAAAAAGCGATTGAAGCGGGCCGTTTGGATCCAAAACAGCCTGTGACGGGTGAAGGCTTGCTCGAAGCTGGTCTGGTTTCCAGAAGCCGTGATGGTGTTAAGCTCCTTGCGCAAGGTGAAATTAAGACCAAATTAGATATCAAAGTCGCTCATGCATCTAAAGCTGCCATTGCCGCTGTTGAAAAAGCGGGTGGAAGTGTTGAGTTGCCAACACCTAAAGCGAAACCTGAAGGTAAAGGCAAAGCACGCCATCGTATTTCTGCAGAGAGAAAAGCAGCATTGGCTAACGCCGCATCTGAGTAATTGGTTAACCTGTCCGTATACTCAGATTTGGGTATTTGGTCTAAAATGAGATAATTTTATGGCTTCAGCCGCCGAACAACTCGCAGCCAACGTCAACTTCGGTGCCTTTTCCAAGGCGACGGAGCTGAAGAAGCGCATTTGGTTTACACTGGGTGCACTGCTTGTCTATCGTCTGGGGACCTACATCCCGTTACCTGGGATTGATCCAACTGTCTTGGAAGACATTTTCCGTCAAAACCAGGGCGGTATTCTGGGAATGTTTGATATGTTCTCAGGCGGCGCTCTCAGTCGTATGACGATCTTTGCTCTTAATATCATGCCTTACATTTCTGCTTCGATTATTATGCAGTTGATGACTTCGGTTTCTCCGCAATTGGAGCAAATGAAGAAAGAGGGCGAGGCAGGTCGTAAGAAAATCAATCAGTATACGCGTTATTTGACGGTTCTGATCTGCGCTGTCCAAGCCTATGGCATTGCGGCAGGTCTTGAGGGCGTTTCATCCAGCGCAGGCCCGGCAGTTCATAATCCTGGATTGATGGAATTCAGAGTTCCCGTTGTGATTACTTTGGTTGGCGGCACCATTTTCTTGATGTGGCTTGGCGAGCAAATCACTGCGCGTGGTATCGGTAATGGTATTTCACTGATTATCTTCGCGGGTATTGTTGCGAACTTGCCGTCTGCTTTGGCCAGTGTTCTCGAACTTGGGCGTACAGGTGCGTTGTCGACCGGGTTTATTTTGACCCTCCTGGTGATGTCCGTCGCGGTTATTTACTTTATCGTGTTTATAGAACGCGCCCAGCGACGTATTCTTATTCAGTATCCAAAGCGTCAACGTGGTAACAAAATGACAGGTGGTGAAAGTTCCCACTTGCCGCTCAAATTGAATACAGCGGGTGTTATTCCCCCGATTTTTGCCAGTTCAATTTTGTTAATGCCTATCACGGTGATTAGTTTCTCAGCAGGAACCGGCCCCGAGTGGCTGACAACTATGGCGTCGTATTTGGGGCGCGGACAGCCAGTCTATCTGCTGCTTTATATATCGATGGTCGTCTTTTTTGCGTTCTTCTACACGGCAGTTGTCTTTAACCCGGAAGAAACAGCGGACAACCTGAAAAAGTACGGTGGTTTCGTTCCTGGTATTCGTCCTGGCAAGAATACAGCTGAATATCTTGATCGTGTTCTGACAAGATTGACCTGCGTTGGGGCAGCTTATCTGGCGGTGATCTGTATTCTGCCTGAACTTCTGATTTCAGAGTATTCGGTTCCCTTCTATTTTGGTGGTACCAGTTTGTTGATTGTTGTGACGGTTACAATGGATACCGTTGCGCAGGTGCAATCCCACTTGCTGGCGCATCAGTACGAAGGTTTGATCAAGAAATCAAAACTGCGGGGCCGGCGTTAATGAATGTTATCCTCTTAGGTCCTCCAGGTGCCGGAAAAGGCACACAAGCGAAACTGTTGCAGGAAGCCAGAGGCATTGTGCAATTATCGACCGGTGATATGTTGCGGGCGGAAGTTTCTGCAGGTAGTGAACTGGGGCGGATTGCGAAAGAGGTGATGGATCAGGGCCAGTTGGTATCAGACGATATTTTGATTGGCATGATTTCTAACCGCATAGATCAAGCAGATTGCGCTAACGGTTTTATTCTGGATGGTTTTCCCAGAACGACACCTCAAGCTGAAGCGCTTGACGAAATGTTGAAAGAAAAAGGCCTGAAGATTGATCACGTCATAGAGTTGGTTGTCGATGACGAGCCGATGATCAAAAGAATTACCGGACGATATACCTGTGTCGATTGTGGCGCTGGTTATCATGCCGAATTTCAAAAGCCGTCAACTGATGGCGTTTGTGACAAATGCGGCGGGAACGAATTTTCCCGGCGTGCAGACGATAACGAAACAACGGTGCGATCACGGTTAAATGCCTATCATGAGCAAACGGCGCCTATTATTGCCTATTACCGTGAGAGTGGCGCACTTAAATCAGTCGATGGTATGGCTGATATTGAGGAAGTAACGAAGCAGCTGGACGATATTACGGGGTAAGGATAAGTTTTGGTTGTAATGTATTTTGATTGGTTGACTTGCTGATTGGAATACCTATAATCGCGCACTTTCCGAATCACAATCGGACATTTTTTTTAATCCAAAGTTTAAGGAGATCGAGCTTTGGCGCGTATTTCTGGTGTTAACATTCCGACCGGGAAACGGGCGATTATCGCCCTGACCTACATTCACGGTATCGGGAGAACTTCTGCGCAAAAAATTTGCGAAGCATGCGGTATCCCGGCTGAACGCCGTGTAAACGAACTAACCGACGATGAGTTGACGAAAGTTCGTGAACTGATTGATCAAGATTACCAGGTTGAAGGTGATCTGCGTCGCGAGCGTGCGATTAATATTAAGCGTTTGATGGACCTCGGTTGTTACCGTGGATTGCGTCATCGTCGTGGGCTGCCTGTTCGCGGTCAACGGACGCATACAAATGCTCGTACCCGTAAAGGCCCGGCAAAATCGATTGCTGGTAAAAAGAAATAAATTGAGGACGCAAAATGGCTAAGCAGACTACTCAACGCCCGCGTCGTCGCGAGCGCAAGAATATTGTCTCCGGCGTTGCACACGTGAACGCAAGTTTCAATAACACAATGATCACAATCTCAGACGCGCAAGGCAATGCAATTGCTTGGTCTTCAGCAGGTACCATGGGCTTTAAAGGGTCGCGTAAATCGACACCTTATGCGGCTCAGATGGCTGGTGAAGATGCCGGAAACAAGGCGATTGAGCACGGTATGAAAACACTTGAAGTTGAAGTCAAAGGACCTGGCGCTGGTCGTGAATCTGCTTTGCGTGCGTTACAAGCCGTTGGCTTTACAATTACTGCGATCCGGGACGTTACACCAATCCCGCACAATGGGTGTCGTCCACGAAAACGTCGGCGGGTCTAATTGTTGTTTTTGGCTGATCGCTTGTTGTGATCGGCCCCTCTTTCCGTAAGCGGGTTTTTAATCCGTTTACATACGGCCTTTGTAAGGCCTGGGATTAACTCTACGAGCGTGAGGTCACCCCCGTGATTCAAAAAAATTGGCAAGAACTTATTAAACCGGCGAAACTCGAAGTGGCTCCCGGTACTGACCCTAACCGTACGGCGACGATCGTTGCAGAACCTCTTGAGCGAGGCTTTGGCTTGACGCTCGGTAATGCATTGCGTCGAATATTGCTGTCTTCTTTGCAAGGAGCAGCGGTTACGGCAATTCAAATCGATGGGGTTCTCCATGAGTTCTCTTCGGTTGCTGGCGTTCGCGAAGATGTAACGGATATCGTCTTGAACATGAAGGGCGTCGCCCTGAGAATGCATGTGGAAGGGCCGAAGCGCGTTACGCTAACAGCGACGGGTCCAGGTGAAGTGACCGCTGGGCAAATTGATACAGGTCCTGATATCGAAGTTATGAACCCGGATATGGTGATTTGTAACCTGGATAAAGGTGCCAAGCTTTCAATGGAACTGGTTGTTGAAAATGGCAAGGGTTATATTGCTGCCAACCAGAATAAGCCTGAAGATAGTCCTATCGGCTTGATCCCGATTGACGCAATGTTCTCGCCCGTAAGAAAGGTTTCTTACAAAGTTGAGAATTCGCGGGTCGGGCAAGTGACTGACCATGACAAATTGGCTGTAGAAGTTGTCACCAATGGTGCCGTAACACCGGATGACGCTGTTGCTTTGGCAGCACGTATTCTGCAAGACCAATTGCAGTTGTTCATCAACTTTGACGAACCGGATCAGAAGTCCGCGGACGAGCAAAAAGATGATCTGCCGTTTAACCGTAACTTGTTACGTAAAGTGGACGAGTTGGAGCTTTCTGTGCGCTCTGCCAACTGTCTGAAGAATGATAACATCATTTATATCGGTGATCTGGTACAGAAAAGTGAAGCCGATATGCTTCGGACGCCAAACTTTGGTCGTAAGTCCTTGAATGAAATCAAGGAAGTCTTAAGCCAAATGGGTCTGCATTTGGGCATGGAAATTGCCGCATGGCCACCTGAAAACATTGAAGAACTCGCGAAGCGGCTTGAAGATCCATTTTGATCCGAACGCCGTTCTAAATTAAATCAAAACCTGCGGGTTAAATGGCACGCGTGGGTAATTAAAGGAGCCTAAAATATGAGACATGGATTTAAGCATCGGTTATTAAACCGTACCAGTTCACACCGTAAGGCGATGTTTTCGAACATGGTCGTATCTTTGATCACGCATGAGCAAATCAAAACGACACTGCCGAAAGCGAAAGAGCTGCGCCGGTTTGCGGACAAGATGGTGACTTTGGGGAAACGCGGGACTGTACATGCGCGTCGTCAAGCCTTTGCTTTCCTTCGCGATGATGCTGCGGTAACGAAGCTTTTTGATACGTTGGCGGATCGCTATAAAGAACGCCCAGGCGGATATTCACGTGTCTTAAAAGCGGGTTTTCGTTACGGTGATGACGCACCGATGGCATTCATTGAGTTCGTCGATCGTGATCCGGATGCGAAAGGTGCGGCAGATATAGCGCGTCATGAAGCCGAAATGGAAGAAGCTGGCGCTGCACTTGAAGAGTAAGCGCGCACAGCATAAGTGTTTAGTAAATGGCAGCCTAAAAGGCTGCCTTTTGCTTTTTAGGGGTGTTAAAATAGGGCTGTTAGTGCGGTGTTAATAGTGACGGAAAAACGAATGACGTCAATTTTCAGAATATCGATATTTGTGGGTCTCATTCTTATTCAAATCACCTCCGGCGGGTCAGCTTATGCGCAAAGCAAGGCAATACCGAACGCCAGACAGGATATTCAGTTATCTTTTGCACCTCTTGTTAAAAAAACAGCGCCAGCCGTTGTAAATGTCTACACCCGCAAAATTGTGCGTTCGCGCGCCAGAATGCCGTTGTTCGATGATCCATTCTTTCGTCAATTCTTCGGAAATCGCTTTGATTTTGGTAATCAGGGACCAAAGGTTAAACGCCAGCAAAACTCCTTGGGGTCGGGTGTAATTGTGGCATCAGATGGGGTCATTGTTACCAACAACCATGTCATTGAAGGGGCCGATGAAATCAGGGTGGTCCTGCATGACAGGCGTGAGTTTGATGCGGAAGTGGTTGCGACAGATGACAAAACTGATCTGGCAATTTTGCGTATTCAGTCCAACGGCAAGCCGCTACCAGTTATTGAACTCGCTGATTCGGACGATCTGGAAGTAGGGGACCTGGTTCTTGCGATTGGCAATCCGTTCGGCGTAGGGCAAACCGTTACAAGTGGTATCGTGTCTGCGTTGTCGCGCTCGGGCGTGGGGTTGTCAGACTTGGGGTCGTTTATTCAAACAGATGCAGCCATTAATCCAGGAAACTCCGGTGGCGCTCTGATAGGGGTGGATGGACGGCTTGTTGGAATTAATACGGCAATTTTTTCTAAAAGTGGCGGTTCTCAGGGGATTGGCTTCGCGGTTCCGTCAAATATGGTGCGTGCGGTTATTCGCGGGGTTTCGGAAGTCGGCAAACTGGTGCGGCCGTGGTTAGGAGCTTCCGGTCAAACGGTAAATCAGGATATCGCCAATTCATTGGGGCTAGAGACACCGAGTGGTGTCCTGATTAATGCGGTTCATGACGCTGGTTCCGCGAAATCGGCGGGTCTGCGGGTGGGTGATGTGATCCTAGCGGTAAACGGTCACGAAGCCTACGACGGGCACGCATTAGCTCACCGGATTGCGACCTTACCTGTTGGCGAGCAAGCGGTTTTACGGATTTATCGAGGTGGACAGACCAAGGCGCTTAATTTGACGTTGTTACCGCCTCCAGAAACGCCAAAGCGCAATGTCCAGGAACTTAAAGGAGAGCAGCCCTTGCGGGGGGCTATTGTTGCGAACATGTCGCCGGCGCTAGCCGAGGAAATTGGTGTAGATCCTTTTTTGGATGGTGTTTTTATCCTCTCAATACAGCGAGGATCTCCGGCGAATCGTCTTGGTTTTCGACGTGGTGATTTTGTTCGGGCCATTAACGGAAAAATGGTTTCGTCGGTTCGTGGACTGGTGCAACTGGTTCAACAACCCACCGAACGTTGGCGTATTACGGTCGAACGGGGTGGGAAGCAACGCGACCTCGTGATTAATAGATGAATACGCTTTTCGAGCAAAATCTGGACCGTCCCTTGGCGGATCGGTTGCGGCCGGCAACCCTGCAGGATGTGGTGGGCCAAGATCATTTGATACAGGACGATGGGCCCATAGGTCGGATGGTCGCGCTTGAACGAATGACGTCTATTATCCTCTGGGGTCCCCCGGGAACTGGTAAGACGACAATAGCCCGGTTACTGGCGGATCACAGCGCACTCGAGTTTGAGCCGCTTTCAGCCGTGTTCTCTGGCGTTGCAGATTTACGTAAGGTTTTTGAGCGCGCTAAGGAGCGTCGCTCTGTGGGAAGAGGAACCTTATTGTTCATTGACGAAATTCACCGTTTTAACCGGGCACAACAGGACGGATTTTTGCCCTATGTGGAGGATGGAACGGTCGTATTGGTCGGTGCTACCACAGAAAACCCGTCGTTTGAATTAAATTCGGCTCTGTTGTCGCGAGCGCAGGTCCTGGTGTTAAATCGATTAAGTGATCCGGCGATGGAGCTCTTGTTGGTCCGTGCAGAAGCGGAAGAAGGCAGGCCTTTGCCGCTCGATGGTGATGCGCGCGCTTCATTGCGTGCTATGGCCGATGGTGACGGTCGCTACTTGTTGAACATGACAGAAGAAGTTTTTACGCTGCCGAGCGAACCCATGTTGGATACGACGGGATTGGCGTCAGCTGTGCAAAAGCGAATGCCGCTTTATGATAAATCGCAGGATGGCCATTATAATCTGATCAGTGCGCTACATAAATCGCTCCGCGGTTCGGACACTGATGCAGCCTTGTATTGGTTTGCGCGAATGCTGGCCGGTGGGGAAGATCCAACCTATATCGCGCGCCGCCTTGTCCGATTTGCATCTGAAGATATCGGATTGGCCGACCCTATGGCTTTGAACCAATCAATTGCGGCTTGGGATGCGTTTGAGCGACTGGGGTCTCCCGAAGGTGAATTGGCGTTGGCCCAATGTGTCATTTATTTGGCGACCGCGCCGAAATCAAATGCCGCTTACAAAGGCGAAAAGATGGCAAAGAGGCTGGCTCGGGAGACAGGATCATTGATGCCACCAAAGCACATTTTGAATGCGCCGACCGGCTTAATGAAAGACCTTGGTTATGGGGACGGATATGCGTATGACCACGATACTGAAGATGGGTTCTCTGGACAGAATTATTTTCCTGACGAGATGCCACGTACCCCTATCTATCAACCCGAAGGAAAAGGGTTTGAAAGAGAAATCGTGAAACGACTCGAATACTGGGATAAGTTACGTCAACAAAAGGGATCGTCGTAGGTCGTTGTCATGAGGAACCGCTAAGGCATGTTGAGATGTCGATAAAGCTTTTGACATATATAGCGCTTGGAGGCGCATTCGGAGCGGTTGGCCGTTATTCCGCCACGGTTGCTGTTACCCAGTGGGCAGCAAGCAGTTTTCCGTTTGGGACGATGCTCGTGAATGTCGTGGGCTCTTTCCTACTCGGCTGCTTACTCGCGGCCCTGTCGCTTGATTGGTCGCCCTCTCCTGAGTTTCGCTCCTTCTTGCAAGTGGGACTGTTAGGGGCGTTTACGACATTTTCCACATTTTCAATGGATGCCTATAATCAGATATCCAGAGGAGACTACATCGCCGCAGCCCTGTACATTGGTGTTTCAGTCGTTGTCGGTATTTTTGCTCTAATTTCAGGAGTGGCGGTGGTCCGTCATATATTTGCATGAGTCAGGTTCAATCGCTTGAGGTTTCACCCGCTGAAGACGGGATGCGTCTTGACCGTTGGTTTAAGGTGCGGTTCCCTCAACTCGGGCATGGGAAGCTTCAAAAACTTTTGCGCACGGGCCAAGTGCGCGTCGATGGAGGACGTGCAAAAGCCAATATGAGGGTCGAAACAGCGCAGATTGTCCGCGTCCCACCAATGGATGACGGCCCCGGTTGGAAACCTCCAGCAAAAGCTAAAAAACGAATTTCCGAGGAAGAAGCAAAAGACGTACAGAGTTGGGTCGTTCATCAAGATGATCACCTGATTGTCATCAATAAACCCCCCGGTCTTGCCGCGCAGGGGGGAAGCGGAACGAAAAAACATGTGGATGGTTTATTGGGTGCCCTTCAGTTTGACCGCGAAGAACGGCCGCGCCTTGTGCACCGCCTTGATAAAGATACCAGTGGCGTGATGCTGCTTGCACGGTCGCGCAAGGCCGCTGCATGGTATACGGAGGCTTTTAAAAGCAAGGAGGCGCAAAAACTCTATTGGGCCTTGGTCGTTGGGACCCCCCGTCCTCGAGAGGGCATGATAACCCTGCCGATTTCAAAGCAGTTGGGCGCGGGTGGTGAACGTATGGTAGTCGATCACGACGAAGGGAAATTCGCAAAAACTGCCTATCGTATCCTGGAAACTGCAGGCCAAAAAGTTTCCTGGATTGCCTTTCAACCCGTCACCGGAAGAACCCATCAAATTCGTATCCACGCTTCGGAAGGCCTGAGTGCGTGTATTCTGGGTGATGGTAAGTATGGGGGCGAAGAGGCCGAAATCGATGGGTTGAAGAATAGCAAAAAAATGCACTTGCATGCCCGTGGTATTCAAGTGCCCAATATGGCTGGTGGTATGCTCGAAATCTTTGCGCCACCGCCAGTGCACTTTCTTGAGAGTTGCCGTTTCCTTGGGTTCCAGACGCAACCCGAGTATGATTGGATTCTTGAGACAAGCTAACGAATAAGAAGCTTTAGGGTTAGGGCATCGTCTATGCGATTGTTATTGGTTGAAGATCACGAACGCTTTGCAGAGTTTGTTAAAAGCGGATTGGAACGAGAAGGGTTTACAGTGGATGCTGTGGCGACGGCTGGCAATGCAGATGCTGCATTTGCTGCCGTTTCCTATGATGCCGTGGTTTTAGATCTTGGTTTGCCAGATGCTGATGGACTATCGCTTCTTAAATCCTGGCGGGATCAGGGAAGCAGTACGCCGGTCCTTATTTTAACCGCACGTGATGGTGTAGATGATCGGGTTAACGGCCTAAATTCAGGTGCCGATGACTATTTGTTAAAACCTTTTGAAATGCAGGAACTGGTCGCCCGCGTCAGAGCGCTGCTCCGCCGGCCGGGCGGAACTTTAGGCACGGTTATTGAGGTTGGCAATATCGCCTTCGATACGTCTGCGCGGGAAGTCCGTATTGGTGACAAAGCGATTACCATATCCCGCCGCGAAATGGGGGTGTTGGAACACCTGATGAGACGCGCCGGCCGTGTGGTGCCCAAGGATGTGATCGAAGACAAAATTTATGGATTTGATGAAGAAGTCTCTTCAAATTCCGTGGAGGTGCATGTTTCACGTCTGAGAAAACGATTGTCGACATCAGGTGCTGACTGCTTGGTACATACCATACGGGGTGTTGGGTATTTGCTGTCCGTCGACGAGGACGCTGAAAGTGCTTTAGATCAATGAGTATCGATAAAGTTGGCAAGTCAGATGGATAACAGCTCTAATTCGGGTTGGCGCATTAAAAGCAAGGACCCGCATCTTGCGCTCATTGAGTACCGTGCGATGCTGAATGATCTGACCCGATTGATTTCGGACTGGGTTTGGGAAACAGACACTGATTTCCGATTAACTTATGTTTCGGAAAAAATTTTTCACAGCTTAGGGATTACAGTTGCCGAAGCTTTGGGTAAAAAGATTACCCAGTTTGGTGTCTTCCGGTCGGCCTTCGGGGAGACCATACAACCAGAGTTTTCAAAACCTTTCCGCGATTTGGCCTTTGAGGGTGAAGACCGCGAAGGCGCTGTCCGCCATATTCTGATCAGTGGCGTACCAGTCTATGATTCTGTGACCGGAGAGTTTTCTGGAATTCGCGGTATCTCCAGAGATGTCACCGCAGATAAAGCCAATCAGGAAGCGTCGACTAAGCTTGGGTACGCGATGGAAAATTATCCCGGCTTCTTTTTTCTGACAGATGCAAATGAGCGATTTGTTGCTGTAAACCGGACATTTAGGGATTTGAATCATATTGCGATGAGTGACGCTGTAATTGGGTCCACTTTTGAAGAACATTTGCGTCGTGTCGTCCGCCTGGGACTGGTGCCTGATGCCAGTGGAAAAGAAGAAGAGTGGATCACCTATCGTTTATATCTGCATCGAAACCCGCATGGAACATTTGAAATTCGTCGTCAAGATGGCCTGGTTCTCCAAATCACTGAAATGAAATTGGATGATGGTAGTACCGCGACCTTCTCGACAAATATTACAGAGTTAAAATGTGTCGAGGACGCGCTGCGTCAAAGTGCGGAGCGTAACCGAATATTTGCCATGAATGTCGGACATGATTTACGAACCCCGCTTGCTGTTTTGAGTGCGAATATCGATAACCTCGATGACAAGGAGACGGCGAAGTCCCTACGACGCGATCTCGATGCGATGTCCCGGTCTGTTGAACAGTTACTGGATGCAACCCGTTGGGAAAATCACGAAATAAATCAGTGGGACCGGGTCGACCTATCAAAAGTAGCCCGTGACGTTGTGTCTGGCCTCGCGATGCGAGCTATACGGTCCGGATGTCATTTGGAGTTGAAAGGCGCTGAGGCACCGGTCTGGGTTAGCGGTCTGGAAGAGCCAATGTCAATTGCCTTTCGAAACCTTGTTGAAAATGCGATTGCTCATGTGCCGAACGGCTCGGACGTGGTTGTCGAAATTGATCGGGCAGGGGCTATTCTTGTGGTTGATGCCGGACCTGGAATTCCTGAAACAATTCGCGAGGGATTAGAAAACCCGGAAATACGATTCGATCGGCGTGGACCTAATTCAGGATTGGGGCTTTCCATCGTGCAGCGTATCGCTGAGGCGCACGGGACCCGCTTGGTTATCGAAGATAATCAGGGCGGGGGAACAGTCTGCAGGCTTGAATTTGAACTTATTAAACAGGCCCCTGATTTAGACGAATAGTCTTCGGGCTGCTGGAAAATAGTGTGCTTTAAAAAATGGCTCGGCTGTCACAGGCCGGCTTTAGGTGATGATATAAGAGGTTGTGTGTGGACGAACTACGATTAGCAGTATTTGACTGTGATGGAACCCTTGTGGATTCTCAACATGCAATATATCGGTCAATGGAAGTCGCTTTTCAGCGCCACAACAAACCTGCCCCGGCTCGAGAGGCCGTCAGACGGATAATTGGATTGCCGCTTGAAAATGCGATTGGGACGCTGGCCCCCGATGCCGACGCTGAACTTGTAAGCCGTTTGCGCGCGGATTACTCTGAAGTATGGCAAAAAATGCGAGCTGAACAGACGCTTCAGGAACCCCTGTTCCCCGGAACTCTGGAGACACTGGAGGCCTTGAGCGATGGCGGATGGCTGTTGGGCGTTGCGACAGGAAAATCCTATCGCGGACTTGTTGCCACGCTTACCCATTATAACTTGCTTGATCGGTTCGTGACGCTACAAACGTCGGACAAAGTGGCCCGCGGAAAACCATACCCAGATATGCTTGTTGCCGCATTGAGTGAGGCAGGAGTCGAAAGGTCCAACGCTGTAATGATCGGCGATACGACGTTCGATATGGATATGTCTAGAAGTGCAGGTGTGCGTGCGATTGGTGTGAATTGGGGATACCATGACGCGACAGATTTATTGGCCTCAGGAGCGGAATGCGTGCTAAACACGTTTGAAGACCTGCATTTGGCCTTAAGCCCGAAAACGGAGAGCAGTTAATGAAAACCGCAATTAAAATAGTATCTGTTGTATTTGTCGTTAGTATCGGTCTCGTTGTCGCCGGCGTTGCGATACTGAAGACCATGGACTTTAACGAGTATAAGGATTTGATTGCTGAACAAGCCAAAGAGGCAACAGGCCGGGATTTGGTCATTGCCGGAGAGCTTGATCTTGAAATCTCCCTAACACCAAAAATTGCCGTTGAAGGGCTGCAGCTCTCAAATGCGGATTGGGGCTCACGCGCGGAGATGGTTTCTGTTAAGAAGTTTGCTGCCGAAGTATCTTTGCTACCTTTGCTAACCGGGACGATTGACGTCAATCGTGTCATTCTTGAAGGGGTCGACCTTCTGGCAGAGACGGATGCGAATGGAATGGGCAACTGGGTCTTTGGTGATGCTGCGCCAAAGGAAGCAGAAACAGGTGGTGGAGACCTGAGTATACCCGTGGTTCGTTTGGTTTCGATCCGGGACGTTAAGATCGCCTACAAAGATGGCGTGACTGGCGAAACTCAAACGGTTGTTATCGAGAATGTCGATTTGAAAGCAGATGGAGCGGATGCGCCATTAACAGTTGATTTGAATGCAAACCTAAACGGCCAGCCGATTAAGGTCGGTGGCACTATTGGGACTATTAATGCTTTGGCGGCAGGAGGAATGTTCCCGCTCAAGTTGGATGTTTCAGCGCTTGCTGCAAATATCGCTCTTGAAGGCAATGTCGGGATGGACGATGGAGACCCTTCTGTCGATCTTGGGTTTTCGCTTTCTGGTGCTAAATTAGCCGATACGCTTGCTGCCGCTTCAGAAATTGCTCCGCAATTAAAAGACATGGCACCACCGCCCATCACGGCTTACGCAATTTCTTCAAAAATTGGTGTGAATGCAAATGTCATCAAGCTTTCTGACATGAGTGTAAAACTGGATGACACTCAGTTAACGGGCAGTTTAACCGCTGATTTGAATTCCAAAACACCGTCCGTAGATGTTGCCCTGGCATCGGATTTGATTAATGTTGATAAGTTGATGCCCAAAAGTGAAGCCGCCGCTGCGCCGGCGCCTGCAGCCAAAACTGGTGATGGCCGGATTTTCCCGAATGATCCTCTGCCACTTGACGGTCTAAAGGCAGCAAATGCGAACGTAAAGGTCGACGTTAAGAAAATCATCGCCCAAGGTATCGAAGTTACGAATACGAAGGTTACGGTTGCCCTGAAGGACGGAAAACTGACGGTATCACCTTTAGCGGCAGATGTTTTTGGCGGAAAGGTTTCTGGTGACATCGTACTGGACGGGGCTGCCAGTCAGCCGACCTTAAAGGCTGCGATAGCCGTGACTCAGCTTGATTATGGGCTGGCTTTGCAATCGCAAGGAATGGACGATATCGCCGTTGGTAAAGTTGACCTAGATGTCGATGTCAGTGGGCAGGGCGGGTCTGTACGTGCCCTGATGGCAAGCCTTAACGGAAAAACCCGTGTTCAAGCTAAGGATGGCGAGATTAAGAGTGGCGCTCTTAATATCGTGTCGACTGATCTCCTTAATGTCTTTGATAGCAAGGACGACAAGAAATTGATCTGTGCAGTCGTTCACTTTGACATCACCAATGGGATGGCGGATACACGCGCCCTTGTTGCAGAAACGGGTGGTTTCTCGGTTATTGGAACGGGTGGCATTAACTTAAAGGATGAAACGCCGAAGTTGCGGATTGACCCTCGTGCCAAGAAAGCAAGTGTTGCATCAGTCGCCATGGTCCCTGTTGATATTTCGGGGACTCTCGCTCAACCAGAATGGGCCATTGATAAAGCTGCTATGGCAGGGAATGCTGTGGCCGGTGCCGCACGTACCGGTGCCGCTATTGCGACGCTTGGTCTTTCGGTCCTCGCGGAAAAAGCCGTTGGTGCAGTAACGCAGTCGATTGATGAAGCGGACTATTGTACGCCTGCATTGGCGGGTAAAAAGGTTGTTCCAGGAGAGACAAAGGCAGCGGAAAGTTCGTCAAGTTCTGGTTCCGGGGCAACGAAGGCCGAGCCAAAGAAGCACGATAATCCTGTCGAAGGAATCACAAAGGGAATTGGTTCCGGGTTGAAGAGCCTTTTCGGTAACTAAATCAGTTCTTGTTTTTGTGTCTGTGGGATAAATGAAGCGTTTTTTCCAGTCTGTGGATGTCAACGCGGATGGTGACGTCTATCGGGTTGTTCTCGACGGACGTCCGATCCGTACACCTGAGGGAAGCGAGGTGGTTTTGCCAACCCGCGCGTTGGCGGACCGGGTCGCGTCGGAATGGGCTGCGCAGGAGGAGACGATCAGCCCTTTAACCATGCCGGCGACGCGATTGGCGTGTACAGCCGTTGATAAAGTCGCGCCGGTGCGTGATGCCGTTATTGACCAGCTTACGCGTTATGGTGAGAACGATTTGTTATGTTATCGGTCCGAAGGCCCGGATGACTTGATTGCCCATCAGGCGAAATCATGGCAACCCATCTTGGACTGGTTGCAAGCGACACACGGGGTCGCGCTCAATGTCACTCATGGCATTGTCCATGTTCCGCAACCTGGGGACTCTATCGCAAAGCTTGGCGCACTTATTACTCGTTTTGACGATTTTAAATTGGCGGGATTTGGCGAACTCACTCAGCTGACCGGTTCTCTTGCTCTTGCGCTGTCTTTTATGGATGGTGAAGTAAGTGGTGAATCGCTTTTCCTTGCGTCACAGCTTGACGATGATTGGCAGGCCGATAAGTGGGGTGAGGATAGCGAAGCCGTTGCCCGTAGAAAAAATCTGCAGAATGAAATTGCAGCTGCAGTCCAGTTTATTGAAGATCTGAACTAGCGCATATAGCGCATGCCATCGTCCTTTATCGAGATTTCTCGTATCCGGCGTTCTTTCCCAGGATCGTCTGAACCTGTCTGGTCCAAGCCATATTGGTCGTCATCAAAAATGCCAACATGACGCCGGCATGGGCCGAAATAAACTCCAGATCGAACAAAAAAGGTTGGGCTCTCAATGGCTTTTTTGATTCTCTGGTAAACTTTTCTGGGATTGAGAGGTTTCGTCAAGAAATCGCTAATCCCTGCATTTACAGCCTGCTTAAGCTGGTCTAAATCGGAATACGCAGAAAGCACGATGACCGGCACAAAGGGATTGGTATCAGATTGATGGTTGCGAACCATGTGCATGAAATGAAGCGCGTCCAAGCCAGGTGACCAATCACAGAAGACAAGGTCCAGGGGCTCGCTCTTGAAAATGTCATAGGCATCTTCAATCGTAGTCGCAATTAAAATATCGCGAACGCCAAGCTCGCGAAGGAGCGTTGAGATGGCCTCGGCGAATAGGGCATTCTGCTCAACAACGAGTATCTTCATGTTTTCAATATTATAGTCAGGCATCAGTCTATGCTTTATCTTTCATCATGAGAACGAAGCCTAAACGCTCATACTGACATGAACCTGAACGGGCTTAATGTGCCAACACGTGCCGACCGCAGGAGCCGAATGCATGACACGACACTGCATTTGATTTTGCTGGCGGTGACTTAGGTCATGGCGTAAGACTAAAAGGTGATATTGATTAAGGTGAGGGATCAGTAGGGGCTTATAAATGCACGATATTATTCATCAGTTGGAACAAAAGCGCGAACACGCCCGTCAAGGCGGTGGCGCGCGTCGGGTGGAAAGCCAACACGCAAAAGGCAAATTAACGGCCCGCGAACGGATTCATCTTTTTCTTGATCCAGACTCGTTCGAAGAGCGCGATATGTTTGTCGAACATAGATGTAACGATTTTGGCATGGATGAGCAGAAGATACCCGGTGACGGCGTTGTCACAGGGTTTGGCACCGTGAACGGGCGCCTTGTTTTTGTTTTTTCTCAGGACTTTACCGTTTTTGGCGGTTCGCTATCCGAGAGCCATGCTGAAAAAATTTGCAAAATCATGGATCAGGCCATGAAAGCTGGCGCGCCGGTGGTTGGGTTGAACGATTCTGGTGGTGCCCGAATTCAGGAAGGCGTCGCCTCATTGGCGGGATACGCTGAAGTCTTTCAAAGGAATGTTCTGGCTTCGGGAGTGGTACCTCAGATTTCTATGGTGATGGGGCCGTGTGCAGGCGGTGCCGTTTACTCCCCGGCGATGACGGATTTCATCTTCATGGTTAAAGATACCAGTTATATGTTTGTAACCGGGCCGGACGTCGTGAAAACCGTTACCCACGAAGAAGTTACCCACGAAGAACTCGGCGGCGCATCAACACACACACAAACTTCTGGTGTCGCCGATAAGGCGTTTGAAAACGATGTCGACGCGCTTTTGCAATTACGTCGTTTCATCGATTTTCTGCCCGCAAACAACCGCCAAAAACCACCGGTACGCCCGACATCAGATCCCCATAACAGGGTCGAGCCGTCTCTGGATACGCTGATCCCGGATAACCCGAACAAACCTTATGACATGAAGGAATTAATTCATAAGCTTGTTGATGAAGGTGATTTTTTTGAGCTGCAACCGGAATACGCCGGAAACATCATTACAGGTTTTGGACGGATTGAAGGCTCGACCGTCGGCGTCGTCGCCAACCAGCCGTTGGTGCTTGCCGGGTGTTTGGATATTTCATCCAGTATCAAAGCGGCGCGGTTTGTCCGCTTTTGTGATTGTTTCAACATCCCGATAATTACGCTTGTAGACGTTCCCGGGTTTCTCCCCGGAAGCTCGCAGGAGTACAATGGCATTATTAAGCATGGCGCCAAATTGCTCTATGCTTATGCTGAAGCGACGGTACCCAAGGTGACCATTATTACTCGGAAAGCCTATGGGGGGGCTTATGACGTCATGAGCTCTAAGCATTTGAGAGGTGATGTGAACTACGCGTGGCCGTCGGCGGAAATTGCGGTCATGGGGGCGAAAGGTGCGGTTGAAATTATTTTCCGCCAAGATATTGGTGATGCGGAAAAAATTGAAAAACGTACCGAAGAATACAAAACGCAGTTTGCAAACCCGTTTATCGCCGGGCATCGGGGCTTTATTGACGATGTGATTATGCCCCATAACACGCGCGCCCGGGTTAGCCGCTCGTTGCGAATGCTGCGTGATAAAAAACTGGAAAACCCGTGGCGCAAACACGGTAATATTCCCCTGTAGATGCGGGTGCTCTGCCAGAATGCGGTGAGCCTGAGTTGAAACAAGGTTGGATAGAGTAAGTGACAGGATTAACAGAACAACACGACAATGCTGCGGACATCGCCCGGAACCGTTTGAAAGGGTTCGCGGTCCATCTGTTGATTTATTTTGTAATGATGGCCGTTCTGATACCGGTTAACCTTTTTGGCTTTCCGGAGACCGTATGGTTCGTTTTTCCATTGGTTGCATGGGGTAGCCTGCTGGCCATTCATGTTGCCTATGTCATGGGATTGTTTGGAAAACCAAAGAGTTCGTAAAGCCGACGAAGGTCGGCAGAACGGCTTATTACAGACGAAAGCGTTTTAGATGATAAAAAAGATTCTCATAGCAAACCGTGGCGAAATTGCCTGCCGGGTTATCAAAACCGCAAAAAGAATGGGAATTTCAACAGTTGCGGTATACTCCGAAGCTGATAGGGATGCGTTGCATGTCGAGATGGCAGATGAAGCGGTCTGCATCGGCCCGGCACCATCGTCAGAAAGCTATTTAGTTGTCGAACATATCTTAAAAGCGATCAAGGAAACGGGAGCCGATGCGGTTCATCCGGGCTATGGGTTTCTGTCGGAAAATGCAAAATTTGCAGAGACACTGGAAAAAGAAGGTATCGCTTTCATAGGCCCAAAGCCTCTGGCGATTAACGCAATGGGGGACAAGATCGAGTCCAAGAAACTCGCCATGGCAGCCGGGGTGAATACGGTTCCCGGGCATACCGAAGCGATCCGTGACCCCGACGATGCTGTAAAGATTGCCCAGGATATTGGCTATCCTGTCATGCTAAAAGCATCTGCTGGCGGCGGTGGCAAAGGCATGCGGATTGCACATAATGATGAGGAATGCCGCGATGGGTTGATCCGGGCGACCAACGAGGCGAAAGCCAGCTTTGGCGATGACCGCGTTTTCGTTGAGAAGTTTATCGAAGAACCGCACCACATTGAAATTCAGGTCGTCGGCGATACGCACGGAAATGTCATTTATTTGGGCGAACGCGAATGTTCCATCCAGCGCCGCCATCAAAAAGTAATTGAAGAAGCGCCGTCGCCATTTCTCAATGAAGAAACACGGGCTGCTATGGGAGAGCAGGCTGTTCAATTGTCAAAAGCGGTGGACTACGTTTCCGCAGGCACGGTTGAATTTATTGTTGATAAAGACCGGAATTTTTATTTCCTGGAGATGAATACGCGATTACAGGTTGAGCACCCGGTCACGGAATATATCACCGGGCTTGATTTGGTCGAGCTGATGATTCGTGTTGCTAATGGTGAAAAACTGCCGCTTACGCAAGCCGACGTAACATTGACCGGGTGGGCGATAGAGGCACGGGTCTATGCCGAAGACCCATTCCGCAATTTCATGCCGTCAACTGGTCGCCTCGTAAAGTATATACCTCCAGTCGAATCCGATACGGTAAGGGTTGATTCAGGCGTATATGAAGGTGGTGAGATCTCGATATATTATGACCCTATGATTGCCAAATTGGTCGCTTACGGCGCAGACCGTGGGGCCGCGACTGTAAATTTGCAGAACGCCCTTGATGAATATTACATTCGTGGCGTGAACCACAATATGGCATTTTTGGCCGCATTGATTGCCCACCCTCGATTTGCTGGCGGGAACCTGACGACCAATTTTATTGCCGAGGAGTATCCAGACGGTTTCCATGCGAAAGATCTGGTGCTCGAAGACCCGAAAATTATGATCGCTGTCGCGAGTGTTATGCACCACGCCTACCAAAATCGGGCAGCACAGATTTCTGGGCAGGATAGCGGTCACAAACGCCAAGTTGGTGGTGACTGGGTTGTCGTCATGCGTGATGAACAACACCCCATTTCCATATCAGGTGACATTGGGGAATATGATGTGACGATAGATGGGGCGAACTGCCATGTTGCAACGGAATGGCAGTTTCATGACCCGATGTTCGTAGCCGAAATCGATGGTCGTTCCGTCTGTTTGCAAGTTGAGCGACAGGGAATTGCCTATCGCCTGTCTTACAGAGGCGCGGAAGCGGATATCCTCGTCCTCAGCGAATCTACAGCCAAGCTAAATGAGTTGATGCCGTTCAAAGAACCTCCCGATACATCAAAATGGCTGTTGTCTCCGATGCCAGGATTACTTGTCTCTGTATCTGTTGAAGCGGGACAAGAGGTTAAGGCGGGCGATGAGTTGGCGGTCGTTGAGGCGATGAAGATGGAAAACGTACTGCGGGCCGAAAAGGACCAGACGATCAAGGCTGTCAGCGCTGCGGCTGGCGATAGTCTTATGGTTGACCAGGTTATCGTCGAGTTTGAATAACTCAAGCGCGTGCCTGATCTGACACCCGCAACCCTATATGCACTTGTTGAAGGCTTTCTGCTAGGTGGTGGCTTGATTATCGCCATTGGGGCGCAGAACGCTTATCTGATTCGACAGGGCGTGCGGGGGCAGCGCGTCTTTTTTGTCGCCACCATCTGTTTCTTGTCTGATGCCATGTTGATTGTCGTTGGTGCCGCAGGTATTGGCGCCATGATTGCCACGGACGAAATGCTGCAAAGCGTCGCCGCTTGGGGAGGCAGCTTGTTTCTGATCGTATACGGACTGAAGTCTGCTCATGGCGTCATAAACCCTGAGCCGATGGACTGGGGGGCGGCCAATGACGACCCGGTCGGTATCTGGAAAATTGCCCTGACGACCGCAGCTCTGACATATCTAAACCCGCATGTCTATTTGGATACCGTCGTTTTGGTAGGTGGTATTGCAGCACAATACGAATTTGATGAACGCCTGTTTTTTGCCAGTGGTGCGATCCTGGCCTCGTGTATCTGGTTTTATAGCTTGGCCTTTGGCGCAATTAAGGCAGCACGCTTGTTTCGGACGCAGCGGGGTGCGCAAATTTTGGACGCGACAGTTTGTCTGGTCATGTGGTTGGTCGCGGCATCCCTTATCAAAGGTGAGATGGGCTGGTAGGGCCCTGCCATTTTATTTTTGTCATTCACTACACCAATCGCTCTGGCGTTAGGGCGACGTGCCCTGATTGTCACGTGCCACATAACTGGACGGACAAAATCGCTCGCAAGATGGCAGCTTCAAAAGAAGTGTGGGGCAAGGTCTTTGGTACCATTTCCACGCGCGAGAAGTTTCAGAGCAAACGCCGGGAATTGGCGGAACATGAATGGGCACGGTTTAAGGCGAATGATTCTCTTGAGTGCCGGAACTGTCACGAATTTGAATCGATGGACATCACCCTGCAAAGCCCACGGGCTGCAGATCACCATACCCGGCTCTTGGGAACGGGTGAAAAAAACCCGCATCGATTGCCATAAAGGCATTGCCCATGAATTGCCGGACATGAAGGGCGTTGAAGGTTGGGACTAGCCCCGGATTAGGGAAGGGCCTGCTTCAGGCCTTTTCGAAAACGTCTTCGAAGGTCGCGCGCAGCGCGGTGTCGACATCAGGCATGGTCGCGGTAATGCCCAGATCCCAAAGCGATGTGACACCGTGTTCTGCGATACCACAGGGCACAATGCCGTCAAAGTGACTGAGGTCCGGCTCTACGTTAATCGATATGCCATGAAAGGTGACCCATTTGCGGATACGTACGCCAATGGCGGCTATTTTGTCTTCACGAGCCAACGGGTTCTGCGGGGCTCCGCGTTGCACCCAAATGCCAACCCGTCCGTCACGGCGTTCCCCGATGACGCTGAATTCAGCCAAGGTGCGAATCACCCACTCTTCGAGGTTTGAGACAAATTGACGCACGTCCGGGCCGCGTTTCTTTAAATCGAGCATCACGTAAGCGACCCGTTGCCCGGGGCCATGATAGGTATAGCGGCCGCCGCGGCCTGCGCTATGGACGGGGAAACGGTCCGGTTCTACCAGTTCTGCGGGGTCGGCACTGGTGCCTGCGGTGTAAAGAGGGGGATGTTCAAGCAGCCAGACCAGCTCTTGGGCGTTCCCGGCCCGGATATCATGGGAACGCTGCTCCATAAGGGCAATCGCCTCCTCATAAGGCACCAGACCGTCGGAAATACGCCATTCGACCTCAGAGGTTCCATGGCTGGGGTTGGGTTCGCTGAAAGCTGTCATTTTTTCCACAAAGAACTACGCTTGATTGGCCCGGTCGCATTTGCTATCTCCCCCTATGTAAAGACGAGGTCCTCACCAAGTTCAAGGGGATTTTGTTACCTCATGCGGTCGTGGCGGAACTGGTAGACGCGCAGCGTTGAGGTCGCTGTGGGAGATAATCCCGTGGAAGTTCGAGTCTTCTCGACCGCACCAATGAAAAAAGCCCACTTAACGGTGGGCTTTTTTGTGCCTGCTTGAGGCTGAAACCATTTCAGGGCCGCTGTGATAACTTTCTTTAAGTATTTGGTGTGTTGATCGCGAGGAAGTTGCGAATGTGGTTCAGGGCGAGGGCGATTTTTCTGTCGTTTTCTTTCCAGGGATACAAACTGACCTGTGCGTTGGGGGCCAGTAGTGCGGTTTCCATCGCCGTCGCGTAAGGGTGGGCCGGGATGTCGTCTGGTAGGACCAAAACCGGCGTCTGACAATTGCGGACAAAGTCACGGTCTACCGTAAACACAAAATCGGCGCGCTTTGTGTACATGTTGTTCAAGAAGTCAGCGACCATGTCCAGTGTGATTTCCGGACGGCGCTTAACAAATTCCGGCGCCCAGCCTTTGATGTTATTCTTATAATAGAGATCGGGATGGCTGGACGTATAACCGCTGGGGTGCACCAATGCGGCAGCGATGACCCGTTCACCCGCCAGTTTCAAAAGGTTCCAGATCATTGGGCCTCCGATGCAAAATCCCATGACCATGAACTTATCAATGCCGAGGTGGTCCATCAGGCCGAGTTGGTCATCAACGAAGCCATCCCATGTGCGTTCAACTTCCAAAGGGCCTTCCGTTTGGCCGTTATTGGCGTTGCGAATATCGAGCGCGATGACACGATACGTATCACCGAGGTCTTTAAGAGGATTAAAGGCATGATCGTCGAGGCCTGCGATGGTCGCGTTGAGGCCGCCACCGGGGAGCACCAGCAGGGGAAAGCCCGAACCAGATTCTTTATAGTGAATGTTTACGGGACCGTTTTCAAAGATCGGCATGGTTCAAACTCCTTGCAGTGTTCTGGTGCTTATTTGAAGCCTGAACGACGCGGTGGGCGGCACCAGATGTTTGATAAGTCAGCGACCAACCAGGAAACAATCACAGAACAGACGCCTGCAAACATAAAGGTTAAGCCCATCCAGAGTGCGCGATCCGCTAAATCGGCATCGGGCGCTTCGCCTCGAACAGAGTAGGAGAAAGCACCGAAGCCAAAGACGGCAAGTCCAAAAATGGTTGCGATAATGCGTGTCGACAGAATTGTGGTATGAATTTGCAAGAAGATTATCTTTCGTGTCTCTTGACCCAGTCCATTGCCATGACCTCAGCCTTTTTGGTGTCTTCAGCGGTCATTCGGGTTTCAATACGTTTCAGGTAAAGTTCCGCGCGTTCGTTGCCGTTGTGAGCTGCGATGCTAAACCACATGCGGGCTTTGATGTAATCCTTTTCAACGCCATGCCCATCGCCATACATGCTGCCAATGCCAAGCTGTGCCTGAGCGACGCCTTTGACAGCGGCTTTCTGATACCATTCCATGGCCAGTTTGTAGTCTTTTTCGACACCTTGCCCGCCGTGATACAGAGCGCCGACAAAGCCCTGAGCCTCGCCAATGCCTTGATCGGCAGACGCTTTCCAGTGCTTTAAGGCGTCTGCGTAATCACCCTTGTCATAAGCTCTTTTACCGTTCCAATAATTATCAGATGCGAAAAAACTCTCTGCCGCAGCGGGCATGCTTAAAACAAAAGTGCAAAGCAGGGCACATAAACAAATGCGAATCATCATAATTAACCTTTTACCGATGCGATTGCCGCAGGGTACACGAAGTTTCTCTTATTTGAAAAGCTATTGAGGGACGCAGCCCTGTCACGAAACCTTGAGCAAGGTCGTTGAAATGGCGCAAAACATACGAGGTGTCCAAACAAAATGGCCGGCAACGGACCGCTTCCAGCGGTTTGGCGGGGAGCTGATCCGAACGTCAGCTGCGGCGCGTCTCAAATCGTACCAGACGCGGTTTTCAAAAGGGTGATTTCCAAAATCGACGGGACTGGTGTTTCCTGGCCATAGGAAAGTGAAATGGTCAGGCCGAGCAGTAACATTGCCAATCCAAACGCTTTAAATGTTGCCATCTTCAATTCCTTTCTATCGGAATGCCCAGAGTGTCAATACATCGAAAAGTAGGGTGTTTGCGGGCGTTTTGCAGTGATGATCGTCACGTGATGGCCGTCACACCGCCGGCGTGAACCTAGCCCGAAACGCCGGCGTCTTCTGCTGTGGTTCGCTTGATGGTGAATGACATTGATGCTAAACCAACACCAGCAGTCAGTTCGCAAATAACAAGAACGGGGCAAAGCTATGAATGAGCCAACGAACCCGACGCCGGCCCCCCGAAATCAATCAGATGAAGAGGCCGTCAGCGAAGACCTTGTCCATGATTTGGATACGGGAATTGAGGAAGATGTTCTGGCCGCACTGGACCAACGCGATTTGGGCCGTGTACGTGCCCTTGTAAGCGGTCTTCATTTTTCCGATACGGCCGATTTGCTTGAGCGACTGGATGATGATCATCGCGCCAGCCTTGTCGAAATTCTGCGCGAAAATTTCGATGCCGATATTTTGCCAAATCTTGATGACACTGTGCGTGAAGATGTCATTGAATTGTTGGGGGTGGAAGAATTTGCCGCTGCGGTTACAGAACTTGATACGGATGATGCCGTCGAGGTTCTGGAAGAACTGGATGAAGAAGATCAAAAACAGGTCCTGGAATCAATTCCCGATAGCGAGCGTCAGCTTATTGAGGAAGGTCTTGCATATCCCGATGACAGTGCGGGTCGTCTTATGCAGCGCGAACTGGTCACAGTTCCAACCTTTTGGACGGTCGGTGACACCATAGACTATTTACGGGCATCGGCTGAAGGGGAAGACAATCTTCTGCCGGATCATTTTTATGTGTTGTTTGTTGTTGATCCAAAGCATCGTCCTGTCGGTGCCGTGCATCTGGATACGCTCTTGCGGACCAAGCGTCCGGTCAAACTTGTCGAAATTCTTGACGACAATCTGAAACACATTCCTGCAACCGCCGACCAGGAAGATGTCGCTTTCCTTTTCAGACAACGTGATCTTGTTTCAGCACCCGTCGTCGACGATGCCGGTCGATTGGTCGGTGTCATTACGATTGATGATATTGTTGATGTTATCGATGAAGAACATGAAGAAGACATCATGAGATTGGGTGGTGTCAGGGAGGATGATCTGTATGACGCGGCCATTGATACGACAAAAGCCCGCTTTTCTTGGCTGGTCATCAATTTATTAACCGCGATTGTTGCATCGGCCGTGATTGGCATGTTCGATGCGACCATTAATCAAATGGTCGCCCTTGCTGTCTTGATGCCAATTGTCGCCTCGATGGGGGGCAATGCGGGTACGCAAACGTTAACCGTTGCCGTTCGGGCGCTGGCGATGAAGGAAATTACTGCAACCAACGCCGGCCGGCTTATTGGTAAGGAACTTATGGTCGGGTGCATTAACGGCTGCTTATTTGCAGTTTTGGCGGGAGGAGTCGCTTGGCTGTGGTTTGACAACCCTGCGCTTGGCGGCGTTATAGCGATGGCGATGATCGTCAATATGATCGTTGCCGGTTTAGCGGGCACGACCATTCCAATTTTTCTGGATCGAAATGATATTGATCCGGCTATTGCGTCGAGTGTGTTTATTACGACGATTACAGATGTGGTCGGCTTCTTTGTCTTTCTGGGACTTGCAGCCTTAATCCTGATCTAACGAGGTGAGAGCCTATCTTTACGAAAACCTCAACAACCCGTAATCTCGGTTTATGGCACAAATGTATACGATAACGGACCTGGCACGCGAGTTTAGCGTGACCACGCGGACGATCCGCTATTACGAAGATAAAGGGCTGTTGCAGCCCTTGCGACAGGGGCAGCGCAGGGTTTACGCGCCCCGGGATCACGTGCGCCTGAGATTAATTATGCGGGGAAAGCGTCTCGGGTTTTCACTTGAGGAGATTCGCGAAATGATCGACCTCTATGATGTTGACGCCACTGAGGTGTCCCAGCTCAGTAAATTTCTTGAAATGATTAGGCAACGGAAAACCGCATTGACCCAACAGCAGGATGATATAGCAGAAACGTTGGCCGAACTCGTAAAACGCGAAAAAGAATGTGAACACTTGCTCGAAAACAAAACTAAAAAGGGAGATTGATGCGTGGTTTTAAAAGTTGGAGTGTGTGGACTGGGGGCTGTTGGAATGCCGTTGGCGCGATGGCTCGATTCCGGTGTGCCAGGCCTTGAATTATCGGCGATCTCCGCAGGTGATCTTGATCGTGCCCGCCAACGGGTCTCAGACTTCAAGTCTGCACCGGCAATAGTCACCATGGATAAGCTGCCTGAAATGTCAGATATCGTGGTCGAATGTGCCCCTCCAGAGATCTTTGCGGCATTGTGTGAGGCGACTCTGCGGGCCGGCAAAATGTTTATGCCCCTGAGCATTACATCGTTATTACCCAGAATGGACCTTGTTGAATTGGCACAAGAATGTGATGCGCGGATCGTTGTGCCGACCGGCGCAATTGTTGGCCTCGACGCCGTTCGGGCCGCTTCATACGGAACTATTTACTCCGTCGTTATGAAAACCCGTAAGCCGCCAAAATCCCTTCGGGATGCGAAATTTGTTGTTGAGCAAGGTTATGACCTGGATGCGTTAACAGAACCGATGATGCTTTATTCGGGTACCGTCGCTGAAGCCGCAGCGATGTTTCCGTCAAATGTAAATATTGCCGTAGCGCTGGCCTTTGCGGGGATTGGTCCAGAAAAAACACTCTATGAGATTTGGGCCGATCCGGGAGTCGACCGGAACAGTCATACCGTTGCTGTTGACGCAGACTCGACGCGGTTTGAAATTTCGATCGCTGGTGTGCCGACGGTTGAAACACCGGGTACAGGAAAGTTAACGCCATTATCGGTGATGGCGACCCTGGAAGGCTTGGTGACACCGTTTCGGGTCGGCACCTGACCGTTTGTTGCGTAGACTGTTCCATAAGTTGACGTTAACGTTAACGTTAACTAAAATTACAAGTGACGCTTATATATAGCCGTTTGCCCTAGCGGGCTGCCTTTGTGAAGGGCCTAGGCGGAAGAACCTTATTGACTGTGTGGATTTCAGAATGATCGCTAACGATTACCCCAGTTTAAGTTTTGATCACGGTGAAGCGGCGGAAATGTTGCGAGCGTCCGTTCGTGCTTTTGCGGATGATGAAATTGCCCCGCGCGCCCATTCGATTGACGAAACAAATCAGTTTCCAGAAGATCTTTGGAAAAAGATGGGCGATTTGGGGGTGTTGGGGATCACGGCGGACGAGGCCTATGGCGGCGCCGCGATGGGATACCTCGAACATTGCATCGCGATGGAAGAGATCAGTCGGGCATCGGCCTCAGTCGGTTTGAGTTACGGCGCACACTCTAATTTATGCGTGAATCAATTATCAAGGAATGGCGACGACAGACAAAAAGAAACCTACCTGCCGAAGCTGATCTCTGGTGATCATGTTGGGGCTTTAGCAATGAGCGAGCCAGGTGCTGGTTCGGATGTTGTCTCCATGAAACTGAACGCAGAAAAAAAAGGTGATCGTTACGTCCTCAACGGGAGTAAGATGTGGATCACTAATGGTCCTGATGCTGATACATTGGTTGTTTATGCGAAAACCGATCAGAAAGCTGGCCCCAAAGGGATTACCGCGTTCATAGTTGAGAAAGGATATAAAGGTTTCTCAAAAACACAGAAGCTCGACAAACTGGGAATGCGAGGATCCAACACCTGTGAACTGGTTTTTGTCGATTGTGAAGTACCGGCTGAAAATGTGTTGGGCGGCGAAGGCAAAGGCGTTCAAGTGTTAATGAGCGGCCTGGATTATGAGCGATCCGTTTTGGCCGCGGGCCCCCTCGGGATAATGCAGGCCTGCATGGATATCGTTATCCCACATATTCATGACCGCAAACAGTTTGGGCAATCCATAGGGACATTTCAGCTCATGCAGGGTAAAATAGCAGATATGTACACGACAATGAATGCCTGTAAGGCATATGTGTATGCCGTCGCCCAAGCTTGTGACCGGGGCGAGACAGCGCGCAAAGACGCGGCAGGCGCGATTCTCTTTGCTGCTGAAAAGTCGACCTGGATGGCGCTTGAGGCGATCCAATGTCTGGGAGGCACGGGCTATATGAATGACGCTCCAACAGGACGCTTGCTGCGAGATGCCAAGCTCTATGAAATTGGTGCTGGAACATCGGAAATCAGGCGATGGCTTATTGGTCGGGAACTGTTTGAGGAGACGTTATGACGGCGCCAGGTCCAGTGTTCTTCGACATGAACGACCCCGTTGAATTGGATCCCGCGTGGAAACGCTGCTGGCGCGGCCAAGAACCCCTATGGAAGGTATTCTGGGGGTGGTTCTTTTTTGGGCATGGCATCATTTTGGGGTGTTCTGTCGGTTTTATGGTTCTCGCGATGGTTTTCGGGTTCGTAACAAGCCCGCGCTCGCTTGATGCGGGCATTGCGGGGATGGCAGCCGGGGCCGTTCTTTTGGTGCTGGCTGTCGTGCCATATGGCGTGTGGAGTGCCGTATCGGTGTGGCGGTGTGCGAACAATTGCATCAATAAGTTTTGGGGGTATCTCGTGCGGCTGGTCGTTATAGTTTATGCCGCGACGATCCTTGTTCCGTTGGCAAAACTGGTTTGAATTAGGCGGTTTTATGGCGCTTGAACTTAAAAGTGAATGTGAAAAATGTCTTGAGGTCTTGGCTGACAATACGGACGCCTATATTTGCTCTTACGAATGCAGCTTTTGTCCAGATTGCGCCTGCGAGCTAAATGAGACGTGCCCAAACTGCGGCGGTGAATTGGTCCTGCGACCCAAACGATTAGCGCCACAAGCTCGGGAGACAACATCTAATGCGTCCGATATGCAACCGAAGTCCCCGGCGCTGGATCCCCGTTCTCTGAAAATGCAAACAGGCACCAGCTATCCAAGTCCTCATGATGAAATTTGTGCCAATCGCATGAAAGCGCGACTTGGCGACACCTTGGGATTGAACAACTTTGGCGTGAACTACGTTTGTCTGCCGCCCGGAACAGCGTCGTCGCAACGCCATTGGCACACCAAACAGGATGAATTTATATATATCATCAAGGGTCAGTTGGTCCTTGTTACAGATGCCGGTGCACAGGTCATGTGTGCTGGGACGGTTGCGGGCTTTCCAGCGGGTAAACCCGATGGTCACCAATTGATTAATCGAACTGACAAGGATGCCTTTTATATGGAAGTGGGCGACCGGACTGAAGGTGACACGGGAGAATATTCGGATATTGATATGCGTGCTGTTCGGGATGACTCTGGTTTCCTGTTTGTCCACAAAGACGGTACTCCCTATCCAAAGAAAGGTGAAAAGTAAGAGCAGATGAGTAACAGTGATCCGGTCGTAATCGTAGGTGCTTCGCGAACACCAATGGGTGGTTTTCAGGGCGTGTTGGGGCAAGTAACAGCGCCAGAGCTGGGCGGTGCGGCCATAAGAGCTGCGGTCGCAAACGCAGGAATATCAGGAGATGACGTTGAAGACGTTGTGATGGGCTTGTGTCTATTCGCAGGCGTAAAGCAAGCGCCCGCGCGTCAGGCTGCGCACAACGCCGGGATACCGTGGGCGGCGGGCGCGACAACACTTTCAAAAATGTGTGGGTCGGCCATGAAAGCGACAATGCTGGCACACGACAACCTTCTTGCCGGTTCCCATTCTGTGATGGTTGCGGGGGGGATGGAAAGCATGACCAACGCGCCCTACTTACTGGAAAAAGCCAGAGAAGGGTATCGTCTGGGGCATGGTGATACGGTTAAAGATCACATGTTTGTTGATGGCCTTGAAGACGCTTATGACGAGGGACGTCTTATGGGGACTTTTGCTGAAGATACGGCGGAAGCGTATCAGTTTACGCGGGAAGCCCAGGATGCATTTGCAATCGAATCACTGACGCGCGCAAAGAAAGCCATCGAAGATGGAACGTTTGCAAAAGAAATTTCGCCGGTCACGGTAACGACGCGAAAGGGAGACATAACTGTCCAAGACGATGAGCAGCCCCTGGCCGCGAATATTCAAAAAATACCTGAGTTGCGCCCGGCGTTTCGAAAGAACGGGACGGTCACCGCCGCTAACTCCAGTTCGATTTCGGATGGCGCTGCGGCTTTGGTTTTGATGCGCCGCTCGGAATCAGAACGTCGCGGTCTTCGACCGCTCGCTCAGATACACGCGCATGCAACCCATTCCCAGGAACCGAACCGGTTTACGACGGCACCTATTGGTTCCATTGCGTCTGTATTGTCTAAGGCAGGCTGGCGCGCAGGGGATGTTGACCTCTATGAAATCAATGAAGCCTTTGCCGTTGTCACCATGGCGGCGATGCGTGATCTGGACCTTCCGCATGACAAGGTAAACGTTCACGGTGGTGCGTGTGCTCTTGGCCATCCGGTCGGCGCTTCGGGTGCGCGAATTATGGTTACATTACTTAACGCATTGCGAAAATACGATCAACGCAAAGGCGTTGCGAGTTTATGTATAGGGGGTGGCGAAGCGACTGCTGTCGCCATCGAGCTTTTAAATTAATCAGGACTTAAAAGAGAGACTTAAAATTGCCAACAGTATTGATTACCGGTTCAAACCGGGGAATTGGATTAGAGTTTGTGCGTCAATATGCAAAAGAGGGATGGAAAGTCATTGCGACTTGCCGCACGCCAATTGGGGTTGGTGAACTGGCAACCGTTGAGGGAGATATTGAAGTTCATGGCCTTGATGTTTCTGACCCGTATTCAATTGACCGTTTGGCGAAAGACCTGGACAGCGTCGCTCTTGATGTTGTCATCAATAACGCTGGTGTATTTGGACCCAAGGGATACTCCCTCGACGAGATAGATTATCAAGAGTGGATGAAGGTGTTCGATGTGAATGTATTTTCCCCCCTAAAAGTCAGTCTTGCTTTCGCAGACCACATGGCCCGCTCTCAGCAAAAAAAGTTGATTACCATTTCATCATTGATGGGAAGTATTGAGAATAATACGTCTGGCGGGAACACCATTTACCGTTCGTCCAAGACGGCGGTGAACTCAGTGATGCGCGGCTTGACTGCGGAATTTCGCGACAAGGGGATTGCGGTTCGCGTCCTGCATCCAGGTTGGGTGCAAACGGATATGGGCGGTGCCAACGCTGACATAACCACTGAACAGAGTGTGTCGGGTATGCGATCTGTTATTGATGAGTTATCGATGGCGTCGACGGGTACATTCTATGATTACGCTGGAAACGAACTTCCCTGGTAGGTGCTTGCAATGAGACAATTTCATTTGGCTCAATTAAACATAGCGACAGCTATAGACGATATTGAATCGGAGGCCTTAGCGCCGTTCGTCGCTTTGCTTGATGAAATTAATGCCTTGGCGGAGGAGAGCCCCGGCTTTGTCTGGAGACTGCAGGAAGAGATTGGAGACGGCTCATCGATTGATGGGTATGAGAACCCGAGGGTAATTGTAAATATGTCTGTTTGGGAAGATGTAGGCCCGTTAATGGATTATGTCTATAAGTCGGCCCATGCCAAAGTCATGGCGCGACGGCGCGAATGGTTTGACGTCATGAAGGAGGCCTATCATGTGCTGTGGTGGGTCGACGCTGGTGCGGAACCCACGTTGGCGGAAGCAAAAGCGCGGCTGGAATATTTAAGGGCTCATGGCCCAACGGATCATGCGTTTACGTTCAAACAGCAATTCCAAAAACCCGTGGCGGCTTAGGTAAAGCCATGCATCTCTCACAAGAACACCTTCTTGTTCGCGATATGGCCGAGAAATTTTCTAGTGAACAGTTAGCACCTGGCGCTGCTGAACGCGATAAAACATCGGCGTTCCCATGTGCAGAGTTGCGCGACTTGGGTGCACTTGGTCTGATGGGAATGCTCACACCAGAAGAGTACGGTGGTGCATCACTGGGTATGGTGGGTTTTGCTGTGGCACTGGAAGAAATCGCCCGCGCTGATGGTGCAATTTCAACAATTGTCAGTGTCCATAACGGTGTCGGGCAAGTTCCAATTCTGCAGTATGGCAACGCGTCACAAAAGGAACGGTTTCTAAAGCCAATGGCGCGGGGTGAATTGATCGGGGCATTTGCCTTGACCGAACCGCATGCCGGATCGGATGCCAGTGCCATAAAAACACGAGCTGTAAAAGATGGCGATCACTACAGACTAAAAGGAACCAAGCAGTTTATTACTTCTGGTAAAGAAGGTGACGTTGCGATCGTTTTTGCTGTCACCAATCCAGAGTTGGGAAAACGGGGGCTATCTGCGTTTATCGTGCCGACAGACACTCCCGGGTATGAGGTGACTGGCGTTGAGGCGAAGCTGGGACAAAAGTGTTCTGACACGGCGCAAATCACCTTCGATGATATGATGTTGTCACAGGATTTATTGCTGGGTGAAGAAGGGGACGGGTATAAGATTGCGCTTTCAAATCTGGAAGGTGGCCGTATTGGCATTGCGGCCCAAGCCGTTGGTATGGCGCGTGCCGCACTTGATTTTGCCTGTGGCTATGCAAAGGAGCGCCAAACGTTTGGACACCGACTGTTTGATCATCAGGCGGTCGCTTTTCGTCTTGCCGATATGGCGACAGAAATTGAAGCTGCCCGGCTCATGTATTTGAATGCGGCCCGGTTGAGAGAGTCAGGTGAGGCTTGTTTAAAACAAGCATCAATGGCAAAACTTTATGCGTCAGAAATGGCTGAGCGGGTCTGCTCTGCTGCGATCCAAACATTAGGCGGTTATGGTTACGTCGAGGATTTTCCTGTTGAACGGATCTACCGTGATGTCCGGGTTTGTCAGATTTATGAGGGAACAAGCGATATTCAGCGTGTGGTCATCAGTCGCTCACTTGAGGGAGAATATTAGTGCCTAAACCCATCGAATTTTACTTCGATTTTTCATCTCCGTACGCATATTTTGCTGCCGACAAAATTGATGATGTCGCTATGGAGTTTGGTGGTCGCGAGGTCGTATGGAAACCATTCCTGCTGGGGGTCGCAATGCAAACGACCAAGAATGAACCCCTGGCGCATCAGCCGATGAAAGGTGACTATTCCCAAATGGATTGGGACCGCTTGGCGCGTTTTATGAAAGTGCCGTGGCAGATGCCCCAAAAGTTTCCAATTGCTTCCCTGGGGGCTGCCCGTGCCTACTATTTTCTTTTCGATCAGGATCAAAAGCTGGCAAAGGATTTTGCCCGCGCCTGCTTTGTGGCCTTTTTTGCGGAGGGTCGCGATATCACCAAAACTACGATCCTGTGCGAGATCGGCGCCGCATTGGGAGTTGACGCAAACGAACTTGCTGAGGCCCTTACTGACGCACGCGTAAAAGATAGATTGAAGGAAGAAACGCAGGCCGCCGTTGATGCAGGTGTTTTTGGGTCACCATTTTTTATCGTCGACGAAGAAAAATTTTGGGGGTCTGACAGAATTTGGATGATTAAGCGTTGGTTGAAGACCGGCGGTTGGTGATGATTTACTTAACAAGGAAAGACGAATTATGGCTGTAACAAAAGGTGTTAAAAAACTCATTGAAGAAGCGATGAGTGAGATCGAAACCATGTCGACGTCCGAAGCTATTGCTGCCCACGGCGATGACAGTATTGTCTTTGTTGATATTCGAGACGTTAGGGAACTGGATCGCGAGGGTATGGTGCCGGGTGCTTTTCATGCGCCGCGCGGCATGCTCGAGTTTTGGGTTGATCCGGATAGCCCCTATCACAAAGATATCTTCTCTGACGATAGCAAGACTTTTGTCCTTTATTGCCAATCGGCGTGGCGTTCTGTGCTTGCGACAAAAGCATTAAACGATATGGGAATGACCAACGTTAAACAATTTGAAGACGGGTTTGGGGGTTGGAAAAAAGCTGGCGGTCCGGTTGCCGAACGCCCTAAAAAATCGAGTTAAGAACGTGGGGCTCCTTAAGACTAAAGTGAATTTGTCTGATGCGGGTTGTCAAAAGAATGCTGCGGCAATGCAAGCATGCATTGATGACTTGAAGGCGGTCGTGGACAAGATCGCATCTGGGAGCAATCCGCGTGCACGGGAGAAACATAAACAGCGTGGTAAGTTGCTGGCGCGTGAACGCATTGATGAATTGATTGATGTTGGTGCGCCATTTCTGGAGTTTTCGCAACTTGCGGGATTTGAACTTTATGATGATGTCGTGCCCGCTGGCGGGATTATCACGGGTATAGGGCGGGTGTCCGGTTGTGAGGTGGTTATCGTTGCCAATGACGCGACGGTTAAAGGCGGTACCTATTATCCAATCACCGTAAAAAAGCATTTGCGGGCGCAAGAAATCGCAATGGAAAATAACCTGCCCTGTATTTATTTGGTTGATTCTGGCGGTGCATTTTTGCCGGAGCAAGATAACGTGTTTCCGGACCGCGATCACTTTGGTCAAATTTTTTACAATCAGTCGCGGATGAGTGCTGCCGGTATTCCACAGATCGCCGTTGTGATGGGTTCCTGTACCGCTGGTGGAGCCTATGTTCCAGCCATGTGCGACGAGAGTATCATCGTAAAAGGTCAGGGGACGATTTTTCTTGGAGGACCGCCACTGGTAAAAGCAGCAACCGGTGAAGTGGTAAGTGCTGAAGATTTGGGCGGGGCCGAAGTGCATACGCGCGTGTCGGGGGTCGCTGACCATCTTGCTGAAAATGATACGCATGCTTTGGCGATTGCCCGACAGATTGTTGATAATCTGAACCGGGTAAAAACCATCAATATGGATATCCGTGATCCACAAGACCCGCTTTATGACGCAAATGAACTTGCGGCTCTGGTTCCAACGGACCTTCGGACGCCTTACGATGTACGCGAAGTCATCGCGCGGCTGGTTGACGGCTCGAAGCTGGAGGAATTCAAAGCAGAATATGGGAAGACGCTCGTTTGTGGGTTTGCACGGATCTATGGTTATCCGGTTGGTATTGTTGCGAATAACGGGATTTTGTTTTCAGAGTCGGCCTTGAAAGGCGCTCACTTTATTGAGTTATGTTCACAACGGAAAATTCCATTGGTATTTTTACAGAATATTTCCGGCTTTATGGTTGGACAAAAGTATGAGCAGGGCGGAATCGCGAAAGACGGCGCAAAAATGGTAACGGCCGTCGCGACAACACAGGTGCCGAAATTTACGGTCATGATTGGTGGAAGTTTCGGTGCCGGTAATTATTCCATGTGTGGGCGCAGTTACCGACCGCGGTTTCTATGGATGTGGCCCAACGCTCGCATATCGGTTATGGGAGGGGAGCAGGCTGCCAGTGTTTTGGCAACGGTTAAGCGCGAAGGCATCGAGGCGACAGGCGGCACCTGGAGCGATGAAGAAGAATCTGCTTTCAAGGCACCAATCCTCAACCAGTATGAGCGGCAGGGGCATCCTTACTACGCAAGCGCGCGTCTTTGGGATGACGGGATCATTGAGCCTGCCGACACGCGTCGCGTTTTGGGGCTTGGCTTATCAGCCGCGCTTAATGCACCCATCGGTGAACCCAAATTTAGCCTGTATAGGATGTAGAGGGATGACCAAAGAAGCGTCAGTTGAATGCCATATAGACGGGCGGGGTGTTGCGAATATTACGATGGCACGACCGGAAGTCCATAACGCTTTTGATGACCAGCTGATTGGCGCGTTGTCTGCCGCCTTTTGCAGTGTTGCGGGTGACGAGACCGTGCGTGTTGTCGTTCTGCAAGGGGCGGGAAAGAGTTTTTCTGCCGGGGCCGACCTGAGTTGGATGCGGCGTATGGCGGATTACTCTGAAGCAGAAAATTTCGAGGACGCCAAAAAATTGGCGCACATGTTAGACAGCATTTCATCGTGTCCAAAACCTGTTATTGCCCGCGTCCATGGCCCCGCCTTTGGCGGCGGAGTTGGTCTCGTCGCGGCATGTGATATCGCCATCGGGACAAATAACGCGGTATTTGCATTATCTGAAGTCAAGCTGGGGCTAATTCCATCTGTCATCAGCCCTTATGTGATCCGCTCGATGGGTGAGCGCCAAGCCAGTCGATATATGGTTACCGGAGAGCGGTTCCATGCAGAAGAGGCCCATCGTATCGGGCTGTTGCACCAAATCACGGGTAGTGATGACCTCGACCGTGCCATTAACAATCTGATTACAGCATGTCTGAACAATGGGCCAAAGGCCATGCGAGAGGTGAAGGAATTGATCCCGGCCATCGCCTCTAAACCTGTTGATCCCGAGTTGATGAATGACACATCTAAACGGATTGCAAGAGTGCGCGCTTCTGAAGAAGGCCGAGAAGGCATTTCAGCTTTTTTAGAAAAACGTGATCCGAATTGGACTCGTTAGAGTTATGGAGAAGACGTTATTAAAAAACTACTGATTGCTAATCGCGGCGAAATTGCCTGCCGGATCATGCGCACAGCGCATGATATGGGCATCAAGACTGTGGCGATCTATTCAGAAGCAGATGACAACGCCTTGCATGTCAGAATGGCTGGTCAATCGGAGCCGATTGGGCCAGCAGAAGCACGTTCAAGCTACCTCAATATGGCGGCTGTTCTTGATGCTGCCAAACGCTCAGGTGCGGATGCCGTGCATCCCGGATATGGATTTCTTGCTGAGAATGCAGAGTTTGCGCAAATGGTCCATGACGCAGGATTGATTTTTGTTGGTCCACCAGCGTCAGCAATACGTCATATGGGAGCCAAAGACAACGCGAAGGAACTCATGCTGACGGCAGGGGTGCCTGTTGTTCCCGGTTACTTTGGTAACGATCAATCCCTCCGTAATCTTGTATCCCAGGCGGCGGAAATTGGCTTCCCTTTATTGCTTAAAGCAGCTTTAGGGGGTGGCGGGAAGGGCATGCGTATTGTCCAGTCGGCGGAACAACTTGAGGAGAATATTGCCAGCGCCAAGCGAGAGGCTTTGTCGAGTTTTGGCGATGATAGGCTGCTCATTGAGCGTTATTTAACTGAAACACGGCATGTCGAGGTCCAGGTTTTTGCCGACAGCCATGGGCAATGTGTGCATTTATTTGAAAGAGACTGTTCGCTCCAGCGGCGTCATCAAAAAGTCATAGAAGAAGCCCCGGCACCGGGAATGACGGAAGCCTTACGAGAAAAGATGGGGACTGCTGCCGTAGCAGCTGCAAGGGCGGTTGACTACGTCGGGGCCGGTACCGTTGAATTTTTGCTGGCGCCGGATAATCGTTTTTACTTTATGGAAATGAATACCCGTTTGCAGGTAGAGCACTCGGTGAGCGAATGTATCACAGGTCAGGACTTTGTTGCCTGGCAACTGAAAATTGCCAGAGGCGAAGGATTGCCGTTAGGCCAGTCTGACCTTTCTATTAAAGGCCATGCAATTGAAGCGCGCATCTATGCAGAAGATCCCGACAATGATTTTTTGCCTGTGCCTGGTATAATTCGTCATTTGCGTTGGCCAGACGATGCAGCGGTTCGTATCGATACTGGCGTCGAGATGGGCGACAGTGTCTCACCTTTTTACGATCCGATGATCGCTAAAGTTACCTGCCATGGCAGCACGCGTACAGATGCCATCGCGCGACTGCAGTTGGCTTTGCGTCAGACCGAAATCATTGGTCCGGGTCAAAATATCGGATTTCTAGGTTATCTCTTGTCGTCATCTGCTTTTCAAGAAGGGGCGGCCGACACGTCATTTGTAGACGACCTGACAACCGATATGATGCAGAGACCGCAGATCGACCTGGCCCGAGCGTTAGCCGCCTGCGCACAGTTGATTTTTGCAAAAGAGTTGCAGAGACACATTAATCGCAGAACCGCAGCAGCAGACCCGTATTCGCCCTGGCAAACATTTGACGGCTGGCGGCTGTCAGGTCATCGACCCCCAACGATTGATCTTGCCCATGATGGCTATATTCATCGTGTTGCCAAGACTGACACCGGCTTTCATGTTGAGGGATTATTCGTGAACTCGGGTGAATTAGCCCCCCTGCGTGTGATTGAAAACGAGAACGAATTTTATGTCTTTGGTTCTTCTGTTCCTTACAAATTTATTTTGTTTGATGCATTGGAAGAACAGGCATCACAATTGGCAATGGACGGTGTGTTTTCCGCGCCGATGCCGGGCCGAGTTACGATCGTGAACGTCAGCAAGGGAGAGCGGGTACAGGCGGGCGATGTATTGGTCGTATTGGAAGCCATGAAAATGGAGCATACAATGATCGCAACAAGCGATGGAACCGTCAGTGATGTTCATGTGAAAGCGGATGTGCAGGTTCCTGAAGGGTGTATCCTGGTGACGCTGGACCTTGACAAATGAGCATGCCTGATTTTGTTAACTTGGTCGAAGTTGGGCCGCGTGATGGATTGCAAAATGAACCGGTCTTTCTGCCAACTTCTACGAAGATCCGACTTATCGAAATGTTAGCCGATTGCGGGGTTCGGTCTATTGAGGCGGGAGCATTTGTGTCACCAAAATGGGTGCCGCAAATGGCAGATTCAAAGGATGTTTTTACAGGTTTGAACCGGTCACCCGGCGTCAGTTATTCCGCGTTGACGCCAAATGTGCAGGGCCTGGAAGCGGCATTGGCGGTAGGTGTTGAAGAGGTGGCAATATTCGCCGCCGCGTCTGAAAGCTTTTCCAGGAAAAATATCAATTGTACGATAGCGGAAAGCATTGAACGGTTTTTGCCTGTCTGCGAGCACGCGTTATCAAATGGTGTGCGCGTACGTGGTTACATTTCGTGTGTCATGGGCTGCCCTTACGAGGGTGACGTATCGATAGAGGCAGTTGCGAGCCTGACGCAACGGTTGATTGATGCGGGCTGCTATGAAGTTTCTCTGGGCGATACCATCGGGTGTGGAACACCGGGGCAGGCGGTTCAGCTTATTGAGTGCATTTCTCAAGCCGTTCCCATTGATAAACTTGCTGCACATTTTCACGATACCTACGGGCAAGCGCTGGCGAATATTCATGCGGTCTTGGCGTTAGGCATCCAGACAATTGACTGTTCCGTTGCAGGTTTGGGCGGCTGCCCCTACGCAAAGGGCGCTTCTGGCAATGTGGCGACAGAGGATGTTCTTTATATGCTGAATGGTCTTGGCATCAAAACCGGTGTGGATATGGCTGGTCTTTTGGACGCATCCGCGTTTATATCCAGACAAATTGGGCGACCCAGCGGAAGTAAGGTCGCTTTGGCAATGAACGGACCGATGGATCAATCTTCGTGAGTGTACACTTAATCAAGCTATGTGTCGGTATTGACGACGTTGAACAGCTTGAAGCGGCCCAACAAATGCGTCTGGATGCAGGGCGAGCCGCAGGTATAAAAAAACCGGAACTTAGACATGTGACACGAAATACACCAAAGCGTGCCCAGGAGTTATTGGATGGTGGCGGTTCCTTATATTGGGTTATTCGTCGGGTTATACGTGTGCGCCAGCGCATTACCGAGTTTCGCGCAGTAGAGCGGGAAGATGGAAAACCGGCATGTGCATTCATCCTTCACCCGGAACTCGTGCGCACACGCCCACGTAGTTTTAGGCCTTTTCAAGGTTGGCGCTATCTGGCCCCGTCTGACGCCCCGGTCGATTTGCCGAAAGGGCACGACCCTGGAGACGCACTGCCTGAAGTCATGGCCGACGAACTTAGGGAATTAGGGCTGATCTAAGGGAACCTGGCCATACGTTGCCTAACGTATGATTTTCACAATAACGTCAGATGTTTGATCTTTTGCGAACCACCTATTGTCCAAACCGGGTTCTGGGGGCTAAACTCTCTTACAATCACAAATAACAGATCCAAATTTCGATTCTTGAGAACTGAAGCGCATATGAAAGACGAAAATCTGGAGTTTATAACGCCGCCTAATACATTGAAATCAAAGGTTTCAGTGGGCGGCGCTGGTGCCGTTGATGAAGCCGCGCTTCTTCGTGCAGAGAACGCGATTGCGAATATGACGGATGAATATCTCGAATGGGTTGTTCAAGATATTGCTCGGATCGAGAAAGCCTGTCAGGATTTAAAGAGTGACGCAAGCGAACGTGAAAAAAACCTACAGGGTGTTTTTCAGGTGGCGCACGACATAAAAGGGCAAGGGGGAAGCTTCGGTTTTGACTTGATGACGGTTATTGGCAATCAGGTATGCCAGATTATCGACAAAGCCGATGCCAATGATCCCCATATTGTCGACGTCATTGATGTTCATGTGGATGCGATGAAGCTAGTTGTCGCCAGCAAGCTAAAAGGTACAGGCGGGCAGGATGGCGAGCTTATGCTGGCTGGTTTACGCAAGGTCTGTGAAAAAGTCCTGAATTAGGCATTTTCCCACTTAATCCCATCATTATCGGTTTTACGAAGTTACACCCATTCACATGTGTGAGTGTATTTATGTATGTTTTTCCTTTGACGGTCGTGCCCCTGATGGCTAATACGTAGGCATCACCCATGCCTAGTGTACATTTTAGGCTGATTTCTGATGTTTTTGGGGCGGTGATAAGAGATCAGAGGCTCTGTATATTGTGGAGGTTTTGGTTCTGCTAGCCCAGCCTTGCTCGAACGATTGATTGGAGTTTCCTATGAATTTTTCAAGATTACCTTTGCGTCGGTCTATTCCGCTGGTTACGTCTTTAATGGCAATTATCGCGGCAATTGTTGTCGGTGCAGCGAGTTATGTCATAACCCGTGCTGCAATGGATGACGCGACGTTTGGAAAGATGACAGCGCTTGAAAAATCCAGAGCTGCTGCGCTGGGCGACTATCTGTCATCGATTGATCAAGACTTGAACTCGATGGCCAAGAATCAAAACACGGTTGAAATGCTAGATGTGTTCAGTGCTGCCTGGAATGAACTGGGGCCAAACGCCGAACAGAAGCTTCAAAGCCTTTATATTACAGATAATCCAAACCCAACGGGTAAAAAAGACGATCTGGATTATGCTGAAGATGGTTCCACCTACAGTGCGGCCCATAAGAAGTATCACCCATCAGTCCGAACTTTTCTGCGGGAACGTGACTATTATGATATTTTTCTGTTCGATCTTGATGGAAATCTGATTTACACGGTTTTCAAAGAGTTGGATTATGCAACCAATCTGGCATCGGGAAAATATAAAGACACCGGTTTAGGGCGCGCTTTTCGAGCAGCGCGTGCCAGTACCGATCCAGAATTCACCTTTTTTGACGATTTCAAACCCTACGCCCCCAGTTTTGATGCGCCGGCAAGTTTCATCTCTAAACCTGTTATGCGCGACAATGGTAATATGGCCGGCGTTCTTGTCTTCCAGATGCCTATCAATCGTTTGAATGGTGTCATGCAGCAAACAGCTGGTATGGGAGAGACAGGTGAAACTTATGCCGTTGGTGATGACTTCCTGATGCGAACAGACTCGCGTTTCAGCGAAGAGAGTACGATCCTGAAAACAAAAATTGAGTCGGAATCTGTTAAACAAGCCTTGGCCGGAAATACGGGTGTTGCCGTTATTGAGGACTACCGGGGTATTTCGGTTTTTTCGGCTTATACGCCGCTCGATTTTCATGGGACCCGTTGGGCAATTATCGCTGAAATCGATGAAGATGAGGCCCACGCCGACGTTAATTTATTGGGCCTCTGGATTTTAGCTTTGGTCGGTGGTGTCATCGTGGTTTCAGGAATTGTTGGTATCAGCTTTGGTCGGTCCATCGCGAACCCACTCACCGAAACAGTCGAGAGTATGACGGTTATCGCTTCGGGGAACCTGGATGCAGAGATCACGCTGCATGACCGTGAAACAGCTATTGGCGGAATTTCCCACACGTTGGTCGAGTTCAGAGACAAGCTGCGTGAAAGCGCGAAACTTGAAAAGGAACAGGCTCTTGAACAAGAAGCCAAAGAAAAGCGGAGCCAGTTCGTCACTCAGGAAACAGATCGATTTGATAAATCTGTAACGGATGTCCTGAGTTCTGTTAGTGATTCCTTGTCAGAAATGCAAGACACCGCATCCATAATGGCTGCCTCTGCGACAGACGCGGGACAGAAAACGGAAGTTGTCGCGACGGCAGCAGAGCGTGCATCCGCTAACGTTCAGACCGTAGCAACAGCTGCCGAAGAGCTTTCATCGACGATCAACGAGATCAGTGGGCAAGTCAGTCAAGCCAGCCAGATTGCAAATGAGGCTGTCGGTGCGGTTTCATCGGCGTCATCTCAGGTGCAAGGCCTGGAGACCTCGTCGCAGAAAATTGGCGAAGTTCTCCAGTTGATTTCAGATATCGCAGAACAAACCAACCTGCTGGCTTTGAATGCGACCATTGAAGCGGCCCGTGCCGGGGATGCTGGCAAAGGGTTCGCGGTCGTTGCATCCGAAGTTAAGAACCTGGCAAATCAGACGGCCAAAGCGACAGATGAGATCAGTTCTCAGATTGCGGATATTCAATCTGCAACAAGCAATACAGTGTCTGCAATTCAAGGCATCGGAAAAACGGTTGGAGATGTGAGTGAAATCTCGACTGCGATTGCAGCAGCGATTGAAGAGCAAGGTGCTGCAACCCAGGAAATTGCTCGTAACGTTGAAGAAGCGTCGATGGGGACACAAGAAGTCTCCAGTAATATCCTGAGTGTGAACGAGGCGACATCGGATACAGGTCTGAAATCCAATGAAGTGCTCGAGGCAGCTCGGGTGACAAATGATCAAGCAAGCGAGCTTCGTTCACAAATCGAGCAATACTTGCAGAAAATCAAGTCGGCGTAGGAATACGCAACACCTTCTATTGCGGACCAAAACCTTCTCGACCCTTAAACAGGAGGTTTTGGTATCGTTTCTGGAACCGAACATCGTTCCTGTATTGTGAAACACAAATTTAGAGCCCTCGAATTCCCTTTTAGGGAGTTTCGGGGGCTTTTTCTTTAGGGGGTATTCATAACCTTATCCAAAACGTTCCCGGGCGCGTATACCGGAGCTTTTGGATGATCTCGCGACCCTTGCCAGTTAACACAAACATCTCTCTGCAGGCATCCAACTGACACGAGCCAGATAAAACCTTTTGGTTAAAGATGTCAGCCAAATGTTTCAGTATGTTTCAATTGATCCAAGTCAATTCAACAATAAAGCTGGCATCATACAAAGATGCGCAAGGGAGACTTTTGTAGGGGGTATGCTCGCGAATAGGCTCCTAAACCAGCGATGGTCTCTGGGTGGCAGAAAAGGAAGTGCGATGGCTCTTTATGGGAACCCCCGGTTAACGGGCAATGAAAGAACTTTCGACGAGAACGAAGTTATTGTTTCAAAGACCGATTTGACGGGCAAGATTACCTATGGGAACAGGACCTTCTATCGGGTCGCAGGCCTCACCGAAAAAGAATGTATCGGTGTTCAACATAATCTCATTCGACATCCCCATATGCCTCGCGCTGTGTTTGAACTGCTGTGGAACACCATTTCAGACGGCAAAGAGGTTTTTGCCTATGTTGTTAATCGCGCTTCTAATGGAGACCACTATTGGGTGTTTGCTCATGTTACGCCAAGTTATAACGGGAATGGCGATCTTGTTGGCTATCATTCGAGCCGACGGGTTCCAAATCGAGATGTGATCACTACACATATTGAACCGCTTTATAAAACGTTGCTGGATATCGAGCAAAGCGCGCAGAGCCCCAAAGAGGGATTGAACGCGTCCTATAAAGCCGTCGTCGATCTCTTGACGGAGAATAAAATAGGTTACAACGAATTCATCTTCTCGCTTGGAGGGTTATGATGTCCGAAAATGGTGAAGACTACGTCACTTATGATTTGTTTGCGTTGGAATTACTGTATCTTCAAGAGGCATTGGGCAAGTGTCTTGAGCAGGAAACATTACTCGCGCGGAGCTTTTATAAATGCCTATTTGACGAGCACCCGGCGACCAGAAAGTTGTTTAGTCAGGATAGACACAAACAGATTGTAATGTTTAATACCCTCATAGAGTCTGCTGCGGCGGAAATAAGGAACCCTAGCTCTCTGGAGCCATTATTGCGTGCCGTTGGGGTGCATCACCGTCGCATGGATCTTACCAAAAGGCATTTGGAAATGGGAAGAAACGCTTTTTTTAGTGCAGTGAAAGCCTGCATTGGCGACGATGATTTTAATTCTCACCAACACATATGGAATAACCTATACACGATGCTGATCGATGTCATGATGTCTGAGTAATGGCGTTATTTCGCGGCAAACGGCCAGCCATTGATTTCGATCTAGCGGTTAATTTGTAGCTTCAATTTGAAGTTTTTGAGCCAGTCCAACCGGTCTTGAATTTCACCCGTTTCTCGGTCCAGCCAATCGACCAAATGTCCGGGTTCTTTGTCGTATTGTGCGCGCAAGTCCTGCAGGCGTGACAGTTGAACTTCTGCACGTTCTTCCAACAAGTCGGTTTGTTCCTCTTGTTCAGGTGTCGGCAACAAATGGAGATAGCGGAATTTAAGGGCTTCAATGAGCTTGTTGTGATCTGAATCCGTGGCCCGGATGCCAGCCGTCAATAATTGGTTGAGTTCATCGCGGCCCATTTCCGTGATTTTATAGACTGGATCGCTCTGGTCGCTACCAGATGTTTCAACAAGACCTTCATATTTAAGAAGCTCAATAGAAGTGCCTAAAACATCAAGTGAAGGCCCTTGAACCCGATCAATAAAATGGCGCACAGAAATCGCAAGTTTGCTGTAAGACATGGGCATCTCGGCCAGCGTCCCGAGCGCACAGAACCTTACGGTCTCTTTCGGCGTCAGGGTATTGTCTGCATACATGCGTTTTACCTATCGAAGAAAAGGTTTGTCACTCGACTATATATACCAAACATAAGCGTTACGCAGCAAATTTCAATCCCAAGCGTTCCCATACGTCCTTCATAGCAATGATGAGGTGATCCATATCTGTATCCGTATGTAAGGGGGTCGGCGTAAACCTTAATCTTTCTGTGCCCCGCTCAACAGTTGGATAATTAATCGGTTGGACATAGATGCCATGATCATCGAGCAATATGTCGCTCGCCTTCTTACAAAGAACCGGATCGCCTACCATGACCGGGACAATGTGGCTTACAGATGGCATGACATCGATCCCAACGTCACGAAGCCTGTTTTTGAGGGTTCGGGCGCGCTCTTGGTGCCGCTCCCGCACTTCATTGTGCTCTTTCAAGTAAGCAACACTGGCCTGTGCGGCTGCGGCAATCGCCGGCGGCAAAGAGGTCGAGAAGATAAAGCCATTGCCATAGCTTCGGATAAAGTCACACAAGGCCGCAGAGCCAGCAATATACCCGCCAACAACGCCAAAGGCCTTGGCGAGGGTTCCCTGAATAATCGTTGGCCTATGCATAACGCCTTCACGTTCGCAGACACCGCCACCACGCGCGCCGTACAAACCAACTGCGTGTACTTCGTCGATGAAGGTCATAGCGCCATACTGATCGGCAAGATCGCATATGTCTTTGATCGGTGCGATATCGCCATCCATGGAATAAAGCGATTCAAATGCAATCAATTTGGGGCGTTCTATGGGGTAAGCTTTTAGCTTTGCTTCTAAATCGGCAAGATCATTGTGGCCAAATACAACGCGTTCACATTTGCCGTGCCGAATACCCTCAATCATCGAGTTATGATTTTTCGCATCAGAGAGTATGACCAGATTGGGCATTTTTTCACCAAGCGTCGCCAGGGCCGTCATATTGGCCATCCAACCAGAGCCGAGGAGAAGTGCCGCTTCGCGGTTGTGCAGGTCCGCCAATTCCCGTTCGAGCATGACATGGGCATGGTTGGTACCTGCAATATTGCGCGTACCGCCGGCTCCGGCGCCACACTTGTCTGCCGCTTCGTGGAGCGCCTGTAAGACGACGTCGTTTTGGCCTTGACCGAGATAATCATTGGAACACCATACGGTGACATCGCGAACACCTTCTTCGGTATGGTTGATCGCAGACGGAAACTTTCCGGCGCGACGCTCCAAATCTGCAAAAACGCGATAACGGCCTTCCTGTTTCAGGTCTTCGATTTTATCGATAAAAAAGTTTTCGTAATTCACGGCTGTGCTCCTTAGGCTGGTCGGCCTCTAATTGGCAGGTCTATAGCCCTTCGTCTTTGACCCAAGTCAAAGTTTGGTCTAATCCCTTGCTGAAACTGGAGATCATTTCTGCAATTTCACCTTCATCTATGATTAAGGGAGGACAGAATGCGATAGTATCACCAACCGCCCGGATAATCAGCCCGTTTTCCAGTGTTTTACCCTGGCAGTAAGCGCCGACGGCGGATTTCGGATCGAAAGTTTCTTTTGTCAGCTTGTCTTTGACCAATTCAACCCCCGCCACAAGCCCCACGCCCCGGACTTCACCGACCAACGGGTGATCTGCCAATGCATGCAAGCCGTCTAACATTTGGGGAGACATGGCCTGAACATGAGAGACGATATTGCGTTCTTCATAAATATTAAGTGTTTCAAGCGCGACGGCGGCTGAAACCGGGTGTCCCGCATAGGTTCCTCCATGACCGAACAAGCCCAGTTTTTCGCTTTGACCGACCATCGCCTGATAGACTTTTTCACTGATTAGAAGCGCAGATATAGGCAGATATGCTGATGAAAGCTGTTTGGCCATCGTAATCATGTCGGGTTTCAGGTCAAACGTCGTGGTTCCCCACATGTTACCCGTACGTCCAAATCCGCAAATGACTTCATCTGCCATCAAGAGAATGTCGTGCTTTTTAAGAATGTGCTGGATTTTTTCAAAATAGGTGGCTGGCGGTACTATAACCCCGCCGGCGCCCATAACCGGTTCGGCATAGAAGGCTGCGATGGTTTCAGGACCTTCGCGCGCGATCAGTTCTTCCAGTTCGTCAGCGCAGCGTGTCGCAAACTCTTCTTCACTCTCCCCCTCATTGCCAAAACGATAGTAGTGGGGGCAACTCGTATGCATGATACGTTCGATCGGCAGGTCGAATTCGTTATGCAGATGCGGCAGGCCGGTAAGGCTGGCTGAACATACCGTGACGCCATGATAACCTTTGATGCGAGAGATGATTTTTTTCTTTTCTGGTTTGCCGATCGCATTGTGGTAGTACCACATAAGCTTTACCGACAGATCAGTGGCTTCGGATCCAGAGTTGGCAAAAAGCGCCTTTGACATTGGCACGGGCGCCATTTTAACCAGGCGTTCGGCCAATTCGATTGTGACGTCGGGTGTTCGTCCAGCGAACCCATGATAATAGGGGAGGCGGCGAAATTCCCGAACAGCGGCTTCAATCAGGCGTTCTTCACTAAAACCGAGGGACGTGCACCAAAGCCCCGCCATTCCTTCAATAAAGGAATTCCCGTTATCATCAGTTACACGCACGCCGCTTCCGGTTTCAATAATATGAGGTCCCGTATCCTCATGTTTTTTGAGATTCGTATAACCGTGGACATGATAGGCGATGTCGCGGGCAGAAGCGGAATTAGCACGTGTGTTCATTTTGTTTCTCTTTAACCAAAGGGTCTCATTCGTGTTGATATATGATTTATACGCGGCGTCTAGGCGGAAGCAATAAAATACCGGTTGGGTACCCCAATGCTCATTTCACAAATACCGACGTTGGCGGGATTAAGTCGTTGTAAACAAACTGATAATTAGACCTGCTAACGTTATTCATAAATTTCGCGCAGGTTTGTCCACAGACTTATGCACATACCCCGCGTCGTTTCGCGGAAAGCGTGAGAATAGCTTCAGCACCACCTCAAACACCGAGCGGCGATCCTTTCCACAGCGACACCATTGGAACTGGGATCCTCAAGTCGATCTCACGTCCTTTTCACCAAATAAAGATCTTCAAATGATTGTGCTATATCTTGGCATATGTTCTCGTGACCTTCCGTTCGGATTATGAAATCGAAATTCGAAAGAAATTTCGCCAGATACCGTCTCTTCTTCATTTATTCAAAGGAAGTCAAATGTCATCACCTAAACCTATCATTGATAAACCTATTGGCGAATTTGAGCTGCCCATCACTGGAGGAAAGGGTGAAATAACGATTGGTGGCGATAAAGACCGGTGGACCATGCTTTTCGTGTATCGAGGTCGCCATTGTCCGCGGTGCAAACGGTATTTGAATAAGCTGAATGACGCCTTATCGAATTGGCAAGCCGTTATGGATGTTGTTGTTGTGTCTGGTGATCCTGAGGAAAAAGCCTTGGCAGATATGCAGGAATTCGGATGGAACTTCGATTTGTGTCACGGTTTATCAGAGCCACAAATGCGCTCTCTCGGTCTTTATGTTTCTGATCCGCTATCTGAGGCGGAGACAACTCAACGCTTTGCGGAACCCGGCGCATTCGCCATTCGCCCGGATGGAACCTTGATGCTCGCAGATATCTCAAATGGTCCGGCGGCCCGGCCTGACCTTGAAGAGTTGTTAGATGGAATGAAATTTAATATCGAAAACAATCGCCCCGCCAGAGGAACCGCCTGACTGATGTCAGGCTTGAAGGAACCGTTTCTTCTGTCGTTGAGGTAAATTCATGTTCTCCAATATGCACGCGACCGCCGCTGCTAAGGTGCCAGTTTCAGCTGATCATAGGCAATGAATTGGTTTGCATTGATGGTGTTGGTTAATCGTTTGCCATAAGCGTCGCCGATTTCTGCGTACCCATGAAGCATAGAGACGAGAGAGAGGCCACTTGCAGGTTTGCCTGCTTTTCTTTGCATTGCACGTTGGTTGCGTAACTCTTCATAGGCGGGATTTGTGTTCAGGGTCTTCATGTAGGATCGGATACTGAGTTGGGCGGAGCGGAAACTCTTTACCAAAAAAGGTGGGTTTGCATCGTCAGCTTCTTTGGCTTCGATCCCGGGTGCATCCAAATCGAAGGTGCGCTCGCCAAAAAAAGCATTCCCCTGGCGGGCAAATCGAGATGTTCCCCAACCGGATTCAAGGGCTGCTTGAGCTAACGCCAGCGATGCGGGAACAATATCAATGCGCGAGAGCACCTGTTGGCGGGGCGCATCTTTTTCGAGGCCATAGGTTGTCGCCAATGTTTCATAGTCGCTACTTTCCGGATTTGCCGTTTTGGCGATCTCGCGCTGTTCTTCGATCCGAGCGTTTTCTTTCAAAATCAATGGGAGCATTGCGGCTATGAACAAGAGCTTGCGTTCGTTGGCGTGTTCGACGATCGGCAGCGGCATCCGGCTGAGGGAGGGCGTTACCGCTAATGTTCGGGTTTGACGGGCCTGTTTCAAGCTCAGTTCGGCGGCCGCAAGACGCTCAGGCAAGTTGCGCGTGGGAGAAGGCAGAAAAAAAAGTGTCCATAGCAAGCCCGCCCCCAATAATACACAAAGCCCAAGGGTGATGGCTCCGTCTCTGGTCAGATTTGGGGTTTTCATGTGGTCTTGCGCTCCGATGATTTGGGGTCGTATGCGTCTCTTAAGCCATCCCCCAAAAAATTAAAGGCAATTACCGTTAAAAAAATGAGTGCGCCCGGATAGAATGCAAGGCGCGGGGCTTCCCAAATAAGTTCTTGTGCATTGGTCAACAAATTTCCCCAACTGGCAATGGGCGGCTGAATACCCAACCCTAAAAAGCTGAGCACGGACTCCAGCAGAATAATGTTTCCTGTTGCCAGAGTTGTTGCGACAATAATTGATGCCGCCAGGTTCGGCAGGATATGCACGCGCATAATTCTTGTCGGTGTGGCCCCTTGCGCAAAAGACGCACGAACAAAGTCACGCTCTCTCAGTGCCAGTGTTTCTGCTCGCACCAACCGGGCGACGGTTGTCCACCCGGCGAGGGCCACAATTATGGATATCCGAAACAGGCTGGTGTTTTCGGATTCGATAATCGACTGCGGGAGACCCAATTTGGATAGATCTATGGCTGCCAGCACAATAAGGAGCGGGAGCAGCGGCAATGAAATGACACCATCCGTGAACCGCATGATAAAAGCGTCGATACGCCCGCCAAAGTAACCTGCAATGATGCCGATAACTGTTCCAATCATTGCAGCACAGATAGCCGCCGTTAGGCCAACGAATAACGATACGCGTCCCCCTTCGATAAGCCGTGCCAAAAGATCGCGACCCAGCTCATCCGTTCCTAAAGGGTGCGTTGCTGAAGCCGGTTGAAACCGGTTAAAGAGATCAACGGTCTGCCCGTCTAGGTCAAATATAGATAGCCAGATCGGCGCCCCGGCCGAGAGGATCGCAAACGCGACTAGTAACAAGCCGCTGATCATCGCCAGTCGATGTTTTCTGAAGCGTCGCCAGATCAGTAAGGTCGGGCGTTCGATATTCGTCCGCATTATCGGCCCGCCTTAAAACTTAATCTGGGGTCTAGCCATGTGTAGGCGACATCGGCCAGAAAGTTTCCAAACAAGGTTAATCCGGTCGCCAACAATAAGGTGATAAGCGCCAGATTATAGTCGTTACCCATGATCGAATCGAAGATGAGTTTTCCCATTCCCGGATAGGAAAATATGGTTTCCGTAACAAGGGCACCGGAAAAAAGATAACCAAAATCAAGGGCAATCACGGTGGTGACCGGTATGAGTGCGTTTCGAAGAGCGTGGCGGGTAATCACCTGAGGCCAGCTTAATCCTTTGGCCCGCGCTGTTCTTATGAAGTCGTGGCGCAGTGTTTCGATCATCGATGCCCGCATATAGCGGGTATGGCTGCCGATGCTGGCAATGGTCAGGCTGGCGATGGGTAGGACCAAATATTTGGCACTTTCCCATACCCCTGACGCGCCAGAGGCGGCGGCCGTGCCACCCGCAGGAAGAATGCCAAAAATAACTGAGAATAATGTGATTAACAGGAGGGCAAGCCAAAAAGGAGGGATGGAGATGCCCGCAAAAACCATCAAATTAATGCCGTAGTCTCGTTTTGAATAGGGTTTAGCAGCTGCTATGATGCCCAGGGGCAGTGCGATAAGCAGCGCGATCAGGAAGCTGAATGCCAGGAGTTCGACTGTATTCGCCAAGGCTGGCCAAATGACCTCGAAAACAGGGCGAGAAAACAGCCGGGAAAACCCGAAATCCCCGACCAGTGCGTTCGTAAGCCAGTGCCAGTAGCGCTCTGTAATCGGAGCATTTAAACCATAAAGCTCGCGAAGCCGCGCCGCGCCCTCGGTCGTCATCGTTGGATCCGACGTGATCATGAGATCGATAGGATCACCTGGCATCAAGCCCATCAGCCCATAGATCACAAAGGACATGACAAAAAGCACAAGGGCCGACTGGATCAATCGACTGAGGACAAACTGTATCATGATCGTCCTAGGGCCGAATTCCCCAGTTTTCGACCCAGTGTGTGGTCGCGTACTGATGCCCGGTCGGGTTGACCCCGGTTAACCATTTTGGAAGAACGAAGGGGCTTGCCCTGAAGTACAGAGGGATAACGGGCAATTGTTCCGCGTAAATATGCTGTATCCGGCGCCACATGACCCGGCGTTTGGATTTGTCCAACTCTGTTTCAATTTTTTCAAGTAAGGCGTCCATTTCGGCATTTTTAAATCCGGTGTAATTTTGCCCGGCGTAATTGTTATCCGGCGTTGGGATATGGCTGGAATGCAGGGTGGTTCTCGGCACATTTTCTGGCGACGACATCCATGCATACATGCCAAAGGCGCTAAACCTTCGTTCTGTCATCGTTTGCCCAAAAAACACACGCGCAGGCTCGTTCTTTATCTTGACCTCGATTCCCACAGCTTTCCATTGGCTCTGTAAGATTTGTTCAACAAGCTCACGCGTTCGATTGCCCGCCGTAGTCATGATTTCAAACGACAGTTTTTCACCGATGTCGTTGTACCGAATGCCGCGTTTTTTTATACGCCAGCCCGCTTCATCCAATAATTGAGATGCTAACTCAGGGCTAAAATCATATTTGGGAACATCGTCTGCGAAAACCCAGTCGAGCGGATTGACGCTGCTGTGGGCGACGGGTTGGCGACCATCGAACAAGCGTTCGGAAATTGATTGTCGGTCAATAGAATGGATCAAGGCCTTGCGAACGCGAAGGTCGCGAAGAAGCGGGTTATCAAGATTTAAGTCGATATGTTCGTAGATTAAGCCCGGTTTAAAGATGACGTTATATTTATCTTTGTGCCGTTTCTCGAAGGAAATGGCTTGATCTATCGTCAGGCCTAATTCTCCCGCGATCATATCGATGCCGCCGGACAGCAGGTTGGCTTCCAATGCCGCTGTATTGCCAATGGCGCGCACGACGATTTGTTTGAATTCGGGTGGCTTGCCATACCATGTGGGGTTTGGCTCAAGAACAACATGGGAGCCGGTCGCCATATCGGTAATCCGATAGGGGCCAAAGAACAGACCTTTGTTTAGCGGATCCGTGTCATAGGCCGTGCGGTTTTTATAGGATTCTGGTTCGGAGAAGTTTTTCTCATCAACGTGAGCTGGCAACAAATTAAAATCATTAATGCCATTATAGTCGAAAGTTAACTTGTCGAAATGCAGTGTAAATTCCTTGTCGGAAATGATGCTGATCTTGTACAGGCTCCGGTAAAATTCGATGTTGCCAACACCGGATTTTTGGTGACGACCAACGCGCCACGTAAACATGACATCCTTGGTTGTGACCGGGACTCCATCGCCCCATGTGGCGTCAGGTTGGATCGCATAGGTCACAGCAATGCCATTTTTGCCATCAGGGGTTTGCTCCGGATTAGCCAGCCCATTTTCAATGGTTGGGAGTTTAGTGCACAGCAGGCAGATCAGTTTCCAATCCTGATCGTGGACGGTAAAGGGGCGGGCGACCATTGCATGAATGTAAGACTTTGCAGCCATTGAATCGATGTTGGGATGAAAGGTCGATGGGAATTGGGTGATGCCAATGACGAGCTTTTCTTTCGCGACGGCCGATGTCGCGACGTGCCAGAAGAGCAACGCGAGCAGGGGAAAGATCAGTCTATTAATGGCAAACATTTGCAAACATCCTGTTCGTACAATTCAATTATGTTAAGCGGGAAATCTTCAACTTCTATCCAATTCAATGCGAATGGTATCAAGGTCTGACGCTTTTAAACGCAAGCCTAGGCCTTGGACGGTATAATTTCATCAACCGTTTTATCGACATAAAGCCCTAACTCTGTTGGGTCCAAACCCAAACGAGAGCATAACGAGACGATCTCAATCTGGTCCGCCAAGTGATCGCCAGAATCTGCATCGCAGATGGCGATACAAATGCGCATCATTAATGCTCCATTGTCTGCATCGCGTGCTACCCGCTCCATCGCAAGGAAAGCGGTTTCATGTCCTGTCGCTGGATGCTCAAGGATTAGGTCCGTGAAGTCATTGAAAATATCGATACCTTCGTGGGGGTCAAAAATCTGCAGTTGCTGAAGACTTTGCAGTATTTGATCGACCCTTACCCGTTCAGCGAATGATACTTCTCCGTCGGCGGTGGCAACCATGGCACAAGCAGCCATAACCCCCTCCAGAAACGGGCGGTTTTTCTGGCGCTCTATATGCGTCAGATAATTGCGTTTCAAGCTTTCCAGAAATCCACTCATTCACATCTCCAAACATAACTTTCTATGATGACAGCAAAGAACCAATTTCTAAAAACTTACCGCTAATCACGATCTCAAGAGTTTGAAACCCTGCGGTTAGTATTTATCGCGGCCTCCGTGTGCCCCGGACCAGCCAATCGGGTCGTTCAGGAATTTGCGAACCTCCTCGATAACGTCCGGGGTAAAATAATCTCCTTCAGCGGCAACTTTAAGAACATCGTGCCATGTACATAAAAAGTGGAGTTTCACTCCTGATTCTTCAAGTGTATCAAGGGCGCCGGGAAAGATATCATAAAAGAAAACGACAAAAATATCCGTGACTTCGGAACCTGCGGTGCGCAACGCATTGACAAAATTTATCTTTGATCCACCATCGGTCGCTAAATCCTCAACCAGCAAGACTTTGTCGCCTTCCAAAAGCTGGCCTTCGATTTGCGCATCGCGACCAAATCCTTTTGGCTTTTTGCGGACATAAAGCATCGGGATTGAAGCTGACTCAGATATCCACGCAGCATAAGGGATGCCCGCTGTTTCGCCGCCCGCAACTTTGTCGACACCGTCCAGTGCCCCGTTCTTTTTGAGCATATCGACGCCCATATTGATGATGCGGCGGCGGGCTTCGGTAAAGGAGATAATCCAGCGGCAATCGATATAAACCGGACTGGCCCAACCGGCGGTAAATATGTAGGGCTCTTGTGGACGGAAGTTGACGGCTTTGATATCCAATAACCATTTTGCTGTTTCATAGGTTGCTTCTGGAGAAGCCGCTGCGTTCGACATGTCTGATCCTTTATCAAGCCTGCTCAATTTCGAAGAAGTAGACTATTTCTAATGCGATTCCCAACTCCGTACAATCCGCATTTGCGAGAAACTTTGGACGGCGGGTGCGTTTGATGACCATAGAAGTGGCGTCAAGAGGTTCTGCTTGGAGCACGTAATATCGGGCGATAAACGTTAACTGTATTATGGATTATAAGGGCTGCGATGATGTGATTGATTGCCGCTGCGACAGCCACTCTATAAAATTCTTGTTCGGGAGTGGTTTAGAGAAAAAATATCCTTGAACGATATCGCAACCGAACTCCCCGAGAATATCGATCTGTGCCTGTCGCTCCGCCCCTTCAGCTACAACACTCAAGTCAAGGCTTCGGGCAAGCTCAATAGTGTTTTTGACAATCATGCGAGACTCGAAGTCCGTGTCAGCGGTACCAACAAATGATCCATCGATTTTGAGTTCGCTGAATGGAAACTGATGCAACCGTGCAAGAGAGGAATGACCGGTACCGAAATCATCGATCGATAACTGAAAACCTCGTAATCTCAAACGGGTCAGGACGTCAAGCTCGGTCATCTGATTGGAGGATATAGTGGTTTCTGTTATTTCCAGAATAAACCTTGAAGAATCAATTTGGTTTTCATCTAAGATCCGTGAGATGACTTCCGGGAAATGCAGGTCGATAATGCTGAGTTCTGAGATGTTAAAAGACACTCGGAATGATTTGCTGATTTCTGGCCATTCTTTCATGTAACGACATGTTTTGCGCAGAAGGACTTCGGTTAGATCTTGAATAAGTCCATATCTTTCAGCGAACAGAATAAAGTAGTCGGGTGGAATTGAGCCTTTTTCCGGATGAATCCAGCGGGCGAGAGCTTCGACGCCGGCGATGCTTTGATCGTCTAATTTGATCTTGGGTTGGAAATATACCTCGAAGTTTTCGTGATCAATTGCGTCTTGAAATTCACTGAGCGATGGCAGTTCGACAGTGTTCTGGCGCGGAATGGAATCTGAATAGAGGGATTCCCTGGAACCAGAAGTAATATGAGTTTTTGATTTTTGAATAAGGCTTTTAAGCTTTTCGTGATCGATTGGCTTGCTGATGGCGTCCAAGAGTTTGAGGTTTTGGCTGGTTGCCAAGCCTTGTGCAGCGGAGAGAATTTCTCTTTCAGCCGCGCTCACCAAAATAAGGGTCGCGGTGCAGTTTTTATTGCCAAGAAACCGGATAAGTTCAATGCCATCGACGTGTGGCATGTTTAGATCGAGAATGATCAGGTTGAAGTCATCGCTATAAAGGGTCGCAAAATACTCGGGGTCAGAAATCGTTGCAGTTTCAAAGCCTTCCTGTTCGGTAAAGACCTTAATGAGATCGCAGATGCTGACATCGTCATCTACGACCAGTGCCTTTAATTCTGGAAGTTGTGTATCGGGCGTCATTCTATTCTTGTTCCCGGAAGCTCTATACCTTTACTCAGAGGCATTCGATTTCCCTAATGTTATTCGAGCCGACGTTTATCGGGATAGCAAACTAATGTGTGGCTCTATAGTCAATCGAAACATCACGATACTCAGCATCTCGGTGTGAATATACGTTAACAGCCTGCAACCGGCTCTGGTTCTGATTGCGAAGCCAATGTCTATGGAAATACGGGCCGTAAAGACGTAATGTGGCGGCGAATAGGGATAACAATATCAATTCATTTGCATTGGGCGAACAAAGTGGACTCAGGTGATATAGTGCTATGGTTATTGCTTGATGACCGGGTCGGAAATCGCAGTCAGTGTCTTGGCGTTGCAGAGGCACTTTCTTTACCCTATCAGACGAAGGAACTGACTTATTCAAAATGGGCAGGATTACCTAATTTCCTTTTAAAGAGTTCATTGATTGGGCTGTCTGGTTCAAGCCGCAAAGAGATCCAGGCTCCATGGCCAGATATTGTCATTTCAGCGGGACGGAGGACGGCACCGGTTGCCCAGGCGATAAAACGCCTTTCAAAAGATCAAACAAAACTTGTGCAATTGATGTGGCCCGGAACGGGAAGCGAGGCCAAATTTGATTTGCTATGTGTGCCTAACCATGATGTCGCGCCGCATAGCGATCAAATTTTTCGAATGACGGGTGCACCCAATGGTCTACAACCACACGATCCACAGTCCGATGCCAGTGCGGGTAAAAACCCTTGGGGAGAACTTCCTGCACCCCGTATAGCTTTGTTGTGTGGTGGCTCAACAAAAAATAGACGTTTCACGCAAAACATGGGGGCTGATTTGGGTCAAAAAGCGAACGGCCTGGCTGCAGGGGCGGGCGGAAGCCTTCTTGTGACGACGAGCCGACGGACAGGCGATGCTGCTGAAACGTTATTGAAAGAACTAGATGTGCCTTCCCATATCCACCAATGGAACGATGGCGGTGACAACCCCTATCGACAATATTTGGATGTTGCCGATGCGATCATTGTGACAGGGGATTCCATGTCGATGTGTTCCGAAGCGTGTTCAACCGGAAAACCAGTTTACATTTTTGCTCCGCAAGAGCTGATTACGGAAAAACACAACAGATTACATCAGGAGCTTTTTAATCTGGGTTGCGCGCGCCCGATGACTGAACATTTTGAAACATGGCATTACAAGCCGCTGAATGCAGCTGAACAGATAGCCGAAGAAATACAACGGCGATTTTTGAATGCCACGGAAGTTTAGATTGAGATGCCTCGATTCTCCGCCAATCTACGCTACTTATTTCAAGAACTTCCCCTGTACGATCGATTTGCGGCGGCCGCCGAGGCAGGGTTTAAGGCGGTTGAATACCCCTTTCCATATACAGAAAACCCGACGAAGATTAGGAAGGCTTTGGAGCACAATCGCTTGCAGATGAGCCTTATTACCGCCCCCCCGGGTAATTGGACTGCTGGTGAGCGTGGTTTGGCGTCTTTGCCGGGCCGTGAGAAGGATTTTCGTAAATCAATCGAAGATGCGATTTATTACGCGACGGCTCTGGACTGCCCTAATATTCATGTGATGTCTGGAATGTTGCGTGCAGGATCTCCCAGAGAAAGCGCACTATCAGTTTTGACGGAAAACTTGTCTTTTGCCGCCGGAGCATTTGCCGACGCGGGCATCAGTGCGTTAATAGAGCCGCTAAATGATCGGGATATGCCGGGCTATCTTATCAATCATACCGTCCAGGCGCGTGGTTTGATGGCCGTTGTGCGGTCTGATAATTTGAAGATGCTACTTAATCTTTATCACAGTGCCATGTCGGGAGAAGATTTAGACGATTCACTTCGTTCCAACTTTGATGTGATTAAACATATTCAAGTTGCTGGAGTGCCAGGACGTGCCGAACCAAATTCAGGCACCCTGGATTTCGGGCCGGTTTTTGAACTGCTCGATACGATGGGATATACGGGGTGGATCGGTTGTGAATATGTGCCGCGCCAGCGAACCCGCGAAGGATTGAAATGGGCTTCCGTCTATGGAATCGGAAGCCCATTTCAAAGCATAGAAAACTAGGCTTTGTAAGCTTTGACGTTTTGTGACTGTTCGCCAAGACCTTCGATGCCAAGGCGCATAACATCGCCATCTTTTAAGAAGCGGGGCGGGTTAAAGCCCATGCCAACGCCTGGAGGTGTCCCGGTAACAATCACATCACCAGGAACCAAGCTCATATAGTTTGAAACATAGCTGACAATATTGGCGGCACTAAAAATCATAGTCTTTGTATTGCCATCCTGAACCCGTTCACCATTGACTTCGAGCCAAATATTCAGATTTTGTGGGTCGGGAATTTCATCGGTTGTCACTAGCCAAGGGCCAAGTGGGCATGACGTGTCGAAACCCTTGCCTTTATCCCATTGTGAACATTGCATCTGGAAACCGCGCTCCGAAACATCGTTAGCGACGGCATAGCCGGCAACATAATCAAGTGCATTCGCTTCGTCCACATATTGGGCTTTGCGTCCAATGACGATCGCCAGCTCAACTTCCCAATCTCCCTTTTCACTGTCGCGAGGAAGGATGACATCATCATTTGGACCATTCAAAGATGTTATGGCTTTTGCGAAAATGATGGGCTCATCCGGTATTGGAAGGTTGGTTTCTTTTGCGTGATCCGAATAGTTGAGGCCGATCGCAACAATTTTGCCAATGCCGGCAACGGGCGCACCAAATCGAACCGTTCCTTCAACAACAGGCAGACTGTTTATGTCGAGCTTACCGAGGGCGGCCAGGCGTTCAGGTGAAAGTGCGGAGCCATCCAGATCATTTAAGTGTCCAGACAAGTCTCTAACACGTCCGTCATCACCAAGGAGACCTGGTTTTTCTTCGCCAACTGGCCCGTATCTTAATAATTTCATCGTTCCTCCTATTGCCGACGGTCCTTATGTGAAACGCCGGTCACTTATAAAATTGCGAGTGCAAGGTCGCATTCAAGCAACAGCCGAATACCCTAATTTTTCAGATTTCTCTAGTTTAAAATTGACTGGTGACCAAGTGTGCTCTGAAAGTTGATTAAAATATTGTATGATGTAATTTTATCTGCTGCTGGGCTTTATGGTCAGGTGTTAAACCTTCGTCATGGTAGTTGACGATAATTTTAGCGATGATAGAACCAACAATGATAAATAGGCGAGCACCATATAGTTTGGGCAAAAACGAAAGACTTTTAGATGACTGATTCAAACGCAGAATTCTTGGAAAAACTCGCGTCTATAAAAGCTTCCTATATAAATGATGCGCTCCCAGAGCAGCTAACGACGCTGATGGAGTGCCAAGGTCAACTTGGGCAGGTGCAAGATAGCGAGAGTGCTACCCAGCTGATAACAGCATTGCATGCGGCCGCTCATAAACTAGCCGGTTCATCAGGGACCTTTGGTTTAACCGATCTGTCTGTTGCGGCCAGAGCCTTATCAGACTTTACCGGCGACAGCGGTCCTGTTAACGGGCAGAACTATGCAGATTATCTGTCTGAAATCGAAGCGATGGCTGAAGAAATCAAAAAAACGGCATCCGCCTAGACGTGAGTTTCGACCTAAGTGCTCCACTGAAGATGAGGCAAACAGTCATCGATGGATGGTATGCTAAGAACACGGAAATCGTCACAATTTAACGCTGCAGCCTGAGATTGTTCGCTTGTCTCGGCGCCATGGCCTGTTTGTACATGCAAACCACATCCCAATCCAAACCTTTGACCGGCCAATAGATCGTTCGCGCGATCTCCGATAATAAAAGACGCAGCCTTGTCGATGTTAAAGTATCGCTCGGAATATTGCAGCATCCCAGGATTTGGCTTTCTACAAGGATGGTCCGCCTGTTGATAGGGAGGGAGCGCTTTCTCGTGGAACGGGCAGGCAAATACCGCATTTATAAAGGCGTTTTTGCGATCTAGCTCTTCCAGTATTTTTTCCTGAACGTCGATAAAATCCTGCCAATCAAACTTGCCATAGCCAACACCGGCCTGATTCGTGACGATGATGACGGGAATGCGTTTTGCGTTGGCGGCTATGATAACCGTAGCTGCCCCATCAATAAGTTGAACATCATCGGGTCGAGACAGATAATGGACCTCTTTAACAATGACGCCGTCGCGATCCAGAAAAAGTGCAGGCCGTGTGCGCCTGTCGTCGATGCGATTTAGCAATTGGCACCAAATCCCGTCTTCTCCCAAACTTGCACCAAACGGCATTGATATGTGTTTATCGCCATTCATACGGCTGTAAAACCTGACTATTGAAACCTGTTGTGTATGTTATAGGTTAACAATTACCAGATTGGGACGCTAGAAATCCAAAATGAAGAAAAATATTTTTCGTGAAAGACCCATAAGATGGTGAGGCCAACGAATATCGACGCGAAAAAGCTGGAAGGATCATGGGCACGCCGAGCCCTTTTTGTGTTAGCTTGGTTCAATGTCGCCCTCGGGCTTGTCGGGGTTGTCGTGCCGGGCATGCCAACGACTGTATTTCTGATAGCTGCGTTGTGGGCGTTTTCCAAGAGTTCTGAGCGTTTCCATCACTGGTTATGGAACCACCCACGCTTTGGAGAGGCCCTTCAGAACTGGCATATGCACCAAGTGATACCGATTAAAGCAAAAGTTCTGGCCGTCTTAATGATGAGCGCCAGCTATTTGTATTTGTGCCTTTATGTTGCAAGCGATTGGGTTCTTCCGGTGATTATGGCGAGCATAATGCTGCCAGCGGCCCTCTATGTTGTCTCACGGGCAAGCTCTGTTCTTCCGCCTTCTGTTGAGCAGGTTAGCGAAAACAATTAAACCTGCCCGTTTTTCAGTTCCGTCAATTGAGCTTCTTGTTTTACAAGAAATATTGCCTGACGGGATGGCAAGACCCGGAGACCGCATATAGACTTCTGTTTGCGGATCGGATTTCTATACGGTCACATGCGAACACAGGCCACGCACTGGGAGGCGCGAAATGAGTATTATAAAAAGAATTACCGTTCAGGCTTACACTTATGAATTAGACGATTTTGGCGACAACGTTATGGTCTTCAAAAAAGGCGGTAAGGCAAATGTATCAAAATTTGCTGTCTCCATTGAAACCGATGATGGGCACGTTGGCTGTTATGCACCGCACTATGGGGCGACGTCGCACGCTCTTGCTCAAGTTAAGGATATGGCTCCTGCGCTTATCGGCCGGGATGCGGAACACCGGGAAGAAATTTTTGAGCATTTAAAAATCACCTGGCGCCATTTTGATAAGGTGGGAATAGCTGCTATCGATAGCGCTCTTTGGGACCTCGCCGGCAAAAAATACCAGACGCCTGTATCTCGATTGCTGGGGGGCTTTCGTAAACGTCTGCCAGTGTATGCAAGTACGTTCCCCGGACAAAAAACACCCGGTGGACTGGATCACGTAAATGTTTATGCGGATTTTGCTGAAGATTGTGTAAGGAAGGGCTTTAAGGCCTTTAAAATACATGGGTTTATGGATGGCAATCCAGAAACAGAAATCGCAATCATGACGGCTATAAGGGAACGGGTCGGTGGCGCACTTAAGCTCATGACGGACCCGGCGTCGTCGCTGCCATCTTTCATGGATGCCGTAGAGGTGGGGAGAGCATGTGATGATCTCAAGTTTTTTTGGTATGAAGACCCCTATCGCGATGGCTCAAGCAGCGCTGTCGCCCACAAGCGCCTTCGTGACTTCATAAAAACGCCAATGCTAATCGCCGAACATATTCGAGGGTTCGAGCAAAAAGCCGACTTTGTTTTGGCCGGAGGCACAGATATCTTTCATATCGACCCCGAACTTGATGGTGGAATTACCGGGACCATGAAGTTAGCACATTTTGCAGACGCCATGGGTATGGAAGTGCAATTGCATACCGCAGGACCGATCCATCGCCATTGTATGGCGGCTATTCAAAATACACATTTTTATGAGCTCGGACTGGTGCGCCCGAACGGTGCCTGGAACGGTTTGCAACCGCCGATCTTTGCTTGTGACTATGGGGATCAAATTGCAAACGTCGGCGCTGATGGGTGTGTACCTGTTCCAGACGGTCCCGGTCTTGGTGTGATCTACGATTGGGATAAAATCAATCGGTGGGAAACCGCACGTCAGGTGTTTGATTGATGAGTGAGCTTTCCTTGTCCAAAGAACGTGATGATCTTTTTTCTGAGTATTTGCGCAAGGCGTGTTGGACGCAGTGGCAACAGGCCACCGAACATAAGTTTGTTGAGGATCTGGCCAGCGATCAAATACGAAATGAGGTCTATAGCCGCTACCTGGTCCTTGATTATGCTTTCCTGGATATTTTGGTGTCCCACGTCGGTCAGGCCGTCACGACGGCACCAACCATGATTGAGAAGCGGTTCTACGCCAATTTCCTAACTGTTCTAACGGGCGATGAGGATGACTATTTCCTGCGCGCTTTTGACGCGATGGGCATCCCTGAGCAGGTTTGGAGGAAACCGGTGACTGATCCGTTAATCTCTGGTTTTCGCGATGTCATGCTGACACCAGCGGGCGGGCGAAGCTATGCCAATGTGTTGGCCTCGCTTTTGCCGGTCGAGTGGGTCTATTTGACGTGGGCCAAATCTGTTGCCCATGATACGCCAGCACGGTTTTATCTGAAGGAGTGGATCGATTTGCATGTCGACCCGGGCTTTGAGGCGTTTGTCACATGGATGCAGTCTGAAATGGACCGCATCGGCCCGACCCTCTCAACGCAAGAGCGTGAAAATGTTGAAGCTATTTTTACCCGTACGGTAGAGCTTGAGGTCGCATTTTTCGATGCTGCCTATGAACTATGAATAGGTTTTATATATGACGCAAACACGTGCCTCACTTATTGATCTCTTGCAAGACGATACGGTTATTGATGTCGTTGATATTGGTGCCAACCCAATTGATGGAGACCCACCCTATAAAAATCTCCTGCAATCGGGCAATGCGCGTCTTGTTGGTTTTGAGCCGCAGCCTGAAGCCCTTGAAAAACTGAATGCGGCAAAGGGCGAACATGAACGTTATTTACCGAATGCTGTGTTTGACGGAAACGAACATGAGTTAAAAGTCTGTAAGGCGCAGGGGATGACGTCGCTGTTGGAGCCGAACGCTGAACTCTTGGCACACTTTCATGGCTTCCCTGAATGGGGGCAGGTTGTGAACCGCATTCCAGTTTCAACAGTTCGACTTGATGATGTCGACGAAATTGAGAATATTGACTATCTGAAAATTGATATTCAAGGGGGGGAACTCGAAGTCTTCCGCAACGGAGTCGAAACCTTAAAGGATTGCCTTGTGATCCAAACAGAGGCGGAGTTTTTGCCGATGTATAAAGACCAACCGTTGTTTTCTGAGGTGGAAATGTTCTTGCGAAGTCAGGGGTTCTTATTCCATCGCGTCGACGCTCTGCAAAGCCGTGCTCTGCAACCGATGCTTATCAATAGTGATATTTATAGAGGCATCAGCCAGGTTTTCTGGACCGACGCCATCTTCGTTAAGGATTTCACGAAATTTGATGAGCTCAGCGTCACCAAACTCAAAAAATTGGCTATGATACTGCATGATATATATGGCTCGTTTGATGTCGCCCTTCGCGCACTTATGGCTTGTGACGAAAAGTCCGAAAGCTCCTATGCTCAAGGGTATCCTCAGTTCTTAAGCCAGTCTCAGCAATGATTTTTACAGGAACAGTATCTGGATTGATTATTGCGTCTGCGTTATTTATTGGAACGCACATGATAATGTCGGCAACCAAGTTTCGGACAGCATCCATCCATAAAATAGGTGTATGGCCCTTTCGGCTGATATATTCCCTGGTGTCGGGTGTGCTTTTTACGTGGATGATTGCTGCCTACATTCACGCTCCCTACACAGTGATATTTGAACCGGCTACGGGGCTGAAGCATCTGTCGTATTCATTAATGGCAATTTCTTGTTTATTGCTGGTCTGTGGGTATACCCAGCCAAATGCAACGGCGGTGGGGATGGAAAATAGGGGACTGGCCGCAGGCGCTTCAGGCGTCCTTAAGGTTACCCGTCATCCCGTTATGTGGGGCATTGCGTTTTGGGCGATCTGCCATTTTGTTGCGAACGGGCATTTGGCGGCAATGATCTTTTTCGGCTCAATGGGATTTCTAGCGATTGCCGGGGCCTGGCATATTGATCGAAAAAAACGCCAGCTGGCAGACCCAGAGTGGGATGCCTATATGGCCCTCACTTCAAATGTACCGATGCTGGCGATTATTAAAGGCAAGACCCGGGTAGAACGCGGCGAATATAAGTGGTGGCAAATTTTACTTTCCGCCGCGCTCTACATCGGTTTGTTTGTCTTTCACGAGCCCATGTTTGGCCCCTATGTGATGCCGTTCTAGGCGCCGGAAAAAGCCTGGATACCTGTTTGGGCGCGCCCCAGAATAAGGGCGTGGATATCGTGTGTGCCCTCATAGGTATTGGTGGTTTCCAAATTCATCATATGGCGAATGACGTGGTATTCGTCTGAAATACCGTTGCCTCCATGCATGTCTCGGGCCATCCGGGCAATGTCGAGGCTTTTTCCCGTTGCATTGCGCTTAATCATGGAAATGTTTTCCGGAGGACAATTGCCTTCGTCAAGAAGCCTGCCAACCCGCAGGCAACTTTGCAAACCGATCGTAATTTCGGTTTGCATGTCCGCCAGCTTTTTTTGAATAAGCTGGTTTGCCGCGAGCGGACGTCCGAACTGCTTGCGGTCCAGTGTGTATTCTCGCGCCGCGTGCCAACAAAATTCGGCCGCACCAAAAGAGCCCCAGGCGATACCGAAGCGAGCTTTATTCAGGCAACCAAATGGACCACCCAAGCCTTTCGCATGAGGCAGGAGATTCTCGTCAGGAACGAAAACTTTCTCCATAACGATTTCACCGGTGATTGAGGTCCGAAGACTCATCTTACCCTCGATTTTAGGCGCGCTCAGGCCTTTCATGCCCTTTTCAAGCAGGAAGCCATGAATCACATCATCCAGTTTGGCCCAGACAACAAAGACATCTGCAATAGGGGCGTTAGAAATCCAGATCTTGCTTCCTGTTAATTCGTAGCCGCCGTCGACTTTAACCGCGCGGGAGCGCATGCCACTCGGGTCGGAACCAAAATCGGGTTCTGTTAATCCAAAGGCTCCGACAAATTCACCACGCGCAAGTTTTGGCAAGTATTTCTGTTTTTGTTCTTCTGATCCATATGCGGATATCGGATACATGACGAGAGACGACTGCACACTCATGACAGATCGATAGCCAGAATCAACACGCTCAATTTCACGCGCGATCAATCCGTAACAGACATGATTAACTCCAGCTCCGCCATATTCTTCACTTATGGTTGGTCCCAAAAGGCCGAGTTCACCCATTTGGTTGATCATGTTGCGGTCGAAGGTTTCATTTCTGTTGGCCATTAAAACGCCGGGCATGAGTTGCTCTTGTGCAAAGTCTCGAGCGGTATCGCGCACCATGCGCTCCTCTTCGTCGAGCTGGTTCTCAAACAAGAAGGGGTCATCCCATTTAAATGCCGGTTTCTTACTCATTATACTATTTTTTCCTATGTTAGAGGGTCGTGACACCGATCATGCTGTCACGTGTAACTAATGCTGCGAGTTCGTCTACGTTTAAACCGTCCGAATTCTTTGGTCGTTGTGGGATCACCAGATATCGGAGGTCCGCCGTCGAGTCGTGGACGCGAACCTCTATGTTATCACTGATTTCCGTGCCGAATTCGCGTAAAACCGATCGTGGCTCGCGCACGGTTCGGCTCCGATAGGATCTGGATTTGTACCAATCCGGCGGTAGCCCAATTAAAAGGCGCGGATAACAAGAGCACAATGTGCAGACAATCACATTATGGACTTGATCGGTGTTTTCAACCGCTCGGATCGGGATGGTACCAGCATCGATTCCAAGTTCTGTGGCGGCATCGTTAACATTTTCAATCATGCGTGCCTTGAATGCCGGATCTGTCCAGGCGCGGGCTATCATGCGGCTGCCTTCTGCAGGACTTTTGGAATCGATAAGCTCGATCATGGCCCTTAATTCGTTTGCACTCACTATTCCTTTTTCGATAAGGAGTTCCCCAACAGCTTCAGCCATAACCTGATGATGCGTGAATGGAGCATCTTCCAAATCTGGCTGATACGGGTGGGGACCATGCGGATTGTCGGAGTGATCGTGCCCGTGATCATGGTCATGATTATGCGTTTCCGTGTCGCTCATCAGCTTGTTGCCTCTAGGTTATCTAACCAGTTTTCATAAATGTCGATCACGATACTGTCCTGTTCTGGACCGTCATAGTCGGCCCAAATATGCGACTGCATAAAGCGAACGCGGTATAAGGACAGGGGAGCTGCGTCCCTGCGTCCATAGGCAAGCTCTTCAGGGTTTTTGTATTCGCCGGCAATCTGATCAATGACACCTGCCTTGCCGCGTATAAAAAAAGGCGCGCGAACATGCCCTGGCGGAAATGCTTTGCGGACAATAACGTTATCACCTACGCGGTATGTCATTTTTTGATCGCGCCATCGGCGTTCCAGCGTTCCTCAACGTCCGTCATTTTTCGGCCGAGTTCGTCGACGCTTATGACGCCTTTTTCCATTAAATTATTGGTCACGGACGTAATCCAGCGCTCATAATAACTCATTTCATCATAAACGTTCGGACCTATCGCCTCGATCCCGCGGCGCAGCTCATCGACGGTCATGATGTTGCGCTTTTTATCGGACACAAGACGCATAATCGCGTCCGTGCGTTTTTCCCAGGGATCATGGATGTGCTCGTCCGTTTCAATAGGGCCCGCATCCAGACCCCCCATGTCATGAACTCCACGCAATACCATTGTAAACTCCAGTTTGTAATTGCCAACAAGCTGACATGGAAGCCGGGCAGCTTCAAGGCGAGCGGCCAATTTTTTTGGGTTAATCAGCTTTTGTGGTGCACGTCCTGCAATCCGTAAACGGGCGTTGCGATGCCCTCCATGCGGGCTTTAAGTTGGAGTGATAAATATTTTGAATAATGCCGAGATTGATGAAGATTTCCGCCATGGAACCACAGATTTTCTTGCTGCGTAGGTTTCCACATGTTCCGCGGTTCACCCTCCCATGGTCCAGGATCTTTTGTGGTGTCTGAGCCTAAACCCCAGACCTTGCCGACCTTGTCAGCAACGTCTTTATTGATCAGCATTTCGGCCCAGCCATTCATTGACCCATATCCTGTCGCGCAGACAATCAGATCCGCTTCAACTTCTTCACCACTTTCCAGTTTGGCACCGGTACTGGTGACCGATGAAATCTGACCCTGTTTTAACGTGATGTCGCCATTGATGATGAGTTCAGACGCACCAACGTCAATGTAGTAACCAGACCCCCGGCGCATATACTTCATAAACAGACCGCTTTCATCGTCTCCGAAATCCAGCATAAAACCTGCCTTCTCCAGCTTGTCGTAAAAGTCTTTGTCCCGCCTTTTCATTTCTTCATAAACCGGCTTTTGTAATTCGCCCATTAATCGATAGGGTACAGAAGCCGCCAGCAAATCAGCCTTTTCCGTATCGATACCGCGTTCGAGGGCATCTTCGGAATAGAGATGGTTGCTGCCAAGTTCCCGGAGTGTCTCCGACTTGGAAACGTGCGTCGACGAGCGTTGAAGCATGGTTACGTCAGCGCCGTTTTCCCAAAGATCAGCTGCAATATCGTGAGCAGAGTTATTGGAGCCTACGATGACGCATTTCTTCCCTTGGTAGTCTTTTCCACTTTTGAACTTCGATGAATGTATTAGCGATCCACCAAAGGTGCTGGCGCCCTCAAGTTCCGGCATTAAGGGTACGCCAGCCATCCCCGTCGCCAGAACAAGATGTTTTGGTTTCAGGACAACCTTCTTTCCTTCGCGCTCAACAATGACTGTCCATACACCCGTCGTTTGATCGAAAGATGCAGATTTACACAGCGAAGACGTCCAATAATTGAGCTCCATTATCTTTACATAAGATTCAAGCCAATCCCCCATTTTATCCTTTGGCGTGAAGATGGGCCAATCATCCGGGAAGGGAAGATAGGGCATGTGGTCATACCAAACCGGGTCGTGAAGACATAAAGACCGATAACGGTTTCGCCAGCTATCCCCGGCGCGTGGATTGCTTTCGATAATGAGGGTTGGAACACCCAGTCGGCGGAGTCTGGCTCCCAGTCCAATGCCACCCTGTCCACCACCAATGATTAGGCAATAAGGCTGGTCTTCGTAACCCAGCCGTTTTTCCCGCTCAGTTTTTAATTCCAGCCATGTTTTGCGGCCCGGGACGACGCCATGTTCTGTGCCATTTATGCGATTGCGCCCCTTTTTTTCTTCATGCCCCTTCAGGGCCTGCATGGTTGTCAGAAATGTCCAACATTTGCCGTCCTTAAGTCGAACATGACCGTAACCGGTTGCTGTCGCTGTCTCGAATTGAACCCAGCCCTCGATGACGCCGTCAGCTTCAGTTGCTTCGCCATCCAGGCACCAATTTTTGGGCTCCACATTTTTTAGAACATTTTTTAGCATTTCGGAAATTTCTTTAGGCCCTTCGAAGGTTTTGATGTTCCACGTTAAGGCAATAAGATCACGCCAATACCCATCCTCTGCAAAAAGAGCGGCCGCTTGTTCCCCGTCTTTGTTGTTTAAGGCTGCAGCAAGAGAGTTAACCCATATTTGTAGGGTTTCGGTCGGTGAAGATTGCGTCATTGGATGGCTCCCGATTAAATAAAAAAATTCAATAAATTCGACTTTTTTTAAAAAGTATGATCCAGATTAAAACGGCGCACAAGTATAGGTTAGTGGATCAAGAGGCACATAAGTTGCCGGGGATATTCCAAATTGCGGGTTGTTGTTGGCGTCAATCTTTAGGCATGCTACCAACATACATACATAATAAATCAGGGGGAAAGAATGAGTTCAGAAACCAATAAGCTACCGACGAAAAACCTTGAGAAACTGTCGAAAATCAAACTGCTTTCACTGGATGTCGATGGCGTGCTGACGGATGGTGGTATCTACTATACGGACGGTGGCGACTCATTCCGCAAATTTAACGCCAAGGACGGTATGGGGATCTCGCATTTGCAGGCAGCGGGTGTCGATGTCTGTATTATATCGATGGGACTGCCAGGAGCAATAAATCACCGGGCCAAGAGGCTTGGCATCAAGTATGTGTATACCGATGTTGCGGATAAATCAGATTCCATGCGGGAAATTGTCGCAGAACTTGGCATTGATTTATCTGAGGTCGCCCATATGGGCGATGATATTAACGATCTTCCGTTGTTTGAGGTTGTTGGCTTACCGATAGCAGTGGCGGATGCGATGGACGAAGTTAAAGATGTTGCGCAGGTCATTTCGACAAAGGTCGGTGGCGGTGGTGCCGTTCGTGAAATTGCCGATTTAATCCGCAAACTTCAGGACCCGAATGCTTCAAGAGCCGTCCCAACGTTTAATTAGATCATGTTCGATATTCAGGTGATCGAACGCCCGTCCGACACTATGTCTGACAATATCTGATATTGAAGCCGGTTTCGCATAGAAGGCGGGAAGGGGCGGATGAATGATCGCGCCAATGTCGGCCGCTCTGCTCATTAACTCCAGGTGTCCTTTATGAAACGGGGTTTCGCGAACCATTAAGACCAAAGGCCTGCGTTCCTTCAGGACAACGTCGGCAGCGCGAATAATCAAGTTAGCGGAACTGCTATTCGCGACGCCGGAAAGCGTTTTGATCGAGCACGGCGCGATGATCATGCCTTGTGTTTGGAAAGAACCGCTGGAGACGCTAGCGCCCAGATCCTTGTTGTTGAATACGGTGTCCGCCAGCGGCTTCAAATCATCCAGGCCAAGACCTGTTTCAATCTTAAGCGTGCGCAAACCCAGTTCGCTTACGATAAGGTGCGCGGGTATGTTCAGTTCCTGAAGCATCCTGAGCGCTTCAACACCATAGATGGCACCGCTTGCTCCAGAAATACCGACTATCACGGGTCGTGGCATATCATCATCCTTCCTGTCGAATGGGGGGAATTTAGCTTGATCGCTGGCTTCGCGCACGGCAAATCTTGATGCTTATATACGCCCGGTCGGGATTGGGATGGCTGTCGTGCTTTTCACTTCTTCCATAACAACATAGGTGTGCGTTTCACGGACGCTTGGCAGTTCCACCAGTGATTTACCAAGAAAGGTCCGATAATCTGCCATGTCGCGGACACGGGCCTTGATCAAATAGTCGAAACCACCGGATACCATGTGGCATTCCATAATTTGTGGAATATTCATGACCGCATTCCTGAATTTTTCAAAAACGGCTTCGGTCGTTCTATCGAGAACGATTTCGGCGAAAACCAGCATGGCAGCGTGCAAGGCTTCAGGTTTTACGGTTGCGGCGTATCCCAGAATAATGCCCTGGCGTTCAAGACGCTTAACACGGGCAAGGCAAGGGGTTGCACTTAGATTGACGCGCTTGGACAGCTCTAAATTGGAAATTTTTCCATCATTCTGAACTTCGCGCAAGATGCGAAGATCGACGGCATCTAAGTCAAAATGTTGGTGGCGTGAAGTTGATTTCATCATTTCAGCATAAAATGCTGAAATGTAATGTAAAGAAGAATAAATATCTGAAATATAGATAAATTTGAACATTAATTCTCTTAAAAATGTGAAACATATAGTCTTTAACTTTGATCAGGAGAGAACGTATGCCTCTGGCCTTCAATGATGAATATGCGAAGCGTCTTTCTGAGCACAGATCCAAAATCGATCAGAGCTATCGACGCGACGAAGAGGAAGCGGTGCAGGCTGTTCTGTCAATTGCGGTTTTTGATGACAGGGCACAAAAGCGCATTCGACAATCAGCGCACAACCTTGTCGCCACCGTGCGCAGTTCCGGTGCAGCAGCAGGTGGGCTTGATGCGTTTTTACAGGAGTATGAACTCTCAAACGAAGAAGGGGTGACACTGATGTGTCTTGCCGAAGCCCTTTTGCGTATTCCTGATGCCGAGACGGCGAACCGGTTAATAAAGGACAAGATTGGTGAAGCCGATTGGGAAAAGCATTTGGGCCAAAGCTCGTCACTTTTTGTAAATGCGTCGACTTGGGCGTTGATGTTGACCGGGCAAGTTGTCCATTTGGAAGATAAACAAACAAAGAATATAGGTTCTGTTTTAAGGCGGATGATCTCGAAAAGTGGTGAGCCGGTCATCCGACAAGCAATGGTTCAGGCTATGAAAATTCTTGGGCGACAGTTCGTTTTGGGGCGATCGATTGAAGAAGCGATCAACCGTTCGAAAACGGAAACCAATGCCGGGACGCGTTATTCATTCGATATGTTGGGTGAGGGCGCGGTGACCGATGCTGACGCCGTCCTTTACTTTGAGGCCTACGAAGCCGCTATTCATAAAATTGGTGCGGCGGCTCAAGGTCAGGGAATATTTGAGGGGCCGGGTGTCTCGGTCAAGCTGTCGGCGATCCATCCCCGCTACGAATATTTGCAACGTGAACGTATTTTTACGGAACTGGTACCAAAAGTCATTCAACTGGCAAGATTGGCCAAAGATTACGATATGGGCTTTTGCATTGATGCGGAAGAAGCGGACCGGCTTGATCTCTCGCTTGATGTCATTGAGGCTGTGTCCGCAGACCCTTCGCTTGCAGATTGGAATGGTCTGGGACTGGCCTTGCAGGCTTATCAGAAGCGAGCCCTCTATGTCGTTGATTGGCTCGCGGAGTTGGCGGCGTTACATAATCGCCGCTTTATGGTGCGACTGGTGAAAGGAGCCTACTGGGATACCGAGATCAAACGCAGCCAGGAAGAGGGGTTTTCTGATTACCCGGTTTTTACGCGGAAAGCGTCGACGGACGTTTCCTATCTGGCCTGTGCAAAGAAAATCGTTTCAAATCCAGACGCTTTTTATCCACAATTCGCAACCCATAATGCGCAAACCATTGCTGCAATCCAGGAAATTACCGGAACAGATACGGCATTTGAGTTCCAGCGCCTCCATGGCATGGGAGAGCCTTTATATGAGCAAGTGGTGAGCGATGGTACGCCCTGTCGTGTCTATGCCCCTGTGGGGACACATGAAGACTTGCTCGCCTATCTTGTGCGTCGGTTGCTCGAAAATGGAGCGAATACGTCGTTTGTAAATCGGATTGTCGACGAGGATGCGCCAATAGACGATATCATTGCAGATCCTTGCGGGATTGTTGAAGCTTTACCCGCCTTGCGTCATCCAAATATACCTGTCCCTGAACACCTCTATGGGGCTGGTCGAAAGAACTCACGTGGCATTGATCTTAGCAGTCCGGCGCAAGTGGCTGAGTTGTTTGCATCGGTAAACGCTAATGATCGTCAATGGGTGGCAGGTGTTAGCGATGGTCAGATGCCCACATCAATTTATGAACCAGGTGACAAATCCAAGGTTGTTGGTGTGGTCTATGAAACCACACCAAAGCAGTTGGAGCAGGCGATAGCCGACGCAACTCGGCAGGCGCAAAGGTGGGGCACCGTTGCGGCACCGGATCGTGCAAATATTCTTGAGAGAACTGCAGACCTGCTGGAGGAAAACCGGGATGAATTGTTGGCGCTCTGTGTACGAGAGGCGGGCAAAACCCTTGCTGATAGTATACCAGAGCATCGCGAAGCCATCGACTTTTTGCGCTACTATGCACAAAGGGCCCGTCAAGATTTCGCCACGCCTGAAATTATGCCAGGACCCACGGGCGAACTGAATACTTTGCAACTCCATGGACGCGGCGTGTTTGCGTGTATCAGTCCCTGGAATTTTCCGTTGGCGATTTTTCTGGGACAAATTTCTGCCGCTTTGGCGGCAGGGAATGCGGTGGTCGCCAAACCCGCAGAACAAACTCCGTTGATTGCGGGCCGGGTTCAGGCATTGTTTTCTGAAGCCGGTTTGCCCGAAGGAGTTCTTCAGCTTGTTTATGGCGATGGCGATAAGATCGGTGCGCCGCTGGTCGCTGATGAGAGAATTGACGGTGTCGCTTTTACGGGTTCTACCGGTACCGCACGGCTCATCAATCAGTCGCTCGCAGGGCGCCCCGGTGCGATCGTCCCTCTGATTGCGGAAACCGGAGGGCAAAATGTCATGATCGTTGATAGTTCTGCCTTACCGGAACAGGTCGTGAAAGATGCAGTGTTCTCTGCATTTCGAAGCGCCGGTCAGCGCTGTTCGGCCTTGCGGGTTTTGTTTGTCCAGGATGACATTGCGGACCGGGTGATTTCGATGCTGGCGGGAGCCACGGAAGAATTGTGCGTTGGCGCTCCGATGTCGGAGAACACTGATGTTGGGCCGGTCATTGATGCCGATGCGCTGGATATGCTTGAACGCCATTGTCAACGGTTGGAGGGGATTGGCCGAAAGCTGTGTCAGGCGCCCCTTCGAGGGTCGCTGGCGGAAGGATACTTCTTCGCGCCTGTTGCTTACGAAATAGATAGTTTGGACGTCTTGCAGGGGGAAGTCTTCGGCCCGGTGCTTCACGTCATCCGCTATAAGGCACAAGATTTGGATGAAGTGCTGCAGGCGATCAAACGAACAAAATTTGGTTTAACACTTGGTATTCATAGTCGAATTGATGCCACATGCGCCTATATCCAGGCCAATAGTCAAATAGGAAATACCTACGTTAATCGAAATATGATTGGCGCCGTGGTCGGCGTGCAGCCCTTTGGGGGCGAAGGGCTTTCGGGAACCGGACCAAAAGCGGGCGGGCCTCGGTATTTACATCGGTTTGCTGTTGAGAGAACCATTTCTGTGAATACTACGGCTGCAGGCGGGAATACCGTGCTGATGGCACTAACAGATTAGCCATAACCTGTATTTTCTGGATAGACGCTTATTGTCCGTTCGTTTGAATGGCAGTATATGTTTTCTATGAAATATCAGTCCTTTATAAAATCTTTGTTTGGTGTCGGTCTTGTTCTGGCACTTTCCGCCTGCGCGGCGCAGCCACCTTATGTCTTTCAGCAAGGCGAATTTCAGCGAGACTCCAGATTCTATTTGGAAGGGGTAACGGACCTGCAGGAAGTAAAAGTGTGTTATACAAAACGCGGAACAACGCCGAAACAGGTGACCGAAGTTGCACAGAATGCGTGCGCCCAGTTTTCCAAGAAAGCGATATTTCGCGAGCAAAGCTACCGGGTTTGCCCCATCGTAACACCGATTGCCGCGGTATATGATTGCGTAGACGACGCTCCTCGCAGGAACTCTTACAATCTGATTACCACGTATTAGGGGGGATGATCATGAAATCGCCACGAATGGCTTTATGTGTCGTCGCGATGCTGTCAACGGCGGCCTGCGAAACTCAAACGATGCCCTTTGAACTGGCAGGTGCAACCGTTGGTGCGGCGCTAGGCGGATACGCCGGTGCCCATTTCGGCGCGGGTCTTGGCCAAGTGGCATACATAGCCGGCGGCACAATACTCGGCGGATTAGCTGGCTTTGAGGCGGGTCGGTTCCTGAAAGAATCGGATTGGGTTCTCTATAACGGTGCCGCGGAAAAGGCCCTTGCGGACGGTTCGACAGTTACTTGGGATAACCCTGAAACGGGCATTTCAGGCGCATTTCGACCGAGCACAACGTTTACTGCGGAAAACGGACTGACATGCCGGCAATTTCGCTCTACTGTTGCTTTCTCTGACGCTATAGAATCTGGCGACGGCACGGCTTGCTATCAAAAAGATGGGCGCTGGCAAATCGTTTCAAATCACTTTAGCTGAACACGTGTGAACGGATGCTGTCGAAGATCATGATTTATTTAGGTGCAGCACTAGGCGTCTACCTGATTCTATTGATGGCGATGTTTATTTGGCAGCGCAAGCTCCTGTATCACCCGGATACGACACTGGGAACACCGGCCTCGCATGGTATTGCGGAAGTGGTGCCCATTCGATTGCAATCGTCGGACGGATATACCATCACGTCATGGTTTCGTGCTGCAGGGACTAATAAACCCATTCTCGTCTACTTTCATGGGAACGCGGGACATGTCGGCGACCGCGGAACCAAGCTCCGGGCTTATGTCGATGCCGGGTATGGTATTCTGCTTGTCGGGTATCGAGGGTATGGTGGTAACCCTGGGCATCCAACTGAGCAAGGCCTTTACGAAGATGCTTCGACGGCGCTTGATTTTCTCGTGCGGACAGGTATTTCGCCCAATCATTGGGTTTTGTATGGCGAGTCTTTGGGAACGGCTGTCGCTGTTGAAATGGCAACCCGATTTGCACAGGATACGCCGGTCGCTGCAGTTATTTTGGAAGCCCCGTTCTCGTCAATGGCCGATGCTGCAAAACACCACTATCCCTTTGTTCCGGCTAACTTATTATTAAAAGATCGTTATGATTCAATAGCCAAGATTAAAGATATTTGCTCTTCCGTTTTGGTGATTCATGGTGACCAGGACAAAACGGTTCCGCAAGCATTGGGTAAGCGTCTTTTTGATGCTGCTGATGAACCCAAAACGGCTCTATGGGTCGACGGTGCGGGGCACAATAATTTGTATGATTTTGGGGTTGATCTGAAGGTGATTTCCTTTCTTCAGGAGATGTGGGCAGCCGAATGCGAAAAAATCGCAGTAGACAGTCAACAGGCCATGCCTCCCGAATAAAAGTGGTTTGCATTGTATTCCTTGATTTTAGTGCCGTAATCACCATATTATAGGGTGATATGTTGTGTATTCGTAGCAGAATTGCGGCGAATTCCTGTAAGTGCAGAAAGCGCGCCACGCATCCTTTTGGACGAGCACTATGGCGCTGGTATCTAAATTGGCTTCGACAAGCCCGGCGGCTCCGACGTCGGCTATACGCCCCGCTCCTGGTGCGCGTGTGGCTTCTGTGCGTTCTGGTCCCATTGAAGAAGCTGCCATCAGCACTGGAACGTTTTTTGATACGTCTCCTTACGAATATACAGGCGGGCATACCGAGGCCCGCAATGATGACGGGCGAAATTCACGCAACGCACCCCTGCGGCGCGAGCACCTGGGAACCATCAATGCCACATCCGAAGCTTTTGCGGCTCTGCTCGAATTCGACACCCGTGGTGATGTCGTAGACGATTTTGGCAACGTTCATCAGAAAACGTCTCCCAGTATTGTTGTTCAGGCTATAAGCACATACGAACAGAACAGCAAAGTTGTCGCGGGTACAAATCCGGTTTTAGGAGCTGAGCTCAGTTTGACGCTGTAATCAGACCTCTATTTAATTCTTTTTGGCTTGTTTTGTTGGGGGACGCTGTGATGACCGTCACGGTGGCTGAGGCAAGTGAACATTAAACTACTCTAGCTGAGGCAAGTGAACATTAAACTACTCTATATGAATGGAGTTAAATAATGGCGATCAATTCAGTCTTAACAACGGCGGTGAACGGTCTTCACAGGACTTCGCAGAGCGTCCAGGAAACGGCGACAAAAATCGCTGGTGTAAATGCAACACCCGTGGCTGCCAGTTCAACTCCACAACAGGCGGCATTGACCGGAAATACGGCAATTACAGCACAGTTGTCGGGAGCAGGGGATGTGAGTCTGGTTCGTGAGTTCGCAAACCTGATTGAAGCTAAAGCCGCCTATAGTGCGAATTTACAGGTTATTCGCACGGCGGATGACTTGTCGAAGTTATCTCAGGACATTTTAACCTGACGGTTCTGCAATCCTCCAGTTGCGCATTATAAAAAAGTAACTAAAATTTGGACGGTCTGTAACCGAGCGATTACAGACACGTGTCCGCGCGAAGGAGGTCGGCGATGCCAGCAGATATAAATAATGCCTTTGATGTTTCCATTTTTTTCGATGACATGGCAACGCAGGAAGGCTCGTATCTGCAGCCACAAAAATTACAAAGGTTACTTTTTCTCTCGCAAGCCTATTATGCGGTAGCATTTAATCGCAAACTAATGCCGGCTGTTTTCGTCGCTGACGAGATGGGGCCGGTTGAACCGAACGTATTTCTAGCCTTCTCAAAGGGCAGGCCGGATATCGATGCAGAATTATTTTTACCCTATGAAGTTCAGTCGTTTCTGGAAAATATCTGGCAGCGATTCGGTAGCTATTCTGTTGATCGGCTGAACGAAATCACAAATGAAACACCGGCCTATAAAACTGCGCGAGAACGTGGTAACCGGGCCGAAATAACGCTCGCAGAAATGAAGGTGTCTTTTAAGAAAGCTGAAAAGTCACCTGGTGTGGACCAGGTGGTTAAGCCGAAGATTATGCGAACGCAATCAGGCCGTGCTGTTCAGGTTCAAAGCTGGGCACCGAGGAAAGTTTAGAATCAAAGAACGCTGTTGCGCTTTTATTTCGTACCGATACAATAAGCTCTAGGGAGGATGAGACACGGTGAACATAATCATCGGTTGTTGTCCTAAGCAGGTTTACTAAATTGGGATACCATAGGGAGATAATTTCATGTCATTACGCAGGACACTTCTTTCAACAATCGCTGTGGGTGTGGCGGCTTTTGCCATAAATGCTGCAACGCCGGCGTTTGCCAAGGTCGAAGGTGACACCATCGTATTGGGGTCAGCGATCTCGTTTACCGGAAAATACTCGACAAACGGAATTCACGCCAAGAACGGCTATAATATTGCAGTTAAAAGAATTAACGAAATGGGTGGGGTTAAAGTCAACGGAAAGGCTTATAAACTCCAAGTCATATATTATGATGACGAGTCGACGCCCGCACGTACTGCGCAATTGCTTGAGCGGCTGATCAAGCAAGATGGCGTGAAATTTATGCTTGGACCATACAGTTCCGCTACGACCGCGGCTGCGGCACCGATTACAGAAAAATATAAAGTTCCAATGATCGAGGCCGAAGGTGCATCACGGTCATTGTTCACCAAAGGGTATAAGTACCTGTTTGCCGTGCTTTCTACTGCGGAGCAGTATTTGGCAAGTTCTGTCGCGTTAGCCGCTGAAATTGGCAAGAAAGAGGGCAAAAAGCCTGGTGATATTAAAGTTGCGATGGCTTTCGAGAACGATCCTTTCTCGTTGGACGTACGCGCTGGTGTGGTTGATGACATTAAAAGGCATGGCTTGAAAACGGTTATCGATGACAAACTACCGCGTGATCTGTCAGATATGGCTGCAACGCTCACAAAAGTGCGTGCATTGAAGCCCGACTTGCTGCTGGTTTCTGGCCATTCCAAGGGCGCTGCAACTGCTGCGCGTCAGATTAAAGAAATGAAAATCAGCACGCCGCTGGTTGCGATGACGCATTGTGAATCGTCAAAAATTATCAATAAGTATGGCAGTTCCGTTGATGGATTCTTGTGCCCAACGCAGTGGTCAGAAACACTGACCAATTCTGATCAGTATTTTGGTTCAGCGGGTGATTTTGACAAAGCGTTTAAAGCGGCATTTGAGGGATATGAAAAAGGCGTGCCGTATCAGTCAGCTCAGGCCGCTGCGGCTGTGTTGGTCTGGAAAGATGCGTTTGAGCGTGCTCAGTCCTTCGATACCGATAAGGTTCGCGATGCTATTGCGGCAACCGACATGAAAACATTCTATGGCAACATCAAGTTTTCAGAGGCTGGTAACAATATCGCAAAGCCGATGTTCCTGCGTCAAATTCAAGGCGGTGAATACCACGTCGTGGCTCCGTCAGAGTTTGCTGTAAAACCGATCGAGTATCCTCGGAAATCAAACTAAATATCCCACGCATTAGCCTGGATATAGAATAAGCAGCCCGCCCTTGCATTATGTGAGGGCGGGAGCTCTATAGTTTTAACTGAAATGTGGCATCGCAAATGTTAGATAATCTAAGCCTTCTTAGCCTCGCGCCTACTCTGAATATACAGTTGATTGTGGATGGCATTTTTATCGGGGCCATCTTCGCCTTGGCGGGATACGGATTGGCGTTGGTCTGGGGCGTCATGAATGTAAAAAATTTGGCGCAGGGTGAGTTCGTCATTATGGGCGGCTATATCGCTTGGTACTCTAGCACCCTTGGTCTGCATCCAATTTTGTCCCTGCCGATCGCTATCGTGATTATGTTTGGGTTTGGGTGGTTTATTTATCGAACGATCATTAGTCGCGTTGTTGCAAAGGATATGTTCATCTCCTTACTTGCAACGTTCGGGTTGGCAATTGTTATTCAGCAAGCCTTAAACCTAATGTTTGGCCCGGAAGTTCAAGTCGCAGAATCGGGTTTTGAAATTCGTTCCTATCTGGACGGCAGTGTTACGGTCGCCGATATCCGGCTTATTTCGTTTTTGCTCTGTTGTGTCCTTGCGGCGGTGGTCGTGCTGTTTATGAAACGGAGCCGAATGGGACAGGCAATCCGGGCGACGGCGCAGGATGCGCGTGCTGCAAAAGTAATGGGAATTGATACGGAGCGCGTTTACGCGTTTACCTATGCGCTGAATTGTGCGATTTGCGGCGCTGCTGGCGTACTGGTTTCCATGATTTGGGTGATCCAGCCTTTCTACGGTGTTCCCCATTCAATTCGTTCATTTGTTATTGTTGTTGCTGCAGGACTGGGTAACTTGCCTGGTGTCATTATCGCGGCGTTGGGCTTGGGCGTATCCGAGCAATATGGCGGCTTCGTCTTTGGTGCTGAATTCCAGCAAGTTACCGTTGTGGGGCTGTTACTCCTGGTCTTGGTTGTGCGTCAAATTCAGATGCGTAAAAGTCGTCAGGCGGTGAGTTGATCATGACAAGCATAGAAAAAAAATACACTCTGGGTTTGCTGGCATTCGGCATCCTCGGTCCCGTTTTGTTTCCAGATTACACCTTTCAAATCGCGATCCTCTGGATCATGGTCTTGTTTGCCCAAACCTGGGACGCGATGGGCGGCCAAATGGGATACAATTCGCTCGGAAATATTTTCTTCTTCGGATGCGGGATGTACATCTGTGCCATTACCCAGGTCGGCCTTTATCATGATGTCGGAGATTACACGTCTGCGACGGGAAGTAATGTGTCATTTACGGAAACCCAATACTTCGTTGGGCTTGCTGTTGGCATCGTCTTTGCCGGCGTTGGGTCGGCGGTTGTCGCCGCATGTTTGGGCTGGACGGTGTTCGGCCTTCGCGGCCCTTATTTTGCTATTGGCACGTTGGGAATTGCCTTGGCAGCGGGCGAGTTGTTTGGCGCTTGGGAATGGGTCGGTGGCGGCGGCGGAATAGCCATGCCCGTATTCCCGGGCTCTGGTGACGGTAAGTCAGAATTCTTTTATACGCTCTGTTTCCTGTCTGCTATGATTACGTTTATTTTCTATCGTTGGCTTTTCTCGACGCGTTTTGGTCTGGCTGTAAACGCCATTCGAGACGATGAAAGCAAGGCGGATGCCATGGGGGTTCATACCCTTCGGCACAAAACGGTCGCCTGGGCTTGCTCCGCATTTTTCCTCGGTATCGCTGGCGCCTTGTTCGGTAATCTGACGGGCTTTATTGAACCATTGGAAGTTGCCTTTCCAACGATCACATTTGGTATCTTTATGGTGGCCATGGCTTTGCTTGGGGGGTCAGGAACCTTTTGGGGCCCGGTTTTGGGCGCAATCCTGTTCCATATTATCAAGGAAGCCACCTGGACCTATTTCCTGGGTTGGCAGTGGATTACGTTGGGGCTGATCATCATTATTAATGTTGTCTATTTCCAACAGGGACTTGTTGGATGGATGCAGGAAAAATGGCCCGAAAAATTTGGCATCGAAGTGGATCGGGGAATGAGTGCAGATGACGAAGCACAGGAGGCCGCCAAATGACAAACGTAATTGAAGTTGAGGGCGTCTCCAAATCCTTTGGTGGCGTCGTTGCGAACCACAAGGTTTCCATGAGGGTTCCAGAAGGTGGAATTACCGGACTGATCGGACCGAACGGTTCTGGGAAAACAACATTGTTCAACTCGATTGTTGGTTATCACCCGATTGATGAAGGCTCTATCAAGTTCGAAAATAAAGAAATTTCGAAAATGAATGTGCAGGAAATCGCACGGTTGGGAATGTTGCGGACTTTTCAGCAAACACGCATCTACGGCAAAATGAATTGTATCCAAAATCTGCTGGTCTCGATACCGCACCGGAACGCTAAATTTTTGGATATGTTCACACCTCATAAAAAAGAGCTGACGGACAAGGCCGAACATTTACTTGAATACGTTGGTTTATATCAGAAGCGTAAATTGCCGTCTGGTGACTTATCTTTCGGTCAGCAAAAGCTTCTCGAATTTGCGATGGCGTTGATGAATGAGCCTAAAGTTCTGCTGCTTGATGAGCCGACAGCCGGGATCAACCCAACGTTGATCAACGGTTTGATTGACCGGCTACGGCGCGCAAATACAGACTTTGGGATAACCCTTTTTGTCATTGAGCATAATATGCGCGTGGTTATGAACTTGGCCGATAACGTCTATTGTTTGGCGCACGGTGAAATGTTGGCGCATGGCAAACCAGAAGACATACAAAGTGATCAACGCGTCATAGACGCTTATTTAGGCGCTCACTAGGGAGTTAGGTAGATGTCGGACGATAAGACAGAGAGCCCTGAAACAGCTGAGACCCGCGCTTCGGGATACCATATGGGCGACGTTAATACGGTTATTTCCGTTGAAGACGTAAATAAGCAGGCGAAAGAAATGGCGGAAAGCATTCCGCTTTCTCAAATCGAGCAACTTGCCAATAACGATCCGTTTATCAAAATTGAAAACCTGAACGCTGGTTATGGTAAAATGGAGATCTTGCACGACTTGAACCTTCAAGTCGCCAAAGGGCAGTCCTTATGTCTGATTGGCCCGAACGGTGCGGGTAAATCAACCATACTGCATTCGATCTTTGGGTTTACCAATATTTTTTCAGGCAGCATTAACATTGGCGAGGGCGATAAAAAACAAGATGTGACTCATCTGACGTCATCCGAGAAACTGAAGAAAGCCGGTATCGCATACATTCTGCAGGATAAATCGGTGTTTCCGGGAATGACGGTTGAAGAGAATCTGTGGATGGGCGGTTTTTTAAAAGACCACCCGGATGAGGCGAAGGAAGCAGCTGAAAAGGTGTTTCAGAAGTATGACCGCTTGGCGGCACGCCGGTCCCATAACGCTGGGGTCTTGTCAGGTGGCGAACGGCGCTTGCTTGAAATATCTCGTGCTCTTGTGATGGAGCCGGATGTTTTGTTGGTTGATGAGCCTTCAATTGGTTTGGAGCCACGTTTCATTGATATGGTGTTTGAAATCCTGGATGACCTTCAAAATAATGAAGGGAAAACCATTTTGATGGTTGAACAGAACGCAAAGAAAGGACTGGAATTTGCCGATGTTGGCTATGTTCTTGTGTCCGGTGAGCTTGCAATTGCAGGTCCAGGAGATGAACTTCTTGAGAACCCCGACGTAGGACGTTTGTTCTTGGGTGGATAATAAAGCAGTAAACAATAAAGGTAAGATGAATAATGGCATATAATATATTGATTATGGGTGCGTCGTACGGCTCGCTTCTTGGTACAAAAATGGCTCTGGCCGGACACAATGTAAATCTGGTTTGTCTGCCAGCTGAAGTTGAGTTGTTCAATTCTTCTGGTGCCCATGTCAGGATGCCGATACGAGGGCGTGAAGGTCTGGTCCACATTGATTCTCGCAATGCGCCTGGCACCTTAACAGCGGCTGGACCGTCCGATGTGGACCCGGCTGATTACGATTTGATCGCCCTGGCTATGCAGGAACCTCAATATCGGTCACCAGGTGTTCGCGAACTTCTCGATGCCGTCGGGAAATCGGGGGTTCCTTGTATGTCAATTATGAACATGCCTCCTTTGCCGTTTTTAAAGCGGATTCCCGGCCTTGATTATGAAGGTCTGAAAAAGTGCTATACGGACCATACGGTTTGGGACAGCGTCGACCCTGCCGTCTTTACCCTATGTAGTCCTGATCCACAGGCGTTCCGACCGCCGGAAGAAGAGTTGAACGTTTTGCAGGTATCACTACCCACCAACTTTAAAGCCGCAGCCTTTGAGAAAGAAGAGCATACACAAATTCTTCGCGATATTCAGGCGGATATTGAGGCCATTCGGTTTGATGTGGATGGGGAGAAAATTGAACTTCCTGTTAAGTTAAAGGTCCATGATTCTGTATTTGTGCCGCTAGCAAAATGGAACATGTTGCTCGCCGGTAATTACCGTTGTGTGCAGGCAGATGACATGCGTTCGATCCGTGACGCCGTCCATAGCGATCTTGAGTTGTCCAAGTCTGTGTATAATTGGGTGGGTGAGGTCTGTAAGGCAATTGGTGCTGATGAATCAGATCAGGTGCCTTTCGAGAAATATGCAAATGCATCACAAGGGTTGGCAAAACCTTCTTCCGCTGCCCGTGCGTTGTTGGCCGGTGTCCCAAATATTGAGCGTGCCGACTGCATTGTGCGCACAATCGCAGCTCAAAAAGGCATGGAGAATGCGACAGTTAATGAGACCGTCGATGCGGTTGATTCCTGGCTTGCTAAAAATAGAGCAAATGCCTAACGGCGTTGATGAGGCTTAAAAGACAAAACCCGCTAACTGGCGGGTTTTGTTTTTTTCGCCCTTTGCATAAGGTCTTGATAGGCGCCTGTCGTCTTTAAGTTCCGAAGTGTTTCATCAAAGCGGGCAAGGAAGTCGTTTCCATAGCGAGAGTTCTTGGAAAGCATGAATTTGTACACAGGTTGGCCCCAGACCTTGGGCATGATTATAAGGCGATCTTGAAGGCCGTCATCAACTATTTGTTTTTGGGCTACCGCCGTTGACATGATGGTCAGGTCAACGCGTTTACTTGCGACCATCCGCAAACACCCTGCGATTTTGCTTTCAATCACCGGAACCACGTTAAAGTTCTGGTCCAGAAATCCCTTCCAATCGACATCGCTTGGGCGGCATGAGTGCCGTTTTTTGCTCGGTTTGATTGTCGCCATAATTGGCGCATGATGATGTTTTACCCGTTCCACACTTCTCAGTTCTACACGATAAACACCTTCTTGTGATTCAATGGCATAGCGGCGTCGTTGAGGGGTCGGGATTGAAATCATGGCGTCGACAGCACCGGTTTCGACACCCTTAAGCACACGTTTCAGGGGGTATCCAACATGTTTAACGGCCATATTCAGCTCGGATTTGAAGATTTGATCCAGAACTTCGGGCAGAATTCCATGCACCTCATTGGACTGGCCCTTTGAATAGGGCCCCCAATCTGAATTGTAGGCAACCACAATGGGTTCACGTGCTGTCGCCAAAGACCACGTCGCTATACAAATAGCGGCACTCAATACACAAATTCTAAACGTCATTTAAACTGTCTCTGCCCATTTCGCAGTTTTCAATTATGACTTTAGAGGGTTTGTTCTACTTTGAATAGTATTTTTTAAAACTATAACGAGTTACGAAGGCTTGGTAGACCTATTCCGGTTGCGGCGAATCCACCATCGACGTTCAAAATCTGACCATTTATGTAGCTGGCTTTGTCACTGCACAGGAAGAAAATTGCTTCAGAAAGCTCGTTTTCTGTTCCATAGCGGTTGAGAGGGATGGCGTCGTGGTAATCGGAGCGGATGTCGGGCGTATGAACCTGTTTCGCCATAGCGGTATCAACAGGGCCGGGTGAAACGGCGTTAACCCTGATCCCCTGATTTCCGAGCTCTGCCGCTTGTTGTTTTGTCAAATGCATGAGGGCGGCTTTGCTGGTTCCGTAAGCAACGCGCAGGGTGGATGCGCGGGTTCCAGATATGGACGTAATGTTAACAACGCTTCCACCACCGTTCTCAAGCATCGTCGGCACACATGCTTGCGTGCATATGAAGGAACCGCTTAAATTTACATCGAGCACACGGGCCCATTCGTCATAGGTTGTCTCCATCAACGGCTTAAATACAGCGATCCCCGCATTATTAACGAGCGCATCGATGCGCCCGAATTTTAGCACCGTCTCCCTGATCGCTTGGGCGACCTGCTCCGGAACCGAGACATCGCAGGTAATCGCAAGGGTGTTTTCTGGTTGGCTTAGGGAGTTCCTGGCCATAGTCTGGGTTTCGCCATCAATATCCAATAGGCAAACGCGCCATTGCTCAGATAAGAATTTTTTGGCGGTTGCAAGGCCGATCCCTCGGGCCGCACCGGTGACAATAACAACCTTCGACATAACATGCAGGTCCCTTATACGAATGCTAAAATATTGTCGCCTAGGGCCTTGGGGTCTTCTACCGGAATCATATGACCAACATGGTCCAAATCGACACGTTTTGCGTTTGGTATACGCGCGAAAAGTTCCTCAAAGATTTCGGGGTCGTAGAAAACCCGGTCATGCAAACCGGTAATCACCAGAGCGGGGACTTTGATATTTTCATAAGTGACGTCCCAGTCCGCAGCTCCCATATGTGTGACAAGGTTCATTGCTCCGCTGTCCGGATCCAGAGGGGTGTATTCTGGCGGGCTATCAAATACCAAGGCGCGCATTTTTTCTGCGAAAGCCGGGCCGGTAATTAAATGGGTAAACGCGTCACGCATCAGTGTGGAACCACCCGCCGCCATCAACTGTGGGACAATATCGTTCATCCATTGAATTCGTGTGCCAATGCGACGGAGCATGTTGATCAAGACTACGCCATCGGCCTCAATTCCTTTTTCCATAGCCTTAACAGCATAGAGGCTTCCAATAGAGAGTCCGACAAGGATGATGTTTTTTATTGATAGCTCATTGAGTAGATAAACCAGATCATCGACGATCACTGTTTCCGTTAACTCGAGGCCGGGAGAGAAGGGACTGTTGGCCTGGCCTCTGAAATTATAGGCGAGCGTTCCATGTCCTTTTTCCCGCAACATGGGAGCGACCGTGTTCTCCCACATTGATGCATCACCAGTAATCGCGTTTACAAATACGAAGGTTTTGCCGTGTTCCGACGTGGGTTCGTTTAATTCATAGTACAAACCATCGGATTCACTAATTTTTAAAACACTCATTGTTCACTTCTCCGCTTGTAAGAAATCAAAATCACATCCCTCAGGGGCCTGGGTAACCGTATCTTGGTATAACTTGGAGTATCCACGTCCGGAACCCGCGTGGGGTGCTGGCGGCGTCCATTTTGCGCGACGATCAGCCATTTCTGCATCACTTATCAGAACGTCCAGGGTTCTGTTCTCGACGTCAAGTTTGATCATGTCACCATCCTGTACAAGCCCCAGAGGCCCACCAATAGCAGATTCTGGTGCAACATGCAGAACAATGGTACCAAATGCGGTGCCGCTCATTCGGGCATCGGAAATGCGCACCATATCTTTGACACCGGCTTCGGCCAGTTTTTTCGGGATCGGCAGATATCCACTTTCCGGCATCCCCGGAGCACCTTTCGGCCCGGCATTTTGCATAATCAAAACACTGTCTTTATCGACGTCCAAATCAGGGTCGTCGATCCGTGCAACTAGGTCTTCCATATTCTTGAAGACAACGGCTTTACCGGTGTGGTTCAAAAGTTCAGGTGACGCAGCGACATGTTTTATGACGGCCCGGTCGGGAGCCAAATTGCCCTTAAGAACCGCCATGCCACCACTTTCGGCTATCGGATTGGCTTTGGTGCGAATGATTGACTGGTCGAATGCAGGGGGTAAATCCTCAATATTTTGGCCCAGTGTTTTTCCGTTGACCGTCATTGCCGACAATTCAAGAGAACCGCGCAGTTCACGGAGCAGGGGTCCCGTTCCCCCTGCCTTATGCATATCATCCATGTAATTGTCGCCAGAAGGCTTAAGGTCGACAAGAACCTGCGTGTTTCGGCCAATTTCGTCAAATTCATCAAGGTCAATCTGGATGCCAAGCCGGCCGGCCATTGCAGCCAAGTGCACAATTGCATTTGTTGAACCACCAATCGCCTGCAAAACCGTGAGGGCGTTACGAAAGGCGTCTTCCGTCATGATTTTATCTGGGGTTGGAGACCCGTCTTTCGCCATTTTTACCGCTTGAGTGCCGGTTTGTTCAGCATGTCTATAACGATCAGCCAAAACAGCGGGGATGCATGCGCCACCGGGTAACATCATACCCAGCGCTTCGCTAATGATCGCCATCGTGCTGGCTGTCCCCATCACGCCGCACGTGCCCGCTGATGGGACGAGTTGGTTTGTGATTTCCGATATTTCATCGGCATCAATTTCGTTGGCCCTGTATTTACCCCAAAACCGGCGACAATCTGTGCACGCTCCAAGCCGTTCCCCCTTGTGTGTGCCTGATAACATCGGACCTGTTACTTCCAAGATCGCGGGGACTCCAGCTGACGCCGCGCCCATTAACAATGCGGGCACCGTTTTGTCACATCCACCAATTAACACGACGCTGTCCATGGGCTGCGCACGGACCATCTCCTCTGTATCAATCGCCATGAGGTTGCGCATATACATGCTGGTCGGAAATGCGAAGGATTCGTGAATTGTGATGGTCGGAAATTCGACAGGCAAACCCCCGGCTAACATGACCCCCCGTTTAATGGCTTCTACCAATTGTGGAACGGTACCGTGACAGGCGTTATATTCGGAGAATGTATTGGTAATCCCAACAATTGGCCGATCCAGCGCGTCATCGGTATAACCCATCCCCTTAATGAACGCTTTACGTAAGTAGAGGGAGAAGTCTTCGTCTCCATATCGTGTTAAACCTTTGCGCATACCTGTTTTTTTGTCACTCATAGAAGTCGTCTTTCGTGATAGTCTGTTAGTCGGAAAGGGTGCAGTCATGGCAATCATCCAGAAAAAGATAACGCCTTACGTTACAAGAAGTTTGGTTGTGTTGAATGTTGTTTTCTTATTGGCTTGTGAAGCGACCTCTAGCTTACCAGTTCGACAGATATATATGCAAACGGAAGACTCGCATCCACACGAAGTATTACCCGGCAGGGCTTCTCGCTTCCCGTTCTGGACAGACACGGAAGCGGGATATGTTGATGTTAAGTGTTTTCTCAGTGGACCGACTGTGCCGGTGGAGCTCAAATTCACCGGGATCAAGCCTATCGGCTGGGCCGCGGAGAACCCGGAACTCTTGCTCGGTCCCGATGAAATACAAATTGATATAGAAGGCATTATTGAGCAGCCAGGATCGTCAAACAATCGGTTTGAGTTGCTCAATCACAGTTCTGATACTCTGCTGTGGCATCAATGTTACAATAATTAGTCGCTTTTTTGTTTGTCCCAACCAAAAACGCTCTGCATACTATTTTTTAGATAATAAATAAAATTGGGGCGAAGATGACGGCAAAAAAGCCGCAGAGTAACCAAAAAGAACTTCCCTTTGATGAAATGCACATCTCAGGCGGCGGCGTTCGCAGCGCCTATGCGAAATATGCGGATTGGCTGCACTCTACTCCAGCTGATGTGCTGATGCGAAAACACTCTCAAGCCGATATCCTGTTTAGACGCCTCGGCATTACCTTCACAGTCTATGGCCAGGATGAAGGAACCGAACGGATGATTCCGTTCGACATTATTCCTCGTATCCTGGCTGCGGATGAATGGAGCCATCTCGAAAAAGGCTGTATTCAGCGCGTTGACGCCATTAACGCTTTTCTGCATGACATTTACCACGATCAAGACATTGTTCAGGCTGGCATAATTCCGGCGGAACTGGCGTTATCCAATGTCGCATTTCAGCCTCAAATGCTGGGGGTCGATTTGCCGAACCGAATTTATGCACATATCGCGGGTGTTGATTTGGTGCGGGTTGGTGAAAAAGATTTTTATGTACTGGAAGATAACGCACGTACCCCGTCCGGTGTTTCCTACATGTTGGAAAACCGGCAAACTATGATGCGGTTATTTCCTGAACTCTTTGCAAACCATGCGATTGCGCCGGTCGACCGCTACGCAGACCATCTGCTTGCGAACCTGCAAGCCGTTGCTCCAGCAGGTGTTGATGACCCTACGGTTGTTCTAATGACACCGGGTGTACATAATTCCGCCTATTTCGAGCATGCTTTTCTGGCGATGGAAATGGGGATTGAGTTGGTCGAAGGCCAAGATTTGTTCGTCGGTGAAAATGGCGTGTTTATGCGGACGACCGAAGGCCCTAGGCGCGTTGATGTGATCTATAGACGCATTGATGACGAATTTATTGACCCGCTGGCCTTTAACCCAACGTCGGTCTTGGGTGTGCCAGGGTTATTGGCAGCCGTTCGCAAAGGCTGGGTAACCCTAACAAATGCGATAGGTACCGGGGTTGCTGATGACAAGGCGACTTACGTGTATGTCCCGGAGATGATCCGGTTTTATTTGGGGGAAGAACCAATCCTCAATAATGTCCCGACCTATATGCTAAGAAAGCCCGATGATCTTAAGTATACGCTGGATAACCTTGCGGATCTGGTGGTGAAAGAGGTTCACGGTTCCGGCGGGTATGGAATGCTTGTTGGACCGTCGAGTACAAAAAAAGAAATCGAAGCTTTCCGTAAGCGCATTATTGCGACGCCGGAAAACTATATTGCTCAACCGACATTGTCGCTGTCGACGTGTCCCACCTATGTCGATAGCGGTGTCGCGCCGCGGCATGTCGATCTGCGACCGTTCGTTCTTTCGGGAAAAAAGACACGTGTTATGCCTGGTGGTTTAACACGTGTAGCCCTGACCGAAGGGTCTCTGGTTGTTAATTCGTCACAAGGTGGCGGCACCAAAGATACCTGGGTTTTGAGGGGGTAGAGGATGCTTGGACGTACGGCAGATAGTCTTTACTGGATGGGCCGATACCTGGAGCGGGCAGAGAATTCGGCGCGGTTGCTGGGTGGAACCTATCGGATGTCTTTGTTGCCAACGGATGATGTTGGCCTGAACCATGGTTGGGAGAACCTGTTCATTTCCGATGCCGAGAAAGAAGCCTTTTTGGATACCCATAAAAGTTTTGCTCCCGCCGCGGTTATTACCTATATGGCGCTTGATTTGGAGAATCCTGCGAGCATTGCATCGAGCATACGAGCCGCTCGAGAGAACGTGAGGGCGACCCGACATGTATTGACCGCCGAGCTCTGGGAAAGCATCAACCAGACGTGGCTAGAAATCCGAGCCATGACCTATGCGGACCTGAAGGACATGGGTCAGTATGAATTTTTCGAATGGATTAAGGAGCGGGGCCACCTGTTTCGGGGCATCGTTCACGGAACCATGCGACGCGGTGAAGCCTATGATTTTTGGCGATTGGGAACTTTTATTGAACGTGCCGAGAATACGGCACGCCTGTTGTTAGCCAAATGCGATAGTTTCCAGGGCCCGGCATCCCGCCAAGAAAATGCGATCGATTTTTATCAGTGGGGTACCTTGTTGCGATCGGTTAATGCTTATAAAACCTATCGCGAAATTTATCGGGGGGCACCCGAACCCAGAAAAGTTGCTGAACTAATGGTGTTGACGCCGGATATTCCCCGGTCGTTACGCAGTTGCATCGACGAAATATACGCGATCCTTGCGCGTGTGCGGCGAAATGCTCCTTGTGCACAGAAAGCCGATGAACTGAGAGCCCGGCTTGTGTCCGGGCGCGTGGATAAGATATTCAGATCAGGTCTTGAAAAGTTCTTGAAGGATTTTCGAGTGAGTGCCAACGCCCTGAGCTCCCAATTGCAAATTGATTTCATGATGGTCCGATGAAACTGAATATTGAGCACGAGACACGGTACTGTTTTACCGGGGAAGCAAATTATTCCATACAATATTTGCGTCTAACCCCGCGGATAGATTCGTGTCAGAGAATACTTTCATGGAACATCTCGACGGCGGGGCAATTGACAGGATGGGTCGATGGTTTTGACAATGCCGCACATGTAGCCGTTCAGGACACAGGTCATAATGAAGCCTCCTTTCTGGTCAAAGGTGAAGTCGAAACGCTCGACACCTTGGGGGTTTTACCAGCCGATGATGGTTTGCCGCCGCTTATTTTCCTGCGCGATACAGAGTTTACCGGCTTAACGGACCAAATTTCAGACTTTGCCAGTGCCTATAAAGAGATTAGGGACGATGAAGGGGCTTTGTCTGCACTGCATGCGCTCATGGCCGGTATTGGAGACGCCGTCAAATATGAAGCAGGGTTCACAAACGTTGAGACCAATGCCGATCACGCCCTGACGACGGGGAAAGGTGTGTGTCAGGATCATGCCCATCTTTTCATTGCCGGCGCACGGGAACTCAAAGTTCCTGCGCGCTATGTCAGCGGTTACTTGTTGGCGGGCACAGGTGATTTGGCAAGTCATGCCTGGGCAGAAGCTTTTGTTGATGGGTTGGGATGGGTCAGCTTTGATCCGTCGAACCAACAATCCGCTACAGATGCCTATGTGCGTCTGGCGATAGCTTATGACTTTGGCGATGCAAGCCCGGTACGCGGCGTCCGAGAAGGTGGCGGTATTGAAGAGATGAATGTCCGGGTCCAAGTCCAACAGAGCCAAGAATAGGTAGGGTGCGCTGGCAATGACATATTGTCTTGGAATATTATTGAGCGACGGACTCGTGTTTGCGGCAGACTCAAGAACCAATGCAGGGGTTGATAACATTTCGACCTACCGGAAACTTCACCTTTTCGAACAGCCGGGTGATCGATTAATCGTGGTTCTGTCGGCGGGTAATTTGGCAACCACCCAGTCCGTTCTCTCGCAATTGGAAGAAGGGATCGGTGGTGATGAGCCTGGGGATGGGCAAACACTTTACACGGTTCCATCTATGTACGGTGCAGCCCAATTGGTCGGAGAGGCGCTCCGGAATGTGACGGAACGGCATGGGGCGCACGTTAAGGCACAAGACGCTGATGTTTCGGCAACATTTCTCGTGGGGGGGCAAATTAAAGGTCGGCGCATGCGCCTCTTTCAGGTCTATTCAGCGGGCAACTTTATTGAGGCGACAGAAGATACATCGTTCCTGCAAATTGGTGAGGCGAAATACGGCAAACCTATTTTGCAACGTGTTGTCCATCAGGATATGGGGCTAATGGAAGCGGCGAAGTGCGCCATTGTTTCAATGGATTCGACCATACGTGCTAACATCTCCGTTGCGCCACCGCTTGACATGTTGCTCTATCGGAAAGACACCTGCCGTACCGCAACCCATCAACGCATTCATGAAGATGACCCCTATTTTACGATGGTCAGCAATCAATGGGGTGAAGGCTTACGGAACTTATACGAAGAACTACCAAACCCTACTTGGGGGGATGAGGTTGAACCTTAAGCGGGATTGATATTGCCGCGCGAATTCTGAATATTGTTTGCTATTCAGTGAGTGCAGGATCGACAAGTCTTTAAAATTGTTAATCCAATCGCCAAGCGAATGGCCCGCTTGCGACTATGAACTTTCAGTGGCTTGGGCGGAAGATCCTGTCTCTCTTAGGACGCGTAAGGTGTTGTTTCTAATAGGACTGACGCCGTTGATCCTATATCAAGAAATAGAGCACCAAAAACACGGCTAATAACCCAACCGCGAAGAAAGCCATAGAGCCGACTGTGTTTGATCGAGCGAAGGCCCCGTTCATACCGTTCCAGCGTTCCACGTAGCCAATGAAGTTCCCCAACATACCCAGCAGCGCGTTGCGAATGCTTTTGTCCGCTTGAGCGATTGTCCTGCCAAATGATTGGATCATTTTGGGCAGCAATTTCCGATAGACCCAATCAAAATCGAGATTGGTCGATTTGAGTTCGGGTGGATAAAGTCCTTTTAACATGAGGAATGCAAAAGCCAGTGCTGAGAACATCAAAAGCTGGAGTTGGGTAATCACATGTGCCGTCGTGTAGGGCACATAATCCACTGGGAACGGAAGAATTGAATAAAGTGCATCTGGGTAGACACCAATTCCGATACACAAGAAGGCCGCAATCCCCATTGCGAATAGCATATTAAGGGGGGCTTCTTTCGGGCGTTTACCAGAATCATGGGCGAAGAAAGCAAAGTAAGGGATCTTGATGCCTGAATGATGAAATACACCAGCAGATGCAAACACCAGAATTGCCCATGTTAGCCAATGTCCTTCGTGACCCAGCGCAGTGAGGATCATCGATTTTGAAATAAACCCTGAGAACAGAGGGAATGCCGAGATTGATGCGGCACCAACAATGCAAAAGCCCGTGGTCCAAGGCATTGTCTTGTGAAGACCGCCGAGTTCGGAGCCTTTAATCGTCCCGGTACGAAAGAGCACTGCGCCCATCGACATGAATAGCAGGGCCTTATAGAGAATATGGCTAAAGGCGTGGGCGGCTGTCCCGTTCAAGGCCAGTTCCGTACCAATGCCGATACCAACCACCATGAAACCAAGCTGATTGTTAAGGCTATAAGCGAGGACCCGTCGAAGGTCGTTTTCGATCACCGCGTAAAAAATTGGAAACGCGGTCATAATCGCACCGATGACGATCAGAATTTCTGTTCCCGCATAACCGCGAGCCAACGAATAGACGGCAAGTTTTGTCGTAAACGCGCTCAGGATAACCGTACCGGTAACCGTTGCTTCGGGGTACGAATCCTGTAGCCAATTGTGCAAAAGAGGAAAGGCGCACTTGATCCCAAAAGCCACTAAAACGATCTTTCCGCCCAGACTTTCGATACCAATGTGATTAAACGCAAGGGACCCAGTGTCGTTAAATATAAGAATGGCGCCAGCCAGTAGTAAGACACCCGATCCAATCTGAATAATTAAATAACGCATACCTGAACGAAGGGACTGCTCCGTACCTGAAGCCCAGATCAAAAAGACCGAGGATATGGCCGTTAATTCCCAAAACACGAAAAGGGTGATCAAGTCGCCGGCGAAAACGGCACCAACGGCACTTCCCATATAGATTTGTGCCATAGCACCTTGCACAGGATCATCCTCATGCAAGGCATAAAGTACGCCTAAGAAGGCTGCGATGTGGAAGATATATCCCCAAACCAAAGCGAGGTCGTCAACGCGTAAAACTTCCAGGGTATAGCCAAACAATGCGAGGTTTGCGGACATACCTGACTCAAGGGCAATGGTGTATACACCCCCAGCAATGGGCAAACCTAACAATAGTAAGCGGCGCACATTTCCTCGTACAAGCGGCACCAAAAGGCCCCCAAGGACCATGATCAAGCCTGGATTGAACTCAATCATTTTTATCATCCTTGTCGTAGTAATCTTCGTCCCGCATCAAAAATGTCCGCATCCATTTTGCGACAAGAACCAAAACGACACACATTCCAAAGCCATATAAGGCATAAAATCCGAAAACGTTCTCGACTGCAAAGTAAGGGTGTTTGTGATAGAAACCGTCAGCTAAAAATAAGCCAGCGCAAATAATCACCAACGCCCAGACAATTTTTTTTACGTTTCGTTTCTCATCAAACCAGCCTTTTTCCGGCAGAGCATCGTTATCGTTATGATCGCTCATTGCGGCCCTCCTTGGACGATAGGCGATACGAACTGGTAGAGGGTGTCCGCATAGAAAAATAGCGCGAAACATCCCATGGCGGTAAAGGCCAAGGCCGCTAAGCAGAGAGGTGGGGCTTCAGCCAATCCGGCCAGTTTTAACTGATGTGGCCCCGACGCATCACCCGCCAAGTGCTGCGATGGGTGAGCATGATCACCCTCCCCAGCATGTTGATCGTGATCATGAGTTTCAGCGGTCGGATCGTTATAAAAACCCCGGACAACAATGGGGATCAGGTAAGCAACATTCAGTAATGACGAAATCATCAAGACTGCGATAAAGATCACTTGTTCGGTTTCTGCCGCTGCTAACGCCAGATACCATTTGCTCCAGACACCGCCAAAAGGGGGTAAACCTATGATCGAAAGGCTGCCAATTAAAAAACAGATGAAAGTAATGGGCATCTTTCGTCCGAGGCCACGCATCTGACTGATCTCTGTTTTATGACTGGCAACCATGATGGCTCCAGCGCAAAAGAACAGCGTGATTTTGCCAAACGCGTGCATCACAATATGCATCGCACCGCCGATGATGCCCAAGCCACTTGCCATCATTGCGCCTAGGACAATATAGGAAAGCTGGCTAATGGTTGAATAGGCGAGACGGGCTTTCAAGTTGTCTTTTGTCATCGCTACAAGAGAAGCGAGCAAGATCGTCATAGCCGCCATGTACGCGATCCATGTGCCTGCGCCGACATCACGTAACAGGTCGATACCGAAGATGTAGACGACGACTTTAAGGACTGTAAACACGCCAGCTTTCACAACAGCCACGGCATGCAGCAAGGCGCTGACTGGCGTAGGCGCCACCATTGCAGCGGGAAGCCAGCGATGGAAAGGCATGACGGCTGCTTTACCAATTCCGAATACGTAGAGCGCAAGAAGTACGGCGATAATAACCGGCTGGATATCATTGGACAAAATACCGCCAGGTTCGAAATCCAGAGTACCGGTAAGAGAATAGGTCCAGATAATCGCAACCAACTGCAGTCCAATGGATGTGGATATCAGGATCCCGAGGTAAATTCGACCCGCACGTTTTGCTGCTTCGGTTCCGGAATGGGCAACCAACGGGAATGTTGAAATGGTTAGGACTTCATAAAAGACAAATAACGTCAGCATGTTGCCAGCAAATGCGATCCCGACAGCACTTGAAATGGCGACGGCAAAACAGATGTAAAAACGTGTCTGGTTTGGCTCGTGGTGGCCGCGCATATAACCGATGGCATAAAGCGTTGTTACAATCCAAAGAAAACTGGCAACCCCGGCGAAGATCATGCCCAGCGGTTCGATCTCAAAGGCGATGGAAAGTCCTGGCAACATATCGCCATAGGTCCATGCCGGTCGAGCGCCTGAACTAACATCGTCAAAAAACGAAGCGACAATGACAAACAAGGTAACCGCTGTTACCAGCGTTATCGTTTCACGAACATTGGCGTGATCGCGGGCAAGCCAAAGTCCGATTGCGCCCAATAATGGCAAGGCAATCGCCCAGGGAATCAATTGATCGGCTATCATTGGTGCCCCCCTGCCAGTGCTTTTGCGGCCTCGGTTGAGATGTCGAGAGCAACCGTCCCGTCAATACCGAAGTAGATGGACGCACCGACCAAAGCGTACATGGGGACCAACATTGACATTGGCGCTTCGTCTTTTTCCATTGCACCGTTCGCTGGTTCCTTGAAGTAGACAACCTCAACAACCCGCCAGATATAAACAACCGCCATCAACGAACTGATGACAATCAAACCTGCAATTGGCCACCAACCGTCGCGCTCCAAAACAGCTTGAATAAGTGCCCATTTGGATACAAATCCAACGGTCAAGGGGACACCAATCAGGCTGAGCCCCGCAAGCACGAACGCCGCCATTGTAATCGGCATCTTTTTCCCAAGCCCGGCCATGTCACTAAGTTGAGCAGAACCGATCTTATAAACCACACATCCCATCGCCATAAACAACGCACCCTTCATCATGGCATGATTGAACATATGGACAATCCCCGCAGACACACCGGCATCGCTGTTAAGTGACAGGCCTAGGATCATATAGCCAATCTGGGCAAGGGATGAGAACGCAAGCATCCGTTTGATGTTGGTTTGATAAATAGCAACGGCCGAGCCAGCAAACATAGCGACAATTGCCAACGCCGCCAGGACGTCATGAATAGCAACATCAGTTAAAACATTGACGGTGCCAAACACGGTGAAAATAATTCGGATAAACGCATATACCGCGACCTTTGTTGCCGTTGCAGCAAGGAACACGGTAACGACAGACGGTGCAAAAGCATAGGCGTTTGGCAACCAGAAGTGCAAGGGAAACAGGGCAAGTTTCGTGGCCAGCCCAACCGTCAGAAAAGCGAGCGCTGCCTGTATGGTGCGGGTATGTGCGACATCTGGAATTATCGTCGCAAGATCGGCAATATTCAGACTGCCTGTTGCCATATACATGAGGCCAACGCCAATGATGTAGAAAGTCGCGCCAATTGTCCCCATGATCAGATAGCGGTATGCAGCTGTCAGGGCGCGTCGGTCACGGCTCATACTGATCAGCACATAAGTTGAAAGCGAAGAAATTTCGAGAAAGACGAAGAGATTAAAGGCATCACCGGTGACCGTCATGCCAAGCAGTCCGGTCTCACACAGCAATAGCATCGCATAGAAGATGTAGAGGCGATCCTTATCGATTTCTTTTTCCGCACTTACCTTGGCATACGGCATGACAACAGCACCGATGCTGCTGACAATCACCAGCACCCATGCACCGAGAAGATCGATGCGGTATTCAATACCCCAGGGGGCCGCCCATCCACCAATCTCGTACGCGATTTCACCACCGGCGATCACCTGGCGTAAAAGCACAATGGAGATCGCCAGAGTGATCCAGCTAACGATGGTCGCCAACGCCCATGTTGCCGTTGCATTTCTCAGGAACACGCAAACAGGCGCGGCCATCAGCGGTATGATGATTTGCAGAACGGGAAGTTGCGCCTCAATCATGAATCGCTTTCCTGTTCCAAAATTTCATCGTCTTCAATAGTTCCATAGGCCTCATTGATTCTGACCACCAACGCCAACCCCAGAGATGTCGTCGCAACACCGACGACAATCGCTGTCAATATCAGGACGTGGGGCAAAGGATTGGAATAGACTGTAAAACTGTTAGCCAGAATGGGAGCTGTTCCTTCAGAAACCTTTCCCATCGTGATGTAGAACAAAAACACGGAAACCTGAAAGACGTTTAAGCCAATAATCTTTTTGACCAGATTGTTTTGGGCAATAACAATATAAAGGCCAGCCATCATCAAGGCGATGATAATCCAGTAGATGAAAATGCCAGAAAAATCCATCACGAGCGTCCCCGCCCGGCAAAGCAAATAAAGATCGTGACGATCGCACAGCAGACCGTGATGCCCACCCCGAGTTCTACAAGAAGAATGCCGATATGTTGTCCATGGGTTGGGTCATCGGCCAGGGCATTATAATTCAGAAAGTTTTCGCCCATCAATAACGTGGCAACACCAACGCCTGCATAGAGGAGCACCCCGACGGCCAGGCCACCGCGTGTGACCCAGGGCGGAATGGATTTTCGTGTTTGCTCAACCCCGAAGATCAGAGCGTAGAGAATGATTGCAGATGCAAAAATAACACCCGCCTGAAAACCGCCACCGGGCCCAAAGTCTCCGTGCCATTGCACGTAGAGACCAAATAAAAGAATGAAGGGGATTAAAAATTTTGATACGACCCGCAGAACAACCTTGCGTCGCATAAAACGAAGCTCACCCAGGTTCATGCGTCTGCTCCCTCAACGTCATTTGGCTTTTTGCGCTTTCGGCGACCGCGCCCGATGATTGCAAGCACGCCCATGGCAGCCGTAAAAATAACAAAAGTCTCACCCAGGGTGTCGTAACCCCGGTAACTGGCCAATACAGACGTCACGACATTTGGGATACCGATTTCTTTGGCGGACTCATTTAAGTATCTGGGGGCGACGTGTGTGTTAATCGGCGCGTTCGGGTCGCCGTAGGATGGCATGTCGAGCGTCCCGTAAATCAATAGTGCACCGGTGATAATTGCGATCGCCGCACCCGCAGCAGACCTGTTGGTCCCTGTTGTTTTCTCTTCCCGGCTGGTCAGCGCGAGGGTTCCAAGCATAAGAACTGTGGAGGCACCAGCTCCGACAGCGGCCTCCGTAAAGGCAACATCAACGGCATCCATCACAACGTAGATGGCGGCACCTAAAAGACTGAAGACACCGGTTAAAATGACAACGGAAAAGAGATCGCGAATTCGGATAATCGCAATAGCGGTGACACCCATAAAACCGAGAAGCGAGAAAACGATTAGGTCTTCGATGATTCTGCTCCTTCCTCTCCTGCGGGCGCGGCATCTACTTTTGGCGCAAGCCCGCTATTTAGGGCCGCGCGGGCCAATGCATGGGTCGTCGTCGGACTGGTGAAAAAGACAAAAATTAATATGAGGACCAACTTTGCGGTAACCAGCGTAAATCCGGCCTGAAACATCAAGCCGATCAGGATAAATCCAATGCCCAAGGTGTCGATCAAACTGGCCCCGTGCATCCGTGCGAACATGTCGCGAAGTCTAATTATGCCAAGGCCGCCAATCAGGCAGAAAATACTGCCACCCACAATAAACGCCCAACTAATGATGTCGATTGCCAGATCCATCAGATTTCTCCTGGCTCATTTTCATCGACAGGTTGTTGCAGGTTGCTGTAGGTAACAAATTTGGTGACCGCAATAGTGCCAATAAAGTTGATTAATGCATAGACCAGGGCCAGATCCAAAAATTCTGGGCGACCCGTCAAGAAGCCATGCACAGCGATCAGCATGACAGTCAAAGTTCCAAACGCATTAATGGCTAAGATGCGATCGAAAACCGACGGGCCCTTAAGGGCTCTAAAAAGAGCCATCGCCATGGTTATAAGCACCGCAATGCCGGCAGCAGCAAACATCATGTCTTGCTCTCCTGCGTTTCCGGGGCGTCTTCGGGGTGATCATGAAGAGCCGGCTGGCTGGCCGCTGTAGGGCCACCTTTCCCCAGTTCCAGTTTTGTCACTCTTCTGTCCATTTCGCCTGTCTCCAGTCCTTCTTTTGAACCTTGCGTAAGAGAGTGAATCAAGAGAGAAGGACCTTCTATATCCAGGGTGACAGTGCCGGGGGTAAGTGTAATTGAATTGGCATATGTGACGCGTCCGACTTCCGACTTCTGAGATGCTTTTATATGCATCAACCTCGGCCGAATGGAGTCATCATTTTTGAGAATAGCTTTTGCAACGTCCCAATTGGCCAGTACGACCTCCCAAAGGAGCCAGGGAAAATAGGTGATACAGCCACTTGCCAGGTGTATAGGGTGTGTTTCGTGATCAATGGCATCCATGCGATGGCAGATATAGACGACCAATAGCACGGACCCCACGCCCAACGCCAAAATAAGCGCTATGGTATAGCCAGAAAGCACCCACCATACGCCACTCAAGACAACTGCTAAACTAATTGCATGCAGCATTTGCTAAAAACCCCACTGTACTCGAACCCAAATGTTTTTTTCCCGTGAACGCCATTTTTAGGGTGCGAATTTGTTGAGCGAGGATAAAATTGGTAAGGATGTAACGCCAGAGAAAAACGGGTCAATCGGGAATTGTTTGTTCAAATTTACGTACTGCTTTGCTACAAAAGTCCTTTAACGTGTTGAAAAAGAAGAAGAATATGCATTTTACCTTAAAGTTTGCAGGCCATTTTTGCGCCGCGATTTTGTTGGTTTTATTAAGCTTTGTTGACTTGCGACCCGCCCATTCTGCCGAATCCTTTCGAGTTTCCAGCCTGCAGATCGAAAGCGGTGGCAAAAGGCACGCCTTTCGGGTTGAGCTTGCCGAAACGGCCCGACAACGGGCCCAAGGTTTGCAGTGGCGCAAAAACATGGCAGCCAATCACGGGATGCTGTTCGATTTCAAGCAGACGAACACCGTAACGATGTGGATGAAGAATACCTACCTGTCTCTCGATATGTTTTTTATCAGCGACAATGGGACAATCATAAATATTGCACGGAACACGGTGCCGCTTTCGCTAACGCACATTAACTCTGCGGGGCCGGCAAGAGGCGTGCTGGAGGTGATTGCCGGGACGGCTCAACGGCTTGGAATACGAGCAGGTGACCGAATTTTACACCCGATTTTTACGCCTTAACAGTTTAGGAATGCCCGAAATATTGGGGGACTTTTCCGTCCAGTTCCAAGTTTGAATACTCAAATGCGTTGATGTGATGATCGACCAATGACACCACTTGGGAAATCGTTTTTCCATTGTTTGATAGTGGCAGGCGGAGCTGCGTTTGGATCGTCACTTCGGACAGGTTGATCTGCTTTTCCACGCTATAAAACTTTGGGACTTTCTGGTCGATAAAAGTAATCAGCGACGCCGTTGTTGCCTGTGCGAACTCGTGACCTTCCATGTCGGCAACGGTGCGACCGGTGTATTCTCTGTTACCCATATGAACAAACCTGGACCCATAAAACCGAAAGCGAAACGCGAGAGGGGCGTATTCAACATCTTTCACCATGGTCGAGGGGAGTATCTTGGAGGGAATCCGCATCATGTCAAAATCCTGCCACGTCGGCGCGATTTCGTCGCCTCTCAGAGTGTTCCAGTAGTCATACACAGCCTGGAAGTCGAAAGGGATATTTGTGATCGGTGATTCTCGAAATGTGATGTTATCTGAAGTGTAGGTGCCAGCTTCCAAAAGACAATCTCCAAACCATTTCCACCCTGCTTCCTCCAAACCATTTCCACCCTGCTTCGCCGTCGACGCAAGGTAATCAAGGCCGTCAAGTAGTGGCATGGGTTGGCTTATGCGATCAAATGAGGTTCTAAAAGGTCAATATTTCCGCCATTTTCTCTGATATTGAAACGGAAACCAATGACGAAAACAGGGAGAATCGTTCTCGTAACGGCCGCACCGGCGCATCGGACGACGACCCAATAAATTCTGGATAATGCAGGAATTGAATGAGGGGATACAATAAATGTTTCTATTCGGAGTTTTCGGGCTTGCTTATGGGGAAGGGAGCGCCTAATTAACTCCCGGTGTCGGGGTGTAGCTCAGCCTGGTAGAGCACGCGCTTTGGGAGCGTGAGGCCGGAGGTTCGAATCCTCTCGCCCCGACCACTTTTTTCAGTCATAATCTCTGCGGAGTTTAATCATGACCGTATGCAGAATTTACCGCCCGTCAAAAAACGCCATGCAGTCTGGCCGCGCTAATCTTGGTGCTTGGGTGCTTGAATTTGAACCCACAGAAGCCAAACAGGCAGATCCGCTTATGGGCTGGATTGGTTCTGGCGATATGAACGGTCAGTTGCGACTGAAATTTCCGAGTAAAGAGCATGCCATTGATTATGCCGTGAAAAAAGGCCTGAACTATCGCGTGCAAGAAGCGAAAACTCGAAAGATTAAACCTAAAAGTTACTCGGAAAACTTTAGTCCTCGTTTCAGATTTCAGTGATTTTGCGCATTTTTGATGTGTTTTTAGCCGTAAAACGCCAAAAACTTGAGAATTCTGCAAATATCGCTTATACTTAAGATCGTTTAGACAATCCTAGCGGCAAGAACTGTCGATAGGGGATGTGTTTTGCTCTGTGCGAGAATTGTACGGGCATCCGGAATTAGAAGCCCTGCGTCAGAAGTACGCTAACTGCGGCCGGTTCCAAACATATCCAAAAAAATTCCAGATTGTGATTTATCCATTGTCTGGGGCCTCAGGAAGGGGAACAAAATGGCTGACTTTCCAGTTGTGTCGTCGCGCTTGCGAACGACTCTGATCGGGCTGCAACAAGCCAGAGAACTCATTGAAATTTCATCGAAACGCGTTGCTTCGGGACTGAAGGTATCAAGTCCGCTTGAAGGCGTTAGTGCCTTTTTTGACGCCAGTGCTCTCAACAGTCGCGCCGGACGTTTGCTGACGATTAAAGATGAAATCACCAATGGAGCGATTGTTACAACGGGCACAATCGCTGCTATTGATGAAATTATTACGCTCGTCAATTCTTTGAAAACCGAAGCCAATTCTGCCTTAGGGGTTTCAACGACGATCACGTCAAATACTGTCACAACAGCATCGGCCGATATTACAGACACAATTGCCGGCGCTGAAGACGGTGATGCCTTCACCATTTCCCATGACGGCACGACCACGACAATTACAAATACTGCAGGCTCGACGTTCACATCCCTGGCAGCCCAAATTGATGCTATTGGCGATTTGACGGCTACCGTGTCCGATGGTGCTGGTATTGTTATTACTGCGGTTGATGGTAAAGACATCACGATTACTGAATCTGTTAATAATCTGGCGGCTGACCTGGGGATTGCCTCATCAACCAACGGGACGTTTGTCTCGAGTGCGGTCCGTGAAGTTGCCGAAACGAACTTTGATGATTTGCGGGGACAAATTGCCAGCGTCATTGGTGGAGCGACGTTCCTGGGGACCAACCTGATCTCCAGTTCCCCCGGAACCTTGGTCGTGCAACTTGCAGACAGCGCGGACAGCAAAATTACGATATCGGGTGTTTCTACAAGCGCGGCTTCGCTCAGTATAACGGCTGTTGATACGGCAGGTAGTTTTGCAACGAATGCCGGTATTGCCGCATCGATTACAGAACTTGATAATGCACTGGTGACCCTGAACACGACGAAGTCTTCGTTTGAGTCGAAGGATTTAATATTGGATTCTCGTGCCGATTTCGTGCAAACTCTAGCTGATTTGTTAGGTGATGGTGCGACGAAGCTCACCGGAGCTGATTTGCAGGAGGAATCAGCGACGATTTTGGCGTTACAAACGCGTCACGATTTGGCTGTTGTCCAGATTGATTCGGTTTTCGAGAGTGAACAGACCCTCACCAGCCTGCTGAAGCTTAACTAGTAAAGGTTAATTTCCAGCCAAATCAGGTTCCAGAACGGTAACCATCTTTGTTGTTTGAACAGAATGGAGGCCGGGGAACCTATGTATCCTTCGCATCAAAAGTCTGCGCTGCAAGCCTATCAGCGCACCCAATCGTCTGCCATGTCACCGAAACAAACGGAGGTATTGGCATTTAACCGTGCTGCTGCGCAGCTAAAGCGCGCCAGTGAAGATAGCGGTAACTTTACGGCTTATGCCGAGGCACTGCGGTTTAATCAGCGTCTTTGGACAGCTGTTCAGGCCAGCTTGCTTGATAACCCGGAACGGGTGCCGGAACCTGTGCGCACAAACATGCTCAACCTCAGCCTGTTCATCGATAAACACACGTTGGACGCCCTGCAGGACCCGCGAGCAGAAAAACTGTCATCACTCATCGAGATTAATTTGGCGATGGCCGGAGGGCTGTTTGAAAATGCACGGCATGAGAGGACCCTCAACTAGAAAATTGTGACAGAACGAATTTTCTGAGTTGTTGTCGCGGATAACACCGTCTAAAAGGTCGCTTCCAGCAGGAAGTGCATTGCACTTCTGAAAAGCCGCAGCGGGTCCCATAGCTCAACTGGATAGAGCACTCGCCTTCTAAGCGAGATGTTGCAGGTTCGAGTCCTGCTGGGACCGCCATTTCCAAGCCGTCGAGTTTCTAAGGTTTTCCAATAATCATACGCCAAAGAAGGCGGCTTTGTTCTTGCGGGTTTTGGCGGGTAGTGATGAATGCGACGTGTGCGTCGGGTGCTGCGTCGGGAGAGAGCTCTATGGACCACAGCCCTGAAATTTCATTGGGTAGCATGGAATAACGGACATCCGTCACCCGGTTCGGATAGGCTGGGTCCTGAGCCACGTAGCCATTGCTAAACCAGCGGAATCGTTCAATGTCCTTGGCTTGTTGTGAGGTTGGGTCCAGCCATTTGAAATCTCTGGCGACATCGAGTTTCTTGATCGAATTGCCCTGAAATACGCGCTCGGAAAGGGTGGGGCGAACGGCATCCACATAAAAGCGCTGAGGTGTTTCATAGACTGATTTCCAGAGAAGCAGGTTGGCGAAGCTGGGCTTGGCTTCGATGCGCAGTAATGTATGACCGCGCGCGTGGGCAAGCTCTCTGCCCATGACAATTGCTGCTTCGCGCTGGTAGACACCCAGCGACATGTAGATCACGGCCCAACCAAGTGCCAGCTTAGCCCACAACGGATTTTGTTTTAAGCTGGCAACAATAACGCCGGTGAGAACCGGCAGGGTGAAAAGGGGGTCGATGATCGAAATCGCGTTCCACGCAATTCGCATGTCACTAAAGGGCCAGAAGAGTTGAGTGCCATAGCTGGTGCAGGCATCAAGCAGGGCATGAGTCGCGTACCCTAACGTACAATAAAGCACGCATTGTGTTCGTGACAGGTGCCATAATCTGCCAAGACACAGGTGCAGTAACAGGCCACATATGAGGCCGCCAATCGGAATGAAAATCAACGAATGTGTGAACTGGCGGTGGTATTCAAGAAATAGCAGTGGATCATCCGAAGAACGGATGAAGACATCCAAATCTGCCGCCATACCCGCCAGAAACCCAAATACGCCAGCGCGGCCGATGAAGGGTTTCCTGGTGAAAGCTTGAGGTAACGCTGCGCCCAGGGCACCTTGGGTTAAGGGATCCATGGTTTTTTATTTTCGATCAATTTTTTGGCGGTTGTGGACGTTCACGATCTCATTCTGCGTGAGGCGCAGGCTTGGCGTCCAGTGGTTTCAGGATAAACATCAATACTATAGATATTGGCAGCAAACCGCCTAAGAGCACCCACGCGGGAACAGAGCGATTTTTTTTCGACGCGATGACGCCACCGAGAATTGCGCCTATTAGACCAACAACAAGCAATAGCATTTTTTGTCCTAAACGAATATTTCGGAGATCATAGGATGGCGCTGGGGGGCGATCAATCTTGCTTTTCGACGGTGCCGAACTGTCTGGACTTGGGTTTTAGTCTTTTTTGACGAATGTGATGTTTCGGATAAAGGCCTGATTGGGGGCCTCTGTATCATCACTATCGGCACTGATCAGGATGTTGGAGACGGATTTTGGCGGGTAGCCGAAGGCGCGTTTGTGATCGGAAATAACGTCAAACTTTTCCATAACCCATTCATTGATGGGGGCTTGTTCATTTCTGCTAATAATCATTGCATTGATGCCGCCGTAAAAAGGGCTTTCAATGATATCGCTGGTTTCACCAAAACCGCCCCAGACGTATGAGAGAATCCGACCCGGTGTATCTTTGCCACGGATGGCTTCGATAAGAGGACGCATCATACGTTCTTTAAAACTGGATGTATCTGGATCGTAGGGAAAGGTGACGTAAACGGCTGCGGCCCGGTCGTCTTTACCTTTGGTCGATAAGTCGGTGGGGCGGAGAGCGTTGGAGATTTTCCACTCCCAGCTGATAAACGGCATCTTTTCGAGATCAATGGAAACAGGTTTGCCAATCATGGAGACACTGGAGTCAGTTTTCACTTCAATACACCGATCACCGCAACTGGCATAGGCATTAGGGCGTTTACCATCAAAGGTGATCTCTTCCCACCCAAGGGCCTCAAGTTCTGGCGGCAAGTTCTGTTTTATTTCCGCATGTGACACCGATACGCCAAGGATCACAAAAACGCCGAGGCAAAAGACGCGAGGCAAAGCAATACGGAGGTGATGTATCATGCGAACTATTGTCTGATCTTGGATAGACGGCGTCAACAAGAATGCTTTGATACCTTTATTTTTGTTCTGTTTTTGTTCTTTTTTTCGATCTATTCTGAAGTATGAGGAAAGAGACCAAAATCAGAGATTTGTTGAACCGGGGCGGATTGTTAATGTCTGGATGTAAAGCCTGTGGTTTGTTTTTTGCGAATGTAAATATTCCTTATACGCAATGGGTCAATCAAGACCCGGAAAAAACGGCGGAGCAACTGGCACGTAATCCGGAATGTTGTATCTGTAAATCTCGTGGCACGGTAGAGTTTTGGGTTCTTGAACCGGTCCGGCCGGTTCATCCTGCGGTTCCCAAGTTACAGCCGGTCGCCATGGAAACCATCGTCAATTCAATTGAGGGAGGCGAGATCATTCGTGGCGTCTGCAAAAGAGCCAAATGCGGACGGATTGAAGAAATTGATCTCATCAAAATTTTGCAAGCTCATGGGAACCTGACTCTGGACCGGTTGAATAGCTTGATTGTCTGCAAGTCCTGTGGTTGCCGTGATACCCAATTGCAGCGTGCCATTCGAATGCCGGATAACATTGGTCGATACCCCAAGCCAGGGGCACCTTGACAAGGGCGAGGGTGGCGCGTCGAATAAATTGAGAGATTAGGGGTTGGGTCATCCATTCCAGCGTTATATAAACTTTTCGTCGGCCGCTCTGGACGACTTAAACTCATTTAAAAACGAAAGCATTCACGATGTTTAAAGATCACGACGGACTTATTAACGAAATTCGAGACCGGTTCGCACAGGTTGAAATCTGCCCGGAGCAGGGTAAGCGTATCTTCTTTGAGAATGCGGGTGGTGCTTTGACTTTGAAGTCTGTTGTCGAGCGATCCGCAGAGTTCGCCGCAATCCCTGATAATCAGGGGCGTGATAACCCTGCGTCACATGAGTTGGTGCGCGTCATCAATCAGGCAAAGGCTGATATTCACACATTCTTGGGCGCATCTGGCGGGTCTGTGTTTGTTGGTGAAAGCGGGACGGAGCTTTTATTTCGTTTGATCAGCGCTGCCGTATTGGGCGCCCCTGAAGGTGGCGAGGTTCTGGGCAGCACGCTGGAGCATCCGGCATCGGTGAGTGCAAGTGATCGCTGGGCGAAGATCGCCAAACGTAAGTTTGTGCGGGTCCCTCACAACAATGAAACAGGAACTGTAACGGCCGAAGATTATCGTCCTTACATTTCGAAAGAGACACGTGTCGCGACCATTCTTCATACGTCGCCCGTCACGGGCATGGCTGTCGATGTCGCCAGTATCGCGGCCCTTATTCGCTCTGTTTCTCCCGATTGCTACATTATTGTTGATGGTATCCAGCATGCCGCACATGGCGGCCTTGATATCGATTCTTATGATATCGATGGATATGCGATCTCCCCTTATAAAGTTTTCTCACGTCACGGCTATGGTATCGCCTGGGTATCTGACAGAATGAGTGTTCTGCCCCATGACCGCTTGATTGGATCGCCTGAGGATAATTGGGAGTTGGGAACACGTGACACCGGGTCTTACGCGACATTTTCAGAAGTGGTGAATTATTTTGACTGGTTAGGTGGGCATTTTACAACGTCGGATGATCGTCGGGAGCGCATTAACGCGGCTGGTAAGGCCATTCACAATCATGAGAAAGATCTAACGGATGCGATGCTTTATGGCGTTGACGGTCAAAGCGGCCTCGCATCAATGTCTCAAATCCGAGTTATCGGCGGTATTGATAATCCGCAGCGTGAGGGATTGGTCGCGATAACGGTTGAGAATATGACAGCTGAGGAAGTCGTTAGCGCGTTGCGTGAGGAGGGGATCAGAACCCATGCACGTAAAAACGATCACTATTCCGGTAATATCCTTCAGCCGCTCGGTTTGGATAGCTGTATCCGAGTTTCCATGTGCCACTACAACACAGAACAAGAAGTTGCAGAATTCCTGCGCGCCATCAAGAAAATTGCCGATGCAAATCGCTAGAAATTACGCCGTTTAACAGGAGGGCCAGTCGTGAGGCCCTCCGTTAAAAGGAAATAACGTCGTGTTGATTATTTCGCGGCAGTTCTATTTCTTGTGAATAAGATTGTCCTGCGTACCCACCGTAAGTTCACCGACTCGACCGATGGCCTGATTAAGATCACCCAGGCTCTCGCGCGCGATGGTTTTGATACCCGCAACTGCGCTACTGCAAAGGTCTTTAAGATAGCGTGCACGCATGTCACGAGAGTCACGCATAATACGGTTCATGGCGTCTGGGTCTATGGTCGTGATATCGTAATCGAGTTCAAACTTAGTCATTGTCTTTTCCTTTTATGTTCCTGCAAAAATATTATGCGGCAGTGCAAACTGCATGTTGCAGTGCAATATACCCATGTCCGCGATCACAAGTTAATGGGGTTTTGAGTCACACCCCCTTTGACCTGAGCGAAAAGACAAAGCCTGGAGAATGGTTATCGCCTGATCCAGAATTGTGACGATCACAGCCCATTTAGGCTGGTTTTCCAGGATGTCTGGAGTACCAGGTGCGTGTGATAAACAGCAATCTGAGTAGGGCCCCTGGAGCGTGAGTGTTGCAAAATAGACTCACGATGATGAACCTAACCCTTCGAAAGAGTGATTTTCTTTGCTTTGGACGCTCATTAACTTATTGTTAAGAAATGACCAAGCATGTGACCTCATATTACCCCAGCGCAGTTGGGCCATTTGTCAGCAAGATTGTGCTGTCTTTGGTGTCTGTCGGGCTTCTGTCTACGGTTTCCGTTTCATCCGTAGAAGCCGGTGGACGGGTCAAGGGTCAGTATGCAACCAGCAAACAACCCTACTGGAAGGTTGGGCGCATCGATCGGGGATTGTCGGGAGCTTGCCAACGAGGCGAGTTTCGCCAACGCAAATACGTTACTTATTCGATCGGCTATACCGGAAAGCTGGGCCGTGGTTTGACGGGAATTGCGAATAAACATTGGAATCTGATTGACCCTAAGGGGTTGGCTAAAGAAGGGGTGACCTACCACTTTTTTAATCAGGGTTACTCCAACTGTAAGGTCTTTGTTGCAAAAACACCTGTAAACAGAAACGCCGGAAACTAATAACCGGTCCTCTAAATGCTCTTGTGATCACAATTGAATTTCCCATTAATTAACTATTATGAGGTTAAGTCATGGAGAATAACGACGAGCATATTCGACGACGGTTCTTATTGGAGGCAGAGCAGGCGATCCGGGAAACGAATAAACGGGTTATTCATGAACGTATTCCACGTTTGGCGCACGATCATGTCATTTCATTTGCATCGACAGTCGCACGTTTGCGAGCCCGCTATCTGGATGCGGCGTTTAATCTGTCGTCAATCGAGGAGTCCGGCCCCATCGATGAAAAAAACCTACAGAATCTAAAGCAGTTAAGAGAATTGTATGAGGAGGCGCGTCTCGCTTATGATTCACTTATTCGGGCGATTGAACAAGGATATGTCGATCTGGAGCCGGAACGGGTTTTACAGCAGGCCTAGCGGAGATTTAATTGTTAATTGTATTTAGGTTAATTAGTCATAGGCCTTGCGCATTCCCATGCTGCGATCATCGATAGCGGCTGCTTTTATCGAGGCAAAGACCTTTTGTCCAATTTGGAGTTTAAGGTCACTTGCAGATTTTCGGGTGATCCGGGCGATCAAAGGAGCCCCGATATCCATCAGTATTTCGCAATGAGGACCCTGTTCAGGGACGATTTCAGTTATTGTTGCCTCGATGATATTCAGAACACTTGAACCCACAGGCTTTTGAGTCGACAGACTAACGTCCCTGGCATGAATACGCAGGCGAAATTCGCTGCCAACAGGAAGCGTGTTTCCAGGGACCCATATGGTTTGCTCAGATAAGGCGAGCCTCGAAAGTTTGTTTTCATGGTCGTGGCTAAGCACGCGAACCGAAAACACGGCCCCCGCCTGATAACGCCCCGTAAGGGGTTTCAGGTCTAATCGTCCCATAACCTCTTCGACGTTGCCTTGTGCAACGACGGTACCTTCATTAATCAAAACAAGCTGATCTGATAATCGTATCACTTCGTCCATGGCATGGGACACATAGAGAATAGGCGTATTCATGCGATCTCGAAGGTTTTCAATGAACGGCATAATCTCCGACTTTCGGCCCGCATCAAGGGAAGCCAAAGGTTCATCCATCAAAAGCAGGCTGGGTTCAGATAATAAGGCACGACCGATGGCGACGCGTTGTTTTTCACCACCAGAAAGCGTCATCGGGCGCCGCTCCAAAAGACTTGAGATATCCAGCAAATCGACAATCTGGGCGAACATTTCTGGTTTCAGAGGGGGCGTCATAAAACGTCGCGCAAATACCAGATTGTTTTTGACGGTGAGATGCGGAAAAAGGCGCCCGTCTTGAAAGACATAACCAATCCCGCGCTGTTCCGGTGGAACGTTGATTTTTTTACGTGAATCGAAGACGACGCGGTTTCCTATTGAGATAAACCCTTCATCAGGTTCGGAAAGACCGGCGACCAAATTAATTAGTGATGTTTTTCCAGAGCCAGATTTCCCAAAAAACGACGTTAAACCGCTCTTTAAATTGGCAGTGATCGCCAATTTGAAATCCGGACGTTGATGTTTGACGTCGATAACGATCTTCGACTGTTTAGACATGGTTGCCCAATCGTTGACTGATGCGCCGGGCCAATGTTTCGGATGCAATGAGCGCAGCTAACGCTATGATTACAGAGATGATCACCAGACGGTAGGCACCGGTTTCGCTATCCGGGGCTTGAGTTAAACTGTAGAGAGCCAGCGGCAGAGTTTGGGTTTCACCCGGGATGTTTGAGACAAAGGTGATCGTTGCCCCAAATTCACCAAGACTTCGTGCGAAGGCCAAAATGGCACCCGTTAAAATCCCCGGAAGAATAAGTGGCAAGGTAACTGTCAAGAAGACCTGTAATGGCGACGCCCCGAGCGTTCGCGCTGCCTGCTCAAGCCCAGTGTCTACAGATTCAAGTGAAATGCGAATGGATCTGACAACAAGCGGAAAGGCCATAACCCCCGCAGCAATAGCCGCGCCTTGCCAACTAAATGAAATGCTGACGCCAAAATAATCCCAGAGCCATGATCCGATAAGGCCTTTTTTGCCAAAAGCGACGAGGAGCAGATACCCAATCACCACAGGCGGCACAACCAAGGGCAAATGGACCAATCCGTTTAACAGAGTTTTCCCAAAAAAATCATAGCGCGCCAGAAGCCAAGCTGTCACCAAGCCCAATGGCAGGCAGCCCAAGAGGGCAAGTCCGGCAACTTGCAGGCTCAACTTAATGGCTTCAAGTTCGAAAGGTGTGAGTGCAAACACGCTATGACCTTCGATCGGCTATGGTTTGGGCATCAAGGGTTTGAACCCATATCTCTTCAGGATTGCCCGCGCTTTGTCAGATTGCAAGGTTTGCAGAAAGGCGATCGCCGCAGGCGTTGATTTTCCGCGAATCAGGGCAGCTGTATACAGGATTGGTGCGTGACTATTCTCAGGGATTAAGGCGACACTCTGAATGCGACTACGACCAACCAAATCGCTGGCATAAACAATGCCCAAGGGGGCATCGCCACGTTCAATAAACGCGAGTGCCAGGCGCGCGTTTGAAGCGATTGCAAGGTGTTGATGAAGACCTTTCCATAGGCCAAGCGCGCGCAATGCTTGCTTGGCGTAAATCCCAGCCGGCACATGTTTTGGGTCTGCGATTGCAAACCTGCCGTTCTGTAAGTGCGTCAGAAGGGGCGCTAAATTAAGGCCAGGGAGGTTGGACGGGCCTGCTGCCGGTGCCGCCAAAACCAGACGGTTACCCGCGATTTCCTGACGTGAAGACGGTACAAGAAAACCATCCGATTCAAGTTGGTCCATCCATAAGGTGTTTGCAGATATAAAAATATGTGCGGGTGCGCCGTTTTTGATTTGGCGGGCGATTGTTGAACTGGCGCCAAATACAGGAACCATCGGGTTGCCCGTCTTTGCATTATACTGTTTACCGAGTTCTGTAATGACGCCAGTCAAGCTCGAAGCGGCATAGACATAGGTTTTGGCTTTCGCATTTGCCCGAACGGGCAAACTCCAAACAAGCAGACAAAGACAACAGGCAAAGAACCGGTACCAGCGGTTCAAATTTTGTCCCTCAGTAAAGATCATCTGGGTTGATTTCGGGTTCCGCAATTGTTGCGACGTGATTGTCGCGTACGGCATAGAAGAAACAGTTTCTGCGGCCTGTGTGACAGGCGACTCCGACCTGATCAACCATGAGCAACAACGTGTCGGCGTCGCAGTCCCACCTGAAATCTACGAGAGCTTGCGTTTGTCCGGAAGTCTCTCCTTTGCGCCATAAGTTGCTCCGCGACCGAGACCAGTAACAAACCTGACCGGTATCAAGCGTTTCGCGGACCGCATCATCGTTCATCCAGGCCATCATCAAAATCTCGCCACTGTCATGCTGCTGCGCAATCGCTGGAACAAGCCCATCTGCATTGAATTTTAATGTATTTATAATCGAGTCAACGGTCTTGGCGCTGATTGGTGAGCCCATGGTGCAGGTCCTAAGTTACGGAAATGATTGCTGGATTAAGTATAGACTTGGGCAGCCTTGTTAACAATATGATGATTAGCCGGTAATTACATGTTAAGAACAGAATATGACTGAACAAACGCAATCGTCAGCCTTTGCTGAGCATGATCATGATCACAATACCTGTCAGGGGGACGCCCTTGTCAGAGCGGAAATGATATGCGCCGAGCGCGGTGTCCGTTTGACCGATATCAGACGCCGTGTGCTCGAACATGTTTGGGGCGGCCATAAGCCACTGGGTGCCTACGAAATTCTGGCTCTATTGCGTGTTGAACAAGAGAAAACAGCGCCGCCAACGGTTTATCGTGCTCTCGATTTTTTGCTGGAGCATGGCCTGATACATCGAATTGAAAGTTTAAACGCCTTTGTCGGCTGCACGGAACCAGAAACGCCACACCCGGCTCAGTTTTTGATTTGCGGTCAATGTGGGGCGACCGCAGAACTCAATGATCCGCGGATCGATAAGGCCATAAATGAACAGGCGACGGCAGCGGGTTTCAGCGTTAACCGCCGAACGATAGAGGTCGAAGGCACGTGCCCACACTGTTTGCATCAAACGGCATAAGGCTTGACGTCTCCCAAGACTAGGCAAGCAGGTCAAAGGCTATGCTGACCCTTTGTTGATCACCAACAAAGGGGATTGTCCGATGGTAAATATAGGACGGAAATAAGACCATAAGCCCTTCGCGGGGTTCAATGACGCGGAGCTGATGTTCTGTCCTGCATTTAAATATATCGGGTGGTCGGCAAAACTCGATCCAGCCATCCTGACTACCGTCCTGCTGTTTCATGACGTCCGGAAGCTTTGCGTAATAAACCCCGCTAACCCAGGCTGCGCGGTGCATATGGGCCGCTTGATGCCCTTGCGCATTAAGAACGGTGCCCCAAATGTCGAGCGTTGTCAGATTGGGTATCAAGGGCGGATAGGGGTGGTCCAGTTCTGATATGGCGGCAAGATATTCATCCAAAGCGATGCCTATCAATTCCTGTAGAGCTGAGACGGGGCCAGTTTCGCCAAGTGCCATATTTTCCGTTTGGGCTCCGTTGCGTGTTGCTTTGTTATGGGCATTTTTCGTTAACGTCGGATGGTTCACAACATGCTCTACCAAGGCAGTGTTGAAGGATGCCAGGTCATTGAAGCCCTCGCAGGTGTCAAATTGATGTGGGCGGATCAATTGTGCCGGGCTCAGAAGGTGCGCCGCTTTGCCGGTGTCGCCTGTTTCGGTCGCAGCAATTGCAGCAAACGAGAAGGCATCCCGATTTCCGGGATCCAGCTTTAAGGCATGCTGACTGGCATCAAGCGCCTGTTTGGGGTTGCCCAGTTCCAGGCAAGCGCTGGCCAAATTGGTTGCAGCCGCGGTGTGATTGGGGCTCTGCTGCAAAGCTTCCTCATAATGCCTGATTGCGTCGGTGAGCGAGCCGAGTTGGCGAAAGGCATTGGCCAAATTATAATGGGCTTCTGAATAGGCCGGGTCGATTTCCAGGGCTCGCCGAAAGGACCTGATGGATTGGCGAAGCTTTTTATCAGCACTTAATGCTGTGCCCAAATTAAAGTGCGATTGTGCAAAATCGGGAATCAATCGCGATACTTTCGTCAGAATTCTTACAGCACCGGAAATATCCCCGGTCTTCATTTGCAAAGCCGCCTTCAGGTTTAATCCATCTGGATGATCCGGTGTGGCATGCAAAATCTGATCAATCAGGGGCTTCGCCTGCGCCAGCTGCCCGCTGCTCAGGGCCAGGTTGGCCTGATGCAAAATCTGGGTTTGATCGACGGCGTCGACGGTGTTCAAGGCCGGGCGTGAAGCGCCAGCTTTCTCGTTAACTTTCTGTTGGCGTCGGCGTTCTTTGCGATTCATGTTTTTTATTTTGTATATTTTTCAGGAAATGCACAGCCCCTAAAACAGGTTAACAAATTTTAACCAATGTTGATTTGTGCATTATATTCCAATGGGGTGTGCCTGTGAGGCACAAGTTTAACAGTTGATTCTGCCTTGAGATTACCAGAAATTATGATGGCATTAGAATTCTTAATGCTTGAGCCGGTTTCCGTAAGTATGTTACGGATTCATCGTGAGCAATCTGGAATTCATCCAGATCGGTTAAAACGCTATAGTGTACTTACACTGGGGAGCTTAAAAAGTATGAAAAAAACAATCACAGCATTCGCTGCAGCCACAGCCGCAGCACTCGTTTCAACAGCCATCGTGGCACCCGCCAGCGCCGGTCCGGTTCTTGACCGGGTCAAAGCCAAGGGCTTTATCCAATGCGGCGTTAGCCAAGGCGTTCCTGGGTTCTCAAACCCGGATGCAAGCGGCAACTGGAGTGGTATTGATGTAGACGTTTGCCGTGCGGTAGCGGCCGGATTATTCGGTGATGCGTCAAAGGTCAAGTATACACCGCTGACGTCAAAAGAGCGTTTTACCGCACTTCAGTCTGGTGAAATTGACATGCTTTCACGTAACACAACGTGGACGCTTGTTCGTGATACAGCATTGGGCATGAACTTTGCCGGTGTTAACTACTACGATGGTCAAGGTTTCATGGTTCGCAAGAGCCTTGGTGTGAAAAGCGCGCTTGAGCTTGATGGCGCTTCTGTTTGCACAAACTTGGGCACAACAACTGAGCTTAACCTTTCGGACTATTTCCGTGCGAACGGCATGAAGTTCAAAGGCGTTTTCTTCGAGAAAGCTGACGAAGTTGTTGCTGCATACGATGCCGGTCGTTGTGATGTCTATACGACTGACCAATCCGCGCTTGCTGCTCAGCGTACCAAGATGAAAAACCCAGGTGAGCATCAGGTTCTTCCTGAAATCATCTCAAAAGAGCCACTCGGCCCTGTTGTTCCGCATGCGGATGACCAGTGGTTCGATATCGTAAAGTGGTCTTTGAACGTGATGATCGAAGCTGAAGAGCTTGGCCTGACATCTGGAAATATTGACCAGATGAAAGCTGATGCGAAGAACCCAGGCGTTCGCCGTATGGTTGGCGTTGAAGGCGATACTGGAAAGAACCTCGGTCTCGATGCAAACTGGAGCTATAACATTATCAAACAAGTTGGTAACTATGGCGAAGGCTTCGAGAAGCACCTTGGCGAGAACACACCAATTGGCTTGCCACGTGGTTTGAACAAGTTGTGGAGCAACGGTGGCATCATGTATGCCCCACCAGTTCGCTAAACGAACGACTTCATAATGCATAGTAGGGTGCGTCAGATTTGGCGCACCCAGCTATGTCCTCGGCTCAAATTATAAAATATTCAGGGGAGCTGGACCGTGGCCATAGATACAATTAAGCAGGATCAGCCTGCGCCGCCGAAGGTGGCGCTGGTTAATGATCCAAGGGCGCGCGCTCTGTTTTTCCAGGTGCTTGTCCTGGGAACGATCTCGATTTTTGGTGGGATCATCATTAACAACACGATGGATAACTTGGCGAGCCAGGGGATTGCATCGGGATTTGGTTTTCTAAACACGACTGCTGGCTTTGCCATCGGCTATAGCCCTTTCCTCGAGTACAGCGAAGAAAATACCTATGGGTATGCGCTTCTCGTTGGCCTGTTAAATACTCTGCTGGTTGCCTTTATCGGCATTATATTCGCAACAATTATCGGTTTCATTATGGGTGTCGCCCGTTTGTCGAAGAACTGGCTGATATCAATGCTCGCCCAAATTTATATTGAAATGATGCGGAATATTCCGCTCTTGCTACAAATTTTTGTTTGGTATTTTGGTGTGTTGCGGGCACTTCCGGGGCCCAAGGACAGCATCGAATTCGCAGGTGAAATTTACATAAATCAGCGTGGCATGTTTGTGCCAGCGCCAGTTTACGAATCTGGCTTTAACATTGTTGTAATTGCGTTTTTTGTTGCCGTCGCCGGTTGCATCTATTTGGCGAAATGGGCAAAAAAACGCATGGAAGAAACAGGACAACCGTTTCCTGTTTTTTGGACATCAATCGGAATCCTGATTGTGCTGCCATTGGTTGGTGCCGCTGTTGCTGGATTTCCACTGAGTTGGGATTATGTCGCGAAAGGCAAGTTCAACCTTACGGGCGGCGCTGAACTGCCGCCGGAATTGGTTGCTCTGGCAATAGCGCTTGCGACTTACACAGGTGCCTTCATCGCGGAAATCGTTCGTGCGGGTATTCAATCCGTTAGCCACGGTCAGACGGAAGCGGCATATGCTTTGGGTGTTAAACCAGGGGTCACTCTTCGTCTGGTGGTCATCCCTCAAGCTCTCAGGGTCATTATTCCACCGCTGACAAGTCAGTACCTGAATTTGACGAAAAACTCATCATTGGCGGCCGCTATTGCTTATCCTGATATTATTCTTGTGTTCGCAGGTACTGTCTTGATGCAAACCGGTCAGGCCGTAGAAATTATTGCGATTGCAATGGCCTTCTATTTGACCGTTAGCTTGCTGATTTCTCTATTGATGAATTGGTATAATAACAAAATGTCGTTGGTGGAGCGGTAATCATGACTGAACAAACACGACAATATGAAGTGGGTATGCATCCAGAGCTTCCGCCGCCTGTGTCAACGTCAGGCGCCTTAGGTTGGGTCCGTGCAAATTTGTTTTCTTCTCCACTCAATGGGTTTTTTACGCTGCTTGCGGCCTATTTGATTTATGCGCTGATACCGCCCGTTTTGAACTGGTTGATCTTTGATGCTGCGTGGGTTGGAACGGATAACAGCGTTTGTAAGAATGAGACAGGTGGCCCCATCGCCGCGGCGTGCTGGCCATTTGTTTATGCTTGGTTCAAACCGTTTATGTTTGGGTTTTATCCAGACGAAGAACTGTGGCGGATCAAGTTGACTTACTGGATTGGTGGGCTTGGTATTCTAGCCTTAATCATTCCAGCGATCCCCTTTAAAAAATGGGTCGGTCTATTCATGCTCATTCCGTTCCCGGTCATTTGTTTCTTCTTGTACACCGGGGGTTCATTCGGTCTCGAAGTCGTGGAAACATCTCAGTGGGGTGGTTTGTTCCTGACGCTGGTCATCGCGATAACGGGAATTGTTGCATCCCTGCCGATCGGTATTTTACTGGCACTGGGCAGGCGTTCCAACATGCCGGTGGTGAAAGCAGTCTGTATTGCCTTTATCGAGTTGTGGAGAGGGGTTCCCCTGATCTCCGTGCTGTTTATGTCGTCTGTCATGTTCCCGCTGTTTATGCCGGAAGGTGTGAATTTCGATAAATTGCTCCGCGCTTTGGTCGGTGTGACCTTATTCTCCGCCGCTTATATGGCTGAGGTTGTTCGGGGTGGTTTACAAGCCATTCCAAAAGGCCAATACGAAGGAGCACAGGCGCTTGGCCTTAACTTCGGTAAAATGATGTTCTTCATCGTCATGCCGCAGGCCCTTAAAATGGTAATTCCAGGAATTGTGAATACGTTCATCGGCTTGTTTAAGGATACGACGCTTGTCGGGATTATTGGCCTTTTCGATCTGTTGGGCATGGTGCAAACCGGTGCAACCAATAAGGACTGGCTTGGTTATCTGACAACAGGATTTGCCTTTGCGGCCCTTGTCTATTGGTGCTTCTGTTTTGGCATGAGCCAGTATTCACAGCACCTTGAACGTAAACTTCATACCGGCCACTAGGCTCGGAAAATATAAAATCCGCAAGGATAGGAGGGAGACTTAAATGTCTGAATCAAATGTAAGTGCCGAAGATCTACATGCGCCAACAAAAACAATGACGGTCACTGACGATGTGGTTATTGAGCTTAATGGAATGCATAAGTGGTATGGGTCATTCCATGTCCTGCGGGACATTAACCTGAAGGTAAATCAGGGCGAGCGGATCGTTGTATGTGGTCCGTCTGGTTCCGGTAAATCGACGATGATCCGTTGCATTAATCGCTTGGAAGAGCATCAGCAGGGACAAATCATCGTTAATGGAATTGAGCTTTCCAATGATTTGAAGAAAATTGATGAAATCCGCCGTGAAGTCGGCATGTGTTTTCAGCACTTCAATCTGTTCCCGCACCTGACCATCATGGAAAACCTTGTGCTTGCACCTATGTGGGTCCGTAATATCCCGCGTGCAGATGCTGAAGAGACGGCGATGAAGTATCTGGAACGGGTCAAGATTCCAGAACAGGCGCAAAAGTTCCCTGGTCAGCTTTCTGGTGGTCAGCAGCAGCGCGTGGCGATCGCCCGGTCACTTTGCATGAGCCCTAAAATCATGCTGTTTGATGAGCCAACATCAGCTCTTGATCCTGAAATGATCAAGGAAGTGTTGGATGTTATGATCGAGCTTGCTGAAGAAGGCATGACGATGATTTGCGTTACGCACGAGATGGGTTTTGCAAAGACGGTTGCAAACCGGGTTATCTTTATGGATGGCGGGGAAATTATTGAAGAAAATGAGCCCACCTCTTTCTTCGACAATCCTCAACACGAGCGGACACAGCTGTTCCTTAGCCAGATTTTGGCACACTAGAACAGACAATCGATTGCAGTTAAACCGGCCCTTTCTGAGGGCCGGTTTTTTTGTGTCCATACGGAACTCTTGCGGTTTCTGAATTACGATTTACAACGGTCTTATGGAAACTCAATCGAACTCCCCCAAATGGCTGAAACCCGCAACCGAATATGGCCCGGTACTGATTTTTTTCGCGGCTTATTATTTAGGTGATCTCTATCACGCGACGATGGCGATCATGATCTCGACAGCGATCGCCTTGTTGGTTTCATATATTTTTGAGCGCAGAATACCAATGATGCCATTGATGACAGCAGTCATTATTGGCGTGTTTGGCGGGCTTACACTGTGGCTTAAAGATGAAACTTTTATCAAAATGAAGCCAACAATTATTCAAGCGATTTTTGGTTTTATTTTACTGGGTGGTTTGGCGCTAAATAAGCTGTTTCTTAAATCAGTGATGGGCTCCGTTTGGAAAATGACGGATCAGGGATGGCGCGATTTAACGGTCCGGTTTGTGGGTTACTTTTTTGCAATGGCTGTAATTAATGAACTGGTTTGGCGCACGCAATCGACAGACTTTTGGGTTAACTTCAAAGTATTTGGGATTATGGGGCTGACATTCCTGTTCATTATGTCGCAAATGAGGTTTATCCAAAATAATGTGATTGAAGATGAGCAAACCGACGACGCGGATTAAATTGCCGGGTTCGCGTTAAAGCCTCCATCAACAGGAATAACAACGCCCGTGACAAACGATGAATTCTCCGACGCCAGATAAAGCAGAGTACCCTGCAATTCCTCTGGTAATCCCAAACGCCGCATGGCGGTTTTTTCAATGACCCGTTCGTAACGCGGCGTCAGATCACCGTTTTCATCAAACGCCAGATACTTGAGTTGTTCGGTCAGGAAGAACCCGGGTGCAATTGCATTGACGCGGATACCCGCAGGAGCCAGATGAACGGCCAGCCATTCCGTTAAATTTGAGACCGCCGCCTTCGCAGAAGAATAGGCGGGTATCTTCGACAACGGATGCAGTGCTGCCATAGATGATATGTTGATAATTACACCGGACTTCCGTGTTGCCATGTCGCGGGTTAACACCTGAGTGGGAAGCAAGGTGCCGATAAAGTTTAAATCAAAGACGTTGTTGAACCCTGATATTTCCAGTCCATAGAACGATTTGGAGATCTGTTCAAGGTCGGTCAATTGTTCAACCTCTGTCGTCGCCGATTTTGCGTTGCCGCCGGCCCCATTTATCAGGATATCAATTGGGCCCAATTCCTTGACGATTTGCGTATGAGCCCTGTCGAGGGATGATCGGTCAAGCACGTCGCACCCAATGCCAATAGCCGGTGACCCCGATACCGCCGTTAGCGTTCTGGCGGCTTCTTGTGCCGCTGGTTCGTTAATGTCGAGAAGGGCGACTTTGGTTTTCGCCCCTGATAAAGCTTGAGCAAACGCGCCACATAAAATACCGGCACCACCGGTTATTACCGCTACCTTATCTTGCAGGTCATCGAAGCTGTGGCGTTTGATTTCCATGGGTCCGCCTATTGTCCATCCAGATATATTTCGGCAGGTGTAAACGCCCGGTCCTGTACGCGCGCAGTTTCCGTAAGCGTCAAGGTTCCCTTGTGGGTTGTCAGCCCCCTGGCGAGCCAGGGCTCAGCTTTGCAAGCTTCTATAAACCCTTTGTCAGCGATAAGTGAAACGAAGGGCATTATGGCGCGGCTGTAACCAGCCGACGCCGTTGCTGGCGCAGCACCTGGAATGTTATCTACACAAAAATGCCGAATGCCATCAACTTCATAAACGGGTTCCGACCAAGTAGTTGGCCGACATGTTTCAATAGCGCCAGCCGTATCACAGGAAATATCGACGATGGCGGCAGTTGGTTTTAAGGCTTTGAGCATCGCACGGTCGATCAAGTGATCTTTTCGGTGCTTCGGCCACAAGACACAGTTCACGATCAGGTCGGCATCGCTAAGATAAGCATCAAGATGGTCCACGTGATCTGATTGGTAAGGTTGGCTCGCCCAAGTTAATGCAGTTATTTTCTGCGCCCGCGACGAGATATCAAGACCTACAACTGAACAACCGAGGCGCAGCAGGGTCCGCAAGGAGCCTTGCCCAACTGCACCTAGACCAATGACAACCGCTTTAAGTGGAGACGCGCCAAAATGCTCCATAAAATGCCGTCCCGTGCCGCCGTGAGGTGCCATACACAGTCTGATCCCCTCAAAAGCGCCAATTTCGCCCGCCAGAGGGCAATTTGGCGATCCGTCCTCATGGGTGTCTTCGGCAGAGATGCTGCTCACATGAAGTTCCAGGAGCTTGTCAGTGAGTTCTCTGTTCAAGGCTGTGTGGAGGTTGGTATAGATGATTTGTGCCGGACGCAGAAAGGGATACTCCTCAGGCATGATTTCCTTAACTTTGACGATCATCTGCGACTCGTTGAACAGGGCCGCTGCAGTCGCTGTGATCTCCGCTCCGGCATCTTGAAATTCCTGATCTGTAACGCCCGATGCCAGGCCGGCGGTCGTCTCAACTCTGACTTTATGACCTTTGTTACACAGATGGGCTACATCCGAAGGCATTAAGGCGACGCGGCCTTCTTGTGGTTTGATTTCTTTGGCGACACCGATATCCATAGTTATGATCCAAATGTTCCTGAGGCGCGTGGGTCGTCGATTTCTTCTGTTACCTGTTTATAGGGGGAGAACCCGTGGCGTTGATAATTGTGAATAGCAGCAGGATGGTCTTCCGTACAGGTATGGACAAAGAGACGTGCAGGCTCATAGGACCACGCTTGATCGATCATCCATCTCAGGAAATATCCACCCAGCTTTTGACCGATAAATTCTGGCATCAAACCAAAGTAGGCAAGCTCGATATCGGTGCCATGTCGACGGTCCAGTTCGCCATATCCTGCGGGTACGCCCGCAATATATAAAACATAAATTTCAACCTGATCGTCGTGAATGATCTCTTTCAAGTCGTCGTCGGACAGGCTCCGTCGCTCCCACCAAAGCCAGTCTTGTCCGATGGTGTTGTACAAATAGCGGTAAAACGATAGCGGCGGATTTTCAGCACGCAAAAGAGCGATCTTCTGTGCGGGACGGGGAGGAGTAGGCGATGTCGGGCGCGACGTCATCTCCAGATAGGTGATGACGGATGATATTTTTTGGCTCATGTAAGATCCGTTTCGACTTGGGTAGAGCTTAGTCCGCTTCGACAGGGGTATCCGGATGATCCCCCCATTCTGACCATGAACCATCATAGACAGCCGCGTTCTTATGACCAATCAGATAGAGGCCAAGCGCCAGGACGCAAGCCGTAACTCCGGAACCACAGGACGCAGAAATTGGTTTTGACATATCGACACCTGCTTGTTCGACAGCGGTCTGTATTTCGTCAGCGGAGCGGTAAACGAAATTGTTCTTTGGGTCCATCAGTGTATTAAACGGCAGGCTTAAGCTCCCCGGAATATGCCCGACCTTGGCACTTGGGCGCGGTTCCGGATCAACACCTTTAAAACGACCGGCAGAACGGGCATCAATCACCTGTTCTTTACCTGTCTCGATATTGGCTATCATTTGCTCGACACTGCGGACCAGTGAATGGTTTGTGCGCGCCGTAAAATGTCGGTCACGGGCTGGCGGCGGCATATCATCGACAGGGCGACCTTCTGCAACCCATTTCTGCAAGCCACCATCAAGTACGGCAACGTCGTCATGGCCAAAGACCCGAAACATCCACCAAACGCGCGCAGCGGCTAAATATCCGCCGTTGGCATCATAAACGACAATCTTATTGCCGTCGCCAAGGCCGAGCTTGCGAACCTTGCTGGAAAATTTTTCAGCAGAAGGGAGCATATGTGGTAACGGGTTGGTCTCGTCAGCAATATCATTAATGTCAAAATAGACGGCGCCCGGAATGTGCTGACTGTCATATTGGTCCTGACCATTCATGTCCTGATTGGGTAGGTACGACGTGCCGTCAACAATTCGAACATCCGGCGAACTCATGTGCTCGGCCAGCCATTCCGTGCTGACGAGGGCATCCGGGTTTTTGTATGTCATTTTATGCATCCAACCATGTAGGAACCGGCAAACCTTTTTCCTTTAAGAACGCCGGGTTAAAGAGCTTGCCCTGATAACGGGTGCCATAGTCACACAGAATGGTGACGATGGTATGTCCGGGGCCCAGTTCCTTGGCAAGTCGAACCGCTCCCCCCACATTTATTCCGCTGGAACCGCCGAGACACAGGCCTTCATGTTGCAGCAGATCAAAGGCGATTTGAACAGCTTCCGTGTCAGAGACAAGGTATGGTTTATCAACACGTACCCCTTCCAGATTACCTGTTATTCGGCCTTGGCCAATCCCTTCTGATATGGACGAGCCGTCTGTCGGCGTCAGTTCACCTTTGATGAAGTAATTATACATATTGGCTCCGGCCGGGTCCGCCAAACCGATGATGATATCGGGTTTTTGTTCGCGCAAATACATGGAGCACCCCGCCAAAGTGCCGCCGGTGCCAACGGCACAAATAAAGGCGTCCACCTTGCCATCCGTTTGGCGCATGATTTCTGGACCGGTGCCTTCAATGTGAGCCTGGCGGTTGGCCAGATTATCCCACTGATTGGCATATAGCACTCCGTTTGGCTCACTCGCGGCTAGCTCTTTTGCCGTTCGTTCAGCAACATGGACATAGTTATCCGGGTTTTTAAACGGAACTGCCGGAACTTCGACCAGTTCTGCCCCGCACAACCGAAGCATATCCTTTTTTTCCTGACTCTGTGTTTCTGGAATAATAATCCGTGTCCGGTATCCAAGTGCATTGGCACAAAGTGCAAGACCAATTCCTGTATTGCCGGCCGTTCCTTCAACAATCAGACCGCCGGGCTTTAAAGCTCCGCGGGCTTCTGCATCTTTAATCATGAACAACGCGGCGCGGTCCTTGACGGAGCTTCCGGGGTTGAGGAACTCGGCTTTACCCAAAATTTCGCAGCCCGTTTCTTCAGATAACCTGTTTAACCGGATGAGTGGCGTATTGCCGACCGTTTCAACAAAACCGCGACGGATATCCATGCGTAGCTCCTCAGAAATTGTATGTGTTCTCGTGATGTCTGCATGAAAGATAGAAGGGGCGAATGAGTGGATCAAGCGCCTGCTGAATTTTATTTTCTATCCGAAGCCCATTGTGTGCGCAGCCTTTGGTGGTTATGGCGAAACCAGTGCATGGCTACCAGGATTGTTGCATTGTTAAACTTGCCGGTATCCAGCATTTCGTAGGCATCGACGAGCGGCAAACGAAACACACGAATGTTTTCACCTTCTTCCGCAAGGCCGTGAATTCCAAGTGCCGTTCGAGCATCGACTTTGCCGCAAAATAAAAACTGCGTCTCGCTGCTGCAACCAGACGTAACCAGATACTTATCGATCAGCTCGATTTCCTGAATTTCACATCCCGATTCCTCAAGAGATTCTCTTCTGATGAGAGCCTCTGGCGTTTCGTTTTCTTCGATAATTCCGGCAACAACTTCTATCTGCCATGGGGAATCTTTCGTTTCGTCGAACCAAGGCGATTGCAGGGCCGCGTAGCCGCCCGGCCGGAACTGTTCGATAAGGACCAACTCGTCCAGGTCAGGATCATAAAGCAGGCAGCAGGCGGCATGCCCGCGTTCCAGGACCTCGCGACTGATTTCGCCGCCCCATCCGCCTTCAAACAGTTTGTGTTTAAAAATATATTGATCGAGATGGAAATACCCCTGAAAGGCCGTATTCTTTTTAATGACTTTGACGTCGTCTGCATTCATCGCATCGTGACTCCATACTTGCTGCACACAGGTGTCTCTTAATTTTTTCGAATTGTCCAGTTTTCAGAAGATGACATGTGGGTTGACGCATCTGTTGCTGTGCTCATAATCACCAACGAATTTGCAGCGAAACCTGCGCTTCTTTAACACAAAAAATTTACGGATAATTCAAATGCGTTTAACAATAAACGGCGAAGACAAAACCTACGACGAAGCTCTGACCCTGGAGCAACTGTTGGGAAAGATTGGCCTTGATTCCAAAAAAGTGGCCGTCGAACGCAATTTGGAAATCGTGCCGAAATCGACCTATATGAACACCGATCTTAGCGACGGTGATCGGTTGGAGATCGTACATTTTATTGGTGGAGGCGACCAAAGTGCCAACGAAGACCCATTGGTGATCGCCGGGCGGACTTTTTCATCGCGTTTGATCATCGGTACTGGAAAATACAAAGACTACGATATTAACCGTCAGGCTTGTGAAGCTGCCGGGATCGAAATGGTGACCGTTGCTGTGCGGCGGGTTAACCTGACGGACCCGGACCAACCCATGCTTGTCGATTATGTTGATCCAAAAATTTATACCTATCTGCCAAATACGGCTGGCTGTTTCACGACAGACGATGCTGTCCGTACTTTACGCCTGGCACGTGAAGCCGGGGGCTGGGATCTGGTGAAATTGGAAATCCTGGCCGATCAAAAAACCCTGTACCCGCAAATGATCGAGACATTGGCAGCCACAGAGGCGCTCACGAAAGAGGGTTTTCAGGTGATGGTTTACTGTTCTGATGATCCTGTCATTTGTAAGCGCCTGGAAGAAGCGGGCGCTGTTGCCATCATGCCGCTCGGTGCGCCGATTGGTTCCGGTCTGGGTATCCAAAATCCGGTTAATATCCGGCTTATTGTTGAGCAATCAAATGTGCCGGTTATCGTCGATGCAGGGGTTGGTACAGCATCTGACGCCGCCATTGCCATGGAATTAGGCGTCGATGGCGTTTTGATGAACACAGCCATTGCAGAAGCCAAGGACCCGATCAAAATGGCCCGGGCCATGAAAGCCGCGGTTGAAGCCGGTCGCCTGTCCTATTTAGCCGGTCGAATGCCAAAACGCATGTACGCAGATCCGTCGTCACCACTGGCGGGGCTTATTTAAACCGAAACGGGAGCTGAGTTATGAGTAACGATAGTGCGATGATCGCGAATGCCCTTGCCACCTATTTTGAAGGTTTTTATGAGGGGGACGTTGATAAATTGAAATCCATCTTTCATCCCTCGTGCCACCTCTATTGCGCTACTCATGACCCGATGACGGATCACGATATGGATACCGTTTATGCTCGTGTGGCGGGGCGAACCAAGCCGTCGGATCGGGGCGATCCGCGTGAGGATGGGATTATTACAATTGATCAATCTGGACCTGAATGCGCTTACGCAAAAGTCTACATTGCGTTAGGTGACCAGATGTATACAGATTATTTGACGCTCCTGAAAATCAATGGTCGTTGGCAAATCATCACTAAGACTTTTACTTATGTTTCGAGGCCAGAGGTTGCGCCGTTGTAGGTTCGGCACATAAACTGAAGTCATTTAGTTTTGCCATAGAGGCTAGGCGTCTTACGTTATCGTATGTTGAACTGCTAACGTTTCCAGAAACTAAGTCATTGCGGCGCATTTATAAAAATCAACGAAAATAAACAATATTTTGGTTAATTTTTTGCGCTATCAAACCGTTCACAGATGTGATGATGGCAGAAGCCGCGCCTTTAATGGCTTATTTCTTCACGGGGATCGGTTCTGCCATTAAAAAGGCTGGCATGTGATTTCCGAGGCCTTTGACCGGGCCTGACGGGGCCGGTTGCTCTTTTGGTTGAGCCTTAACCTTGGCCTTGGTCGCGCGCTTTGGCTTTGAAGCGGGAACGACGTCCTCCGTGGCGGGAGCATCGGCTGCCTGAACGTCGGCAACGGCTTCAACAGGCGTTTGCGGATCGACTTCCGGTTTGCTTGACGCGGTCGCCCGCGAACGCCGCCGTTTAGGCTTTTCCTTCACCTCTTTCGGCGCGTCGTCAGACGGTGCCGTTTTCGGCGTATAGGTCGTCTCGATAGCAAAATCAATTTCGGGGATTTTGTATCCGGTCGTTTGCTCGATACCGGTCAGATATTTCCGGTCTTCACGAGTGGCAATCGTATAAGCGTGACCTTTATTGCCCGCACGTCCTGTCCGACCAATGCGGTGGACATAATCTTCCGGATGTGTGGGCACATCAAAGTTAAAAACGTGGCTCATTTCCGGGACATCAAGACCACGCGCCGCAACATCAGAGCAGACCATATATTTAAAATCGCCGGACTTAAACTTACCCAGCGTCTCCATACGCGATGCCTGATCCATATCCCCATGCAGACGCGCGGCTTCAAATCCATGTTTTGTCAAAGACTTGCACACGATATCAACGTCACGCTTTCGGTTACAGAAGATAAGCGCATTTTTCGGGTTATCGCGGCGCATCAGCTGGCGCAGAACTTCGCGTTTTTCCTTTTGCCCGCCACCAGGCCGTTTGCCATCATTATGCGAGACCATAATCAGGCCCTGCGTAATGGTATCAGCGGTTTGTGATGGGCGGCTAACAGTGATTTCTTTCGGATTGCTCAGGAATTTATCGGCAAGCGATTTAATTTCCTTGGGCATTGTGGCCGAGAACAACAGCGTTGTGCGGAGAGGCGACAAGAGGGAAACAATTTTTTCTACGTCAGGGATAAAACCCATGTCCAGCATCCGATCAGCTTCATCAATAACCAAAGTACGCACATCGTTCATCAGCAGGTGGCCGCGGTCGAAGACATCGAGAAGCCGTCCCGGGGTGGCAATCAAAACATCGACGCCCTTGTCGAGTACCTTGAGCTGTTCGGCCATGCTGGAACCGCCAATGAGCAAGGCTTTTGAAAGTTTGTGGTATTTACCATAAGTGTCAAAGTTGTCGGCGACCTGCGCGGCAAGTTCGCGCGTTGGCTCCAGGATCAGCGATCTCGGCATCCGGGCTTTTGCGCGGCCTGATGCCAGTATTTCAATCATCGGCAAAGTGAAGGATGCGGTTTTGCCGGTACCTGTCTGTGCGCAGCCCAAAACATCGCGTCCCATAAGGACGACAGGGATAGCTTGAGCCTGAATAGGGGTTGGTTCGGAGTATCCTGCGTCTGAGATTGCACGCAAGAGTTCTTCGCTAAGACCAAAATCGGAAAATTTCATGTATATATTTTTTTCTCGTCCGCAAGTTTAAGATAAGCGGCGGTATGTGTTTGACCCTTATGGCCATAATCCAGCGGCATATTAGGGATTCCACCAATGAAGTCAATCGTTCTCGGTAAATAGGGCCTTGTTGTTGCTTTTATTTATCGTTGGTTTGCGGTTAGTTAATCCATAAAACAAATCGAAAGGCCTGATCGTGCTTATAGACCCCCAAAACTCCTGCCTGATCGTTATTGATATGCAAGAGCGGCTGGTTCCAGCCATGCAAGCGCCGGCAAAAACAATCAAGAATGCGGGGACGCTGATGCAAGCTGCGAGCCGGTTGTTGGTGCCAACGTTGCTCACCGAGCAATATCCCAAAGGATTGGGGAGGACGGTTCCGGATTTGTTGAAATATCAGGGTAACGCACCGGTCCTTGAAAAGCTTCATTTCTCTTGCATGAAAGATGTGACATTCGCGGAAACGTTTAAGTCTCTGGGGAGAAAACAAGCTGTTATTGCTGGCATGGAGGCGCATATTTGTGTGTTGCAGACGGGCATGGACCTCATGCAACAAGGCTATGAAATCTTTATTGTCACAGATGCCACCTCTTCGCGGACTCCGGAGAGTGAAAAGGCGTGTCTGGATCGCCTCAGTGCGGCCGGGGCAGGGATCGTGACGACGGAAATGGTCGTGTTTGAATGGCTTGGCCAGGCGGCGACGCCAGAATTCAAAGAATTGCTACCGTTGGTCAAATAGAAGGCGACAGGCGGCAATCGCATGGACAACATCATTTCATTTCGTGGCAAAACGCCACAAATATCGGACGCCGCATTCGTTGCGCCAAATGCGCAGATTATTGGCGATGTGGTGATCGGCAAAGGAAGCAGCATTTGGTACAACTGCGTGTTGCGCGGCGATATGAACGAGATTCGTGTCGGCGAGGACACCAATATTCAGGATGGAACAATCATCCATGTCGATAGCCGCAACTACGGAACCTATATTGGGCCAAAGGTAACGATTGGACATATGGCGCTTATTCATGCCTGCACCCTTGAGGAAGGGGCGATGATTGGCATGCAGGCCACTGTAATGGATGGCAGTGTCGTCGAGGCTGGCGCTTTGGTGGCAGCGGGATCACTTGTGCCGCCCGGAAAACGTGTGCTGTCCGGTCAATTGTGGGCCGGGTCGCCCGCCCGGTATCTGCGCGATGTTCGCCAATCGGATCAAGGAATGATTAATTATATCTGGCCTGTGTACAGAGATTTGGCAGCCGAATACATCGCTAATGGACTCGATGCACGAAATGCTGATGACATCACTGATTGAGGGCGTCCTGTCTGGGGACCGTCGGGCGATTGCCCGGGCGATGTCTATTCTGGAGTCTCGCCAGCCGGAACGCGGCGAATTGCATGCTGCGCTTTATGCGCGTGCTGGAAATGCCCATATCATCGGCATTACGGGCGTGCCGGGCAGTGGTAAATCAACTCTGGTTCAATCAATGGTCAAAACCCTGCGAAAAACGGGATTGAGAGTAGGAATCATCGCTGTTGATCCTTCCAGTCCCTATAGCGGTGGGGCGATCATGGGTGATCGCGTCCGGATGGGGCAATTGGCCCTTGATGACGGCGTGTTCATGCGCTCATTGGCGACCCGGGGTGCGCTGGGTGGCCTGGCGCGGGCCTGCCTTGATACCGTCGATGTTCTGGATGCCGCTGGTTTTGATATGGTTTTCATTGAAACGGTTGGCGTTGGCCAAGATGAAATTGACATTGCCCGCGCTGCTCATAGTGTGCTCGTTGTTTCTGCGCCGGGTTTGGGCGATGGCGTGCAAGCGATCAAGGCCGGGGTGCTGGAAATTGCAGATATTCACGTTGTTACCAAGAGTGATAAAGAAGATGCCGCCAAGACCGCATTGGATCTGAATTCAATGATGAAACTCGGTGCGAGCGGTCGGGACCGTTTTGGCTGGGACGTTCCGATCATCGCGACCAGTGCTGAGACAGATAGGGGCATCGATGATCTTTGCAAAAACATGCAAGCCCACCTTCAACACTTAAACACATCTGGTGAATTGCAGGTTCGACAGCGCGAAATAACCGAAATGCGCATTTTGAAAACAGCGCAGGACCAGCTTCGCGATCTGTTGGAACAAGATAGCCGGGGCAGCATGGTTAAGCTGCTGGGGCAAACCTTGGACCGTCAACTGAACCCAGCGCAGGCGGCTGACCAATTGATCAAAGGCGTTGCTCTTGCCTAACACGCGCCGCGTATTGGCCTAAGCCACCTTTTCCGCGACTTCGACCCGAGTGTCATTATAACACGCGCCTCCAATAAGGTCGGCATAGATATCGCCCGGAATCAGGGCGCAGGTCGTTTGCCCGGTGTCGCTGGTCTTGAACCAGGCCCCTTTGGGCGAATAAATCGTACCCGGCCGAACCGCGTCCGTGACCTTGAGGGATAGAGTCACCTCGCCCAGGTCATTCCAGACTTTAACGATGGCTCCTTCTTCAAGATCACGCGCAGCCGCGTCATCCGGATGCATCTCCAAAACCTGAATGCCGTCGCTGGCTTTCAAACCGCCAAATGTCGCGTTAATGCGTTTGTCCGAAGACGGTGTGATCAAATAAAGGGGGAAGTCGGATTTTAGTTCCCGGAAGGTCGGTACCAACTGATCAAAGCGTTGCGCCAGATCAACAGACGTCAGCTCTACCTTACCGCTTTTGGTGGTTGGGAAGGTGTTTACAAAAGGGGTCGCTTCGCCACCATCGAATTCCATAGGGATTGCTTTATCAAGAGGCAATTCAGATGGCCGGTATCCCTTCAAGCGTGGGTCATCTAAGTCAAGGCTCTCATCCATGAGCTCGCTATCTGATCGCGTGAAAATATCATCCGTATAGCCAAAACGGGCGGCCAAACGCCGAAAGATTTCTGTATTGGGCAGTGAATTGCCAACCCGCGGGATCACCGGCTCAGCCCTTTGAAGAAACTGCTGACCATAAGCGCCATAAACATCGGCGAACTCAAAATGTGTCGATGCTGGCAGGACAATATCACAGTAGGCCATGCTGTCAGTCATGGCGACATCGCAACCGACCACAAAGATATCTTCCCGCGATAAGGCCCGTTTCATCCGGTTTTGGTCCGGGTGCACGCTAACCGGATTGTGGTTATAAATGAACACGCCTTTAACCGGAATTTCGAGTGTGTCATCCAGCATGTGCTTTGCAACGTCGATGATGTTAAACGTGCGGGTGCCTTCCGGAATAAGGTCAGTTCCTTTGCGCCGGTCCGGTGTCGCGGGAAAGGCATTGCCAGCCTTGCCTATCAATCCGCCACCTTCGATGCCAAATTTACCAGCCAAGACGGGCAGAGCCATCGCCGCCCGATTGCCGCTACCGCCATTACGATTCCGTTCCATGCCATTGCCGATGTTGATCACGGCCGGATTGGTATTATGATAAAGAGAGGCAAAGGCACGGATTTTATAGGCGTTGATGCCGCAGATGTCGGCAGCGGATTCAACCGTAACCTGACGTGCCGCTTCCATAAAACCTTCAAACCCGTGAACCCATTTTTGAACGAATTCTTGATCAATTCCGCCCAAGCGCTCCAGCTCCAATGCGATAGCCCAGGCCAAGACAACATCCGTTCCGGGCGTGATCGCCAGATGCATATCTGCCGTTTCCGCAATTTTAACCCGTTTCGGATCGACGACGATCAGTTTCGCGCCGTTTTTGCGGGCTTCTTTTGCAATTCGGGTAAAATGCAAGTTTGAGACGGTGACGTTGTTGCCCCAAATGACAATGAGTTTTGATTTAACGGCCTGTTCGGGTGGCATCGTTGGCATGCCGCCAAACATGCTTTTGTAAGCTTCACTTTTGACGCCGCCACACAAAGCCCCCCGGTTTAGAAGCGTCGCGCCCATTTTGTGGAAAAACCGGCCGTCGATGGAGGAATCAGATATCATCCCATGCGGCCCTGCGTAATTGAGCGGGACGATCGATTGTGGTCCATGTGCGGCGATGGCCTGGGAGAAATTGTCGTAGATTGTGTCAAATGCCTGTTCCCACGAAATCTGTCCGAAGGCGCCGTCTCCTTTGGCGCCCGTACGCCGTAACGGGTGCGTCAGCCGGTTTTCGCCATGAACAAACTCCGGGTAGTATCTTGAAATCTTGTTACAGAGAACACTGTTCGTATACGGGTTGGTATTTGATCCGCGGACCTTAACGACCTTATCATCCTCGACACAGACAGTCAGGCTGCAGGTGTCGGGGCAGTCCATGGGACACACACTGGGGAGTTCTTTGATCATGGCGTCAGTTCTCTTTTGAGGTTTTAAAAACGTTCGCTGTATAAGACCCTAAAATTGGCTTTGTTATAAGGTCCATTTAGGCAATAATGATAGAGCCATTTTAAGAGGGGCATCATGTCGGAAAGCCAACAAAAATCGCCACTGCTTGCCGTAGCGATTGACAAAGCGTCCACCATCGCTTTGCAGATTCAGATTTTTGACCAGATCCGCGACGCTATTTTGTCAGGCCGGTTGGCTCCCGGTACCCGGCTGCCGGCGTCCAGAACCTTGGCGACAGAATTAAAGGTGTCTCGAAATACGGTATTGGCAGCCTTCGAACGGCTTTATGCTGAGGGCTATACCGAGGGGATGATCGGCTCTGGAACGCGGGTTTCAAAGGTTCTACCTGAGGAACTTTTGTCAGCACGCAAGCACGATAACACGGTTCGTGACGAGCCGTTAAAAACTGGAAAATTATCGAAATTGCTCGATGGTATTGCGGCCTCACGACAATCGGAAGGCGGCGATATCCGTCGTGCATTTCGACCTGGGCTCCCCGATCTGGATACGTTTCCCTTTGCAGTATGGAGTCGCCTCGTTGGTCGTTTCTGGCGTCATCCTCCAAAGGATCAGATGTTTTCAGGAGACTTGTCGGGGTATCGGCCGCTTCGTGATTTGGTTGCCTCTTACCTGGGGGCTGTACGGGGGCTCAATTGCCGTGGTGAAAATGTCATTATAACTTCAGGGGCGCAGCAAGCGCTTGACCTGATAGCCCGAACCATCATTGACCCGGGTGACAAGGTCTGGGTTGAAAACCCTGGCTACTCGGGGCTTAGAAACACCCTTAAAGCAGCCGGGGCTGAACTTGTTCATGTGCCGGTTGATAATGAGGGGATATCCGTTTCACAGGGGAGGGCTCTCGCCTGTGAAGCTGTTCTGGCAGCCGTTACACCATCGCATCAGTATCCGCTTGGCGTCACCATGAGCTTGGCCCGGCGGCTTGAACTGTTGCGCTGGGCCCATGAAAATACAGCCTGGATTTTGGAAGACGATTACGACAGTGATTTTCGATATTCTGGCAAGCCGCTTTCTGCGCTTCAGGGGCTCGATGACGAAGGGCGCGTGATTTATGTAGGAACGTTTTCAAAAATTTTATTTCCCACCCTTCGTTTGGGCTACGTCGTCCTGCCCGACTTTTTGGTGGATCCGTTCCTTCGCGTGCGCGCAGCACTAGATGATCATCCCGCCCTCGCGCTGCAGCCCGCGTTGGCGGCCTTTATCGAGCAGGGATACTTTGCCGCGCATTTGCGACGGTTACGACGCCTGTATGGGGAGCGACAGGAATATATGATTGAGGTGCTGAAAAATCGGCAGCAGAATTTTTTTAAGGTGTCCCCGCACGAAGCTGGCATGCATCTGGTTGCCCATATGGCGGAAGGTCTTGCGGTCACGGATCAAGAGTTGGCGCGACAGAATGAACGCGCAGGTCTCGTAACACCGCCGCTATCGCGCTATTACGCGGACACGTCCGTGGACCAAAAGGGCATTGTTCTCGGCTATGCGGGCCTGAACGAGCAAGAAATAGCGGCTGGGGTTGATAAACTGCTGGATGTCGCCCGTCGAACTTAACCGGTTTTTGATTATTTGTAATCGCCTGGCATTTGTCCGTTTGATGAGCCTGAATACTGCGGGCAATTATCGCTTATCTCATAAAAGTCAGGCTTTTCGCCGACAAAGATATGGCCAATGGTTTTCAGATGGCTCGGCTGGTCGAGGGCGCCGGCCAAAATGCCGGTTGTATCTTGACGGTCCGGTCTCCAGAAAAGGCTTGATCCACATTCTTGGCAAAACCCTCTCTCGGCGATCTCTGATGAACGATACCATTTTAGGCCACTCTTTTTAAGCAGCTTAATATCTGATTTTTTTGCTTTAGAATGGGCGCCTGGTCCGCCGTGAAGTTTTTGACACATTTCGCAATGACAGGTGACAACATCACGAAGGGGGCCGGTTATTTGAAAACGTACCGCGCCGCAGAGACAGCCACCGTTTGCTGTTTGTTTTTGCTCAGACATTTTAAAAGGACGCCCTTCGGGTGGAAAAAATACGGTGTGATCGGGGGTAAAACATAGAAATAGTGGCCTTCGTTATGAAGAATTCAGCATGATCCGCATAGGAATGTGATGTGCGTGGTTGATCGTTCATGGTGTCTTCCTCTATGATCGCGACGAAACGTCATAAGATGTCATTGAAATATATGAAGATTTTGTAATAAAAACAATGTATAGCAAGTCTTTAAGTGTGTAAGGTGTTTGGCTTCTGTTAACTATTTTGGGGGCATTCTACATATCTTGTGGGACCAAACCCCGTGTTATCGGGTAACTTGAGGGAGTGTCATGAAAATGGCTCGCGACAACGAAAATTCAAATAATAAGAAACGACGATCCTTATCTGGCTCTATCGCTGCGTTGATCGCGGCCGGATTTGTTGCCGGTTGTTCTCAGGTGCCCGATGCGGTTAACCCGGTTCAATGGTATAATAATTCAGTTGAATTTTTTGCCGGTGAAGACGAAGCAGAAACGACGGCTGAGAACACGCAAGAGGCTCAACCTGAAGCCTCCAAGAATTCGGCAGACGCTGAATTTCCGCTGCTTTCTGGAATCGATCAACAGCAGCAACGTGCCGTCACCCGCCAGCGCGCCAAGCGCGTGGATGTAAATGCGAACGACCGTAAATACGCCCCCGCTATTGCGCGTCAGGGCGAAGAGCTTCCTGTCGCGAGTGCGCCGCCAGCGCCGCCGCCAACAGTTACTGCAGATGCTCCTGCAGCAAAACCCGACACAATGCCTGCGGCTGCTCCTGCACCAGCGGCTCAACCGAAAGCCCCTGTTGAAGTCGCGCGCGCCGTTGCATCGTTGCCTGACGCAACAAATCGGCCTGCCGCTCTGCCTTCTACAGGAACCCCGCAACATGATGATTTTCAAGCACGCTTCGCTAAACGTCTGGCTGAAATTCGCGCACAGGCCAGTTTAGGGACGACCATGCCTGCCAGTGCCGACGCAATGGTTTCTGATAACAGTGCGGATACGGTCGTTGTTTCATCGACGGGTATCGAAAGAGGATACGGTTCCGCGGCGGCTTCCGTAGCCAAAGGTGTTGCCGCAATGGATACGCAAACAACCTATGTTGAGCAGGCAATGACGCCGATTGGACCGGGTGCCGTAAAGGTAGCGACAATTCAGTTTGAAAACGGTTCGGCACGGCTATCCAGCCGAGATCGTCAGATTCTTGCGAACGTCATGAAGCTGAAGAAAGAGCGCGGTGGGCGAATTCGCGTTGTCGGTCATGCCTCCAGCCGCACACGAAATACAGATCCGGTTAGACACAAAATGATTAATTTCCGGGTCTCTGCAGCACGTGCCGATGCCATCGCCAAGGAATTGATGCGCATGGGAGCGGATCGAGCGCAACTTGAAATCAACGCGATTTCTGACAGCGCGCCACAATACCTTGAGATTATGCCGACTGGTGAGGCGGGTAACCGTCGAGCGGAAATTTATCTCGAGAGCTAACTGCCTTTATCTTCTTAATTGTTAACCTAAGACAGAATAAGGCCAGTAGGCCTTATTTCTGCTTGTGACACCCTTATCAATCAGGCATTTGAAAATCATGGACCAGCAATTTCATAAAATCCGACGATTACCCCCCTATATTTTTGCAGAAGTGAACGCAATGAAGGCCCGCGCCCGTGCCGCTGGGGAAGACATAATTGATTTTGGTATGGGCAATCCAGATCAACCACCAGCACCCCATATCGTCGAGAAATTGCGGGAAACTGTGCTTGATCCAAAAGTCCATCGTTATTCCAATTCACGGGGTATTCCGGGCCTTCGCAAGGCGCTTTCAGCCTATTACAGCCGTCGTTTTAATGTTGAGGTGGATCCGGAAACAGAAACGATCGTGACCTTGGGTTCCAAAGAAGGGCTGGCCAATCTATCTTCCGCCATCACAACGCCGGGCGACGTGATCCTGGTTCCGAACCCGAGTTACCCGATCCACCCGTTTGGGTTTATCATAGCGGGTGCCGCAGTGCGCAATGTGCCCGTTGCTGCGGATGAGGATTTCTTTGCCGCTCTCGAGCGTGCCGTCCAACATAGCGTTCCCAAACCCACAGCGCTGGTCTTAAACTTTCCTAATAATCCGACTGCGGAGTGTGTTGGACTTGATTTCTATGCGCAGGTCGTGGACTTCTGTTTGTTCCACGGAATTTATATTCTGTCTGATCTCGCCTATGGGGAAGTCTATTTCAATGACAATCCGCCACCGTCAATTCTGCAAATTCGCAAAGCCTGGGATATCGCTGTTGAATTTACGTCATTAAGCAAAACCTATAACATGCCGGGCTGGCGCATCGGCTTTGCAACGGGAAATAAGAACCTGATATCCGCATTAACACGGGTTAAATCATATCTGGACTATGGCGCGTTTACGCCCATTCAGGTTGCGGCGACTGCGGCGCTTAACGGGGATCAAACCTGTGTAGATGAGATGCGCGCGCTGTATAAGGAACGTCGTGACGTTTTGATCGAAGGGTTGGGTTCTGCTGGATGGGATGTGCCATCACCACCTGCGACGATGTTTGCGTGGGCACCAATACCGCCACAGTATCAGCACTTAGGGTCACTGGAGTTCTCTAAACTTCTGTTGGACAGTGCTCAGGTCGCGGTCGCGCCCGGTATCGGTTTTGGCGAACATGGGGATAGTCATGTTCGGATTGGGTTGGTGGAGAACGTGCATCGAACCCGACAAGCCATTCGTAATATTAAATCTTTCCTGGCCTCTTCAACAAAAGAAGCGCGGGCTGCACATGATAAGCAAGGAAACGGAGCATGAGTGATCCTCTGAAAATTGGCGTCGCAGGATTGGGGACTGTGGGCGCTGGCACGCTCGATATCTTGCAAAAAAATCAAGATATTATTTCGGCACGGGCCGGTCGGGAACTGGTTGTTACGGCAGTTTCAGCACGTGACAAAACGAAGGATCGGGGCGTCTCAACGGCGGACTTGGATTGGCATGAGGATGCCGCCGCTTTGGCGCACCTTGAGCACGTTGATGTCGTTGTTGAATTAATCGGTGGTTCTGAAGGCGTTGCCAAAACACTGGTTGAAGATGGTCTGGCCAATGCCAAACATGTTGTAACCGCGAATAAGGCGTTAATTGCGCATCATGGTGCGGCACTGGGAGCTTTGGCAGAAAAAACGGATGTTTGTCTTTCTTTTGAAGCGGCCGTCGCCGGTGGTATTCCAATTGTGAAAGCTTTACGCGATGGTTTAGCTGCGAACGGGATTGAGCGTCTTTATGGGATTCTCAACGGTACGTGCAATTACATCCTGACCAACATGTCTGAATCGGGCCGTGCTTTCGCAGATGTCCTGGATGAGGCACAAAAATTGGGATACGCAGAAGCCGACCCTAGTTTTGACGTGGATGGTGTGGATGCCGCGCATAAACTCGCCATTCTTGCCAGTATTGCTTTTGGTACAAAGGTTGATTTTGAAGCGGTCCACGTTGAAGGTATTCGCAACGTCTCTCCGGTCGATATCGATTTTGCAAAACGTCTGGGATATGGAATTAAGCTGTTGGGCGTTGCCAAACAAACGCCTGATGGCATCGAGCAAAGGGTGCATCCCTGTATGGTTCCGGTACGCGCACCCATTAACAATATTTCCGGTGTTTTTAATGGCGTTGTGGTTGATGGGGACTTCGTCGACAGCACGATTTATGAAGGACGCGGTGCCGGTGCCGGGCCGACAGCCTCTGCCGTCGTCGCTGACATCATCGATATTGCACGCGGATTGAAGGTCCCTGCGTTCGGAGTTGCGGCTTCGACATTAAAACCAAGTCAGACAGTGCCAATGTCCCAGCACTCTGGTCCTTATTATGTGCACCTGATTGTTGACGACAAGCCGGGTGTGTTCGCCGAATTTGCAGCTTGCATGCGAGATCATAATGTTTCGATGGAACAGGTCCTGCAGCAAAAACGGTCTGTTGGTGAGCCTGTTGACGTGGTTATGACTGTGCACGAAACAAAAGAATCGGACATGCTAAATTGTCTTGAGGACATTGCGAAAATTGAAGCCGTCGTCGAGCGGCCGACAATGATCCGAATTGAGACATTTGCGAGCGCTTCGTCTTAAGTGACGCCCACGTTTTAGCCGCTAAAGGGAGGATGAGCGATGACCGTTGCCATTTGGTTTTCGTTTCTTGCCATTTGCTGCCTCGGCGCGATGTCTCCCGGTCCAAGTCTGGCTGTTGTCCTTAGGCACACCGTCAATAACGGGCGTGGACATGGTCTCGCGGCCAGTTGGTCTCACGCCGCTGGCGTAGGTATCTGGGCCTTGGCGACGGTGTCCGGTTTGGCGCTGATTGTCGCTCAATCCCATGATGTGTATATCGCGATCACTTGGGCCGGGGCGGCCTATTTGGCTTGGTTGGGAATACAGGCGTTGCGGTCGGGGCCGGCATCTGCACTTGAGGTCGGTGAAAGTCCAAGGGTGCCGGTTTGGCAAGCGGCTCAGGAAGGGGCTGTCATTTCCTTTCTGAATCCTAAACTGGCGATCTTTTTTATCGCTCTTTTCTCACAATTTGTTTCCAAGGACGCGGTGTTGCTTGATCATCTGATCATGATCGCGACGGCCACTTTAGTGGATGGTTTGTGGTACACAGTTGTCGCGGTCGCCTTGTCACACGGTCCTGTCTTGAGCGTTTTGCAAAAAAGAAGTGTTTTGATAAACAGATTGACCGGTGGCTTGTTTATCTTGCTGGCGTTGCGTGTTGTAACCCTATAGCAAAGCGGCTCCAACTGGCTAAATATTACCTCACTGAAATCTGTCGCTCCGTTCCGAAACCAAGATGTGACCAGATTTTTAAGCATTTTCGTCGCAATTTAATTGGCTCTCCAGCAACGCTAAACGAAAATGCCGTCCCATATTATTTAAATAACAAAGGAACATTGATTGATGTCAGAGTGGCAGGGCGATGAAGTCCAACGAGATATTGTTAACTTTTTCGGTTGATGTTGTAACCTGTGTTAACAGTTATAAATACACGAAAACTCACATTTTCTCTTCATATATGTAATTTTAGACCAACATCTAGTACGAGTTATAGCGCACAACACGGGAGTGGAACTTGAATTTGACGATCAGCAAGCAGCTTGCAATCGGATTCGCGTCAATCTCGTTAGTCCTTATTATTGCTGTTAGTTTCACAATCTATGAAGCCTCGAAGATAGACGAGATTTCAACGCGCATTGTTGAACTGCGCGCGCCAACGGCAAAAGACAGCTCTGACATGTTGACAAATATCGCCGGCTCACTTGCGTCCCTGCGCGGATATATGCTGACTGGATCCCCAAAATTTAAGCAGGAACGCGCTGAAAACTGGGTTGAAATAAGACGTATCGAGCGGGAAATGAATACATTTTCTCTGCAGTGGACCAATCCGGAAAATGTACGACTATGGCGCGAATTTAAGAAAATATTGGCTGAGTTCGAACAATACCAGCGACAGGTCGAAAATGTTGCGCACACGCCAGATGATAAGCCAGCACAAAAAATTCTGGAAGTAGAGGCGGTGCCGTTGGTATCCGTATTTGCTGATGAAATCACCAGAATGATCGAATTGGAAAAAGACTTTCCTGCAACTGAAGAACGGCGAAATTTGTTGTTCTTGATGGCCGATACACGCGGGCTATCGGCCCGAGCCTTCTCCAACCTTAAAGCTTTTGTGTTGACGGGAGACAACACGTTCCTACAAAAGTTTGATGTTTTGTGGGGGCAAGCGATCCAGCGTTATGAGGCATTGGAGCAATCAAAAAACCTATTAACACCCGGACAGGCGATCAGCTTTAAAAAATATACCGAAGCTCGGAATGCCTTCCTTCCTCTTCCAGATAAGATGATTCAAATTAGGAATTCTGACGCTTGGGATACGGCGGGAAAGTTGCTGGTTACGGAGGCGGCTCCACGTGCTGAGCAATTATTGGCCTTATTGCGTGGTGCCGATGATGGCTCTGGGAATTACGTGAGCGGTATTGCCCAGAATCAACAAGAGTTGTTACTTGAGGACAGTGATACCAGTCATCGTTTGATTAGTACGCTTCTGACCGCTGAATGGATTTTAATGGTTGTCGGTGTGTTATTAGCCAGTGCGATTGGTATTGTGACGACGCAATCGGTTCGGCGAAAAGAACAAGCGTTGGAAGACGCCAGCACCGAACTTGCCGCCATTGTCCACGATCTTGAAGTTTCATCGTTGAAATTAAATGAGAGCCATCGGTTGATTGAAGATGCGATCGAAAGCGTCGGAGTAGGGCTAATCATCTACGATAAGGATGACCGGTTTGTGATCTGCAATTCGACCCATCGAAACTTTTACCCGGAAGTTTCCAATCTATTGGTCCCAAACATGCCTCGAAAGGATATTGTCAGAACGTATACGAGCTCAGTTGAGTGTTATTATGACGATGCCGAACATACACATGTCAAAGACAATCCGTCTCTCAAAATTCGACCTAAACTAACGCGTAAACTTCCTGACGGGCGTTGGCTGCAGGTCACGGAACAACACACCAGAGAAGGCGGTGTCGTTGCCGTCAGAACCGACATCACCAATTTAAAGGAACAAGAAGAAGAACTTGTTGAGTTGGCAGAGAAGCTGGAGCTTGCGAGAACTGCCGCAGAAGCAGCCAGCACCGCCAAATCCAACTTCCTTTCGACTATGAGCCATGAGATCAGAACCCCCTTGAATGGGGTTTTAGGGATCGCTCATTTGTTAAAAGATACAAAATTGGATAGCACTCAGGAAGCCAAAGTAAATACCATTCTTTCGTCAGGGCAAACCTTGCTCGCAATTATCAACGATGTTCTTGATATGAGTAAGATTGAAGCTGGTGGATTGGAGCTCGAAGAAAAAGCGTTTTCGTTACCGGTATTGATTTCAACAATTACACCACCGTTCCAAAGTTTGGCCGATGACAAAGGGTTGGACCTGGTTGTTAAAAGTCGAGTTGAATCGGACATGGTCGTTAAGGGAGACGAGGTCCGACTGCGACAGATCCTTTGGAACCTATTGAGCAATGCGATCAAGTTTACCGATCGGGGTCAAATTGTTCTCACGATTGGTTTGGCTGATGATAACGTGAACACAGACGATGTCTTTGTTTCAAAAAAAGAACATCATTTCTTTTTTGAGGTCGAAGATACAGGTGCCGGCATCGCGCCAGATCGGTTAGGTGCGATTTTCAATGCCTTTACTCAGGAAGACAACTCGATAAGCCGCAAACATGGGGGAACTGGATTAGGTCTTTCCATTGTAAAACAATTAACGGGGCTTATGGGGGGAACCATCGAAGCGGAGAGTGAACTGGGCGTGGGAACCAAGTTTTGCGCCTACATTCCTTTTAATGCGGCATCGTCTGACGAGATACAGACCATATTTTTACGATCATCAAGCACCGAGACGATAGACGTCGACCCCTTAAATATCATCATAGCCGAAGATAATGAAGTTAACGCCATTATTGCAAAAGCGTTTCTGAACAAACTGGGACATGTCGTAAAGCACGTCGCAAATGGAAAAATGGCATTAGACGCAGCGCAAGAAGGGTGGGCTGACCTTATATTGATGGACATACATATGCCTGTGATGAATGGAATAGAAGCAACAAAAGCAATCCACGCGACGGAAACCGGCAAGAACCTTCCAATAATTGGATTAACAGCTGAAGCATTTGTTGACCGCCATGCGCAGTTCATGGAAGCAGGCATGGCAGATGTGTTGACCAAGCCGTACACGCAAGAGCAATTGGCAGATACGCTTGCAGCCAACCTGCTAACAGATAGGCGAGCCAAACGCCGAAGTAAAAATCCCGACCCAAACGAGACTTCATCCATAGAGGCAAGTCGCGAACGACCAGAGGGCGCTAGTGAAATGATAGTGACGGGTGACGATGTTGATTGCGTCGGTAATGAAGAGGGATTTGCGCGTTTTTGTAGCGCTTTACCGGATGGGGTCATTGCAGACTTGCTAAAGGAAGCCCAATCCTCCCTTCAAACCCATCAAGTGAGCCTAAAGGCGGCTGTGCAGGATGAAGATGCGAAATTGATACGTGAAGCAGCGCATGCCATCAAAGGCGCCAGCGGATCGATGTTTGCGACACAGGTTGCAGATATCGCGCGGAGGATCGAAGTAAATTCGCAAGACATCGAAATGGTTAGTGCGCTAATGGTCGATTTCGATGTTGCCGTTGTCGATACCTTGCAATGGTGGGAAGCCCAGTCTGATTGATCGTCTGGCCTCTGAAATACTGTTTTCTCGATAATGACAATTTTTGATATTTCAACACCCTGTTCCGAGTGGTGAAGTTTATCGAATTCCTGCTTATATGAACCCGCCCAGCCGGTGTTTGGCTCTAACTCTCTGATATTTCTGAGACAGGGCGCAGGGCTGCTGCGATTAGCCACTTTGCGTACATCTTGATTTCCAGGTATGCATGCATTTCGATGTAAAACAGGCTTTGCAATTCCTGTTATTCAGGTCAACATACATCTATGAGTGAATTATTAGATGTAGATAGGAACTTGGCCATGGAGGCTGTTCGCGTGACCGAGCAGGCGGCGATCGCTGCGGTGCGGCTTATGGGCGGAGGTGATGAGCGCGCGGCGGATCAAGCTGCCGTTGAAGCAATGCATTTGGCCCTCAATAACATGATTATGGATGGCACTGTCCAGATTGGCGAAGGCCAAAAAAACGAGGTCGACAAACTGTATGCGGGCGAACGCGTTGGTACTGGTAATGGCCCGAAGGTTGACGTCGCACTGGTCCCACTGGAAGGCAAAAGTATTGTTGCGCGCGGCGGCCCCAACGCCTTGTCTGTAATCGCCATGGCGGAGCAAGGCGGTTTCTTGGAAGTTCCAGATATTTATATGGAGAAGCTGGCCGTTGGTCCTGGGTTGCCGACTGGGGTGGTCGACCTGGATAACACGCCGGAGAAGAATTTAAACCAATTGGCAGAAGCAAAAGGCTGTCAGGTGAGCGATTTGGTGGTTTGTTTACTGGATCGCCCGCGCCATTCCCAGATGATCGCAAAAATTCGTGAAACGGGTGCGCGCATCCGGATTATGCTGGACGGTGATGTCAGCGGTATTATTCAGACGGCGGAAATGGATGGCGGTGTCGATATGTACTGCGGTAGTGGCGGCGCGTCGCAGGGTGTTTTAGCAGCGGCTGCGTTGCGCGGCCTGGGCGGACAAATGCAGGGCCGGCTGATTATACGGAACCCGGAAGATGCTGCGCTGGTTAAAGGCGCCGGAATCGAAGATCCGGATCGTAAGTACGAAACAAACGACATGGCCTTCGGGCATGTGACCTTTGCCGCAACGGGCGTAACTTACGGTGCAATGCTTGACGGTGTGCGGACGTCGACGACGGGGGCGATAACCCATTCGCTGGTCACCCGTTCGCAGACTGGCACGCTGCGTTATATAAAAGGGCATCATGACTTTGCAAGGCGAGCAGCGGGTGGCTGAGGCCAGTCGTCCCAACGAATCAGAGAGTTTTTTGGGCGTTAGTCAGTCATTGACCAACAAGCAGTGGCTGGAACGTCCGGTTGATGAACGGCTGGCGCTGACCTTATCACAGCGCCTTAAGGTGCCGGATGTTGTCGGCAGGGTGCTTGCGGCGCGCGGTATTGGCCTTGAGGAAGCGGACTCATTTTTAAATCCGACCCTCCGTGAACATTTGCCAGATCCAAGCCGCCTGAAAGATATGGATATTGCGGCCGAGCGCGTTGCCAGTGCGATCATGCAAAATGAACTGATCGGCATATTTGGTGATTATGATGTTGATGGGGCCACGTCCTCAGCGCTTTTGGCACGCATGTTGGCCGCCGTTGGCGGGCGCTCGACAATCCATATTCCTGACCGAATGAAAGAAGGCTACGGCCCCAACACACCAGCAATGTTAAAACTCCGCGAGCTTGGTGCATCGGTAACCATCACGGTTGATTGTGGAACCATGGCCCATGGACCGTTAAAAGTGGCCAAGGATGCCGGGCTGGACGTTATCGTCATTGATCATCATGCGGCAGAGTCTGAATTGCCGGAAGCGACAGCGGTGGTAAACCCCAACCGGTTGGATGATGAAAGCGGGCAGGGGCATTTGGCTGCTGTCGGTGTGGCGTTTTTGTTGGTTGTTGCTGTTAACCGGGTTTTGCGGGGCGCAGGCTGGTACGAAACGCGGACCGAGCCCGATTTAACACAATGGCTTGATCTTGTCGCACTGGGGACGGTTTGCGACGTTGTTGCGCTCAAAGGGGCAAATCGGGCTTTTGTGCGACAAGGATTGAAGGTCATGGCGCGGCGTCGAAATATCGGACTTAGTGCTTTGGCCGATGTGGGTGGATTGGATGAAGCGCCGGGGACCTTTCATTTGGGCTTTGTCATGGGGCCACGGGTGAACGCGGGGGGGCGGATTGGATCATCGGAACTGGGCGCTCGCTTGTTGTCGACGAATGATCCGGCTGACGCTATGGAGATTGCCCATCGTCTGGATGGGTTTAATGCAGAGAGAAAGTCCATTGAAGACCACGTGTTAGGGCAAGCGATTGAGGTGCTTGAGGCTGAGAACGCCGACCGACCCACCGCATTTGTTGCTGGTGAAAACTGGCATCCGGGCGTCATTGGCATTGTCGCCAGTCGCCTCAAAGATCGTTTTAACCGTCCCGCGTGCGTCCTGTCGATTGAAGGCAACAAGGCCGTTGGGTCCGGACGCTCGGTCGTCGGTGTTGATTTGGGAGCGGCGGTTATCGCCGCGCGCCAACTTGGAATTATCGAAAAGGGTGGGGGGCACCAGATGGCCGCCGGGTTCACGGTGCCGGTCCAAAACCTTGATGCCTTTCGGGAATTGCTCGATGAACGGATCGGAAAGCGGGTAAAGGAAGCCGGAATTGTCCCGACATTGAAAGTCGATGGGGTGATTGCGCCGGGCGGCATTACGCTGCAAATGATCGAAAAGATACAAAGCCTGGAACCCTATGGATCTGGTAATGCGGAACCTCGATTTGTGATTGCAAATGCGCGACTTGCGCATGCCGACATCGCAGGGGTCGATCATTTAAGGTTCAGTATCGAGAACCCGGGCGGCACGCAGGCCCGCGGCATCGCCTTTCGCTGCATGGGGGCGCCCCTTGGGCAGTCCTTGTTGAATCATGGTGGAAAACCGTTTCACTTGCTTGGGCGACTGCGGGTCAACCGTTGGCAAGGGCGGAGCTACCCGCAATTCCAACTTGATGATGCAGCGCCGGTTTGGTGATAAACCCAAGGGGAGTATGATAAATGCTGGATAAATGGGATCAGCGATTTTTTGATTTGGCTGGATATATATCAGACTGGTCGAAAGACCCGTCAACGAAAGTGGGGTCCGTTGTCGTTGACCCGAAATCAAAGCGGATTGTTGCGACCGGTTTTAATGGATTCCCGGCAGGCGTAGAAGATCACGACCACCGCCTCGAAGATCGGGCTGTTAAATATGAGATGGTTGTCCATGCGGAACAGAACGCTCTCATATCCGCTGGTCCTCAGGCTCAGGGGTGTACGCTCTACGTCACGCCGTTACCCCCTTGTGCACGCTGTGCAGTCGTCATCATTCAGGCCGGAATTGCACGGGTGGTTGGTCCCAAACCGGATATGTCTCGCGAGCCTTGGGCGACCCAAAGTCGGATCGCCGAAGAAATGTTCGCGGAAGCCGGGGTTCAGGTTGTTTATGCAAATGACGACGACAGTGCCTGATCTCCTAAGACGCTATTTATGAAGGATCTTACTGACAACTGGAGCCTCCAGTCTGAAGGGCGACACCATATCCGTACCTGTTAACGGTCTTAGATAGTCGATAAAGTCTGGCGTAATATCGGTTGCGCAATCCGCAATGAACCGATCTTCCATGACTTTGGTTTTTCCTGCAACGTCTTCCAGCGGGCTCAGGCGAAACTCGGCTTTATAATTGCCCGTCCGGTGGATCGTAACGGACCCGTCACGGGACAGGTCATTGGCAAATTGCACGCCCGAGATACCCGCGTTACGCGCTTCCGCCTGATCCACATCGGAAACACAGCCCAGGAATGAACGCTGCAGATAACCAAACGTATCGCCCCGGACCCGCTTGATATCTGTGTTGGTTTTAATGGCATCCGTTAACAGATCGGCAAGCGCACCAGAGCCCGATAGCTGAACATTTCCGTGGGCATCGGTTTCTTGCTGTTTCGCCAGTTTTGTGGCGACCAATGCGCCGTTCGGTTCATGGATGCCTTCGGAGACAGCAATGACGCAACGCCCCAATTTGTCATAGACGCGTTTGACGTTTGAAATGAACGAATCCATGACGAAATCACGTTCCGGTAAATAGATCAGGTGTGGGCCATCATCAGAGTATTTACGGCCTAAGCCGGCTGCTGCTGTCAAGAAGCCGGCATGTCGGCCCATGACGACGCCAACGTAAACACCTTGTAATGCCCGGTTATCAAGGGAAACACCGGCAAAAGCATTAGAGACAAACTTTGCAGCCGACGGGTATCCCGGCGTGTGATCATTCACCATCAGATCGTTATCGATGGTTTTGGGTATATGGATGCAGCGGAGTGGATAATCGACGGCTTTCGCCTCTTCGGCCAGGATTCTCAGGGTGTCGGAGGAATCGTTCCCACCGATATAAAAAAACGTCTGGATATCATGGGCTTTCAGGGACTTAAAAATTTCCGCGCAATAGGCGGCATCCGGTTTGTCGCGGGTCGACCCCAGGGCAGAGCAGGGGGTTTTTGCGACTTCCTCAAGGTTCTCTGCCGATTCCTGGCTAAGATCCAAAAAGTTTTCATCGACAATGCCGCTGACCCCGTTTAGTGCGCCGTAGACATGATCTACCGATCCGAATTTACGGGCTTCTAGAACGACACCGGCCATGGATTGATTGATAACAGCTGTTGGACCACCACCTTGAGCGACCAGAACTTTCCCTTTTAGCATACAGACCTCAACCTTGGAATTTGAAACAGACCACCTCCCCGGCAGCGTTCAGCGATAGTATTTCCCGCCCCGGGGTAAGGAAAGATCATTTCGCGCTGATCCTTGATTTTAACAAGACACAAGCCAAAAACCGGGTCATCAATGGCAGGAATAGGTGGTTTTTGCGAACAGTTTTAAAGGAGGCGAAAATAATCTGTATTCTTGACGCAGAAAGGGTTGATTTTGCCGACAAGGCCATTTACTAACCCCCTCACACCTCAGATGACCCCTTCGTCTAGAGGCCTAGGACACCGCCCTTTCACGGCGGCAACACGGGTTCGAATCCCGTAGGGGTCGCCAACTTTCGAGTTGGCATATAAATCATTGAAAACATTGAATATTTATAAAATACATAAAAACCTTATGTATGCGGTTTATGTATACGGATTGTAAGATGCTGGTTATGTTCAAACTTACAGCCACTATTGGGTAGGGCTGTAGAACAGCATAAATCTATTCATCATCTTAGATGGTTTAGGCTAAACAACGATTAAGAAGTCGATAACAGAGCCGTTTTACTGCTTCATCTAGTTGTCTGCCCCATCTTAGCCACACAAATTACAGTCTTGTCACCATAGTACAGCTTGTTGTTCCTCATAATTAATGAATGGGGATGGGGGGAGCATGGTGGTGTGGGGTACCTGTGGTGTCTTTTCACTGGTGCTGGGATATTCCTAGGGAAATTCTTAGTTAGCTTTTGTTCTTAATGATAAAGTGCAACCCTATTCCTGCAAAAAGAATTGCAGCTATTTCTGCTCCTAAAATATGCCATAATATTTGTGCTTTTAGGTTAGAATAATCTTTAAGAGGAACACTCTCCGAAAAGATAAATGCGAACTGTTCGAAATTATGAAAGCCGTAAGGTGGGAAAAGAACAGCAAATGCACATAGAAAACACGTTACACCAAGTATTTTCATTATAATTACTCCAATTTTATGAACTGAATTTTATCTGTCGAATGGCGCATGATCAAATAGGTGGACGTATATACCCAGTAATTAAAAATACCATATTGTCTTTAGTATCTTTTATTAGCGATGGCCTTATAGGATTCATTAGGGCTGTTGCTAGCTTTACGTAAGAACTTCCTGAACTCGATCCAATTTCCCTCAAATGTGATAATGTCTTTCAACCAAACTCCGAACATTCCGTCATTCATATCCATGCCATGTGACCTGATTTCAATCTGGCTTTTGAAGTCATCGCTTGAAAATGTAATGAACTCTTTTTCATAATTATATTCATAATCTTCGTCCTCAAAGTCTTCATCAAAGTCGTCGATGAGTGGGTTTTGGGACCGTGGTTGCTCACTTTTCTCACTACATGTAATAACACACTCGCAATATGTCTTTTCAGGGTTAAGTAAAACATTTCCATTCCGGTCAAATCTGACAGATATTGGAAAATCAGACGCTCTCCTATGTCTGCTACCAACAAACCCACCATAAGAAATAATACCAAACGAAACTTTCTTAATATCACCTATGTCCTCATTAAATTCCTTCATGGTTTGTGACGCTCTACAAGTGTCAATGGTCTCACTAAAAACTAAATTAAATCGTGTAGTCCACGGGTACTCATAAAGGGAATAATCATAACCAAAGGTATAGTTCTTAAATGGAAAGCTCTCCCCATTAATATTAATGTGCGGATTGTTATGAAATTTATACTCTCTATCGCGTTTGTTGTTCAAACCCGAGGAGCTCACACGCTTTTTAAAAAATGGTGTATCTTTTGAATACACTTGAACAATTAAAATATTAGAGCAATCAATCGTTAATGCATCGTGATTTATCAACTTTGATCTATAATTATCCTCTGACATCCTAACCAGCCGTATTGGGCAAACTGAGATCACTTTATTAGTAAACCAACGTGATAAAATGGGAAAAGGTTGTCCCATTTTAAATTCATCCATTCCGTCGAAGCCATAGATTAACTCCAAAGTGCCATCTTGTTCGGAAGAAAAATAGGGAATATTACCGTGATCAAATATCTTAAATGACTCACGTTGCCAGTTAACAAAGTTGATATCAGTTTTAGAAAATCCGAACATTATACGCGCCCCACAATATCACCCTAATGCTGCCACATCCCGACCATAATGCAAACCATAATAGCCCCACATTTATCAGGGTTTTTGGTGCATCAGAGAATTGGCAAGCGATCATTACAGAAAACAGGCTGGCTTTGTTTACTTGCTGGCAACGGCATTACAGAGACGCATTGGCAACCGCGCTGACGTCTCCGAAGCTGCCCAGTGGCTGAACAAACACGGCTACACTCGACAGGCTCAACAGCTGATCAGCCAACGTAAACCGGAGCAGCGGCCCTATCCCACGAGGAAGACAGCGGAAAGGAAATAGCATGGCAAACAGTGGCATCCATTGGATTGACGCGATCTTTAACTGGTGTGTTATCGCTCTTTATGAAGTCGCTCGATGGTTCGGGATCACCTATGAAGAAATCAACGTCTGGCTGTTCTGTGTGATCTGGCCCGTATTCACGCTCGCCCTGATGTATTTATGCTTTTTCCTATGGCAACAAAACAAGCGCCTTCGGAGAGAGTCCCATGTCGTCTCGTAAAGTGTGGAAATATCTCGGGATTGGTTTTGTCGGAGGTGCCATCGGATCAGCCGGGCTGGTCGTTGCTGTCGTATCTTCGTTGGCCTTTCTGTCTCCATCACAATCATCGTCCTCAAGCCGTGTCGTTTTGTCAGGTCTTGAGTGTCCGTCTGCAATGATCGAGGACATGACCGCTGGCAAATGCGTGATGTCTGATAAGGCCAAATCAGCTGTATCTATTCAGCTCGACAAGATCAAGAAAGCTGGCGACCTAAACGACCTGCCCTCTGCCAAATACGTCCGCTCCTTGGCTGAGAAAACCACTGATAAGCCAACACTCAAATTCAAACTGTACCGTCTGGCTGCGTTCATGGGCGATGCCAAAAGCCAGTACAAAGTCGGGGCGATGCTCAGCAATGGGACAGGCTGCGAAGAAGACGATCTGGAATCTCTGCGCTGGCTTCACGAATCAGCTCTCAACAATTACTTGGATGCCCAGCTCAGGCTTTCTCACATGCTCTCTTCAGGAACGTTCGTGAAGCAAGACGAGAAGTTGGCGAAGGAGTGGCTGGAAAAGGCAGAGGCGAACAGTAAAGGGCAAGTTGAAACAGCGGAGTTAGGCGTATGAACTGGGCTGATTTCAAGGAGTGGTACATGGCGTGGTATTGGGAGTTCGACAATTGGTTTTTAGTCGCTGCGAAGTTCTTTGGTATTACCTACCATGAATTTGTGCTGATATCCCTGTGTGTGGTCTGGCCTGCAATTACGTTGGGGCTGCTGTTCGCAGTTGTCAGGCTGTGGCGTGGTGATGTCGGTTATTGAGAGACGTTTTCTCTTTAGAATAGTACGTCGAAACTAACAACTAGTCCTGTTTGACACTTTTAGATTAACCGCTAAAGTTGAACTTCAAACAATCTTATGTAAGGCTTAATATTATGAAACGTCTCGGACTGAACGCGCTGTGTTTGCTGGTTTCGTTTGCTGTAGTTGGATGTGCGAAAACCAATGTTCAAACATATTCCGCCGTTGACGTCTCAGATAAAACCATAACCGTACCAGCTGGCTCGAAGGGATTGAAAGGAGGGCTTAAAAGCGCTCTGTCACAAAATGGCTGGAAGTTAATGGTTGATGGTGGCCCATCAATAACTGAAGGGCAAATTGGAGCGTCTACTAAGCTAAAGAACTACGATACTTTTAATTCCAGGTACAGGCTGTTGGTAGCCTCAAAACGATTTGACGTATGCTTTAATTTTAGTCCTGCTGTAAGATATGAGATATCCTTTATTGATAACCAAACTGGGGCGGAAGTATTCACATTGGATGGTCGGGATTGTGAGTCGGACATCGTTGAAGAATTCAAAAAGCTGATCAAAGCGTATTAAAGACGCACCATTAAATATAACCCTAGGTTAACAATTCTGTTAGAATACTGAACAGCTATAGTCATTCTCTAAAATTACTGATTACACCTGAAGGCAATTAAAAATGCCGAAGATGCTATGGCCCCTATAGGTTTGTGGCGCTCCGCCGGGTGTTCCTCCATATATTTTACAAGAACTTCTCCCAATTGACCTAAGGTGGTTGTATCCGGGATGCATATCGCGCTTGGGTACGTCTCACCAACATAAACTCCGGACTGAAATCCAACTGCAAATATTCCACACGTGAAGACATCTTCTTTACAAAGTTCAAATACGGGGTTTCCTGTAATATCTGAACTGCTCGCCTTAGAAGTATCGAAGGCAACTAAAATAATAAGAAATACAAGAATTCTCTTCAAAGCTCCAACTCCACCATTCTACCCTGATCTTTATAGGGTTTAGCCCATTTAGGTGTAGTGCCTTTACCACTCCATGTTGTATCTGAGTCAGGGTCTTTGTACTTCGCTGGCAACTTGCCCTTTGGGCCAGTTTTACTAGCCTTTCTCATCAGATCGTCTAGGTCATAACCGTTATCTTTAGCGAGTTGGCGTAACTCTTTCACAACACGCTTACGATCTTCAGTTTCTTTGAGTTTAATCTGTTTCTCCGTGTCCTTCTGCAAGGCCCTCAGAGCCTGCACAGTGAGCGGTTCTATGTTTAGGTTGTGCATTGAGGAAATCTCCTGATGTGGCCCTCCTGACGCACTGTAGGGCCTCCTGTGGGGTGTTTAAAGCAGCCTAACAGGGCTGTCCAATAAAGGAAAGATAGCGGGTAGTTACGGGGGATATTAATGGGTGCAATGAATACTCGGCAGGTATAGTGGGAAGTGTCGTAATAACAAAGGGCTACATAGTTATTTGGGTGGTCTATGTTGATATGTCACAGTCTATCTGAACAGGTATCAATTCGTGGGTTAGTAATGAAGAAGAACTATATAGAACATCGGAGCCCAGCTTGATCAATTAGCTGAATACCGAAGGCCAATATAACCTCAATATAGTCCATCGGAGTGCTGCGTTAATACGATGAAGTAACTCAACAGTCTGTATGGCCCTCATTGGCCTGAAGAGTAACCACCTACCTTTAACCCTTAGTCATTGCTTCGTATGCTTGTCCATTCAATATAGTTCAATTTGTACCTGAAGTGGTCAGCTGGCACGTTCATTACAGATGCTTTGTACTCGTCGGTATTCACTATTTCCTTTGTATCAATCTTACATTTAACTCCCATTACATCTTCAAAGGCTTGCTCCATTGCTTTGCGCAACTCAACAAGGTTATTGAGCTTGTCATCCAGTGGAACAATGAATGAATCATGTATCGGTAAAGCAGGTATATTCTCACCTACTAGCTTAAAGATAACTAACTCAGCTATATCGGAGTCTATGCGTTGCAACCATTTCCATGACTGAGAAAAGAAATAGTTCTTTATCGGGTCATGGTATGCGATTAAATCTGTAAGCAACTCTGTGTATTCTCTTCCTGTGAGCCTTTTGAACTCAGCCAGTTGGTGCTTCTTCTTTTTGTTCTTATTCATGTCGTCCCAACCAGCAGGCAATGTCTTTGGCTTCAGGTCTGGGCTGAGTAACGACAGATTGTTTTTCACCTTGGGCTTGGAGTTGATGAGCTGATTGAATGCTTTCTTGTAAATGTCTCGGTACTGTTTATCCCAACCATCAACCAAGTACGAGTCATCAGGTACTGGCAGCCCCTTTTCTGTGTACAGGATGCGGGGCTGGATAGTGGAAAAGTCGGCTTCAGCAGTTACCCTGCCCTGAATAGTGATGTGTTTTCGTAGTTCACTTGGGCAGCCTTGCCACCATCCACCATAAAAGCGCCCACCAGTGTCGAAGTCATTGATGAACTTACGCTTCAGAATACGGTTGTTCAGTTCAAACGGCTCTCTAAATTCCTCTGGATCATAAACGTCATCGTCGTCTATCTGTTTACCGTCATCTTCTTCGTCAATATCGCTTCTGGTTGATGCCAAACGCTTACGAAGGGCCTTAAGTTCATCCTCTGGAATGTTTAGGTCAACATAAAGCAGATCGTATATTTCATTGAGTTTCTGCAATCGCTCGTTCATTTCCACTATAGGCAGGTTGGTATCGGGATCATACGGAATCGGCTTTCGTTTCTCGTCTCTGAGAACAATGAATGACCTGTTGAGGTCGGTCTGGATAGCAGCCCAGTTCACGCCATGATGATGTAGTAATTCGATTAGCTTTTCCTTGGCTCGGATGCGCGAAGAGAACTTTGATCGTGGCAGCTTCGCCTTCGCGGTTTCCTTGTATGATGGGGCGGTTTCTGAACTGACGTAATCGCCATCAATCAGGAAGTCGATTGCACTCAGGAAAAAGGTCTTACTCAACAGCGGCTTTTTATTCAGATAATCGTAGTAGCTACCACCGCTTTTCCACTTGGGCTGCTTACGTTTGAAATGCTTCTCGTCGCGACTATAGCCTATGGATTTTGTGGGATCACCATGCCATGCCGAATATAGGTCCAGTACCACGTTTTCTATGTGGCGCTTTATCTTATCGATATCGGAGCTGCGTATTGAATAATTACGGCTTTTACTAGTGCGTTTTTTATAGGCTTTATATACATCGTAAAGCTCATCAACTGCCAATTTTACCTGCTTATACTCTGAGCAGTAATACGGATTGTTACGGCGGGAGTTCTCAATAGGCGACTTGGGGGAAGACATCACTCAGCTCCGCTATTTTGCTTGGTTTCGATGTATTCTCCGAGATTCTCAATGATGTTAATCTTTGAAATGGCTTCCTGCTTCTGCTTAAAACTCGCGCCATCACTGTAGGTGTCGATCGCCAAGTTGTCCGACTTATGGCCCATGAGAAAGTCGATAACGATGCTGTTTGCCCCAGTGCGGAGTAGGGCCGTGGAGAAAGTATGTCTAAAAGAATGGAACACATGGGAACGGGATGGGAAATCTAAGCCCGATTTCAACCTTCCGAACCGTTTACCTATTGCTGTGCTGCGATTGCCATAACTTCCAGCTGTCAGGTCGCTTATCAGGTAGCCATCCTTGCTATTCTCAATGAGACGTTTAACTAGGGGGCTTATTGCATCTGAGACCGGGATCTCCCTTGTCCCGGCTTTGGTCTTCGTATCAGTGACTTTGAATCTGTCCTTGCTGACATTGCTCGTCTTCATAGAGCAAATCTCTTCAATCCTCATGCCCGAGTAAACCGCAATGATGATCAAGTTCAAAAGCTGCTGGTCGTTCTTCTGTTTAACTGCATCAAGGAGGGAAACGACTTCATCCGGCGTAAACCCAACAACATCTGTTTGCCCCCCGTTTTTCTTCTTTAATGAATGCCCAGTGAACGGATTGTACTCGTCTGGAACCTCTTCAAGACGTTGAAGGTAATGCCAGTATTGGCCGATGTGGGTTAGGGATCTCCGTATTGTGGATACAGCAGCACCATCATCACGCTTCTTCGCAATCCATTGGGTGACAGCTTTCTTGTTAATCATATTCAAATACGGAAACTCTTCAACAAACCGTTTGACTTCAGAAACGGCTAAGTCCCGTGTCTTTGCCTTTACATCGTAGGCTTTCGCCCAGTCTGAGATATACGTTCCCGAGGGAACATTCTTGCCCAAAGCGATATCCATAAACTCAAGGACGCGATCACCTTTAGGGCTGCGTTCAATAGCATCTATTTGATCTGGATTGCGGCCAGCCACGCCAAGTACTGTTGACCATCCACCATCAATGTAGGTGTTCACGGCCTCATCAAGGGCCTCACTCGCAAGCTCACCAAGTGCTTCATCACTTTCTTTCATAAGGCTACGCCAATACAGGGCAGCTTTGTGCAAGCTGGTGTCATCACCTGTACGGATCGCTTTGATCCTATTCACAATAAGGTCAAGATGCTGGTATTTACGTCTCTCGGCCTCCCTAACATCATCGGTCTTGAGAGACTTAATAATCTCATGTTTGCCACCAAATGCATGGCGAACATCAGAAGGAAGGCGATACCTGAAATGCCATGTGTTGTGGTGCAGTTTAAGATATGAATGTTTAGACTTACGTGGCATAATTAACTACCAAAACATAGTATGTGTATACGGTTTATGTATACGGTATCACACTGTAAGTTATTAATATACTGAATTAATTAAATATATTTATGTAATGGGGCATCTTCCCGTAGGGGTCGCCATTTTAAATTTGATGGCGGAATACTTCGAGGGCTCTTCTGAAAAACGTATCGATCGAAACATCACAAGGCCGCGCTTTTGTGCGGGGGTTTTGGTTCAATGGACGTGATCGGCTCTTCGTGGCCAAGGGCTTCCAGCAGCCTTGATGTCCTTAGAGAAACTTGGGCAGACAGACCTTAGCGTGGCCCCTCTCTCTAAAGTGTATTTTAATGCTTTGCCGATAAGAAGGTGTCTGAATGTTATGATAAAGGGGCTCTCAGTTTGTTGTCATTTAACTCAGCCCATCTGATACAAGACCTGGAAGACTTCAGACACAATCAAACAAATGATGTTCTGGCAACCGCGTTTAAGGGATGGCATTTCGCCCTTGCCGCTGACGAGCCTTTTTTGTTTGGCGAAATGGATCATAAGTTTCTCCGTCCGCCATCCCAAATAGCCAGTAATCTGCCGGAGCCAGACGCACCCCAAGTGCCTATCGTTGACGACGGGGGTGATTTTTTCGACAGACTGGCGGAAATCAGAGATCTGAAATCGCGTTGGCGTTTCGTCCTGAACACAGTTTCAATGAACAACGCCGAAATGCTTCACGACAGCTTTATCTCCCTTACTGGCGATGACGAAAGAATATCTGCTGTAAAGGAGCACTTGAGCAGAGACAAAATTAACCTTGTCATACTCGGGGCCGGGTGCGCGGGGCTTGTTTTAGCGAATGTTCTAAAAAGAAAACTTGGTAACGCTGTTAGTCTGGTGGTGTGCGAAAATAGGGGAGATCGGGATGGCGTTAAAAAACCGTATTCGCGAAACTGGCTCACCAACATTCCCCTGCATTTGATTGAGGGCGTTGTCGAGCCAGAACTTGTTGATCTGTTCCGAAGTTTCGGTGCGGAAGCCTTTATGGGCGTCCCGATCCATGTGTTCGAAACATTTTTATTTCTGAGCTGTAAAAAACGGGGCGTCAAATTTTACGTTAATCCGGATCTGGATACGCGCTTTATTGAGGCCACAAAGGCGCACCTGGTTGTGGACGCGACGGCCGCAAAAATTGACCATCTGTATTCAGCCGATTACGGACCGGAAAATTTTACCGTTTCTGCGGACCTAAAAAACAACAGTTCCAGTACAAAAAAAATAAAACGCTGGATTTCAATTTAGTCAAAATAAATGGGCGTCACTATCCTCATTACAAGGGGAATCAACTTAAGTATGCCATGTTCAAAATCACGGGCATACCGATCAACTTTTACGAACCCATAATTGAGTTTGTTAAGAAACAAAACGAAGATAATCTCTTTTACGTTTGGCCCGGAAAGTTAGCGGCGCCCATAAACGAAATTATCATTATCCTAAATATTGATCCGATTTATTACGAGAGGCTCTTTTCTGTAGTGTCGCGCCGCATCCCTTTAGAGCCGTTAATGAAAATCGATCACGAAAATACAAATCTTTTGGATCCCAGAATATCGTCATTGTTTGCATTGCTGAGCGAACTCAATAGCGGGGATAGGGAGATATGGATCGAAAGGCCTTTTCTTTGGGAGCCTCATATCAAATTGGGTTCGGGAAAATTACCGCAAATTCACAACGTGCCAGCGATCCCCATTGGTGATTCTTTTTATTGCGGTCATGTAAAGGTCGGCAATGGTTTGTCGCATCATTTGACCAATGTCCGACAACTGGCCGATTGTATCATGGAAAGCCTGTTGAATAAGCAGGCGACCTAAAAGGGAACGGTTTGAAACGGCGCAGGTTGTCTGGACGGCTTTGCGTTCTATGGTCACATATCCCTGAAAACGTAACCCAGAATCTTAAGGTCCACTCCACCTATATTTTTATCGCACATCGTTATGGCGTGAACGGTATTGGTTCTCCATAAATTTGATGTGCTGCACCGCGATCTTGATCCAGATCATGGCACCGACGGCATGTTCTTATTAAACTTGTTTCACAGTTGATAAAATCAGGTGTTCCGATAATCGGTTCACGGTTCATCGACGATTTGAGCGGGCCATACCGGAGATCGTTGTGCGACCGCTTTGCCGGGTGACAGATTCTTTTGGTTAATACAGGACAGGGACGGGAAACGTTATGGTAGAAAAATTATTGGCAGAAAAGCCGAAGGCGAAGACAGCAGCAGTTAAAAAACCGGTATCCCGATCGACGGCAACCAGAAAGTCGACTGCCCCTAAACCAGCGACCCGAAGGCCTGTCGTGACCAAGTCGGCCACCACGACGCCGGCAACCCGGCAACCTGCCGTTAAGAAACCCGTGGCTAAGAAACCTGTGGCTAAGAAGCCAGTGACCAGGAAGCCTGCTGCTAAAGTGCCTGCGCTGTCTGAAAAATCCGCAGCAACGACGTCAACGGAACCGGCATCTCAGCAGATTAAAACGCCAAGCATAAAGGCCCCGAAGACCGACAAGGATGAAGCCAAAAAGAAAGATACGAAGAAGAAAGATGCCGTGAAGAAAGGCTCTAAATCAAGTGATGTAAAGAAGAAATCGGCTCAGGCTTCGACCGCAAAAAAGGCCGATAAAAAAGCGGAAAAAAAGAAAGCGGCCAAGAAGAAGGAAGCCAAGATAGCGGCCAAGAAGAAGGACGCCAAGAAGGACGCCAAGAAGGAGGCTAAGAAGGAGGCTAAGAAGGAGGCCAAGAAGGAGGCCAAGAAGAAGGAAGCAAAGAAAAAGGCCGCCAAGAAAAAAGCACTCAATGAGAAGGCCGTCAAAAAGACCGGCGATAAAAAGAAGTCAGTGACGAAGAAGGCCCGCGATAAAAAGAAAAAGTCTAAAAAATAGATCTGCGAATAGTCGTTGAATTCAAATCAATACGCGCCTTGAGCACGTTAAGATATGGTTTCGAATGATTTTGTAAAACAGGATGGGAATATGACATCGAAAAAAAATGAGCGGGCTTCGAAAAAAGTATCGAAAATTGCTGTCGTCGCCAAATTACCTAAGCCGGGTAAAACGGGTGCAACATCAGCGAAAAAAATGAACGGTGAACAAGCGCGCCATGCGTTGTTAAAAAAAGCGCCTGTGAAAACAAAGAAAAGCCCATTGCCCGCTAACTACCCATACAAAAAACGCATGCAACGCGATCAGTATGAGGCCCGTAAAAAGGAATTGCAGATTGAGTTGTTGAAGGTTCAGAACTGGGTTAAGGAGAGCGGTGAACGCGTTCTGTGTGTTTTTGAAGGGCGCGATGCGGCCGGTAAAGGGGGAACGATCAAGCGTTTTACAGAACATTTGAACCCACGCGGTGCACGGGTTGTGGCACTCGAGAAACCGACCGACGAAGAACGGGGGCAGTGGTATTTTCAGCGTTATGTTGAGCAATTGCCAACCAAAGGCGAGATCGTTTTTTTTGATCGATCCTGGTACAATCGAGCTGGGGTCGAGCGGGTTATGGAATTTTGTACGCCGGCCGAATATATGGAGTTTATGCGCCAGGTTCCGGAGTTTGAACGGATGCTCGTTCGCAGCGGTATCCGGCTTTTCAAATATTGGTTTTCCGTTAGCCGCGAAGAGCAATTGAGACGTTTTCAATCTCGTCAAATGGACCCTTTAAAACAATGGAAGTTAAGCCCTATTGATCTTGAATCGCTGGACCGTTGGGACGATTACTCGGAAGCAAAAGAAAGTATGTTTTTTTATACCCATACGGCTGATGCGCCATGGACAGTGGTCCGTTCCGATGACAAAAAACGGGCCCGGATCAACTGCATGCGTAATTTTCTCAGTAATATGCCGTATCCGGGAAAGAATGAATCGATTAATACGACGCCCGATACGCGCTTGGTGGGGTCCGCAGACGGATTTTATGAAACGCTCGCAGATTTTGATCCAGAAAAGAAAAAGCTTCGGATTTGACCTTTCATCCAGCAAGGGGCTTTCCCTTGATTAGCTTCAGAACTTACCAGAGTGTTGCATCTCTGAGAGCCGCGACGCAACGAGAGGGTCCCGTTAGGGGGGCTAACGTTTGACCGTTTAAAGATTGTGCAAGCCATCCTTCGGGCATGCTTAGATTGAACGGCGGTTGCGCAATGATATCGCTTATTTGAATGAAACCGACACGCCCATAGTAATTGGGATCGCCATAGGTCACGGCGATATCGATGCCGGTGTGTTTAAGAGCGTTTAAACCTTCAGTTACAAGTTTTTGCCCAATCCCTTTTCGCTGGTGTTCGGTCGCAACGGCTAAAGGCGAAAGCAGGAAAACGGTTCTGGGGTCCTGGTCGTAGGCGAACCGTGTGAAGATCACGGCTCCGATCAGATCGTTCGCATTCAATGCCAAGAAGACATATAGATCGTCCCCTGCGGTGCTGTGCAAAAGATCATGGACCAAGCGACCTATTCGGGCACCTTCCTCAGAGCCTTCCGATGCGCTAAAGGTCAAACTAAACAGTTCAACAATTTCTTGTTCACGGCCTATAAAGTCTGTCGATATCTGCATAGGTCATTTCCTGGTTGGATCATGTGCAAGTGGGAGTCGACTATTGACACATTAGGTGCCGACGTCGGCGCCTTTTATATTCGTTTTGCATATACTGCTTGCATATACTGCGCCATAATTCATTTCTTCTCCCATTTTACACTCAATTGTTGAGCAGCCTTTATCTTGGGTGTCCTGTTTCCGTGGCCTCTGCCGTCATTGTTCGCTCAGGTGGAAATCTCACCGTCACTGTGGTGCCGCGCCCAATTTTACTTTCCAACGTTAGGGTCCCGCCGTGAAGCTTCATCAAGGAATCGCAGATCGGCAGACCAAGACCTGTGCCACCATGGTTTCGTTTGAAGCTTTCTGCCACTTGCCCAAAAGGCTCCAGGACCTTTGAGACGTCGGCATCTTCGATGCCAATGCCTGTATCTGAAATGCTAAACACATGGCAGCCATCATCATCGAAGGCCGTCTGCACTGTAATGCTTCCGCCCTCGGGTGTGAACTTGATGGCATTGCTGAGAAGGTTTAACAAAACCTGTTTTACACGAACCCGGTCAGCCCTCAAGCCGGGCGATTCTTCCGGGCACTCTTTAAGTATAGTGATACTCCGCTTATTCGCATCGGGTCGGATCATTCTTATCGCTTCAGTCACGATGTCCAAGGGGACAATCGCTTCCTCATCAACATCCAGTACACTTGCCTCGATCTTCGAAATATCGAGAATATCGCTGATGATTTCTGTCAAATGCTTTCCCGCTTCGTTAATCGAGGACACCGACGTAAGGTTTTTGACGCTTCCCAAAGGCCCAAATGTTTGATGTATGAGCGCCTCGGAGAATCCGACGATGGCATTTAATGGGGTTCGCAGTTCGTGGCTCATGTTTGCTAGAAATTCAGATTTCGCTCTGCTCGCTTCTTTTGCCTTTACCATTGCAGACAAGGCTTTTTCTTCTGATTTCTTTCGATCCGAAATATCATGAACGACAGACCAGATGAGATCTTCTCCCTTTGCCGTTTGGATTAAAGAGCCGTTGAGTAAAACAGGAATAGTGGTGCCGTCATAACGCAAATATTCTTTTTCATAAGGCCCGTACTTGCCATCCTTTTTCAGGGATTCCAATTGCAGCGCTTCCTGAGGCGCGTAGGCGCTGGGTGTAATATCCCAATATGTCAGGGCTAGCGTTTCGCGCTTCGACCGCCCAAGAATTTGACAATACCCTTCATTCACATCCAGAAGAGTCCCGTCCATTTTGCATAATGCCAGGCCAACGTTGGCCGATGTGAACATGGCCCGATACTTTTCTTCACTTTCTTTCAGTGCGATTTCGACATCGTGCCGAAGATCCATCTCGCGTCGCAGCTTTCTGTTTCTTGAGTAGATAACAAAAACGATCATCGACGCTCCTGCCAGGATTAGGAAAATCAGTCGATAATCGACTTCCTCGTGAAATGTCAGCCGAATCCATCGGTCGTATATTGCGTCACGTTCTTCGATGGATATCGAGTCCAAGGCTTTTTGAAGTATTGGAATTAACTCCGGCCAGTCTTTGCGAGCTGCCATGCTTAGTTCAAAGCGGTAGGGAGTTTGTCCGGAAATCTTAAGGTTGGAGAGGCCTTCATCCCGGATCACTTGTCCAACCACTGCCAGGTTTCCAACGAAGGCATAGGTTTGGCCATTTGAAACAGCCTCAAGGCCCTTGCGAACGTTTTGTGATGGCCGAAGTTGCAGGTCCGGGTGGTTTCGAGTTAACAAGTCATGAGACGCATAACTTTTTACGACGCCGACAACGCGGTTATGCAACGCCTCAATACCATCAATGAACGGTTCTTCGTCGAGGGTCACTATGACCATGGGAAAGGACATGTAGGGCTTTGTAAAATTTAGATACGCATCGCGCTGTGGTGTTCGAACAACCAAGGAGAAGGCGTCGAGATCATGGTTTTTTACTGCCTCAACCATTTTATCCCACGGTCGCTGTTTATCGATCATGAGTGTTATGCCCAGGCGTTGTTCGACAAGTCGGATGTACTCGGCAGCCATTCCTCTATATTGATTCTCATTATCAACAAATTCGAACGGGGCCCAGTCGATATCGATGGCCAAACGGATATCAGGATGCGCAGCCAACCAGGCTTTTTCTGATGATGATAGTTCAAAGGCAGGAGGTGTTTCTTGTGCGCTTGCGAGACCATAAAAAGAAACGCTGGTCGCGATCAGCAAGAAAGCTGATGCGAAAGAGGATATGAAATAAGAACGGATGTCGTGTAACAGTTTCGGAGAGGTAACGGCCATATTCATACCTTTCTCAAGCCGAAAGATAAGAGCCAACTTAGTTTCCGGTCTGCTCAGCACCCGATTACATTGACCCTAACAATATTCGAGCAACATGGGAATTGTTTTATCCATGCTACTTAACAGCGCCTGTCCGTTTTGCGTGTATCAGAATCGACTGGATTTCTGTTTGGCTGCCCCTTTAAAGTGATGTTTGCGCAGCGGGAGCGGGGGGCGTTATAGTTTGAGGCAGACAGATCAAAAGTCTTAGAAAATTGATGGGTGTTATGGGCCTGATTAGAAAATTACGAGCACCACTTTTGGCCGTTTTTATTCTCGGTGCGTGTGACACAACCGGTATTGTCTATGCCAAGGATGAAAACGGGATTACTTTGGCACAGGGCAACAGGCAGGAACCTGCTGACGTCTACGATGAAGCCAATAGACACTGCAGTCAATTTGGCAAGGATGCCTTGTTGGTTTTGGTAAATACGAAAATTCTAACGCGGCCTTTAACCTTTGAATGCCGATAGCATATTCGTCGCTTGAGGTGCAGGCGGGTGTTGTTTGCGCGGGATCATTGCCAGATATTCAAAGATTATAAGAAGACATGGACGAATCCATTTAAAGCGTTCCCGAAATCTTGGGTTCTTCTTCCATGATTAATTCATCGTCCATGGGGCAAAAGTCATTACTGGGCAAGGTATCAATGATTATATTCTTCGTGCGTGCCGTAAAAACGGCCAATCCAGCTTCATCCCGCCAGTTTATAGGTAAGATCAGCCGTTGATAGGACACCCACTGGTTCTCTTCACCTTCGAACCTAGGGATTTTAGCGTGGATGTGATGAAGAATTGGGGTGCCCCATCGTGCGACCTCATTGTAGGCGTGGGTCGTCTCTTGATGGGACATGTTTCCGGTTAAATGAGGTTGACGCACTTCGGATTTAAAGTATCGGGCGCGTTCCGCACCAAACCAGGTCGCGAAGGATGATTTTTGACCGATTTCAACAAGCATCCAGCTATCGCCCCAGGGTCTGAAAATTAAAGACCAGGGGACCAGTGAACTCATCTGCACGCTGTCGAGACTCAAACTCCCCGACCGCCATGCCTGCCACGCGTGATAGATAATAGGCACACTTTTTTGTCTGTCATCCAGTAGCGTTACATTGTGGCGTTGACTGGCCCAGGCAAAAGGGCCGCTGACGATTGGCGTGGTTTCAATGGCACGCATATTTTTTACGAAAGCCGTTAATTCATATTCGATTCTTGCGTACAGGTTTTCGCCCTGTTCGGTTAATTTTCCGCGGTTCGTTAAGGCCTCCCCATTGTTTAGTTCATGGGATAAACGGTCTATATGGCTTCGAACGGTTGATCTGGAGATGCCTAAATTGTCAGCTGTAGAGCTGATAGAGCGGGTTTTATGAAATTCGTCAAACACAACCAGTGCGGCACTCAGATCAATTTTACTCATGTGTGAGATGATGCTCCTGAATTGTGACAAATCTACCTTTATTAGATTTGTTGTGGACCAATTATAATTGGCATTACATTATATCATAACATGGTATGAAATCTGTCAGAAAATGTAAAAAAACTTTCCAAAATTGCTGAGAAGAATTCGCCAATTTACAAATTTGACGCGATTATCTATATACTATGGCACATTATTTGTCAGCACTGTTTGCTTGATGGTTCAAGGTTCGCCAATGAATACGTCTTATACGTGTAAGTTCCGGCAACAGATCAGGAAATACGGCAGCGCTGATCAAACAACTACACATTAGTAATGCCATAGTTGGAGACCGGTTCGTTCTTTTTGAATCATAAGTCGTATATTTTGAATTGGAGTTCGCATGAGAGTAACAAACCATTTGGATGCTGAAATTGGACGTCGTTTGCGCCAGGCCCGGCTCGTAGAAAATTTGACGCAAGGTGGTCTTGCACAAAAGCTTAATATTAGTTTTCAGCAGGTTCAGAAGTACGAGAACGGAACCAATCGTGTTAGCTCTTCTCGCTTGTGGTCAATTGCCCGCGTACTGGGTGTTCCGATTACGTATTTCTATGAAGGGCTTGATGATACGCACATTGAAAACGTAAAGGTCGATGACGAAACGGCTTTGCCGGATCGCACCATTCGTGTCGCGCGGATGCTTGGCGAGATGCCAGACGGTGATGTGAAAGATAAGGTCTTTGGCCTTATTAAGGCGTTTTCGAAAGATACCACCAGAAAAGCGTCCTAGATCGGATACTTTCAAGTTCCGTTCCATCCGTTGCGCCTCATGCGGAGTGCGCGACGGATGTCGCTTTAGACGTTTGCCCTGGTTTTCAGCATTCCTAAACAGCGCAACGTCGCGATTAAAGTGCGAAGCTCTCTGACGGCCTTTTGCCAGCAAAAGTATCCCTACGAACGGGTAGGTTATTTTAACAACGTTGCAAGTGTCTTGCTGTCCAGGTTATTTGCAAGGGCTTCGCGCAGTAGCATTTGCTGAGACTTAGGCGCAAGGCCTCCAGCAGGAGGATTTTCATCGAGGTTCGTTGGAAACGAATAGCCATGCGCAGCGGCGGCAATAACGTATGTTAACTGTTGCTCTGTTAGTTTCCTTGATGTCAGGGCTGTTTGTAAAATCGGGTATAGAACGAGGCTCATTCGTCGGCGATCTATCGCCTCCATTGCGATTCCATAAGCGGAAGAGATTTGCAGTAAATTTGCCATGCGCTCTATGTCATTTGTCCGATTTGAACCTGCAGCATGAAACAGTGACGGATTAAAAAACATAGCATCGCCTTTTTCGAGCGGCATTTGCACAAAATTAGCCTCAAAGTACTCTTGAAAATCAGGTCTTCTCCAAGCCATGTATCCTGCGGCATAGGTTTGGGAATACGGCAAAACTTTCGTTGGGCCGCTTTCAACCGGCATGTGCCCGTGCGAAACCGCGCCTTGAAGAGTTAATGTCCGGGAGAGTTGGTGAACGTGGGCAGGATAAAGACTGGCCATATCTGCAGTTTGGAAGCCGAGATGATAGTCGCAATGGGGTTGCTGGGCTTCGCCACCCGGACGCACGACGTTGATTTGTGAGGTGACCTGATAGGCTGGCCCGAGCCAGGCTTCAGATGCTAACGCCAGCATGTCATTTGCGTAATAGCGTGCAAAGACGTCTGGTGCCTTAAGACAAAGCTTTTCCAATGCATTCCAAATTCGATCATTGGCCCCAGCTTTGGCAAAATGATCTTCATTGCCAACGATTCCGCGTTCTTGTTCGATAATGTCATTGAATACCCGGGTCGCGTCATCCACGGCGACCAGATCCGTAAAGGCATTTTTCATAACAAATATACCGGCACCTTCCATTAGGACTGCGGCGAGCTCCGTCATAACGTCACGTTTGGAAGCGATAGTGCCGGTAAGCTTGCGAAGATGGTGGCAATCGTAAACGGGAATCCTGTTTGTCATATCGTCGGCAAACTTCAGCTTTTTCGCTGATGTGTCATTTGACACGCATCGCTTGAATTCATCGATGCTGCATGTTTCTTGCGAATACCAGACGCCGTTCGATTCCATCGTTCCCCCTATCGAAATATGCTCTGACTGTAGATTGATTTCTCTGTTGAGTACAATGCTCCGATCAGAGTGTTGAAACCTTATTCATGACCGGCGCTCTATTCAGAGCAGGTCACATCGGAAATTCTGAAACGGTTCTTGACGGATGTCACAATTCCCTAGCAAATATTTTTGGGATGAGCGCGAACGTGTTCCTGGCGTTCGTTATGTAAGAGGGAGGAGGTGAAATGCCTGATATTGGGATTGGAATTGTTGGTGGCGGGTATATGGGGAAAGCCCATGCCGCCGCATACAATGCAGTGGGCGCGGTTTTCGAGACTAACCTCCGCCCGGTTTGTGAAATGATTTGTACAACGACCGAAGAGGGGGCAAGGGAGAAGGCCGCTCTTTTCGGATTTAGGCGCTCAACCTCCGACTGGCGTGTCCTTGTTGAAGACTCCGCCGTTGAGGCGGTGATCATTGCTTCACCGCAAACGTTCCATCGAGATATTGCGCTTGCTGCGTTCGCACAAGGAAAGCCCGTGTTTTGTGAAAAGCCGTTGGGGACCGGAATTGACGATGGCGTCGCCATGATTGAGGCGGCCGAAAGAACGGGTCTGGTCAATATGACCGGTTTTAACTATATCCGAACACCTGCTTCTGAACTGGCCCGTCAGATCATTGCTGCGGGCGAGATCGGCGAAATCACCTCCTTCAGAGGAGAGCACACAGAAGATTTCTATGCGGATCCACAGACGGAGGCGAACTGGCGGGCGCAGGGACGGGCGAGCGGCACAATGGGAGATTTGGCTCCACATATGATTAATGCCGCCCTGGCACTTGCAGGACCCATTGAGCGTTTGGTGAGTGACACCCAAACCGTTCACGCCGAACGCCCGGCAAGAGGGGCAGTGTTGGAAGTTACCAATGACGACCACGCACATTTTTTATGCCGGTTTGAAAATGGGGCTATGGGGGGTCTTTATTTCAGTCGCGTCGCAACTGGCCGAAAGATGGGTTATGCCTATCAAATATACGGGACAAAAGGCGCAATCTGTTTTGATCAGGAAGATCAGAACGCCTTATGGTTTTATGACAGTACGACTGCATCCAGCCGACAGGGTTTCACCAAAATTCTAACCGGGCCGGAACACCCGAACTATGCAGCCTTTTGTCAGGGACCAGGGCATGGCACAGGATATCAAGACCAGATTATTATAGAGGCCAAGGATTTTCTGGGTGCGATAGAGTCCGGCCAAAATGTGTGGCCAACCTTTCGCGACGGGTTAGAGGTTAGCCGAGTGGTTGAGGCGACATGGCGAAGTTACGACGAACAGCGATGGGTCGCACTTTCTGAAGTTTAGTCAGATGACATTTTTACTGTAATCGCATGAACGGAATGTGCGCGCGGGTTCTTTAGGATGCTCGAAAAACATATATCGTTTCTTGCCGGTAGGTTTCGCCGGGCCTGAGAACTGCCTGCGGAAAATGCGAATTGTTGGGTGAATTCGGCCAAATTTGAGGCTCAAGGCAAACACCCGAAAACGCTCCATAAGGTTCACCCAAAAGCCCCTTAGCGGGAACATTGACCCGAGCGCCATCATAGAATTGCAGGCCCGGTTGGTCAGAAACGACATCCATTGACAGACCGTCTGAACCCATCAGTGTCGCCATGCAGCGCGGACTCGATTGCTTTCGATCTGCTATGTTGAAGTTGTTGTCGTAGGTTTGTGCATTCGGATCGTCATGCTGCCGTATCAAGCGGACATTTTGAAAGTCAAAGGCGGTCCCGTCGACGTCCCTAATCTCGCCAGTTGGAATGAAATTTGGATCTGTTGGTAGGTAGCTTTTTGCGTTGATCTGAAGTTTGTGTCGGCGAATGTCTGTCGTCTCATCAAGGTTGAAATAAGAATGCTGCGCCAGATTAACAAGTGTTGGTTTGGTCGTTGTCGCTGTTAACAGGACCGACAGGGCGACCTGCTTTTTCTTGACCTGGAGTTGATAGGTGCATTCCGCTTTTAAGGCGCCAGGATATCCCTCATCGCCATCATGAGAATTAATCTGCAGGGTGACGGACGCGTCGTCATAGCTGACCAGGTCCCAATTTCTTTTGCCAAATCCATGACGCCCGCCGTGGAGGTGATGAAGGTTGTTTTGATTTTTTGTTACTTCAAAAACATCATCATCCAGTGCAAATCGACCTCCCGCAATTCGATTTGCACATCGTCCCGCGATCGCGCCAAAATGCGGAGAGTGCTTAAGATAATCGTCCATATTATTGAGCCCAAGAACAACTGTACGGTTTTCTATAGGACCCACAGATATGCACAAATCTCGAATAACAGCTCCCCAGGTTAAGACACTTAATTTCTGACCTTCAGCGGACAACGTCACCTCGGAAACATCTGTGCCGCTGTCGGATCTGCCGAAGGGCGAGATGTTGCAACTCATGTGTGGTTCTCTTCCATTGTTATGTCAATTCCGCTTTGCGCCAAAAAATACTTGGTTGCGATTTTTCTGAAATGAGTTATTATGTCTTATATCTTATATAAGACTGCAGTTCATGTAGCAAGATCAGCATTATCATTGTGGGGATGGTGGTTTGACTACAGGAAACATGGAAACGTTGGCGCGGCCCTTATATCAGCAGGTCGTTGAGATCATGATGAGCCGGATTGCCGATGGTCATTGGAAGTCCGGCCAGATGCTTCCATCTGAGCCTAAGCTCGCGCAAGAGCTGGGTGTTAGCCCCGGTACGGTTCGTAAAGCACTGGATCAACTTGCCGCCGAACAGTTAGTGACCCGTCGACAGGGCCTGGGGACTTCGATCGCGGTTTCGACCCGCGAAGAAATGTTGTATCGCTTCTTCAAGTTGATCGATGCATCAGGCAAACGTTTTATGCCTGACTGCGAAGAGCTCAGTCGCAAGGTCCAAGCTTCAAACAAGTTTTTTTCCCAGCTTTTCGGCCTTAAACCAAAAGAAAAAATCATCAGTGTTCTAAGGCGGCGCGTAAGCGGTGACCATCCTATTATGACGGAACTTGTTACGTTGCCTGCACCCTTGTTCTCCGGGTTGGAGAAGTTGAAGGGTGATATGCCAACGACTCTTTATGATTATTTTGAGACAGATTTTGCGCTTAAGGTACTCCGCGTCGAAGAAAAGCTGACGGCCGTCATTGCGTCACCTGAAGATGTTGAGTTGTTGCACGTGAAAAAAGGTACGGCATTGTTGGTGATTGAACGAACGACTTACACTTTTAATGATCAGGTTATCGAGCATCGCTCGTCGCGATTGGCTACGGAGAACCACGCTTATTTAAGTGAGTTAACATAATGAAAATATTTGCAGGTTTCGTTAATGCCCTCTCGGCGCTGAACAGTGCAATCCTATGGGGAGGCCGACAGATCGCATGGGTAATGATCGCGCTTATGGTCTTTGCCATCATGTTGCAGGTCTTTTTTCGCTATGCTTTGAACGACGCATTGCCTTGGCCGGAAGAAGCGGCGCGGGCGTTGATGATCTGGATGATGGCTCTTATTGCACCCTCTGCCTATCGATGGGGTGGGTTCGTCAGTATCACAATGATTAGTGACGCGTTGCCGCGGGTCCTTCGCAGTTTGCTGTCGATCGGAATGCTCGTTTTGGCTGGGGTGGTTCTCTTCATTTTGTTGGGCCAGGCGATCAACCATTTCAATAGTGGCTTCATGTTCAAATCCAGCAGCCTGAAAATTCCTTTGGCGTGGATTTATCTGGCGATGAGCGTTTGTTTTGGATTGATGATGAGCGTGAACACGGAACTTCTTTTGCGTCACTTGGGTCGACTATTTGGAGACCCGGAAGACTTCCCTTTGCCGGAAGAACCTATGTTAGCGGGGTCGGAGTAATATCATGCTTATAATGTTTTTGCCCCTGTTCCTGATCCTGTTGTTGTTCGGCGTTCCTGTGTTTTTTGCGATGCTTGCCGGGCCGGGAATTATGTTGTTTTCCGAAGGCATGGGACGTGATGCAGCTCTGATGTATCGCAATATCTTTAATGGCATCGATTCTTTTCCGTTAATGGCGATTCCTTTCTTTATGCTAGCTGGGGAATTGATGAATAAGGGCGGCATCACGTTGCGGCTTGTGGAGTTTTCACATTCGTTGATCGGGCATCTGCGCGGCGGCCTTGCCCATGTGAATGTTTTATCTTCGATGCTGTTTGCGGGACTTTCGGGTTCGGCTGTAGCAGATACATCCGCACTCGGTTCTATGTTGATCCCGGCTATGGAGAAAAACGGTTATACCCGAAAGTTCTCAGCGGCGATTACAGCGGCGTCGTCGGTGATTGGCCCGATTATTCCCCCATCAGGAATAATGATTATTTATGCCTATGTAATGGAAGTGTCTGTTGCAGCGCTTTTCGCGGGCGGCATTCTGCCGGGCATTCTGGTTGGGTTGGGTTTGATGGCTGTTATTTCAGCGATGGCTAAATCCAACGACTTTCCAGTGGCGGGTGAAAAAGCAACATGGCGAGAGCGGGGCAAGGCTTTTGTTGATGCAATCCTTCCGTTAATGACGCCGGTCATTATCTTAGGCGGTATTTTGGGCGGCTTGTTCACACCGACCGAAGCCTCGGCCGTTGCTGCTGTTTACGCATTGGTTATCGGGTTGTTTGTCTTGCGGACTCTCAAGTTTTCCGAGCTTCCACAAATCTTCACGAAGGCCGCAATGACGTCGTCCGTTGTGCTGCTTTTGGTTGGTGCGGCAATGGCCTTTAAAACAGTTGTGAGTTTGTCGCACGTGGCGGAGCAGCTTGCCGAATGGATCATTACAATTACCAAAGAACCTTTGTTGCTTTTGTTTCTGATCAATCTATTGCTCTTCGTTGTTGGCATGTTTTTAGATGCGGGGCCGGCCATTATCATTCTGGGTCCTATTCTGGGTCCCATCTTTATCAATCTGGGTGTCGATCCCATTCACTTTGCAATCATCATGAGCGTCAACCTGACAGTAGGTCTGGCGACGCCGCCCATGGGATTGGTTCTGTTCGTTGCTTCAAGCGTTTCCGGTGAACGAGTGGAAACCATCTCAAAAGCAATTTTGCCATTTCTGGCCGTCGAAATATTGGTGATCTTCATGATCACCTATATCCCTGGGATTTCCATGTGGATTCCACGCGCCCTAGGATTTGCGAATTAGGAACAAACGATTTTAACGCGTTTACCGCCAACCGAAAAATACGGATGGCACACTTTGGGAGAAGTTAACTATGGGAAGGAAAGTTAAATGATATCAAAAACCATGAAGACGGCCATGGGGGCTGTTCTGGGCGCAGCTATGATGATGGGTGTCGCTGCATCGGTGACACAGGCTGCCGAGTATAAACTTCGCGCAACCGCAAACTCGAACGAGAACGATGAGGATTATGACGGCCTTGTTGTTTTTAAAGATTTCGTTGAATCGCGTTCGAATGGTGCAATTGAAGTTGAACTCTTTATCGGAACTCAGCTTTGCTCAAAGGGTGCGGAATGTTTGCAAGGAATTGCAGACGGTTCGATCGATATTTACATTTCAACAAGTGGCGGTGCCGCAGGTGCATTCCCATACGTTCAAGTTCTTGATTTACCCTATTTGCTCAGTGACGACCGAATTGCAGAAGAAGTACTGCAAGGTGACTTTGTCAGAACTCTGCGCGAGTTGGCCCTTTCTGATTCTGGCGACAAAATACGTTTGATGACGGTCGGGAACACGGGGGGCTGGCGTAATTTTGCAAATACCAAACGTGTTGTTAAACAGCCTTCAGATATGAATGGTCTGAAAATTCGAACAGTGGTTGCCGACTTGCCTCAAGAGCTGGTGAAAGCATTGGGCGCAAGTCCGACGCCGATCCCATGGCCTGAGTTGTTTACGTCGTTTCAGACAGGCGTTGTCGAGGGTTCGAAGAATGGAATTACCGATATTATGGGTATGAAATTTCCAGATGCGGGCCTTAAGTATGTGACCTTGGATGGTCACGCGTATATGGGGGCATTGTGGTGGATGGGTAATGACCGTTTTATGTCGATGCCAGAAGACATGCGCCGCGTTGTGGTAGATGGTTTCGCGGCGCTTCAACAAGCGACATTTGCTTCGCCAAAACGTAAATCGATTAAGGCATATAGCGATTTCGTAAAAGGTGGGGGTAGTTTGTATGTGCCGACGCCAGAGCAAAAAGCGATGTTTAAAAAAGCTGCATCACCGGTTTACGATTGGTTCAAGTCAAATATCACAAACGGACCCAAAGTCTTTGATGCCCTTGCTTCGGCTGCTGCAGCGGCGGAAGCCAAGATCGAAACCGCTACGATGAAAGACATTAAGTAACCTGCCATCTATACGGACCGACATGTCATGGGCTGCCTGAGAGGGCAGCCCTCGCTTGTTATTTGAAGGGATAGAGGTGCCCTTTATAATCGTCAATTAGAATATGGGCGCGTTTGATTTGTTCGGGGGTCATTTTCTTGACGATTTCTTCTTGTGATATTGCGGCATCGGGGTCTCCGCCGATCGCAGAGAGCACGTACCAGACATAACCCCGAACGAGATCTGGAGCTGGCATGCCACGCCCTACTTCGTAGTACCAACCAATACCGGATTGGGCACCAGGGTGCCCTTTTAGAGAGGCCCGTAAATACCAGTCGAATGCTCTTTCATCATCTCGCTCAACTCCGAGGCCCATTGCGTACATGACGCCGATCAGTTCTTCTGCATCCGCATTACCAGCTTGGGCCGCAGGAAGAAGTTGCTGACGTGCTTCGACAAAATCTCCGGCTTTCATCAAGTTTATGGCGTCTTGGATGTCGGCCATTGATGAAGCAGGCAACAGAAACAATAAAGATGCAATCGTAAATATACGGATGGTTCTAAGCATGAGAATAAACCTGCCACTTAACGTTATCGAGATTGGTTTGGGCCTATGATGTTCTTTGCTGTTTGCAATAACAACAAGAGAATACGGTGGCTGGTTGTTGATGTGCAACTCGTTGTAGTCGCCTTTTGGGTCCTCTTGGTTTCGGTATCAACAGTGCAGGCAGAGGGGAATAGCGGCTCGCGAATAGAATTGCCCAAGGCTTTGGAAGATCATGATTTTCACCCGACATCACCGACTGTATCAAAAGTGGGCCAACTCCTGTTCTATGACAAAGTACTAAGCGGCAATCAGAATATCTCTTGTAGCACCTGCCATCACCAGGACCATGCATCGGCGGACGGGGTTTCGCTGCCAGTCGGTGAAGGCGGCGTTGGCCTGGGGCCAGACCGAACCGTTGGTGTAGGGCCAGACATGATTGAGCAGCGGGTGCCTCGAAATTCACCAGCGCTTTTTAATCTTGGTGCAAAACAATTTACGACGCTGTTTCACGATGGTCGTGTTTCCATAGATCCATTGGACCCGAGTGGGTTTGACACCCCGGCAGAGGAGGACCTTCCTCTCGGTTTGGAAACGCTAGCCGCAGCACAAGCAATGTTTCCTGTTACGTCGCCGGTCGAGATGGCGGGAGAGTTTGGCGAAAATGAAATCGCGAATGCAGCGAATAGAGATTTCGAATATGTCTGGCCACTGCTGGAAAAAAGAATACGGAACATCCCCCAATACGTTCGTTTGTTTCAGGATGCCTTTGCCGATATTTCCAGCGCTGAAGACATTACGATGGTTCATATTGCGAATGCTCTTGCAGAGTTTCAGATGAGTGAGTGGAGGGCAGACAAAAGTCGTTTTGATGATTATCTGAGAGGGGAGTCGAACGCGCTAACGGGCACAGAATTAGAAGGTCTTAATCTGTTTTATGGTCGAGCCGGGTGTAGCGATTGTCACAGCGGGGTTCTGCAAACAGATCACAAGTTTCATGCCATTGCGATCCCTCAAATCGGTTATCCGTTGACTCGGAAATTTGATCCAGTGGTTCGTGATACAGGACGCTTAAACGAAACGAACCGATATCAGGATCGATATAGGTTTAGAACACCGTCGCTTAGAAATGTTTCGAAAACCGCTCCCTATGGGCATAGCGGAGCCTACAAGACGTTGGAAGCAATTGTCAGACACCATCTTGATCCTGTCCGTTCCTTCAATACCTATGATCGCACACAGGTTGTTTTGGCCAAGCACCCAGTCCTTGATAAAAAAGACTTTATCGCAATGGATAACAGGCGCGAGACGAAGGTGCTTCTAAGTGCAAATGAGTTGCAACCGAGAGAGCTTGCGGACGAGGAGGTTGCGGCGCTGATCGACTTTCTCAATACGTTAACAGATAGCGATAGTTTAAAAGGGAGATTGGGCGTGCCAGAAAGCGTACCAAGTGGTTTGAAAATTGATTAAGAGGCGACGGGATTCTTGTATAAGACATAAGACATTGTATATTTTTGTTTGCGTAACCGGCGTCGTTTTTAGTCGCGGTTTGGATTTCTCATGAAGGTGATTTGATGAAAGCCCATATTCTTACCGCTGGTGTCGCCGTCGTCGACATTGTCATGAATTTGGATGAGATGCCGACCAGACCAGAAAAATATAGGGCGAAGGACGCGGCCATTGTTGGTGGTGGCTGCGGCGGTAACGCCGCCGTAGCCATATCGCGCCTTGGTGGGCAAAGCAGCTTGGCAGCGCGCCTCGGGGATGATCCTATTGCGGATATGATTGTTAGTGGCTTGGTTGCTGACAATGTGAATTGTGATTTGGTTAAACGCTTTTCGGGATCGAGGTCTTCATTTTCATCTATTTTTATTGACGCATTTGGAGAACGCCAGATTGTAAATTTCAGGGATGCGGGCCTGCCAGAGAGTGCCAATTGGTTGCGAGAATCTGTGCCCGTGTTTGATGCAGCTTTAGTTGATAATCGTTGGACGGATGGAGCGTTGGCATTGATGGAGATAGCGAAAGCACGTGGTAAACCAGGCGTTCTCGATGCAGAAGCGCCAATACTTGATACGGAGCGCGCGATGCAGATGGCCAGTCATGTAATATTTGCAGCACAAGGGTTGCGGGAATACACAGGCCTCGAGAACTTAACGGAAGGACTGGACTTGGCTTGGCAGAAACTGGGAGCGTTCGTCGCGGTAACGGATGGACCATCTGGTGTCTTCTGGCGTGATGATAAGAACCGCGGTCATGTAACCGGTTTTAAAGTCGATGTTGTCGATACGTTGGGCGCAGGCGATGTATGGCACGGTGCTTTTACGCTAGGTCTTGGCGAAGGAATGCCGCTTGCGGAAGCCATTCGCTTTTCACATGCGGCGGCAGCTTTAAAGTGCGTGAAGCCAGGAGGACGGGAAGGGGCGCCGACCCGCAGTGAAATTGAATCTTTTTTAGGGAGTAATCCAGAATGCAATTGAGCCCAGGAAAATTATGGGGAATGCGCCGCATGGCGGATACAGACGGTCGATTTAAAATGACAGCTGTTGACCAGCGACCGCCGATCAAAAACCCGATCGCCAGTTTTTATGGAAGCGATGAAGCACCCTATAACGATGTGGCGAAATTTAAGGCAATGCTGATTGAGGAATTGCAGGATCAGTCGACGGCGATGCTGCTCGATCCCCATTATGCCATGCCACAGGGCATTCAATATCTGTCTCCGACCAAAGGCCTTATTGTCACGCTGGAGGACTCTCTTTTTCAGGAGACGGAGGAGGGGCGAATTTCCTCAGAGATAGATGACTGGTCCGTCGAAAAGATTAAGCGTTCGGGGGGAGATGCTGTCAAGGTATTGGCTTGGTATCGTCCAGATGCGGGCAGTGGTGTTTTGCAGGCACAAAAAGATTTTACCAAACGAATTGGTGATGCTTGTGCCAAATTCGATATCCCCTACTTGTTTGAACTGCTCGTTTACCCGCTTTCCGGTGATTCGCACCAGACTAAGGAATATATCGAGATGCAGGGTAAGAAAGCAGATGACGTCCTTGCCAGTGTCGAAGAGTTTGCGAAGCCTGAGTATGGAATTGATGTTTTCAAACTCGAAAGTCCGGTGAATGCTAATGAGGTGCCGGAAGCAGATGCCGAAGGCAGCGATAAGGTGCAGAAAGTTTTTGATGAAATGGGAGCGTTGGCGGGCCGACCCTGGGTGATGTTATCTGCAGGTGCCGGTAAGGCGGACTTCAAACGGGTGCTGGGTCATGCTTATAAGGCTGGCGCGAGCGGTTATCTTGCCGGGCGCGCAATCTGGCTAGATGCTTTCTCGAAATTTCCTGACTGGTCAGCGATTGCCAGCGATCTAAGGAGAGATAGTGTTCCTTATATGCGAGAATTGAATGCTCTGACGGATGCACAAGCGCGGCCTTGGTTTAACCATGCGGTCTACGGAGCAGAAGGGGCGACCTTCATGCCTGACGATGCAACTTTTCGCCATAAATACCCGAATTTTGGAGATATCTCATGACAAAGACGATAGGTGTTCTGGCCTTGGCCAGACCGACTTTTGATGTGCCATTTGCACAGGAGATGGCCGCGAAAGCCTTCGCCAAACTTGACGCAAGTGGACATAAAATCGTCGGCACTCGCGACTTGCTGTTTGATGCTGAGACGACGGAACATGCACTGGCCGGATTAAAGGCAGAAAAACTCGATCTTATTCTATTGCTCCAGGTTACTTTCACAGACGCAACAATGACGGTGACCGTTGCAAATGCCTTTGATGTTCCTCTCGCCATTTGGGCAATACCGGAACCGCGGATTGGTGGCCGGTTGCGTTTGAACGCGTTCTGTGGGTTGAACTTGGCGGCTCATGCACTTGGCCTCAACGACCACCCCTTTTCGTATTTGTATGCGGACCCAGAGCGACCAAGTTGCGACGCGGACATTGCGGATCTTCTTGCCGGCAAGCGTTTAGCAACCGAAATTATGCCGGAAACCGCAGTATCAGAAGAAAGCGTAACAGCGAAAGCCAAAGCCGTTGTAACCGCCATTGACGGTTCAAGGATTGCGCGATTGGGCGCATACCCGGATGGCTTTGATACGTGTGCGTATGATGAAGATAAATTGCGCGCACTTGCTGGTGTCGAAGTGGATGCCATGGAACTTGATCAGCTTTTTGATACGGCAAAAAATATACCTGCAGACGAAGTGGCGGAGACAAGGGCACTGGCGGAACGAGACCTTGGAGGGCTGGATGATGTCGATCAGGCCGAACTCGATCGATCCCTTCGACTGAAGAATGCCTTGGACGAAATCCGGGGTGATGGCAAATATTCTGCATTCGCTATTCGCTGTTGGCCAGAAACATTTACCGAATACGGGGGGGCTGTTTGTGGGCCGGTATCAATGATGGGGGAAAAACGAGTTCCTTGCGCCTGTGAAGCTGATATTTATGGGGCATTGACCAGTATGATTTTGCAGGAAGTGTCGGACTCTCCTGCTTTTCAGGTAGACCTTGTCGATATCGATCAAGATGATGGAACGGGTGTTATCTGGCATTGTGGGCAAGCACCGATTTCGATGGCCGATACATCCAGCGCACCCGCGGCGACCATCCATACAAACAGAAAAATGCCGCTTTTGTACGAATTTACACTAAAGCCGGGGCGCGTCACATTTGCCCGTGTCAGTCAGTCTCGAGGTGAAACCAAACTGGTTATCGCAGGCGGGGAAATGTTGCGTCGTCCCATGTCGTTTACGGGTACGTCGGGTGTTGTTGCATATGATGCGGGGCCGGATGTTGTTCTGAATACCATTATGGGTGCGGCGTTAGAGCATCATACGTGTTTGGTATATGGGGACTATCGGAGTGAGCTTCGTGCGATCGCAGACGAGCTTGATATTCCCGTTCTGGAAATCGCTTAATCTACCGGAAAGTTGTAAAATGCCAGCACTTCGTTATGGGATCATTGGTTCGGGCATGATGGGCCACGAGCATATTCGTAACATTCACCTTTTGGATAATGCTGTTGTCAGTGCGGTTGCGGACCCTGACGAGGGGATGCGCAACATGGCTTGCGAAATTGCCGGGGACAACACACAGTCTTTTTCGGACTACAAAGACCTGCTGTCTTCAAATGTTGTAGATGTCCTCGTTATCGCCAGCCCGAATTACACCCACGTTGACGTGATGTCGGATGTTCTTTCCTGTTCGCTGCCGATCCTTGTCGAGAAACCGCTGTGCACGACGGTCGACGATTGTCGAAAAATTGTGAAGATGGCGTCGGGGCGTGTCGCGCCGGTCTGGGTCGCGATGGAGTATCGATACATGCCGCCGGTGGCTGCGCTAATTGAAGAGATTATATCCGGCACGATCGGCGACCTGAAGACGCTGAGCATTCGGGAGCATCGATTTCCATTTCTGGAAAAGGTAGGCGACTGGAACCGGTTCTCGAAAAATACCGGTGGAACATTGGTTGAAAAATGTTGTCACTTTTTTGATTTGATGCGGCTGATCACAGGAGCTAATCCTTTGCGCGTCTATGCATCGGGGGGGCAGGATGTGAACCACCTTGATGAAACCTATGACGGTGAAATACCAGATATTCTTGATAACGCGATGGTGATTGTCGATTTTGATAATGGAATACGCGGGCTTTTGGAGCTTTGCATGTTCGCCGATGGTTCTTACCATCAAGAGCACATTACAGCGATCGGTGACAAAGCCAAAATAGAAGCACTGGTCCCCGGGCCCGCGCGATTTTGGCCGGGTGCACTGGAACGGGAAGCTGAAGTGATTTTATCCCCACGTCACACAAAACAGATTGAACAGCGTCCGATACCTGTCGATGAAGCCGTGTTGTCGGCCGGTGATCATCATGGGTCAACCTATTATCAGCATGTCCACTTTAATAGGATCGTTCGTGATGGTGGCGTGCCGGAAATATCCCTTGAAGATGGTGCCATAGCTGTTGAAATGGGAGCCGCAGCGGAAGAGTCTGTTCGGTCGGGTTTACCTGTTCAATTACACCGGTAAAAAAAGGCACCGTATTGAATGCCTATAAAAGGGGCTTCTCTTTTATTGATAATCCTTTAGAAGAATTAGAGGACATTGGAGAGGGAGGGGCGTGAATGGCCATGGGCAGCGCAAGCGATCAAGGTGCATTTGACTATATTATCATAGGGGCGGGTTCTGCGGGTTGTGTGCTGGCTAACCGCTTGAGCGAAAACCCCGATATCAAAGTCCTTTTGCTCGAAGCTGGGGGTAAAGATAATTATCACTGGATACATATTCCCATCGGATATCTGTTTTGTATGGGTAATCCGCGCACTGACTGGATGATGACTACGGAAGCCGAGGCCGGTTTAAACGGACGTGCACTGAGTTATCCCCGCGGCAAAGTGCTAGGCGGCTGTTCTTCTATAAATGGAATGATCTATATGCGCGGGCAGGCGGCTGATTATGACCAATGGCGCCAACTGGGGAATACTGGTTGGGGCTGGGATGATGTTCTGCCGTATTACCTAAAGTCCGAGAACCACCACTTGGGCAAATCGGACATGCATGGTGCGGGGGGCGAATGGACGGTAGAGAAACAACGCCTGTCCTGGGACGTCTTGGACAAGTTTCAGGAAGCCGCCGCCGAGGTGGGTATACCACCGGTACGTGATTTCAATTCAGGAAACAACGAGGGCGCGGGATATTTTGAGGTCAATCAAAAAGGCGGGCTCCGCATGAGCACCGCTAAGGCCTTTCTAAAGCCCGCAATGAACCGACCCAATTTAAAAGTTTTAACCCACGCCCATATCTCCAAAATTCAATTGGAGGAAAGAAGGGCGCGCGGCGTTTGTTTTACTCATAACGGATCTCCTTCTACAGCGACAGCCAATCAAGAAGTCATCCTATCCGCCGGGGCGATCAATTCACCTAAAATATTGGAGCACTCCGGTATAGGGCGTGGCGATATTCTGTCGCATTTTGATATCCCGATCGTTCATGAGCTCGGCGGTGTCGGTGAAAATTTGCAGGATCATTTGCAAATACGCACCGTCTTTAAAATCAAAAACGCAGTTACCCTAAACCAGAAAGCAAACAGTCTTCTTGGAAAAATATCAATGGGATTAGAATATGCGCTGTTTAGATCCGGGCCGCTTTCAATGGCCCCCAGCCAACTTGGCCTGTTTGCAAAGAGTGACCCGCGTATCGAAACGCCGGATCTGGAGTATCACATTCAACCCTTAAGCACGGACAAGCTCGGTGAGCCGCTGCATCCTTTTCCTGCGATTACGGCCTCTGTTTGCAATTTACGGCCAGATAGCCGTGGTACCGTTCATATTAAGTCGACTGATATGGAGGCGCAGCCCGCGATATCACCGAATTACCTTTCTGCCCATTCGGATCAGGACGTGGCCGCCAAGTCCATTCGTTTGACACGCAAAATAATGTCAGCAGATGCTGTCGCGGGACTGGAACCGGAAGAAATGCTGCCGGGCGCGGATGTTTCTTCTGATGAGGACCTGGCCCGCGAAGCTGGCAACATTGCAACGACCATTTTTCATCCTGTTGGCACCTGCAAAATGGGTGCGGATAGCATGGCTGTTGTCGATGATCGTTTGCGGGTTCATGGGCTGCAGGGGCTCCGCGTTGTTGACGCGTCAGTCATGCCAACAATTACATCCGGGAATACGAATTCGCCCGTTATTATGATTGCGGAGAAAGCTGCGGACATGATCAAGGAAGATCGTCTAAGTTCGTGATGGATCGTTCTCTAAGCACCATGTGGCAGGCGCTGACACTAGACTGAAAAGCAAAGGACCTAACAGGCTATCATAGCGCGTTAGGCCCTTTTTTTAGTCGTATATCGATTTACTTTAAAAAACGTCAACCGTTCCGAATGTTACTGAGGAAGGAAGACACCTCATTTGATAAGGATTGCGATTGTGTCGTGAGTTCAGCAGCTGCGGCATTAATTTGATTGGCTGCGGCTCCGGTTTCGCTGGCGCCTTGCGTAACCGAGGTGATATTTGATGACACTTCGCCCGTGCCAGCGGCAGCTTGCTCGATGCTTTTCGCAATTTCATTTGTTGCGTCGCCTTGCTCGCCGACAGCCGTCGAAATGCCATTTGCGATTTCATCAATCTTGGAAATCGTTTCGCCAATATGCTGAATAGCAACCACAGAGTCTTGTGTTGCTGTTTGGATGCCGCCAATTTGTGCGCTGATTTCCTCTGTTGCTTTTGCTGTTTGATTGGCCAGATTTTTAACCTCTGACGCGACAACGGCAAACCCTTTCCCTGCCTCGCCTGCACGGGCTGCCTCAATCGTTGCATTTAGCGCCAGAAGGTTAGTCTGGTCGGCAATGTCAGTGATCAGGGCAACCACTTCACCAATCTTGTTTGCCGCTTCCGCCAGGCCTTGAATTTTTTCATCCGTCGACTGCGCATCCTTGACTGCTTCTGACGCTATTCTGGATGATTCAGATACCTGTCGCTCAATCTCCGAAATTGATGCCGAGAGTTCCTCAGCGGCTGACGCCACGGTTTGTACGTTGAAGGACGCTTCCTCGGCCGCAGAGGCAACAGTATTGCTTTGCGTGGATGTATTGTCCGCCGTCGCCGCCATAGTCTGAGATGAAGAATGTAATTGAGCCGCTGCAGAGGACACGGTTTGAACAATGGTGCCGACCCGCGCCTCAAAGTTATCAGCCATTTCCAAACGTGCTGCAGTGCTCTTTTCCTGACTGACTTTCTCTGAGATGGCGAGCTCTTCGCGCGTTCGTTCGATTTCCGCCTGATTGTCTTTAAAGACAAGCAATGCGCGTGCGATTTCGCCGACCTCATCCGTGTTCTCGGTTGCGGGAATATCAATCTTATTATTACCCTCCGCGAGCTGTCGTGTCGTTGACGAGATCAGACTCATCGGGCGGGTAATGGATCGCATAACGACGATACCGAGACTAAGCAGTGTCAACCCTGCGATGATCGCTGTCGCCAACATGAGAATTGCAATTTGTTCTTCAGAGTCATGGACATAAGTTTTAGCGTCGGCAGACCCTTTCTCAGCAAATTGTCGCACGCTACTGAGATGGTCTTCGATGCCCGCATAAAAGGTGCTTAGCTTCTTAATCTCTGGAATTAATTCAAGCGACAATGCACCAAAGGCTTTCATTTCGGCCTGATAGGTATCCATGAGTAGGGTGATTTGGGTTTTATCGTCTTGAGAAATTGGTGCAGCGGCCAACATGGGATCGAATTCTGAGCGTCGTTTCTCTATTCGGCCAAGGTATTTGTCTGCGCCGCGCATGATGAAATCTTTTTCATGGCGACGCATCATCAGCATCTTAACATTCAGATTATCAAGATTAGCTTCATTTAGCTTTGTCTCAACCCCATGAACAGCCGCGCGAAGCTTTCCCTGGATGCCTTCTTTTTCATTCAGGCCAAGGGCAATAATGGCTTGTCCAACCTTTTGAAACTGCTCGTTATGATTTGTCAGAATAGTGTCGATAGCTGCTATGTCGTTTGCTTTGGATGATAGCTCGGGGATGGCCTTTAACGCTTCGACCAAGTTGCGAACAATTTTGTAATCGTTGTCGTAGGCTTCTTTGTATTTAATATCCTTGCGGAGCAAGAAGTCTTTTTCTCGGCGCCGAAGGAGTAAGCCTGCAGCCTCTGTTTTGAGAATAAGAATTTCAATTCCAGTATATTTCTCTTCGCGTTCAATACCTGTTAACAGACGTTTTTCGCCGTAAATCGCGATGACCTCTGTCGTTGCCAGTGCAATAAGGCCGAGGACGATCAAAAAACCAATTCTGACCGATATACTCAGGTTTCCCAAAAAAGTCTTGTGTGAGGAAGGGCTTGCTGGTGTGTCAGTATTCATAGCGAACTCCTATTCAGGCGGCGTCTTAAGCACCTGCCTATTGTTTCAGTTTTTATTATCTATGAAACCTTACCCGTCTGGTTGGGGTTATCATAAAAGCGATGAGAATCTGATCGTATTTATCATAGTAACAGATAAATTAATCAACCTGCATTTTCGTGTTCGGTGTTAAGGCCGGTGAAGAACCAAGTCGCTACTAATTTTACTTGTGTTTGGAATTGGCTTCTGTGTTGGTCAAGCGCCACAACCAGGGTTTTTCGTGTTGACCAGCGTGTATTCCCTGGCCCAGACCACGCGCCTCTTTGTAGGACCGAATATAATACGTGTCGCTGATCGGGACGTAGGGAAGCGCCAGGCCGACCTCTACCATTTCGGCACCCATATCAAGTGACCCTATTGAGCATTTAAAGAGTGGGTGGCTATGCTGGCCTGGCGTTTTTTCGACGCATACAGCGATTTTACCGGCGACGAACATCGCAAGATGCTCCATGGCTTTCAGTCCGCATGGCCAGTCGATTCCCTTCAACCGACAAGTTTGTTTCAACTCAGGCGCATCGACACCCCAAAGCTCAATGGGGGTTTGATCGATCAGAAGTGTATCTCCATCAATCACAGTCGCGCTTCCTACAACATCTTCAGCCATTGCCGTCGAAGCTATGATAAGCAGAGACAGGGTGCACAGGAACCTCATAAAGTGAGGTTAATCGGTATTGGCTTCCGCTTCAAATGTAGCGTTCAGTTCCGCATCCAGTTTCAAGAAATCTTCTGGTATGGGGAGACCTTCTGCTCTCATGGTGGCCATCGTTTGTTTCAAACGCATATGAATTTCATGGGCATCCCCCAAATCACCTTGCGCTTCCGTCATTAAGCGGTTGAGTTCCGCATTGTAATCGAGTTCGGTCATTGCAATATCACCTTTCCATTTATGTGCTTGAGATAGATTATACGGCTTAGTGAGTGTGGGCCTTAATCTGGATCAAGTCTTACATAGAATTTTTGGATACCTGTTAAGTGAGTATTTTCTTATGACCGATAAACAAATGCCATTGGGGCCTGAGAGCTATCCAGTTCTGACAACAGAAAAACTGCGATACAATGATACAGACCGACAGGGTCACGTTAACAATGCGGTTTTCGCGACACTTTGTGAAAGTGGCCGCTGTGCTTTCTTGTATGATCCGGAAAACCCCTTGGTGGCAGAGGACGCAGCTTTTGTCATAGCCAAATTGACGATCAATTTTTTGGGTGAAATCAATTGGCCGGGGAACGTTGTGACAGGAACGGGTGTTGAACGTATCGGTCGGAGTTCTTTTGGTTTGACGCAAGGGTTGTTTTTCGAGAACCAATGCGTTGCGACATGTGAAAGTGTGATCGTCCTAATGGATGTAGAAACCCGCAAATCATCTCCTCTGACGGCGGAAGTTATCTCGAAACTGGAACAGCTTCGGGTCAAGCCGTCCTGATGCTTGGTTTTGTCCGTTAGTGGATCTCGTCGGGTTTGGTTTCAGAAGCATATTTTATCAACGCGATGAGCCTATAAAAACCGTGTACAAATTTTCCGTAGGGCAACGTCAAGAATAGCGCAAAAACGACGCCTAAATGGACGATTAAAGCGGGTGCCAGATAAAGAGTTCCTTTGGTTAGCATTAAAACCATGCCGGTTACGCTGGTTAGTAAAAGGAGAACGAGAAATACTCGGTCCATACCGTTATCGGTTAAGGGTTTGGGCGCTGCGTCCGCTTTCTGTCCCAGCCAAAACAAGCCCAAGGGGCCAATAATCAGGCCAATTCCCCCTGTTATCCCTAAAAATTTTGGAAGCGTCAGGAACCCATATGGGGCAACCCAATCCAGGAGATAGTGATAACCGGTGCCAACTGACGTTGCTGCGAAACACAGCATAAAACCGTAGAAAGTCAAATGGTGAAACACCCGTCGTGTGTTGGAAGGGGTTTCTGTTGGGTAGGTGCAACCTTCATTCATGCCACCACCCATATATTTGAGGCTCAAAGCGTGTTTAATGCCGGTGCCGATATGTGACCAATTCAAAGAGAGGGGAGACGCCAGACCGATAGATCGCCAATAGCGCACAATACCAATGGTCAGTGCCAAAACGACATAAAGACCAACACCGCCGAATGTTACAACCAAAGTATTATGGGAAATGATGTCGTAGAAATTATCCGTGATACTGCCATTCCAATTTGATGTCAGAGCAAATAAGACGATAAACCCGATGATAACGGAGACCGCGGCCCAGATTGTGTTGTGTTGAAATGTCTTGCCCATGAAAGAAGGGAAGGTGTATTGCGCATAAGTTTCGTGGCGGAGTTCAGAAAACGTTCGCGGTACGTTTATTTTGAACTCGTGCGGCTCTGCGTATTGGCAGTGATGAAAACAGCTACCACAATTGTGGCAAAGGTTCGCCAAATAGTCCAAGTCCATTTCTGCAAACGATAATCGCTTTTCCATAGCCGGGAAGACGGCGCAATGGCCTTCGCAATAGCGGCATGCATTGCAAATTGTCATCACCCGTTCTGCTTCGATTAAATGCTCACTTGAGCGCATTCTGTGCGGCCTCCCTGCCTGCAGCTAATCCGAAGACGCTACCGATCGTCATTCCGATGCCGGCGAGATAACCTTTGCCGAGCACATTTCCTGCCATGATTTCGCCCGCCGCATAAACGTTATCTGAGAGAGTTCCGTCGGTCATTAACATCTGGGCTTTATCGTTAACACCGACACCGAGATAGGTAAAAGTAATGCCCGGCTTAAGACTGTAGGCATAATAGGGTGGTTTATCCAGCGTCCGCGCCCAATTGGTTTTATTGATTTCCAGCCCTTCAGTATGGCAGCCATCCAATTCTGTGTGATCAAAGTTTCCAGCAATCACACTCTTGTTGAACGTCTGTACCGTGTCTGATAGTCGCCTTGCATCCAGGCCAATTTTACCGGCCAGATCTTCTATCGTGTCGGCGACGATTGGTGGGAATACCGGGGGCATGAACGCCCCGACCGATTTGCTGTCAATCAAGACGTGCCCGATTTGATTGGGCTGCGCAGCGACCAGTCGCCCCCAAATGGCATATCTTTTTGGCCAAAAATCCTCGCCCTCGTCATAAAATCGATCAGCCTTTTCATTAACAACGATGCCAAGTGATACGCAGTCGACGCGGGTGACAATGCCGCCATCGAATTTTGGGGCGCGCCCGTCAATAGCCACGGCATGACACTGTTTCGGATCACCAATCTGTTTTGCGCCATTGGCGTGCAAAAGTTTTAGAACTGTCCCCATATTATAGGGCGTGCCGCGGATCAAAAAATTGTCTGCAACGTCGCCCCATGCTTCTTTAAGCCATTCGATGTTCGATTCAAAACCACCAGCAGCTGCAACAAGGGTTTTCGCGCGATACTTCTTGTTGTCGGGTTCGCCGCGCACGGTCGCCTCTTCAAATCGGTTGCCATCGAATTTTAAATCGATCACTTCGGCATCATAATGAATTTCAATGCCAAGTCGTTCGGCCTCTCTATAGAGTGCATTCATAACGGCCTTGCCGCCGCCAAGAAAAAACGCATTGGTGCGCCCAAGGTGGAGCGTCCCGCCCAGGGGCGGTTGAAAATGGACCCCGTGCTGATGGAGCCAAGGGGCGCTTTCCGCTGATTTGCGTATCGTCATGCGGGCCAGGTGTTCGTCGGTTTGTCCTTCAGTCACCCGCAAAAGGTCATCCCAATATTCATCTTCTCCATAGGTCCCGGTAAGTGACAGGACAGGCCCTTCATGCATGGGGCGTAAATTTCGCGTATGGCGTGAATTTCCGCCACGGTAAAATTCTGGAGCGCCTTCTAAAACACAAACACGGGCACCCATCTCGGCCGCTGTGATTGCCGCTGTTAAACCCGCGTGGCCACCACCAATAACCAAAGTATCAAAGGTTGGGACGGACATGTTCTAAAGCCAAATGTTGTTAGTCATCAGGATGGATATGGGAACTTGTTTTAAAATTACTGCACTTATTTCGATGAATTACAAGAATTGCGGCTAGGCGTAAGGAGATCGTTTAAGCATGGAAGCCAAAAGCAGCGCGCCCAAACAGCCAAAAATCGAAAATCCGACCATGACATAAAAAACCTGCCCGCCAAGATAGGCAAAGGCCCAACCGGAAATCGCCATAGCGACGCCAAACAGAAACCCCATTGCGAGCCCGTCATAAAGTCCTTGGGCCGTCGCGGCTTGCGTTTTGGGAACGCGATCTGAAATAAACCCGATTGAGGCGATGAGCGTGGCCGCGAAAGTCAGGGCATGAAGCGCTTGCACGATGACCAGAGCCGGGACCCATGTTGTAGACCCCAGAACAAGCCACCGTACAATGCCGGCAAGGCCCGCGATCAAAAACAGCATTGGAATACCGAGTTTCCTCAAAAGATAGGTCGAGAACGTAAGCAAAACAATTTCAGCGATGACGCCCTCTGCCCATAGCATTCCGATCAACGACTTCTCAATCCCGGCTTCGATCCAATGCAGGGTTGCAAATCCATAAAGCGCAGCGTGACTGGCTTGTAAAATGGCCGCAGTCACGACAAAGACAAGGAACTGTGGCTCCCGGATCAATTCGAAAAAAGCTAGTTTTTGATGCTTGCGGGGTGCTTCGCGCAGGTTCGGTACAAGTAAGGAAGACAGAACAATAAAGATGCCGCCAAACAGGATCACATGAAGGACGGCCTCGTGTGATTTCCCTGCCAGGTAATAACCACCTAGCACCGAGACCAGTATGAAGGCGACCGATCCCCATAGCCTTACGCGCCCATAATCCATTTGGGTCCGTTTTATCGCAATAACAGCCAAGCTGTCCGCAAGCGGTATCAATGTCGTTAAAAGAGTGCCGACGATGCCCCAAGCGATCAGTAGTTGCCAGAATCCACTCAGAAGGGGGAATGCGCAAAAACCCATAAAGGTCGTAACGCTAACAAAAATAAGGGTCTTTTTTCTGTCGCCCGTTTGGTCGGAAATTGAGGTGACGATTAAGCCAACGGGAATCTTTGCCCATAAAGCGACGGCAAATATCAGCCCAATTTCTTCGTTCGAGAGGCCCTTGCCTTCCAGCCATACCGGGAGAAAGGGGACATACGCACCAATCACCAGAAAAGTTGAAAACACATTTAGGGCAAGACGATGCGGTGTAAGAGGAGCTGGCGTCATGCTGCAAATTAAGAGATTTACGCATTTCTGTCACGGCATCATTCGTCCTGATAATTGAAGGTTTGACTCGTCTTTTGAGCGTTGCCAAACTAATCTTTGCATATAGCTTTAATCATACAAAACAGGGCCGAATTGGCGCATAAACAAGGCCGAACTGGCATATAACAAAAAAACCGGAAGGGGTGAAAATGAACCTATTAAAACAAACTTTGGTCTTGGGTGCGGCAATAGTGATGTCTGTTTCAGCACAGGCCGCAGATAATAAGCCCGCCGTTGTCTATGATATGGGCGGGAAGTTCGATAAATCCTTCAATCAGGGCGTTTATGAGGGTGTGGAGCGGTTTAAAAAGGAAACTGGCGTTGCCTATCGTGAGTTTGAGGTGACGAACGAAACTCAGCGCGAGCAAGCGATCCGTAAGATGGCGCAGCGCGGCCAGAGCCCTATTGTTGGCGTCGGATTCTCGCAAGCGTCTGCGATTGAAGCTGTTGCAAAAGAATTTCCAGATTTAAAATTCACGATTATCGATGGTTTTGTTGAGCTTCCTAACGTTCAGACCGTGCTGTTCAAAGAGCACGAGGGGTCGTTCCTTGTTGGCGTGCTGGCTGCTCTGGCAACAAAAACAAACAAAGTTGGCTACATTGGCGGAATGGATATTCCACTGATCAGGGCATTCGGCTGCGGCTATGAACAGGGCGTCAAATACATCAACCCTGCTATTGAGGTTATTCAAAATATGACGGGTACGACGCCTGCGGCCTGGAACGATCCCGGTCGCGGTTCAGAACTGACCAAGGGGCAGGTTGATCGCGGTGCCGATATCATTTACGCGGCGGCTGGTGGAACAGGTGTTGGTGTCTATCAGGCAGCCAAAGATGCTGGTAAACTGGCAATTGGTGTGGATTCGAACCAAAATCATTTGCATCCAGGAACCATGTTGACGTCAATGGTGAAGCGCGTCGATGTCGCCGCCTACAACAGCTTTAAAACAGGGTTGGACGGGACCTGGAAAGCAGGCATCCAGTCGCTTGGCCTGAAAGAAGGTGGCGTTGATTGGGCACTGGACGAGCATAACCGGTCGCTTGTTTCGGCAGATATGGAAGCGAAAGTGAAGCAAGCTAAAGCAGACATTATTTCTGGAACAATCAAGGTGCACGATTATCGCGACGGTAATACGTGTAAGTAAAATCGAATTGGACTTGTGCCATGATTGGCACGATGACAGGCGGGGACACTGAAAGTGAGCAGGCGGCGATCGTGCCACCTGCTGATTTCGCGTCAGCGATCAAGCTTACAGGAATCAGTAAGTCATTTGGCCCTGTGCGGGCGAATCACGATATTCACATATCGATCAAGCCAGGAACAATACACGGGATTATCGGTGAGAACGGCGCCGGAAAATCAACACTAATGAGTATCCTCTATGGCTTCTATGAAGCGGACAGGGGAACTATTGAGGTTGATGGTGTCCAAAGAAATATCAATTCATCCCAAGCCGCAATAGCTGCGGGTATCGGAATGGTTCATCAGCACTTTATGTTGATTGATACGTTCACGGTTCTCGAAAATATTATATTAGGTGCAGAAGCCCATGCGTTGCTGGCGGCAGGCTTGAACAAGGCCCGTACAAAGTTGCAGGCTTTGGAAGAGGATTATGGGCTGAATGTCGACCTTGACGCCTTGGCAGGTGATCTGCCGGTCGGTGAACAGCAGCGGGTCGAGATATTAAAGGCACTCTATCGAGATGCCCGGATCTTGATATTAGATGAGCCTACCGGGGTGCTGACTCCTCAGGAGACCGTGCAGCTTTTCGAAATCTTGCGCGCTTTAAATCGGCAAGGTGTGACGATTGTTCTGATAACTCATAAGCTCAAGGAAATTATGGCCGTTACAGATAATGTCTCTGTGATGCGAGCTGGCGAAATGGTAGCGCACCGCAAGACCGCAGATACGACAGCTGAAGAGTTGGCTGAGTTGATGGTGGGGCGCAAAATCGTCAACCAAATTGATAGGGGAGAAAGCGCTGTCGGTGCACCTGCTCTAAAAATCGAAGGCGTTACGGTGCAATCTGATGGTGACGTGCCACTTCTAGATAACATTTCGTTTGATGTGTGTGCGGGTGAAGTCGTCGGAATTGCCGGCGTTTCCGGTAATGGACAAAGTCAGCTTCTTGAGGTTTTGAGTGGCATTAGACCTATTGATCGGGGGCAGATATATTTGAACGGTCGCGATGTCTCGGCGGGTGATCGGTGCACTCCAGAAGAGGTCCGCGGCTTAAAGATCGCTCATGTTCCAGAGGATCGGCATCGCCTGGGAATGGTCACAAGTTTCTCTGCTCAAGAGTCGTCAATTCTAGGGTATCAGGATTGGGGTATCTACAACAATGGCGTGTTATTTGATCTTGAGACCATCAACGGCGAGTGCCAAAGATTGATGGAGGCTTTTGATGTGCGCCCACGCATACCGGAAATTCGTTCGGCCAACATGTCAGGTGGCAACCAGCAAAAATTAATACTGGCCCGTGAAATCGATAAAGACCCAGAAGTCTTGCTGGTCGGGCAACCGACCCGTGGAGTCGATATTGGGGCCATTGAATTTATCCACCGTCAATTGATCGACCTGCGCAACCAGGGGTGCGCCGTTTTACTTGTTTCCGTAGAACTTGATGAAGTTATGAAGTTGAGCGATCGAATACTGGTTATGTATGACGGCAGAATTGTCGCCGAGGTTGCAAGTAAGGATGCTGATGAGAAAACACTTGGTTTGATGATGGCGAATGCACATCACAGATCTGCAAAGTCTCAGGAAGCCGCTCTATGAGCCAGAGTTCGTCCATATTACCGCGTTGGATTGATATTGTTCTAATTCCTCTGCTCAACGTCTTTATGGCGCTGCTGGCTTCCGGATTTATAATTTTGATTATTGGTGAAAGCCCGATCGATGCCGTCAAAATAATGTTGTTTGGTGCGCTCGGATATGAAGAGGGCATCGGCTACACGCTTTATTATACGACGAACTTTGTGTTTACGGGCCTGGCAGTTGCCGCAGCTTTTCATGCGGGTTTGTTCAATATTGGCGGCGAGGGACAAGCATACATTGGCGGGCTTGGCGCGGGATTGTTTCTATTGTTCGCGGATGCAAGCTTGCCATCGATTGTCATTTTACCACTTGGTATCATTACGGCGGGCTTATTTGGTGCGGCATGGGCGGCTGTCCCGGCCTATCTGCAAGCCTACAGAGGGAGTCATATCGTCATTACGACTATTATGTTTAACTTCATCGCTTCGGCCTTGATGGTTTATCTAATGGTCAACGTACTGATTAAGCCGGGTCAAATGTCACCAGAAAGTCGGTTGTTTCTTGATAGCGCGCACTTGCCATTTGCCCACGAAGTGTTTGCCTGGATGGGGATCAAGATTGCCCGTTCTCCCCTTAATCTTTCGATCGTTTGGGCCGCTATTTGTTGTCTTGGCCTGTGGTTGTTTATCTGGCGAACGCGCTGGGGGTATGCGGTCCGTGCCGTTGGGTTTAACGAAAAAGCAGCTGTCTATGCAGGCATTACACCGGCGAAAGCGGTAGTCCTTGCGATGTTGATTTCTGGTGGCCTTGCTGGATTTGTGGGCGTAAACGAGATTATGGGGGTTCACCACAAACTTCTGCTGAATTTTACGGCAGGGTATGGCTTTGCTGGAATTGCAGTTTCCCTGATGGGGCGCAACCATCCGTTTGGTATTGTCCTCGCCAGTTTATTGTTCGGGCTGCTTTATCAGGGGGGAGCTGAATTGGCGTTCGAGGTGCCTTCAATTACCCGCGAGTTAGTCGTTGTGATTCAGGGGTTGGTGATCTTGTTCTCAGGCGCTTTGGCTTACATGTCAACGCCGTGGGTCGAATGGGTCTACCGTAAATGCGTAAATGCGCCCGATGTCTCGCAGGGGGGGCCGGTATAAATGGAGAATGGTTTTCTGTTCACTCTGCTGGTGCTGGATGCGACGCTAAGAGTGTCTACACCTTTGATTTTTTGTGCGATGGCCGGATTGTTTTCGGAGCGCTCCGGCATCATCGATATAAGCCTGGAAGGTAAAATGCTTGCCGGGGCTTTTACTGCCGCCTGTGTGGCCGCGATCACGGGGTCAGCGTGGTTGGGGTTGTTTGCTGCAATTGGTGTGTCGGCAAGTTTAGCGCTTCTTCATGGTTTTGCCTGTATTACGCATAAGGGGAATCAAGTCGTCAGTGGCGTTGCCATTAATATTCTGGCTTCTGGACTTACCGTTGTTTTAGGGAGTGCCTGGTTCCATCGCGGCGGCCAAACGCCGAGTCTGTCTTCCGAGGCACGGTTTATGCCCATTGAATTTCCTTTTGCGGAAACTCTCAACGCGGTGCCACTTGTAGGCCCGTTTTACAAAGAACTGCTCAGCGGACATAACCTTTTGGTCTATGTGGCCTTTTTGGTCGTGCCGCTGACCTGGTGGATTGTTTTTCGCACGCGCTTTGGCCTCAGGCTTCGGGCTGTCGGTGAGAACCCGACCGCTGTCGATACCGCAGGCATATCGGTTTCCTGGCTTCGATATCGAGCGGTCCTGATCTGTGGGCTCTTAACAGGGATCGCCGGCACTTATCTGGCGATTGGTCAAAATGCAGGATTTGTGCGCGAGATGACTGCAGGGCAGGGCTACATCGCCTTAGCTGCGTTGATTTTCGGAAAATGGCGCCCCGTCACGGCACTCGGGGCCTGTTTGGTTTTTGGTCTGTTAGACGCCATTGCAATTCGGCTGCAGGGTGTACAACTCGCTGGTATTGGAGAAGTGCCGGTCGAACTCATCCAGTCTTTGCCATACATTCTGACTGTCGTTCTATTGGCCGGGTTTATCGGTAAATCTGTTGCACCAAAGGCCATTGGTTTACCCTATTTGAAGGAACGATAACGATGGATGATCAAATGTTTCAACTGGCGCTTACATCCATGGAAAAGGCCTATGCGCCTTACTCGTCTTTTAAAGTCGGGGCTGCCATCCGAGGGAAAAATGGCAAGTTGTACGGTGGATGCAACGTCGAAAATGCCGCTTATCCACAAGGATGTTGCGCCGAAAGCAGTGCCATTTCGGCAATGGTTCTGGATGGTGAAACAACGATTGACGCCATTTGCGTAATCGGTTTAGGTGACGCGTTGGTGACGCCGTGTGGCGGCTGCCGTCAGCGTATTCGAGAATTCGCGGATGACAGTATTTCTATTTACATTTGTGGCCAGGAAGGTTTGCGAAAAACGTTTTCGTTGGGCGAACTTTTACCTGAATCTTTTGGCCCTGAAAATCTTGGTGAGTGACATGGCGGATACAGAGGCACAGATAAGAGCGGCAACCGCGATTATCCTTGAGAGATGCGGTGAAATGTCGCCAGCCGTCGGTGTGATCCTTGGTTCAGGATTAGGGGAATTTGCTGAAGGGATCGAGGATCGTGTCGTCATCTCTTACCTTGATCTGCCGGGGTTTCCAGAAGCAGGGGTTGCAGGGCATGCAGGCCAGCTGGTGTTGGGTAGGCTTGGTGGTACATCGATTGCTGTCATGCAGGGGCGCGCCCACTATTATGAAGCCGCAGATGCAGCCGCCATGAAAGTGCCGCTAAGAACCCTGAAGCAGATTGGTTGTGATACCCTTTTGCTAACCAACGCAGCAGGAAGCACAAACCCGGAAGCGGGCCCCGGCAGTGTCATGATGCTGACCGATCATATCAGTTTCACGGGTGTTTCACCGTTGTTTGGTGAAAAAGGTGATGAACGTTTTGTTGATTTGACAAACGCTTATGATTTGGATTTTCAGCACTCCTTCAAGACCAGCGCAAAAGACCTCGGTATACCGCTTCACGAAGGTGTCTATATGTGGTTTTGCGGTCCTCATTTTGAAACACCAGCGGAAATTCGGGCGGCATCGATACTCGGCGCGAGTGCCGTAGGAATGTCGACCGTACCAGAAGTGATCCTTGCCCGCCATGTGGGACTTCGGGTAGCTGCATTATCAATTATTACCAATATGGCAGCTGGTATGGGAGATACATTGCTGAGCCATGAACAAACAATGAGGAACGCGAAAACCGCCGCTGACAGTATGCAGAAGTTGCTTACACAGTTCCTTATTAATTACGAGCTGGAATAAACGACAAATGTTGCCTCAGGAAATCATCCGTAAAAAACGGGACGGACTGCCGCTTACGGATGATGAAATTTCGTATTTCGTTCGTGGTCTACACACAGATACCATCAGTGAAGGGCAGGTGGCGGCTTTTGCGATGGCTGTGTTTTTCCAGGGTATGTCGATGCCGGAGAGAATAGCCCTGACCCGTGAGATGACGAACTCAGGAGACGTTCTTGAATGGAGGTCACTTGATTTGCCGGGGCCTCTTGTTGATAAACATTCGACAGGTGGGGTTGGCGATAAGGTGAGTATGATGTTGGCGCCAATCGTTGCCGCGTGCGGTGGATTTGTTCCCATGATTTCCGGCCGTGGTCTTGGACATACCGGCGGCACGTTGGATAAGCTTGATTCAATCCCAGGTTATAACACAACGCCAGACACCGCTGGCTTTCGTCAAGCTGTAGCGACTGCTGGCTGTGCTATAATAGGGCAAACGGCACAATTGGCACCTGCGGATAAACGCTTTTATGGTATCCGAGATGTGACAGCGACCGTTGAGTCTATTCCTTTGATAACGGCTTCCATCCTGTCCAAGAAACTGGCTGCAGGTCTGGATGCATTGGTCATGGATGTGAAAACGGGCTCTGGTGCGTTCGCAGCGGAAATGTCGATGGCTGAAGAGTTGGCGAGCAGCATTGTTGCCGTCGCAAATGGCGCAGGATTGACGACGTCCGCATTGATAACCGATATGGATCAGGTTCTGGGAAACACCGTCGGCAATGCTTTGGAAATACAAGAATCCGTGCTCTTTCTAAAAAACGAGTGCGAGTCACGATTGCGAGAAGTGGTTTTGGCGTTGGCTGCCGAGATGTTGCATTTATCGGGGTTGACGGAAAGTTATGAGGAAGGGCTGCAAAAAGCCGATGAGAGCCTTACCACAGGTGCAGCCCATGAGCATTTCGCAAAAATGGTGGCAGAATTGGGAGGGCCAACCGATTTCATGGACGTATCATTGTCGTATTTGCCGGCTCCGTCCATCACTGTGCCATGTCTGGCGGAGCAGGCGGGGATTGTGACCGCAGTAGACACGCGCGCCGTTGGCGTGGCAGTTATTGGATTGGGCGGCGGGCGCCAGCGGGCATCCGACAAGATTGACCATTCCGTAGGTTTTAGCGCCGTCGCACATGTCGGAGATATGGTGGCAAAAGGCGATGCAATTGGTTGTGTTCACGCGAAAGATCAAGACGCTGCGGATGCTGGTATAGCTGCATTGCGCAGTGCATTTACGATATCTGAGACACAGGTAGCGCCACGGCCGATGATCTTAAAACAGGTGCGCGACGGAATTCTTCAATGAGTCGCGCTTTTATTATAGTCATTGATTCTTTTGGGTTGGGCGGTGCGCCAGATGCTGATGCCTTCGGTGACGCAGGTTCGAACACACTTGGGCATATTGCCAATCATTGCGCGCGAGGGTTGGCTGATATTGACGGTGTTCGCAATGGACCCTTGTCATTGCCAAATTTAACGCGCTTGGGACTGGGTCGGGCCGCAGAATGTAGTACAGGCGAATTGCCCCCGGGGCTGGAGCGTGTCGGTTTACCAACAGGGGCTTACGGTTGCGCCAACGAGCAGAGCGTCGGTAAAGACACACCAAGTGGGCACTGGGAAATGGCGGGATTGCCCGTTTTGTTTGATTGGGGATATTTCCCAAAGACGGTCCCGTGCTTTTCTAATGATCTTGTGAAGGAAATTGTAAGGAAAGGTGAAATTCCCGGTATCCTTGGCAACAGGCATGCCTCCGGAACACACATTATCGAAGAGTTGGGCGAAGAACATATAAGAACGGGACAGCCGATTTGTTACACATCTGCAGATTCTGTTTTTCAAATTGCAGCACATGAGTCGCATTTTGGCCTGGAGCGATTGTATGAGCTTTGCCTCGTTGTTAAGAAAATTCTGGAACCGATGGCGATTGGACGGGTAATCGCGCGCCCATTTGTGGGGGCCAATGCGCACGATTTTAAGCGAACGGCAAACCGCAAGGATTACACAACGCCTCCTCATGGGGAAACGCTGTTGGATGTGGCGAAAGAAGGGGGCCGAGACGTTGTCTCAATTGGAAAAATTTCCGACATATTTGCGCACCGCGGGATTACCAAACTTCTGAAAGCGCCGGATACAGATGGCCTTTTTGATCACACACTTAATGAGGTTGATGGGGCCCGGGATGGCAGTCTTATTTTTACCAACCTTGTTGATTTTGATTCGGTTTATGGTCACCGAAGAAATACACCGGGCTATGCGGCGGCGTTAGAGGCCTTAGACTGCCGGGTCCCGGAGCTTGAGCAAAAGCTTAGAGTGGGGGATTTGGTTGTCGTAAGTGCAGATCACGGATGTGACCCGACATGGCAGGGCTCAGATCACACGCGCGAGAATATACCCATCTTGATGTTCGGCCCAAACATCCCGGCAATCAATTTAGGCGTGCGAACCTCTTTTGCTGATATTGGTCAAACGATCGCATCACATCTTGGTTTAAAGTCGTTGGCTTATGGAACGGGTTGTTTTGAATGACCGCAAGGGTTGCGAAAGCCGAGTTACATTGCCATTTTGAAGGCACAATTTCTCCATCGTTAATGCAAAAGTTGGCAACACGAAACCAGCTAAACATACCAGACGCGATGCTAGACGATGATGGAAATTATCTATGGACTGATTTTCTTCAATTCCTGAGTTGTTACGATAAAGCCAGCTCAGTCATCAGAACTTGTGATGATTACCGGGATATCGCCTACACCTATTTATTATCTGCGGCGAAAGAAGGCGCGATCTATGTCGAAATGTTTACGTCGCCAGATCATGCCGCCGACGTCGGTGTGAGTTATCAGGAAATGAATGCGGGCATCGCCCAGGGGATCGATGACGCGGAACGGGATGCCGGCATTATCGGTCGAATGGTCGCCACCTGTGTCCGGCATCTGGGCCCAAAAAATGCGCTCAAGGTGGCTCAAGCTGTCGTTGACCATCCACATCCCTATGTCGTGGGATTTGGAATGGGCGGCGACGAAGCCCAGCACAACGCAATCGATTTCGGCCCCGCCTTCGATCTGGCATTCGAGTCCGGATTGTTATGCACATCGCATGCAGGAGAAGTCCTTGGCGCTGAAAGTGTGGAAGACACCCTGGATGCGCTTCCTGTCATTCGGATTGGCCACGGCGTTCGCGCTATCGAGAATGCGTTGCTTCTTGATCGTATTATTGAAGAGGGGATCACCCTTGAAGTTTGTCCCGCCAGTAATTTTGCTTTGGGCATTTATGAGAATGCAATGGATCATCCTCTTAAGAAATTGATCGAAGCTGGATGCAAAGTTACATTGGGGTCCGATGATCCTCCCTTCTTTAAAACTTCAATCGGAAACGAATATGAAATTGCGAAGAAGGTCTTTGGATTATCTGACGCGCATTTGCGAACGTTGACAGCCAATGCAATTGACGCAGCGTTTGTTAGCGAAGACATCAAAAACGTATTGAAAGAAAAAATGTGAGTAGGATTAGCGTAGTTGCATTCGATGCCGACGACACACTGTGGCATACGGAACAGTTGTTCCAGGATGTACAGGATCGTTTATATGAATTGATGTCGGCCTATGCACCGAAAGAAGATGTTCAAGCGCACTTCCATGATATGGAGGTTAAGAACGTTCGCCTGTTTGGTTACGGCGTTAAAGGTTTTACTCTCTCGATGATCGAGTCTGCCATAGAAATATCGGACAAGAAGGTATCGGCAACAGACATACATGAAATCGTTTTGCTGGGGAAAAGCATATTGGATTCTCCCTTGGATTTGTTCGCGGGGGTTGACGATGTATTGAAAGAACTGGAGCCAGACTACCGACTTTTTTTGATTACAAAAGGTGACGTACTGGATCAACGAAACAAAATTGAAAAATCCAATCTTGAATCGCGCTTTGAAAAGACAATTGTGGTGCAGGAAAAAGACCCAGCGACCTATCGGGCTATTTTCGATGAGCATCAGATCGTACCTGACCAGATGATGATGGTCGGCAATTCTCTAAAGTCTGACGTCTTGCCGATCCTTGAACTGGGTGGCTACGCTGTCCACATCCCTTACCATGTAACCGCGCATCTTGAAAAAATGGATGATAAAATTAGTCACCCAAATTTCTATCGCAGGGACACCATCCGGGAAATACCGATCATTCTTGATACGCTTTGATGCCTTGCGTGGCTGTTGCCGGCCCCGAATAAAAGTTCAGTATTAATAAATGTAAGAACAGGTGAATTGTTATGGTCAATGAGGTCGTGTTTCGGCGTGCAGAGGCGTCGGATTTATCCGCTATTGTAAGCTTGCTGGCAAATGACGAGCTAGGACGTATGAGAGAGGATACGCGTGATCCGGTTGCTGACGAATATGTCAGAGCATTTGATGCCATTTGTGCTGATGAGAATCAGTTTCTGGCGGTTGCTGAAGTGGACAACCGGCGTGTTGTTGGGACTTTACAGATTTCATTCGTCCCCGGGATATCCCGAATGGGAGCGTGGCGCGGACAAATTGAGGCTGTGCGGATCGCGGATACCCATCGGAATTCAGGGCTTGGCAAGCGGATGTTCGATTGGGCAATCGAACAGTGCACCTTGCGTGGGTGTGCGCTGGTGCAATTGACAACGGATAAATCCCGTCCAGACGCCCATCGGTTCTACGAAAACCTTGATTTTGTCGCCAGTCACATCGGTTACAAACGCAATCTCTAGCTGGCCTATTTTGTTCCGTACATGCGATCGCCTGCATCGCCCAGACCAGGCAGGATATAGGCGTGGTCATTTAACTCACGATCAATAGCTGCGGTATAGATGGGAACATCGGGGTGAGCATCGGCAAATGCCTTAACGCCCTCTGGCGCTGCTAACAAACACGCGAACTTTATGTCTTTTGCGCCCGCTTGTTTGATCCGTTCAACACCGGCAATGGCTGAATTTCCGGTAGCCAGCATCGGGTCAACAACGACGCACAGGCGTTCTTCAATCCGTTCAGGTACCTTGAAATAATATTCAACAGGCTCAAGCGATTTTGCATCCCGGTACATGCCGACATGTGCGACACGTGCTGAAGGAACCAAATCCAACATACCTTCCATGAGACCGTTCCCCGCGCGCAGGATGGACACAAAACAGAGCTTTTTGCCTTCAAGTTTCCGCGCCGTCATGGTTTCCATAGGCGTCTGGATTTCTACCTCATGCAAAGGCAAGTCGCGCAAAACTTCATAGGCTAACAAGAGACTGATTTCGCGCAACAAAACCCGAAACTTTGCGGTTTCTGTTGTTGTTTCACGCATAAGGCTGAGTTTATGCTCGACCAACGGATGATCTAAAACGGTGCATTCGGGCGTGGTCATAAGGCGAATTCCTCTCGTACAAGACTTCCGCACTCGATGTGCGATGGGTTGATTATAAGCTCAAGAATCAGAAGGCTCCATCAGGATTGAAAACCTGATGCAATCGGAACTAAAATTTCCATTCAGGCGATTGCGCATCAGGAAGGTAATAGAGCAGAAATCAACAGTCTCTTCGTGATGTTTTGGGATTTGGTGCAGTTGCGTCACTTGCGCAGTATAGTCGTCTCTAATCGTCATGCGTCACTTCTATAAAATGTTTTCGATAGAAGTTTACTGACATGTCTCTACAAGTAAACGCTCATTTATTTGCGCCCTGACCGCATGCAAACAACACTATTCAAGTCACTAGTGAGCGAAAATTAAATACGTAACAAAGAACGGTTTTATAGAGGCGCGTTCGTTATGGCGACTCTAGCGACCTTGTTCTTTGCGCCACTCTGCTAAATCAAGCTTGGTTTGTGGGTCTGTTGCCGGATACAGACCGAATGTTGATTTGCCTTTAAGAACCTGCGCTTCGACAAAGTCTTCATAGACCGTCATCTCGAAGACTTCCTCAGCTATTTCGTTGGCCAGGTGAGCCGGAATGCAAACCACGCCATCAGCATCACCCATAATGATATCAGCCGGATATACCCCAACGCCACCACAGGCGATGGGTTCGTTGAGGCCGATCGCCCGATGCTTAATCAAATTTGTCGGGGCGGAGGGGCCAACGTGGTAGGCTGGGAAATCCAACGCGCCAATTTCTCCAGAATCCCGGAACCCACCGTCAGTAACGATACCAGCCGCACCACGGACCATCATCCGGGTTACAAGAATATTGCCCGCCGATGCCGCACTGCGGTCTCCACGTGCATCAATAACCATAACGTGCCCCTCAGGGATTTCTTCAACGCCTTTGCGTTGCGGATGGCTGCGGTCTTCGAAAACACTGAGAGGGTCCAAGTCTTCGCGCGATGGAATATAACGTAAGGTATAGGCTTCACCAACCAGCCTTGGTGCCTCCCGATTAATGAGTTGTGGGCCCTGCATATAGGTATTTCGGAGTCCGCGCTTAAAGAGTGCCGTTGTTACGGAAGCTGTGCTAATTTTCTTAAGCTTTTCTCTATTTTCGGGGGTCAGGGCGACGGTCATAATTCATGTCTTTCGTTCGAGTCGGATGAGGTGTCACTATTTATAATTTGTAAGTATTTGTCAATTATTGATCTCACACATAACTACTTTTGACAATTATGCAAACATTCCTTATCAAGGATGTATGTATTTCGTGGTCGCGAAATCGCACTCTTTTTACCTATCAACTTGCCAGGAGTTAACATGTCGTCACGCAAAAAATCTTATGAAGAATTTAGGAGTTTTCGCTGGTTCGGGGTTCAGGATTTAAGGTCATTCGGACACCGTTCGCGCGCCATGCAGATGGGACTTGACCCCGAAGACTGGCAGGGTAAACCGGCGATTGGTATCATCAATACTTGGTCTGATATCAACCATTGCCATGCTCATTTTAAAGAGCGTGTTGAGCAAATTAAAAAAGGCATCTTGCAGGCGGGTGGTTTTCCCATTGAATTGCCGGCTATTTCGTTGGCTGAGCCTTTCGTTAAGCCGACATCAATGCTCTACCGAAATTTTTTAGCGATGGAAACGGAAGAACTTATTCGCAGTCATCCCGTTGACGGCGTTGTCTTGATGGGTGGATGCGACAAGACGACACCTGGCCTGATCATGGGCGCAATCAGTATGGATCTGCCGACGATTTATTTCCCGGGCGGTCCGATGTTGAATGGAAACTGGAAAGGCAAACGCCTCGGTAGCGGTTCCGATTCGTGGAAATATTATGACGAATTGCGTGCAGGGAACATTACTCAAGAAGACTGGACCGAAGTGGAGCAGGGAATCGCCCGATCTTATGGGCACTGCATGACAATGGGTACAGCATCGACCATGACGTCGATTGCCGAATCTGTTGGCTTTACGTTGCCGGGTGCTTCGTCCATTCCCGCACCCGATGCAAATCACATCCGAATGGCAAAAGCTTGTGGACGTTCGATTGTTGAGATGACTTGGGACGACTACAAACCAAGCGATTGGTTGCGTCGCGAATCCTTTGAGAACGGTATCGCTGCGGCTATGGCGATGGGCTGTTCAACGAATGCGATCGTGCATGTGGTTGCGATGGGTAAGCGGGCTGGTTTTGATATTGGTCTTGACGATTTCGACAGGATTGGGCGTCAGGTTCCCGTGATTGCGAATATCCGGCCAAATGGTGATCACTATTTAATGGAAGACTTCTATTTCGCTGGTGGGTTGCCGGCGATGCTTAAGCGGATCGAAAAGTTTTTGGCGACAGATTGCAGGACGGTAAATGGCAAGTCCATCGGTGACAATATCGCCAATGCAGAAGTTTATAATGATGATGTGATCCGAACACTGGATAATCCCATTTATGATTCTGGGGCGCTGGTCGTGCTGAAGGGCAATCTTGCTCCAGACGGATGTGTGATGAAGGTGTCAGCCATGGATACCCGTTTTCTGAACCATTCCGGACCGGCGCTGGTCTTTGACGACTATCCGGCGATGAAAAAAGCTGTAGCTGATGAAAATGTCGATGCGACGGCTGATAGCGTGATGATTTTGCGGAATGCCGGGCCGCTGGGTGGGCCCGGTATGCCAGAGTGGGGCATGCTTCCTGTCCCGGATAAGTTGGTCAAGCAAGGCGTTCGCGATATGTTGCGCATATCAGACGCAAGAATGAGTGGAACGAGCTATGGAGCTTGTATTCTGCACGTAGCACCGGAATCCTACATCGGCGGGCCGCTAGCGTTGGTGAAAACGGGCGACATGATAACTGTCGATGTTGAAAAACGTTTGATACAGGTGGAAATTTCGGATGCGGAAATGGATCAACGTCGTGCCGCATGGACGGCTCCGCCAGTTCGCTATGAACGTGGTTATGGAGCAATGTTCTCCAAACACATTAAACAGGCCCCAGAAGGCTGCGACTTTGACTTCCTGATGACGGATTACGGCGCGCCGGTGCCGGAACCGGAGATCTACTAGTCGTTCTGACTGTTTGGTGGAATAAATTAAAAAGGTGTCCCGCGATTTGGGGGGCACCTTTTTTTAATGTGCATGGCTTCGTAGCATCGTTGGTCCAGACAATGACGAGAAGAGGCGTGTGCAAATAATTAGCTGGGCGATTAGATCTCGTTCTTTGCCTCTTCAATCAACTGGTAGAGCCCGCCTTGGGGCTTGTCTGCCGGCTGATGGCGGTCCAGGTAGTACTCAAAATAACGCACGAATTCTTCGACGCATTCTTTCGCATCATCAAGATCAGAGGTCTGCTGATACAGGGCGAAAGCTGAAAAATTCGCCGCAGCATGGCGTAATCCGGCCGCTATATCTGCGGAACTTAACCCGCTCTCTAGCTTGGTGTTTGCCAGAGATACAACTTCGTTGGCAATTTGTACGCTCAACGTTTTCGCCGTTTCGTTATCATTCATTTTGACAGATACCTTAGTGATTTTCGTTTCGTATAGCACGCTGTCGACGGCGGAGCAGCTTTTATTTTATAGCATTTAATTCTCGCTCAAATGCTTTCTCTGCTGCTGCAGATTCTGATGGCGTGAATGACCTGACAAGTGCTAGTTGGCGTTCTGTTGACCATTGGTTGCCTGAACGACTTGCGAGACGATACCACACATAGGCAGCTAACCGGTCGGCTTTGACACCGATGCCATTTTCCAGCATTTGCCCATAGTTTAATTGGCCGACCATGTTTCCCAGTTGCGCGGCTTTTTTGTACCACAAAGCAGCCTTCTTAAGGTCTTTTGGTCGTCCTTCTCCCTGCCCATACATGTTCGCAAGTGCGCTCATTGCGTTCGTGTTTCCACGCTGCGCCGCCGTTTTCCAATGCGCATAGGCGGCATCATATCTGCCACTGTCGTAAGCTTTTAAAGCCGACGCCATATCGCTTTCAATCGTTTCAGTAGCTATGGTTGTTGAGGCGTATAAACCCAGAGTCCCGAAAATGCAGATAAAGAGTAAAAAACGTTGGATTAGCATTATGAAAGCCATTAAATTTGTGCCTAGTGCATTAAATCGTATGTATTTGCTGTTTTAGCTATGGCATAATACGTTATGGTTCTTGGCGGCAGGCAACTATAACAGGTAAATTGAGATTTCGGAATTGATAAGCGTGCTGATTGCCAGTCTTGGCCGTAAAGTTTATACTTCCGGTGAGTTTATAATTACATATTAAATGGGGCCTAGAATGGCAGATAAGCAATATCGTTTGGTTACGCGTTCTGATTTTGATGGTGTCGTCTGTGGCACATTGCTCATGGAACTGGGCATGATTAACAGTGTGACGTTCGCAGAGCCCAATGAGATGCAGGAAGGGCGTGTAGAGATCACTGGAAATGATATCATTACGAATCTGCCCTATGTCGCAGGCGCTCATTTGTGTTTTGACCATCATGTCAGCGAAACACAGCGCCTGGAAAAGAATGATAATCGTATTATTGATCCAAACGCCCCATCTGCCGCCCGAGTTGTTTACACACATTTTGGTGGTAGTGCTGGTTTTCCAAACATTTCCAGCGAGCTTATGGATGCCGTCGATAAAGCAGATTCTGCGCAATATGATGGTGAAGAAATAATGGCGCCGGAGGGGTGGACCCTCCTTAACTTCATAATCGATCCTCGTACGCGTTTGGAAAGTGTCAGAGATTTCTCTATTGATAAAGAAGATCTCATGGAGCGTTTGATGACCTATTGCCGCCATAATCCTGTGGATGAAATTTTGGCGTTGCCCGACGTTAACGAACGCGTTGAAGCCTATAATTTTAATACAGAATTTGGCGAGCTACAGGTTGAACGCTGCTCAAAACTTGTTGGTAAAGCGATTGTCACGGACCTGCGAGACGAAGAAAAAGTCTGTATGGTTAATCGTTTCATGGTTTATGCGTTGCACCCGGAAGCAGAAATTTCGATAAACGTAACGCCGGGTCCCGACAATGGAATCTGTTCGATTGCCGTAGGCCGTTCGATTCTAAATAAGAATTCGGATGTTAATATTGGTTTGATCGCCCTTGAATACGGTGGTGGCGGTCATGCGGGCGCCGGTGTTTGCCGTGTTGAACTCAGCAAAGTTGACGAGGTTGTTGCAGATTTTCTCGCGCGCATAAATGGCTGACTCGAAAGTATGTATACTGTTAGACACAGGTATAAAGAGTGGTAACGGATACTCCCAAATCGGGAGATGTAGTAGACGTCGACGAGGATAAATCACAGACGAATGCCGAGTGGTTGGCTGGCGTATTATGGACTGGTACGCCGCCGTCTCGAGACCATTTGAAACGTCCGAAAGCCCCCCGTTCTGGTGCGGGTCAAAAACCTGTTAAATTCATATTACCTGATAGCGTTCTCGATGATGGCTTTGAGGCCGAATATGCGGAACTCATCGGGATTCCTGATGAAGCCGCTCTCAATGATGGTGCTTTGACATCGCCTGGGGTGTGGCGGGTATCGGCCGATGCATTGACGGATTTGGTGTTGATGCTACCGGAAGGTTTCGCGGAGCCATTTGTGCACATCACCCTAAAGGTGACGGGAACCGAGGAGGGAAGCGGGAACAAACTTACCAATATGGCTGCTGTTCGTTTGGAGGTTCCGGGCTTTGAAGCCAATCGGGCTTCA
>JBLXEY010000002.1:0-610511 GCA_048262655.1 Rhodospirillales bacterium | reverse complement strand
GAGCCGGAACCAGAGCCGGAACCAGAGCCGGAACCAGAGCCGGAACCAGAGCCGGAACCAGAGCCGGAACCAGAGCCGGAACCAGAGCCAGAGCCAGAGCCAGAGCCAGAGCCAGAGCCAGAGCCAGAGCCAGAGCCAGAGCCAGAGCCAGAGCCAGAGCTTGTCCGTGTGCATGACCAGATGGAGCAGCCTGAAGCGATCACCAAGACACCTGGTGAAAACAGGACGAAAACGGGGTTAATTACGGTAAGGCTAGGTGGGGCGCCCGAATACGGGGACCCGCATTATCGATTGATGGTCAACAAACGCCAGATAGCAAATGGTAATGTCGATTGGTCTATGGGGTTGCCAGCGCTTGGTGCAGAGACGCCGGAGAGCCTGGTCTGTTGGCAAGATGTAACCCTGGAATGGGACTTTGAAGACGGACTCCCAGATCAGGTTTCGATTACCTATGACACGGATTTGACCGGCCAATTTGCAAAACAATGTTTGCTAACTGTTGATTGGATCGAAGTCGATGGTTTGAAAATTTATGCGTCGAGTGATTACGCTTATGTGGACGGGAAACGAATTTCCTGGCCGGAAGATGATCAGATCTGGTCTTGGGCGGGGACTTTGATTTTTGACATACCCGCCGCCGCTGGTGGGGTTCCTCCGCGTGGTCAGCCAGATCATGCCCCTGGAAACGAAAGCCGCAAGGATGATCTCTCCCAATCTGACGATGACAAGAAGCCGTTGGTCATCACAGTTCAAGATTACGATCTGGAAAACCCGGCCGTTATGGCAGAATTGGAGGCCTTAAGATCCTATGTTGTTGGCAGGGACACACCTGCTCTTGACATGGATCGGATCAAACAGTTTACCCGCTTGGGACTTGAAAAGGGTCCCTGGAGCGACGTCGTATTTGTCGATGAAGCCGGAAATAACGTGCAAATCGGAGGAGCAGAGCCGACCGGCGCCAGGTTTGATGATGTTGATGTAACCGACATCGACGCGCATAAGGTGCAGACATTCAGTGTTGCAGACGGAGATCTTATCAAGCGCCAGTTTATAGATGGTGTTGTCACCCGTGCAACGGACAGGTTGAGCCCATCTGAGGATCATCATCAGGATAAGGATCAGCGGTCAAGTTCGCCCTCGAAAGAGCTTGAGGCGCCTGTTCCTCAGTTGATTCCCACGTCTCGGCGAGAAGGACAGAAACGCGTTAAAGATTTTTATGGTCATATCCTAAAAAAGGCTCTCGATAAACTCCAGGAATCGATCAAGGTCCAGCCTACCGATAGCAGCGATTTGGTTGATGGGTCGGCTCAAAACCAGCACGCTGCGCGCGGTGGTTCATCTGGTGAATTGCGGAGCTATGGTGAGGAAATAAAGCGACAATTTTATGAAGCGGCGTTGGCTAAAGCAAAATCGCTGTCCGAACGCGAAGCCATCATCTGACGACCATCGCATATATCTTCAGTGGCGTTGCTATCGTTTACGATCTGTTTACCTTCATTGCAGTATTCTTAACCCGTTCGTTTAGGTTTGAATGGAGTTGTTATGGGTACCGTATTGGCGTGTCTGAGTTTGGCCGTGGCCTTGATATCTGTCTGGTTTACCTCAGAAGCCTTGCGCCGTGCCGAAAGCCATGGGGATGCTGTGGTCAAGCCACACCTAAAGAACGTTCATGCCAGAATTCGTGAGAGCCGCAGCCTGCTTGACGAAATTGATACGCGCTTGCGGCGCGTCGAGCAGCAGGTGGAAGTCTTGAAAATTGACCATCGCGCTGCACACGAAATTGAAAACCAAACCAAAGAAATCCGAAAAAACCTCGATCAGGCGCGCGACTTTGTTCCCTCCCGGGTCATGTCCGCTTAAGGCTTGGTCAAACTTTTGATAATCCGATATCAAGGTCGTGGATTAAATCCTCGACTGTCTCCTGACCAATTGAAAGCCTGATAACACTTTCTCCAGCACCAGCAGCGTTGCGTTGTTCATCTGTTAGCTGCCGGTGTGTTGTGGAAGCGGGGTGCAGAATCAGGGATCGCGTATCGCCAACATTTGCGAGATGCGAGAACAAATTAACACTTTCTACCAATTTGACCCCGGCGTCATAACCTCCCTTTAATTCACAGGTGAAGACAGCACCTGCACCTTTTGGCAGGTATTTCTTGGCTAGATCATGGTAGGGGCTAGAACTCAGGCCAGCGTAAGACACACGCTCAACTTTTGGGTGGGCCTCAAGATATTCCGCAACAGCCATGGCATTTTTTACGTGCCGATCCATACGGGCGGCCAGAGATTCGATTGCCGTAATTGTATAAAAGGCATTGGCTGGGGCCATCGAAGGGCCAAAATCGCGGAGCCCGACGGCGCGGGCTTTCATGGTGAAGCCGAAGTCGCCAAAGGTTTCGTAGAATGTCAGGCCATGGTAAGCCGGGTCCGGTTGGGTCATCGTCGGAAATTTGTCATCGGCGGCCCAGTCAAATTTACCAGATTCTATGAGTGCACCACCCAGTGACGTCCCGTGACCGGACAGAAATTTGGTGGTTGAATGAACGACCAAATCGGCGCCCCAACTCATGGGTTGAAGCAGGTAAGGTGTGGCCAATGTATTATCGACAATCAATGGCACGTGAATGTCTTTAGCGACCGCTGATATGGCTTCCAGATCCAGGACAATCCCGCCCGGATTCGCAAGGACTTCAATGAAGATGGCTTTGGTTTTCGGGGTTACAGCGTTTCGAAAATTTTCGGGATCGGTTGGATCAACAAATGTGCAGTTCCAGCCAAGTCTTTTGAAGCTGACCCCGAATTGCGTAATGGAGCCGCCGTAAAGGTTCCGAGAAGCAATAAAATGGTCGCCCGGTTCCAGAAGGGAGAAAAAGGTCAAAAACTGTGCCGCGTGCCCGGATGAACTGCAAACGGCGGCCCGACCATTTTCCAGGCTGGCCAATCGTTCTTCCAGAACAGCAACCGTCGGGTTGGTTAACCGCGAATAGATAAACCCGAAAGTTTGAAGGTTAAACAAGTCTGCTGCATGATCCACATCATCAAAAACATACGAGGTCGTTTGATAAATGGGCGTGTTGCGTGCGCCGGTTACGGGGTCCGGTTGGGAGCCGGCATGTACGGCTTTCGTCTCTTCGCCGTATTGCCAGGGAGTATCTGAATCTTCGGCCATGTCTAAGTGCCCAGTCTTCTGCGTTTTGAAGTGATGATGCCGGAATTGACCCCGCTCCAACCGAGTTCGCCAAATAAGCGTCCATATTCGATTTTCGGGCAACGGTCCATAACGACTTGGATTCCTGCGTCTTCTGCTCTGGTCGCGGCTGCATCATTCCGAACCGTTAGCTGCATCCACACAACATTGCCCCGTTTGCCAGCCGGCAGGGCCAGAACTTCATCTACAACACCACCGGCAGCCTCTGAGGACCTAAAGATATCCACCATGTCAAAGTTTACAGGGATATCCGCCAGGCTTGCATACACGGTCTCCCCCAGAATTTCCTTGCCCGCGTGGCCGGGGTTAACCGGGATAACGCGGTACCCTTTTCCTTGTAAATATTTCATCACAAAGCTGGAAGGCCGCACCCACTTTGGACTGGCACCGACAAGGGCAATCGTCTTCACACTTCTGAGGATTTTCCGGATGATGTCATCGTCATAAACAAGAGGGTTGGTCATCGGTCAGACCATCTTGGCATAGGTTTTTTGTCCAAGAAAGCTTGCAGCCCTTCACGCGCTTCCGGCAACTTCATGTTGCCGACCATTGTTTCTGTTGCCAAATCATAGGCGGCTTCAATGCCATGTTCGATCTGTGAATAAAAAAGCGATTTTCCCATCTCGATAAAGGCGGGGCCATTTGACGCAATCCTATCCGCCAGATCTCCGATCGTTTGATCCAATTGTTCTGGCTGACAAACACGATTGATTAATCCGTACTGAAGCGCCGTGGCCGCATCAATAAAATCACCCGTAAGCAGGAGCTCCATGGCTTGCTTGCGTGGTAGGTTTCGGGTTACGGCAACGGATGGGGTGCCACAATAAAGGCCAACACCGATTCCAGATGTCGCAAAGGTCGCATTATCTGAAGCGACGGCTAAATCACATTGAGCGACCAACTGGCAGCCAGCTGCTGTCGCTATGCCATGGACACGGGCAATAACCGGTTGTGGCATTTTGGTGAGCGTTACCATCATCTTGCTGCATTGCTGGAATAAGGCGCGCATCGCAGGTTCATCAGAATCTGCCATCATCTGTTTTAAGTCATGCCCGGCGCAGAAGGCTTTACCTTTCCCGGCTAAAATAAGGACCCGCACTGACGTGTCTTCAGCGATTTGCTCTAGAGCCGACTGAATTTCGGTCATCATTTCCCGAGACAGGACATTAAATTTCTTTGGCTGGTTCAGCGTTAAAGTCGTTACGCCATCTGTATCAGAGCGTAATAATAGGGGCTCTTCGGTCATTGTTGCCTCACAGATAATTGTTTCATCCAGCTACAAGAATTTTGATCTTATGACCATCGATAGCAAGAGAAAAGGCGATCATTTCGATGGACTTGCATTCGCGGCGTCGGATGGGGATTATGATAGGGGAAACAGATACTTGGCAAAGAGGTGCCCGAAGTGGCGGACCTAGGCGACACACCAGCGCAACAACATAACCCGGCCGTGGCACGCATTGCGGACGGTCTTACGGTTTTGCTTGGCAGCAGTTATGCTCCGGATACGCTGGCGCAAAAAAGCACCAATGCAGAACGCTACGAACGTTTGTCTGCGCGAATTGCCGCCGTCGAATCGCATCGGCAGCGCAATCTGGAGGCCGTCGCTGAAGCGGCTTATGAAGCGGCTTCAGAAAACCGGGATGAACAAGCCGCAGATATTCTTGATAGCGACTGGCTGGCCCGTTTTGTTGAACTAGCACAACGTGTGGGTAACGTGGATATGCAGCAGGTCTGGGGCCATGTCTTAGCCTGCGAATGTCAGATGCAAGGCCGCGTCTCCTTTCAGGCTCTGGATGTCCTAAGCGGAATGACGAGTAAGGCTTTGGATTTGCTGGAACGTGCCGGTCGTATGTATTTACCCTCAGGATATCTCTTAAAAATCGCTGGCCGTAATGCGTTCGCTGACTTCGATATGGATGAAGACGCGATAAGTCATTTACAAAGTTTGAATATAATTCAGGAATTGGACGACCTGAGCGTTACTTTCTATGCCCCAACCAAAGGGATCACTTTTGATTTCAAAGGCGGTGATTTGATTGTCCGCCATCCAACCAGCCAACTTTTTATTCTGCCAGCCTACCGTTTCACACGGACGGGCCGGGAACTGATGGCGGTGCTGGCGGACGTACCAGTCGATATGGCTTATCTAGCGAAACTAGGGCAGGACCTGAAAGGTCAGGGCTATGACTATCGGGTCCGCGATGCGCAGGGAGCGTTAATTGAGCACGTTTGAGCCAAAGGTCCGATACCGTGTCTAAAATTTCAATTGATGCCTTCAACCAGCTGATGGTTGATGAAATGCCATGGGCCGTTAAGGATGGTCTTGCCCTTGAAACGATTGGGGATGGGGAGGCATCCATGCGATTACCCTACAATGAGAGCATGTTGCGGCCCGGGGGAACGGTTTCCGGGCCGACAATGATGATGCTGGCTGATGCCTTAATGTATGCGGTGGTCCTGAGTTCCGTGGGTAAAGTGACCTTGGCGGTTACAACAAATTTCAATATTAATTTTCTAAACCGTCCCAAACCGGCCGACCTGATTGCCAGGGGCAGGGCGATAAAAGTAGGGCGGCGACTATGCGTGATCGATGTCGGTATTTATTCAGATGGGATGGAGGCGATGGTCGCGCATGCAACAGGGACCTACTCAGTGCCACCAGATCGGGGTCAAAATTAAGGTACTATAATACCCCTAAGCTAAATATCGGTTTTTTAACGCTTTTTCGTTGACATCGCCATTTCAAATGATACTTTCCGCGCCGAAACAGATGGGGTGACTTAGCCCCATCCTAACCTATTTGAAGAGTGAACAATGAAAACATATTCAGCCAAACCGGATGATATTGAACGTAAATGGTTCATTATTGATGCGGAAGACCTCGTTTTAGGACGGATGGCGTCTCAAATCGCTTTGCGCCTGCGCGGAAAACATAAGCCCATGTATACGCCTCACATGGATTGTGGTGACAATATTATCGTGATCAATGCCGAGAAAGTTAAGCTAACGGGTCGTAAACTGACCGATAAGACTTACTACTGGCACACTGGTCATCCGGGCGGCATCAAGAGCCGCACAGCGGGCGCCATTCTCGATGGTAAGCACCCTGAGCGTGTTGTCATCAAAGCCGTTGAGCGCATGATCAGCCGCAATCCTTTGGGGACTCAGCAAATGCGTAAATTGCATGTCTATGCTGGCCCTGATCATCCGCATGAAGCACAACAGCCAGAAGTTCTGGATATTGCTGCTATGAATTCCAAGAACAAGAGGAGCCTCTAAATTATGGCTGAGGAAATTAAACCAACTCTCGAAAACCTCAAAGAGGCAATGGAGAGTGCCGCTGAAGCTCCTGCAGCAGCTGCTGCAGCACCAGCAACAGAAGATGCAGCTGTCGCCGATACACCATCGACGGAAGCCATTGTTCGTGAGCCAAAAATCGATGAGCATGGTCGTTCATATGCAACCGGAAAACGTAAAGACGCTGTTGCCCGTGTATGGATCAAGCCTGGACCCGGCAAGATTGTTGTAAACGGTCGTGAAGTGAACACATATTTTGCCCGCCCGGTTCTGCAAATGCTTGTCCAACAGCCTTTTGACGTTGCCGAGCGCGGTGGTCAGTATGACGTATACTGCACCGTCAAAGGTGGTGGATTGTCCGGTCAAGCCGGTGCTGTTAAGCATGGCATCTCGAAAGCCCTGACCCTTTATGAGCCAGCACTTCGCGGTGTGCTCAAAAAGGAAGGCTTCCTGACCCGTGATAGCCGTGTTGTTGAACGTAAAAAATACGGTAAGCGGAAAGCGCGTCGGAGCTTCCAGTTCTCGAAGCGCTAGACTGGAACCTACAGAAAATACAATGTTTTCAAGGGTCTGCAGAAATGCAGACCCTTTTTTCTTTGTCACAAATAAGTCACATGCCCTTGCGCTGCCTGGATTTCGCGACTAAGTCCGCTTCCAAGTAGTCACAAATAAGTCACCTTTAAGGGCTCGTGAGCATGGCTGAAACTAACAAAAATAATTCGTATTACCGCGAAAAACATGTCCTGTTTGAAGGGGACGTGATTGTCTTCAAGCGCCCAAAATCAGCGCCGGATGAAGAGCGCGAGCGGACAACGCAAGAACGCTGGACGATGCAGCTGAAGGTTCCCGGTCAGAAGCGCATCACCCGATCCACGAAGACCGGAAATCTTGGTGATGCGTTGTCCGCTGAATTTTGCTGACAATAGCACTCTCGGCATGTCTCTTCGTTATTGGATGAGAGGGGGAGGGAAAGCTGGCAATTAGAAAAATTACTAAACCTCAATCGGAGACGTGTCTTGGACGTCGTATATGTTTTCTGAGAATGCCGACGCCAATCGGTGGTCGAGCAGAGCAATGAAAATATCTCGACTGGTGGCCTCATCTGGAATGATTTTACCATTTTGGTCAAAATTGATTGTTAGGCCATAATCTTCATGTCGGTCGCGAAGGTTTGATAAAAAATTTGCATCCTTGTAATGCCCTTTTTGCCGAATTGCTGAAGCTCGGCGTAACTGCATCTTGTTGTCCCCAACATATGCTTCAATGGCTGCTAAATCGGTGAACACATCTGAAAATTCTTGTTCACGACAAAGTTCACCAAAATCATCTTCATGCGCTGCTTTGTAGTGCAGTAGCATTTCAAATACACCCTTGGATTTGATGTAGATGCAGTCATCAAAAATCAGAAAGTCAAAATTGCTCGCGATATTGAATGCTGGGGATGAGTTAACGTCTAAACTGGCATCAGAGAATATAACGCTAGTTAAATTCAAATTCTTCCGCGTTTTCCAAGAAGTGTCTGGCCTTTTGATCCCATATACTACGTTATCGCCCATTACAAATTTGGCTACATAAAATGCAGCATTATTAATGTGTTTCACATTTTCTATTTTAGCTCTTTGATCTTCCTCGGAAGAGGCCACCAATATACGATCTGCAAGTGTTTCGCGAACCTCAATTGTCAGCACGCTGGCTTCATTGTTTTGGGCCAATAGGCTGTAATCGACCGTTTCATCAATTTTTTCTACTTCGCTTGAAAATGTGGTTCGCAGTATAGTTTTTAATTGGTCTGAGGTGTTAATCCAGCGACCAGTGTATTTGGGAACACCGTCTTTGACATGCTTCTTAAAAACCCAAAGCACAACGTTGGCATTGTCGGTTTCAAATTCTTTTAAACTATCTAAATCAGGCATCGAAATCCTCGGAGGGTTGCGTGACGGTCAATATCATCACTTTTTGCAGGTCGGTCTTAGTGCAGTCGGCACCTGATATAACCTCATCGCGCGACAACGCTAGACCCGTATGATCCACTTGACCGGTAGAATACCGAAACGTTACCTCGTACAATTTCCAGCCAAAAATAATCAAAACTGGATTAAAAATGACTTGGCCAGATTTGAAACTGATCATGAACATCCATACGAAAAAAATAATAAATCCGATAAATTGATCTGTATTTTGAAAATTGATGCCCATAAATGACACTACATATGGAAGCGTGTAGTTCATCAACTCTGTGGATTTATGGTTTGCTGTTTTGACAGTGACGGGAACGCCTTCGCCTCGCACTCGAATGGCAAAAAAAGTAAATAGAAGACAGCTTACGCACACAACAAAACCGCCGATTGAATATCCTGGATTGTCGAATGGCAGTGAGCAGGGACTTCCTTTGGCAAGAAAACTCCAACAAAACTGGCTAGTGGTGTTTCCAAACTGATAGTCTTGGACAAGAAGAATAAGGCTCAAAGGCAGATAAGAGCCTATGAAGATCATCATTGAAAAAGGAAGCCGAATAGGCACCGAAAACTACCTCGTCAGTTTTTGTCTCTAGCACTGGTAGTATATCATTGCCTCATATAGTTCAATAGTCACCTTTGAGAGATGGATTTTGCGCAAATTCTTTGGCTGGATTTGAATTGTTCAGTCACAAACAAGTCACATTTAATATTGATGCTTGGTAACCTATTGCAATATATGGCTAAATTATAGCTTGCACCTAACGAAGCGTTAAACGAAAGCTTCCTCGTAAATACGAAAAGGGCTACTCCTCCGGAGTGGCCCTTTTTTTATTGTGCAAAATTCCCGCATACTTTTTCCTGCATGAAAAGAGTCTGTTGCATTTCTTGTGGCCTGTGCTGTGCTGTGTTGTTGGTACGCTCAGGTTAGGCTATCAGGTATCTTGGGCTGGCAAGGCTGTGCTATGGTTTTGACGTCTATTACGTACTGGAAAACAGGGTTCTAGGATCATGCGAACGATTAGACTGCTTTTTTGGGGCCTGTGTTTCTGGATGGGTTTGGGGGGCATGCCAGCGCTGGGCGCAAGCGGGTTGACGGTATATATGACCGAAATTCCGGGCCAAACAATGCGTGATCAAAATGAAGCGGGGGCCGCTCTTGATATTCTCCGCGCAGTCACGAAACAGGCGGGTTACAAGCTAACCGAGGAATTTGTGCCGTGGACCAGAGCCCTGCAAAATACGGAAAACCGACCCATGTCACTGTCTATCCCCGTTGCCAGAACGGAATCGCGCGAGGAAAAGTTCACATGGATATCTGAGCTCTATCAATTGAAATTTGGTTTTGTGTCGACAGACAAGTCCGTGGATGATTTAGCTGCAGCGCGCAAGCTGGACCTTATCGGCGTCTGGCGCGGTTCCTACATGCAAGAGTTTCTGCTCAATAACGGGTTTTCAAACCTTGTTCCGGTATCCAGCGACGTTGCCTTGGCGCGCATGCTTGTGCGGGGCAGGTTTGAAGCCTGGTACGGATCCTTGAATGAAGCCATTTATAATCTTCGTGGCATTGATGAAGAGAGCAAACAAAAAATCCGCTTTGGACGCCCTTTGAGTTTTGTCCCGGTATGGATCGCCGGTAGTGCGGACTTGCCAGAAAACGTAACGCGCAAGCTGCGGCATGCCTATGAAACCATAAAACGAGATGAATCCTTCTCGGATATCATAGAACGCTACGGAATCAACCAAATTGACTAGTGTTCCCTGATTGGCAAGGGCATTTGCGGCTGTGCGAGGGATCGCCATAAAGACCTCATATGGCACCCCCCTTTTTTATGGTCGGGGTCGAGCTTATATGAGCACTAGTAATAACCAGAACAGGAGGGCGACATGCGCCGACATATCAAATCTATAGGGTTAGCCGCGGTTGTGCTGATAAGCACTGCCGGCCTTGCTTTGGCTCACCATGGTTGGTCTTGGACGACAGGTGGTAATATCGAGCTCATTGGTCTTATCAAATCAGCTCAACTTGGGAATCCGCATGGAGTCCTTAAGGTGGATGCCGAAGGTGAGATCTGGACAGCAGAGGTTGGCCAACCGTGGCGTAACGAACGGGCCGGTTTGAAACCAGGTGATCTTGCCGTCGGTGTTGAAGTGCGGATTGTCGGTGAACCTTCTGCAGACATCAAAGATAAGCTGGTGAAGGCAGAGCGCATCTATATCGGTTCTCAAGAATACGTTCTTTATCCAAGTCGCGACTGACGGAGCATACGTCGTCTTGGAAGATGTTTTTAAGGCGCTGGAAACCCTTGGCCCCATTGCGGCGCTTCGCTTCTCGCAATGGCCATATGCCTTTATTAATGCCGGTCACATTCTGGGTCTTGCCTTATTGGTAGGGGGCATCGTGCCCTTGTCGTTCCGTCTTTTCGGTTTCTGGTCAGGAGTTCAAAGAGCCAGCATCGTGCGTATTTTGACACTCAGTGCCGGGATCGGCCTGGGAATTGCGCTGCTTAGTGGGGCCCTTTTGTTTGCAACACGGGCATCCGAGTACGCAAGTAACCCGGCTTTTTTGGTTAAAACCTGCCTCATTGCCGTTGGTTTGGGTTCTGCCATCCTGGCCCATTTTCGCTATGGCAGGGACCTGGAAGGGGCATCGCATGGCACCGCGCGCCAGATCGCAATTGTCTCCTGCCTCTGCTGGATTGGGGCGCTGATATCTGGGCGAATGATCGCTTATATACCAACCGGGTAAGGTTCAAGCTGAGCCATGCATTGACTTTGTTGAAGGATCTAGGGTTTGCTCAATGTGCGACCGTTGACGTACACAAAACAGCCATAGTTTCTCCGAGGAGCGAAACGTGATCACACCTGACTATTGTAAAATGATGAGCGAATATAACGTTTGGATGAACACGCGCGTCTATGCGTTGTGTGACGACATGGGGGATCAGGCGCGAAAAACGGACCGAGGGGCGTTTTTTGGATCAATCCATAGAACCCTAAATCATCTGATTTACAGTGACCTGGCCTTTATGTCGCGGTTTACAGGAGAGCCCGGAGAGGTGCCGGAATTGGGAGTGGACCTATATGACGATTTCCACGAGCTTCGGTCGGCCCGCACAGCACTGGATGATCGAATTCTGACATGGTCATCCGCGTTATCAGAAACCTGGCTTGAGGCGGCTTTGACCTATACCAGTAAAGTGGATGGGAAAACGCGAACAGTTCCTCAGTGGGTTCTTGTTTCGCATATGTTTAATCATCAAACGCATCATCGTGGTCAGATAACGACGCTGTTTTCGCAAATGGGGCTGGACGTCGGATCTACGGATATTCCGTTCATGCCCTCGTTCTCATAAGATGCCAAAGAACCAGCGTCACAAGGATATGTGATCATTGAAGGCTGTCATTGCGGGGCAGGGGCTCTTCGAACAAAGATTGCAATCCTAATGACGACGCTGTACGGAAGTAGGTAACGAAACTCGATGATGCCTTGCTTTTGGCAAAAGAAAATATCGGATTTGTTCTTGCGGCGTCTGACCTGGTCGTCGAACTTTCACGGTGGAAGCCTATGGTTAAGAATAAAGCGTTAATTGGTATATCGCTTATGATCTTTGCGTCGGGAATGTTGTCGAGTAAGGACGGCATTGTTAAGGGGCTGCTCGACCAGATAGCGCCAATTCAGATACTCTGGATTCAATTCGTTGGCACATTTTTGATCATGGCTGTGTTCTCTATGCGCAAGCATGGTTTCGCAGTGTTTCGTCCCACGTCACCAGTAAAGCAATTCGCGCGCGGTGCCCTCAACGTGGGTGCCGTGGCGGCCTTTTTTACGGCGCTCAAATATATTCCGATGGCAGATGCAACGGCAATGATGATGTTTGCGCCTATTGTGGTAACCATTCTTTCCCCATTTTTTCTGGGGGAGAAAATCGGTCCGTTAAGGATGACGGCTGCGGCCATTGGGTTCTGTGGTGTGCTTCTTATTCTGCGCCCCGGGTTTTCAGGCGATCTTACAGGGTATTATTATGGTATTCTGGCGGGTGTTTTGCTGGGCGGATATTTCCTGGCCAACAGGCGCCTGGCCGGAGACCAGCATTTTTTATTGGATATCACCCATAACGCGATGATGGGGGCATTGGCCATGACGCCATTCCTGGTGCTGTTATGGGAGCCTGTGCCGCAGACTGCCCATGTCAAACTGCTGCTGATCGTTGTGATGGGGGTGATTGGCCAGGGGTGCATGATATCGTCTTTCATGTTTGCGCCCGCTGCAATTATATCGCCGTTTTCATACACAATGCTGATCTTCGCCTCATTGATCGGGTATTTTGTTTTTGGAACGGTACCGGATTCCATTGGCTGGCTTGGCATAGGGCTCATCGTCGGGGCAGGGCTCTATATTGCGCATCGCGAAAGACGGGGCAAACCCGTAGCAGCGTAATTTTTCTTTGGCTCTTTTAAACCCGTGGTAACTGTCGTTCCGAAGGTGGCTGATCAACAGGAGGAATTAGCGAACCGCAGTTTTTGCCGCTTCAGGAAGGTTTTGGTTCTCCCAGGCGAGCAGTCGCTTGACTGTATTCTCTTTAAACCCTTCAGGATCACTTTTTAATAGTTTCATTTCTTCTTCCGGAATATCCAAATGCTCATTAAGGTGCTCGATGGCCCAGATGATCATGTGGGTCATCATATGGATGAGATCCTTTCCCATGGGCATTAGATAATAGTATTTGCGCCGTTTGTTTTCTGGATGAGGTATTGAGCCGATCAGTCCGCTTGTTTCCAGGTGCTGCAAACGCGCGCTCAGCATACGCGATGATATTTGTTCTTCTTTCTTGAGCATATCCTTGTATTCGTGGATTCCAAAAAACATCAAATTTCGAATAATCAAGAGCGACCAGTGGTCCCCAAAGATATCTAAGGAACAGGCGACCGGACAACCTGTGCGAAGTTTATGTTCAATCTGTGCGACCATTTAAAACACTTGCATTATAGAAGTGAAATTGATTTTATACTTTTATTATAGAATTAAAATAGAGGCTGCGCAAATGAGAAAACTTTTAGTGTTCGTTTTAGCTTATTTCATAATTACAATGGCCTGGGCCTATCCTTGGCACATGATTTGGTTTCACGATCTATACCTGTCTTGGGGGGCATTTACGCGGAGCGCACCTGTTATGGAACTAGGTGTTGCCGCTATTCTTATTCAAGGTCTGGTTATTGGCTACCTATATCCGCGATCAAATGTGCGAAGGGCGGTCGGCAGTTCAATCGTCGATGGGATCAAGTTTAATCTCGTCATTGGTTTGATGACGTATACCGCAATGGGGTTCGCTATGGCGGCAAAGATTGAAATTGAACCAGTTGACGATTTCTTGCTCTATCACACCATCTTTCAGTTTATTCAATTCACATTGACAGGCACAGCACTTGGGTGGATTTATCGTCATCAATTAAATTCGGGGCACTAAAACTCATGAAATCAGTGATGAAAATTGATCAGATCGCGAGGCCCTTTTTGATGGAACCTGATGTTGAATTGTCGACGATGATGAAGTCGCCTTGCCTGCGCTATAGAGGCGATTTTGTCGCAATGATATTTGAGAGGGAAAATGCGCTGATCGTCAAATTATCGCCGAAACGTGTCGATGAATTGATCGCATTGGAAAAAGGGCGGGCGTTTAACTTTACTAAAAAGCGCTTTAAGGAATGGGTTATAATAGATCGCGTGCTGTCGGATACATATACGAACCTTATCAACGAAGCCTTAGCCTACGCAAAGGCAGGGAAATAGAATTCTCCAACACCCGCTGGATGCATAATTTGATTGGCAATATCCTTCCCTGGGGGCATTCACGTCTTCCAAATAGAAACATGACGTATGATTATTGACCAGCAGTCTGGTGTCTTGGTAACAAATGGTATACCAAAACTGTACTGCGAATCTTGGGGAGGGTCGAAACTTATGGTGCAATCAAAAGGACCGCTTGATGGCGTGAAGGTTGTCTCGTGTTCAACAGCCCAGGCGGGGACGGTTCCTTACAGCCTGATGGCGGATTTGGGCGCGGATGTTATTAAGATTGAAATTCCGGGAATTGGCGACGGCTCGCGCACACAAAGTATTTTGCCCGGTCATCCCAGCACGTTTTTCGAGACCAATAATCGGGGTGTCAAAAGTCTTACACTGAACCTGAAGAATCCGAAAGCTCTGGAGATTTTACATAAACTCGTCGCAGAAGCCGATGTCTTTGGGCAAAATTTCAGACCGGGAGCCGCCGAGAAGAATGGTTTCGGTTACGACGATCTTCGCGAGCTTAACCCAAAACTTGTCTATGCATCCATATCTGGTTACGGGCCGGACGGTCCAAACGCGGCCTTGCCGGGTACAGACGCCATGGGCCAGGCACTTGGCGGAATCGCCGAAGCCTATGCGACCCCGGGCCAACCCTTGCGAACGGGTATCGTGTCTGTTGCCGATGAAACATGTGCCTATCTGACTTTTGGCGGGATTCTGGCGGCTCTGCATAGTGCTCAAAAAACCGGCGTAGGTCAAAAACTTGAAACCTCGTTGCTGGGGGGACAAGTTCGTCTGATGGGTTGGACGTTAACGACCACGATGTGGCGCGACCAGAACCCGGTAACGGGGCAGGTACGGATTGCAGGGACGGCAGACCGTCCAAGCATCAGTGCGAACTTCGCCGATAAAGACGGCAAGCCATTTGTTTTTCAACTGGGAGGTACGAAGTGGAAAAACGCAATGACCGCATTGGGGTTTTATGAAGAGCTATCAGCGGCGGGCCTGTCAGACCTGGGGGTCATTGTCGATTCTGATGAGATGCGCCAAACCATGTTAACGTCGTTAGACGCCTGTTTCGCTAGAGGTGATCGTGCGCATTGGGTTGATACCTTGCGCAAGGCGGACATTGTTACCGCGCCCGTGAATACAATGCTGGAAGCTGCCAGTGATCCTGACGTGCTTGCCAATGGTTACATTACGGAAGTTGAGTATCCCGAATATGATAAAACCGTGAAAGTACACGGTTCGCCCTGGAAGTTTTCAGAAACACCTGTCCAGATTGGTGTCGCACCAAAGCTTGGAGAACATACAGATGATGTTTTGAGCGGTCTTGGGTATTCCAGTGCTGATATTCAGAGCCTTCGTGATGAAGGTGTTGTCTAAAACTGACATCAGATAATTTCTTACACGCTTTCAGTAGGTAGCAAGAACAAACACGAAGAAAAGGGAGACGAGCTATGGCGGTTGTTGAAACAGAAAGACAGGGACAGATCTTTCAGGTCCGATTAAATCGACCCGAGCGCATGAATGCAATGGGGATGGAGTTGCGCCAGGGAATGGCCGAGGCCTTTACGACTTTCCGTGAAGACCCTGACCTGGAGGTGGCGGTATTGACGGGGACGGGACGGGCGTTTTGTGCTGGTGAAGATATGAAAGAATCACTGGAGCGCGGTACGCCCGGCGCGGGTGCTCAACTGGAAGACCCCTTCATGGAGTATAAACTGGAAAAACCCGTTATTGCTGCTGTTAACGGGTTTGCGATGGGAGGTGGTTTTATGATGGTGGAACGCACGGACTTGCGGGTTGCTGTGCGCGGCGCTGTGTTTGAAATGTCCGAAGCTAAACGCTGGTTGCTTGGCGGTTATAACCATGGTCACTTTGCCGGATTGCCACACCATATTGCGACCGAGATGGCGCTAGGTTTCCGATTTACGGCTGAGCGCCTCTACGAGGTCGGGTTTCTCAATCGCCTGGTTGATCCTGATGAGTTGATTCCGACGGCCTACGAAATGGCTGAGCATCTTCTCACTTTGCCCCCTGCGTCTCGGGTCAATACAATTTACATGATGCGGCACATGCGCCCAAAAATCGCACCAGAGTTAGAGCAACTGGCCGCCGCCTTGCATGAGCACGGTGATAAGAATGACCGTATGGAGTCTCGGGCAGCATTTTCAGAAAAGCGAAAGCCCAACTTTAAAGGCTGGCTTGATCCACAAGACCGTTATCGGATGCCGACGCTGGAATCGATTAAAGAGAAATCTTCAAGCGATTAACCTGCCTGCCTTTCCAATCGGGCTTGCCGAAAATTAGGCGCCATGCGACACAGAACATCAAATGCTTTGCGCATCGCACCTAAATTCGCAATGCCCTGACCCGCAATATCGAACGCGGTTCCGTGAGCCGGCGTTGCAACGGCAATCGGCAGGCCTGCCGCAATAGTGACGCCGCGCTCAAAACCCATAAGTTTCATCGCGATTTGCCCTTGGTCATGATACATGGTGACGACGGCGTCCAGGAGGCCATCTCTGGCCCGCAAGAAAACCGTGTCTGATGGCCAGGGCCCGTTGACATCAATCTGCAGTTCGCTGGCGCGGGCGACAGCTGGGGTCAGAATATCGATTTCTTCGGTGCCAAAATTACCGGCATCGCCGGCATGCGGGTTGAGAGCCGCGACCCCGATACGCGGTCGTTTCATGCCCGTCGACTTTAGGGTGTCATTCGCCAGTTTGACGGCATCAATGACTTTGTCTTGGTCAATATTGGCAACAACATCTTTTAAAGCGATGTGGCTGGTGACCCGCGTAGTGATCAGTTCATCAAGCATGTTGATTTCAGAATGGTAGCCCGTGAAATTCAGATACTGCGCGATATAACGATGCTCATCTTCAACATCCATGCCCCCCATATGAAGTGACGTTTTGTTGAAGGGGCCAAATAGAATACCATCGACAGTGCCGTCTAGTGTCAGATCAACAGCACAATCCAGTCCCCGCAGGCTAGACCGGCCGCCGGCTTCGCTGACTTCTGCGATCTGGAGCTCATCGGGGCTTATTGTAACCATTGGTATCCAAGGGAAATCGTCTCCGTTCCACCACGTGTCCTGTTGATTGACATCGACTTCGCGCATTTTCCAGCTTGTGTCCGCTTGGGTTTGTCCCAATTCAAAGACATGCCGGTCACCAATCAAGACGACGTCTGCTCGGTCCCGCAGATCCGTTTCTGATAACAATTTGGCCACCAGTTCTGGACCAATTCCGGCGGGCTCTCCATGTGTTATGGCTATACGAGGTTTCATGTCTCAATCCTGTTCCAGCAGCTTTTTGATCTATAATTGCAAATCTTCTCTCGCGTATTCGATCTGCAGTAAGGGTTAGGATTTGGCATACAATCTGACATGTCGTCAACTTATTTAAGAATTTATTTTGTTCATAATGGCGTGTTTTTGACCGCTAAATGGCGGATTATATTGCGAGTTCTGGGGGCGATTATTAGTCAGTGCTCTATGGAAAATGGTATTTTTCTTCATGGCAGACGGGATTTAACATACCATTGGGTGTTGAACTGGGGTAGCATATCGTGCCCCTCAAGATTGCGAGTATGAGTGACAGGAAACCAGATGAAGCAGAGTGTTGTGGATAATGAGGCAGAGGCCGCACGGACCCCTGATAATCAGGAGGAGGCGAATAATGTCTCACGCCTGCCGTTAACCAGTCAGGTCGCGACAATCATACGCGACATGATTGTTGAAGACAAAATCAAACCGGGGGAACGCATTCGCGAACGCCAGTTATCCGAAGAGCTCAATGTTTCCAGAACCCCATTGCGCGAAGCCCTGAAAATCCTTGAAGGGGAAAAGCTGGTCGCGCTGTTACCGAACCGTGGGGCCGTCGTTGCAAATCCTGCGCCGGAGGAGGTGAAAGAACTTCTTCAGGTTCTAGGTGCTCTTGAAGCGTTGGGTGGCCGGTTGGCGGCTGATTGTGCCACAGATTTGGAGATAGCGGAGATCCGCGCATTACACTTTGAAATGTTGGCTGCCTTCAGTCGAAAAGACAGGTTAAGCTATTTCAAACTTAATCAGAAGATCCATACAAGCATTGTCGCGGCCAGTCGCAACGCATCGTTGATTGATACCCATAGACATTTCAATGCGCGTTTATATCGTGTGCGCTACCGTTCAAATGAAAAGAATGAGAAATGGCCCCAAGCCGTTAATCAGCACGAAGAAATTATTTCAGCGCTTGAAGCGCGTGACGGAGACTTGCTGGCAACACTTATGGCAAGTCATCTCGGAGATACCTGGGTTAAAGTTCGCCACGACGATTATAAAGAATAAGCGGCTTCATTTGATTTAAAAAATGTTTACCAGTTATCGGCGGGTTCAGCGACTGATATCGTAATCTCTTATTTGTGTCTGTATTGTATGCAATAGCAACTGTGGGTAATGGCTCTTAAGAGCTTTTGCTGGGGCCGTGGTTATTGCTCTTGAGTTGCGATCATTTCCCTAATTCATTTTTGGTATACCATTTTTATTGACGCTGCGAATATCTTGATGCAAGGTGTTTTGGGAGGTTTGGATCTAGAGATCCAGACGCATTCGAAGAGCATATGTTCTTCGTAATTTTGATCAGGGAGGAAGTTTTGATGACATTTAGTCCTATGCGCCAATGCGCGTTGACGCTTACGGCGATTACGGCCGGTTTGGGGATGGTGGCTCTGTCGAGTGCCGTAACGCAAGCCGCTGACAAGCCAGCTATTGAAGTCGTTACCCATGCGGGTGCAGGCGGTGGAACAGACGTTAACTCGCGAATGATGATGCTGCGTGCACGCCGTACGTTGAAGCAGGATATGGTCGTTGTGAATAAGCGTGGTGGTGGCGGTGCTGCTGCTATGAACTATTTCATGACGCGTCCGGCAGACGGTAACACGATTTTGACGTTCACAGTTGGTCACGCAATTACCATGGCCAAGGGAAAGACTAAGCTGAAAGTCGAGGACATGGCTCCGATTGCTCGTGGCACCAACGATCCTCAGATTTTGATGGTTAATTGTAAGACCAGTCCCTACAAAACACCGGAAGATTTTGTTGCCGGCCTAAAAAAGGGCGATAAGGTTAAGTTTGGTGGTACTCAAACGGGGACGATTGATCACTTGACCGTTTACCTGTGGGCCAAGCGTCTTGGGTTGCCGATGCCGACATACATTCCGTTCAAGGGCGGAGGGGAATTGGCAACACAATTGGTCGCCGGTTCTGTAGATGTCGCAACACTGAACTTGTCAGAAGCGTCAGCACCTGTTGAGGCTGGCGATATCTGCCCAATGGTTATCCTTGCTGAAAACGGGATGGCACCCATTCCTAAAGCAAAAACAGCCAAAGCACTCGGGATTGATCTGGTTCTTTCAACCACGCGGGGGTTTGTGACCCACGCTGGAGCGCCGAAAGAGCGGGTTGCAGAGCTTGAGGCCGGAATGTCGAAAGCTATGAAGCATTCCATGTATCAGGCGTATCTCATGAACTCGGGACTTGATTCTACATCACCTCAGGGTTCAGAAGCCTGGGCGAAACAGATTAAGTCTATGGTGGCTGAATTTGGCCCGGCCCTAAAGGACATGGGATTGGTTAAGTAAGTCAGTTGGCTTTTAAGGAGACGGTGCTTCCTTCGGGAAGCACCGTTTGTTTTATATTATGCGCCTTATGATAATACCGGGTATCGTCACAATTTTTTCGTTGGTTGTGATATGGGCTGCTCTGCAACTTGATGTTTCGCCACCAATGATCGTTGGCGACAGTATGCAGCCGCGCGTGTTTCCAATTTTCCTAATGATTTTAAATTTGCTGCTGGCCGCTTTTTTGGCGGTTCAGTATAGGCGGAACCCGCCCAAGAGGGCCCGACGTGAAACCTATCACACGTGGTGCACGATCGGTCTTTTCGCCGTTTTCTACGGACTTACAGTTTATGTGGACATGTTTATTGCCATAGCTGTGGTTATGTTTTCCATGTGTATTCTTTGGGGCGAAAAACGGATCTCTGTTGCAGGCGCGGTCTCTTTGGTTACGCCAATTTCAATGTTCTTTTTGTTCGACTTGGTGTTGAGAGTTCGTTTTCCACGCGGATTGTTGACCAATTGGTATTACGGTTAGGGAGCCAGCTATGATCGAAGCGCTAAATGCGATGGCATCTGTGATGCTCGACCCCTACCTGCTATTTCTTATTCTGATTACGACGGTCCTGGGCGTTGTCATTGGTGTGCTCCCGGGTTTAGGAGCAACAACGGGGGCGGCGTTACTGTTGCCGTTCACCCTGACCATGGAACCTGTGCACGCCATTGCCGTATTGGCGACGATATATGTATCGGCGACCTTCGCGGGTTCCATCACCGCGATCCTGATCAACACCCCGGGTACTGCCGCAGCTGCTGCGACGACGTTCGACGGATACCCGCTGGCGAAACGTGGGGAGGCGGGTCGTGCGCTCGGTATCGCTGTTGTATCCAGTACGATTGGTGGTGTGTTCTCCGTGATTGTTCTTTGTATCGCTGCGCCGCTTCTGGCCCGTGTCGCTTATGAGTTTCGACCGCCAGAATATTTTGCCCTGACCTTGTTCGGGCTATCGATGCTGGCATCTATTAGTGCTGGCGGGACGCTCCGAAATTTGATCGGGGGGATTTTCGGAGTTTGGCTTGCGACCATTGGTGCCGAGCCGACCAGTGGTATTGAGCGCTTCATGTTTGGAAACTACGACCTTTATGAAGGGCTGGGATTTGTGCCAGTCTTTATTGGTTTGTTCGCTATGTCAGAACTGCTTATTCAATCTGAACGGATCAACCAAATTGTCGACACCATTAATATGAAGATGGTGAAATTGCCGTCGCGCGAAGACTATAAAAGGATATGGAAAACCGTCCTGCGGTCTTGCGGCATTGGAACCTTTATTGGTGTTCTTCCGGCAGAGGGGGCGACGGTTGCCTCAATGATCGGATACTCGGAAGCGCGGCGCTGGTCCAAACATAAAGAAGAATTTGGAAAAGGGTCCGTCGAAGGGATCGCTGGTGCCGAAGCTGCGAATAATGCGGCTACGGGCGGAGCTATGGTGCCGACGATGGTGCTAGGTATTCCCGGCAGCGGCACGACGGCGGTTATCCTTGTCGGTCTTATGGTTCATGGCCTGCGCCCGGGACCCTATTTGTTTACGGAACAGGTCGGCACGGTCTATCAAATCTTTGGCGCGATGTTGATGGCTAATATCATGTTTCTGGTGATGGGTTTATACGCAGCCAAGTTCTTCGCCCGGATATCTCTTGTGCCGTTACAATTGCTGTGGCCGATTGTTTTCGCCCTTGCGGTGATCGGTGCCTATGCCTTGAATTCCTCCCTCCTTGATGTCTGGATTGTTTTGATCTTTGGCGTGATCGGCTTTTTTGCCCGGCGTCATAAATTTGCCGTTGCACCCATTGCAGTTGGTTTGATCTTGGGTGAAATGGTAGAGACGAATTTTCAAAACTCCTTGAAGATGTTCAACGGAGAATGGTGGCAAATTCTGATGCAGCCGCTTGCCGCGTTGTTTCTGGTTTTCGCTTTTCTGGGCTTGTTTGGTGCACCCATAACAAAATGGATCGGCCGCATGCGCAATCGTGACTAAGTGATCTGGCCTTTCTTGGCTTGGTTATGGAGATGATTGTTAACCCAGATGAGTCAGATCTCTAACGGCTGCTGGGTGGTTACCAACTTTTGATAAAAACTCGATAGAAATGGAAGTGTAGTGATGAAGGTTACCAATGTAAAAGCACGTCGCCATAGTGGCAACGCTTCAGATTCTTATCATGCCGAAATCATTATTGTAGAAGTCGAAACGGATGCAGATATTTCCGGTGTCGGGTTCGCGATGGCGCAACCCCGCGCCGGGGCGCTGTTTCAGGAAATCATCGAAAACATCCTGAGTTTGCAAATCATCGATGCCGATCCGCGCCTCACGTCCGAACTGTGGGAGAAGATGTATCGGAATGCCATTCCGAGACGCGGCGGCGAAGGGTTGGTGCGCGGATGTATTGCGGCCATTGATATGGCGCTGTGGGATATCAAGGGAAAGTCGCTTGGTGTACCGGTCGCCCATTTGTTCGGTGGGCATCGCGACTTGGTTCCAACCTACGCGAATTGCGCACATCATTTGCCGGCGGACGAATTGGCAGAGCGCGCTGCTTCGTATGTCGCGATGGGCCATCGGGCGTTAAAAATTCGCGGTACCCGTAGTTTCGTTACACCAAAGGAAGCAACAGAACGGGTCAAACTGGTTCGAGAAGCCATCGGTCCAGACGTCCGCTTGATGGTTGACGTCAACGGCAGCTGGGATGTTGATACGGCCATTCAACAACTTAAAATCTGGGAGCCTTATAACGTCTACTGGTTGGAAGAGCCGGTGGCACCTGATGATATCCCAGGGTATGCCCGCGTTCGTGCGCGCTCTGGTGATACCTATATTGTTGGCGGTGAACAACATGCGGGTTTACTTGAATTCAGGACCCTGATCGAACAAGGCCAAGTCGATATGGTGCAGCCGAACGCGCTTGTAACTGGCGGGATCACGGACTGGCTGCGGATCCACGCTTTTGCGTCGGCCAAAGGAATTCCTGTGTCTCCGTGGGATTTGCAGTCTGTCCATATTCATTTGGCTGCGGGTTTGTCCAATGTAAAATGGATTGAATATTTTATGGCCGACAACGCGCTTCTAGAATTCCAAAACCAGTTGATCGTCGGTCCCGAGACGCAAGAAGTCGTCACAGAAGATGGCGTATTTCTGAGAGCACCGAGCCAGCCGGGGCTCGGCATTACTTTCGATCAAAACGTCGCGGAGCGGTCTTTGGTTCGTGCGTCCTGAAGCTTGCTGCTTTAGGCAAACTCAGATGAGTGCTGAAATTTCTTTATCGGAAAAAGTTCTTTCTCAGGAACAGCGCCAACCGGGTTCAGTTGATGCCGATCCGTTCCGCGCGCCATGTAGGCCTCGTGATGTGGCCAAACGGATAAGTCTGCGACCACGTTTGTGGGGCAGAAACGCATGGTGATACCAGCGCGAACGCGGTCTGAATTATTTGGGCCTGAGCCATGCAACAAGCCATCATCGTGCAGGGAAATTTGCCCGGCTTTTAGATCAAGCGTAACGATGTTCTTTTCATCAATCTGATCATCGCTAACCTCTTGCTCAAGCGCCAAGTGAGGGGCCTCGTTGATATGGTGGTTAAACGGGCCTTGTTTATGGCTTCCCTTCACGATCTGCATGGCGGCGTTTTCAAGGTCCGCATCAAATACGGCGAGCCAAACCGTAACGGTGCGTTGTGGTTTCAGGGGCCAGTATTGGGCATCTTGGTGCCACGGAACAATGCCGCCATCGTTTGGAAACTTGGCAAAAAACTGTCCGCCCCATTGATAGAAATCAGGCCCAATCAGGTCCTCAACATAATCCAGAATCGCAGGAGTGCGACAGAGGTCATAAAACTTGCGACTGGCTTTGTGCCACATGTTGACGCGGCTTAGGTCGATATCATCGGGCATTCGGGCAGCCAGGTCCTCGAACAGGTTTTGCAATTTCTGGACACCTGCGGGTGAAAACACCGGCAAGTTTTTAATGTAACCGTCCCGCTCATACTGAGACACTTCGTCTGCGCTCAGCCGACGCGCATTGGAGGCTTGGTCGAAATATTCTGGTGTGTCTATCTTGCTCATCATGATATCCTGTTAAGCGTCGGCGCCAGTAGATGTCTTGTGAGCGACGCCGACATTCCTGAAAAATCGATTAGCTCTTTCCCAAGCTTTTCTCTAAAGCATCAAACCCGCCCTGAAACACGGCCTGACCAATAAATTCGATCAGTTCTTCTTCGGCGGCCGAATCACAATCGAAGTCTGCGGACCACTCAGCGAACGTCTTGTCGCCATCGGTGATCTCTGTAAGTTGCAATGTTGCAATATATCCCTCGACCCCCATGGGGCTTTCAAGGATCGAATAGGTGCATACGCAATCGAGGTCGGAAAGGGCGAGGAGCTGTTCACGGATCAGACCGCCATCACCGGTATGAAAGTGCCGAATACATCCGATCTGTTCTGCTGATTTTCCTTCTTCAATCTTGCTGTCGGCGATGGCTGGGTGCCACGCGGGCAATGCATTGAAATCCCGAATGGTAGACCATACCTTTTCTCGTGGGGCATTAATGACGCTCGATATATAAACATTAGCCATGTTTCTAATTTCCTTGTTACGGATTGTTAGTGAACGATTTCCCTAAAAGCCTCTGTGACGGAATGTACAAAAGCGGGGTCGTTGATGTGTGCTGGGATTCTAACCAGCTTTCTGTTTGGTGTCTGTGTAACTGTGTTTTCCAATGCCTCAAACAGGCTATTGTCAGCCTCCGGGTCATGAAAGGCCTGCCCCGGGGCATCCAACATGGAGACCCCACTTTCCGGCAAGAGAAAGCGAACGGGACCGGTCATCCGATTGAGTTTCTCGCCGATCCATTCACCCATGCGTTTGTTTTCGTCGGGTGTTGTCCGCATCAATGTTATTTGTGGATTATGAACATATAAATTGCGATTTTTGTAAACGTTGGGAACTGTCTCGAGCGCACCGAAGTTCACCATGTCCAAGGCACCACACGACCCAATATAGGGCAGACCACTTTCGATAATTGGCTCAAGTCGCGTTTCGCCAGCACTCAAAATGCCATCCATAAAGTAATCGCATATTTCCGTCGTTGTTAAATCAAGAACGGCTTTAAGCATTCTTGACGATGCCAGCTTTTCCATGGACTGCCCACCAGCGCCTGTCGCATGAAAAACAAGGCAATCGTAGTCAGCCTCAAGCTCTCCCACGACCGCCTGTACGCACGCCGTTGTGACACCAAACATGGAAAGGCCGATTGCTGGTTTTAGGTTCTGTGTTGATTGTTGCAGATGAGATGCGACCCGGATCATTCCAGCCAGTGCGCCGGCGCCGTTTGCGAGCACTTTTTTCGATATCTGATTGATGCCCTGAACATCGGAAACCGAATACATCATACAGATATCCGCCGGACCGACATAGCCGCGAACATCCCCACTGGCCATGGTTGAGATCATAACTTTTGGAACGCCGACTTCCAACATTTGCATGGCAGGGGTCGCCAGCGCCGTTCCGCCACTACCACCCGCCGATATCATTCCGCTTATCTTTTGCGCATGTTGAGCGGCGTAAATCTTGAAGGCGTCGACCATCGCTGAAACGGAAGAGCCGCGGTCTCCTGTAAAGACTGACGCAGGTCCTTTGGGATGACAAGCCGCGATCTCGGAAGCTGTTATATCGACGTTAGAAGGTCGGTCATTACTGGTTGAAAGGTCAACACGGATAGAGGATACCCCTTGTTCTTCCAAAACGGAATGAATAAAGCTGAGTTCGGTTCCCTTGGTATCCCAAGTGCCGACGACCCAAGCGTGCCTATCCGTCATTGATGCTCCCCTCAATCTCCCTCAAGTACTGTATCAACGGATTGAATGGGATGGCAAGGTTGTGTGTTTGTTATGTGATAGCGTGGTTTGTTTTAAGCAGGCTTAAGCGCAAATCAGAGGCCGCATCCGGGTGAGATTCTCATGTCTTCGGCCCCAATAAACCGACGATAGCGTTCGAGTTCTGCTGTAATTGAAGTCTTGCGATCCTGTCCGAGCCGGACGCCAGGTTCCATCCATAGCCCTGTCACATTCAATATGCCGTTCTCACCTTTCATATCGATCCGTCCGATCAGTTTAGTCCCCTCTAAAAGCGGAAATACATAGTAGCCATATTGTCGTTTGGGTGCGGGTACGAAAACCTCGATTCGGTAGTCAAAGCCAAATAGCCGAAGGCAGCGTTTTCTATCGCGTATCAAGGGGTCAAACGGTGATAGAACACGCACTCTTTTTGGTGGAGTTGGCAGGTTTTCCAACTTGTCGGGAAGATCAGAAAAGGCCAAGGATTTTCGTGCGGGCGTTCCATCCGCTGATCCGATCTGGACTTCGACGATGTGACCACTTGCTTTTTGGTTCAGGACCCACTCTGCGGCCTCTTTGGGTGTGATCAGATCCCAGAAGGCAGCAATCTCGCCAGACGTTGCGACGCCGAGACGCGTTAAGGCGGAGTGACATGCCCACTCAATAAACTCGGGCTCGGAGACTTTGGTGTGTCTGTAGCGGGCCGGGATCACATTTTCCGCCAGGTCATAAATTTTTTGAAATTTGTCACGACCGGATATCGACAACTTACCTGTGCGCCAATGGAATTCTAGCGCCGCTTTTTCCGGGTGCCAGTTCCACCATCCGCCACTCTTTTTTGGGCTTTTTGTTTTGATGTCACGGGTCAGTGTCGGCCCCCTTTTCCGTACCCGGTCCTCGATCTCCAAGAGTGCTTCTTCAAACCCTTGTCGGCGGCCAGATTTCCAGCGCGCCCGCAGCATGACTTCGTCCCGCAAAAACCGATGTTGCCAATAGGGGTGAAACTCAATGGGAATGATCGCAGCATCATGGGTCCAGTGCTCAAATAGTCTGCGGTCCGTCTCGAGCAAGCGTTTCAATTGATCCGGCCGATAGGTTTGATTGCGCGAAAACAGGATCATGTGATGGGCTCTGGCGACCGTATTGATGCTATCGACCTGGATAAAACCCAAAGCCTTGATGAGGTCCGCCAAACCTTCGTCCGACAGTTTTGGCGTGGGCGATCGCGAAAGCTCCTGACGCTCAAGAAAAAGCAATCGTGCCTGTTGGTTTGTGAGTGTGAATGGTGGTGTCAAAATGGAGCCTTGTTTAATTATGGCAAACAAACGATGAGCTTTGTGAGATAGTAAAACGAATATGAGCTATGTGACAGATGCGAATAAGCGTTTCGGGAAAAGGTTGAGATAAGATTTTCAACGCCGAAGCAAGAACCGGCAGTCGTCTCGTATGAGTATGATTTTGTCGAATTTGTCTAAATGGCCTGACGGGAATCCTTCATGGTTATGATCTTAATGCTAAACAGCGGCGACTGGCCTGCACAATAAAAATATAAAATTCTACCGGCGCGTTCTCGGTGTTTGGTCGAACGGATCCTAACTCCTAAACGAGGATATCTAAGGGGAGCAGGTCACTTTTAATCCAAATGGGACGGTTTTAAAGGAGCGAAAAAACCCGAAAGCGGACTCGTTTTCAAAAGAGTTGGCGGGGCAGCAATTGAGATCACCGCCCAATTCGGACATAAGGGCACGAATATTCAGTTTTGGTCGTAGCGAATCTTTATATAAATCATCACGCCAAAAAACAGTGACCCAATTCCCATTCCACTTACGAAACCAAATTCTTCCTGGGCCCAATCTTCGCTCAAATAAGCGAATAAAGCCATGGCAAAAACAAGAAGAGACAACACTTCCATAATGACCAAACTCGACAAACTCCATGACAATACATACTCTAGACGCGACCGATAATTTTTACGGGGCATCACTGAAACAGGTAAGCCTTTGGTTATCGCTTTTGCTGAAAAAAAATAGATTAGAAACAAGATACCTAAACAAAATCCAAAATAGGAAAAGGCCAGAAGACCTTCATGGGCCGCAACAAAATCCTTACCAAACAAATAGTTCTCTATCTCTGCCACGGAGGCACATGAAAATAAGATCACGAGACAATATAAAAACCCAAAAATTTGAGTGGCTCTATGGAAGCGAAGAAGTTGCTTTTTTTTTGCATCTGCTTCGACAAGAAATCCGGTACGCAATACTCCAAAAGGATAGTAAACAGTATTCCCCAAGTCATCCCGTCTGAACGGAATGGCTGCAAAACGATCAATTTTTGCCACTTAATACCTCAATTTGCCACATTTACTAATAGGACTGAAGTGCTGCACGCGAACAACTTCTTGTAACGGATGTTTATTAATTAATTACAATGATAAATCGACCAGCATGTAGATTGTAAGCACCTTAAAGGAATGGTCAAATTCAGGTATTGGCACAAATCAAAAGCGAAACAAGTACAGCTAAAACCGTCCGCAATGTCCCAACAGCAGAAGCATCCCTGAGCTAGGCTGAATATGGATACGGCTGATCAGTTGTTCTCATTTTATTGGTCTCAAACGCACTCTGTTCCCATTTTATGGGTGAATCGATTTTTATCTTTTGGGTAAAAATAAGGATAACAGGCCAAAAGCAGTTTTAAGTTATTCTCATGTCACCGGTGAAGCGACAGGTGTCCCAAGTTTCCCTGTTTTATGAAGAAATATCGCGGGTCTGAAAACAGGCATGATACTTGCTAGGTATTGTTCAATTGAGACCATAAGGCTGTGAACTGATGAATTTAACTGAAACTGAAAAAGTAGCGAATGTGGGTTTGGGAATGCCACATTCAAGGACTTCGAAACCGTCTTTAGGGAGCGAGGAATTTGCAGATATGTTAAAAGCAGATCGTCTAAAAGCCGAGAGCATCGCTCGCCGGGATGACATTATTGCGAACCAGGCTCCCGAGCCAGAAGCCATTGCCCGCGACGATATAGAGTTCATCCGAGAACACGGGATGCAAGCCTACGCAGAAGACGTAAAAGCCAAAAAAATCGAGGAAATGCGCGAAGAAATCCTGGCCAAGATGGGGTTGACGGAAGAGGCCCTGGAAGAAATGCCAGCAGGACAACGCAGCGTAATCGAGCAAATGATCACTGACCGAATTAAAAAGCGAATGGAGGCAAACTCTCTCATGAATGATGGTAAAGAACACTCAACTACAGAAAATGGTTCGTATTTAAAGTCTATGATGATGGCGAACGGCAGCTCTCTTTTCTTTGATGGACAAAGTGGCGGAGCGGTTGGAAACCTGAAAGAACATCTTGATAGCACCATAAAAAATGATCCCGCTTACGCATTTTTCAGGAGCCGCCCGGAAGAAAAGTGACCGGCAAAAATTGCCGGTTGCTGAGTTTTGCCGGGCTTTGCAGATTAGAGATAGGCTTACGATAGAACATAAAAAAGGCCGCGAACACTTCCGTGTTGCGGCCTTTTCTTATACAGGTGAGGGCTTTAGGAAAACCCGTCAGATAAGACGAACATAACTACAGTTATGAATATGCCAAATCCAATACCGACGAGCCAAGGCCAGGGGCCGTACATTTCCATCTCGTCGTCGTGTGCATCTTCATCGATCATTCTAAAAAACTCCTATCATCAGGTGCAAAGCACTAGTTCAGCAACTTGGGTAAGTAGAGGGCTATTTCCGGCACAAACATTACGGTTATCAGGCCGATAATCTGTAGTCCGATAAACGGAATAACAGATGCGAAGATTTCCTGTAGTGTCACATCCTTAGGCGCTACTGATTTCAACCAGAAACAAGCGGGACCAAAAGGAGGGGAAAGGAAATAGATCTGGATGTTCATAACGAACAAGACACCAAACCAAACCGCGGCCCATTCTGGCTCCATACCCAGTTCTGGGGCTAACGTTACAATGACCGGCGCGAAGACGGGAACCGTAATGAAGGCAATTGCAATCCATTCCATGAAGGTTCCAAGGATCACCAAGATGCCCATCATTACGAAGATAACGCCAATAGCGGGAAGACCCAATCCAGTGAACAAGCTCCGCATGAAGTCTGCGCCACCGATCAGGTTGTAGATGCCAACAAAGGCAATTGCCCCAAGGATCAGCCAGATAATGGTTCCAACCGTCGACATTGTTCCAGCAAGGGCTTGCTGCATTAACGACCATTTGAACTGGTTACGCACAGCAGCAACAATCATAGCACCGATAACACCAACACCAGCGGCCTCAGTCACTGAAGCGATACCGCCATAGATCGAGCCCATAACACAGGCAATCAACGCAATGCAAAGACCAACAGCACGCATGCGCTCTTTGGATAACTTAGTGTCTCCACCCGTCATTTCGGCGACTTCTTCAGCCGTTGGCGCCAAGGACGGATTAATGCGGCAGCGTATCAGGACAAAAATGGCGTAGAACACAGCCAACATGAGCCCCGGTGCAGCACCCGCAAGGAACAAATCACCAATCGAAATCTCGGCAGATAAGGCATAGACGATCATGATGATACTTGGTGGAATAAGTGTCGCCAATGATCCTGACGCACAAATAACACCAATTGAGAGTTTGCGATCATACCCAAGCCGAAGCATTTGCGGTAAGGCGACCAAACCCAACATAACAATCTCGCCGCCCATAACACCCGACATCGCAGCCAAAACAACAGCCACTGCGATTGTCTGGACCGCAACACCGCCGCGCAGGTTTCCGGCAAAAATTGACATGGCATCAAACAGGTCACGCGCGATACCAGCGCGTTCAAGGATTGAGGCCATCAAGACAAATAACGGAACGGCGATCAATGGGTACTTTTCAAGTAATCCAAAAGCATTACTTGAAACCAGATAAAGGCCATTCGGGCCAAAGAACAATAACGCACAAAGAACAGAGACAATAAGCGTGACAATACCAAGTGGCATGCCTGTCATCATCAAGAATACAAGAGTGACGACGATACCAAAACTGATAACGCCAAGGCCCCATTCGCGGGCGTCGACGAATTCGGTAGGATCAACAGCAATCAGGAAACTTGCAAAAACGCCGTTTAAAGAGCCTGCGGCACTTTCTTCGCCCATGTAGTGCGCGAACACCTGAACAACCAGGCGAATAAGAACAAAAATAGCGGCTGCGATGACAACATTTTGCCAAAAAGCCGATTTGAAATGGCGCTTCAGGTTTACGAACAACTGAATAATGTAAATGATCGAACCAAAGGTCAAAGCCATCTTCAGCAGCATTGGAGCTGGCGAGTTAAAGGAACTCCCTACACGTTCGACAACGTCAATGGATTCCATTGACTGTATGAGGGTGTCACTTGCTAACATGAACAACGCGACAACACCGACGACCATGGCGACGAGGTCAAGCCACCAACGTTTGTTTTCGCTTACCATCAAGTAGATGACGGTTATGCCAATATGACGCTTGTGAAAGGTGATGTAGCCAGCGGAAAGCATCCACGCCGTTGCACACAACACCATGACAACTTCGAAGGCCCATTGGGTCGGCGCATGAAACACATAACGCATGACAACTTCATACACGGTGACAAGTGCGCACAGTAAATACAGCTGACCAACAGCAAGTCCGCTGAAACGACTAAAATGGTCAATCGATCTTTCGACAATAGAATTGGGTGGGGGGATATCAGCCGCTGTGGCTGCGTTTTGGATGTCCATGGTTCTCGCCTGTAATATTAATAAAGGTCCGGCCCGTCGCAATACGACGGGCCGGCACAATGTTTTAGGTGTTTTTAATCAGATAACCGGCTTTATACCGATTGGTCTCAATTAAAAATCGGGTCCTAACAGACCGTACTCTTTCATGAACTTGATATTCGCGTCATAAGCTTCCTGAGCAAGAGGAGACTTGGCAGCGAAGGCTTTCCATGCGCCAACGGCAATTTCACGGAACTTCGTGCGCTCTGCCTGTGGCCAATCGACAACTTCCGTTACATTTCCGCCGCCAGCTTTGTCACGTGAAACAAGCTTGCGATCTTCCAGGTCTGATGCACGACGGATGTCTGTGCTGTAAGCCATGTACCAAACGTCAAGAATCATGCGCTCTTGATCGGTCAGCTTGTTCCAGACTTTCTGGTTGATAACCATTTGAATAACGGCCATCGAGTGAATACCTGGGTAGATTGGGTATTTTGCAATCTTGTGCAGGCCGCTGGATTCGTTGTTTACGTATGCGCTTGCGTCAGCTGCATCAACGATGCCTTTTTCAAGTGATGTGTAAACTTCGGAGAAGGGGATCGCCACCGGAGCCGCGCCAGCGCGACGGAAAACTTCAGAAGCAAGGCCTTCGGGCGAGCGAACTTTTACGCCTTCGAAATCTGCTACAGAACGAATCGGCTTCGTTGCAACAAACGCCTCACGAGCGAAGGGGCCACATCCGATAACATGAATGCCCTTTTGAGCATACTTGTCGAACAGCTTTTGCAGCATTTCCTTGCCGCCACCGTTCATGCAGAAAATCTGCATTTGGTCGGTGGTGTCGTAACCTGCAATCAAATCGCCCATAAGGCCGAATCCGGCATCAAGACCAGAGAAGTAGGCAACAGCGTTTAAATCGCCATCCAGAATACCATTTTTAACGGCACTGATAGTTTCGCGGTGTGGCACGATCGCACGGGTTGGTGCGATATCAATTTCCAGTGAACCACCCGACATAATCTTCAGTTTGGGTGCCCAAACTTCGGTCATGTACTTGTAGGTAAAGCTACCGGCCGATGAACTGGTCTGAAACTTCAGCTTCTTTGCTTCCGCATCTCCAATGGCCCCCGCCAAAGCAATAGCGCCGACTGCTACAGCCAGTGTCATTTTCTTTAACATATCTTCGTCTCCCTTTATTGTGCAGAAAATCCACACAGTTTGTTTGCTAATAACACAAGCATACTAATATATTAGTATTAATGGTCAACCACCAATAAGAGAAACTGGCTAAGAACCATGCCCTATAGAAAGATCGATCGGCGGATTTCCGCCGCACATCAGATTTATGGAAGTTTGCATCAGCAGATTACCGACATGACTTTGGCGCCTGGTACTGTCATTTCAAAACAGGATATCGGCAGGGAGTTCGGTGTTAGCCCGAGTCCCATCCGGGATGCGCTGATGCGATTGGAAGCGGAAGGGTTGGTGGATATTGTTCCACAGTCAAAAACCACCATTTCGCTGATTGACGTGCAGGACGCTAAAGAGCTGCATTTTTTGCGCCTCAGTGTCGAACTGGAGGTGCTGCGCCATCTATGTCGTGTCATAACAGACGCGCAATTGTCAGAGCTCAGGGTATGGAACGAACGTCTGGCGATTGAATTTAAAGCCGGAGACAAATCGGCGTTTCGTATTTGCGACACGGAATTTCATAATCATCTTTACGAGTTTGCCGGGGTCCCTGGCATTTCTCAGGTGATCCAGGCCCGTCGAGGACACTATGATCGCGTTCGAGGGCTCTATCTGGCGTTCGAGCAACGCCAGAAACGTGTTATCGAGGAGCACGAGGAGATTCTGGCTGCCCTGGAAGCGAAAGATGCAGCCGCCGCAGAAAAAGCGGTTCGCGGACATCTGGGGAAGTCTTTGATGATTATTGACGAAATTAAATTGCAGAACCCAACATACTTTTTAGAGGAAGAGACAGACCAATGAGTTTTGACTACACTTCGCTTTTGCGCCCAAACCTGCCAGCAGCCAACGCTGCGCCGTTTTCGGGATACCCCAAGTATTATTTCATTGGTGGCAATAATGATGCGGAAAGTGTCCCGGGAAAGAAGCTTGGCGAGATCGCAAAAAATGTACTCGAACGGGAAGGTGGCTCATTGGCATCATACGGTATTGGCCACGGTCCACAGGGTTATAAACCGTTGCGTGAATTTATTTCGCAGAAACTGGAGAAACGGGCGGGACTCAAATGCGATCTGGATGAGATACTCGTTACATCTGGTTCGCTGCAGGCGCTCGATCTAATCAACAATCTTTTCCTGGAGCCCGGCGATACTGTTATTGCAGAAGAAGCGTGTTACGGAGGCGCCGTATCTCGCCTTAAAGCACTGGGCGCAAACGTTGTCGCAGTTGATCTTGATGGCGATGGGATGCGCATGGATCATTTGCGTTCAATCCTTGATGATTTGAAACAAAAAGGGGTGCAGGCAAAATTCATTTATACCATCCCAACCGTTCAGAACCCGTCTGGATCTGTTTTGACACTGGAGCGCCGGTTGGAGTTGCTGGAGATTTCAAATGCCTATGGAGTCCCGATTTTTGAAGATGACTGTTATGCTGATTTACTGTGGGAAGGCGAAAGGCCTCCCGCTATTCGTGGGCTCGATAAAACGGGCAGCGTCATCTACTGCGGCTCTTTTTCGAAATCCATCGCGCCGGGGTTTCGCGTTGGCTACATTGTTGCGGACTGGCGAATTATTGCGCAGGTGCTCCCGACAAAAACCGATGGTGGAACAGGCGCGCTGGAGCAAATGGTGTTGGCCGAATATGCGGCATCTGACTTTGACCAGCATGTCACCGATTTAAGTGCGGTCCTGAAAGATAAATGTCAGACGATGGCTGAAGCGATTGAGGAGCAATTTGGGACAACGGCAGAGTTTGATATGCCGAAGGGGGGCATCTTTATCTGGATCACATTGCCAGATAGCGTCGATACGACAGCTCTTGCACAAGTCGCCCTGGCCGAAGGCGTTGCGATTAATCCCGGGGCCGAGTGGGTCGTGAACCCGGAAACAGGGCGCCATCGTTTGCGGCTATGTTTTGCAAGCCCGTCAAAATCTCAAATAAAGGAAGGCGTCAAGCTTCTGGCTGAAATTTGCCATCGCGAAACGGGTGTTCCCATTCGCAGTGCCAATGTGACGCGGCCTTAAAAATTAAACGATACGTGGACTTATCAGGGAGGAACCAATGACCACACCAAGTAACGATGATATTCAAAAATTAGCCCAATGGGACACACCGACCATATGCAACGCACTTGAAGTCGTTTGTCCGGACAGGCGGGGTTATGGCTATACAGTTGATCCGTTTGTCTGTTTTGACCCAAGCCTCGGTTCAATGGTGGGGCGGGCACGAACGGCAACGTTACGAGCCTGTCAGCCACAGGCCGGCGGGTATAAGGGATTATCCGACAGAATTGGCTGGTATGAATATGTCGCGGAAGCGGATGGCCCAACCATTGTTGTCATTCAGGATACAGACCCAAAACCGGGCGTTGGTGCTTTTTGGGGAGAAGTCCACACACATGTCCATAGTGGACTGGGTGCATTGGGGGTCATCACAAACGGTGCCTATCGGGATATCCCTGACAATAAACCAGGCTTTCAGCTCCTGGGCGGGGTGGTTTCACCAAGCCATGCGTTTGTGCATCTGACCGCGTATAATGTCCCGGTTATTGTCAATGGCATGGAAGTACAGCCCAATGACATTATTCACGCCGATCAGCACGGGGCGGTGGTCGTGCCGGAAGACATGGTGCTTGAACTGCCAAAAGGCGTCGACTACATGGTCCGCAAAGAAGCCGTCATTTTGGAGGCGGCAAAAAAGCCAGATTTCAATATTGATGTGCTTAAAGCGGCGATCAAGGACCAAGGTGAAATCCACTAGGTTTTTGCTTTCGCGGCCCATAGTCGCATGCTAGCAACTAAGGACGAATTTAATCTGGGAGGATTTGATGTCTGTTGCCGGGATTGAGAACCAGCGCGTAATTGTTACCGCTGGCGCCTCTGGGATTGGGCGGGCCATTGCGGACCTGTTGATCGCAAATGGGGCCAAGGTTTTTATCTGTGATGTTGTCGACGACTTTCTCGATGACTTCGCAAAAGCCCACCCCAAGGCCGGTGTTACGAAAGCCGATGTTGCCAATGAGGATGATATGGATCGCCTTTTCGGGGAGGCGTCTGAAACCCTGGGGGGGCTTGATGCGCTCATTAACAATGCGGGAATTGCCGGGCCAACCCAGCCGGTAGAAGAAATATCTTCTGCCGATTGGCGCCGTTGTATTGATGTGGGCCTGACCGGAATGTTTCTGTGCACGCGCTTGGCAGTGCCAATGCTAAAAGCGACAGGCGGGGGATCGATTGTCAATATGTCTTCTGTCGCGGGTAAACACGGGTTCCCGTTCCGATCACCCTATTCAGCAGTTAAATATGGGGTCATTGGAATTACCGAAACTTGGGCCCGTGAACTTGGGCCCGCGAACATTCGGGTCAATGCGATCCAGCCGGGTGTTGTGGCAGGTCCGCGCATTGAAGCTGTTATCGGCGCGCGGGCGAAGCAAGTAAAGAAACCATATGAAGAGGTCGAGGCAGGCTTGCTTGAAAAAGTGTCCCTGCGACGCATGGTGACAGCCGAAGATGTTGCCGAGATGACGATGTTTCTGATGTCCGATGCGGCGAAGAATATATCGGGTCAGTCGATTGCCGTCGATGGCAACGTTGAGACCCTATAGGGAGAATTGCATTATGGCGAATGTAACGATAATTGGCAGTGGGTTTATCGGCCGCGCATGGGCGATCAGCTATGCACGGGCCGGACATGATGTTGTTGTTTGGGATCTTGATGCGGCGGCTGCCGCGAAGGCTCTTACCTATATATCAGAGGTGCTTGGTGATCTTGAAGCCAATGGGCTGCTTAACGGCAATACGCCCGATCAAGTGTTAGCAAAACTGACGACGACAGATGATCTGGCCGCCGCCCTTAAAAATGCGGACTATGTGCAGGAAAACACGCCAGAGAATGTCGACACCAAGAAAGAGGTGTTTGCCAAGCTTGATCGGTTGGCCCCCAGTGGCGCCGTTCTTGCCAGCTCGACGTCGGCGATCTTGCCGTCAAAGTTTACGGAAGAACTTGAAGGACGCGACAGGTGTGTTGTCGTGCATCCGATTAATCCGCCCTATTTGGTTCCGGCGGCAGAAGTTGTCCCGGCGCCGTGGACCAGTGACGAGACAATGACACGCGCCAGCGAGATGCTGATATCCGCCGGCCATAAACCCATCGTCATGAAAAAGGAACTTGATGGGTTCGTGATGAACCGATTGCAGGGAGCGTTGCTCGAAGAAGCTTTCCGTTTGGTCGACGAAGGGTTCGCTTCGGTTGAAGATATTGATATCGGTATCCGCGATGGTTTGGCGCTTCGCTGGTCGTTTATGGGACCGTTCGAAACAATTGACTTAAATGCGCCTGCGGGTGTTCGCGACTATGTGGAACGCTACGAGGGGATCTATAAAAACATGCATCCCTCCATGCGTCATCGTGCGGACTGGGGTGGTAGCGTTCTCGATCAAATTGAAGCAGACCGCCGCAAATTATTACCAGAAGACAAGTTGGGCGCGCGTCAAGTTTGGCGCGATAAAAGATTAATGGCGTTGGCCGCACACAAGATGCAGGCCGAAAAAGACATAAATAACAATTAGGGAGAGTTTAAAATGGCAACATCAAACAAAGTGGTAATTACCTGTGCGATCACCGGCGGCATTCACACGCCAACCATGACCCCACACTTGCCAATCACGCCAGACGAAATCACCAATGAGGCTCTAGCTGCGGCAGAGGCTGGCGCATCTATTCTGCATCTGCATGCGCGTGACCCTGAAAATGGCAAGCCGGATCAATCACCCGAAGCTTTTGGTAAGTTCCTGCCTCGTATTAAACAGGCAACGGCATCAGCGATTAACATCACAACTGGTGGCGCACCGAACATGACCGTTGAAGAGCGGGTGAGGCCAGCTGCGCAGTATGCTCCGGAAGTCGCCTCGCTTAATATGGGGACAATGAACTTCGGATTGTTCCCGCTCGCTGATAAATACAAAGAGTTCAAGTACGATTGGGAAAAGCCTTTCTTCGAAGGTACCAAAGAAGGTTTCTTCCGCAACACCTTTGCAGATATCGAGTATGTTCTCGAGACCTGCTACAACAACGACACGCGCTTTGAATTTGAATGTTATGATATTTCGCATCTCTATAGCTTGAGCCATTTCGTGCAACGCGGTCTCGTAAAAGCGCCGTTCTTTGTGCAATCGGTGTTTGGCATATTGGGGGGCATTGGTACGCACCCGGAAGATGTCATTCATATGAAGCGGACAGCCGACCGTTTGTTTGGTGACGATTTGCGCTGGTCCGTATTGGGGGCTGGTGCCTCACAAATGCGAATAGCTGCACAGGCGGCCGCAATGGGAGGGAATGTCCGGGTTGGTCTGGAAGACAGTATCTGGGCAGGCAAAGGCGTGCTTGCTAAATCAAATGCTGATCAAGTGATCATGGTTCGTAAAATTATTGAAGGGCTTGGCATGGAAGTGGCATCACCGGACGATGCACGAGAAATTCTTGAACTTAAAGGCGCGGACAGAACAAAAATCTAGAGACCCAGACCTCAGGTTTTTGCCGATTTATAAATTCCCCGTTCCGCCTTTCCTTGCGACTGATAGATCGATGTTGCGTCGGTGTGGCGGGGGAGGGGAATGCGGATCGGCACGTCGGCCATGCGGGGAACATTTGTTGGTTCCCCACACAGTAGCTTCGCGTTGAAGTCATCAAAGTCAGACAAGTCGCTCATGCCGCCGGCAATCGGGAACGCGTCACCCGCCGCCATTTCATAGAGCAGCAAGGCCCGATCCATATTTGATCTGTTGGAATCGGAACCGTGCAACATGCGCACATGGTGGTAACTGATCGACCCGGCAGGGGCGATGCAGGGTACCGCACTGGAGAGATCGATCCCTTCTTTTTCGATGTCAACCGAGCCACAGAAAACGCCATCATGATGATGGTCATAGGTCGGGCCTTTATGGGAGCCCGGTAAAAAATTCAGAGGACCGTTCTCGGGACCGACATCGTTTAACAAGACACCCACCGCAGTTACGTCGTCATTAGTATGCGGATAAAAGGCCCAATCCTGATGCCATTCAACGGGCGCGCCGTAACCTTTGGATTTCATGTTTAACTTGGATGTCTTGAAACGGACGGCCGGGCCCAGGAGTTGTTTCAGTGGCTCCAAAATTCGAGCGTCGCGCATTAAGTCATCGAAAGCTTTATGATGCATGGCCGGGTTTTTTATACGGCGCACTTTTGGATCATCCGGCGTGTGGCTGTCTTCCAAATCATAAATGTCATCACCGTGCGTTAATCCCTTGGCTCCTTCGCAAATTTCATCTGTCACGCGTCGAAGTTCTGCAACTTCCTCCGAACTTAGGACAGATGGAACAACAACAAACCCAGAATCTCGGTACTGTTGGACCTGCGCACTCGTAAGCATGGGACTAGACATAACCGGCACCTCAGTCTGTGAAATGGCATCATTAATTTTAGTCATGCGGTTGGAACGCTGTAAAGCCACTTAAAATATTAGTCGGCCAATCGTCGCTTTTCAGGATGTTTGGTAACAAGCTGGCCGTCGACCATTTGATCAAGAATTGACGGCATTCATGTCCGAGGTAAATAGCATCATACGGCTCAGGGCTTCTACGACCTGATCACGTTCCATACCACCGGACATTTTCGGGTGGATCACATCGTGCGTGAGGAGCATGGCGAGGCCATGCATCATTGCCCAAGAGGCGACAACAGTGGCATCTGTCGGAGCGTCGGTTTCTTTGTTTTGGCATTTCGCGACGACGGCGGATAGGACCCTAAAAGACTTCGTCGCTGTTTCTGCCATTTCCTTGTCTTCGCATTTTTGCAGGAGATCACTGAGGAACATTAAGCCAAATACGCCAGAGCGGTTTAAAGCAAAATCTGTATAGGCAAGGCTGAGTGCTTCCAACTGGCGGCGGGGGGGATACTCTGCGTTATCATCAACAGCCTTTTGCAGGCAAGCGGCAAAGTCATTGAAGCCCCGTGTCGCGACTTTAATCAGTAACGCATTTTTATCTTCGAAATGTCGGTATGGGGCGGTTTGAGAAACGCCTGCCGCCCGTGCGAGTTGCCGTAAACTGAGGGCGTCCACCGTCGTCCGATCAAGGAGCTGCTCCGCCGCATCAATCAACGTATTATAAAGATTTCCATGATGGTAAACGTCTTTTGCCACCGGAGCGCCCCCATGTGAGTTTCTTGAACCTTTTTATAATCACTTAAGTTGACGCCGTAAACATTTTGTTGACGTCGCTCATTTTAGGGTGTAGGAAAATGTTTACAGTGAACACATTCGGGTGAAAAATATGGAAACCAGATTAAAAGTGCGTTTGTCGATGTATGCGATGGCGGCGGCCTCTGTTGTCGTCGCCATGGCGTCTGTGCGGTTTTTGTTTTTGAAATTGGAAGTAGCAGCACCCGGTCTGGCGGTTCACGCTGGCTTTCGAGATGTGGCCTTTTATCTACATGTCGGCGCTGCCTCTGTGGCCTTGCTGGTGGGGCCATGGCAATTCTTCAAATCGTTCCGCAATCGACATCCGTTGATACACCGAGCCTTCGGGGGTACGTATCTATTGGCCTGTGTCTTGGGGGGCGTGAGCGGTATCTATATTGGTTTTTATTCTCCCAACGGACCCGTGGCAGCCGCTGGTTTTATGCTTCTGGGGGCGCTTTGGGTCGTCGCAACATGCATGGGAGGTGCTTCCATTTATCAAGGCAATATCGCCCGGCATCGCCGCTGGATGACCCGCTCTTTTGCGATGGCCTTTGCCGCCGTAACGTTGCGCCTTTATTTACCGCCTTTTTTTATGGCTGGCGTTGATCCTGTAATTATCTTCGGCATTGTGGCCTGGATCAGTTGGCTGCCGAACCTCTTTATTGCGGAACGTTATCTGATCCCTAGATAAACCAAGGTATCTCCGCGCACGTTAAATTAGGCCACAGGACAATTTATCGGAAGAGGTGGATTTGCGCGTCGTACCGGTGTATTGAGAAGCAGAATTAACCGGTAAGTGAAAACAAAAGAGCATAAAATGACCGCACAGATATTCATCGATGGTGACGTTGGTACAACCGGATTGCAAATCAAGTCTCGGTTGGAAAAGCGTGATGACGTTACCTTGTTGAGGCTCGATGATGCGGTGCGTAAAGACCCAGCCAAACGGGCCGAGATGTTAAATGCTGCTGATATCTCCATTCTTTGTTTGCCAGATGCAGCGGCAATAGAAGCAGATGCGCTGGTTACCAATCCGGAATCGCGTTTAATTGATGCGTCGACGGCTCATCGGATTGCCGATGGCTGGACCTATGGGTTTCCAGAATATGACGCAACTCAGGCTGAGAAGATTGCCAGCGCCATGCGTGTTGCCAACCCCGGCTGCTATGCGCTGACATCCATCTCGATCCTTCACCCGCTGGTGAAGGCCGGGATCATCGGTGCTGACTGGCCCGTGACGATCAATGCTGTATCTGGTTATTCTGGTGGTGGTAAGAACCTGATAGCTGAATTTGAAGATGAAAACGACCCAGCCTATACCGAAGCGCCGTTCTTCGCTTACGGGTTATCGCTCGAACATAAGCATTTGCCCGAGATTACCCATTGGGGCGGGCTGGCTCATGCGCCACTATTTGTTCCCAGTGTCGGACGGTATCATCAAGGTATGATCGTTCAAGTGCCGCTGCCGTTATGGTCGATGCCTGGAAAACCCTCCGCTACGCAAGTTTATGAGACGTTGGCCGCGCACTATTCCGGGCAGCGGTTTGTCCGTGTAATGCCGATGGCAGATTCTCAAGACCTCGCTCGGCTAGAGCCGGAAGGCTTAAACAATACCAACGAGTTGCATCTGTATGTTTTTGCGGACAAGAAAAACGAACAAGCAGTTGTTGCCGGTGTTCTGGACAATCTTGGAAAAGGGGCATCCGGGCAGGCCGTGCAAAACCTGAATCTGATGCTCGGCATCGATCCTGCCACAGGACTATAAGGTCTCTAAAGCTAAGGCACACCCGGCTTTCAAAAAACCCGGTTATTATCCTTAAAAATTAGTTGTTCGTGGGCTTTGGGGTCTGCAGGGGTTTGGTTTGTGCCACTTCTTGAGACGCGGACTGGGCAGTTTTCACCGAATGTCCGAAAGTGCAATTCCCTTCAGCGTTCGCAGGTGCGACCCACCCAAGCGTCAAAATGGAGGCGGAAAATAAGGCGACAAATGCATAAGCGGCTAATTTCATAACTCGGTATCCTTTGCATAAGAGGTAATGTCGGTCCCCTGAGTATAACAGAAATCTATTGCGATTGTAACCATTTCGTCAAATCCAGTTTAATTGTATGTGACTGGGATCACTGAATATGATCTGAATTATTCCTATGAAGGATTACGTTTGAGGTGCCTGACGCGTTTGATTTACTTGTCTTACAAATGGAAGGACCCCGTGATGTCATACGACTTTTCAACTGTTTCCGGATTGCTCGTCGGTTCAGTCATCGCCATTCTGGGCATGTTTTATGGCGCTGGAACATTGGTAAGCTTCTGCCTTCAGATGCTCATTTCTTAAAGTAGGCATCTGCGTCACCAAGACCCAAAACGGCGCGACCAACAACCGGGTTAGCTCGATATCTCTAGTGTCGACTTTCTGGCTTCCAGGCAACAACTGTAGTGATCTGGGGAGACATGGTGGTCTTGGAAAGGAGCTCGACGCGGAGCCTGTCTAGGGTGCCAGCAAGTTCAACCAGCTCTCTTGCATCTTGAGGCTCAGAACCTTCGGCTTCTTCGATCAGGCCCAAAGCAGTATCAGACAAGTCTTGTATCAGTTGGGGACGATGAACTGGTAACATGTGGTGTTTCCTTCATCCGTTAAAGTGTTTACTTACTATTAACCTTTATAGGGTCGCAAAATGTCAATAATATGTCAAAACACAACATTTTGATGCCTTAATGATTAATTTTATAGATATGGACCTGTGATCACATCTGTATGTCGTTTCTTTGATCGTTTTTAATTGCTTTTAGGTAGAACGAGCACAAATATAGGGTCCGTAAATCCTTTATAAAATTTGGTTCGAGACTTAGGAGAGTAGACCAACATGAGCGATAGCGAGACCACCCATCAGACAGAAAGACGCGGCGGTGGGGATGAATCTTATGATGGAAATGAGCGCCGAAAGCTCACATGCGGTGTTCTTTATACCTGCTACGGTGCCATCGGAGAAGTTGAAGATTGGCTGGATGACCATTGTGAGGGGGACGTTCATCTTGTGATTGAGGGAATGGATGACGATCTTGTTCGTAAATCCCTCAAAATTATGTTCGAGTTGCAAAGTGATAAAACTAAATTTATCGATCTATATGCAAAGAAGTAACCGCGAAATCAGGATGCAATGAGCGCCAAGCCAAACGTGTATATCCTTTATGCAATATCACTCCTGCTGGGGGCCGGTATTGCCGCTGCTATCGTTTGGTTATTTGGTATTGAAATATCGAGCCTCGACCGGCTAACAAATTTCCCCGATGGCTGGAGTGTTATCGAGCTTATCTGGAACGCGACCGCCGGCTTGCTGCTGGTGGGAAGTGTGCGCGGCGTTTATATTGCACTTCGGGCTCACTATTATGGTGATGTGACGGATGACCCACCAAGCCCCGGAGCAGGGAGCTTGTAAAATGACAAAAAGCGCCCGCTTAATCATAATTTCGCTATTGGCGATGGTAAGTGCGTGTTCCGTTTCAGGGGACGCGGATCAGGTATCGGTGCGCCATTCGTCAGAGCAACGCATTGTTGGCGAGCTTGCCGCTGAGCGCCATTGTGCAAAGTTTGATAAGCTTCCCAGACTGTTAAAAATATCACCGACAGTCGCGGAGGCGTCTACGCTTTATTTCAGAACCAAAACCAGCGTTTATGAATGCATCGATGGTACAAGTGAATGAGCGGACGCCCCCCACGCTGGGTATTGATATTGGTCTGCATGATCCTGCTTACCGCAGGCGTCGTTGCTCTTGTCGTAAATAATCCCGGAGCACTGGATAGTCAGGACTCCAAAATCAAGTTGGTACATGCGACCCTGCTGCTTTCTGTCTTTTTATTGCCAACGGTTTTTTATCGCGAAATCAAAGCAAGCCAAATGCTAAAAGGAGCCGCTATTTGGCTGGGAATAGGATTGGTTGTCTTTACCGCCTATGCCTACCGGGAAGATGCAGACGCTGTTTTTCAAAGGCTGGCAGGGGAATTGATGCCCAAGTCGGCCCAGGTATCCGGTGCGTCAAATACGATACGCGTTGGGCTTGACGGGCATTTTGCGGTCGAAGCACGAGTTAATGGTGTTTTAGTTAATTTTTTAATTGATACAGGTGCCAGTGATGTTGTGCTCTCGCCCAAAGATGCGGAGCGTTTGGGGTTTCGTGTTGAAGACCTCAACTATTCAAAAATATATCGAACGGCAAATGGTCAGGTAAGAGGGGCACCGGTGCGCCTTGATGAAATTTCAATTGGCTCTATTCAAGTGCGCGACATCAGGGCATCGGTCAACGGTGCCGAAATGAACCGTTCGCTGTTGGGAATGAGCTTTCTGGAGAGATTGTCGGCGTTTCAGATCAATGGCAACAGCCTGACAATGATCAAATAAATCAGTGGACGATAGCGGTTTCCGGTCGATCTTCCTCCAACAAGCGTTCAGCTGCCCGGGCGACCCGAAGCCAAACCGCACGGCCTTTTTTATCACCTGCGACCAAAAGATGGTCAGCTCGGATCTTTGCGCCCGCCGGGGCCATTTCCCCGTAGGTGTCGACCAGTAAGTTCGCTGTTTTCAAAATTTCTGATTCTGTGGCCATCGGAATCTATTCCTTTAACACTTCTGCCAGAATGACGATGTCGGTTAGATTTACGCCCATACGATCTTCGACAACAATAACCTCGCCATGGGCAACCAATCGATTATTTGCATGGACTTCGATATCTTCCCCAACGCCTCTATTCAATTCAACAACAGCACCGCGACCCAGTTTCAAGACCTGTGACACCGGCATAACAGATGTGCCAAGAACGGCTGTTATATCGACATCTACATCCAGTAAGGCTTCAAGATCTGTGTCATCTAGCTTGGCGTTGTTGGGCGCTCCTTCATTATCTGCCATTTTTCACCTAGTTATCAGTTTAGGATCAAACATCAAATATCAACCGGTGTCCGTTAAGGCCCGGTTAAAACTGCTTTCGCGAATCACAGTTTAGCACAAATTCCCGAAATTATATCCCCCCGCCTTGATCAATTACGCCGGTTAAAAGCTCGATACGGCTTAGCAGGGCGCCTAGTGTCACTTCTTTGTAACCGTGTGTTTCCAGTTGCCTGATGGTGTTTATCAGATAATCCCGGTTGAGCCCGCCGACCCCTGCGGCATTCATAATGACTTGAGCTGACTTTTCGAGGCCCAGATCTCCGGCATAGGTTGGATGCGTGGGATCCGCAACAAAAGTATAAGCCTGAACAGGACTATTAACTGATGTCAGGTTTATTTCTTTGGTGACGGGTTGATAAGCGTAGCCAATGAGCTCGCGTTCATTGAGGTACTCCACGACATTTTCCCAATCATCAGAGGCAATCCGAAAGGCAACGCCTTCGCATTGTCCACCGGCGTCCAGGCCTAAAACGAGGCCGGGTCGCTCTGGCGTGCCCCGATAGTGGTGGGAATAAATACAGAAAGAGCGATGGTAGCCAGGCAAGCAGGCTTTTGCCCTTTGGATAAAAGGAAAACCGGGATTCCACATAAGGGATCCATAGCCGAAAACCCATTCCGTATCGGTCATCGGAATGCCGTGTGGTGTAATTTCTGGCATGTACGGGAGTCAGGGCTGCTCTGAAAGTGTACGTTCCAGAAAATCCAAACGATCTTGCCCCCAGAACATGTGCTCGCCGATAATGAAGGTGGGTGCACCAAAAACACCTGCATCCTTGCCGTCTTGAGTGTTTGTATCCCAAGCCGCGCTAACGTTTTCTGACGGGCTATCGGCAAGCAACGCTTCTCCATCAAGGCCCAATTCATTTGCAATGGCAATCAGGGTCTCATGATCGGCAATGTCTTTTTCCTCAGCCCATACAGCGCGAAGCATAGCGCCAGCGAGGGCGACACCATCCTGTCCTTTGTTGAGGGCAGAAATTACCATCCCTGCGGCATCTCTGTCGTTTGCCGGAAAAAATTTAGGTTCAAGATTTAACGGAAGGTCCAGATAGTCGCGCCATCGTTTAAGTTCCTGAAACCGGTAGGCTTGACGGGCTGGTGCACGTTTGGCGAGGGGTAGGCCTCCTGTTTCCGCAAATATGGCCCCCATATTGACGGGTTTGATGTTTATCGTCGCGTCATGTGCCTCTGCAATCTTTACGAAACGATCATGCCCCATATAGGCGTATGGCGAGACGAGGGTGAGGTAATAGTCAATCTGTGGCATTCTGGTTCCCTTCGAAATTAATAAGTCTCAATGATTGCGCCTCAGCAGGAGAGGTCAAGTTAATTGAAATTGCCTTATGATTTATAAGGTGGGGACGGACTAAAGGTCTGCAACCTTTTCTTAACAAATCGGTCATACAGTTTTATGGTGCCGAAGAGCTGGCTTTCGTCAGGTGGCACAGGTAACGCGTTTAGTCTTAAACCTGAATAAGGGTAGGTCCTATGCTACAAGCTCCCTACAATGGTCATAAAGTATTTGAAATCGCGATCTATAACCAAGATGTACGCGCTTTGGTAAAAGAAAACCAAAGTCATATGTTCTTTGACGATCACTGGGCGGATATCAAGTTCCAGGATGTTTTGGCTAAGGACGAAACAGAGGCGCGTGAGAAGATTGAAAGCCGGTTTCCCGCGATGGATGGCTTTGTCGTCGAATCAATTCAGGTCGCCGCCGTTTAGACGATAAGCGCCGAAGGGCATTACGTGTTAATGATCGGTCGAATGCCTGGATCGCGGGGTGTTGCACGCACCTCTTCCTTGCCCTGTTGAGCGTAAATCGATGAGTACCCTTCTGACCAATCTGGTGGAACCGGGCAGGGAGTTGGGTCAAGATCGACCCATTGTGCAGGTTTCCCCCTTACCAACGTTCTTCCATGCGGCGTGTAGGTGTTTTTCGGCGTCGTATAGGGAAATGCATCGGCAGCTGCAAAGGCATTGATCAGCAAAGGACGGCCGCTTGCCGCGCGGGTTGTTGGTTTTGTGCTGTGGACGGTTCGTGAATGATGGACTGTAATCGAGCCTTTAGGGCCGGGCATGTAAACGGTACTGTTCGTATCATAAAGTGCAACATCTTCATCCCGCATGGACCCGGTCCAAATACCATTTTCATCGAACTGCTCATGGATTTGCGTTTTGTGGCTGCCAGGGATTACGGCTAAAGGTCCGTCTTCGATGCCAACGTCCGCCAGGTAAGTTCCAATGGCCAGAACATTGGCATTTGTGTGTGGATAAAATGGAAAATCCTGATGCCACTTGACTTCATCCGAGCCACCGCCCCATTTAAAGTTGAGCTTTGAATGATGGAAGTAGACATCCGGTCCCAGCAAATCGGCAGCAACATCGGCAATAATACCGGTCGTTAAGTTCCAATAAGCCTCGTGGCTCTGGTCTGGGTATTTGAGGCGGCGCACCACAGGGGCTTCCGATGTATGGCCGGGGCCTATATCGATTGCATCGTCTGACTGGGTCATGCCCCGGCTTTTATCGATAAAGGTTTCCGTGACCCTGTTGAGCTCATCGACTATGTCGTGAGGTATCAAGTTTTCGACCATAACATAACCGGTCTCGAAATAAGATTTCCGCTGTTCTTGCGTTAGGACTCTGGGGGCGTGGGACAATATTTTGTCAGGTGTCATTCTAGGCGTCTCCTGCGTTCAAATATTCACGACGTCGTGTTCTATTGTAGACATTTAGATTCCCAGATTAAAAGGACGCAAATGCAAGTGGCGTGGATCACGCCTTAGAAGGAAATACCGCGTCGCGAAGAGCTCTGCTTTCCTGTCATTACGGACCAACCTGATTTTTTGCATTAGAACGTCTTTTATAAAGCGCCAAACCCTTTTTGGAATAAGAGCACAGGATAAAGCGTTTCGAACATTGAGGTTGATCTTGGTTTAGCGCTGCTGTTCAATCTCGGACGAAATCGCCGTCGACCCCGCATTATCTAGAGGCCAGTTATAAAATGACAGATGTCGTACTCGAATCTGCTCGCGCGATCATCCTGTTTGGAATCGTCGTATATCTGTGGCGGTCAGGGCGATATAAGTTTACGCACTTCCGTTCGGGCTGGAATTATATTCTGGCAGGATTTGGCTTATTATTGTTCGCGACTGTCCTTGATATTACGGACAATTTTGAAAGCCTTAACCGTTTTGTCATTATTGGCGATACAAGTACCGAAGCATTTTTGGAGAAATTTGTTGGTTACCTGGGCGGGTTTATCGTCTTGGCCATAGGATTATTTAAATGGATACCCGAAGTCCAAGGTTTGTCGGATCTCGTTGATGAGCGCACCCAAGATATAGAAAAAACAAATGCCATTTTAACAACTGAAATCGAAGAACGGAAACGGGCCGAAACGGCCAAGGATGAATTTCTGGCGACCATGAGCCACGAATTGCGAACGCCACTGACATCGATCAAGGGTGCGCTCGGCCTCATGGAGACAATGAATAAAAACACGCACTCTGAGGACCAAAACGATCTTTTAAGCATATCCGTGCGCAATACGGATTCGATGCTGCTTTTGGTTAATGAACTATTGGATTACGGGAAACTCATTTCTGGCGAAATGGTGATTAAAACGGCTCCCCACAACATTGCCGAACTGGTGTCAAAAAGTGTCGAGGACAGCCAAGGATATGCCATAGCCCAATCGGTGACGCTGAAATACACCGAACCGCTAACCCCTATGAATGGCAATATTAATCCTCATCGTTTTGGGCAGGTGCTGCGTAATGTTTTATCTAACGCTGTCAAATTTTCTGATCCAGGAAGCATCGTAGAAATCGCAACTGAAACAAGGGACGGTCATGTCGTCGTGAGTGTCAGGGACGAAGGGCTTGGTATATCTGAGGGCAATCAAGAAAAAATCTTCGAACCGTTTGTGCAAATTGATTCTTCACGGACCCGCAAATATCCTGGTACCGGTCTCGGTTTATCAATCAGCAAGTCGCTGACGGAAAGTATGGACGGGGACATCTTCTTTGATAGTGTATTGGGCAACGGGTCGACTTTTTATCTCAGGTTTCCCGAAGTTAAATGATACGTACACAGCTCTTTCTATGTAAGTTCATCAATACCGGTAACCGATGGTAGACTAGGGGGCTGCGGGCGCCGCGGCCCTGCCGGGACGCAACGCTATCAAAAACGCACCACAGCCAATTCCCATAACAGACGCCGAGATCAGCAGGAGTTTGGCGTATTTATGCGTGATCCCAAATAAGGGTTCAATCGCATTGCTATACCCGCCCGCTTCCAGGAAATACAGAGCTGCGCCGGCCATTGCACTGTAAAAAGCAACCTGAAAGGCCCACGGCGCAACACTTCGGTCCAGCCATATCGAGAAAAATACAACAGGCGCCAAAAACATCGATGCTGTGCCACTAACGGCAACGGCCGAAAACAAGTCTTTCGAACCCAAGAATAAAAATATCAACCCCCCCAATAGAAATAACACCATACTGATGCGGCCATTTTGAACGGTTTGCGGTGCCAGCTTCATATCAATAATCGTCAGTTTTGAAGCACTGGAAAAAGTCGAATCCAAAGTCGAAATGGCCGAGATAATGAGTGCGATGTTGAACAGGATCATGGTGTTGGCGCCAATCAAACGGGTCAAGGCCCGCACCATATCCTCACCTTCTGCTTTCATCTCTCCAGCGAAAACACCCAAAATGCCAAACGCGAGAATACAGGCAACACTGATCCAGCATGCATGCAGGAAACTCTTTCGTGTGGTTTTGCGGTCTGCCAGAAAACCACGATCCATCATGACCGGATCATGTAACGGATAACTCCAGATTTGCAAAAACGCCACGCCCAATAAAACCCATCCAGGCGATGTTAAGTCTGGGCTGGTCGCGAGCAAGACTGGAAAGTCAAAACCATCGCTGCCAATTGCCTGCACGAGCAGGACACATAAAACACCAACAAGTATGACCGTTTGTAAGACATCCGTTTTTAACGAAGCGCTCAATCCGCCCATAACAGAATAACCCAGCGTCAGGAGCGAAATAGCGACAATCGCAAGAGAGTAGGGGACGGTCCCGGCGACGCCAAAGACAATGCCAACCACAAGTAAATTTGCGAAGACTTCGCTGAGCAGTCGGACGGCCACCACCACGTTGTAGGCACCGACGCCTTGGCGCCCAAACTTGTCTCTTAGGAAATCTTGGACACTCTTATAACCATGTCGAAACCGAATCCCGTCGACGATCCAGGCACCTGTTAAAAAGGAAAGATAATACGCGGCGTAGGCGATCGTTCCGGCGATCCCGTAGTAGAAACCGAGAATGGCAGCGTTCATTAAAGACCGGGCAAAAACCCAAGTTGTTACTTGCGACAAGACGAGCGTCAGGAGTGATGGTGCAGAACCGTCTTCGCTATACCCGCGAAAAAAGCCTTCCGCGGATTTAACCCGTGGAGACATTAAGAAGCTGGCGATAATGAGGACGGCAAGGGCCCCGATTAAGAGTTCGTGCATTTTGGTTCCATTGACATCTTCAGACGACGGTAGGCAAGTGTTCGCCCGTTTAGCCGGAATTTACGAGAGCTCACACGACAAGAGAAATCACATCACCGTGACACGACACTTTAGTCCACCCGAATCAGTAATTTACCGGTGTTTTCGCCTTTGTAGAGCATTTGCAAGGCGCCAGGAGCATCGGCCATTGAGTCAAGAATGTGTTCGCGGCTTTTGATGTCGCCGTTTCGAACCCAACCTGCAAGCTGTTCGACGGCCTCCGCGTAGCGATCTTTATAATCGAGGACGAGAAAACCATTCATTCTGGCACGATTGACCATGAGTTGGCGGTGTACGCGGGGACCGATCGGTAACGGCTCCCATTCCTGTATCGCCGCTGTACCGCACACCGTTATGCGTGCGCCCAGGGCTAAATGTTGAAACACTGCGTCAGTAATGGGGCCGCAGGTGTTATCAAAATAGACGTTAACGCCATCAGGGCAGGCGTCGCCAATCTCTTTTTGAAGGTCACCGCCGGCTTTGTAATCAAGGGCCTGATCATAACCAAATTCACTTTCACATAGTGCGACTTTATCCGAACCGCCTGCAATGCCAACCGTTTTACACCCCCGGATCTTAGCCAGTTGCCCAACGCAGGAGCCGACGGCTCCGGCTGCTGTTGAGACAACCACCGTCTCTCCTATTTGTGGGTTGCAGACATCAAGCAGCCCAAAGTAGGCGGTGATGCCGTTGAGCCCCAAGACCCCTAGGGATAACGACGGGGAAAGGTCTGTTTCTTTAACGCGTCGCATGATGTTTGCACCATCGCTAATGGCGAACCGCTGCCAGCCAAATAAGCCGCAGACGATCTCGCCAACGCTGTATTCCGGGTGGTTGGATTTGACAATCTCGCCAACGGCAAAAGCCCGCATTACATCACCAATCGGCACCGGGGGTAAATAATTCGGCGCGTCGTTGACCCAACCTCGCATCGCTGGGTCGACTGATAAAAACCGATTGTGAACAAGAAACTCGCCGTCTTTTAGGTCGTCAACGGAAGCGGTGTCGATACTAAAGTATTCTGCCCCCGGCACACCGATAGGGCGCGCATTTAGGGTAACACGACGGTTTTCCAGATTATTCATGGGGCTGCCTTTTCAAGTTCAGCGTCTCGCAGGACCTTGCGTTTAATTTTATTGGTCGCAGTTAAAGGTAAGGCGTCTACAAACTCTATCAGTCGCGGATATTCATGCGGACTCAATCTGGTTTTTACATGCGCCTGAATATTGTCTTTAAGCTCTTGGGAGGCTTCATGCCCAGTGTTTAAGAGAATAAAGACTTTTACGATTTCTGTTCTGATGGGGTCTGGAACGCCAATTGCTGCCGCCAGTGATACTGCAGGGTGTGTACACAAACAGTCTTCGATCTCACCCGGTCCAATACGGTAGCCTGCGGACGTGATGACATCATCAGCGCGTCCGACAAACCAGAGATATCCATCATCATCTTTCTTTCCGTTGTCTCCTGTCAGCAACCAACCTTTACGATATTTGTTTTTTGTGGCCTCTGGATTATCCCAATACTTAAGCAGCATAACCGGGTCAGGGGCTTTTACGGCAATTTCGCCTTCAATTCCGGGCGCGACAATATCGCCATTGGCATCGATAACGTCAACGCGATGCCCCGGCGCTGGACGTCCCATGGAACCGGGTTTGACGGGCATGATTTTTTGACAGTTGGTAACAATCAAATTGCATTCTGTTTGACCATAAAACTCATTACAAGTGATCCCGAGATGTTCTCGCCCCCAATCCAGAAGCTCTGCACCCATCGGTTCTCCGGCAACTGCAATGGTCCTAAGGTTTACCCCAAAACGTGAAATGTCTGTCACATTGCGCATGAGATTCATAGCTGTTGGCGGCAAGAAAACGTTGCGGATTTTGTATTTCGCCATCAGGCGCAGTGCGTGTTCAGGGTCAAATTTCTTGGCGCGAAAGGCGACGTTGGTGATCCCATGATGCCAGGCGCACATGAGACAGTTCATCAGTCCGCCGATCCATGCCCAATCCGCGGGAGTCCAAATGCGATCATCGGGCTGTGGGAAAAAGTCGTGGAACAACTCCATGCCGCTTAGGTGTCCAAGCAAAGCCCGGTGGGCATGAAGGGCACCTTTCGGATTTCCTGTCGTTCCTGACGTATAAAGGATGAAGGCTGGGTCTTCGGCTTTTGACCTTATGGGGGTGTAGGCTTTAGAGGCGTTCTCCAGTGCTTTCCAAAAATCAACCACAGTGGCGCTTGTCGTTGACGCGTCGATCACCAGAACCGTTTTAAGGTCAGATAAATCTTCCCATATGGCCTCGACTTTCTTGAGATTATGTTTGTCTGTCACAAGTATTTTAGCGCCAGAGTTTTGCAGCCGGAATTTCAGTGCGTCTTCACCGAATAACGTAAAAAGGGGGATGGAGATACCGCCGAGTTTCCAGGTTGCGATATGTGACAAGGCCGCCTCAACGGATTGGGACAGCAGGATTCCCAAGCGATCACCGCGACATAGCTCCAATCCTTCGAGCGCGTTCGCCAGTTGGTTTGAGAGGTCACGCATTTCTGCAAACGTAAAAGTTTTGTCATCGTCGTCATCCTCGACCACGATGAGGGCAGGATGGTCGGGTTGTGTTGCTACGTGACGGTCACAAACATCAACCCCCATATTGAAATACTCTGGGATATCCCAGGTGTGGCGATCATATACGGCTTCATAAGAACCGGACTCGTCTGACAAACCGATTATCCTCCCAAGTATTCGTTCCCTCAAAGTTAGCAATTTCAGGTTCCACAGCTATAGTTTGCAAACCAAACGATAACCAAAAGGGGTTTTGCATGTTCGTATCTGATCTGTTGGCTGGCAAGCGCTATTTGATAACGGGTGGTGGCTCAGGATTGGGTAAGATGATGGCGAACAAAGTATGTTCGTTGGGCGGTTCTGTTGTGATCTGCGGGCGTCGGGAGCAAGTCTTGTCGGAAACATCCGACGCGCTGAGCCTGGAATTTCCTGGACAAATTTCCTGGCATCAACTCGACATACGCGACCCGCAGGCCGTTGACGCGGCCGTTGACGCTGTCTGGGATGCCGGGCCGCTGGATGGCCTGATTAATAACGCTGCAGGAAATTTTCTTGCGCGCACAGAAACACTCTCGCACCGGGCAATGGATGCGGTTGTTAATATCGTCATGCACGGGACCGCCTATATGACGCTTGCTTGCGGTAAGAAATGGATCGCCGAAAAACGCCCGGGAAACGTTCTTAGTATTGTCACAACCTATGCATGGACGGGTTCCGCCTACGTTGTCCCATCCGCTATGGGAAAAGCCGCGGTTCTCGCGATGACCCGCAGTTTGGCTGTCGAATGGGGGCCTAAAGGTATCCGGTTAAACGCGATTGCGCCCGGGCCCTTTCCGACGGAAGGGGCGTGGGAACGTTTAGTGCCGACGAAAGAGCTGGCGGATGTCTGGGAAACGCGAAACCCTCTTGGCCGTACGGGTCATCATGAGGAGCTCATGAACCTTGTCGCCTATATGCTTGCGGAACAGTCGGGTTACATAAATGGCGAGGTCGTTTCCATCGATGGCGGAGAATGGTTAGCGGGGGCAGGGCAGTTTAATTTTGCGAAAATGCTATCTGACGAAGATTGGGATACGATAACGCCAAAGAAATAACGGTTGCAAAATGAACTGGGGCTGCCGTTTCGGAAACCGGCGTGATTTGGCAACGAACTAGTTTTCGTCGGCTAACTCGCCATCACCTTCAAAAAATTTATAGGCGTCTAAACCTTCAATAACGACCCCGTCGAAGCCTTGAGCAATAATTCCATAGAGGTATGAATTGCTGTCACCACTCATAACACCTTGCCAGTCAGGCCGCCAGTATTCGACGTGATAACGATCCGGGTCGTCGCGCATGGGGGCACTGATCCAGAACGGAGAGCCTTCGCGCCAATTTGCTTTCCAATAGTAGTGGTAGCTGGCTGCTGAGCCGACATTCATATAGGCAAAAACCATTCGGCGCGCGCCAATTTTTTTGTATTTAAGTGTTTCGACTGCCTGTCGTGATAGTGGGGTGCGACCATGAAAGACTTCGACCAGAAGGGCGTCATAGTTTGTGTCATGCATTTTCAGTGCGAACTGGGCTTGTTGTCCGTAGGGAGCCGAATTGCGAATGGTCGCATAATTTTCCACCATATCGAGCGATAGAACACTTTTCGGGTTTTCGCGTGGGGGGCGGGCAGGGTGTTTTGGTAGTTGAAATATGTCCTGTGCAGAAACATCAGAAACAAGCGATAGGTACCCACGGCCATTTGCCTGCTTGCGCGCTTCGTCAATGGTTTTGGTGTCTTTACCGTAGTCCAGAGCCAGAATTTTCAGGCCGTTGTTTTTGGCGTAGTCCGTCAGCGCCAACATTGGTGTCTGTCGTTCAGGAATCGTTGGTGCACCGAACGGTCGATCTCCTCTCGCTTCCTCAAAAAACAAGCCTTCCTGCATGATGCCATCTAAGGCCCGTAAATAGGCGCGTGCTGGATAGGATTTGCTTTCGTCCGTTGGGTCGCGCTTCACCAAAAGGTCCAAGCCATCTTTTGCGATCACCACAAAGTTTGGCTTTACGCGCCGCGCATAGGAAGACATGCGTTGAACAAACATCCGCATTTCTTCTCGCAGATCGATAATTGCTGTCAGTGAGGGTTGCGCTAAAGGTGGTTGCTGACCGTCACCTTGGACAACACCTTGAATTCGTGTTTGCCCAGGCGCTTGCGACCAAGCGGGACCGAGCGCCATCGAGAACGCTATGAAGGATGTAAGGGTGAACGCAATTTTATGAAGTTTCATACTGTATGTTATGTCCCTACGGCTTTAATTTGAAGACCCTAATGCAAGAGAGTTAATTTGGTCTTTATGGCAGACAGCGCTCATAGGTCACGAATTCGTGATTTCCCTTGAATTGAAGATGTCACGGGAAATTGCAAAGCTCGGCCTATGATAAAATCAGCACTATACATTTTTATCCTGGCTTTGGGAGTTTCCATTCCCGGAGCGGGAAAGGCACAGGATGTACCGGGAAGTTGGTCCTATGAGTGGAAAAATACGGACTTCTCCAAAAGTTCCGTAAATTTCAAAGAAATTCTTTCCGGCGGACCACCTAAAGACGGTATTCCGTCAATTGATGATCCAAAATTTGTCGATCTTTCCGATGATCAGGCGCTTGCGATGGCGCCTACGGAACCGGTTATCGGCGTTACCATAGGCGGTAAATCCCGGGCCTATCCTTTGTCCATCCTAACCTGGCATGAAATCGTCAATGACGAATTGAACGGTGTCCCCATAACTGTCACCTACTGCCCACTCTGCAATTCATCTATCGTATTTGACCGGCGACTGGATGGACGCATTCTCGATTTCGGGACCACGGGCAAGCTCCGTAAATCAGATATGGTAATGTACGATCGCCAGACAGAATCATGGTGGCAGCAGTTTCTCGGCGAAGGGATCGTTGGTGAACTGAATGGCAAGCGCCTAAAAATGATCCCGTCGCGTCTTGAATCGTTTGAAAACTTCAAGAAACGAGTTCCTGGCGGGCAAGTGTTGATCCCAACTGATCCGGGCATGCGAAATTACGGGCAAAACCCCTATGCAGGCTATGATACCGCAAGTTTTCCGTTCCTCTATCGGGGCGAGCTGCCCGAGGGGATCGAGCCGATGGTGCGTGTGGTGGTCGTCGACGGAAAGGCCTGGTCATTTCCGCTGCTGGTTGAAAAAGGCACTGTGACCGACGGAGATCTAAGAATCTCCTGGCAGGGTGGACAGAACTCGGCACTGGATGCACGAAAGATCAGTGAAGGGCGCGATGTTGGCAACGTGACGGTCCAGCGTGACGGGAAAGATGTTGTCCACGATATCACCTTCGCCTTTGTCTACCACGCGTTTCACGATGGAAAACCCGTTATCACCCAGTAGCAAGGGGAGGGCGATAGCCCTCATTTTTCGTCGGGATAAGCGATATATCTTTAACACGCGATCTCTTTGGTACTTTCGATTTTATTCTCGGTTTTTTCTTAGATTAAAAGGCGAGATAGCTTTCCCCTACGTCTTGGGCGCAAGGCGTTGAGTTTAATTTCAGAATTGCGATATGCGGATGCAATCGAGATACAAAATCCCCAAAACATGTTATGCTTTCGTCTTCTCACAAAACCGATGCCCAAAGCACGATATTTTCATACTTTTTCGATGTGTTTTGATGGCTGCTGCACTTTATTTTGGTAACTGAAGAGAAGATAAAACACCGTCGAAAACGGGGCGGCGTGGGGCAGGTGAGGTTCTAATGAAAATGGCGGAAATAAAAATTTCTCATGTTGCATATAAGAGATAATTGTGTGATCAATAGTCTACTATAGGTTGGGTGAGGGGTTTGCGCCACCCCACATTATTACCATTTTTTATTGTGTGCTTTGGGGAAATTAGATGAATAAAATCAAACAGATGCTTGTTGTGGGTGTTGCCACTTTGGTTGTCGCTGGTTGTCAGACCACCGATACGTTGGGCCTGCAGGAAGGTGATATGAATACCGTTCCGACGATGCCTTCGCAAGGTAGTCTTAGCGAACCAGAATATGCCGTAAAACTTGTGGCGCATCTTTTACCCAGAAGATGCGTGACTGCGCGCTATATCGCTAGTGATCCCAGTCAGACCGGGACGCTAAAAAGAAAGGCTAATAAATTTAAATTAATGAGGGTCTATAAACACTCTGAAGATAACGGTTGGTACAAAGTCTTTTCGTCATCTCCTTTCGCATCTGGGGGTATTTACGCAAACACAAATCAAAATCGCATTGTTTGTGGCACTCGTAACTGGGGAAAAGTGTCTAAAAGTGAGGGCGTTGAAGGTACTTTTTCTCTCATAAAGGTTGATATCGGAAAGGTACTGTATCCTCCTAAAAAGGCTTCGCTTAGTCTCCCGGGTCACAGTGGCTAATCCGATATCCAGTCCGCATTATTATTGATAGATGATGACTTTGCCTAATAAGGAGCAAGTTTCGCTGGCCTTTTTGGGTTAACGAGATGTCGCTAAAAAAGGCATAAACTTGATCGACGAGGGAGAGATTTCCTCGTCGATCTGTTTAAACGCTTCTCGATTTCACGATTTGGGTATCCCAGCATTGCCGTTCATTGGTTTTTCTTATTCTTAAAAAGAGACCCTCTCTAAAAGGTGATTATTTCTCGAATTCTGGTCATACAGAAGCATAAGTTTAATGACGGGGGTCACAGGAATGGGCGTATGTGATCCGTCAGTTTGCGCGTTTGGTTTTGCCAGGATAAGTGCGCCATTGATGCCGTCGCCGCGCGTCCTCGTTGTTTGCGGTCGTCGGCATGCTGGTACGCGGTCTCCAGATGATCAACAATTTCGTCAACGTCGGAGTTTCGCCAGTCAGAGCGAGGGCCGGTTTCTGCGGTCGTCTGGTGAAGCAAGGGGTAACAGTTTTTGGCATCTTCTATAATATCAAGATGTCCGGTGTTGCTGGACAAAATACAGGGAATGCCGCAAGCCATGGTTTCCATAGCAGACAGGTTGGTTCCCCCTTCGCACCGGCTTGGGAATATAGCGATGTCGGCCTCATTTAAGATTGCGGGCAGGCGGGCGTTGGAAACCCATCCCAAATCGATAAAAGCATTCGCGGGGACCCCGTTCGCAACAGCCCACTCTGCTATTTTGATATGTCCGTTCGCGTCTATCTCGGGAGCCGCTGTCAATAGGGGAGAATTGGCAATCGTGATCGCAGAGTCGAGCCAATTATTCTGCCATGCGGTGACAAGCAATGAATCTGGATGACGTTCATGGAACTTTCGAAAAGCTGTAAGAACAAGGTCCTGGCCTTTTCTGTATTCAAGCTTGCCTCCGGAGAAGACGACAAATCGCCCACTGGGCGTACCGTGTCTGGGCGCAGGAGCAAAATGTTCAGTATCAACGCCTTGTGATACAAATGCCGTATTTATAATACCGTGCGCTAGGCAAACGCGTTTGTTCCATGTTGAACCCACCAGCATATAGTCCCATGACTTGGCTTTGCTGATAGAAGATGGAGCGAATTTACTCTCTTCAAAAAAACTGAAGGCAATGTTTTTGCGGCCTCGGATATTTTGGGTTGAGGGGTTTTCTTTGAAGCCATTGCCAAGGGAGTGGAGCAACGTGGTCCGCTCTAGAGCTGAGGGTAAAGTGTTTTCGGGAATGATATAAGAACGAATTTTATTAGTGGTTTCTTCAGGAATTCCTATAAAGTTGGGTTCAGTCAATAAGGCAGGTGGGAGCGGGCCATTATGAATCAGATTTATAACCAGATTGTAGCCGAAAATACCCCAGCCGTGGCGGTCCGTTAATTGCCAGGAAATTCCAATGTTCTGACTGTTCATGTGCGTAATCATTTCAAATATTGTATGAATTCGCAAACAAATGATCTGGTAGGTTTTTCGCCTTGCGAGCACACTGCCCCTAGAATTTAACGCCTCGATTTTGTGAGAATGTAATGACATCTGATTTTGTTTCTTCCACCTGCCCGCATGATTGCCCAAGCACGTGCGCGCTCGAAATTGAACGCCTGGACGATGCGACCATAGGCAAGGTTCGCGGGGCAAGAGATAACGATTACACGCAAGGTGTTGTCTGCGCGAAGGTGGCGGCTTATCGGGAACGGGTCCATCACCCCGACCGTTTGTCGCATCCGCTCAAACGTGTTGGCGCTAAGGGAGAGGGCAAATTTGCTCGAATATCCTGGGATGAAGCCCTTGATGAGACGGTGTTTAACTTTAAAAAAGCAACAGCAGAGTTTGGCCCCGAATCAGTTTGGCCCTACTATTTTGCAGGGACGATGGGGTTGGTTCAGCGTGATGGGATAAACCGTTTGCGCAATGTATTTGGATATTCGCGACTAGAGATGACGATATGCACAACCTTGCCTTGGACAGGATGGGTTGCGGGTACGGGTGCAATGTGGGGGACGGACCCGAGAGATATCGCGCATTCAGATTTGATTATCGTCTGGGGTGGCAACCCGGTATCGACTCAGGTCAATGTCATGACCCATATTGCGAAAGCCCGAAAGAAACGCGGTGCGAAACTTATCGTCATTGATCCCTACAGAACACCGACAGCCGAAGTCGCGGATACCTATCTCGCAATCAAACCGGGTACTGACGGGGCGCTGGCCTGCGCTGTGATGCACGTTCTTTTCGCTGAAGGCTATGCAGACCTGGATTACTTGGAAAAGTACACGGATAAACCTTCTGAATTACGACAGCATCTGTCAGGGAAGTCACCGGCATGGGCGAGTGAGGTCACAGGCATTCCAGAGCAGGATATCTTTGATTTGGCGCGTGCCTATGGAAAGACCCAAAAATCGTATATACGCATTGGGTATGGCTTTGCGCGCAGTCGCAACGGCTCTGCAAGTCTACATGCCGTCAGTTGTCTTCCTGCGGTTACCGGCGCTTGGCAACACAAAGGTGGCGGTGCGCTGCATTCCAATAGTGGTATTTACGCTAATATTGATCAGACACTGATTATGGGCAGTGATCATGTTGATACGTCGATTCGGGAAATGGATATGTCTCGGATTGGTGCCGTTCTGACAAATGAAGAGACAGATTTATTTGGCGGCCCGCCTGTTAAGGCCATGTTGATACAGAACATGAACCCGGCGGAAGTTGCGCCAGATACACGTAAGGTTCTCAAGGGGCTTGCCCGGGAAGACTTGTTTAACGTCGTGCACGAGCAATTCATGACAGACACGGCGAAGTATGCAGATCTGGTTCTTCCGGCGACGATGTTTGTTGAACATGATGATATGTATAAGGGCGGCGGCCACATGTATTTGCAGGTTGCACGCAAAATAATTGAACCCTATGAAGAGTGTCGCTCCAATCATGAGGTCATCTGCGCGCTCGGCCAACGTCTGGGCTCAGAGCACCCGGGTTTTCACATGTCGGCTTGGGAGATGATTGAGCAAACTTTGAAAGACTCTGGGTTGCCCAGCGCGAATGACATTACAGAAATGCGTTGGCTTGATTGTTCAAAGTCATATGAGGATGCCAACTATCTGAATGGTTTTAATCATCCTGATGGGAAGTTCCGTTTTTCGCCGGACTGGAGAGCATTCGGGGATAAAGATGATCTCATGCCCAAAATGCCCGACCATCAGGATATTATTGATGGCGCCTCCGAAACGTACCCTTTTCGGTTGGTAACGGCGCCGGCACGACGGTTCCTGAATTCAAGCTTTACCGCGATGCCATCATCCATTGCCAAAGAACGGCGACCACAAGCGCTTGTTCATCCAGACGTGTGTGCTGACATGGGCTTGGCAGAAGGAAACCTGGTGCGTTTGGGGAATGAGCAGGGAAGTGTCGTCGTACACATACGACCGTTCGATGGTTTGCAACGTGATGTGGTCATTGTAGAAGGGGTGTGGCCAAATAAAGCGTTTAAGGAAGGCATTGGCATCAATACATTGACGAGCGCAGACCGGGGTGTCCCAAATGGCGGTGCAGTGTTCCACGATACGGCAATATGGATGAAAGCGGCCTAAGGATGGTGTTGTTTGGGGGCTTCAAGAAAGACAAACCGGCGTCAAAAAGGGGCGGCGGCCATGTTGTGGTTGTTGGTAATGAAAAAGGTGGTAGCGGCAAATCTACAACGGCCATGCACATTGCAACGGGCTTGATGCGTCTCGGGAATTCCGTGGCGACAATTGATTTGGATGCACGGCAAGGCACCTTAAGCCGCTATGTGAGCAACCGTCAGAAATATATCCAGGCATCTAAGAAAGACCTGCAAGTGCCAGATCATTACAGTGTCGAACCAACGCTTGATGGCGGCTCTCTGGAAAAAGACAAAGAAAAATTAAGTTTATTGATTGATGGCGCAATAATTAACCATGATGTGGTTATTGTTGATGCGCCGGGTTCTGACAATCAGTTATCCCGACTGGCGCATTCCTATGCGGACACCTTGATTACGCCCATTAACGACAGTTTGATTGATTTTGATGTGTTGGCCCATGTCGATGGCCATAAGATGGAAATATTGGCTCCCAGTCACTACTCGGAAATGGTTTGGGAGCAAAAGAAAAACAGGGCAGAACGGGATCAAGGGACCATTGACTGGATGGTTATTCGAAACCGCATTAGCAGTTTAGACACTCATAACGCCCGCGAAGTGAACAGACTGATTGGGGAGCTATCGAAACGAATTGGATTTCGGGTTGTCCCGGGCCTTGGCGAACGGGTGATCTTCCGAGAACTATTCTTGGTTGGCTTGACGATTCTTGATTTAAAGGACGCGGGTGGTGTCAAGGCGTTAAGTCCTTCGCATCACGCGGCTCGTGAAGAAGTGATGACGATTGTCAATGCGATTGGCGTTCCTGCAAAAGTCCCGGAATAGCATTAAATATAGCAGACATAGCTATGGCGGAGACGCAGAAACATCCTTATTTATGTTTAAACGGTTATGATCTGAAGGTCTTATGAAAACGAAACCGCCCAGCGTAAGTAATTCAGCAAAGAACGTTGATTCCTTTATGAAAGAATTGGCGTCCAGGCCGCCGGTATCTGGTTCGGCCTCGAAGGGGCGTCTGCTTTTTGCAATGGATGCGACAGCCAGCCGCCAACCGAGCTGGGATACCGCAGCACAAATTCAAGGCGAGATGTTTTCAGCTGCTGACGACTTGGGCGGCTTAAGCGTTCAATTGGCATTTTTTCGTGGGTTTGGGGAATTTAAAATTAGTCAGTGGACGGCAAACTCAAAGGAAATGGCGCGGCTGGTTTCATCCGTTTCCTGTCTTGCCGGTGAAACTCAAATACTCAAAGTTTTAAAACACGCCTTGAACGAGACTCGAAAATCAAGGGTCGACGCGGTGGTTTACGTTGGAGACTGCATGGAAGAAGATGTCGACGCGCTGGGACATGTGGCAGGTGAATTGGGATTAAGCGGACTGCCAGTCTTTATATTTCAGGAAGGCAGGGACCCGATTGCCAGTTTCGCATTTCAACAACTGGCCAAACTTTCAGGCGGTGCGTGTGTGCAATTTGATCATGGATCTGCGGAAACGTTGCGTGCCTTGCTAAGTGCAATTGCCGTCTATGCTTCTGGAGGCCGCAAAGCCCTATCCAGCCTGGCTAGAAATGAAGGCGGCGCGGCCTTGCAGATTACCAATCAGATGGCGCGGTAACGGATTACATGTTTGTCTCATTACTCTTAGGGCTTGTCTTGTTGGGCGGAGTCTTGCTGTTTGCGCGTTGGTACGCGACGGCTGAGCCCAAGGCAGCGCTAAGCATGCTCAAGTGGATCGGCATAATTTTGTTTGTCGGAATTGCCGGGTTTTTCATTTTCACGGGGCGATTGGGCTGGGCCTTTATGGGGCTTCCCGTCCTATTGCCTTGGCTGATGCGCGCAAGAGCGGTGGCAAGGGCGGCTAAGTCTTTTTCCAGAATGTCACAAGCACAAGCCGGAAACCCGAGTGGAGAAACGTCGGACGTGGAGACCCGCTATTTTGAGATGACCCTCGACCATGACACGGGAGAGATGACAGGAACGGTGCGCGAAGGCCCTTATAAAGGTATGGAGTTATCCCGCCTAACCACGGCGCAGTTGATTGAATTGTTGGCTGTATGCACAAAGGAGGATATGGATTCTGCGCGTGTTCTGGAAGCCTACCTGGATCGAACTCGTCCCGAATGGCATGAGTCCGTCCATGCGAATGAGGGTGCTAAAGACACAAGCTCAAAATCCACGATGGACCGGAGCCAGGCTTTGCAAGTTCTCGGATTAGAAGAAAACGCAACGGTTGATGAGATAAAGGCAGCCCATCGTAAGCTCATCGCGGGCATGCATCCCGATCATGGGGGCTCGGATTATCTGGCGGCACAGATAAATCAGGCGAAAGATATATTACTTGGAGAATAAGAGTGGAAAACCCCCAAACAATTAACGGCTACCATGCGCACGTATATTATAAAAATGATGAGGAGCGGGCTCGCGCTGCAGAGATTCGCGACTACGTCGATGCAAATTATCATGTGGTTATGGGGCGATGGAGAGATATGCCGGTCGGGCCGCATCCGGTACCCATGTATCAAATCGCCTTTGAAAATGCGCTATTTGACAAACTGGTTCCCTGGCTCATGCTCAATCGACAGGGACTGGATATTTTGGTCCATCCGAACACCGCGGACGCGGTGATAGATCACCGTGATAACCCTCTGTGGCTTGGCGAGAAATTGACTCTGAATATCGCGTTTTTGGAAGCCGGAAATCAAAGCGCCTGAGATCACATTCTGTTAAACAAGCTTTGGTTGCCCTTACCGGTTGGTTATGGCAGAAAAGCGGCGCTATTTCAGGTCACAGAACGTACAGATTACGTTCGCAAGTTTAGAGATGTATTCATGGTCCAACCCATCCGCAAGGCCGTTTTCCCCGTGGCGGGACTTGGCACGCGATTTCTTCCTGCGACAAAAGTTATGCCGAAAGAAATGTTGCCGATTGTTGATAAGCCTTTGATTCAATACGCAATTGAAGAAGCACGTGAAGCTGGTATCGATGAGTTCGTGCTGGTGACCGGGCGTGGCAAAAATATGATGGAAGATCATTTCGATCATGCCTATGAGCTTGAAGCTATTTTAAAGGATCGCGGACGAGAGAATGATCTTGAAGCCGTGCAGCAGGTTGCTCCCGAATCGGGTAAGCTTTCCTATACACGCCAACGTCGCCCACTGGGACTCGGGCATGCTGTCTGGTGCGCGCGTCAGTTCATTACGGGAGAGCCTTTCGCTGTATTGTCGCCAGACGACATTGTGCTGTCAAAACCAGGGTGCCTGAAACAAATGATGGAAGCCTACATGGAAGTGGGCGGAAATATGGTGGCTGTTGAAGATGTGCCGCGCGAACAGACAAACCGATATGGTATTCTCGATGTCGAGAGTGATGACGGGCGATTAGCAAAAGCGAAGGGCCTGGTTGAAAAGCCGGACCCAAAAGACGCGCCATCGACTCTCTCGATCATTGGTCGCTACATTCTGCAGCCAGAAGTGTTTGAGTATCTCGACAAGCTGGAAGTGGGAACCGGGGGTGAAATTCAATTAACCGATGCGATGGCCAAAACCATTGGCGATGTTCCGTTCCACGGGTTTCGATTTAAAGGACAGCGGTTCGATTGCGGAACGAAGATTGGTTTTGTTGCTGCGAACGTCGCCTTTGCGCGGGAGCGGTCGGATCTGGGGGGCGATATTGATGCCGCTCTCAAGGATATCCTTTAATTATTTTTAAGTTACACTTGCCAGAAAGCGAGACTTTATATGCGTATAGCGATGATCGGTACCGGGTACGTCGGGTTGGTTTCCGGAGCGTGTTTTTCCGAGTTTGGTGTGGATGTTGTCTGTGTCGATAAAGATGCTGAGAAGATCGAAAAAATAAAAGATGGCATCATGCCCATCTTTGAGCCAGGTCTGGAAGATTTGGTGTCAAAGAATGTGAACGCGGGGCGCTTGTCCTTTACGACCGATTTGTCCGCTGCTGTCAAAGCAGCAGATGCTGTTTTTATTGCGGTCGGCACGCCGAGCCGTCGGGGAGATGGACACGCTGATCTTTCCTATGTCTATGGTGCAGCGGAAGAGATCGCAGCTGCCATGGAAGGCTACACGGTCCTGATCACCAAATCGACTGTACCCGTCGGCACCGGGAGAGAAGTTGAGGAAATTATCGAGCGGGTTCGCCCCGATGCGGAATGTGACGTCGTTTCCAATCCTGAGTTTCTCCGGGAAGGGTCGGCGATCGAAGATTTTATGCGCCCAGATCGGGTCGTTATCGGCACAAAGAGCGAAAAGGCGCAGGAGGTAATGAGGGCCCTTTATCGTCCACTTCATTTGATCGAAACCCCGATTCTCTTTACCTCTCGGCAGACCGCCGAAATGATTAAATATGCAGCCAATACATTTTTGGCGACTAAAATTACCTTCATAAACGAGATTTCGGATCTCTGTGAGGTTTTGGATGCCGACGTCCAAGAAGTCGCAAAAGGAATTGGCCTTGATGGACGCATTGGCGGCAAGTTTTTGCATGCAGGCCCTGGCTACGGTGGATCTTGTTTCCCGAAAGACACGTTGGCACTGGTGCGGACCGCACAGCAGGCAGATCGCCCTTTGCGTATTGTTGAAACCGTTGTCGATGTAAATAATAAGCGGAAACAGCAGATGGCCGAGCGGGTTATTGATGCGTGTGACGGTTCTGTTGAGGGAAAGAAAATAGGCGTATTAGGCGTCACATTTAAGCCGAATACCGACGACATGCGCGATTCCCCAAGTCTGGATATCATAAAAGGGCTCCAAAAAGCGGGCGCGATTATACAGGCCTATGATCCTGAGGGCATGACCGAGGCCAGCACCATGCTGGATCAGATCGACTGGTGTGATGGCGCTTACGAGGCGATTGAAGGTGTTGACGCGACAGTAATTATCACGGAGTGGAATGAGTTTCGTGGCCTCGATATGGAGCGCGTGAAAACCCTCATGAAGGAACCGGTCCTGGTTGACCTTCGCAATATTTATAATCCCGATGACATGGCGGGTACGGGCATCAAATATATCGGGATCGGCCGCAGCCACTAAGGAAACACCGTTTATGAGTTCTGGACATCAATTGGATCCCAGCAGTCTTCGCGAATATGATATACGCGGAATAGTTGGCAAAACGCTCAGCAATGATGATGCTTTCTTTATCGGACGTGCATTCGGCACCACTCTTGCCGAAAGAGGCGGCCTCACAGCCGCTGTTGGTTACGATGGACGCCACAGCTCACCAGATATAGAGGCGGCCCTGGTCGATGGTTTAAAGGCCTCTGGCGTAGATGTGGTGCGGGTCGGATTGGGGCCGAGCCCCATGCTTTACTATGCGACTCATGTCCTGAATTGTGACGCTGGCCTAATGGTCACAGGTTCCCACAACCCGCCCGAATTTAACGGAATTAAGATGACGATGTTTGGGAAGGCCTTCTTTGCAGAAGAAATTCAAAAAATCGGTGAAATTGCTGCGTCGGCTGCGTTCATTGATGGGGAAGGGAGTGCCAACGATCATTCAATAGAACTGGCATACGTTGACCGGCTTTTTGAAGAGTTCAGGGGGCGTAAACCTTTAAAAGTTGCTTGGGATCCGGGTAATGGAGCGGCAGGCGATGTTCTTGTTAAATTGATTGATAAATTACCCGGTGAACATTTTATTATTAATGAAAAGATCGACGGTTCGTTTCCAGCTCACCATCCCGACCCAACCATAGAGAAGAACCTTGAGCAACTGAAAGTTTTGGTTGCCGAGAACGGATGCGATATCGGTATCGGTCTTGATGGGGATGGCGACCGCATCGGCATTATTGATGCGCAGGGGCGGGTTCTTTGGGGGGATCAGCAAATGGTTTTGCTCGCAAAAGAAATTTTGTTGGAGCAGCCGGGCGCCCCGATCATCATTGATATTAAAGCCAGTCAAATGTTCACCGATGAAATAACACGAATGGGTGGGCAGCCGGTCTTATGGAAAACCGGCCATTCTCATATTAAAACCAAAATGGTTGAGCTTGGCGCTCCTCTGGCGGGAGAGATGAGCGCTCATATATTTTTTAAGCATCGCTATTATGGCTATGACGATGCGCTTTACGCTGCGGTTCGATTTCTCTCCATTCTCGCTTCTGGGGATCAAACCCTTGCCGAGTTATATGATGCGCTGCCAACTTACGTTAACACACCGGAAATTCGTTTCGATTGTGATGATGTGCGAAAGTTTGCGGTCGTTGAGGAAATCCATACACGACTAAAAGATCAGGCGGGTGTTCAGATCAACGCCATTGATGGCGTCCGTGTTACGAATGACGATGGCTGGTGGCTTCTGCGGGCATCCAATACACAGGCGATGTTGGCGTTGAGGTGTGAATCAAACTCAGTCGAGGGCCTGGAACGTCTTAAAGGTCAATTGCTGGATCAGCTTGAACTCAGTGGGGTTTCGGCGCCAGAGTTTTGATCGTTAGGGGGGGCGCTTCTGGAAGGCGTCTTTTCTAGCCGTTCGATGCGACTTGCATCGCCTTTTTGCCGCTTATTTCCATGCAATGCATACGCTTGCGCTTGAGAGACTTACAGGCACGATAGGCCTGACGCTTTGTTATGCCCAGAATCCGGGCGCGGTGTAAAACCCGACCATTTCGCTTCTTGATGGGAACAACTTTGATGAGTCCTTTTTTCAAGAGTTCTGGCGCGATATCAACGGCTGTTTGTGCAGCTTCATATGCCTGCTTATAGCGGGCAAATGCACCTACTTGTACAGTCCAGTCGAAACCTTTTTTCGGGACAAGTGTGCTTTTGGATGGTGTGACGGCTGCTGTTTTAGCTTTGACCGATTTCACAGCAGCGGGAGCTGGGCTGGTGTTCTTTGCAACGAGCAAGGTCCCGCGATCAAGTGCTTTGAAGCCCTTGTTGAGCAGGTTCGTCATATGTCTGTTGCGGTGTTTGGAGGAGTTGCCGCCAAAGACAACGCCTATAAGCCGCTGGTTTCCGCGCTTTGCCGACGCCACTAAATTGTAACCGGCAGCACGGATATATCCGGTTTTGATTCCATCAACACCTTCGTAAGATGTGAGCAGTTTGTTGTGGTTTTTGTAACTGCGACCCTTGTATGAGAAACGCTTAATTGAAAAGTAGCCATAGTGCTTCTGGTGTTGTGTCAGTAAAGCGCGTGCCAGTTTTGCCATATCCCGTGCTGTACTCATTTGCCCACGATTTGGCAGTCCGGAAGCATTTCGGAAGGTTGTACGGCTCATGCCCAGTTTACGTGCTTTAGCCGTCATACGCAGGGCAAACGCACGTTCTGTACCTGATAGGTTTTCGGCGACAACAGTCGCGACATCGTTAGCGGACTTTGTCACCAACGCCAGAATCGCATTTTCAACGGTAATCGTCTGCTTATATCCAAGGCCCAGTCGGGACGGCGGCTGGTGGGTTGCTTTACGGGATACTTTAAATTTCGTTTTGAGCTTAACTTCACCAGCATCCAGTGCGTCAAAAAGAATATATAGCGTCATCATCTTCGTCAGAGACGCTGGGTAATTGCGTGTGTCGGCGTTGGTAGAGTGGAGAATGCGCCCACTATTGGCATCGACAACGATTGACGCATATTTTGCGACGGCCATGTCAGGTTTAAAAATAACGCACATCAATACGAACATGCATAGGAACGGAAAACACAGTTTCCCTTTTTGCCCCATCGACGGCTTTCGAAATTTCGTCAAGCGCTGTGCCCCCAAGGTCCGTATCTGCTGATATTCTTATGTACCAGCAATTTTGTAAACAACTGATTTCATGCCATGCAGTGAAAACAATATATGAATCAATAACTTCAATACAAAATGATGGTGAATAACTCGTTAACATCATTTTTTGTGATGGAAAATTATATTGCAATGCGAATTTTTTTTTATTTTTTTACAGAGATTTCAGTGAAAGAGAATAATATTAAATAATTACAACAACTTATGGTTATTATAAAAATGTTGCGATGCAATATTATTTTCTTGACGTAGAAAAAATATCGCGTATATTCATAATCAATTGCTGCGTTGCAATAACAAAAAGAAAACTGGATCACGGATTTCATTTTGGAAATTGTAGGCAGACGAAAGTCGGAAGGTTCGGCTTAAGTCCGCAAAACGCGAATCGGAATTTAATGTGATCATGAACTGGAGTTTCTGATGTCAGCTTCTAAGAAAACCACAACAGCGAAAGCGGCAGAGCCGGTTGAAACTGTGGTTGCTGCAAGCCAGGAAACCGTTGATCAGGTCGTGAAGGCCAGCACGGAAGCAGCGACGAAAACAGTTGATAAAGCTGTTGAAGTAACTCAAGAGCAAACGGCAGTGGTGGCCAAGGCCGGCGTAGACGCATTCAAGGCCTATGAAGACGCCATTGCCTACGGAAAAGACAATTTTGATGCTGTTCTTAAGGCGAATACATTGTTCACCAAGGGCTTGCAGGCGATCAATAAAGAAGTTTTGTCCGTTATTCAGGCTTCCGTTGAAGAAAATGCTAGCATAACGAAGAAAGTATTTGCCTGCACAACCGTTCAAGACGTGGTGGCGCTTCAAAGCGACGCAGTTCAGGAAGGTTACTCAAAGGCACTCGATCAGAGCAAAAAAATCACTGATATGTCAGTAAAATTAACCGAAGATGCCTCCGTCCCCCTTACAAAACGGGTTAACGTTACGGTGGAAAAGTTTTCGAAACCATTAGCAGCCTAACTTAATACTTCCTCCCAGATATTAAGCGGCTAAAAGAGACGCCCAGTGGATCCTCCCTCCACTGGGCGTCATTTTTTTTGCTGAAATAATTGTTGTAAAAGGGTTTCGCTAACCCTTTTAAATCCCATATTATTAGAAGACTAAGAGAATGTTCGACCAATAGGTCGGAAGGGATTTAAGATACCGCAATGAGTGACGAGAATAATACCCCGAAGTACCCCAACGACGATGACCGTGGTGGCACCGGATTAGCGGTTAAACCGCGGGCACGGACCAAAAAACCTGCCATGTATAAGGTGTTGATGCTCAACGACGACTACACACCGATGGAGTTCGTCGTCTACGTTCTCGAGCGCTTCTTTAACAAAGGAGCGGAGGAAGCAACGCAGATTATGCTCCATGTCCATCAAAGAGGGGTCGGGGTTTGTGGTGTGTTTACCTACGAGATAGCGGAAACCAAGGTGACGCAAGTGATGGATTTGGCACGCCAAAACCAGCATCCCCTTCAATGTACGATAGAAAAAGACGGCGATGGAGAAGGAGACGAGTAACATGTTGTCACGAAACCTGGAACAAACACTGAGGCGCGCCTTGATGATGGCGACAGAAATGACGCACGAATTTGCGACGCTTGAGCATTTATTGTTGTCATTGACCGAAGATCAGGATGCGATGTCGGTCATGCGCGCGTGCGGTGTTGATGTTGAGCGGTTGTCTGGTGAGCTGCGGGTGTTTCTGGAAAGCGAATTAGACGAACTTGTTAATGTTGAGGTCGATGAACCAAAGCCCACTGCCGGCTTCCAGCGGGTCATTCAACGCGCCGTTATTCACGTTCAAAGCTCTGGTCGAGAAGAGGTAACGGGGGCAAATGTTTTGGTCGCGCTGTTTTCGGAGCGGGAATCCCACGCCGTTTACTTCCTCCAGCTCCAGGATATGACGCGCCTTGATGCCGTGAACTATATTTCTCACGGGATAGCGAAGGTCCCGGGAAGTAGTGAAACACGCACGGTTCACGGTGCTGACGAGGACGCCCACGAAGATGAGGTTGTCCGTAAAGGCAATGAAGCTCTAGAGGCTTACTGCATCGATCTGAATAAAAAAGCCATCGAAGGTTCTATTGACCCCTTGATTGGTCGTCAGGAAGAAGTCGATCGGACCATTCAAATTCTCTGCCGCCGTAGTAAAAATAACCCACTTTATGTGGGGGACCCGGGCGTTGGTAAAACGGCAATTGCTGAAGGATTGGCGAAGCGCATTGCCGAAGGTGATGTGCCGGAAGTGCTTTTGGATGCGGTAATCTATTCGTTGGATATGGGTGCACTGCTTGCAGGGACCCGGTATCGTGGTGATTTTGAAGAACGCTTGAAGAATGTCATGAACGAGCTTGAAGCAGCGGACCACGCGATCCTGTTCATTGACGAAATTCACACTGTTATTGGCGCCGGCGCAACAAGTGGAGGCTCTCTCGATGCCTCCAACATCTTAAAACCAGCGCTACAGAAAGGGGGCCTGCGGTGCATGGGCTCAACAACCTACAAGGAATACCGCGGATACTTTGAGAAAGACCGGGCTTTGGTCCGCCGCTTCCAAAAAATTGATGTCTATGAGCCGAGCGTTGAAGATGCGATCAAAATTCTTAAGGGACTGAAGCCGCACTATGAAGAGCATCACAACGTTCGGTATACGGCTGAATCTTTACGCTCTGCTGTGGAATTATCTGCTCGCTATATCAATGACCGCAAATTACCCGATAAGGCGATTGACGTCATTGATGAAGTTGGTGCCGCTCGGATGTTGTTTCCTGAGCACAAACGCAAGAAGACTGTGACGGTTAAAGATGTGGAGGATATCGTCGCGAAAATCGCCCGAATTCCGCCAAAGAGTGTGTCCAAGGATGATCGGGAAACATTGAAGTCACTTGAGCGCGACCTGAAGACGGTCGTGTTTGGCCAGGATGCGGCGATTGAAGCATTGTCGACGGCAATTAAGTTGTCGCGTGCAGGCTTAAGAGACCCTGAAAAACCAATTGGCAGCTATTTGTTTTCCGGGCCAACAGGCGTTGGAAAAACCGAGGTTGCCAAACAATTGGCGCATGTTATGGGTGTCGAGTTGGTGCGATTTGATATGTCCGAGTATATGGAGCGACACTCGGTATCAAGATTAATCGGTGCGCCGCCAGGATATGTGGGCTTTGATCAGGGCGGCTTGCTGACCGATGCTATAGATCAACAACCGCATTCGATCTTGTTGTTGGATGAAATCGAAAAGGCCCATCCGGATTTGTTCAATATCCTGTTGCAGGTCATGGACCATGGTAAATTGACCGATAATAACGGAAAATCGGTCGATTTTAGAAACGTCGCAATTATTATGACAACAAATGCGGGCGCTGCGGACATGGCTAAGGCGTCGATCGGCTTTGAACGCGAAGAACGTGTCGGCGATGATGTTGAAGCGATCGAGAAAATGTTTACGCCAGAGTTTCGGAATCGCCTTGATGCGATTGTTCCCTTTGGATCTCTGCCGCCTGAGGTCGTTACTCGTGTTGTTGATAAGTTCGTTATGGAACTTGAAGTGCAGTTGGGTGATCGGGACGTCACGATTGAACTGACGGACAGTGCACGCGAGTGGCTAGCCGTTAAGGGTTATGATAGAAAATTCGGGGCCCGTCCCTTGGGTCGTGTTATCCAGGAGCACATCAAAAAGCCATTGGCGGAAGAGCTGTTGTTTGGAAAACTCACCAAAGGCGGAACAGTCGTTGTTAAGATCGAAGACGGCAAAGTGGCTTTCGAGTTTCCAAAGGGCGGAAATCTGCCTGCTAAACAAAAGAAAGGCAAGGTTCCGGCACTTATCGAACGCTAAGGTCAAGTTGGATATCGTCTTGCCCTTACGAGGGGCAGGCGACGTCTGCAATTAGACCGACTTTGGCCGCACCTTTCGAAATGACGACGGCTTTGTCATTTTGATTGATTTTAAAAGCCTCGCGCTCAAGGATTTTGTTGTTTCGGTCCATTCGTTGGATCACGCCGGCCCTGCATGTGCTGCACTTGTTTGTCAGCGTCGCAATCCCTTTGTCGGTCTGCTTTAGCTCAAGACATTGGTTGGCGGCAATGCGCTTTTTATCTGAATCGCGCGTATCGGCAACTGTATCCTGGCAATTTTGTGAACTTGTAATCCGGCTGCTACCCGGGCCTTTGAATGGCATTGGAAATGTTGTGCCGTCCTGAATATTGAAGCTGCGCCGTATGGGCACCGCGATCCCTGAGCGTTTACGGGTAATGCCGACGATTTTACAGGTGCCACAGGTGTTGATTAGAGTTTCCTGGTTACCACGCCTTATCAACCGCACGCATTTTGTTGCGACTGTTACCAGCAGGGTGCCTTTGGGAACGGCAGCGTTCAATTTAAACAGGCCGGATGCCGCCGCAGGAGAGGGGGCCTTTATTATCAAAATCGTCAGGCATAAAACAAACAGAACAAAGCGATACATGCGCGCCTCCAGTTAATGGTCATACGATACCAGAAAAATATTAACGGAGAGTCACTGAGACGGGGTTTTATCCGTGTTCTTGAAAGGTGAATGATGAGCCAGATCGCGCATTTCAAACTCAATCCCCAGTCGTTCGCGCGCCAGGAAATCTTCAATGGCGTCGCTTAGCCCCGGGTGTGATATCCAATGTCCTGAGTAGGTTTTAGACGGAAGATAGCCGCGCTGAATTTTGTGCGGCCCCTGAGCTCCGGCTTCAACTTTCTGCAGCCCATGTTCGATTGCGTAATCTATCGCTTGGTAATAACAAGCTTCAAAGTGGAGAAATTTATGGGTTTCCACACATCCCCAGTTTCTACCGTACAACGTCGTGTCACTTTTGAGATTTAGTGCCCCCGCGAGCAAGCGATCACCATCTTCGACAACAATCAAGACAACCTGATCTGCCATGCGTTCGCCCAGAAGCGAAAAAAAGGAACGGGTTAGGTAACTTGAGCCCCATTTCTTGTCAGTCGTTGCAAGATAGAATTGGTAGAAAGCATCCCAATGACGCTCTTCTATCTCCGAACCACTCAGTGCTTTAATGGTTAAATTTGCCTCGGATACAGCGCGTCTCTCTTTTCGTATCTGCTTACGCTTTCGTGATGTCAGCTCATCTAGAAATTCATCGAAGGTTTTGTATCCTTTGTTCTGCCAATGGAATTGCTGACCAACACGTTGAAGAAAACCTGACTCATTTAACAGTTTCCATTCCCGTTCCGTCGAGAATGTGACATGGATCGATGAGACGTTCAGGCGTTCGGCAAGTTGCACCATAGCCCCCGCCAAAGCACGTTTCAGATTGGCGCTATACTCGGCATCGAAGTTGTCAGGAATAAGAAAACGGCAGCCTGTCACGGGCGTAAAAGGGACAGAGCATTGCAGTTTCGGATAGTAATTTCCTCCTGCGCGCTCGAACGCATCCGCCCAACCCCAGTCAAACACGTATTCTCCATAAGAATGGTTTTTTAAATAAAGCGGGGCGGCCCCTAACAAGGTACCATCTGGTGATTCAATGATAAGGTGCTGCGGCTGCCAGCCCGTTTCTGCGGTTGCCGATCCACTGTCTTCAAGTGCACTTAGGAAGGCATGGCGAGTAAATGGATGGGATGTGCCTGCGCACTGATCCCAACTTTCAGCTGATACATCTGAAATCGACGGGATGACCTTTACGGTGATCTGTTCACTTCCATCTGGCATGATCTAGATTTGAGGTTAATAATAGAGAATAACAAGGTCAAACTGATAAATATTTGATGATCACGTCTGTCAATCACATTTCTGCTGCCTCGGGATACAAACATGGCATTAAATAAGATTTTTCAAGCGACCACATTGTCTACTGTTCTTTTTGCGTTTGGTGCCAGCAGCGCGTTTTCGAAAGTCAGTATCTTCGAATCTGGCAAGATCAAATCAGTCACCCCCGGCGCTTCGACAGGAGCGTCCGGCAAAGCCATTCCCAAAAACCTCTTTCATGCTGATCCAAAAGACCCGTCAAATCAGTTTGAGGCCGATCAGCTTCTTGTTGCAAATGCGCCAGCCGGGTTTTCCGGAATTATCACCGGTCTTGGCTATCAGGTGATTGAGCAAAGCCAGTTGGAGGGCTTGGGAATTGCCGTCTTCGTTATCAGAGTCCCAAGAGGGAAATCGGTCCCTGAGGCGCAAAGAGAAGTGAGCGCACGCTTCCCAAGTGCCGTTGTTGATGCGAATCATCTTTTTGATTCTCAAGCGAAAGCAACCCATGCGCGTGGTGCGATGAGTTGGCCGAACGCGAAAGCGTCATGTGGGCGTGGCGTGCGGCTGGGAATGATAGATTCGGGTGTCGACACCGCACACGCGGCCCTTAAAGGGCAAAATGTGAAGTTTCGTTCTTTTCATTCGAAAGGCAGGAAACCCGGGCCCCGTGTTCACGGAACTGCGGTTGCAACGATGTTGGTTGGCAAATCGAAATGGGGCGGACTGCTACCAGGAGCCGAATTGCTTGCAGCCAGCATGTTTGAGACGAAAAAGGGAGGCGAGAAAGTAGGATCAGGCCGCGGATTGCTAAAATCTTTAAACTGGCTTGCCAAATCCAAGGTTCACGCCACGAATTTGAGCGTTGCAGGCACGGACAATAAGGTTCTTAGATTGGCTTTTGATAAAGCCATCGCGCGCGGCATGGTGCTTGTTGCGGCTGCAGGTAACTGGGGGCGAGCTGACAAGCCCGCTTATCCGGCCGCTTATCGCCAGGTTGTTGCCGTAACTGCGGTAAATGCGCGTAAAGTGATCTACAGTCATGCGAATAAGGGGACATATATCGATTTCGCGGCTCCCGGTGTAAAAATCTTTACGGCGGTTCCGGGGGGGACCAAAGTTATGAGTGGCACCTCTTTTGCGTCACCTTACATTACGGCGCTTTTGGGCGCAGAGATTAAGTATGGAGGACGCAAGAAGACGTCACGCCTACGCAAGGCCTTACAGCGCAAATCCGAGGATCTGGGTGCGAAAGGCAAAGACAATACGTTTGGTTACGGTTTTGTCAGAATTCAACCACGATGTAAGTAGGCGCTGGCTACTCGATTTCGAAGATGCCATCCACTTCGGTCGCAATTCCAAAGGGAAGCGATGGCGCTCCCACAGCGAAGCGGGCGTGTGATCCAATTTCGCTTCCAAAAACCTCTGCCATTAGATCGGATGCGCCGTTAATGACCTTTGGCATGTCACCATAGTCAGCTCGACAATTAACGAACCCACCGAGCTTAAGAACGCGCGTAACACGATCCAAATTCCCGCCGCAGGCAATCTTTAATTGAGCAAGCAAGTTGAGCCCGCAAATTCTTGCGGCTTGGTATCCATCTTCCGTGTTCAGTTGGTCTCCGATACATCCAACATACTTCAGCTCGCCGTCCCACATGGTCACTTGACCAGAGATATAGACGGTATTTTGGGAGATCGTGAACGGGACGTAGTTTGCCGCTGGTGAAGCGGGTGTCGGTAAGGTAATGCCAAGTTCAGCAAGCCGTGTGTCAATTTTTCCAGTCATCGCTTTCGACCTCAATTTGGGAGCTAAATGGTGATTTTATCGCCTTCGCGCGGCGCATGAACTTCTGTAGACGAATTTCGCTTCGACAACATGCTGACAGCAGAAGCCAATTTGTCATCAATTTGTGAATCTGATTGGTCGGGATCATGGTGGAACAGGTAAAGAGACTTCACGTCCGCCTTGTCGGCCAGCTCAACCACTTTGCTAATGCATGAATGCCCCCAACCGACCTTTGATTCGTATTCTTCGTCAGTATAGGTGGTGTCCGTAATGAGGGCGTCTGTACCCTTGCAAAACTCTTGTAACTTATTTTCGTAATGGGGCGAGTAGAACTCACTCTTTTCAAAGAACATCTCATTGTCTGTTATGTAACAGATAGAGCGCCCGTTGTAATTTACGCGATATCCCAGACATTTTCCCGGATGGCTTAACAGCATTGTCTTCACTTCAATATCATTGACCTGGATGCTTTCTTCCTCAAGGTCGCGGAAATAAACGCGGGCAGCGAATTCCGTCAGCGTGATAGGGAAGTATACACCATCCATCTGCGCAGATATCAATTCACGCATGGTGTTGTCGCCCTGGTTTGCCCCCAATATTTCAAACTCATTGCCTTGTTGGTATAACGGCGCAAAGAAGGGTATGGCATTAATGTGATCCCAATGAGGATGCGAAATAAAGAGTTTGGCCTGAATGCGTTTACGCTGCTGTGCCATCAGCCAATCGCCCAGAACCTTAATACCGCTGCCGCCGTCAAAAACGAAAAGCTGTTGGCGCGGAAATTCTAACGACACACAGGACGTATTCCCGCCATACTTGTTAATATTTTCGCCAGATACGGGCAATGTCCCGCGAACCCCCCAAAACCGCATGTCGATATGGTCATCCAGAATACGGCTGACCTGATCAGGGAATGTCTCGGTATTTAAGGGTTTGCGCAGATAGCCATGCGCACCAAAAGAGAACGAGCGTTTTTGGTCAAATTCGTATGCCTTGGCAGAGACCATAATGAATTTTGTGTTTGATAGTTCCGGATGCTCCGTAATCATTTTGCAGAGCTGAAGGCCATCAACTTCAGGCATCATCAGGTCACAGACAACACAATCGGGTTTTGCATCCAATATCGCGTCAAATGCGGTCGAGCTGTCGGTCGTTGACGAGATTGCGTGGCCAGCCTCTTCAAGGAGGACCGTCATGACTTTAACCGCTAACGGATCGTCATCAACTATGTAGATGCGGTATTTTTTATTGCCCATCGTCACTCTCGTCCCTTCATGGACGCCACCATAATAAGCGTACCTTTCATAAGTATGACACCGTGACGATATCTACCTATGGACCAAAAAACAAACGCTGTCCCTTTTACACGAGTGTATAAGGGGTTAACGGGTGTGTCGATAGATGAAAAATTGCTGAGAATCAAAGCAAAACACAAAAAAATGGGGCGCCTGCGAAATTCATCGCAACCAGCGCCCCAAGTTTCCCAGGGAGGATCCGTTTTAAAACGGTCTACAGAATTCGGATCAAGAACACCCGCTCGTTCCTCCACATGTGTTGCACTTCAGGCAGGTCCCGTTCCTGACCAAAGTAAAGTTTCCGCATTCGCCACAAGGGTCACCCTCATAGCCCTTCATACGGGCTTCGATAACCTGGGAATCCCCAGAGGTTGCCTGCATGACGGCTTCGACATGTTCAGGCATTGGCGGCATTGCTTCAGGCTGAGCGACAGCTTGTGTTGCTGCCCCCATAACAGGCCCGTCGGTACCCGTTGCTGCGGCAACAGACTGCTGGCGGTCAAGTGCCCCACTGATCAGGCGTAAGTTGTTGCGCATGTATCCACGACTGGCGACTTTATTTACAACTTCCATTGTTCCGGCATGCTGCTCTACAGGCAGATTGCCTTCGCTTGCGCCTTCACCCATGGCGTCGGGATACAGGTCTTTCGGTTCGACATGCGCAAGATCGTTTCTTCCGAGATAGGAGACCGCCAATTCACGGAAAATGTAATCCAGTATCGACGTTGCCATTTTGATGGTATCGTTACCGGTTACCATACCTGACGGATCAAAGCGCGTGAAGGTGAAGGCTTCTACGTATTCCTCAAGGGGGACGCCGTACTGAAGACCAATGGAGATTGCGATGGCGAAATTGTTCATTAAGGAACGGAACGCCGCGCCTTCTTTATGCATATCAATGAAAATCTCGGATAGTCGACCATCTTCGTATTCACCAGTTCTAAGGTATACCTTATGGCCGCCCACGGTAGCTTTCTGGGTATATCCCTTGCGGCGATGTGGTGGCCGGACGCGCTCGGTTATGAACCGCTCAACAATACGTTCAGCAACAACTTCCGCACGAATAGAGGCAGGGGCATCTGCGACTTTGTCCTGCAACGTTTCCTCATCCATATCGACATCGTCAATGAGGGATGATTGCAGCGGCTGAGACAGTTTAGAGCCATCGCGGTACAAGGCGTTGGCTTTGACCCCCAATCTCCAGGACTGCATATAAGCGTCTTTACAGTCTTCAATCGTTGCTGAATTCGGCATGTTAATCGTCTTGGAGATCGCGCCGGAAATGAATGGTTGCGATGCCGCCATCATTTTAATGTGGCTGCCGACACTCAAGAAGCGTTTGCCAATTCGGCCACAGGCGTTTGCACAATCAAAGACGGGCAGGTGCTCGTCTTTCATATACGGCGCACCTTCCAGCGTCATTGCCCCACAAACAAATGTGTTCGCGTCCTCAATTTCCTGCTTGGAAAAGCCAAGCGTACTTAAAACGTCATGCGTTACATCTTCAAGTTTGGCGGCATCAATGCCGAGAACCTGCGTGCAGAACTCTTCTCCAAGGGTCCATTTGTTGAAGACGAACCGAATATCGAAAGCTTCACCAAGCGCAGATTCAACCTTGTTAATCGCTTCATCCGTGAACTTTAATGAACGTAGCTTTTCAAGGCTGATTCCAGGCGCATCTTTAAGCGTTCCATGGCCAACTGCATAGTTGATCATTTCCTGAACTTGATCTTCGGAATATCCGAGTTTGGCCAGGGCAGATGGAACCATGCGGTTAATGATTTTGAAGTAACCGCCACCAGCAAGTTTCTTGAATTTCACCAAAGCGAAGTCAGGTTCGATCCCTGTGGTGTCACAATCCATTACCAGACCGATTGTGCCGGTCGGGGCAACAACGGAAACCTGTGCATTGCGGTAGCCATTGGCCTCACCCTTTGCGAGTGCGCGATCCCATGCGGCGCTGGCCGCATCGGCGAGATCCTGATCACCGCAATCGCTTGCCTTCAAGGCAACCGGTGTAACCGCTAGATCTTCGTAACCGGTTTCCAGACCATGTGAAGCCCGTTGATGGTTGCGAATGACCCGAAGCATGTGGTCTTTGTTTTCATCATAGCGAGGGAATGCACCTAGCTCTCCAGCCATTTCCGCGGACGTTTCGTAGGAGACACCGGTCATGATGGCTGAGATCGCGCCACAAATTGCACGTCCCTGATCTGAATCGTAGGGGATTCCCGAAGCCATCAAGTAACCGCCGATGTTGGCAAAGCCAAGGCCGAGAGTCCGGAACTCATAGGAGAGTTTGGCAATCTGCTCTGAGGGGAACTGGGCCATCAAGACAGAAATCTCTAGAGTCATCGTCCAAAGCCGAACGGAATGTTCGAAGGCTGGCACGTTAAAGTTGCCATCTTCCTTCATGTAATTCAGTAAGTTGATAGAGGCCAAATTACAGGCGGTGTCGTCAAGGAACATGTATTCTGAACACGGGTTCGACGCGTTAATCCGGCCACTGGCCTTACAAGTGTGCCAATCGTTAATGGTCGTATCAAACTGGAGGCCGGGGTCTGCAGAAGCCCAAGCAGACTCACCAATATCGTTCCATAGATCGCGGGCTTTGATTGTTTCTGAAACAACGCCGTCTTTTCGGCGGATCAAGTTCCAGTCGCCATCTGTCAGGACTTTGTCGAGGAAATCATCGGTGACACGAATGGAATTATTTGAATTCTGTCCAGCAACAGTCATATAGGCTTCGGAATCCCAGTCTGTGTCGTAGGTTGGGAAATCAATTTCCGTAAATCCTTGCTGAGCATACTGAATGACACGCTGTACATAGCTTTCAGGAACCATGGCTTTGCGCGTTGCCAGAATTGCCTTTTTCAGAAGCGGATTTTCTTTTGGATCGAAGCGTTTGTCCTCATCCATATCCCGGTTCTGACAGGCTTCCATGACTTCACTCAGGTACTTGCTGGCCATCTTCGAGCCAGCGACAAGGGCAGCAACCTTTTGCTCTTCCTGGACTTTCCAGCGGATAAACTGGCCAACGTCCGGGTGATCAATGTCGACAACAACCATCTTCGCAGCACGACGTGTTGTGCCGCCGGACTTGATCGCGCCGGCCGCCCGGTCGCCAATTTTCAAGAAGCTCATCAAACCAGATGATTTTCCGCCGCCTGAGAGCGGTTCACCATCGCCACGAATTTGAGAGAAATTGGAACCCGTACCAGAACCATATTTGAACAAACGTGCTTCCCGCGTCCAAAGGTCCATAATGCCACCGTCATTAACCAGATCGTCGCTTACGGATTGAATGAAACAGGCGTGGGGCTGGGGATGTTCATAAGCGGACTCAGACTTGACCATTTTGCCTGTCTTGAAGTCGACATAGTGGTGACCTTGGGCCGGGCCATCAATGCCGTAAGCCCAATGCATTCCCGTATTAAACCACTGTGGTGAATTGGGTGCACCCCGTTGCGCACACAAGATATAGCACATCTCGTCGAAATAAGCCCGGGCGTCTTCTTCAGAATCGAAATAACCACCTTTCCAACCCCAATAGGTCCAAGTGCCGGCAAGACGGTCAAAGACTTCCTTGGCACTTGATTCGCCGCGTTCGCGTTCTTCAATGGGTAATTTAGACAAGGCGTCTTCGTCGGGTACACTGCGCCAAAGCCAGGACGGGACGGAGTTTTCTTCAAACTTCTTCAAACGCGACGGGATACCCGCCTTGCGGAAGTACTTCTGCGCCAAAACATCACTTGCAACCTGCGACCACCCTGCGGGAACTTCTAGGTTATTGAGTTGAAATACGATGGACCCATCCGGGTTGCGTATCTCGCTGGCCGTCTGCCGAAATTCGAAATCCTGGTAACGTGACTGATCTTGCTTTGTGAAGTACCGCGAAATGCGCATTTGTTCCCCGTGTCGTGTCTTAAATGTTACTATAAATTGGCCGCTAGGGCCCCCCAACGCTGCGGTACAGAGAACGCGGACGTCCTTAAATACACGTTTAAGAATTGTCGTGTCTGCCCAGGTGCAACGAGGAGAAATCTACTCCAACGAAAAAAAATGCGCAACAGTATATTACTATATATCGTAGGTGCTGGCGCAAAAGATCACTGTATATGGTGCTTTTTGAGAGTGCAGAGAAGGCCTGAGAAATCGCTGAATTCCGCCATCGAATCGCAATTCCTTGTGGCTGGTAGAGGTCAAAACAGCGCTGCAAAAAAAGTCACAATTTTTTTTGGTCGCCTATCAACACCTATATATGGTGTGTGTCGCAGGTCTGGACGGGGCCGTCTTCAAATGCGATATTAATCACATTCAAGCGCAGCATTATTGGCTGTGCCAAAGGCTTTAAACAAGGTTTAGAAATCTTATGCATATCGGCACGCTATTATATACGTGGTTCAAGGGTGAAAATGTTGGCACCGATGAATTCGGGAATCGATACTATAAAGGCAAGGGGGATTCCCTCTACGGCAAGCAACGGCGATGGGTTCTTTATAAAGGTGAAGTCGAAGCGTCGCGGATTCCGCCAGAGTGGCATGCGTGGTTGCATCATACGTCTGAAGAGCCTTTAACGGAGCAATCGACGCGCGCGCCGGAGTGGCAGAAAGAACACGTTGAGAATTTGACCGGCACCTCGCAAGCCTACCGTCCCGCAGGGCACGCCTACAATGGCAGCCACCGCGCCGCAGCAACGGGCGACTATGAAGCTTGGAAACCTGAATAGGGCAATGGCGGACGTGCGCGTTCGAAACCCATTGAACATGAGAGACAGGCATTGAATTCAGAGCATAAAGAAATATCAATCGGAGCGGTGACGGTTGCGTTGATTATTGGCGCTCTGGCATTCATGAACCAAGGGCATGGCTCAACCGAGAAGCTAAGTGATACCTCCAAACGTGTTGTTGCAAAGTTTAATAAGGTTGATGGGTTATCCATTGGCAGTGATGTGCGGATGGGTGGAGTGAAAGTTGGCACTGTTGCCAAGATGGATATTGATCCTGAGTTCAGGGCGATTGTGACCCTTGATATCATGTCCGAGTTTCCTTATCCGACAGATACATCAGCAGCTATTCATACGGATGGTCTTTTCGGTGGAAAATTTGTTGTTCTGGAGCCCGGTGCTGAAGAACAAGTTCTGGAGACCGGTGATGAGATTGTGCTGACCCAGGATGCGGTCATTGTCAGCGAATTGCTGGACTTGATCATATCGGAAGGCAAAGCAGCACAGGCGAAAAGATTGGAGCGCGACGGAAATGCGAATTAGCAGGGAGCATGGGTAAATGAAACGCAACGCGGTTGAGACAATCTTGGGGGCTGTGGTTTTGCTGGTTGCGGGTATGTTTGTTTATTTTGCATACACAACGGCCCAGGTTCAGTCGATCAAAGGTTATCAGTTGAGCGCTAAGTTTTTTAAAATTGGCGGGCTTTCGACGGGTAGTGATGTCCGTGTCAGCGGCATTAAGGTTGGTACCGTGACGGAAAGCCGTCTGGACCCCGATACTTTTGATGCGGTGATTGATATGTCTATTCGAAAAGATATCCAACTGCCTGATGATACCGTGGCATCTATCGGTAGCGAAGGAATAGTCGGTGGGAAATACGTCAATTTGACGCCGGGCAGTTCAAAAGAATTGATCAAGGCAGGCGGAGAAATTTCCCAAACCAGAGATTTTCGATCTTTGGAAGATCAGGTTGGAGAAATTATTTTTCTGGCAACCGGTGGCTCAGATAAGTAAGCGGTACGCCTCTTAGTATGACTTTACCCAGTTTTCAGCTGTTGCGAGGTCGCGGTCCTTACAGTCATCGAATGCTGTTGGCTGTCGTTTGTTCAATACTGGCGCTTTTGTTCTCAGTGTCAGCAATGGCAATTCCATACAACACTGCTGTCTTTCAGGGGTTGGATAAGGTAACGGCCCGTGTCTATACGTTTGAGGCTCCGCTTGGAACCGTTGTGCGGTTTGGTACACTTGAGATCATCGCCCGTCGCTGCGACAAGCGCCCACCGGAAGAGACACCGGAAAGCTCGGCGTTTGTTGATATCTCCGAAGTGCGGAATGGGGAGCCAACGCAAAACTTATTTCGGGGTTGGATGTTTGCATCCAGTCCGGCACTGTCGGCCCTCGAACACCCTGTCTATGATGTCTGGGTCCTCGATTGCGCTGGCGATGAGATCGAAGCATCAGAGCCAGGCACTAAACCGAATTAAAAACGATTAGCAGGACCTCATTGTGGACGCATTAAATGCCGGGCTTATTGGTGCCAACATTCAACGAACTCGCTTGCCTTTCGCCCTGGAGGCGCTCTGCCAACTGAATGGTATCGACTTTTCCTTCGAACTGATTGACACGGCAATGATCGAAGATTTTGATTTTGTCCGCTGTGTTGAAGCGAAAATGGCTGAAGGCTGGACAGGTGTTACGGTAACACATCCCTACAAAGTTGCGGCGGCAGATTATGTCGGACACCTAACCGGGGCTCCAACTCATATGGGAGCTTCAAATACCCTGATTTTTAATGGAGGCGACACACGGGCCTCGGTTCGCGCCTATAATACAGACTACAGTGGGTTTGTCGCAGCCTGGCAAGCGCAGTTTGCCGATCGCAAACCTGGTAAAGTTGCCATGGCCGGGGCAGGCGGGGTGTCACGTGCGATTGCAGTCGCTCTGATCGAGCTTGGCGCCGAAGAGCTGACGATTTGGGATCTGGAATACGAAAAAGCGCAAGCTGTTGTCGCGGTTGCAGACCCGACAGGATCGCGGGCCCACGCCGTGCCAATGGAAGAGGCCAGGTCTTTTGTGCAAAATGCGGACGGGCTGGTAAATGCAACGGCCTTGGGTATGAAGCAGTATCCGGGAATGGCGTTTGATGCCTTGGACATAGGCCCACAAACATGGGTGTTTGATGCCATCTATACGCCCGTTTGGACGCAGTTCATGGAAGTCGCCAAGTCGAATAACCTTAAATGCCTGACGGGCTTTAGTTTGTTCAAGTACATGGCGGTCAGAACGTTCGCGACCTATACGGGGGTCAACGTTTCCCCGCAAGACGCTGATCGCCTTGTTGATCCGCTGATCCAGGGCATATAAGTCGAGTTTGCATCATCACAATCACGAGATGCCCAGTATTTGATACTGCTAAACGAAAAAGGTGTGGCTAAACTAGTCTTTGTATAGCAGGGGGGATCTTATGCGTAACTTAGGCAAAATAGCGTCTTTTTTCGGTGTCTTGTTTCTGGCCGTTTTTCTTTTTGGGCAGACATCATCATCGGTTGCACAAAGTGCCGGAAACGCCCCTCTGGACGGCCTGACACCTGAGCAAATCGAAGCAGCGGTTCCTTTGTTAACCGATAAGGAAGTGCGGCAAGTTTTGATAAGTCGCCTCAAAGCAAGCGAGGCGGTAGCCGCCGGAAATGTCGAAGGTTTCAACCCGGCGATTTTTGTCTATCGTTTGCAACGCACCCTCGGTCAAATCGGCGAACAACTCACCGGTATAGGGCAAGCGGTCGTCGAGCTTCCCGGCGTTTTCCCGATGGCATGGCAGCGTTTCACAGATGCCCGTGGTGAAGGATCCGTTGCGGGCTTTATGGGGGCTTTCCTTATCGTGCTCCTTGTGTCGGCCACTTTGGAAGCCGTTGTCGGCCGTTACCTTGTTCTTCCCGCGCCAATCATCGGTGCGGCTGTCGTTTTGTCGTCGGCACAAAAGGCAGCAAAGTTATCGTTAATCGCAGCATCACAACTTTTTCGGTTGGCAGTTTTTGCCGGTACGGCGGCTGCCGCGTATCTTCTGTTTTTTGAAACGTCCGGACAATTCCGAATTACGTTTTTCTTCTATTTGTCAGCGATCATGATTTTTCGTTTAGCTCTTGTCTTCTCGAGCGCGTTCTTCGCGCCCAACCAAGACCAGATTCGATTGCCCAATTACACAAACGAAGACGCCAAGTTTTTCCATCGAGCGTTGGGGGTGACAGTAGCGCTTGGCGGTTTCGGGTTCTTTACTTGCGCGCTTTTTGGAACGCTGGGGATTTCGGGGCACGTGCATGGATTGATGCTGATAATTGTTGGCACAATGACAACGGCAGGATTGATCTTCGCGGCTATTCGCGGGCGCCAGGCGATCGCGCAGGATATTGCAATCGAGGAAAGCGCTTCTGCCTTTAGAAATGCTTTCTCGAAAATCTGGCCAATGTTATATGCGCTTATTATTCTGATGATCTGGATTGGATTGGTCATTGCAGAATTGACGGACGCCTTTGTGCACTATGGTGCGGGTTTGTTTACGATTGGTATGTTTGCCGTTTTACCTAGCCTTGATGCAATGGCCGAGCGCGAAGCTAAGCGGTATCTGGATATAGGAGATGACGCACATGCAGCGGTCGTGCGAACAGCGCGTATCCTTGGCTGGATAGTTGCTGTCATGACGATCACAACGGCTTGGGGCATCCATCCTTTAAGCATAGCAGAATCGGGGCTTGGTGCAGAGTTGTCACGAGGTCTGATGCAGATTGGTGTCACGTCTCTGGTTGCCTATGTTATCTGGCAAGTCATACGCACCGTGATTGATCGGAAGATTGCGGAAGAGGATGCCGCTGCAGCGGCAGAAGCTGCGGCACAGGGGCGCGAAGAGGGGGGAGGTGAAATCGGCGGTGCCGGGTTATCCCGCGTCAGAACATTGCTGCCGTTGTTTCGGCGTACCGTGCAAATTGCGCTCTCGATTGTTTTGATGATGATCATTCTTGCATCACTCGGTGTTGATATTGGTCCCGTCCTGGCGGGTGCTGGAGTGCTGGGTCTTGCCATTGGCTTCGGGTCCCAAGCTTTGGTTCGAGATATCGTATCGGGTGTGTTTTTCCTCATTGATGATGCCTTCCGACTTGGCGAATACATCGATGTTGGTGAGGTGAAAGGCGTCGTTGAAAAAATGTCTATTCGCTCTCTCAGGCTTCGCCACCATCGTGGCGCTGTGCATACCGTACCCTTTGGAGAAGTTAAAACGCTGACCAATTTTTCTCGTGACTGGGCGATTATGAAGCTCAAATTTCGGGTTCCGTTTGATACGGATGTTAAAAAACTAAAGAAGATATTCAAACTTATCGGTCAGCAACTCCTAGAAAACCCGGATATCGCGGAAGATTTCATCGAGCCGTTTAAATCACAAGGCGTGTTAGAGATCGACGACTATGGGCTTGTAATCCGTGCCAAGTTTACGGCCAAACCGGGGCGTCAATTCGTGATCCGAAAAGAAGCTTTTGTTGCGATCCAAAAAGCGTTTGAAGAAAATGGCATCGAGTTCGCAAAACCGGTTATGCGTGTGTCCATTGAAGAGGATGAAGACACGCTCTCCGCCGATAGCAAAAGTGCCGCCGGCGCTGCTGCTTTAACCGCGACACAAAGTAAACCAGCGCCGGCATAAGAGGGAACACTTAAGCGTTTATTTTTTTTCGATGCGATAAGCGCATCGGCGGGCGCCCGCCAGTATATGATCAACGCGCTCTACTTTTGCGTTGTCCCCCATCGCGGCCTGAAAAACGTCGAGCTCCATTTTACAAAGTCCTGTGCATGATTGGGCCGCGATACAAATTGGGCAGTGGTTTTCGACAAGCAATAGTGTGCCATCTATATCTTTATCAATCTGCGCCATATACCCTTCGCGTGTTCGAATTTTCGCCAGACTTTTTGCCTTGCCCAAAAGTGTAGATTTTTTTGAAAGCTCGGATTTGTAACTCTCAATTTGTTCTTTTGATCTGACTTCTAAAACGGCAGCAAAACCTTTGTCGCCCAATGCTGTCTTTATCGATGAAATTAGCCCGACCGTCAGATCGGCATGGCTGTCCGGAAAATAGTCATCAGCCGAAGGCGTGAGCTTCCATAGCTTAGCGGGACGCCCTATGGGACGTGCTGCCTCTTCATAGTCGACCAGCCCTTCTTCCTGTAAAGCATACAAGTGCTGACGGATTGCCATGCCTGTAAGTGCGAATTCTTTCGCGAGAGCTGAAGCATCGAGGGGACCCTCGGTTTTTAAGCGCTCGATGATTTGTCGTCGGGTGCGTTGTTTATTCATTTGTGTCCAGGAACCCTGTTTTCTGTCTTTGTTTGTTTCTAAAGGAAAAAGTTGACAAAGACAATGTTGTGATCAATCATTTATAAAGTAAAAAGTTTATTAAAGAGGATGAGGAGGATCTGATGTCAGAGCTTGTCGAAGAAAAATGGGTTGAGGCGGGTGATATAAACATTCTGGCCAAACGTGGACGCTTTGTCTTCAAGTTTGAAAGAAAGCAAATCGCTGTTTTCAACATTGGTGACCAATTGTTTGCCAGCAACAACCGTTGTCCTCATCAGGGGTACCCGCTCTCGGAAGGTGATGTAAGCGAAGACTGCGTGCTCACCTGCAATTGGCATAATTGGAAATTTAATCTGAAGAATGGTACGACCTTGGTCGGAGGTGACGCGTTACGAACTTATCCAGTTCGCCGAGAAGGCAGCCGCGTCTATGTCGATGTTTCCGATCGCCCGTCCGAAGAAGTCAGGGCAAAGGCGCTAAGAGACTTGCATAACAGTTTCGACCGACATGAGTATGATCGAATGGCGAGAGAAATTGCCCGCTTAAAACAGGCGGGTGGGGAGCCGCTTGACGCGTTGCGCCAGACCATCTTGTGGACATACGAGCACTTCGAATATGGAACGACACATGCGGTTGCGGCTGCGGCGGATTGGCTTTCCTATCGTGACTTACATAGTGAAGATAAAGCCATCCAACTTGGGGCATTGGTTGAAGCCGTCGGCCACTTTGCCTGGGACAGTCGCCGTGAACCCAAATATGAATTTGGATCGGAGGCAATGGTCTATCACGAAGATGCGTTTGTTGAGGCTATCGAGTTAGAAGATCAGTACACGGCGATAGCAATGGTAAGAGGAGCATTTGATGCGGGCAAGACTTATGCGGATTTACATAAGGGGTTAAGTCGAGCTGCGTTGGCGCACTATCAAAACTTCGGCCACGCGTTGATCTATGTTTATAAAACCGGGCAGCTCATTGATCAGTTAGGGGATCAACAAGTGTCGCTGGCATTAACTTTGTTGTTAACTCGCTCCCTGATTTTTGCGACCCGTGAAGACTTGATCCCCGAGTTTAAAGGGTATGCGCCTGCACTTGATAACTGGGATAGAGAGGGCACAGCAGACCTAAGTTATGAACAAGTCAGGAGTGGCAGGACGACGCATATCCTTGAGTTAATAACAAAATCAGGTGGTAATCCCGTTGCGCTTTATGACACGGCCTTGCAAGCCGCTTCCTGGCAGATGCTGCATTTTGATTTGAACTTTCAAAATGCTACAGATGGATCTGTATCCGACAATGTAAATTGGCTCGATTTTACGCATACGTTTACATTTGCAAATGCTGTGAGAAAAACGTGTGAGCTGTATCCTGAGCTTTGGCCACAAGGGTTATTGCAGATATTCTGTTTCTTGGGACGAAACTCGAGCTATGTCGATGCATCGACGTCGCAAGATCGGTGGTATGTTCCTGATATACATAATTTTGTGATCGACCAGAAAAAGACGCTGATCGATCACGGCCAGTTTGAATACATTGTTGCCTGTCATTTACTCAAGCTTTTAACCGCCTTTGAACAGGAAATCACAGATCGTCCAAATGCGGTTTGGTTGCCAATGGCCGCCGCGTCTATCAATCGTTTCTTTAATGAACCTCTCAAACGCAAGCATGTTTTGCGGACGGCTCATCAGGCCCTGTCATTCGTCGAGAGAGAAGGTTAAGACCGGAACGTGGTGCTACCGATCCCAGCGCCAATATATTCGAAGAGGATCAGAATGTCCTAAGCCAAATACCCTGCATGATGAAGGAAATGGGAAAGGGAGCCACTGAAGAGATAAGCCTATGCAAACGCTACAGTGTTCTCTAGATGGGGACACCTTCGATTGTTATCCGATGCATTAATCTACGCTGCCCGTGATAATCGTTGATCGCTTGGTGCCATGTGGCCAAATTATCCCAGATCGCGACGGCACCTCTGGACCAGCGGAACCGACAGACATGTTCCTGCATCGAGATATGTGTATAGAGCATGGCGAGAAAAGGTTCGGATTCTTCAGCGGTCCATCCCGCAATGTGGGTCGTGAACTGAGGATTGACATAAAGACCTTTCCGTCCGGTCCGTGGATGGGTCAAAACGATCGGGTGTGTTGCGTCCTGTGTTGCGAGTTCAGGATTTAAAATGCGTTCGCCCAGTTCTTCGACCTGACTGACACGGGATTTGTTTGCGCCGAATATATGGCGGCTCGAATGTACGGCATGCATGCCCTCAAGGGTTTTCTTTAAGCCGTCCGATAGATCATCATATGCGGCTGTCATGCCTGCAAATAGCGTATCGCCGCCGGTCTCGGGAACTTCTTTCGCATAGAGGATAGAGCCAAATGCTGGCACTTCGTCATAGGAATGATCTGTGTGCCACAAGTTGCCAATATTCATTTTTTGGTCCGGCTCTTTGCGTACTTCAGCAATTTCTGGATAGCCATCGACGGGAGTAAAAAATCGATTTATGTTGATCTTGCCCCATCGCTTCGCGAATGCGATATGCTGTTCCGGGGTCAGTTCTTGGTCTCTGAAAAAAATCACACCAAATTGTTCACTGGCTTTGCGAATTTCAGAAAACTGCATATCCGTGAGATGGGAAAGATTTACGCCCTCGATTTCGGCACCGACAGCGTTACAAAGTGGTTTTATAGCAAACGTTTCGAAATCAAGCGGCATAATAGGCACCTCCCCAAGTAAACAAGTATCCACATATTACACACCCAATAGGGCGCAACGGTCAAATTTTAATGCGAGATGGCGATATCGATTAAGGCATAGCGATGGGTCATAGGTACCCGATTTCAATGGTAGGCAAATGCAACATTCAAGGGCAGAATAGCCTATCGAAAACGACTGATTGTAAAATCTGACCCATGTTTGACCCTTCCTCTATCGCGATCGTCGTTCTTACCTTTCTTTTGGCCGGTACGGTTAAGGGTGTGATTGGCCTCGGTCTGCCATCGGTTAGTCTGGCGGTGCTTGCTGTGTTGTTTGATCTGGAAACTGCGATGGCGTTGCTGCTGGTTCCATCTTTTGTAACGAATGTATGGCAAGGTGTCGTTGGTGGGAATCTAAGACGTATCCTGCGAAAGTTATGGCCGTTTCTTATAAGCGCGACACTTGCAGTCTGGTGTGGGGCGTTGATCGTGAAAGACGTTAGCCCAGATATTTTGACGGGTTTATTGGGGGCGCTTTTAATGATTTATTCGGGGTTAAGCTTACGAGGCTTATCATTTAATCTTGAACCCAAAAGTCAAAAATGGTGGGCCCCGATTGTGGGTGCGATAAATGGCATATTGACAGGAATGACTGGCTCTTTTGTTGTTCCGGGTGTTTTGTATTTGCAGTCAATTGGGCTTGATCGGAATGTCTTCGTACAAGCGATGGGGGTCCTCTTTACCCTGTCTACGCTTGCGCTAGGCCTCACCCTTCAAAATGCCGATTTGCTGGGTGCGGAACTGGCACAAATGTCTGCGATCGGCTTAATACCTGCGCTCGCCGGGATGGGGCTTGGTCGACGAATCAGACAACGTTTATCAGAGCAACAATTTCGTCGCCTGTTCTTTGCTGCTTTGTTCGCGATGGGGGGATATATACTGCTCAGTGGACTTTTCAGTTATATGGCCTGATAAACTTAAACCTTACTCTTATGGCGCTCTGATTGGAATGCTTGGAGAATTGTTATTAGCAGGAGCCGTATTCAGTTTGGTTTTTGTGCGACGAAATAACTCCATCTGTTTTGACCAGATCTTTCTCGTCGATGGGCCTTATCATCTTGTGACCGGTTATGCCGGCTTTAAGCCATTCAAAATCGCCAGGCGCTCGGCGCATTGACTGGGCTCGTTGGGAGGGGATGAGGGTCACCCCGGAGCCGCTCAGTTGAGCAATATCAAACTGAAAAGCATAGGTTTTACTCAGACCCATACGCAGATCGGAATAGCGAATTGTCTGATCAACCAGATCCAGTCTGTAAAAATTGTCTGCAAAATCTGCCAGCATTTTAAAGTGACCATCTTCGTGTCGCTGTTTCTCTGCCCAACACAAAATGCGTTGTGGAATGCGTTCGTACCGGTAACCCGTGATGGTCTCTTTGCCGCCGAGTAAAGGAATATAAATGCTGTATTCGTGTAAGCGGTCGGTTGCAATTACGCGCCAGAAGAGAGTGCTTAACGGGACTGGTGTGGCGATTATATGAGTTGGGTCAACACCCCACTTGGAAAGCTCTTGCTTCCCAACCTTGGCGGCCCAACTTTGTGCGGCGACCCCCCAACAAAGATAGAGAGTAGAAACTGCCAACGCGCCAATCAGGCAGCGCTGATACATAATGCTGCTGTCTTTTTGAATTAAAGCCCAAATGGTTATGCCAAGCAGCGGAACCGTATAGAGCGGATCAATAATGAAGATAGACGCCAGTCCGACCGGTTCTTTCCAAAGTGGCCAAAACAATTGAGTGCCATATATGGTAAGTGAATCGAGGATAGCGTGCGTCACTAAACACAAGAACACAGCCACATAGACTTGAGCCCTATGGTTTTTAAGGTCTCTAAAGAGTCTCAGGAGTAATTCACCGATAAGTGGCGTCACCAGTGTATGGATGATCAGTGAATGAGATGCACCTCGATGTGTAACGAAACTTTCAACGGGACCGTCGCTGGGCCAAAAAACATCAAGGTCTGGCAGTGTCGCAATTAATCCGCCGGATAGGGCCGCTTTGCGCAGTCCCATGCGACGTCCGAGCACGGCAACGTTTACCGTAGCCCCTAAGGCGAATTGTGTTAACGAGTCCATTCAGCTAGACCGCCCGGACTTTTCAGCGTTAAACAATATTTCAATCATATCATTAAGTCGTCCTGTACCATAGGTTGCTGGAAAAACGCCTTGAAAATCGAGTGCTGTATCGAGCAGCTCAAGGTATTGCGATGAGGGGATCTCGATGGTGCCAAACTGATTGAGGTGTTCCGTTACAAACTGTGTATCCAGTAGTTTAAAACCGCCGAGCCGTAAACGCGCCACCAAATGTACAAGGGCGACTTTACTGGCATTGCTTTCGTGCGAGAACATGCTCTCTCCAAAAAAAGCGGCCCCTAATGCAATTCCATAAAGGCCACCGACCAGTTTTCCTTCATGCCAACATTCGACGGAATGGGCAAAGCCCATGGTGTGAAGTTCCATAACGGCATTGTGGATTGTCTTGTTGATCCAGGTTTGTTCCGTACCATCTGAACGTTCAGCGCAATGAAAGAGGACTTGTTCAAAAGCACGATCACAGTGCACATCGAAGATGCCTTTGCGGACCAGTTTTTTTAAGCTTCTCGGGACATGGAATTGATCGAGAGGCAGAATGCCACGTTCGCGCGGTTCAACCCAAAAAACCGTTGGGTCATCCTTGCTGTCTGCCATCGGAAAAACGCCAGAAGCGTAAGCGCGGAGGAGAAGTTCAGGCGAAAGTTCTTGCGGTAATGGGCTTTCGCTCATGCACCTTCGCTGTCTTTCGAATCTTCAACGAAATGCTCAAGCCAGTGGATGTCATAATCCCCATTTATCACATCAGGTTCTTCCATGAGTCGCTGGTGAAGAGGGATCGATGTGTCAATTCCGTCGATAACAAATTCACTTAAGGCGCGTCGCAAGCGCATCATGCATTCATTGCGATTGTTGGCATGAACAATAAGTTTGGCAATCATACTATCGTAAAACGGTGGCACTGAATATCCAGAGTACAGTCCAGAGTCGACGCGAACACCAAGGCCGCCAGGCGCGTGGTAGTCACCGATCCGTCCGGGTGATGGCATAAAGGTATCCGGGTTCTCTGCGTTGATCCGGCACTCTATCGCATGGCCAGAGAACTGAATATCGTCCTGGGTGAAGCCAAGTGGTGCGCCACTGGCGACACGCAGCATTTCGCGAACAAGATCAATGCCACAGATCGCCTCTGTAACCGGGTGTTCAACCTGCAGGCGCGTGTTCATTTCTATAAAATAGAACCGGCCATCTTCAAATAGAAACTCAATGGTGCCGACATTTCTATAGCCAATCTTTCCAATGGCCTTCGAAACAATTTCACCGATTTCAGCTCTTTGACTATCGTTCAGTGCGGGCGACGGGGCTTCTTCGACGACCTTCTGATGGCGGCGCTGCAGGGAACAATCGCGTTCGCCCAAATGGACGACGTTGCCATGATTATCGGCCAGAACCTGGACTTCGATGTGGCGTGGTTTGGTTAGAAATTTCTCAATATAACATTCACCATTACCGAACGCCGCTTGGGCTTCGGCGCGCGCGGTATTGAAGGCTTCCTCAATATCGTCTTTGGTTTGTGCCACTTTCATTCCGCGGCCACCGCCACCTGCCGTCGCTTTTACAATAACTGGAAAACCAAATTCCAAGCCAATTTCCAAGGCGTGTGCCGCGTCCCTGACCGCACCATCAGAGCCAGGTACGACCGGTATTCCGGCCTCAATTACGGCCGCTTTTGCCGCGATCTTGTCACCCATTAACCGGATATGAGCCGGTGAGGGGCCAATGAAGGTAAATCCGTGCTCTTCAACCATTTCGGCGAAATCAGCATTTTCAGAGAGGAACCCATAGCCCGGATGGATGGCATCGGCGTTTGATATGGTAGCTGCTGACAAGATCGCAGGAATACTAAGATAACTGTCTTTGATTGCCGGGGGACCGATACAAACGCTCTCATCCGCCAATCGTACATGCATCGCGTCGACATCCGCTGTTGAATGTACGGCGACGGTTTGAATACCCATTTCGCGGCAACCGCGCAAAATGCGAAGGGCGATTTCGCCGCGGTTGGCTATGAGAACCTTTTCAATCATTTATTTGGGGTCCGGTCCGGCGTTATTCAATAATGACCAGAGGTTCGCCAAATTCGACCGGCGATCCACTATCAACCAATATTTGTGCCACTCGGCCAGCTTTTGGCGCGAGAATAGGATTAAAAACCTTCATCGCTTCAACCAATAACAACGTCTGTCCTTCGGCGACTTGATCACCGACTTTCACAAAAGCGGGTGAATCTGGATCAGATGAGGTGTAAACAACGCCGACCATTGGGGATTTTACCGCCCCGGGGTGGGACGCCGCAGCCTCCACCGGAATTTCTACTGCGGGCACCGGAGCTGCCGGAGCCGCGGCAACAGCTGGTGCTGCGACTGTGGTTGTTGATGCTTTTGAAACCCGGATATTTACGCCATCGTTTCCATATTCAATTTCAGTTAGGCCCGTTTCGTCCATTAAGGACGCCAGTTTCCTGACCAAATCTTCATCGATATCCGTCTTCGGATTTTTTACCATTTGCGTTGTGCCTCTTACGTAGACTTTAATTTTTGAGCCAGCGATTCGAGCGCCATCTCATAACCAAGGGTTCCAAAACCTACGACAATTCCGTAGGCAACATTTGATATATAGGAATGGTGGCGGAATTCTTCACGCTGATGAACATTAGAAATATGGACTTCGATCACAGGTAGCTCACTCACCAACAAAGCATCCATTATGGCAACAGATGTATGTGTATAAGCACCGGCATTTATGATGATACCACTATGATTTCCGCGGGATTCCTGTATCCAGGTGACCAATTCACCTTCAGAGTTTGACTGACGAAAATCAACCTCCAGGCCAAGTTTTTCGGCGCGCGCTTGGCAATTGACGTTGACGTCCGCCAGTGTCTCCGCGCCATAAATTTCTGGCTGCCGCATTCCCAGCATATTCAGATTGGGGCCATTCAGAATCAGAATTTTAGAGCTCATTAGAGATCTCTGCGTCTTTATTTAATAATAACGCCTTATAACACGGACTTCAGGTTTTCAAACACCTATAGAAACGGATGTTAAATGTTAGCCTGGTTTATATGGCGCAAAGTCTTATCAGGCTTTGCTTTTTTGATCTTTATCGTTGTCTGGGGACGTGTGTTGTTTCATGGCTTGGGTCGTCACAAAAATGTGGGTGGTCGCGCTTGCCGGCACAAAGAGATTCCCTGTTATTTGTTCTGCTGAGATGATTTTTTCTGCTGAAGCCCATAAATACTGTTCGTGCGACCGGAAGCGGACAGTGTGTTATGTCATTTCGGATAACGTAAAGTAGCGCTATGATTGCCCTAGCGTGAAAAAGAATGAACATGAAGTCATGACCCAATGCCAACTCATAACAACAGCAGATATGTATCAGGTGGACGCCTATGCTATTGCCCATGGGACGCCCGGCATAACTCTTATGGAAAACGCTGGCGCAGCAGTTGTCAGGGAAATCATCAGGAGATGGCAGCCCAGGGAAACCGTTGTTTGCTGTGGACCGGGCAATAACGGCGGGGATGGTTTTGTTGTCGCCAGATTGCTGGAAGCCTCAGGATGGCCAGTACGGGTCATGGTGCTGGGAGAGCATCATGCATTGACCGGTGATGCGACCCTTGCGGCGGATTTGTGGACAGGGCCAGTGGAACCGTTGTCTCCAAGCGGCCTCTCGGGCGATCCACTTGTTGTCGACGCTCTGTTTGGCGCAGGTTTGAGTCGAAATATTGAAGGATCGGCGCGTCAATTTATTGAGACAGTAAATGAACGTTCACTCGAAGTTGTGGCCATTGATATTCCAAGCGGCATCGATGGGAATAATGGCTTTATAAGAGGCGCGGCATTTCATGCCGCTTTGACGGTTACTTTTTTTCGCGCCAAGCCAGGTCATTATTTGATGCCGGGGCTTGATCATGTGGGGGAATGCGTTGTTCGTGATATCGGGATCGATGTTGGTGCATTAAGTGCTGTAGGCACCAAAATATATGTTAATGATCCGGAGTTGTGGCAGCAGAACTTCCCGAAACCCAAACGCAACGCCCACAAGTTTGCGCGGGGTCACCTGGTCATCGCTGGCGGTGATGAAATGACCGGGGCGGCGTTGTTGGCATCAGATGCCTCGCGACGCATCGGTGCGGGCATGGTTACCGTGGCGGCACCTTCTAACGTATGGTCGGTTTATGCCTCTCATCGACCGGGGCTTATGGTAAAGCCGGCAGACTCCAGTGCTGACTTCCAGGCGTTGCTGGCAGACCCAAGGATAAATTGTGTTCTTGCCGGACCCGGATTGGGGCGCAGTGAACACACACGGGAATGGGTCCTTGAGGCTCTGGCAACGCGAAAGCCCATGGTTTTGGATGCCGATGGGCTCAGCGCGTTTGCCGGTAACCCTGAGGCCCTTGTCGCAAATTTGCATAGGGAGTGTGTTCTGACGCCGCATGAAGGCGAATTTGCGCGGCTGTTTAATGAGACTGGCGACAAATTAAGCAAGGTATCACGAGCCGCCACGCAGGCGGGGGCGACGGTTCTTTTAAAAGGGCCAGATACCGTCATTGCCGACAACACTCTGAAAACGGTCATTAATGCGACCGGCACTCCTTATTTGGCAACGGCCGGATCGGGAGATGTCTTGTCCGGACTGATCGCAGGTCTAATGGCGCAGGGAATGCAACCTATAGACGCGGCATGTGCCGGCGCTTGGATGCACGGCAAGGCAGCTGAACAGTTCGGGCCTGGTCTAATTGCCGAAGACATTCCAGATTTGATCCCTGATCTGTTGCAAATGATCATAAATACTTCATCGGCTTGGTCTTGAATTCTATGGTAAACTGGACGATCTTTTAATTATGAACACTCATGCAACAAGCAGTTTTCTGGATCGAACACTTAACAACCTGAAAAGTGGCTGGCAGGCAATCGCGGGGGCTTCCTATGACGCCTCGGTAGCGAGTGATCGACCGGATTTACCTGAGGACGACCTGGAACGAATCCGTGCTCAAATGCTTGAGTGTCTGGAAAGCAAGGGAGGAGAGGTCTCTGCGCGATCCCGAGCCGCTGCATTGGGTCATGTCTATCTGGCTTTGGATGGGACTGGCCGCGAACGCTTCCTGAGTTTAATGGCAAGAGAATTTGACGCGGATCAGGATGCCGTGAATGCGGCTGTCGAGGCGCTGCGGCAAGCTGATGACCCCGTATCCAGATCCAAAGCCGAAGAGAAATTAAGAAAATCCCTGGTCGCGCCGCGTGTCAAACTGTTGACCCAATTTAATGCGCTGCCTGAGGGCGTTAAGTTTTTAGTTGATATGCGCGCTGACTTATTACCACTTGTGCGCAAAAACCCTGAACTTAAGGGGTTGGATAATGATCTGAAAAATTTGCTGACGTCTTGGTTTGACGTTGGTTTTTTGGAATTACGAACAATTGAATGGGAGACATCTTCCGCGGCTCTCCTTGAAAAGCTTATCGCCTATGAGGCAGTTCATGCGATTGCCAGCTGGGATGATTTGAAAAACCGTCTGGATTCGGATCGCAGATGTTTTGCCTACTTCCATCCCAGAATGCCTGACGAGCCGCTGATTTTTGTTGAAGTTGCGCTGGTCAATGGAATTGCCGGTAACGTTCAAAATCTGTTAGATGAAGATGCTCCTGTCATTGATCCCGCCAATGCCGATACGGCAATTTTTTATTCCATTTCAAATGCCCAAAAGGGACTGGCCGGCATTAGCTTTGGTAATTTTCTAATTAAAGGTGTGGTCGCCAAGCTGGCGTCAGAGTTTAAAAATCTGAAGACCTTTTCAACATTATCACCCATCCCGGGGTTTCGAAAATGGTTGGACGAAGTGCTTTCCGAGGGGCAGGCTAACTTGCTTAAACCGTCAGAAAGAAAGGCATTGAGTTTGGCTATGGGCCGCTCTGGCGGAGCCAAGGGGGCACTTAAAAAGGCGCTTGAAGATGATGCTTGGTGTCAGGATGAGAAGCTGTGTCAGGCCTTGCAGGGGCCATTGCAGAGGCTGGCCGCGCTATATTTGATGAAGGCGAAGGTCAAAGATGATCGTGCCCGCGACCCGGTCGCACATTTTCATTTGTCGAACGGTGCAATTATGGAACGTTTGAACTGGATGGGCGACACCTCTGCGAACGGTCTCAAACAGTCGGCCGGGATGATGATTAACTATCTGTATAACTTGGATCGCATTGAAGATAATCACGAAGCTTATTCGGGGGCCAGACGCATAAAAACATCGTCGTCATTGAAAAACATCCTCAAAGGCTAGAGCTCCCAGAATCCATAACATCCAAGGAATTTTAAAAGTACCAACCCGGTAATTGACAGTGGGGGTATTTTGTATATGTTCGCGTGCGCTTGGGTGCTCATATAGAGCACTTGCACATTGCGGGTGTGGCGAAATTGGTAGACGCGCAGGTTTTAGGTACCTGTTTCTTATGAAGTGGAGGTTCAAGTCCTCTCACCCGCACCAGTTTCAGCTTTGTTATTGTTTAACAGAGTTCATGTAGAGAATTTTTTTTAACTCCGGGTAATCCGTTAAATTGGGTTATCCATAGCTATTCCGGTTGGGATTTCCATGCAGGTTTCAGAGACAAAATCCGAAGGGTTGAGCCGCGAGTATTCAGTCAGCTTGCCCGCGAGCGAAATTGAAGAAAAGATCAGTCACCGTTTAAAGGAGATTGCGCAGACAGCTTCATTGCCTGGCTTCCGCCCCGGCAAGGTTCCTGTTTCCATGCTTCGAAAGCGTTATGGTCCCTCCGTCATGGGCGAGATCCTGGAAAAAGCGGTTGGAGATTCTTCCCAGCAAGCATTGGCCGAAAAAGATATTCGTCCTGCAATGCAGCCCGAAATCGAAATCACCTCTTTCGATGAAGGAAAGGACCTTGAGTATGTGATCAAGGTTGAATGTCTTCCTGAAATCAAGCCCGTTGATTTTTCAAAAATCAAACTAGAGCGCTTGGTGCCAACTCCGGATGAAAAAGAAGTTCAGTCGGCCCTCGAAAATATTGCGGCCAGCAACAAAACATCTGCTCCGCTTAAGAAAAAGCGCAAAAGTAAGTCCGGCGATGTTTTGGTAATTGATTTTGTCGGCAGCGTTGATGGCGAAGAGTTCCCGGGTGGAAAAGCAGATGCCTATGAACTGGAGTTGGGTTCAAACAGCTTTATTCCTGGCTTTGAAGACCAATTGATCGGTGTTAACGCCGGTGATGACGTTGAAGTCAACGTCGATTTCCCAGCGGAATACGGGGCAGCTGAGCTGGCCGGTAAAGCGGCTCTCTTTAAAGTTGCCGTTAAAGAGGTCAAGGAAGCAACCCCGGCAGAGATCGATGACGAACTGGCCAAGAAACTGGGCCTAGAAAGTCTGGAGCAGCTCAAGGAAACCATCACCGAAGAGCAGGGGCGTGAGCTTAAGAATATGTCGCGGATGCGGACGAAGCGCCATCTGCTCGACGCGCTTACGGACATGTGTGATTTTGAGATCCCTCAAAAGCTTGCAGAAGCGGAATTTGACTCCATATGGAGTCAATATGAAGAGCAGAAGAAAGCTGGCGAAGCAGATGAGGATGAAGATCTAACGGAAGAAGAGCAGCGCGCGGAATTTAAAGAAATCGCTGAGCGTCGCGTAAGTCTAGGTTTGCTGTTATCTGAAATTGGCCGCCTGAATAACATTCAGGTTAGTCAGGATGACGTAACACGGGCCATCATGGAGCAAGCGCGTCAATATCAGGGGCAAGAACAGGCCGTTATGGAATTCTACCAGAAAAACCCTGAAGCGATGCAGCAAATCACAGCCCCACTCTATGAAGAGAAGGTTGTTGATTTCATTATTGAACTGGCAAAAGTAACGGATAAGTCCGTTAGTGTTGACGAAATGATGAAAGCTTTGGAGGCTGATAACGAAGCCGCTGAAGCGAAAACAAAAGCGAAAAAGAAACCGGCCAAGAAGAAGGCTGCTGCCAAGAAAGCGGATGCTTCAGACGAAAAAAAGCCGGCAGCGAAGAAAAAGAAAGCCCCGGCTAAGAAAGCTGAGAAAAAAGATTAAATCCGCGTCACCATAGGGTGGCGCATAGCAAGCGTAATAGAAGGATACCCGGTTCATGAACAACCCCGCAGACATATACATGAACAATCTCGTTCCCATGGTTGTCGAAACAACCAATCGGGGCGAGCGGTCATATGATATCTATTCACGCCTGCTTAAAGAGCGGATTATCTTTTTGACGGGTGGTGTTAATGATGCCGTTTCCAGTTTGATTTGCGCACAGCTATTGTTCCTGGAATCTGAAAACCCATCAAAAGATATCTCGTTTTATATCAACTCGCCAGGTGGTGTCGTTACCTCCGGCTTGGCAATATATGACACCATGCGGTATATCCGGCCTGACGTTTCTACCGTTTGCATTGGTCAGGCTGCTTCTATGGGGTCTTTGCTGTTGTGCGCTGGGACGGCAGGTAAGCGCTATGCGCTGCCAAACTCTCGTGTAATGGTTCATCAGCCCTCTGGTGGTGCCCAAGGTCAGGCTTCTGATATTGAAATTCAGGCGCGCGAGATCCTTAAAATTCGCGAGCGCCTTAATCAAATCTACGTCGAACACACGTCGAAGTCTCTGGACGAGATTGAGAAAGCTCTGGACCGTGATAGTTATTTGAGCGCTGACGAAGCCAAAGAGTTCGGCCTGATTGATGAAGTTGTTGCAGCACGTCCAGCTCAAGAAGGCGATGATTCGTCGGAAACCAAGCCAAAAGACTAAACTTGCAGCGATCGCTCAAGTTTTTTGTAAATCCTGGTGGCTTGAAAAAACAACTTAATTCTCATCGACTTAGCGGTTGCTGTTGGGGGAGGCGGGTCTTAAGTTATCGTGTTTGCCTGTTTTGCATTGTTTGTTCCCGTATCTAGCGGGTAATATGACAAAATCAGTACGATTTATCTAATGGAGTATCCATGAGCAAATCTTCCAGTGGAGATTCAAAAAACACCTTATACTGCTCGTTCTGCGGAAAAAGTCAGCATGAGGTTCGCAAACTTATTGCCGGACCGACGGTATTTATTTGTGACGAATGCGTTGAACTGTGCATGGACATTATTCGTGAAGAGCACAAAACCAGCCTTGTGAAGTCTGGTGATGGTGTGCCGACTCCCGGTGATATTTGCGGCGTCCTCGATGACTATGTGATTGGTCAATATCAGGCGAAACGGGTTTTGTCTGTGGCTGTACACAATCATTACAAGCGCCTCAATCATAGCGGTGGTAAGGGCAGTGACGTTGAGCTCGCAAAATCGAACATTCTTCTTGTTGGGCCAACCGGGTGTGGCAAGACGTTGTTGGCTCAAACATTGGCTCGTATCTTGGATGTGCCGTTCACAATGGCTGATGCGACGACACTGACAGAAGCCGGATATGTTGGTGAAGATGTCGAAAATATTATTCTGAAGTTGCTCCAGTCTGCTGATTACAATGTTGAGCGGGCGCAGCGCGGGATCGTCTATATTGACGAAGTCGATAAAATCTCCCGCAAATCTGATAACCCATCCATAACCCGTGACGTCTCTGGCGAAGGGGTTCAGCAAGCACTGTTGAAAATTATGGAAGGCACCGTCGCAAGTGTTCCTCCGCAAGGGGGCCGCAAGCATCCGCAGCAAGAGTTTTTGCAAGTTGATACGACGAATATCCTGTTTATCTGTGGCGGCGCCTTTGCCGGACTTGATAAAATCATTTCATCGCGCGGCAAGGGATCGTCAATCGGTTTCGGTGCCGATGTGGAATCCGAGGACGAGCGGCAAACGGGCGAAATTTTGCGCGACCTCGAGCCTGAGGATCTGTTGAAGTTTGGTTTGATTCCGGAGTTTGTTGGTCGTCTTCCTGTTCTGGCAACCTTGGAAGATCTTGATGAATCGGCTTTGATTGAAATCCTTACAGAGCCAAAGAATGCGCTCGTTAAGCAATATCAGCGACTGTTTGAAATGGAAGATGTCAAACTCGGTTTCTCGGAAGGGGCTCTCGAAGCCATTGCCAAAAAGGCTGTCGAGCGCAAAACCGGTGCACGGGGTTTGCGCTCAATCATGGAAAACATCTTATTGGATACGATGTATGATTTGCCCGGCATTGATGGTGTTGAGGAAATTGTCATCAACCGTGAAGTTGCGGAAGATGGCGGAAATCCTCTTTATATTTACGCCGAGCGCGCTGAAGAGGTCGAAACCAGCGCCTGATCATTTTCATTTGATTGGAGGGTTGCACGTCGGGATTTCGCATCCCATTTACTAAACGAACGTTTCGTTTAACTGTGTTTATCGATTGAACAACTCATTTTCAAAAAAAAGGTCAAAAATCTGTGACTTATCAGATAGATAACTACCCCGTACTCCCTTTACGTGACATTGTTGTATTTCCGCACATGATTGTTCCGCTGTTTGTCGGCCGTGAAAAGTCTGTGCGTGCGCTTGAAGATGTCATGAAAGACGATAAGCAGATCTTGTTGGTAGCGCAAAAAAATGCGACGCAGGATGATCCAGAACCCGGCGATATCTATGATGTCGGTACGGTCTCAACGGTCCTGCAACTGCTCAAACTGCCCGACGGAACGGTCAAGGTTTTGGTTGAGGGCGTGCAACGCGCGAACATTTCTGAATTTGTTGATAATCCAGAGTTCTTCGAAGCCAGCGCGGCGTTAATTGAGGATGAGCCACAGGAAGAAAGTGAATTAGAGGCGCTATCGCGAACCGTTGTTGCCCAGTTTGAGCAATATATTAAGCTCAACAAAAAAATTCCGCCGGAAGTTCTGGTTTCCATTAATCAGATTGAAGAGGCGAGCAAACTGGCGGATACCGTCGCTTCGCACCTGGCGCTCAAAATTTCGGAAAAGCAGGAACTGCTTGAAGCCGGTTCCGTTACGGAACGCCTGGAACGCGTCTATTCGTATATGGAATCAGAAATTGATGTTCTGCAGGTTGAAAAGAAGATCCGCAACCGCGTCAAGCGGCAGATGGAGAAAACTCAGCGTGAGTATTATCTGAACGAACAACTCAAGGCTATTCAGAAGGAGTTGGGCGATTCGGACGACGGTAAAGATGAAACCGCGGAACTTGAAGAGAAAATCAAGAAGACCAAACTTTCCAAGGAAGCACGAGAAAAGTCACTGGCTGAATTGAAGAAACTGAAGTCCATGAGCCCGATGTCTGCAGAGGCGACGGTTGTGCGCAATTACCTCGACTGGATGCTGGGTATTCCCTGGAAAAAACGGTCTCGCACCAAGAAAAACCTCATGGAAGCACAGGCTATTCTTGATGCGGATCACTATGGTCTGGAAAAAGTTAAAGAACGTATCATCGAGTATTTGGCTGTCCAGCAACGGACCAACAAAGTGTCAGGACCCATCTTGTGTCTGGTTGGTCCTCCGGGTGTCGGCAAGACTTCGCTGGGAAAGTCCATCGCAGCTGCGACGGGGCGTAATTTTGTGCGTATGTCTTTGGGCGGAGTGCGCGACGAATCAGAAATTCGTGGGCATAGGCGCACGTACATTGGTTCCATGCCTGGAAAAGTTGTTCAGGGCATGAAAAAAGCCAAGTCGTCCAATCCTCTCTTTTTGTTGGATGAAGTCGATAAAATGGGTCAGGACTGGCGCGGTGATCCGGCCTCTGCATTGCTTGAGGTTTTGGACCCCGAGCAAAACAACGCCTTTAACGACCATTATCTCGAAGTTGACTACGATTTGTCAGACGTAATGTTTGTAACGACTGCCAACACCATGAACATGCCAGCGCCTTTGCTGGATCGGATGGAGATCATTCGACTGTCCGGTTATACGGAAGACGAAAAAGTCGAGATTGCAAATCGTCACCTGGTGTCTAAACAGATAAAGAACCACGGCCTTAAAGAAGGGGAGTGGTCCATTAGTGAATCCGGGTTGCGGGATTTGATCCGTTATTATACGCGCGAATCCGGTGTTCGTAACCTTGAGCGCGAATTGGCCAATCTGGCACGTAAAGCCGTTAAGGAAATTATCACCAGCGACGACAAAAGCATTGAAGTTACCAGTGAAAACCTAGGCAAGTTCGCCGGTATCAAACGGTACCGCTTTGGTGAGATCGAAGCTGAAGATATGGTTGGTATTACAACCGGGTTGGCTTGGACAGAAGTTGGCGGTGAACTGCTGAACATTGAAGCGGTTATGGTGCCGGGCAAAGGTAAAATGACGATTACCGGAAAGCTTGGTGAAGTTATGACAGAATCCATTCAGGCTGCGAAATCATATGTGCAGTCCCGTGCCCTGGATTTTGGGATTATCCCGCCCGTCTTCACTAAAAATGACATTCACGTTCACGTTCCGGAGGGGGCAACGCCAAAGGATGGGCCGTCCGCAGGTGTCGGTATGGTTACCTCGATTGTTTCTGTTTTGACCGACGTCGCGGTCCGCAAAGATATCGCGATGACCGGCGAAGTCACTCTGCGTGGGCGTGTTCTGCCAATCGGTGGCCTAAAGGAAAAACTTCTGGCTGCACTGCGCGGTGGCATTAAGACGGTTTTGATCCCTAAAGATAACGAAAAAGACCTGGAGGATATTCCAGACAATGTGAAAGAAGGTCTCGAAATTATTCCGGTTACGGTTGTCGATGAGGTTCTGTCTCACGCACTTGTCAGCGAGTTGACGCCGGTGGAATGGTCTGATGACACGCCTTTGGCGGCACCTTTAGCTGGTGGAGGCGATGTCGACGAATTGGGAGACCAGATTACACATTAAGGTCGAGAATCCCGAAACACCGGTTGGGGACAACGTTTAATTCAGCTCCTTCCGATTCGCATAAAAACGCGCTGAAAGCCCCGGATTTCCTAGGCACGGCGCGTTTTTTTGTACCTAAAATGCAAAAAACAGCCTCTAAACATCGTTACAGACCGGGGGCTTAGCGCAAAACCCCGGTTTTCTGCGAAAAAAACCAAGTTATCCAATTGACGTGATCGAAAACTGGCTTATAAATTTCAGTCATCACGCAGGTACAATGAACGATTAAATAAGTTGTTCCTGAATTATATTTACCTTTCACCACCTTTATAGAGGGGGCTCTCAAATGAATAAAAATGATCTCGTAGCTGCTGTGGCTACTAGCACTGGTCTGTCAAAAGCTGACGCGACGAAAGCCGTTGACGGCGTTTTCGATGCGATCACTGGCACTCTTAAGGATGGCTCTGAAGTTCGTCTCGTTGGTTTCGGTACTTTTAGTGTTTCTGCTCGCGCTGCGACAACTGGCCGTAACCCACGTACGGGTGAGTCCATTCAGATTCCTGCATCTAACCAGCCTAAGTTCAAGGCAGGTAAAGGTCTGAAAGCAGCTGTCAACTAAGACACTGTGGATCTAAATTGAGATCGGCCGCCTGTTTGGGCGGCCGATTTTATTTTGTCTAAAAAAAATACTTAAAACGCTTGTCATTGACCTGATAAAGCCTGTATTTATTCGGCAATCAAAATGGCTTAGGGGCGGTTAGCTCAGCTGGGAGAGCGCCACGTTTACACCGTGGATGTCGGGGGTTCGAGCCCCTCACCGCCCACCATTTTCCTAAAAATTTTTGATGAAAATCATGGACAGATGTTTGTGTTTTTCAGTCTTTAGCATTATCCGGAAAGTTATCGTTCCTAAGTTTTTATTTTATTTTTATTACCTTGCTTGACACCCCTTGGGGGGTAGATTACATCAGGCGTCGTTCGCAGCATTTGTCTATCGAGATAGATTGTTGCAACGGCTTTGAAGGGGGTGTAGCTCAGTTGGTTAGAGCGCCGGCCTGTCACGCCGGAGGCCGCGAGTTCAAGTCTCGTCACTCCCGCCATTTTCCTCAAAGTCCGTTTTCAAAAGCCCCCTGGTGGGGCTTTTTGCATAAGAGCTTAAACCCTTGCCACAACGTGGTTTTTGTATTGCGAAAACCGGGATTGTAAGGCACGTTAAGCCTCAGTTAACCATCGCCGCCTTTAGAGTGGCGGAATACTAACAAAAAGGGTCTGGACGTGGAATCGTTAGTCGCGAGTTACTTACCCATTCTCATCTTTTTAGGGATTGCTGTTGGCATTGCGATCATTGCCATTGTTGCGTCCGTAATTGCGGCGTCACAACGCCCTGATGTTGAGAAGAATTCCCCTTACGAGTGTGGCTTCGAACCCTTTGATGATGCGCGTCACAAATTTGATGTCCGGTTCTATCTGGTTGCTATTCTCTTCATTATTTTTGATTTGGAAGTCGCATTTCTGTTCCCCTGGGCGATTAGCCTTGGCGAGATCGGAATGTTTGGGTTTTGGTCGATGATGGTGTTCTTGGGCATTCTGACCATTGGCTTCGTTTATGAGTGGAGAAAAGGGGCCCTAGAATGGGAGTAGAATCACCTATGCAGAGTAACCTTGGTGCGCCTCTGGCGCCGGGGCCGGACCAGGACCTGATTATTCGACAGGTGACCGGTGAGCTGCAAGATAAGGGCTTCGTCCTCGCTAACGTCGACAAGGTTGTTAATTGGGCGCGTACGGGTTCGCTATGGCCGATGACGTTTGGTTTGGCTTGTTGTGCTGTGGAAATGATCCACGCCTATATGCCGCGTTATGACCTGGATCGATTCGGCGTTGTGCCGCGGCCAAGCCCTCGTCAATCGGATGTCATTATCGTCGCCGGTACCTTGACCAATAAAATGGCTCCCGCGTTTCGCAAAGTCTATGATCAGATGGCGGAACCTCGTTATGTGATCTCAATGGGATCATGCGCCAACGGCGGCGGTTATTATCACTATTCATATTCTGTCGTTCGTGGATGTGATCGGGTCGTTCCGGTCGATGTCTATGTACCGGGTTGCCCGCCAACAGCTGAAGCGCTGATTTACGGTGTGATGCAACTGCAGAAGAAAATTAAACGGACGGGTACAATTTGGCGTTAAGCCAGATTGATCCAACTTGATAGAATAGGCCGGACGTAGGCATGGACCTGGATATTAAAGAGCTCGGAGAATTTGTTTCCTCCTCACTTGGTGGCGACATAGAAGAGGTGTCTTTCGCGCAGAACGAACTGGTTATCACCGTTCCTGTCGGCTCACTCATTTCCGTATTGAGCTTTCTTCGAGACGACCCCAATTGTCAATTCAAGCAGCTGATGGATGTATGCGGAGTTGATTATCCCAGTCAGGAGAAGCGATTTGGGGTGGTTTATAACTTGCTTAGTCTGACATTGAATTCGCGCGTTCGTGTGAAAGTCTGGACAGACGAAGATACGCCAGTTCCGACGGCTACAGAACTTTTCAGTTCTGCAAGTTGGTTTGAGCGTGAAGTTTGGGACCTTTACGGCGTCTATTTCTCCGACCATCCGGACTTGCGCCGCATCCTGACCGATTACGGATTCGAGGGGCACCCGCTGCGCAAAGACTTCCCGCTGACCGGCTATGTGGAGCTGCGTTACGATGATGAGCAAAAGCGCGTCGTCTATGAGCCAGTTCAACTGACCCAGGAATTCAGATCCTTTGATTTCCTGAGCCCCTGGGAGGGCGCGAACGCGGTGTTGCCCGGCGATGAAAAGGCCGAAGAAGCGGAAAATGAGGATGCGTCCTGATGGCTCAATCTGAAATCAAGAATTACAATTTAAATTTCGGTCCTCAGCATCCTGCTGCACACGGTGTTTTGAGGATGGTTCTGGAGATGGACGGCGAGGTCATTGATCGCTGTGATCCGCACATTGGCTTACTCCATCGCGGCACCGAAAAGCTTATTGAACATAAGACCTATGTGCAGGCCGTTCCGTATTTTGATCGCCTCGACTATGTGGCGCCGCAAAATCAGGAACATGTCTTTGCCTTGGCGACGGAAAAGCTTCTGGGTATAGAAGTGCCGATGCGCGCTCAATACATCCGCGTTCTGTTTGCGGAGATTGGCAGAATTCTGAATCACCTGTTGAACGTGACCTCTTATGCCATGGATGTCGGTGCGATGACGCCGATGCTCTGGGGCTTTGAAGAACGCGAAGTCCTTATGGAGTTCTGCGAACGGGTTTCGGGTGCGCGCTTGCACATGAATTATTTCCGTCCAGGGGGTGTTTCTGCAGATATGCCTGCTGGTTTAAGCGATGACATCAATGCATGGGCCGAAAACTTTGTTGGCTTTATTGATGACCTTGAAACATTGCTCACAGAAAACAGAATTTTTAAGCAGCGGACTGTCGATATCGGGGTCATAACGGCAGAACAGTGTTTCGATTGGGGCTTTTCGGGGCCAAACATCCGGGCGTCGGGTGTCGCCTGGGATTTGCGTAAATCCCAGCCTTATGATTGTTATGAAGAATTGGACTTCGAGATTCCCATCGGCAAGAACGGCGACTGCTATGATCGATACGTCGTTCGAATTCTTGAAATGCGCGAGTCGCTCAAACTGATCCATCAATGTCTGGATAAAATGCCCTCTGGACCATGCAAGATCGATGACCAGAAGATTTCTCCGCCGCCGCGCGCGTCGATGAAGTCATCCATGGAAGCGCTTATTCATCACTTCAAACTTTATACAGAGGGCTACCACGTACCCGAAGGTGAGACCTATACAGCGGTAGAAGCGCCAAAAGGTGAGTTTGCGGTGTTCCTGGTTTCGGATGGAACGAACAAACCCTACAGGTGCAAGATCAGAGCCCCCGGGTTCGCGCATTTGCAGGCAATGGAGTTTTTGTCCAAGGGGCATATGTTGGCTGATGCAGTCGCAAACATCGGCTCAATTGATGTTGTTTTTGGTGAGATTGATCGATGAGCGGACAGGCAGATACATTTGAACAGCCCACGCACTTTGCTTTCAGCACGGAAAGTATGGAAGCGGCAGAGGCCGTGATTGCAAAATATCCAGAAGGGTGGCAGGCGAGTGCTGTTATGCCTTTACTGGACATCGCCCAACGTCAGCATGACGGCTGGTTGCCGCGCGTTGCCATGGACTATGTTGCAGAGATGCTGGGTATGCCGCGCATTCGCGTATACGAAGTCGCGACGTTCTATACGATGTATAACCTGAAGCCGATTGGGAAGTTCCATGTGCAGATCTGCACCAACTTGCCATGCTGGTTACGGGGATCGGATGATGTCGTTTCAAGCTGCAAGCGAAAGCTTGGTGTCGATATTGGAGAAACAACGGAAGACGGGCTCTTCACGCTAAGTGAAGCAGAATGCCTGGGTGCCTGTGTGAATGCGCCAATGATGCAAATCAATGATGATTTTTACGAGGACCTTGATGCCGGTTCGACCGAATCCGTGCTTACGGACCTGGCGGCTGGGAAAACCCCGAAAACGGGTTCGCAAATTGGTCGCGTAACCTGTGAGCCTGTGGGCGGTTTGACCAGCTTGACCCATCAAGCCGATGAACGGTCCAATAAATTGGGAGATGCATGATGTTAGCGGATAAGGATCGCATCTTTACGAATATATACGGCTTGGAAGACCCGTTTTTAGCAGGCGCTAAAAAACGCGGAGACTGGGACGGCACAAAAAAACTTCTGGAGCTCGGTCGCGAAGAAATCGTCAACCAGATGAAGGCGTCCGGTTTACGTGGCAGAGGCGGCGCCGGTTTCTCTACCGGCATGAAGTGGTCTTTTATGCCTAAAGAATCCGATGGGCGACCTCACTATCTGGTTATCAATGCGGATGAGGGCGAGCCCGGTACCTGTAAAGACCGTGAAATCATGCGTCATGATCCCCACAAGCTGATCGAAGGAGCCTTGGTTGCCTCCTTTGCGATGGGGGCCAATGCGGCCTATTGCTATGTGCGGGGTGAGTTTTACCGTGAAACTGAAGCGCTGCAAAAAGCTGTCGACGAAGCCTATGATGCCGGCCTAATTGGCGATGACGCTTGTGGTTCTGGTTATAAATTTGATTTCTATATTCACCGCGGCATGGGCGCTTATATTTGTGGCGAAGAAACGGCCCTGATTGAGAGCCTTGAAGGCAAAAAAGGCCAACCAAGACTGAAGCCGCCTTTCCCGGCAAATGTTGGCCTATATGGGGCTCCGACAACGGTTAACAATGTAGAATCAATCGCTGTTGCTCCGGAAATTTTACGCCGCGGTGCTGATTGGTTTGCCGGCTTGGGGCGCCCGAATAATACGGGGACGAAGCTGTTCATCATTTCGGGCCATGTGAACCAGCCGTGTACGGTTGAAGAAGAGATGGGGATACCGCTCAAAGAACTGATTGAGAAACACTGCGGCGGTGTACGCGGCGGATGGGACAATCTGCTTGCGGTTATCCCAGGTGGCGCATCGGTTCCGGTTCTTCCTAAAAATCTCTGTGATACCGTGCTTATGGACTTTGATTCACTGCGCGAGGTTCAGTCCGGGCTCGGCACTGCTGCCGTTATGGTGATGGATAAATCAACCGATATTATCCGGGCCATTACGCGTCTGTCTGCGTTTTACAAACATGAAAGCTGTGGGCAATGCACGCCATGTCGTGAAGGCACAGGCTGGATGTGGCGGATGATGGAAAAAATGGCTGCCGGGACCGCACATGTTGACGAAATTGATATGCTTGAAGAAGTGACGCGGCAAATCGAAGGGCACACAATTTGTGCCCTTGGCGATGCAGCGGCGTGGCCTATTCAAGGATTGATCCGGCACTTCCGTCCGGAATTGGAAAAACGTATTGCCGAAGCGAAAGCTGGCAGTTCTCAGGCCGCGTAGGGATAGAGACATGGTTAAACTCACCATTGATGGTCAGGAAGTCGAAGCCGAAGGCGGAATGACAGTGATGCAGGCTTGTGAGCAAGCGGGTATCGAAATTCCCCGGTTCTGCTATCACGAGCGACTTTCGATTGCCGGTAATTGCCGGATGTGTCTGGTTTCTATGGAACGCGCGCCCAAGCCGATCGCGTCCTGTGCCATGCCGATTGCGGAAGGGATGGTCATTCAGACAGATACACCAGAAGTTCAGAAAATGCGCAAAGGCGTTATGGAATTTCTGCTGATCAACCATCCGTTGGATTGCCCGATTTGTGATCAGGGTGGCGAGTGCGACCTGCAAGACCAAGCGATGGGCTACGGATCAGATAAAAGCCGGTTCTCGGAAAACAAGCGTGCCGTAAAAGATAAATACATGGGGCCGTTGATCAGCACGACGATGACACGCTGTATTCATTGTACGCGCTGCATTCGTTTTGCCAGTGAAGTGGCTGGTGTCCCAGAGCTTGGAGCAACCGGTCGCGGCGAGAATATGGAAGTTGGGACCTATGTCGAAAATGCTCTGACCTCAGAGCTTTCTGGCAATATGATTGATCTTTGCCCAGTCGGTGCATTGACCTCGGGGCCTTATGCATTCAATGCGCGCCCATGGGAACTCAAAAAGACTGAATCCGTCGACGTGACTGATGCGGTTGGGTCAAACATTCGCGTGGATTGCCGGGGGCCGGAAGTAAAGCGTGTTCTGCCGCGGCTCAATGAAGATGTAAACGAGGAATGGATTTCGGATAAGGCTCGTTTTTCGTGTGACGGACTTAGAACGCAGCGTCTTGATAAACCATATGTGCGTCGTGACGGCAAGTTGGCGGCAGCGACATGGCCTGAGGCTTTTAACGCCATAGCTGAAGCGTTGAAACCTCTCAAAGGGGATCAAATAGCGGCGATTGCTGGTGACTTGGCAGATTGCGAGGCGATGACGGCGCTAAAAGATTTGATGGCCGCTTTAGATTCTGAAAACCTGGACTGCCGCCAGGACGGTGCGAAGCTCGATACCGCGTCGCGGGCGGGGTATCTGTTCAATTCGTCGATTAGCGGTATCGATCGTGCCGACGCGATCCTGTTGATCGGAACAAATCCGCGTCGTGAGGCATCTGTTTTGAACGCGCGTATTCGCAAGCGGTTTGTTGCCGGGGGTGTCGAGATCGCTTCCATTGGTGAAGTTGCCGATTTAACCTACCCGGTCACGAATTTGGGTGACAACCCGTCTGTTCTTGCGGACTTGGCGAAAGGCAAGGGTGCCTTCGCTGATGTCTTGAAAAAGGCGGAGCGTCCGATGTTGATTGTTGGTCAGGGTGCGTTATCACGTCCTGATGGCGCTGCCGTTCTTGATCTCGCACGAACAGTCGCAGAAACCTATAAGATGATTGACACTGCGCAAAACTGGAATGGCTTTAACGTTCTCCATACGGCCGCCGCGCGTGTCGGTGGGCTTGACCTCGGCTTTGTTCCCGGTGCCAAAGGGCGTGACGTGAACGGGATTTTGGAAGGTGCGCAATCGGGTGACATCAAGGCGGTTTATCTTTTGGGTGCCGACGAGATTGATACGACAAAGCTAGATAAAGCGTTCGTCATCTATCAGGGCCACCACGGTGATGCAGGGGCACACTGTGCAGATGTCATTTTACCGGGCGCTGCCTATACAGAAAAGGCCAGCACTTACGTGAATACGGAAGGTCGGGTACAGGTTACGCGTCTGGCTGTCTTTCCCCCCGGTGACGCCCGAGAGGACTGGACAATCATCCGTGCCTTGTCTGATGCCCTGGGCAAAAGCTTGTCCTTCAGTAATCTGCAGCAGGTGCGTGGCCGAATGGTCGATATAAATGGCACTTTTTTAAATGTTGATGAAGTGCATCCTGCAAAATGGGGTGATTTTGGAGAAGCGGGCGAGGTTGACGCTGTCGCATTTACGTCGCCGGTAACGAATTTCTATATGACGAACCCGATAAGCCGCGCCTCTGTGACGATGGCGAAATGTGCGGACGAGTTTTTAGGCGCAACTGATCAGAAGACAGGTACCGATGGCTGAACTTTGGGACACATACCTTTGGCCGCTTCTATGGACGGTCATTAAGATTGTTGCGATTGTATTGCCAATTTTGCTTTCCGTCGCCTATTTGACTCTGGCCGAGCGTAAAGTGATCGGCGCCATGCAGATGCGTCGTGGCCCTAATATTGTTGGACCTTTCGGTCTTCTGCAACCGATGGCCGATGGCTTAAAACTTTTCCTGAAAGAGACAATTATTCCGTCAGGGGCAAACCGCGTTGTCTTTATGATAGCGCCGATGCTGACCTTCATTCTGGCGCTGGTGGCGTGGGCGGTTATTCCATTTGATGAAGGTATGGTGCTGGCAGATATTAACGTGGGTATTCTGTACCTGTTTGCGATTTCTTCTCTGGGTGTTTATGGAATTCTTATGGCAGGTTGGGCGTCAAATTCGCGTTATGCCTTCCTGGGGGCTATTCGATCCGCGGCGCAAATGGTTTCCTACGAGGTCTCAATGGGCTTTGTCATCATAACCGTATTGTTGTGCGTCGGTTCGTTAAATCTTTCGGACATTGTGATGGCCCAAAAGGGCATGTGGTTTATCATTCCGTTGTTCCCAATGGCCGTGATCTTCTTTATCTCGACGCTTGCGGAAACAAACCGTCATCCGTTTGACATGCCTGAAGCTGAAGCAGAATTGGTCGCTGGTTATAACGTTGAATACTCGGCCATGGGGTTCGCCCTGTTCTTCCTGGGCGAGTACGCAAATATGATTTTGATGTCGGCGATGACGTCAATCCTGTTCTTGGGCGGCTGGTTGCCACCATTTGATATTGCGCCGTTCACACTGATCCCGGGTCCCATCTGGCTGGCGCTGAAAATTGCCTTCTGTCTGTTTATCTTCTTGTGGGTTCGGGCAACCTTCCCACGCTATCGCTACGACCAGTTGATGCGTCTGGGCTGGAAAGTCTTCCTGCCATTGTCATTGGCCGGAGTTGTGGTTGTCGCGGGGGTACTTGTTGCCTTCGATATGGTTCCGAACGCGGGTTAAGGAAAGTATTATGAGCTCCATAAGTCGTCATGCACGTGCGTTCTTCCTGACCGAGTTGGTTTCCGGTATGTGGTTGACTCTGCGTTATATGTTCAAGGCCAAAAAAACCATCAACTATCCGTTTGAAAAGGGGCCACTTAGTCCGCGCTTCAGAGGAGAGCACGCCTTGCGTCGCTATCCAAACGGCGAAGAACGTTGTATTGCCTGTAAATTGTGTGAAGCCATTTGCCCCGCGCAGGCCATCACGATCGAGGCGGAACCGCGCGATGACGGAAGCCGCCGGACGACACGCTACGATATTGATATGACCAAGTGTATTTACTGCGGTCTGTGTGAAGAGGCGTGCCCGGTAGACGCAATTGTTGAGGGACCAAATTTTGAGTTTGCAACAGAGACTCGCGAGGAGCTGTTGTACGATAAAGATAAATTGCTGGCGAATGGCGAGCGTTGGGAAACAGAACTGGCCGAACGTTTGCGGCTTGATGCACCGTATCGGTGAGCAAGTTGAGTTCGGAACAGAGGAAGACCGGAAATTATGATTGAAGCTTTGGCATTTTACATGTTTGCAGCCATTACCGTCGCCTCCGGCGTGCTGGTGATTTCTGCGCGCAACCCGGTGCATTCCGTGTTGTTTCTGATTTTGGCTTTCTTCAACTCGGCAGGATTGTTCGTGCTACTAGGTGCTGAATTCCTGGCAATGATCCTTGTTGTTGTCTACGTCGGTGCCGTTGCGGTTCTGTTTATGTTTGTCGTGATGATGCTGGATATTAATTTCGTGGAAATGCGTCAGGGGTTTTTGCAGTATCTGCCTATTGGTGGTGTCATCGGGCTCATTCTGTTGGTTGAACTGGCTGTCGTTGTCGGTGGCTGGCATCTGAGTCCCGAGATAACAGCTGCGGGAGTGGCTCCTGTGCCTGATGTGGCCAGTGTGACAAACACGCAAGCCCTTGGTCAGCTTTTGTATACCCACTATGTCTACCTGTTCCAGGCCGCTGGAATGGTGCTGCTGGTGGCAATGGTCGGGGCGATTGTTCTGACCCATCGTAAACGGCCAGGCGTCAAAAAGCAGGTGATCGCTGATCAGTTGGCGCGCCGGGCAGACGAAAGTGTTGAGCTCGTCAAGGTCGAAACGGGGAAGGGAATTTAATGCTCGAGATCGGACTTGGCCACTACCTGACAGTAGCCGCAATCTTATTTACACTGGGTATATTCGGTGTTTTCCTGAACCGGAAGAACGTCATCATTATTCTGATGTCCGTTGAACTGATGTTATTGGCCGTAAACATTAACTTTGTTGCGTTCTCTTCAGAGCTCAATGATTTGGTCGGGCAGGTATTCGCCATATTTATTCTTACGGTGGCTGCCGCCGAAGCTGCCATTGGCCTGGCCATTCTTGTGATCTATTTCCGAAATCGCGGTTCTATCGCGGTTGAAGATATCAACATGATGAAAGGCTAGAGCACGATGATTGAAAAGCTTGTCGTCTTTCTTCCGTTAATTGGATCAATCATCGCCGGTATAATCGTCTTTATGCCGAGCGACGATAAAGAAAAGCAGCATCAGCGCGATACGCTGGCGCAAGTCGTTACCTGTTTAGGACTGGTCGTTTCTGCGGCTTGTGCGGTGGCGATTTTCTTTGATGTTGCCCTGGACGGGAATGCCCGTACGACGGAACTCTTTACCTGGATCGATTCCGGTACACTAGAAATATCGTGGGCGCTAAAGGTGGATACGCTGACCGCTGTAATGATGATCGTCGTCACGGTCGTCTCGGCGATGGTGCATATTTATTCCATTGGTTACATGCATCACGATCATTCGATCCCACGCTTTATGTGCTATTTAAGCCTTTTCACCTTCTTCATGCTGATGTTGATCACCGGTGACAACCTCATCCAGATTTTCTTTGGCTGGGAAGGGGTTGGACTGGCTTCTTATTTGCTGATTGGGTTTTGGTACGAAAAACCGACGGCAAACGCTGCGGCCATCAAGGCCTTCGTCGTTAACAGGGTCGGTGATTTCGGTTTTGCCCTTGGTATTTTCGCGGTCTTTATGTTGTTCGATACCATTCATCTCGATAGCATTTTTGCAGCAGCTGAAAGCAAAAGCGGCGCGACATTGATGGTTTTCGGTGGTGAATTTGATGCGCTGACGGTTTGTTGTTTGCTGCTGTTTGTGGGCGCCATGGGCAAGTCAGCTCAGTTAGGGCTCCACACATGGCTTCCGGATGCGATGGAAGGCCCAACTCCAGTGTCAGCCCTTATTCACGCGGCGACGATGGTTACCGCTGGCGTCTTTCTGGTCGCGCGGATGTCGCCACTGTTTGAGTATTCTGATACGGCACTGACGGTTGTGACACTGGTTGGTGGGACGACAGCGATCTTTGCCGCAACGGTTGGCTGTGTTCAAAACGATATCAAGCGCGTCATTGCCTATTCAACCTGTTCGCAGCTTGGGTATATGTTCTTTGCTTGCGGTGTTTCTGCCTATTCCGCTGGCGTGTTCCATTTGATGACCCACGGTTTCTTTAAGGCGCTATTGTTCCTTGGCGCTGGTTCGGTCATTCACGCCATGTCGGATGAGCAGGATATGCGCCGCATGGGCGGTATCTGGAAAATGATCCCGGTTACCTATGCGTTGATGTGGATTGGTAATTTGGCTCTGGCGGGTATCGGTATTCCTGGTACGGCGTTTGGCTTTGCCGGGTTCTTCTCCAAGGACGTAATCATTGAAGCGGCTTACGGAGCCCATACAGGAATTGGCCTGTATGCCTTCTGGATGGGAATCGCGGCTGCTTTCTTAACCGCGTTCTATTCATGGCGTCTGCTGATCATGACCTTCCATGGCACACCGCGCGCTGATGAGAAAACCATGGCGCATGTTCATGAAAGCCCAAAAGTTATGGTCATTCCGTTGTTGGTTCTGGCCGCCGGAGCGATCTTCGCAGGATTCTTGGGATACGAAAACTTTGTAGGCCATCATACAGCCGAATTTTGGGGGCCGGCAATTCGGGTGCTTGAAAGTCATCCTGCATTGGAAAATGCGCACCATGTCCCTATCTGGGTGAAGGTGGCACCGATTGCAGTCGGTCTGGCAGGTATCTTCATGGCTTACTGGTTTTATATGTGGTCACCCGATATACCGGGCCGGATTGCGGCCCGGTTCCAAGGGATTTATCAGTTCCTTTTGAACAAATGGTATTTCGACGAACTCTATGATCGGATCTTTGTTCGCCCTTGTTTCGCGCTTGGACGAGCCCTTTGGAAAGTCGGCGATGGAACTCTTATCGATGGCTTGGGGCCCGATGGTGTCTCAGCTGTGGTTCGTTATACGTCTCGTCGCGTATCAGCGCTTCAGACGGGCTATCTCTATCACTACGCCTTTGCCATGCTTATTGGCGTAGTGGTTCTTGTAACTTGGTACATTTTGGCACACGCAGGGTGATCGGACGATGAGCGAAATACCTTTACTATCGCTATTGACGTTTTTGCCGCTGTTTGGTGCTGGCATGGTTCTCCTCCTGGCGCGAGGTAGCGACGAAGACGTTGCGCGCAATTCCCGGTGGGGGGCATTATGGACATCGGCTGCGACATTCGTTGTGTCGATTCCGTTGTGGTTCAAGTTTGATAAAACCACGGCAGATTTTCAGTTTGTCGAGAAGGTCGAGTGGATGCCACAGTTTGGCATCAGCTACCACATGGGCGTCGACGGCATATCCCTGTTATTTGTCCTGCTGACGACGCTGCTGACACCGCTCTGCATCCTTGCAAGTTGGGAATCGATTAAGGACCGGGTGAAGGAATATATGATCTCGTTCCTGATTCTCGAGACCTTTATGATCGGGATGTTTTGTGCGCTGGATTTGTTCGTTTTCTACATCTTCTTCGAAGCCGTGCTGATTCCGATGTTTGTGATCATCGGGGTTTGGGGTGGTCCGCGTCGGGTTTATGCAGCGTTTAAGCTGTTCCTATACACGTTGCTGGGGTCTGTTTTAATGCTGGTCGCGATGTTGGCCATGTATTTCGATGCTGGGACTTCAGATATGGTTGCCTTGATGGACCATAGTTTCCCGATCTCCATTCAGCCGTGGTTATGGCTCGCGTTCTTTGCCTCCTTCGCGGTTAAGGTTCCCATGTGGCCGGTTCATACATGGTTGCCCGATGCGCACGTTGAAGCACCTACGGCGGGTTCCGTTATTCTGGCTGGTGTCTTGCTGAAGTTTGGCGGGTACGGATTTATTCGCTTCTCGTTGCCAATGTTTCCAGATGCGACAGTAATGTTTGCTGATCTGATGTTTGGTCTGAGTATTGTGGCGGTCATCTACACCTCTTTGGTGGCCCTTGCCCAAACAGATATGAAGAAGCTGATCGCTTATTCATCAATTGCCCATATGGGATTTGTCACGGCTGGTACTTTTGCTCTGAACATCCATGGCATTGAAGGTGCGATTTACCAAATGCTATCGCACGGTGTTGTTTCGGCCGCCTTATTCCTGATCGTCGGTGTTGTTTATGACCGAATTCATAGCCGCGAGATTGCGGACTACGGCGGGGTCGTTAAGATAATGCCGGCTTATGCCCTGGTCTTCATGTTGTTTATGTTGGCGTCCGTTGGGCTGCCGGGAACAGGTGGTTTCGTCGGTGAAGTCCTGGTGTTGGTTGGGTTGTTCCAGGTTAACACATGGGTTGCCGCCTTGGCTGCGACCGGGGTGATCCTTGGTGCTGCGTATATGCTCTATCTGTACCGCCGTATTATCTTTGGCCAGCTGACCAAAGATAATTTGATGAAAATGAAGGATCTGAGCGTTCGAGAATGGGCGATCTTTGCACCTCTCATTATTTTGACGTTATGGATGGGTATTTATCCATCCTCGTTCCTCGATTTTATGCATGTTTCTGTTGAAAACCTGATTAGTCAGGTTGAACCCGCACTGACCGCAAGCGCTCAGGCGGTTGTTGCAGGCCGTTAGGAGTTTCACGCGATGCCAATGGCACAAGTCCCAAACTGGATTCCGGCAGCACCGGAATTATTTCTCGCCTGTATGATTATGGCGTTGTTGATGTTTGGCGTTTTCCAAAAAGTTACAACCGCCGCCGATGGTGTTCGGGTGGCCCGTTACGTATCGAACCTGAGCGTTGCCGTTCTGGCTTTGGGTGCTCTGATCGTTATCTCCTTTGCCGGGGGGCGGGTACTGGTCTTCAATGACTTGTTTGTAACAGACGATTTTGCCGTATTTACCAAAGTCCTCGTTTTGTTGGCGTCTGCGGTGACCATTGTTATGGCGCAAAATTTCCTTGAACGTCATAAAATGGCGCGATTTGAATATCCAATCCTGATCGTATTCGCGACCCTTGGCATGATGATGATGATTTCTGCCAATAACCTGATGTCGCTCTATATGGGCTTGGAACTGCAAAGTTTATCACTTTATGTCATCGCTTCGTTTCAGCGCGATGATGGCCGCTCTACGGAAGCAGGCCTCAAGTATTTTGTTCTGGGTGCCTTGGCTTCCGGTATGCTGCTTTATGGCAGCTCTTTGATTTATGGCTTTACGGGAACAACAGACTTTTCCGCCATCGCCGCGATGTTTGGGAACGGAGCCGAAAATTCACCGGGTCTTGGGGTTATCTTCGGGATTGTTTTCATTCTGGCTGGCTTGGCATTTAAAGTATCGGCAGTACCGTTCCATATGTGGACTCCGGATGTCTATGAAGGCGCACCGACACCGGTGACAGCCTTTTTCGCGATTGCCCCTAAAATCGCTGCGTTGGCATTATTTATGCGGGTCATGGTTGGACCTTTCGGTGGTCTGGTTGCCGAATGGCAGCAAATTGTCGTCTTTATCTCCATGGCCTCTATGTTGCTGGGGGCGTTCGCAGCGCTTAGTCAGACAAACATCAAGCGTCTTATGGCTTATAGCTCCATTGGACATGTTGGCTATGCCCTGATCGGGATCGCCGCCGGTTCGAAAGCCGGTATTCAGGGTGTATTGATCTATCTTGCCATTTATTTGGCGATGAACCTTGGGACCTTTGCCTGTATTTTGGCGATGCGCCGTGGTGATCAAATGGTCGAACAAATCAGTGATTTGGCGGGGTTGGGGAAAACCCACAAAATGCTGGCGCTTGCATTGACGATCTTCATGTTTTCAATGGCTGGTATTCCGCCATTAGCGGGCTTTGTCGGGAAATTGTATATCTTTATGCCGGCGATCGATGCGGGCCTTTATACACTCGCAATTGTGGGTGTTTTGGCAAGTGTCGTAAGCGCGGTCTATTATCTGCGGATCATCAAAATCATGTATTTCGATGATGTTGAGGATAGTCTGGATCGTCCGGTCGAGAAAAGTTTGGGTTGGGTTCTGACCTTAACCGGTTTGTTTGTTGTCGCTATGACATTTTACCCAAGTCCAATTCTTGATGGTGCCAAAATGGCGGCGGCAGCCCTGTTTGCTGGCTAATGCAGCTTCCTGAAATTTCGCGTTTTTTTAACGTAATCAGGTATCAAACGATTGGTAGCACAAATGCCGAAGCCGCCCGTTTGGCCGCTCTAGGGCCTCAACAGATACCTGAGGGTACGCTTGTCTTGTCAGGCGAGCAAACGGACGGCAGGGGCCGGAGAGGGCGGCATTGGAACAGCCCCGTTGGCAATCTATATACTTCTTTGATCTTGCGTCCCGATGTTCCATTGCGCCAGGCAGCCCAACTCGGTTTTGTGGCCGCCCTGGCGCTTTATGATGCCGTTCAGGAGTTATGTGATGGCGGACTGCAAGTAGAATGTAAGTGGCCGAACGATGTTCTGATCAACGGCAAGAAAGTTTCCGGGATCTTGTTAGAATCCCACGGCGTATCTGCGGATGAGCCAGCAGACTGGCTGGTGCTTGGTGTTGGGGTGAACGTGATTTCATTTCCGGAGGTAAAGGATGTTGAGGCGACATCGCTTGCACATATAGGTTTCACGGGTACGCTGGAGCGAGCGTTGCTTGCCTACACGGGCTGCTTCGAAAAAAACTATAAAAGCTGGCTCGAAGCTGGCTTCCTGCCCGTCCGTGATCGCTGGCGAAAATGCAGCAAGGGAATTGGGGACCCGATTGAAGTGCGCCTTGAAAATCAAACCTTGTACGGCATTTTTGAAGATATCGATGAAGACGGTGTATTGCTGTTAAGACAAAGTGAAAACGTTATGCGAATCACGGCAGGGGATGTCTTCTTCCCGAGCGCGGTTTCGGTATCTTAAAGGGGGGGAGGAGAGATGCTGTTAGCAATTGATTCAGGTAATACAAATATCGTTTTTGCCGTATTCGCCGAGGACGGAACAATACGGGGGGAATGGCGGTCGTCAACAGATACGAACCGCACGGCAGATGAATTTGGGATCTGGCTGGAACAGTTATTAAAGCTCTCGAATATTGAGCGGGCGGAAATTACCAGCGCGATCATTGCAACCGTTGTCCCTGCGACCTTGTTTGCCTTGAAGACGCTGTGCCGTAAGTACTTTGACGCAGAGCCTTTGGTGGTCGGCGAAGACAACGTCGACTTGGGGTTGGAAATTGCGATAGAGAAACCTAACGAAGCTGGAGCCGACCGGCTGGTGAATGCCGTTGCCGCACATCAAACCTATGGCGGCCCTTTGATTGTCATTGATTTCGGGACGGCAACGACGTTCGACGTGATCGGGGAGAGTGGCAGCTATCAGGGGGGAGCGATCGCACCCGGGATTAACCTCAGTATGGAAGCATTGCACCAAGCGGCTGCACAACTCCCGAGGATCGCCGTTTCGCGCCCGGATACCGTCATTGGTAAAAACACTGTTGATGCCATGCTGTCCGGTACTTTTTGGGGGTATGTTGGAATGATTGAAGGCCTTGTGACTCGACTTAAGCAGGAGATGAGCGCCGAAGCGGTGCGTGTTATTGCGACGGGCGGATTGGCCCCTTTATTCCTTGAGCATTGTGACGTCATTGAAGCCGCCGATGCTGATTTGACCCTACGCGGTCTTATGGCCATTTATCGACGGAACACGATATGACAAAAGAACAAACAAACGGTGATCTCGTTTTTGTGCCGCTAGGTGGCACTGGCGAAATCGGGATGAACCTGAACCTCTATGGGTACGGAACTCAGCAAGATCAGGCATGGATCATGGTCGATCTGGGGGTTACCTTTAATGACGGTTCCTTGCCCGGTGTCGACATTATCATGCCAGACCCGACGTTTATTGAAGAACAACGCAAAGATTTGCTTGCGCTCATTTTGACCCATGCGCACGAAGATCATCTTGGTGCGGTCGCCTACCTGTGGCCAAGGCTGAGATGCCCGATTTATGCGACACCGTTTACAGCATCTATCCTCCACCGAAAATTGAGCGAAGCAGGCTTGGTCGATGAGGTGGAGGTTATTGTTGTTCCTTTGACTGGTCGGTTCGACGTTGGCCCTTTTGATATGGAGCTTATCACGCTGACCCATTCGATTCCTGAACCTAACGCAATTGCCATCAGGACGCCTGCCGGAACGGTATTGCACACCGGTGACTGGAAATTCGATCCGGCACCAGTTGTCGGTGATTCATCGGATGAAGAAGCCTTGCGCGCTCTCGGTGATGAAGGCGTTCGCGCAATCGTGTGCGATTCGACCAATGTCTTCTCGCCAGGTGATTCTGGTTCAGAGGCGGATTTGCTAGCCAATCTGACGCGTCTGATTGGTGATGCAACCGGCAAGGTAGCTGTTGCCTGCTTTGCCAGCAATGTGGCCCGACTGGAAACGATTTCAAGAGCCGCTCGTGCGAACGACCGACAAGTTGTTATTGCCGGTCAATCGCTTATTCGGATTGAAAAAGCGGCCCGTGACAACGGTTACCTGGCTGATACGCCAGCGTTTATCCAGCAAGAAGAAGCGTGCTATGTACCGAATGAAAAGATGGTTTTGATCTGCACAGGCAGTCAAGGAGAACCGAGAGCGGCGCTGTCTCGCATTGCGTCGAATGACCACCCCTATATTTCTTTGGGGCAGGGAGATACGGTGCTGTTCTCCTCGCGTATTATCCCGGGGAACGAAACATCGATCTCATTCTTGCAAAATCAGCTGGTGCGATTGGGTGTAAATATCATTACGGCTAAAGACGAATTTATTCATGTTTCGGGGCACCCCGCGCGTGATGAGTTGGCTCACATGTATCAATTGGTGCGCCCTGAAGTTTCGATCCCTGTGCATGGCGAGCTGCGCCATTTGCGCGAACATGCGCGCCTGGCGAAAGAATGCCAGGTCGATACCGCAATTGTTGCCGACAATGGGAGCGTCATCCGGATCGGCCCCGGTGAAGCCAAGATTGTGGATCATGTCTTTTCGGGCCGATTAATCGTCGAAGGATCACGACTGGTTCCGATGGACAGTGAAATTTTCAAAAGCCGGAAACGTGCCATGTGGCATGGGACCGCGACGGTCAGCGTTGTCATCGATGAAGATGGGGAGTTGCTGGCTGATGCTCAATTGGCGACAACGGGATTGTTTGAAGATGAAACAGACCCCATATATCAGGAGGCACTGGTTCAGGCGGAAGACGCAGTCGAAAACCTTTCATCTGAGCACGCTAAGGATGATGCCCGGGTCAGGGAGGCCGTCCGCCTGGCGGTTCGGCGACACCTGCGAAATCACTTAGGGAAGAAAGCTGTGACGGAAGTTCACCTCATTCGGGTCTAAACAGGTTAAGGATTGAAAAATGCTAGGTCGGTTGAACCATGTGGCAATTGCCGTACCAGATATCATCTCTGCGGCGAAAACCTATCGTGATACGCTGGGAGCACAAGTTTCTGAGCCGGTCGATATTCCTGAGCATGGTGTGAAAGTTGTGTTCGTTGAGTTGGAAAACACAAAAATTGAATTGTTAGAACCGCTTAATTCTGATTCGCCCATACAGGGGTTTTTAGACAAGAACCGCAGTGGCGGGATGCATCATGTCTGTTACGAGGTCGATGATATTCTCGTGGCTCGTGACAAACTGAAATCAGAAGGAGCCCGTGTTCTTGGCTCGGGTGAGCCAAAAATTGGGGCGCATGGTAAACCTGTACTGTTTCTTCATCCAAAGGATTTTTCTGGAACCCTCATCGAACTTGAGCAAGCCTAAAGGATTAATTTCATGAGTATTACTGAGCTCATCGTTGTTTATGTCATCACATGGTGGCTCGTGCTTTTTATGGTTCTGCCGTTTGGCATTTCCCGCGTCGATGAAGACACCCTTCTACCCGGACAGGACCCGGGATCTCCGGCCAAAGGTCGAATGCTCCTGAAGGTTGGTATCACGAGCGGTATCTCTCTGGTCATTCTTGGTATTTATTATTACGTCGCAACTTCCGGTCTGGTTTCGTTTCGATAGGTGATGATCCGATCGGGCGCTGTGATATGGCTCACTGACATAGGCTCAGTGCCATATATCATTCCATTGGATATAACGGTCCGACGGGAACTCTAATCGCCTTGTTGAAACAGAAGACTGATATTGCCTTGAGTATAATAACCTGCCAGAGCCACGTTTAATGCCAGGCGAATCAATCGAAAATATTAGGGTGCTTTTTGCCGACAACAATCTGGAGGTACGTAAAGGCATCTGCACGGCACTTCGTCATTTCGGATACCGTCGAATTGAAGAAACGGCGCGCTACGATGAGGTTGAAAAGGCCATCGTTGATGATGAGATTGATCTGCTTGTCTGTGATGCAAAGCTTGATGGCGAAAATGTTGCCGAGCTAATTCATGAAATCAGGCACGGCGATATTGGCTCTAATCCCTTTTTAGTTTCGGTATTGTTATCAGATGATTTGTCTTCTGAAAACATCAGGAATCTGATTGATTGCGGTACAGATGATGTTCTCGCGAAACCTTTATCACCCGGGATTCTTGCAGATCGGATAAAGGCGTTAACCTGGAATAGAAAAGGCTTTGTCGTGACCTTGGATTATATTGGTCCCGACCGACGCAGCGCGCCAAGAGCCGATCAGCAGCAAGTTCCCATTCTTGAGGTCCCAAATTCACTTCATTTTATTGCCGAAGGCAATACCAATCTGGGCCGTCTCCAATCCGAAATCGATGCTTGTGCTAAGAACCTCGAGAGCCAAAGAATGACCCGGCAAGCCTATCAGATAGAATATCTTGCGAACATTGTTCAGCCTTTTTGCCTCGATCAAGACAAGGCGAATGATGATGCGATCCCGTTTTGTGAACGTGCGATTTACTTTGCCAATGACCTGAAGCGCCAAACGTTTGGGACCGACCTTCAACATACGGCTGAATTGTGTGATTCATTGATTGAGGTTACGACTTCCATCTTGGCTGATATCAGTCATGCAAAAGCCAAAGATGTTCGGTTGTTGGTCGAGTTAGCAAAAGCAATCAACCATGCCTTCGCCAATGCTGAGGGGGTTTCAGAAGTGGCCGCAGATATTTCTGATACACTTGCGCAACGTGCGTAATCTTCTGTTCGCACGAATATTTCTACAGAGGCTGGAAGCAGCTTAACACTATCTTAAATCGCACCGGTGCATTGTGGCACAGAGTAAAACCCACAGAAGTGGATAAGAAGATGAAGAATTTCATTTATGTTGTGTGCCTGTGCACGCTGCCGGTCCTGCTTGCTATGAATCCCATTTGGTTTTTTGGCTAAAAGCGGTATTGCATGCCTTTCGGTTGAGGAGCACGGCGCTCTATTGCGCAACGTGTTGTGGCCTAAATGGCGCGAACGAGGGCTGAATTCGAAATGACCCTTAAATCTGTATCGATATTTCCTGATGCAAAAGCCGTAACCGTTGTTTGGCAGGACGGGTTTCAGGCGCGCTTTCACGCCATGTGGTTACGTGATAATGCACTAGATGCGAACTCGCGAAGCCCCGGAAATGGACAGCGACTGATATCAGTACTGGATCTGTCAGTTGATACGAGAATAAAAGAGGCAATGATTTTACCAGAGGAGCGCATTCTTTTTTCTTTCGCACCTGATGACCAATTAACAGAGTTTACATCTACCTGGTTGCGGCAAAATGCATACGATATCGAACGTGCGAATGAGGAGGGGAGGTTGTGTCCCGACGTCACAACCTGGGATGCCCGGTTGCAAACTCAGCTCCCAATGGGGAAGTGGCCTATGGTTGAGCGGTCGCAATTGGATATGGCGCGTTGGTTATCATCAATTCGAGAATTAGGGTTTGCGATCCTTGACGATATTCCGATACGTTCTGGCGCGGTTTGTGACATCGCCCAATCGTTCGGATATGTGCGTGAAACGAATTATGGCCGCTGGTTTGATGTCCGGTCCGAGGTCAACCCTGAGAACCTGGCATACACAAATCTTGGATTGCAGGCACATACCGACAACCCATACCGAGATCCTGTGCCCACTTTGCAATTGCTCGCGTGTCTGGAAAATACGGTGGACGGCGGTGACTCTATCCTTGTTGATGGGTTTCGTGTTGCGCGCGAGTTGATGCGTACAGACCCGGAAGCCTTTTATTTGCTATCTCGCTATGATGCCTGTTTCGAATATGCGGGTTCCGACGATGTGTTCCTTAAATGTGAAGCGCCCATGATCGGTTTATCGGCGGATGGTGAGATCAGGAACGTGCGTTTTAACAATCGCTCTGCAGCCCCATTTGTGAACGTGCCCTTTGATGCAATGGAAGCTTATTATAGCGCGTATAGGCGGTTTGCAGAAATGATCGAAGACCCGAGTTTTCAGATCAACTTCAAGCTGACACCGGGACAACTCTTCATTGTCGATAACACCCGCGTTTTGCATGCGCGCAAGGCGTTCTCGGGATCTGGTGATAGATGGTTGCAAGGGTGTTATGCCGACTTAGATGGGCTTTATTCAACGTTAGCCATCCTTGAGCGGGATAGGGTGCTGAATGCCTAAATCAGACACCGAAATCATTCCTTTACTGATTGATATCTTCGCCCGTCGCGGACAAGAGAGCTATTTGGGCGAAGATGTGACCATGGCGGAACATATGCTGCAAGCTGCATGGTTTGCAGAACAGGGTGATGCGAACGACGCGTTGGTTGTTGCTGCCCTGCTGCATGATGTTGGGCATTTTATGGGTGAGTTTGGCGCTTACACTCCGAGCGACACCCAAGACCGCCATCACGACGAAGTGGGCGGCAATGTTCTGGCTCCTTTTTTTCCAGCTGCGGTTTCCGATCCTGTGCGTTTGCATGTGGCGGCAAAACGCTATCTCTGCGCTAAAGAACCGGCCTATTTTCATCAACTCTCAAAAGCCTCTGTTCATACGTTGTCACTTCAGGGAGGCCCGATGACGCTCGATGAGATGCACGATTTTGAGGCTGAACCACACCATCAATCGGCAGTTCAAATTAGGCGGTGGGACGACCAAGGAAAAGTTGTAGGGTTGAAAACAAGGCTTTTTTCCGACTACCTTGAATTGCTGGAACGGATGACGTTGGGGTATCCAGGAGGGATAAGAGAATAGAGCTTTCCACAAAGCCAAAATTATCGCTTACTGCGCTTCGGTGCGCGTGACATTGGGGCTGCTTTTCCATAAGTTCCCGTTCTAATCGAATGTTCCGTTATTCTTTATAAAACAAGGATTGCTATGCGCTTATCCCAATATTTTTTACCGACGTTAAAAGACATTCCTGCTGAAGCGCAGATTGCGTCCCATCGTTTGATGTTAAGAGCGGGGATGGTTCGCCAATCGAGCGCGGGTATCTATTCGTGGTTGCCACTGGGGCTCCGGGTTTTGCGAAACGTCGAAAAAATCGTGCGCGAAGAACAAAATTCAATTGGTTGCCATGAAGTCCTGATGCCGACGATTCAGCCAGCGGATCTGTGGCGCAAGAGTGGTCGATATGATTCTTTTGGGGCTGAGATGTTGCGGATCGTTGATCGTCATGATCGCGAAATGCTGTATGGGCCAACGAACGAAGAACAAATTACGGAAATTTTCGCTGATGCCGTGCGGAGCTATCGCGAGTTGCCGCAAATGCTTTATCACATACAATGGAAGTTTCGTGATGAGGTTCGACCTCGATTTGGCGTGATGCGCGGGCGGGAATTCCTGATGAAAGATGCCTATTCCTTTGATCTGGATATTGAAGGTGCGCGCCGTTCCTACAACAAAATGTTTGTTTCCTATCTCAAAACGTATGAGCGCCTGGGGCTCAAGGCAATTCCGATGGCTGCTGATACGGGTGCCATTGGTGGTGACATGAGCCATGAGTTCCTGATCCTGGCGGATACAGGGGAAAGTGAGATCGCTTGCCATCGTGATTTTCTAAACATGAGCCTGATGAATGAAGAGATTGATTTCGATGGTGACCTGCAACCGATTGTAAATCGCTTCACCGATAAATATGCCGCGACAGATGAAAAACGCGACCCGGAAGTTGAAAAAGCTCTTGGGGAAGACCTATTGAAGGCACGTGGCATCGAAGTCGGACACATCTTCAATTTCGGCACCAAATATTCAGAGCCTTTGGGGGCGACGGTAGCCGATGCAGACGGCAACGATATCCCGGTGGAAATGGGATCTTATGGTATCGGTGTATCGCGTTTGGTCGGGGCAATCATCGAAGCTTCACACGATGAAAACGGTGTGATTTGGCCCGATTCAGTGGCCCCCTTTCAGGTGGGAATCATTAACTTGAAGTCTGGTGACGCCGATTGTGATCAAACGTGTGACGGTATCTACGATCAGATGATCGCGGCGGGAACCGATGTGATTTATGATGACCGCGATGCCCGTGCCGGTGCGAAGTTTGCGGATGCCGATTTAATCGGTGTGCCATGGCAAATTGTTGTGGGCCCGCGTGGTGTAAAAAATGGTGTCGTTGAACTCAAAAACCGTAAATCTGGTGACCGTGAAGAGCTTAGTCTCGAAGCGGCCCTTTCCAAGATCACCGGGTAGGGGACAACGATTTTGTTCAGTAGCTTTGAATGGATGATGGCGTTCCGGTATCTAAGGGCGCGGCGTCAGGAAGGGTTTATATCCGTTATTACGTGGTTCTCGCTTCTGGGGATATGCCTTGGCGTCGCGACATTGATTATTGTGATGTCTGTTATGAATGGCTTTCGAGAAGAGCTATTGAACCGGATCTTGGGCCTTAATGGCCACATGAGTGTGTATACACTTGATGGAAAGATGCAGAACTTTGACGATCTGGGCATAAAAGTTGGCGGAATTGATGGCGTTGTTTCCGTAACCCCGATGATTGAGGGACAGGTGATGGTGACTGCGCGGGGCGTGGCTCAAGGGGCCGTGGTCCGGGCCATGCGAAAAGCCGACCTTGAGAAGCGGGCCATTCTTGCCAGCAACATCATCTCAGGTTCACTTGACGGTTTTGAAAGTGGTCAGGGTTTGCTGATTGGTAACCGACTGGCACAGAAGCTCGGCGTCAACGTCGGCGATAAACTTACACTGATTTCGCCCAACGGCACGGTAACTGCTTTTGGAACGGTTCCCCGAATGAAAGCCTTCAAAGTTGCGGCGACTTTCGAAATTGGCATGTTTGAATACGATTCTGGGTTTATTTTTATGCCGTTGGGTTTGGCGCAGGGTTACTTCAAACTGGAAAATGCGGTCACCAATCTGGAGGTCTTCATCAAGAACCCCCATGCGGCACCTGATATGACCAGCAATGTGATGCTCGAACTTGGTAAGGGCTTCCGTGTTCATGATTGGCAGCGGGCAAATGCCAGCTTCTTTAACGCCATTCAGGTCGAACGAAATGTCATGTTCCTGATACTTACGTTGATCATTCTTGTTGCTGCCTTCAACATCATATCCTCGATGATTATGTTGGTGAAAGACAAGGGGCGCGACATCGCCATCCTGCGGACGATGGGGGCAACGCGGGGAACCATTATGCGGATTTTCTTTATCGCAGGAGCCAGCATCGGTGTTATTGGAACGCTTGCCGGCTTTATCTGTGGTTTGTCATTTGCCAACAACATCGAAGCGATCCGGCAATGGATACAATCCTTAAGCGGTAGCGAACTCTTCGCCGCGGAGATTTACTTCCTGTCCCAGTTGCCGGCCATTGTTGATACCGGTGAAGTTATTGCCGTTGTTTGTATGGGCTTTGGCTTGTCTATCATTGCCACTCTTTATCCTGCGTGGCGGGCAGCCCGCTTGGACCCGGCGGAGGCCTTGCGCTATGAATAGGACGTCTGCCATGGCACAAAAACAGGATGATCTTCCCGTTCTGTCTCTTCAAGGCATTCATCGCACCTTTCATCAGGGGCGCGAGGCACTTAACGTCTTGAAAGGGGTCGACCTCGAAATTGCTCCAGGTGAAATTGTTGGGCTAATCGGACCGTCTGGTGCTGGTAAGTCTACATTATTGCATATTGCCGGTTTGTTAGAAGATGCTGACGCTGGCGAGACATATGTCTGTGGCGAAGCCATCGCCGGAATGAACGACAATCAACGCACCGCAATGCGCCGTCATCATTTGGGTTTTGTTTATCAGTACCATCACCTGTTGCCAGAGTTTTCGGCGGTTGAAAATGTTATGATCCCACAGATTATTTCTGGGTTTTCCCGCACAGAAGCGCGCGAGCGCGCCAGCGAATTGTTGCAGTGGATGGGCCTGGAGGAGAGATTGAAACATCGGCCTGCCCGTCTTTCAGGTGGCGAACAACAACGCGTCGCAATTGCCAGGGCGATTGCTTCTGCGCCTAAACTTTTAATCGCCGATGAACCGACCGGCAACCTTGACCCAAGTACAGCCGATGACGTTTTTGATATCCTGTTAAAGCTGGCGCGCGATTCGCATCTCTCAGCTCTTATTGCGACACATAATTCGGATTTAGCGGCGAAAATGGATCGGGTCGTGCGCATGGAAGATGGTGTTTTGGTGTCCGCTTGATTGAATCGGGCCTGTTCTCTCTTTTTATTGTGGATAAGTATCCCTTAGGTCCTGTGTCTCGGTGACAAGTCGCTCCGATTGTGAAATGGTAATCAGACCATGACAGTTTCCGACTTTATCCATCTTCGTGTTCATTCTGCCTATTCTTTATCGGAAGGGGCTATTCCGGCAAAAGCCTTGATTGAGCTTTGTAAAAAGCACGATATGCCCGCCGTTGCGATTACCGATACGAACAATCTTTTTGGTGCCCTCGAGTTTTCAGGGGCTGCAGCCAAAAGTGGCGTGCAGCCGATCATCGGCATTCAGTTGGCCATCGAATATGATACCAAACCAAGCAATCCCGAAGCAGAAAAACTGGGACAGGAAAAGGTTGTTCCGGCGGCACCAATGGTTCTGTTGGCCCAAACTGACCTGGGTTACCGGAATATTCTAAAGCTTCTGAGTTATGCCTATTTGCAAGGAGAAGATGTCAACGATCCTCGCATTCCATTGGATGTTCTAAGAACCAATTCAGAGGATATCATTGTCTTGACGGGGGGGGCCAAAGGACCGTTGGGGCAATTGATTTTGGATAGCCAGATACCGGCTGCCGACGGGTTTCTGAAATCACTGATCTCTATTTTTCCAGATCGGCTCTACATGGAAATCATGCGTCACGGAATGGAAGATGAACGCCGTACGGAGACGGCATTCTTAAATATGGCCTATACTCATGATGTGCCATTGGTTGCGACCAATGAAGCTTTTTTCCCTGATCGCAAAATGTATGAAGCCCACGATGCGTTGATCTGTATTGAGGAAAAGTCGTACGTCTCTCAATCTGTTCGTCGTCGTCTAACGGCGGAGCATTATTTTAAATCTGCAGCCGAAATGCGTCAGGTCTTTGCGGATTTACCGGAAGCGATCGATAACACAGTCGTTATTGCCAAACGCTGCGCGTTTCTGGTTGAAACAATTGATCCAATTTTGCCTCCCTTTGATTGCGGAGAAGGGTTGACGGAAGAAGATGAGTTACGTCGACAGGCACACGAAGGGCTAGATGCACGTCTTGATGTCCACGTATTCACGGCCGAGATGACGGATGCAGAAAAAGAAACGGCTGCCACTCCTTATCGAGAGCGATTGAATTTTGAGCTGGATGTCATTGTTCAAATGGGCTTTCCGGGCTACTTCCTGATCGTTGCCGACTTTATTGGATGGTCCAAAGATCAAGGCATTCCTGTTGGTCCGGGGCGTGGATCTGGCGCAGGATCGGTTGTCGCGTGGGCGCTCCTGATTACGGATCTTGACCCGCTCAGGTGGGGGTTGCTTTTCGAGAGATTTTTGAACCCTGAACGTGTGTCGATGCCAGATTTCGATATTGATTTTTGCCAGGATCGACGTGACGAAGTTATTCGTTACGTACAGCAAAAATATGGCCGGGACCATGTCGCGCAAATTATTACCTTTGGTAAGCTGCAAGCCCGTGCGGTGCTGCGCGATGTCGGGCGTGTACTCGAGATGCCCTATGGTCAGGTTGATAAAATCTGTAAAATGGTCCCCAACAATCCGGCCAGTCCGATGACATTGCCAGAAGCAATTGAGAGCGAACCTCAACTGCGCCAGATGATTGATGAAGACCCGGACGTGCGACGCCTGACCGATATGGGCAAAAAGTTGGAGGGGTTATATCGCCATGCCTCTACCCACGCTGCCGGTGTGGTTATTGGTGACCGTCCTTTAGAAGAGTTGATTCCACTGTATCGGGACCCGAGGTCCGAACTTCCGGTAACCGGCTTTAACATGAAGTTTGTTGAATCCGCTGGATTGGTTAAATTTGACTTTTTGGGTTTGAAGACACTGACCGTTTTAAGGACAGCAGAGCAACTTGTTCGTGATAAAGGGATTGAAATTGACCTTCTGACAATCCCTCTCGACGATAAGAAATCGTTTGAGATGATGGGGCGCGGTGAAACAACGGGTGTGTTCCAGCTGGAAAGTGCAGGAATGCGGGATGTCCTGAAATCCATGAAGCCTGATACGTTTGAAGATATTATTGCCGTCGTGGCATTGTACCGACCGGGCCCGATGGACAATATTCCTGCCTATATTCGACGTAAACATGGTGAAGAAGAACCCGACTACATGCATCCTTCGTTGGAAGGTCTGCTGACGGAAACCAACGGTATTATCATTTACCAGGAACAGGTCATGCAGATCGCCCAGGTACTATCGGGATACTCGTTGGGTGGTGCTGATCTTTTGCGGCGTGCCATGGGTAAAAAGATCCAGGCAGAGATGGACGAGCAACGACAAATCTTTGTCGACGGTGCCGCCGATAAGGGCGTCGACAAAAAGCAGGCCAGTGACATTTTTGATCAGGTCAATAAATTTGCCGGTTATGGGTTTAACAAATCCCACGCTGCAGCCTATGCACTTGTCGCATACCAAACGGCTTACCTAAAAGCCAATCACCCTGTAGAATTTCTGGCTGCATCAATGACCCTTGATTTGGGCAATACAGATAAACTGAATACCTTCAGACAAGAACTGGACCGGCTTGGAATCCCCTTATTGACGCCGGATATTAACAAATCAGATGTTGTGTTTAGTGTTGAGCGCAAACCAGACGATGGTCCAGATGATTTAGGAGCGATCCGCTATGCGCTGGCAGCCGTCAAGAACGTTGGTGAGGCGGCCATGCAAAGCCTTGTTGATGAACGTGCAGAAAATGGGCCGTTCAAAAGCATTGATGACTTTGTCGCACGCCTGGATAGCCAACAAGTGAACAAACGACAAATTGAGAACCTGACGAGGGTCGGCGCATTCGAGTGTTTGGTGCCAAATCGTCGTCAGGTCTTCCAGTCCGTTGAAACAATGATGCGTCACGCAAACCTGGCGAGAGCAGAGCGCAACAGCAATCAGATTAGCTTGTTTGGCGGGGAGAGCGAGCCGGCGCCTGGAATAGAAATGCCGAACGTCGCCGAATGGGCCCCTATGGACCGATTAAAAGAAGAGTTTGACGCCCTTGGCTTCTATTTGTCGGCACACCCACTCGACTCCTTCTCCAAAAGCCTCGAGAAATTAAAAGTCCGTCGCATTGCAGACATTTCGGCATCGCGCCAGCCGGGTGCCGTTAAACTTGCGGGGACGCTTATTGCAAAAAAAGAACGGGTATCAGCCAAGGGAAACCGCTTTGCATTCGTTCAATTCTCTGACGCATCGGGCTCGTTCGAGGTGACTTTGTTTTCCGAAGCGCTAAATGCGTCACGTGATATCCTGGAAGTTGGAAACTCTTTACTTATTGACGCGATCGCCCAATTCGAGGGGGATGAAGGTGAAGCGAAGTTTTTGGCAAACCGGTTCCAGCCGCTAGAAAAAGCTGCTGCCAATGCGGTCGATGGACTAAGAGTGTACATTAACTCTGAGGCGCCTCTTGGACCGTTGCGCGAAGTTCTTTCCAATGAGCGCAAGGGGCGGGGGCGCGTTGAAATCATTCCCAAGCAACCTGGTTACAAATCGATCACAATCGAGCTTAAGGAAACATACGACATATCGCCTGGCATTTATCAGGCGGTTCGCGCAATCCCCGGCATATTGGATGTGCAGGAGATTTGATCTGGACGCGGTCAAACATCACGTTCTAAGCGACTTTCTTTGGTTAAGCACGGCGTCTCCCTTGCTGGATCAACACCCCAACTGCCTAACCCTCATCCATAATGCGGCATCCGCCATATATGAACGCCGGTTAGCGATCTCTGAAGACCAGTGGGCGGTGTTAACGGGCGCGCGAAAAGGACCGCTGGGCCGGTATTTCGAAGCGCTGATCAAAACGGTGTTTACCCTGGCGCCCGATATCGAAGCCGCACATTTTAATGTACCCGTGCGAGACGGAGGCGCGACGAAGGGCGAATTTGATGTGCTCTATAAGTGGAACGGCACGTGGCACCATTTGGAAATGGCGATCAAGTATTATATCGGCGTGGGTGATCGCACGGACCCCTACAATTGGCATGGACCGGCATTAAGAGATAATTTGGGGCGCAAATGGCACCATATGATGTCCCGGCAGTTAACACTGGCCGACACGAAAGCCGCACAACAGGTCCTCGAAGAGCTGGGAATAGCTGAGCTGGTCAGAGAACCACTGCTTCTGGGGCGATTGTTTCATCCTCTGGATGACTGGAAAAACAACCATTTTACAGCCCCACAGGGGATATCTGACAGCCATTGCAAAGGTTGGTGGATGGGTGCCAGTGATCCGGGCAAAGCGCCTATAACCTGTGGCACTCATTGGAAACAACTGGAAAAAGCCGAATGGCTCTCTCCGGTTTGTGGCGTTTGGAACGGTACGGCTTCTAAACCTTCGCTGTCGGGCCTCGAATGTCCGACCCAGTTCGCTGTTTTAAAGCCTCAAACCAAAGGTGAGAAGACAGAAACCAGCCGTGGATTTGTGGTTCCTGATGACTGGGGCAAAAGCTTCTCTGTATGAGACCTTGTCTGTTTAAGGTTTTTTAACGCAGGCCTTTATCTCAATGGGAAGCGCCAATTTGTGTTGAGGCCCATTTAGGCAGGTTGTGATTCATATCAGTCTATTTTTCGCCTGTTTAAATAGGTCCTATCTTGCCATTAGATATAGGATGCTATGAACCCAAAGCGGACATCGACAAAATATATCAATGTTCTGAATAATCGCGAGAATTTGGTATATTACGAGCGGTGCTGTGATCGCGCGCGTCCGGTAGTGCTGACCTTGACAGGCATTTCCCTATTCATAACGTGCACATTTCCTAACGAGTTTTCGGGCAAATCATGTTCAAAGGTTGCATATGAAGCAATAGACAGAAGTGCCTGATCATAAAGCGCGACCAATTCAGAAGCGCTTAAGTTTCTGGCATCAGTAGTTTGAATATTTAATCCGGTCATGATGAGTGTTCCTTTGTCGTAAATACATAGTCAAAAAAAGTATTTGATTTTCGGGGCACAGAAGGGAAATTGAGGTTCTTGCATGACAACCAGCGATGTCGAAACATTTGCTGGAACCAACCTGGCGAAACACTGTGTTCCCGCCAAAGAAATTGCGTGATATTTTCGAGGCGGTTTTTTAGCCTGAATTCCACAACTTCATGAAAAATGATAAAATCTCGATGCCTTTTGCTTGATATCCGTTCCCACTCCCAAAAGGACTTTTTTGTCTTTATTTTAACGGAAGCGACACACGTTTCTTTTGGCAATCCACTCGAAGCAGACGGGAACAATTGTGGCAATCCTTTTTCTCTTCGATTTCGGTTCCCCTCGTAAAAAAGCGAACAGTCTCGGTCTCCCCTGGTGGACAAATAAAACCGATAGAGACCCTTCTCAGTAGCCATCCTGAATAATTTTGGAGTTGTAACATTTACTTCTACATACGGAACTTTAACTTCCTGCAAGAGTTTAAAACACACGGCTGAACAGCCCTCAGTCGCACGCGGCAAATAAACAGAGTCAATTTGTGCAGGTAGAGATTTTATGATGCCGCTATCCGTATCGCAGAGATATTTCAGATACAAGCGGCTGGCTATTGAATCGGTGAAAGGGAGGCCGAAATAGAGCACAGCAACCAGAATTGATAAAATTTTGTATCTGAACTGATGTGACTTATTCCAGATTTTAAAGGCGATGACGTACCCGCAGTAGGCAAGTGCCGGGTAGACCATAAGGACAACATGACTAAAATCGACAATCCCGTTTAAGACTGTCGAAAACATAACCAAAATGTATATTGAAGCAAAAGTCAGCGTAGCAAGCCGCCGCACTAACTTGTCTGACTTCTTCCACATTTTCCAAAAAAGCCAAACTCCCAAAAGACCTAGAAGGGAATGAATAGCCAACAAAGCTAAGTAATTCATGGATTTTTATCCGTTACTGGTTTGTGCGCGCCCGCAGAACCATCTATCGAGGTCACATGAAACAACATAACGCCACGGCCTCAGCGTAATGCCCCGGTAGCAGTTCATCAACAAGGATGATATTGCGATCGGTAATGTCTCCCTCGGGACATGAGCCAACGGTATAAATGCTGTCGACAAACAGTCCGCAATGTCCCAGAAGCAGCCATCAATGAGTTTCTAATCGCCAAAATATTAGCAAGACCAATAATGTCTCCTTCAGGCCCAACTCGGATATTACATCGCTACACAGACGAGGGCCTCTTTCGATAGATTAATGGCTTTCTACGAGCTAAAGGTTCTTGATATCGCATATTTAGAAATCGGCAGAACGTGGTAAACTTGTTAAATCAATTTAAAGTTCTTCATTTTGCCATAGAGTAGCGTTGTGGCGTGAAAAGATAGTTTTTGACGTTTTGGAGTTCCCAGACGGGCTTGGATCGGAAATGCGAGTCGTTATATGAGTCGTCATATTGAGAGGCGGCTTGCCGGAAAAGGCGAAAACCTGTCGCCAAATCCGATATCAGGTGTTGCAATTCCCAGATTAGCACAGTAAACCCACCGCCATATCACACGCGGTTACGCGGCCCCGGCGCAAATTCGTCGATGGTCGATCCGGTGTCAGACTTAGTGAGCTGACCAAGACCGCGGAGGATCAACCGGAAAACAAAGGAAAAAAAGCCATGGCGCTTCCTGCATTTACTATGCGTCAGCTCTTAGAAGCTGGTGTACACTTCGGCCACAATACTCGTCGCTGGAATCCAAAGATGGCCCCGTTCTTGTTCGGGGTACGCAATAATGTCCACGTTATCGATCTTCAGCAAACCGTTCCGTTGCTGCATCAAGCTATGCTTGCTGTTAGCAAAACGGTTGCCGGTGGCGGTCGTGTGCTTTTCGTTGGCACAAAGCGTCAAGCTGCTGGTCGCATTGCGGATGCGGCACGCAAATGTGGTCAGTACTATATGAACCACCGTTGGCTCGGTGGTACCATGACCAACTGGCGTACGATTTCCAATTCAATCAAGCGTCTTCGCGATCTTGATGCGCAACTCAGCGGGGAAACTGTTGGTTTCACCAAGAAAGAGTTGCTTGGATTGACCCGTGAGCGCGAGAAACTTGAGCGCGCACTGGGTGGCATTAAGGAAATGGGCGGTTTGCCTGATATTTTGTTTGTTATTGATACCAACAAAGAATCAATCGCGATCCACGAAGCAAATAACCTGGGAATTCCCGTTATTGCTGTTATCGATTCCAACAGCGACCCGAAAGGCGTCGATTTCCCAATTCCCGGCAATGACGATGCCATTCGCGCAATTGACCTGTACTGCGATTTAATCGCGGGTTCGGCTCTGGACGGCATCAAAGAAGAAATGTCGCATTCCGGTGTAGATTTGGGTGAAGCGGAAGAAGCGCCGGTTGAAGATATTCCAACAGAAGCGGCGGTTGCTGAAGCGGAAGCTCCTGCGGCAGAGACACCTGCAGCAGATGCACCGGCTGAGCCTGCGTCTGCGTAATAGGGTTACATCCCTGCAATTGATTTTAATTTTTTTGAGATAGAGGTTAAATATGGCACAAATCACAGCTGCGCTCGTTAAGGAACTTCGCGAGAAGACCGGCGCTGGCATGATGGATTGTAAAAAAGCATTGGCAGAGAACGACGCCGATGTTGAAGCGTCGGTGGATTGGCTTCGCACCAAAGGTCTGGCTGCTGCTGCTAAAAAAGCAGGTCGCGTTGCCGCAGAAGGTTTGGTCGGAGTTGCCGTGAATGGCACGAACGCAGCGATCGTTGAGATTAATGCGGAGACCGACTTCGTTGCGCGTAACGATACGTTCCAGGCATTCGTTAAATCGGCTGCAGAAATTGTTCTGACAACGGGTAGCGATGTGGATGCATTGAAGGCTGCTGCATTTCCGGGTGAAGACCGTACCGTTGAAGAGCAGTTAACGCATCTGATCGCAACGATTGGTGAAAACATGTCCATTCGTCGGGCTGCGAATATGTCTGTCGAAGAGGGCGTCGTTTCGTCCTACATCCATAATGCTCTGGCACCAGGACTCGGAAAAATTGGTGTTTTGGTTGCTTTGGAATCTACCGGTGATCCGGCTGCTCTTGATGGTTTTGGAAAACAGCTGGCGATGCATGTTGCTGCCGCCAAGCCACAATCTGTCTCGCGGGATGATATGGATAGTGCGGTTGTCGAGCGTGAACGGGCTATTTTTGCTGAACAGGCTCGTGAATCCGGTAAACCAGCTGAAATTGTTGATAAAATGGTCGAAGGTCGATTACGCAAGTTTTACGAAGAAGCTTGCCTGGTAGACCAAACCTTTGTGATTGATGGAGACTCAAAAGTTTCTGCAGCGGCGGAAGCTGCTGGAAAAGAAGCGAACGGAGCCATCGCGATTAAGGGTTTCAGCCTTTTCGTTCTCGGCGAAGGTATCGAGAAAGAAGAGGACGACTTCGCTGCTGAAGTGGCTGCAGTTGCCGGCAGTTAAGAAGTAAAGCTGTTCCGTTTAATAAGACCGGCCGCAATCAGACATAAAGTTTGGTTGCGGTTAGTCATATCTGGACACGCCTAATACTTGCGATTAGTTTCTCCATAGGGAACTTTATAAAAAGTCTATTACACTTACAGGGGTGAACGATGCCAACCGAGCCAAAATATCGTCGGGTACTGCTCAAATTGTCCGGCGAAGGGTTGATGGGGCAACGCGAGTTCGGCCTGGAGCCGGAAACGGTCGCTCGGATATGTGAAGAAGTTAAATCCGTCCATGATCAAGGCGTGCAAGTCAGTCTGGTAATTGGGGCAGGCAACATTTTTCGCGGTGTTTCCGGCGCTGAAATCGGCATTGAGAGAACAAGTGCTGATTATATGGGGATGCTCGCCACTGTCATTAATGCCTTAGCCGTGCAAAGCGCATTGGAAGGAAAGGGCGTTAATACACGGGTCCTTTCAGCAATTCCCATGTCGACTGTCTGCGAACCCTATATCCGGCGCCGTGCGGTCCGCCATATGGAAAAAGGGCGGGTGGTAATCTTTGCTGCGGGAACAGGAAATCCTTTCTTTACGACAGATACGGCCGCAGCGCTCCGGGCTGTGGAAATGGGGTGTGATGCGCTGCTAAAAGGCACGCAAGTTGATGGCGTCTACGACAGTGACCCTAAGAAGAATCCCGATGCTGTACGCTATGACGAACTTACGTACCAGGACGTCATCAGCCGAAATTTAAAAGTGATGGATACCTCAGCGATTGCCTTGGCACGAGAAAACGAGGTTCCAATTTTGGTTTTTTCAATCCACAATCCCGGCGGATTTGCAGAAGTCATTTCTGGTGCTGGAAAATATACGATCATAAAATAGCACCACGTTATAGCGGAGATAGATTATGAGTGATTCGATCGACATCAGTGAGATAAAAAAAGACACATCGCGCCGAATGGAAGGAGCCGTGGAAGTCTTACACCAAGAATTTGGTGGCTTGCGAACCGGACGTGCAGCGACAAGTTTGCTCGATACGATTACCGTACAGGCCTATGGTGCGGATATGCCGCTCAATCAGGTGGGAACCGTTAGCGTACCTGAGCCTCGTATGCTGTCTGTACAGGTCTGGGACAAAGGGTTGGTCTCATCCGTTGAAAAAGCGATTATGGAATCCGGCCTTGGTTTGAACCCTTCTTCCGACGGTCAATTGGTGCGGGTCCCAATCCCGGCATTGACCGAGGAACGCCGTCAGGAATTGACAAAAGTGGCTGCGAAATATGCCGAAGAGGCACGTGTTTCTGTTCGTAACGTGCGTCGTCACGCGATGGATTCGCTGAAGTCGGCAGAGAAGGGAGGCGAAATCTCTCAAGATGAGCAAAGAGAATTCTCCGACGAAGTGCAAAAACTTACCGATACATACGTAAGCAAAATCGATGAGTCGCTAAAAAACAAAGAACAAGAAATTATGCAGGTCTAATCGAATGGAAACGGCGTCTATCAGCAAGGACGTTTCGCCACCCGTCCCCGTTCACGTTGCCATAATTATGGACGGCAATGGGCGCTGGGCTAAAGCTCGGGGGCTGCCGCGTTCTGCAGGTCATAAACGGGGTGCGGAATCTGTTCGGCGCACGGTTAAAGCCGCGATCTCCAATGGTGTTCAATACCTGACGCTCTTTGGGTTTTCGTCTGAAAATTGGAAGCGGCCGTCGGAAGAGATCCACGATCTTATGGGATTACTCCGGTTTTACCTAAAATCCGAAATTAAGGCTCTGGATAAGGAAGGGGTGTGCCTGCGTGTGATCGGCGATCGAACCCGCCTTGAGGACGATATTGTCTCTCTTATCGAGGATTCTGAGAAAAAGACTGCTACCAATAGCCGCTTGGTACTTACCATTGCGCTGAGTTATGGCGGACGCGCGGAAATATTACGTGCAACCAAGGCGATTTCAGAGCGTGTTCTCAATGGTGAACTTGATCTTGAGCAAATCGATGAAAATACGTTTTCAGAACACCTCTACACGTCAAAAACACCTGATCCGGATTTATTGATTAGGACCAGCGGCGAACAACGCATAAGCAACTTTCTGCTATGGCAGTGCGCCTATACCGAGTTTGCTTTTATTGAAACGCTTTGGCCGGATTTTTCGGAAGAGCAATTCTCTCTCGCAATTAAGGATTTCCAATCACGTGACCGACGATACGGCACAACCTAAGGCACCCGAACCGAATAGTGGGTTAGGTTTGCGTCTGATTTCGGCATGCGTTCTGATTCCGCCTGTCTTGGCAGCCATATACTTTGGCTCTCCTTATTTTGACCTCCTTTTGGGATGCGCGGCGCTGATTATGATTTGGGAATGGGGGAATTTGTGCGACAGAAAGCCGACGTGGTTGTTGGCGGGCTTTGTGTATATCGGCCTCTCGACCTATGCCCTTTTTGACATGCGCACCGCCTCGGAGTTTGGTTTTGAGAGTGTCGTTTGGTTATTTGTTCTTGTTTGGGCCGCAGATAGCGGGGCCTATGCGGCTGGCAGAACCATTGGCGGACCAAAACTGGCTCCAAGAATCAGTCCAAACAAGACCATTTCGGGTTTGGCAGGGGGCGTTTTTGCCGCAGGCTGTGTCGGATATGCGGGAAGTCTTGCGCTTGACCACGATAATGTGATTCCATTGGTTTTGATCAGCGCATTTCTTGGTGTACTGTCGCAAGGTGGGGATCTTTTGGAGTCTTGGGTGAAGCGAAAATTTGGGAAAAAAGATGCCGGCAAAATAATTCCCGGTCATGGTGGTGTTCTCGATCGAGTTGACGGGCTGTTGGCCGCTTCTATTGGGGCGGCAGCTTTGGGGTTCATGAGTGAAGGAAGTCTTTTAACATGGGGGTAACACCAACGAAGCTTGTGCCTCAAGTTGCGCCGAAACGTGTCAGCATTCTTGGGTCAACCGGTTCGGTTGGGTCGAACACGGTTGATTTGGTTGAACGCAATCGTGACGGATATGAAGTTGAAGCCCTGACAGCTAATCGAAACGTGGCAGAACTGGCACGCCAAGCGATTGATCTGGGCGCAAAAATGGCTGTTGTAGCGGATCCCGGCTGTTATCTGGAACTTAAATCGGCTTTGTCTGGTACATCTGTTGAAGTTGCTGCTGGTCCGGAAGCTGTGATTGAAGCTGCCATGAGGCCTTCCGACTGGGTTATGGCCGCCATTGTCGGGGCTGCAGGTTTGAAACCGACGCTTGCGGCTGTCAGACGCGGTATAACAGTCGGTCTGGCAAATAAAGAATGCCTTGTGTCGGCTGGTGACATCTTCGTGAAAGAAGTCTCCAATCACGGCGCGGTGTTGTTGCCAGTGGATTCCGAGCACAGTGCGATTTATCAGGTTCTGGATTTCGACCAGGCTGATAAGATCCGCAGAATCATTTTGACGGCTTCCGGCGGTCCATTCCGATCCTTTACGACGGAGGAAATGAAGACTGTCACACCAGAGCAGGCGGTGGCACACCCAAACTGGGATATGGGAGCAAAAATTTCTGTCGATTCGGCAACGATGATGAATAAAGGTCTTGAGCTAATCGAAGCCTACCATCTGTTCCCAGTTGAAGAGCCAGAGATTGATATTCTGGTTCACCCGCAATCTGTCATCCATAGCATGGTTGACTATGTTGATGGTTCCGTTTTGGCTCAGCTGGGAACGCCTGACATGAGAACACCGATTGCTTATGCTTTGGCATGGCCCGAGCGGATGAGTGCGCCGGCACCGATGTTGTCGTTGGCAGATATCCGAACTTTAACCTTTGAAGAGCCGGACCCGTTGCGTTTCCCGGCTTTACGGCTTGCCAGAGAAGCTCTGCAGGCGGGTCATAATGCACCGACAGTCCTAAATGCAGCGAATGAAGTGGCTGTGGAGCGTTTCTTGGCTCGCGACATTAGTTTTCCAGAGATCGCACGAACCGTCGAAAGAACTCTTGAGAAGGTGGGAAATACAGCTATATCAAGCTTGGATGACGTTGCGGATGCGGATACAGAGGCCCGCACCGTGGCACGATCCCTTAGTTAATCACAAAGTCAGCAGTTTGGATAAGTAAATGGAAATACTGGGGTGGACCTGGAATTATATTGTTGTGTTCTTGCTCGTACTCACCGTACTGGTGTTTGTGCATGAATGGGGACATTACTGGGTCGCGCGCCGCAATAACGTCCGTGTCGAAGTGTTTTCTATCGGTTTTGGTCCTGAGATCTACGGTTGGACTGCGGCTTCTGGCACGCGCTGGAAGATAAGTGCCATTCCGCTGGGGGGGTACGTCAAGATGTTTGGCGAAGGCGGGGAGTCAGACGACCCTGAAGCGCCAGAGTTATCAGATGCAGAAAAAGCGGTCTCATTTCACTATAAAACTGTAGGGCAGCGAGCGGCAATTGTTGTCGCAGGACCAGCGGTGAACTTCATATTTGCGATTTTTGCCTTTGCTGTTCTTGCTGGCGTGGTCGGTACGGCAATCCCGCTGGCGGCTGTTGGTAAGGTTTCCACTGACAGCGCTGCATCGGCGGCAGGGTTTATGCCTGGCGACCGTTTTCTTGCTATTGATGGAGAAAACATAAATTACTTCAGCGACTTACGTGATATCGTGAGTGTCAGCCCTAATAAAACATTGAGTTTTGTGGTGAGCCGAGATGATCAAGAGCTGACCCTGCAGGCAACCCCTAGGGCGGCGATCAGAACGAATGCGGAAGGGGAAGAGGTTGAAATTGGATTACTCGGCGTCGAGTGGAATCCTGATTTTGTTGAATATGAACGACAAAACCCGGCAATGGCACTTTGGGTCGGCGTTCAGCGGACTTACTTTGCGACAAAAAACATACTCGTCTACGTTGGTGAAATGATTACGGGCAAACGTGGAACGGAAGAACTGGGGGGGCCGTTACGAATAGCCCAGATTTCTGGAGAAATGGCGCAGATAGGTTTGCCACAGGTCATCCTCCTGATGGCGATGCTTTCTGTTAATCTGGGCCTTATAAATCTGTTTCCAATTCCGATGCTGGATGGCGGACATCTGGCGTTTTATTCAATTGAAGCGCTGTTGGGTAAACCTTTAGGGGAAAAAGCCCAAGAATACGGTTTTCGTTTCGGACTGATTCTGGTATTGATGCTCGTAGTTTTTGTAACTTGGAATGATTTAGTCCATCTGGAAGTCATTGAATTTATTAAGGGACTCATTACGTAGTCTTGTTTTTTATGTTGGGGAGATCTCAATTGGGCCGCTTTCATCGGTTCATCGCCGGTAGCTGCTTTGTCGCCGTATTAGGTGCAATGCCGAGCATGGGGATTGCGCAAACTGCCGCAGGTTCTGTTGAACTTGCGCAGGCTGATGTTGTGCGTGAAATTGTTATTCAGGGCGCCCAGCGTGTCGAACCAGATACGGTAAAATCGTATCTGCTGATTCGGGAGGGAGATTCTTTCGATAATCGCCGCCTCGACAGGTCGCTTAAAAGCCTGTTTGCGACCGGACTCTTTGCTGATGTCAGTGTTAATCGCGACGGCGACAGATTAATTGTTAAAGTCCTGGAAAACCCCGTTATTAACCGTATCGCCTTTGAAGGTAACGATAAAGTAACAGATGAAGATCTGGAGTCTGAAGTTACGTTGCGACCGCGGGTTATCTATACCCGGACGAAAGTGCAGAACGATGTTAAGCGTATTTTGACATTGTATAGACGTGGCGGCAGGTTCGCTGTTTCCGTTGAGCCCAAACTAATCCAATTGCCACAGAACCGCATTGATCTTGTCTATGAAATTTCAGAAGGCTCTCTCACTCAGGTGGAGAGTATTCGTTTTGTCGGCAACAAAACCTTTTCAGACCGTAGATTGCGCGAAGTCATTCGGACACGGGAGTCGGATTGGTGGCGGTTTTTATCCCGTGACGATAGCTATGACCCGGATCGCATTACGTTTGACCGAGAACTCTTAAGAAGATTTTACCTGTCGGACGGCTTTGCAGATTTTCGCGTGACATCCGCTCTTGCTGAGCTGACTACGGATAAAGAGGACTTCTTTATCACGTTTACGGTTGATGAGGGTCCTCGCTATACCTTTGGTGAGATTGACGTTGATGCCCGCTTGCGAGGGTTAGAGAAAGAACAGCTGGTCGACCTGATCGAGGTTGAAGAAGGTGACTGGTATGATATTTCAGCGGTTGATGAAATTGTCGATGATCTGACCAACCGTGTCGGTGAACTTGGGTACGCCTTTGTAAACGTGCGTCCGCGCGTTAACCGTGATCGGGAAAACAAAACAATCGCCATAACCTTCGAAATTGTTGAGGGGCCCCGGGCGTTTGTTGAACGGATCGATATTTCAGGTAACGTCAGAACGCTGGACAAGGTCATACGCCGAGAATTCCAGATTGTTGAAGGGGACGCCTTTAACTCGTCCAAGCTCAGAAGGTCCAAGCAACGCCTTGAGAATCTTGGGTTCTTTGAAAAAGTAACCATGGAGCAGGTCCCCGGTAGCGCGCCGGATAAGGCCGTGGTTAAGGTTGACGTCGAAGAAAAGTCGACGGGCTCAATTTCACTCGGAGCCGGTTTCTCATCATCGGTTGGACCGATTGGCGATATCAGTATTACGGAAGCCAATCTCTTGGGTCGAGGGCAGAACCTTTCCTTGGGACTGCAACTTGCTTCAACGCAAACACAAATTGATTTGGCTTTCACGGAACCCTATTTCCTTGACCGTGAAATTCGGGCTGGGTTTGATATTTTCCACGTAACCCAGGATTTACAGGATTCAAGTTCTTTTGATTTGGATCGCACAGGTTTTGCCTTGAGAGCTGGATATCCGGTAACGAAATACTTACGTCAGGATTGGCGATATGGCCTTTCGCAATCGACAATTGGAGATGTCAGCACCTCGTCATCAACGTTGATTCAGGCCGTTGAGGGTGAAACTTTAAAATCCGAAGTCACTCATACCGTGAAATATGACCGTCGTGACAGCGTTATTCGCCCTACTGAAGGATATTATGCCGCCCTGGAGACCACGTTTGCCGGATTGGGTGGCGATGTTAATAGTCTGCGAAACGTATTGCGGGTTGGTCACTATTATGAACTCGCCGATCAGTGGGTATTGGCAGTTGGTGGACGGTTTGGATATATCGTTGGCATTGGTGAAGATGTGCAGGTTTTGGACCGCTTCCATATCGGTGGTGACAATCTAAGAGGTTTTGAATCTCGCGGTGCAGGCCCACGTGATACACTGACGGAAGACGCGTTGGGTGGAGAGTGGTTGTATACCAGTTCAATCGAGCTGCAGTTTCCTTTGGGACTACCTGCTGAGTTGGGGATTGGCGGCCGAGTGTTCACGGATATGGGAAGTGCGGGGGGCTTAAATCCGGTTAACGCTACGACTGAAGATTCTGGTTCTCTGCGGCTATCAACCGGCATTGGCATGACCTGGAACTCGCCTTTCGGCCCGTTGGGTATCGATTTGGGCATTCCGCTGCTAGAAGAAGAATATGATAAAAAAGAATCTTTCCGTGTTAACTTCGGAACCCGTTTTTAGGAGCGCATGTTGATCAATATGAGAAAAAATTTAGGACTGGCAGCGCTTATCATAGGCTGTTTGTTTTTGCCCAGCGTCGCTGCGGTTGCTCAAAATACAAATGCGACAGCCGTCGCTCCTCTAAAAGTTGCGATTTTGGACTTGGGTTCCATCCGTCGACAGGCATTGGTGGTTAAGAACGTTCGTGAGCAGCTATCCAAATACCAGGCCGGTTTTCGTGAAAGTATTCAAAAAGAAGATGCTGCGCTTAAGGCAGCAAATCAGGAACTCTCAAAAAAACGGACTCTATTAGCCCCGGAGGCTTTCGCACAAGAACGCCGCCAGTTTGAGCAAAAAGTTGTCGCAACTCAGAAGCTTGTTCAGGCTAGTAAGGTCGCTCTTGACCAGGTTCAGGCAAAGGCGATGGTTGAGGTGGAAAAAACCCTGAACGGGATTATTACCAAAATCGCGGAGAAAAACGGTATCAATTTAATTCTGCGCCGTGATGTGACAATCCTGGCGTCTCGTTCCTTTGAAATCACCGGGGAGGTTCTTAAGGAACTCGATAAGCAAATGCCCACGGTTAAGGTTGATAAACCGGTACTTAAGTAATGGCTGACGCTCGTTTTTTTGCGAACGCAGGGCCTTTTGCGATTGATGAACTTATTCGTATCTCGGGGGCAACGCCAGCAGGCGCCATGAGTGAGGGCAAAACGTATCTCGATGTTAGCCCGCTTGATAACGCTACATCCGATGACGTAAGTTTTCTGGACAATAAAAAGTACAAGGAAGCCTTTGCAACAAGTAAGGCGGGCCTTTGTATTGTGCGCCCTGAATTTGAAAGTATGGCCCCAGAGGGAATGGCGTTACTTTTGACACCGGATCCGTATTTCGCCTATGCGTGTGTCGCAACGGCTTTTTATCCAATCGCTTCATCTGACAATGCCATATCCGAAGATGCGGTAATAGACCCAACGGCACAAATAGGGAATGCGTGTTCCATTGCTGGCGGAGTATCTATCGGCCCAGGTGTGACAATCGCTGACAACTGCATTATCGGTGCGAATACAAGCATCGCCAGCGGTTGTCAGATTGGTGCCGGCTCACATATAGGAGCGAATGTGACCCTGCAGTGTTGTCTTATCGGTGACGCCGTCATTATTCATCCCGGGGTGCGTGTTGGTCAGGACGGTTTTGGTTTTGCACCCGGCGCACAGGGCCATAAAAAGGTACCGCAACTCGGTCGGGTGATTATCGGTGATGCTGTCGAGATTGGCGCAAATACGACCATTGACCGTGGGACCGGACCAGACACGGTTATTGGATTGGGTACTAAAATCGACAACCTTGTGCAGATTGGCCACAATGTTGAAATTGGGAACCACTGTTTTATTGTTGCACATGTTGGTATCTCGGGTAGCACAAAAGTCGGTGATTTCACTATGATTGGCGGCCAGGTTGGTATTGCGGGGCATTTGAAAGTTGGCTCCGGAGTGAAAATCGCGGCTCAAAGCGGGGTCATGAGAGATATTGGCGACGGCGAAACCGTCGGGGGCTCGCCAGCCCAACCCATGAAAGTATGGATGCGAGAGATTGCCATGGTTCAGAAAATGGCAAAGAAGAAAGGCAATTAAAATGGATAGTGAAAACACAACAGTTGGTCGGACGATCGAAGTTGAAGAAATCATGCAAATGATTCCTCACCGGTATCCCTTTTTGTTGATAGATCGCGTGAGTGAGCTTGTGCTCGACGAAAGTGCCGTAGGAGTCAAGAACGTCACCGTAAACGAGCCATTCTTCCAGGGGCACTTTCCCGATCATCCAATCATGCCGGGTGTATTACTTATTGAAGCCATGGCGCAAACATCGGCCGTGCTGGTGATCGAAACCACCGGAAAAGTTGCAGGCAGCGTGGTTTATTTCATGACCGTTGATAATGCCCGGTTTCGCAAGCCCGTGCGCCCGGGGGATCAGGTGAAGTTGCATGTCGAGAAGGTTCGAAGCCGAGGCAACGTCTGGAAGTTTAAAGGCGAGGCGCGGGTCGACGGCAAACTGATGGCCGAAGCCACGTATTCAGCTATGATCGTGGAGTCGTAAATGCCAACAATTCACCCCACAGCTATTGTTGACCCTTCTGCTCAAATTGGCGAGGGGGCGGTGATTGGGCCTTATTGTACGGTTGGTGCCGATGTCTCTTTGGATATTGGTGTTGAGTTGATTTCCCATGTTTGTGTTGCCGGGCGAACGAAAATAGGCCCGAATACACGTGTATTTCCTTTTGCGTCGCTCGGTTTGCAGCCTCAGGACCTTAAATATGGCGGCGAGCCGTCAGAATTGGTTATTGGCGCGAACAATGTCATTCGTGAGCAAGTCACCATGAACCCGGGAACTGAAGGCGGCGGAATGCTAACCCGCGTCGGAAATAACTGTCTGTTCATGGTGGGGGCTCACGTTGCCCATGATTGCATGATCGGGGACCACTCAATATTGGTTAATAATGCGACTTTAGCGGGCCATGTCGAGATCGGTGATTTCGCTATTATTGGCGGTTTATCGGCGGTTCACCAGTTTGTTCGGATCGGCAAGCATGCCATGATCGGCGGCATGTCTGGCGTTGAGCATGATGTTATTCCCTATGGCTCCGTCATTGGTAATCGTGCCCGGCTTTCAAGCCTGAATCTGGTCGGGCTGAAACGACGTAATTTTTCACGTGAACAAATTCACGAACTCAGGAAAGCCTACCGGTTGATCTTTGCCGCTGAAGGGACTTTGAGTGAGCGGTTGGCAGATGTCGCTGAAGATTTTTCGACTAATGAGGCGGTCATGGATATTGTAAACTTCATTCAAAGAGACTCGTCTCGCGCCATATGCCAGCCTAGCGCGGATGATGCTGCCTAAGCTTGGGATCATTGCGGGCGGTGGCGATCTTCCCCGCGAAATAATTACAGAATGCCGCAACAGTGGGCGCGCCTATTACATTGTCGCTCTCAAGGGGCATGCCGATCCAGATACGGTGGTGGGCTCAGATCATCATTGGGTGCGTCTGGGGGCAGCTGGAGAAACCATAGGGCGGCTTCGTGACGCTAACGTACGTGATGTTGTTTTGGCGGGTTCAGTTAAACGCCCATCAATGTTGCAGTTGCGGCCAGATTTCTGGGCCTTAAAATTTTTTGTGAGAACTGGGGTAGCAAGCAAAGGGGACAACGGCCTTTTGCAAGCGATTGTATCTGCGCTTGAAACCCGGGAAGGCTTTCACGTCGTCGGTGCTCATAGCGTCCTTCCCAGCCTACTGGCGACAGAAGGTGTTTTAACGAACGCGCAACCAGACACGGCAGCAATGGATGATGTCCTCAAAGGGTGGGGCGAAGCCCTTGAACTGGGTGAAAAGGATCTTGGTCAGGCTGTCGTAGTGCGCAACGGCGAAACACTTGCGCGAGAGAGCGCTTCTGGTACCGCAGCCATGCTGTCAACCATAGCGCCGACAGGTGAAGGCTCTTTATGTGGTGTTCTCGTCAAGGTTTCGAAGCCGGAACAAGAGCAGCGGGCAGATCTCCCAACCATTGGACCTGATACTGTCGCGCAGGTGCAAAAAGCAGGGTTGGCTGGAATCGCAATTGAGGCTGGAAAGTCATTGATCCTCGACAAAAGCAGGACAATTGAAAGAGCCAACGAAGCCGGCCTTTTTATTGTCGTTCGCGCTTGAAGCAGATTATAAGGGCGCATTATGCAACCCAAATCGACATTACATATCTATGTGATTGCAGGAGAACCTTCCGGGGATGCTCTTGGCGGACGGTTGATGGCAGAGTTAAGCCATCAAACCGCAGGAAATATCAAGTTCTCCGGTGTTGGAGGTCCTGACATGGTGGCTCAGGGGTTGAGGTCGCTTTTCCCGATGAGCGATTTGTCGGTTATGGGGATCGCCGAGGTTCTACCACAAATACCCAGGCTGTTGCGGCGCATTTCGCAAGTCGTCGCTGATGTTAAAGCGCAAAAACCTGATGTTGTTGTGACAATTGATGCTCCTGATTTCTCGTTTCGAGTTAGCAAGCGATTAAAAGGAGCGGGAGTTCCATTGGTCCATATGGTTGCGCCGACGGTTTGGGCATGGCGTCCGGGGCGCGCTCGAAAGGTGGCACAGTTTCTCGACCACATTCTCTGCTTATTCCCATTTGAGCCTGCGTATTTTGAAAAAGAAGGTCTCTCTTCGACCTTTATCGGCCATTCAGTTGTTGAAAGTGAAGCTGTTTCTGCCAATGGCGGTGTCTTCAGGGAGCGCCATGGTATAAACCCGGATGCACCCGTTTTAGCGCTGTTGCCCGGCAGTCGCTCTGGCGAGATCAGCCGACATTTACCTGTTTTTCAAGATACGGCCATTGAACTGGTTAAACATATACCGTCCCTTCAGTTGGTCTGTGTGACAACCGGGCAGGTGGCGGACGCGGTGAAGAAAGAGCTTGCGAACTGGCCATTTGACGTGTTGGTTGTCGATAATAACGTCGATAAATACCCTGCCATGGCCGCCGCCAATGTGGCCCTTGCCGCTTCTGGTACCGTAGCACTTGAATTGGCTGTTGTGGGAACGCCGACGGTGATTGGGTATCAGGTCAATTGGCTAACGGCATGGATTGGAAAGCGGTTGGTTACGGCCAAATATGCGAGCTTGATCAATATTCTGCTGAACCGTGAAGTTATGCCTGAATTCCTGATAGAGAAGTTCCGTTCAGAAGAGCTGGCACCCCAACTGTTAAATTTATTATCCGATCCAGCGTTACGGGCCCATCAGATTGACGCTTTCGATCAAGCCATCGCAATGTTGTCGCCTGATGACAACAAAACACCAAGTCATAAAGCCGCGGTAACAATTTTGAATTCTATTAGCTAAAGCCCATAAAAATTAATGTTATGGCGAACTAGGATTATATCCGATCTCCTAATTTGCAGTTTTACGCCCAGTAAGCAGATAAAAACTCTCCGCTTAACTTTTGCGTAAAGGTAAGCATGACCGAGAAACCCAAACGACGAATATAGAGTGATGAGGAGAAGGCCGGATTGTGGTTCGGATGACGGTGCCGCGTGATTTTGTTTGCAAGCTTGGTGAGCGACCTAGACAGAGTCGGCGCGCGGCGATAAATCATGGCGTGGTGGTACGCCAAATTTTCGAGCATATTCGCGGCTAAATTGCGTTGGGCTTTCATATCCTGTCTCGAAAGCCGTGCTGGAAACCGTATGGGTTCCTTCGAGCAGCAAACGACGGGCCTCCATCAATCTCAGGTCTTTTTGATATTGAAGAGGCGACAGGCCGATGATTGATTTAAAATGCGCATGGAAAGAGGAGGGGCTCATGCCGACTGTTTCCGCCAGATCCCCAACGACGATAGGCGTCAAATAGTTTTGCCGGATTAGAGTAATTGCATTTGAAATACGGCTGGCATGGCTGCCGCGTTGCTGTAGTTTCCGTAACATTCCGCCATGCGGTGCCATTAACATTCTGAAATGAAGTTCCTTGAGAACCAGAGGAGCCATCACTTTTGCTTCCAACGGATTTTCGTTCAAATTGAAATAACGCTCCATCGCATTCAGAAAAGCGGCGTCCGAATGATCTACTTCGTAGGCACGGACTGCTTCGGTTTCACTTTCTGTCTCATCGATTTGATCGATCAGGCTGCGGACAATAGCGAGATCAAGCTTCAGGACCAGGGCGATATAAGGCCGCTCAGGGCTTGCCTCAATAATTTTGGCAAAGACCGTTAGGCCATGGCTGATAATGCAGGTGTCTCCCGAACGGGCATCCACTTGTCGGTCACCAATTACCGTCCTTTTTCTGCCCTGCATGATGAGGCTAACAGCGCTTTCGTACACAAATGCTTCAAACTGCGTTGGCTGGGTGTAAACCAAAGCAAATAATCCGGGCACATCTGTTTCAAAATAGGTCTCATCAATTCCTTTTCTTTCTGCGTATTCACGAACTTTATCAATGAATTGTTGTTGCACCATCTAACACTCCGTTTCCAGAGTTATAGCATAATCTTTTTCCATACTAATTAAACCTGCCAGGCAGGGTTGCTGGAGAAATAGGCAGGTATTTTGGAGAATTCGGCAAGCAGAACCGCGCCAAAGCCCGTATATTGGTAGTTGAATAAAGAAACAAAAAACACAGGCTCTCTGATTGCAGTCCGCAGAATGACAAATTGACAAAATAGGACAGAATTCATTTCACGCTCCCCACACCATGGATCGCCTCCCAGGTTCTAGCTGGATCATATTTCAAAGGAACGAAGGAACACAGACATGACAAGTATAGAAGTTAACGGAGAAAAGTTGAGTGTCGACGCTGACGGGGACACTCCGCTTCTTTGGGTTCTGCGCGATCACTTGGATATGACGGGTACAAAATTCGGATGCGGGCAAGGCCTGTGCGGCGCCTGTACCGTTCATATGGACGGCTCCCCGGTCAGGTCCTGTCAAATTGTTCTGGAAGACGCAAAGGGCGCCAATATCACCACAATCGAAGCCGTCGATTCAAAAGCGTCCAAGGCTATTCAGGCCGCTTGGCAAGAGTTGGAAGTGCCACAATGTGGATATTGCCAATCCGGGCAAATCATGTCCGCCTCGGCGCTTTTGGTCGAAATAACTAATCCAACGGATCGGGATATTGATGATGCCATGAACGGCAACGTCTGTCGCTGTGCAGCTTATGCCCGGATCCGCAAGGCCATACACCGTGCCGCAGAATTGATGGAGGCTTAAGTCATGTTACATTTTTTAGACAATGCATCTAAAACCGAACTGGTAAATGCCCTGGGTTTGGAACAAGCGCTCACGCCAACGCGTCGCGGATTTCTGAAGTTAAGCGGCGGTGCCGGGCTGGGTTTAATTGTTGGTACGGCTGTCACGATAACGCCGTCCGCTCCGGGGCAGGCGGCTCCATCAGCTCCCATGAACCCTTTTGTCGAAATTACGCCGGAAGGTCGCGTATTTGTTATATCCAAACACTTGGACAAAGGGCAGGGAACCGCAACGGGTCTGGCAACTTTGGTGGCTGATGAGTTGGATGCTAAAATCGATCAAGTCGAAATCCGGTTCGCGCCAGCCAACACCGCGCTCTATAAAAACCTGCATTTTGGCGTGCAGGGAACGGGTGGCTCCAACGCCATGGCGAATTCCTTTGATCAATATCGCCAAGCCGGTGCCGCGGCACGTTTGGCCTTGGTCAAGGCAGCGGCTTCAAAATGGGACGTATCTGAAGGGGAAATAAATGTCTCCGCAGGCCGCATAACCCATGCTTCCGGGAAGTCAGCAAACTTTGGTGACCTGGCTGATCTGGCAAGTGCGCAAACATTGCCCGAAAATGTATCGGTGAAAACACCGGACCAATGGGTCTATATCGGAAAATCATTTCCTCGGGTTGATGTTAAAAACAAGTCAACCGGCGCGCTTCGTACCTATGGTATGGACTTTAAAATCGACAACATGGTTCACGCCATGGTCATCCATCCGCCGCGTTGGGGCGCGACCCTCAAATCGTTTAACATGGACAAGGCGAAATCCATCAAAGGATTTATTGATGCGCGACCCGGCCCAACCGGACTTATCATTTTTACAGAAAATACCTGGGCCGGATATAAAGCCCGCGACGTCATCGAAACAGACTGGGACTTCAGTGCCTCGGAAAACCGCAATTCCACAGATCTGATTGCGGAATACAAACAACTGGCAGAACAGCCCGGCCCCGTGGCCCATACCAAGGGGGATACAAAATCGGCAATTGACAGCGCCGTCAAAACGGTCGAGCAGATTTATGAGTTTCCCTATCTGGCCCATGCGCCTATGGAACCCATAAACATTACCATTTTGGCCGAAGCCGATAAGGTAACCTTGTGGACCGGTTCGCAACTCCAGACGATGGACCAGATAGTGGTCAGTTCGATCCTTAAGCTCAAACCTGAGCAAGTCTATGTCAACACGATGTGGGCGGGTGGTTCATTTGGACGTCGTGGCATTTACAATTCGGAATATGCGGCAGAAGCGGCTCTGGTTTCCCAAATTTGGGGGAAAACCCAACCCATTAAAATTGTCCGAACCCGCGAAGATGATATCAAAGGTGGCTATTACCGCCCCATGTACGTTCATAAGGTTAAAGCCGGCGTGGACGCCGATGGTAATTTGTCCGGATGGCACCACCGAATTGTCGGACAGTCGATCTTTACCAGCACCAACTTTGAAAAAGCCGCCGTCCGTGACGGCATTGACCACTCATCAATTGAAGGCACCGCAAATACGCCCTATGACTTTGTTGATCATCACGTTGAACTCCATTCACCAACGGTTGCGGTACCGACCTTGTGGTGGCGATCCGTTGGTCATAGCTACAACGCCTATGTCATGGAAACAATGATGGATCAAATGGCTGAAGCAGCAGGCAAAGACCCGGTTGAATTTCGGTTATCCTACTTGAAAACCGATACCCGAAAGGCAAATGTCCTCAAGTTGGTTGCTGAAAAATCTGGCTGGGGAGCTGCGTTACCGAAAAATCATGGGCGGGGCGTTGCCGTTCATAAATCGTTCAGCACTTACGTGGCCCAGGTGGCTGAGGTCGCGTTGCAGGACGATGGTACAATTAAGGTGATTAAAGTTATAGCCGCGGTTGATTGCGGGGTCCCCATCAATCCCGATAACATTAAAGCCCAGATCGAAGGCGGGATTGGATATGGCCTGGGTGCTGTCATGCGTAACGAAGTGACGTTGACCAACGGCGAAGTCGATCAGGCAAATTTCGATACGTATGAGCCTTTAAGAATGGCGGATATGCCAGAAATCGAGGTTCATATTGTGCAATCATCAGAAAAGCCTACCGGTGTTGGCGAACCCGGAACACCGCCCATTGGTCCTGCCGTCGCCAATGCCATCCGGTCCGTCACCGGCAAGAACCCAAATATCCTGCCCTGGTCGAAAATAGGATTGGTTTAAGCGCCATGCGGGGCGGCGCGGCCTGCGAAGGAATAATCGATATTCTGAGCAATCCGTAATGATCAAGTGGCAATTCTATCTTTCGTGCTCGTGGCGATGATTGGCGATTTGTAGCACGGCGTATGCGAAAGAACTCCAAACGCAAACGCCCATAAAAAAACGGCGCCCCTTGGGAGCGCCGTTTTCATTTGTCTTATGTTAGGATGTTAACGCTTGTCGACATCTACATAAGGCCGTCCTGTTTCGCCCGTATAGAGCTGACGAGGGCGCCCGATTTTTTGTGAGGGGTCTTCGATCATCTCGTTCCATTGCGCAACCCAGCCGACCGTTCTCGCGACGGAGAACAGCACTGTAAACATGCTGGTCGGGATGCCCATGGCCCGGAAGATGATTCCTGAGTAAAAATCAACGTTCGGATAGAGTTTCTTTTCGATGAAGTAGGGGTCCTCAAGTGCAATGCGCTCAAGTTCTACGGCAATATCAAGAAGCGGTTCGTCCGTGATACCCAGATCATTTAAGACCTCATGGCAGGTTTCCTGCAGAACCTTGGCGCGCGGATCGAAGTTTTTGTATACCCGATGACCAAAGCCCATCAACCGGAAGGGGTCATTTTTGTCTTTGGCTTTCGCAATAAAGGCCGGGATGTTGGAAACATCGCCAATTTCTTCAAGCATATTCAACACGGCTTCGTTGGCACCGCCGTGTGCAGGGCCCCAAAGTGAGGCAATACCTGCAGAAATACAGGCAAACGGGTTGGCACCACTGGAACCAGCCAGGCGAACTGTTGAGGTCGAAGCATTTTGCTCATGATCCGCATGCAAGATCAAAATCTTATCCATAGCCTTTGCTAAGACAGGATTGATTTCATATTCTTCGCACGGCGTTGAATACATCATGTAGAGGAAGTTCTCAGCATAGGTCAGGTCGTTCCGTGGGTATACGAAGGGCTGACCTATGGAAAACTTGTATGCCATCGCTGCAATGGTCGGCATTTTTGCCAACAGGCGATAAGAAGCGACCATCCGGTGCTTTGGATCGGTGATGTCGGTTGAATCGTGATAGAAAGCGGACAAGGCCCCAACAACACCGCACATAACGGCCATAGGGTGCGCATCCCGACGGAAACCACGGAAGAAGTAGTTAAGCTGTTCATGCAACATCGTGTGATAGGTGATGTCGTGCTCAAATTTGAATTTTTGCTCTTTGGTTGGTAACTCGCCATAAAGAAGCAAATAGCAGGTCTCCATAAAATCAGAATCCTGGGCCAATTCATCAATCGCATAACCGCGATAAAGGAGAACTCCTTGATCACCGTCAATATAGGTGATTTTCGACTCGCAACTTCCTGTAGATGTAAATCCAGGATCATAAGTGAAATGATCGGTATCGGCATACAGTTTGCGAACATCAATGACATCTGGGCCTATGGATGCGGGCAGGACAGCAAGATCGTAGGACTTTCCTGTGCTGTTGTCTGTAAGCGTGTACGTATTGCTTGGTTTATCGCTCATGTCTTCACCTTTCCTCAAGTACATGCCAACGTCTTGCGCGATATGCGCATTGTTGGCTCTCAAAATCACATAGCCCCAAGATTTTGGAGGGCGTCTTACACTCCGGAAATCGCATCATCGATACGACCGAGTGCCTCTTCACGACCCAGTATAACCATCACGTCAAAAACGCTGGGTGACACGGTCGTGCCTGTTAGTGCGGCTCTAAGTGGTTGTGCAACCTTTCCCAATTTGAGCTGGGACGATTCAGCAAACGCCTTAATGGTATTTTCAATTTCATCAGCTTGCCATTCTGCCAGTGCCGAGAGATCATTTCGCAATTGTGTCAAATGACCCAGCGCATCAGAATCGAGAATTCCCAGGGCCTTTTCAGTCTTTGTTAGTGGACGGGGTTTTGCATAAAATTCAGCACTTTCAGTTAGTTCGACAATTGTCTTAGCGCGTTCCTTTAACCCATCCATCCCCTTTTTTAGCCGATCAGGGGTCCCTTCGGCAAGCTTTCCGTCCAATTTTTGAGATAACGTTTTTATGACAAGTTCTGACAAACGTTCATTGTCTGCGCTGCGGATGTATTGCCCATTTAAATTCGTCAGTTTTGCAAAATCGAAACGGGCAGCAGAACGGCCAACGGCATCCAGTTTGAACCATTCAGTCGCCTGTTCAGTTGAAATGACTTCATCATCTCCATGGGACCAGCCCAAGCGAAGTAAGTAATTGCAGAGCGCCTCCGGCAAGAAACCCTGATCACGATAGGCGTCAACGCCGAGTGCTCCATGGCGCTTGGACATTTTTGCCCCGTCAGGTCCGTGAATAAGGGGGATATGAGCGAATTGAGGAACTGCCCAGCCGAGTGCCTCGTATATCTGCGTTTGTCGGAACGCATTCGTTAAATGATCGTCGCCACGAATAACATGGGTGACTTCCATATCGTGATCATCGACGACGACGGCCAGCATATAGGTCGGGCTTCCGTCAGCTCTCAGGAGAACCATGTCATCAAGTTCCTGATTTTCAACCTTCACGTCGCCTTGAACCAGATCCTGGATCGTTGTGGAGCCTTCCTGAGGGGCACGCAGGCGAACAACCGGGTTGATACCATCAGGGGCCTCTGAAGGGTCACGGTCACGCCAGCGCCCGTCATACATGCGTTTGCGGCCTTCAGTCTTGGCTTTTTCCCGCATTTCGGTCAATTCTTCTGGTGTGCAATAGCACTTATACGCATTGCCGGTAGACAGCAATTGTTCAGCAGCAGCGCGATGGGCGTCTGCGCGCTCAAATTGAGAAACTGCGTCGCCGTCCCAGTCCATGCCTAACCACGTCAGGCCATCCAAAATGGCTGTAACCGCGTCATCTGTTGATCTGGCCCGGTCTGTATCTTCGATACGCAATAAGAACTTTCCACCGTCACCATGGAGTTGATGATGGCGGGCAAAAAGCCAATTATATAAGGCTGTTCTCGCTCCTCCAATATGAAGATATCCTGTGGGAGAGGGTGCAAAACGGGTAACTACGGGCATTCGCTGATCGGGTCCAATTCGTTGTCTAAATGTTGTGACGTGGTGTAGCACATATATTTAGCATGTGCAGCAAAAGTGTGGCTGCTTTTCGAAGTTTAGTTGCCGCTGCCTAAGCGCTTGTGTTTACTATTATAAGTAATGGTGAAAAATGACCCTGCGACTTATGAACCGAGCGGAGTGCGCGATTGTATAGCGTGGTGACAGCGATCCGAAGTGCCTTGTTAAAAGACCGGGAACGCTGGGTGCTGTGGGCTCCTGTTTTTATTGCATTAGGAATAGGTGGGTATTTCCAACTTGAGTTTGAGCCCCCGGTTTGGCTTGGCGTTGTCGTCACTGTATTTTTTATGGCTCTTTCTTGGTGGTTGCGCCGGTTCTACCGATCGGGAGAAATGGGCGCTGGCATAGGGGCTCTGTCATTATTGATACTGATGGCTTTGGGGTTCACCGCGGCGCAGATTAGAACCCAACAGGTCGTGGCGCCCGTGTTACAGAAAAACCTATCGTTCGCAACCGTCCAAGGGCAAATCAGACAGGTTGAACATTATCCTTCTGGTGTCAGGCTTACACTGGAAAATCTGCAGATATCCAAAGTAGAGCCGCATCTTTTGCCGAAACGAATTCGTATCCGCATTCGGGGAGAACAACCCAAATTTGAACCCGGTAACTGGGTCAAGGGGAGGGCGAGTTTGGCCCCGCCTGGCGCACCGGCAATTCCGGACGGCTTTGATTTTCAGCGACACGCATTTTTTCAGCAAATCGGCGCTTTTGGTTTTGCCATGGGAACCTTTCAGGTTACGGCGAAATCCGGGGACGCGCACGAGATGAATTTGCCATATTGGATCGCTCAATTGCGTGACCGGGTCACGTCTCGTATTCTCTCGGGTCTTGCATCGCCTGAGGGCGGAATTGCTGCCGCCTTAATGACCGGTGAAAAGCGGGCCGTGGCTGAGCCCATTCTCGAAAGCCTGAGAAATTCGGGGTTGGCGCACTTATTGGCCATTTCGGGACTGCATATTGGCCTGGTCGCCGGCATTGTCTTTAGTGGAATTCGTATGCTTTTGGTTGTCTTTCCGGGCGTTGCCCTGCGGTTTCCCATTAAGAAATGGGCTGCCGGAGTGGCGATCATCGCGGCGTTTTTATATGCCATGCTGGCTGGAGCCACACTGCCAACTCAACGTGCGTTCCTGATGGCGGCGATTGCTCTTGTCGCAGTAGTCATGGACCGTCGTGGCATTTCATTGCGATCCGTTGCCTGGGCTGCCGTTGTTGTCCTGCTCATTCAGCCTGAAAGTTTGCTCGGAGCCAGTTTTCAAATGTCCTTTGCTGCTGCGGCTGCGCTTGTTGCTGGCTACGAGATCTGGGCGTCCTATCGGAATAAACGTCTTGAACACAAAACATCAACTTTCTTACCCCGACCCGTTGCGACGGTTTGCACATATGTCGGCGGTGTCTGTATGACGACAATCGTGGCAAGCGCTGCAACGGCTCCATTTGCTCTGTATCATTTCAATCAGTTTGCCGAATACAGTTTGTTTGCCAATCTTTTTGCCGTACCCATTACAGCTTTATGGGTTATGCCTTGGGCGGTCATTGGTTTTATCACAATGCCTTTCGGTCTAGAGCCTTGGGCATTGATGCCGATGGGGTGGGGGATTGAGGCCATCGTTTGGATTGCTGAGATGGTTTCTAGCTGGCCAGGTGCCGTGACTCGGATCTCATCTATGCCCACTTGGGGCATTGCCCTATTGGCGCTGGCGGGGAGTTGGCTGTTTATTTGGCGACATAGATGGCGTCTCTTGGCCATTCCATGCATTGCGATAGGACTTCTGTCTGTTTATGTGGTTCCTGAGGTGGATTTAATTGTCGACGGTGATGCACGTCTTTTTGCCGTCAAAACGGATAGCGGACATTTATACGTTTCTGATCCACGGAAAGCCCGAAGAGACAGGGAGCTATGGCTTCGGCATTTTGGTCTACGAAGTGTCGTTCCTATTCATTTAGCTAACCTCGCAAAAAACCAGGGTCAGCCTCTGCGATGCGACCTATCGGCGTGCATATACAAAAAAGGCGATATCAGGATCGTGATCGTTAAGACTGAAGCGGCCCTATACGAGGATTGCTGGTTTGCTGATTTGCTTATCTCCCTGGTCCCAATCCGCAATCGGTGCCCAGCAAGCCTCAAGATTGATCGTTTTGATTTGTGGCGAGAGGGGACTTACGCGATCTCGGTACGAAATGGCCTTATCGTGTTGAAATCGTCCAGCCATGGCCGCGGCGATAGACCATGGGTTCTTAAAAGAGGCTCGAAGAAAACCGGATCCTTATAACATGGCCCGGTGCAGGCGCATTTAATATCGCCGGAGAAGGCCAACCAAGCGACCTTGTACCTTGACCTGATCCGGGCCACAAATACGCGTTTCATATGCTGCGTTTGCGGGCTCAAGTGCAATTGATTCACCCTTGCGGCGAATACGTTTTAGGGTCACTTCAAAATCGTCAACAAGCGCCACGACAATTTCACCGTTATCAGCGGTATCGGCCCGGCGGATTAAAACTGTATCGCCATCTAAAATACCCGCCTCAATCATGGATTCACCCTCAACCTCGAGCGCGTAGTGTTCGCCAACGCCGAGCATATCAGCTGGAATGTCAATCTTGTTTGAATTATCGCGCAAGGCTTCAATAGCCGTACCCGCCGCGATCTTGCCATACAAAGGAATTTCAACGGCCGACGCATCGCCTGATGCTTGCATGCCTGGAATACTGAAATCACCCTTAATAACATTGGGCGCGAAACCCTTCGCTTCGGTGGGTTGTTTGGCTTGGGTTGGTGTATCCGCATTCTCTGGTAAACGCAAAACCTCAAGCGCTCTGGCCCGATGGGGCAGGCGTCGGATAAACCCACGCTCTTCAAGACCGGTAATCAATCGGTGAATTCCCGATTTGGACTTCAGGTTCAGAGCCTCTTTCATTTCATCAAAGGATGGGGATATGCCGCTAACACGCAGTTTTTCATCGATATACATCAACAGTTGATATTGCTTCTTTGTTAGCATTTTAATCCCCTTGCAAGATATCCCCCGACTAACTCATTCGATTGTCGAAGGATTGGTAGGTTGCGAGTGCAGCGCCTACAAAATATAGAACAAATAGAAAACGTTCACAACTGTTCTAATTTAGTTCTTGTTTTGCGTCAAGGTGGTATTTGATAAAAAATTTACAAGTTTATGACGGTTGTTCAGATTAAAAGCCGATATGGCCAAAGTTCAAACGTATGATCGGGACAACAGTGCCTGTTTTAACGGGAGGTGCAAAAGGCGCCCGGATAATAAGGCAATCCGCGTCGGTAAAACGGGCCATCATTGAGCTGTCTTGTCCCGTAAACGGCATGGCGATGGCTTCGCCCGACGGGCCGGCAGCTAATTTTGCCCGCAGATATTCCTGGCGTTGATCGTTGCTATCAAGATCGGCCCCTAAAACGGCTGTATCTTGGGGTGTTGTCTTTGGGGTTTGCCCCAGCATGACTTCTATTGCTGCTTTCACAAATATGACCGATGTGACGCCGGCTGATACTGGGTTCCCTGGCAGCCCCAGAACCGGAACATCGTTAAGGTTTCCGAAGATCAGAGGCTTTCCAGGGCGCATGGCAATTTTATAGAACCCGAGATCAAGGCCCTGTTCGCGCATGACGGATTGAACCAGATCATAATCACCAACAGATGCGCCGCCAATTGTAATCAACAAATCGGCACCCTTTGCGCCGACCAGTTTCTCCCGCAAGGATTGTTCCGTATCGCGCGCAATGCCCAGGTTAACGGGGATACCGCCCAATGCGGTTATATAGGCACAGACGGCAAGCGCGTTCGAATTGATAATCTGGTCCGGCCCCACGGTATCTCCTGGCATCACAAGTTCATCGCCGGTCGACATAATGGCAACCCGCGGTTTTCTGTGCACGTGGATCCAGGGGACATTCATACTGGCGAGTAAACCAATGGACCTTGCCGACAGAACCTGGCCTTTCGTCAGCAAGACGTCGCCGATCTTAAAGTCCAGCCCGGCAGACCGAACAAACTTTCCCATAGGAGCAGGTTCCAGGACACGGACAGACAATCCGTCTGTCTCGACGTTTTCCTGAATAACAATGGTATCGGCGCCTTCTGGTACTGGTGCGCCGGTAAAAATACGCGCTGTTTGGCCGGCGCCTACGGTTCCATCAAATCCTTTTCCTGCCTGAGATTCGCCGACTTGCTGTAAAGTGCACGGCGCATCAGAGACATCCATGCCTCGGACCGCATAGCCGTCCATTGCGGATACGGCAACCGGCGGATGACTGAGCCGAGACGCGACGTCTTCCGCCAGCACGCGGCCCAATGCGTGTTCAATGGATATGGCTTCGACGCCTAAAGGGCTAAACCCTTGGCATACTTTGGTCAGCGCTTCTTCTACAGAAATCACAGCTTATGCCGCTTCAAAGGTGCCGGATTTGCCACCGGATTTGTGGACCAGCCGGATATTGGAAAGCTGCATTCCTTTATCAACTGCCTTACACATGTCGTAAACGGTCAAGGCGGCGACAGATACCGCACTTAGCGCCTCCATTTCGACACCCGTTTGACCGGATAGTTTACAGGTCGCTGTGATCTCGACGGCGTTGGCGTCCGGGTTGCAGGTGAGTTCAACTTTGACAGATGAAAGGGAAAGGGGATGACAGAGGGGGATTAAGTTCGGTGTTTGCTTGGCTCCCATAATCCCAGCCAGTTGGGCAACACCAAGAACATCGCCTTTTTTCATGCCACCTTCCATTATCAATGCAAGGGTTTCCGGTTGCATAACCACGGACCCTTTAGCGGTCGCCCGTCGCTCAGTTTGCTGTTTGTTGGAAACATCTACCATGACAGCGTTTCCATCTTGGTCGATATGGGTAAAGGCGCTCATTTTAGCGGGCCATAAGGGTTTTAACGGCGTGTGTAACATCATCCTGACGCATCAAAGATTCTCCAACCAGAAAACAATTGGCCCCGGCGCGGGACATGCGCGTAAGGTCATCCGGTGTATATAGGCCACTTTCGCTTACCAGCAATCGGTCATCAGGAACGCGTTCGGCCAGCGTCTCGGTCATCACAATATCGACCTCAAGTGTTTTGAGGTTGCGATTGTTGACGCCGACCAATGGGCTTTTTAGCCGTAAGGCACGATCCAGCTCATCAGCGTTATGAACTTCAATCAAAACATCCATGCCCCATTCAAGGGAGCAATCTTCCAGTTCTGCGGCCTGCGCGTCCGAAAGGGCGGCCATAATCAGCAAAATACAATCAGCACCAAGTGATCTGGCCTCCACCACTTGGTAGGGGTCGAGCATAAAATCCTTGCGAAGTACGGGCAAGTCGACAGCATTTCTAGCGTCGCCCAAATATCGGTCATCACCCTGAAAATAGGGAACATCGGTCAGAACGGAGAGGCACGTAGCGCCGCCCGCCTCATAGGCAGTAGCGAGCGATGCCGGATCAAAATCAGCGCGGATCAAACCTTTAGAGGGGGAGGCCTTTTTGATTTCCGCGATCAAGCCATACTGACCAGCATCCACGCGCTTTCTTAAGGCGTCAATAAACCCACGTGGTTTACCCGCCAGGGGGGCCAGCTGTTCGAGCGATGAAAACGATCGTTCCGCCTTGCAATTCGCAATATGGCGCAACTTGTCATCGCAAATCTTGGTCAGCACGTCACTCATGCTGCGGAATTCGTAATCTTGACCAACTGATCCAGAGCCGCTTGGGCTTTGCCGTCATCAATTGAAGCCTCTGCCAATGCTGCGCCTTCCCTTAAGTCGCTGGTTTTTCCGGCAACAATCAAACTTGCTGCGGCATTAAACACAACGACATCGCGATACGGGTTTTTTTCACCGGCCAGCAAGGCTTCTATTGCAGCGCCATTTACGGCAGCATCGCCACCTTTGAGGTCTTGCGCTGAAGCGGTGGGTAACCCGGCATCTTCGGGGGCGACCTCGAATGTCTTTACCGAACCAGCGTCCAGAGCCACCACATGACTGGGGCCCGTCGTCGTCAGTTCATCCAAACCATCTGAGCCATGAACCACCCATGCGGCCTCGCACCCCAGGTTCTTAAGCGTCAATGCCATCGGTTCCGCCAGTTCTTTTGCATAAACCCCCGTAAATTGGCGCTTGACGCCCGCAGGATTGGAAAGGGGGCCCAAGATATTGAAAATCGTCCTGATCCCCATTGCCGCGCGTACAGGGCCGACAAACCGCATGGCGCTGTGATGGCGTGGTGCCATTAGAAAACCAATCCCGGCCTGACCCATGGCTTGTTCTACAAGAGGAAATTCCGCGTCCAGATTAACGCCAAGAACCGTTAACACATCGGCCGCTCCGGACTTTGACGATACGGCTTTGTTTCCGTGCTTGGCGACGGGGACGCCGCAACCGGCGACGACAAATGCCGTTGCTGTTGAAATATTATAAGTTCCGGAGCCGTCGCCACCCGTACCAACGATGTCCATGGCGTCTGAAGGGGCGGTTACCCTCGTTGCCTTCGCCCGCATGGTTCGGACAGCACCGGTTATTTCATCGACCGTTTCGCCACGCATACGCAAGCCCATGAGAAACGCGCCGATCTGGGATTCAGCAGCTTCGCCGGACATGATTACGTTAAAGGCGGCTTCCGCTTCCGCCGCACTTAATGTCTTCCCGTCAGAAATCTGGGCGATATAAGGCTTTAAATCGTCACTCATGCCGCCTGTCTCCTGCCTGCCATATCGATAAAGTTTTGCAAAAGTTTGTGGCCGTGTTCTGACGCAATGCTTTCTGGATGAAATTGTACACCGTGAACATTCAATTCACGATGGCTCATTCCCTGAATAACACCGTCCGCGCTCTGCGCTGTCACCTCAAGGCAATCAGGCACGGTTGAAGGATCTATGGACAGTGAATGGTATCGGGTCGCAGAGAACGGAGACGGAAGTCCGGTAAAGACGCCGGTTCCAGTGTGGGTTATGTCGCTTACCTTGCCATGCATGGGTTCCGGGGAGCGAACAACAGTTCCGCCAAACACTTGCCCAATACATTGATGTCCCAGACAAACACCAAAGATCGGAACGGTACCGGCTGCTTTCTCAACAAGTTCAAGGCAAATACCTGCCTTGTCCGGATCGCAAGGACCGGGCGACAGAACAATCCCTTCAGGAGCCAATGCCATAACCTGTTCGGCGCTTAAACTGTCGTTTCTATGGACGACGACTTCCGTTCCCAGCTCTCCAATATAATGAAGGAGGTTATAGGTAAAGCTGTCGTAATTATCTATTAATACAAACATTTCAGTTACTTAAAAGGTGTTTTTAAAAAATAAGGTTAGTTTTATCCATATCCCTGAAGGGTCGCCTAACAATAGCCGTGCCAACGGTCTCGTCAAGCCTGAGCGGGGGATTTCGACGTAGGCACACAAGCCCCCGCAAGTGGCGCTAAAATTTGCGTGTGAACGGGATCAGGCGCAGGTGTTGTTTGGCCGTCAATGGAGCGACTTTCGGGATGATTCTTTACCCGGCGGTAGCCTGCTGGACCTGTTGTTCCAAATGAACAATCAGCTCGGCGGGTAAATTGAGTTTGCTTCCCAAAGCTTCCAGATAGGCCTTTTCCATTGGATGGTCGGGATCGATGGCAAATCGTGATACCAGATAGATCTCGACGGCCTGTTCCTGATTTTGCGCCAGGACCGCGACCTCACTGAGGCTGGGTGGCTTGCTCAAGGCGTCAAAAACAAAGGCTTTGTCATCAGCGGCCAGCGGCAATTCGGCAACTTTATCAAAAATTCTTTTTTGTTCCTCGGAATCAATATGACCATCTGCGTTGGCTGCAACGATCATGGCAAGGATGAGGGCCAATTCAAAAGGACGGCCCGCACTGTCCGGCGCCGCGCTGGGAATAAAGTTTGATTGGGCAGGAGGAGGGGCATAGTGCGCCGGCGCTTGTGGTGTTGATGCAGGCGCAACTTGACTGCCGGCTGAATTGCCTTGCGAGTTTGCTTGCCATTTCTGATAGGCATTAAAGGCAAATGCCCCAAGTGCTGCTGCACCACCATAGCCAACAACGCCACCAGCAATATTGCCAACAGTTTTTCGGGCCTTTTTGTTTCCAACAAGTAGGCCGAGCAATCCCCCAGCTGCCAAGCCTCCGGCAATACCACCGACCCCGCTGTTTGCCATTTTGCCCTTCACGTTCTGCAAGGCCGCGCCGGCCGTTTGTCCGGCATTTGAGCCAATAAACTGATCAAGTATATTCTGTGGATTCATTGGGGTTCCTTCCTGGTAGGGGATCGCGTGATGGTTTTCTGTTATGGTCATTCACATTCATAAAGATTGTAAAAACTATAAAAACATTCACAAACATATATAAACTCATAAATACATATGATAAAACATATGGTTTTCAAGGGGACCAAAGGACCTATTGTGAGGCAAAGCGATGTTAAGTAGACCAATGCTGACCGTACATGACGTGGCAGATCTGCTTCAGGTCAAAGAAAGCACCGTAAGAACCTGGATCAAGGACGCTGAACTTCGTGCCATAAAGTTCGGTCGTGACTGGCGGATCGCGCAAATAGATTTAGAAGCCTTTGTTAATTCACACGCAAACCGTCCGCAGAGCCAATAACGGTTTCCCTTCTTTTATATCTTTAATTGGGATGTTGACCTTCCAGTTAGGGGAAAGCTTATGTTATCCTTCTTGTATCATGGAAGGTTTCGCTAATGGATGGCGCTCAGGGGTCTATCGTATCCGATCATAAAAACAGCGTGATCATTGATCTCGCGATTTCAGGCATGACATGCAGTGGATGCGCGGGGCGCGTTGAAAAAGCCCTTGAGGCAGCAGACGGCGTGCAAACGGTCGCGGTTAACCTCGCTTCGGAAAAAGCACAAGTTCAGCTTTCAAAAGACGCGCAAATGGCGGCTGATGACTTGGTAACGGTTGTGACTGAAGCCGGTTATCACGCAGAGTTAATACCTGCAGAAGGCGCACCTGCATCGAAGGGTTCTGATAACGACCGACAAACTCTGTTCCTGCTGGCCGGTGCATTGGTCTTTACCGCGCCGTTTTGGCTGCAAATGGTTTTGATGGTGACGCCGGCTAGTACCGCAATACCTCCTTTGATCCAGTTGGCGCTGGCATCATTTGTACAGTTTATTCCCGGCGCGCGGTTTTATGGGCCCGCTTGGCGGGCGCTTAAGTCGGGCACAGCGAATATGGATACGCTGGTGGTCTTGGGGACCACTGCGACGTGGGGGCTCAGTAGTTTTTTGATTTGGACACATGGCGTCGATATGGACCCTCATTCGCTTTATTTTGAAGCGTCAGCATCGGTCATCACATTGGTTTTATTTGGAAAGTATTTGGAGACCCGCGCGCGTCGCAATACGGTTTCTGCCATTAAAAGCCTGTCTGCCTTGCGACCAGATACGGCGCGGGTCCGTGTCGGTGGGCAAGATCATGAAATCGCGCTCAACAAGCTGCGTGTTGGTGATGTGTTGGTCATTAAACCAGGTGAACGGATTCCGGCCGATGCGCGTATCATTGAAGGCGCCAGCCATGTCGACGAAGCGCTGGTGACCGGGGAAAGCCTGCCGGTCGAGAAACAAGTCAATGATACCCTGATCGGTGGTGCGATGAACGGCGAAGGTTTATTGGTGGCGACAACTTTGGCGATTGGAACAGACAGCAAACTGTCTCAGATCATTAAACTGGTTGAAACTGCGCAAATAAGCAAACCGCCAGTACAAAAACTGGTCGACCGGATCGCCGGTTATTTTGTACCCTTCATGATCGTCACCGCTATCCTGACTTTTGTGGGGTGGAGCATGTTGGGTGGGTCGGTGGAAAATGCGCTTATCAACGCGGCGACCGTGCTTGTGATCGCGTGTCCCTGTGCGCTTGGTCTGGCAACCCCCACAGCAATAATGGTCGGTACCGGAGCCGCCGCAAAGGCGGGCATCTTGATACGTGATATGGACGCTTTAGAACATGCGCGGCTGATCAATTGTGTGGTCTTCGACAAGACCGGTACCCTAACAGAGGGAAAGCCGCGGGTCGCCGAAGTGAAAGTGTTTCAAGAGGACGAGATGTCTCTCATCGGAAATGTTGCTGCGGCGCAAAAGGGCAGTGAACATCCTTTGGCAAAAGCTGTGATTGCATATGCGGAGGGGAAGGGCATCCCGGTGCCAATGGCAGTCAAATTCCGCTCCTATCCGGGGCGTGGTATCTCCGCAGATGTCGGATCTCAATCGCTTGTTATTGGAAGCCGGCGCCTGATGGAGACGTCGGAGATTGACCTGTCTTCTGTTTCGAACGGGGAGTTCTCTCTTTCGCAAAACGGCCATTCATTAATCTGGGTGGGTGATATTAAAAACCGCAATTTGCTGGGGGTGATTTCCATTGGAGATACCGTTCGCCCGAGTGCCGCCGATACGGTAAAGACACTGATTGAGCGCGGTGTAGAAGTGATCTTGTTAAGCGGTGACAATCAGGATGCCGCCAATAAAGTGGCTGCGCAGGTTGGCATTTCAAATGTCGTTGCCAACGTACTTCCCGATGAAAAGGCAGATACAATCAGACACCTAAAGTCCAAGGGGCGCCACGTGGCGATGGTCGGTGATGGTGTTAATGATGCACCAGCACTCGCTTATTCAGATTTGGGGATCGCCATGGGGAGCGGGACAGATGTGGCAATGTCGACCGCCAGTATTACCCTCATGCGTTCCGAGCCGTCTTTGGTGATTGGTGCGTTGGAAGTCTCCCGAATGACATACCGTAAGATCAAACAGAACCTGTTTTGGGCCTTTGTATATAACCTGATCGCAATTCCGTTGGCAGTTTCGGGTGTCCTGAGCCCGATCGTCGCTGGCGCAGCAATGGCATTGAGCAGCGTTTCAGTGGTTTCCAACTCTTTGCTTCTTAAGACTTGGCGTTTAGGGGGCGGTCGGGCATGAGAATAGGAGTGCTGTCAGAACGAACGGGCGTCCCGACAAAGACCATTCGTTATTACGAAAGTGTCGGCCTGCTGCCGCCAGCCGACCGTCAGGGAAACGGATATCGTTCCTATGGTCAACGTGATGTGGATATTCTGAATTTTATCCAGCGGTCACGGACCCTTGGGTTTTCTATCAAAAAGGTCGGTGAGCTGCTGGCTCTCTGGTATGATCGAAACCGGGCGAGCGCGTCTGTGAAGGAATTGGCGACTTCGCATATTGCGGTGATAGAAGCCAAGATCGCTGAACTGGAAGGTTTGCGAGCGACGTTAATCGACTTGACCGAGCGGTGCCACGGGGACGACAGACCCGATTGCCCTATCCTCGATCAACTTTCTGAACCATCCAGGTAAATCGGTCAGGTTAGGCGACTTGGCTGCGCCGCCGGTCCTGCTGCATAAACTCAATACGGCGACGGCGACGATCAGGGCCGAAGAACTGTGAAGCCCGGATAAACGGGCGATTGTTCTCTAGAATACTGACAATTCGCGTGTAAAGAAGACGCGCTGAGACAGGTTTCGCCAAGAATTCTGTCATACCGGTATCACGCGCCTCGCAGACGTGATGAAGCTCGGTATTTGCGGTGACGACAATAATGGGCACAAACGGGTTCGGCGTATCATCAGAGCGGCGCACCCGTCTCAGAAATGCCATGCCATCAAGACCATGTGTCCAATCGCTCAGGATAATATCTGTCGGGAAATCACTAAACATATTCCAGGCCACTTCCGGTTCTGGTGTGCTTTGCACATTCGGTACTCCAAATTCCGTAAAAACTTCCGTCAAGAGCTTGCGAACAAGCACATGTTTTTCCAGGACCAGAATATTTAGCTTTGTAATATCGTATGCGGACAAAATGTTACCCCCTGCAGGTGCCGTTTGTTTTTTGGCGTTTATCGGCAAAAACTACGATAGTTTCCTGACGGATTACTGACATCGTCTGGTATTGGCCCTCAGCATAGCACTTTATGCATCCAATAGGAATGTATTGTCCCAAGAATTGAATACCCTTGGATTTTTCCTGCTTAGTGATCCCTCATGGTCGTAAATCAATTCACATCTTAACTGGGGGCGAGGGGGTTAAACACTCTGTTCCCAATCGTCTTGGAAGGTGTCGATGGCTTCCGCCGCGGCATCCGGATCGGAAACTTTAGCAATATTAAAGATACCGTCGCCCTGATTCACATTGGGGAGGTTGGTTTTTCCAATGATAATACCGTCTGCGCTGCAGATTATTGGAAATTCACTGGCACCAAACGGGCTGGCGATGGTTCCCAGGTTCTCGCCTTCTGCGACCTGGGTCCCTAGCTTGGCGCGCGCCCTGAAAATACCGCCTTCCGGCGCACGCAACCAGACGCTGCTTCGCGAAATAACCGGGTCCGCCGGAGCTTCATGCTGCCGTCGCTGCTGGATCATTCCTAAATCTCCCATAACGCGTATGATGCCCTGAACGCCGGCACGAATGGAAACATCGTCAAACCTTAAGGCTTCTCCCGCTTCATAGACAAGAATGGGGACACCAATATCGCGGGCTGCTTTACGAAGTGAACCCTCGCGCAGGGCGGCATTCAGTACCACGGGCACACCGAAACTCATGGCCAAATCACGGACTTTCGGATCAGAATAATCACATCTAATTTGCGGAAAATTGGAACGGTGAATGGCTGCTGTGTGGAGATCGATACCGTGGCTGGCGCGCGAGACGACCTCGGACATATAAAGATGTGCCAATCGAGACGCCAGAGAACCTGTGGCGGAACCGGGAAAGCATCGGTTTAGGTCGCGCCGGTCTGGTAAATAACGCGTGTTGGTCAAAAATCCATAAACATTGACGATGGGAACCGCAATTAACGTCCCTGCCATACGTTTTAGCGATGAATGACGAAGGATCCGCCGAATAATTTCAACGCCATTGACTTCGTCGCCGTGAACAGCGCCATTAATCAACAATGTCGGCCCCGGCCGTTTGCCATGAATGACCTGTACCGTCAGGCTTATTGGCGTGTGATCCGAGAGCAAACTTAGCGGTAAGTCAACGTTGGCACGGGTCCCCGGTGCGATGGATGTTCCGCCTAAAACAAAAGGCGCGCGTGTCGGTTTAACCACGTCCGCGGGTCCTTGTTTTGCCAGGAACGGCTTTTCGTTCAATAAATTCAATGATTTTGCCGGCAACATCTTTCCCCGTTGCCTTCTCAATACCTTCAATACCGGGGGATGAATTGACCTCCATGACAACAGGGCCGTGATTGGACCTCAGCAAGTCAACCCCACAAACATTCAGGCCCATGGCCTTTGCCGCAGAAACCGCCGTTTGCCGCTCTGTCGGCGTGATTTTAACGGTAGACGCCGTGCCGCCGCGATGCAGGTTTGATCGAAAATCACCGTCTTTGCCTTTACGCAACATCGAGGCGATCACCTTATCGCCGACAACCAAACACCTTATGTCTTCACCGTTGGCTTCTTTAACAAACTCCTGAACCAGAATGTTTGTTTTCACACCACCGAATGCCTGAATGATACTCGATGCAGAATCGTGGGTTTCCCCAAGCACGACGCCAATACCCTGCGTACCTTCAAGCAACTTGATAACCACCGGAGCCCCCCCGATGATATCCAATAATTCGTCAGCATTACCGGTTCTGTGCGCGAATAAGGTAACCGGCATGCCGATCCCTTTGCGCGATAGCAATTGAAGGCTCCGCAGTTTGTCACGTGAACGGGTAATTGCGACCGACTCGTTTACGGGATAGACACCCATCATTTCAAACTGCCTGAGCACGGCTGTGCCAAAGAAAGTGACTGATGCGCCGATGCGCGGAATAACCGCATCGTATTTTGGCAGTATATTCCCCTCGTAATGGATTTGTGGGCGATGGGAGGTGATGTTGACGTAACATCGAAGGTGGTCGATGACATCAATTTCATGGCCGCGTTCTTGTGCGACTTCAATTAATCGCTGGTGAGAATACAAAGCAGGGTTTCGACACATAAGGGCAAGTTTCACAATAGTCTCCTAAAATACACCTTATTGGCCCATTAAGAACGAGGCCGAAGGGTCAACGATATAACGTTTTCGAATGGCAGCGCGGCCAACAAGGGCGCGAAACCCCATCTGGTCTCTGTCGGTTAGGGTCAACTCGACGTTCCAAATTGATGAACCGAGTTGCATGGGGGTGACAATGACGTAACGGATTTCCAATGCGCCATTTGAACTTTTTATGGGGCGCTCATCGACGAGGCGGGCCGAACACCGAACTTCCGGGTTCTTGCGACGCTGGACCGGATGCAGATAAAACTCAACCCGTGGGTCCTCTGCGTCACCTGTTTTTTTTATGCGAAAAGCGTGGATCGCAGAGGTTTTTGCGCCGGTATCAATCTTAGCCTTCATGCGATCGACACCGAGTTCAGGAAAGCCAATCCATTCGCGCCACCCAATGCAAGTTTTTTCAGGTTTTCTGTTCTTCACTGTAAAGGCTCTTCTCGTTATTAGGCGATATCGGGAAGGCGGGAAGCGCTCATAGAAAATTTTTCTGCTGCTCTGCCGCTTAAACGATAGCAATAGGGCAAAAAAAGTTGGGTTCAACTCATTATTTGCGCCGAACTCACTTTTTTTATCACCCGCAGTCGCTGCGGGATATTCGGAAGCTTCGCGCTATCAGGATGCGAGTGGCAGGTCTACATAGGCCGCTTAAACAGGCACATCACCCAGCACTGTCGTACGGCGCATAACACGGCGTTCGTTGGCGGTGTCATAGGGGGTGGCAATATGCAACATGCGCCGGTTATCCCAGCCGACGATATCGCCGGGCTGATAGGAATGTTTGTAGACAAACTCCGGTTTAACAATGCGCGCATTCAGTTCGTCGATCATCTTGCGACCCGCATTGTAATCCATACCCTCAATCGATTCTGCATGATCGCCCAAAAATATGCTTTGTCGTTTTGTGACCGGGTGCGTACGGACCATGGGATGAGATACTGGCGGGGCTTCTGCTTTTTGGGCTTCTGTCATTGGATCCTCGCCATGCCTGCGCAGTCGTGAAAACGCCAGGTTATGGACAACACGTAATTCGGAAATTTCTTCTTTTGTCCTGTCGTCCAAAGCTTCGTAAGCGGCTTCGGCACAACAGAAATGGGTTTCTCCGCCTTCTTCAGGCAGGACTTCCGATACCATGATCGTTGCTTGTCCAGGGCGGTCTCTCCATGAACCGTCGGTATGCCAATGCATCGTTCCCCGGTCAGGGTGTTTTCCATTCGGGTTGCCATCTTGATCAAGGTTAGACAGGTAATAAATCTCAGGATGACCGTTGATTAAATATTGGTTCATGACATGAATTTGCACATCGCCAAACCGCCGCCCCAGTTTGACTTGATCATCAACGGATAATCCCTGACCTCGAACAAGAAAGAGACCATGCTCGTTGAAAGTATCCCATATGACTTGGAAAGACGGGTCATCAATCCCTTTGGACAGGTCCAGCCCGATGATCTCTGCCCCGAAATAGGGGTTTAATGTGCGTATTTCGATTGCCAAGTTACCCTCCCGCAACCCCTTGAGTATTCACATAAACGGAATACATGGACTGGCTTGCGGCCATAAATAACCGATTGCGTTTTAGGCCGCCAAAACAAACGTTGGCGCACCGTTCCGGGAGTTTGATGCGGCCAATCTTGTCCCCGTCAGGCGCAAAAATCAGGACACCATCAAGGTCTGCATCTCCCATTCCCCATCCACACCAAAGATTGCCATCAACATCAACACGGAAACCATCTGGTGTGCCACCGGGACCGGCATCAATAAAGACCCGCTTGTTGGAAATCGACTTACCATCTGCCGATACGTCGAAGGCCAAAATCTTTCGATATGGCTCTCCTCTGGATTCAACGAGATACAAAATGCTTTCGTCGGGTGAGAATGCCAGGCCGTTCGGGCCCAGAACATCGTCTGTGAGCATTGAGGCTTCCAACGTGTCACCGTCAACACGGTAAGTGGCTTGGGGTAATTCCGGCTCGGCCTTGTTGCCCTCGTAATTGCCCAGAAGGCCAAATGGGGGGTCAGTGAACCATATGGAGCCATCCGACTTTACCACCACATCGTTCGGTGAATTCAGGGGCTTTCCCTGCCAGTTATCCATGATGACTGTAATCGACCCGTCATACTCTGTCCGTGTCACGCGACGTCCGCCATGTTCGCATGTGATCAATCGCCCTTGACGATCCCTTGTGTGGCCGTTCCCATAATTGGTTGGCTTTCGGTAAATACTGACGCCGCCGGTTTCTTCTTCCCATTTCAAGATACGATTGTTGGGGATATCGCTCCACAAAAGATAACGCCCGTCGCCAAACCAGACTGGACCCTCTGACCATCGGCAACCCGTATAAAGGCGCTCCACAGCAGCGCTAAAAATGATGTATTTTTGAAAGCGCTCATCCAACGCTTCTATTAAAGGGTCCGGATATCTCGGGTGGTCGCGCCAGCCTGCGCTTAAAGAATGGTCTGTGGTCATGTGAATGCCTTTGTCAACGAAGTGGACATACAGCCTATTCGAGACAGCTTAATCGAGCAAGGGCCGGGTTTAACTGTCGCGCCCTTGACCGCCAGCCCTTAAAGGTTTAGCGAAGACAACGAATTGGGAGCGTCGAAAGACATAATTTCACTATAGGATAAAACACGTGCTGACACCGATTTCTTCAATTTTGGAGAGGACTTGGTTCGCCTATGTGCTCGTGGTCTTTACGACATTGTGCTGGGGAGCAAATGCGGTATTTGGCCAACTTGCTGTTGGTGAAATTTCGCCAATGGCGATGGTGGCCTTGCGTTGGTTAGGCGTCGCGCTGCTATTGTTGGTATTTTTCAATAAACCAGTGCGACGCGATTGGCCAAACTTGAAGCCCCACCTCTGGTTCTTTTCGGCCATGGGGGTTGTCGGTTATTCATCATTTAATGGTTTGTTTTACGTCGCGGCCTACACAACAAGCGGTGTAAATATCGGTATTTTGCAAGGCGTTATCCCTGTGTTGGTGCTTGTCGGGGCTTTTGTCGCTTACAGGACCCGCGTGACCCTTTTACAGGGAGTTGGAGTTGCATTTGCTTTTACAGGGGTTGCTTTCGTCGCATCAGCAGGCGAGTTGGGTAATATTTTAAAGCTTACGTTTCGAGTGGGCGATGTCCTCATGATTATCGCCTGCGGGCTTTATGCAGCCTATACGGTCGGTTTGCAAAAAAGACCACAAGTTTCGGCGATGGGTATGTTTACGGTGATGGCGGGAGCGGCTTTTATCGCGGCAGTACCGATGGTTCTTGTCGAAGTTGCACTCGGTCAGTTTGTCGCACCAACACTAAAAGGCTGGTGGATTGCCGCTTTGGTTACCTTATTCCCGTCTTTTTTGGCGCAAGTGGCTTTTATACATGCTGTTAAGTTAATCGGGCCAGGTCGCGCCGGTGTCATGGTAAACTTGGCCCCCATTTTCGCAGCGGGCATGGTTGTCTTGGTTCTGAGCGAGCCGTTCCTCTGGTATCACGGGGTGGCTCTGGGCCTGGTTATTGGTGGTATTTTCTTATCAGAACGCGGAAAACCCTCAAATCAGCGCTAGCCTTGTGGCGCATAAAATGTCGCCTTGCGGCTAAAAATGCGCCTTACGTATGGCTCAAATGCTTCAAGAGGCATGGTTTCATAGTTAGGGTCAAAGGCCGGGCCATCATAATTTTCGCAAAAATGGATCGTGCGTTCGAATGCAGGGTGTCCACGATACTGTTCGCGTCCCTGGTCGTCGCGCCCCAAATGCCGCCAATAATAATACCCCTGAAAGATACCGTGCATTTGAACCATCCACGTATTTTCCGGTGAAACATAGGGTCGGACGATGGAAGCCGCGAAAACTGGGTGATCAACTGGCGCCATCAATTCACCAATGTCGTGAACCAGTGCGCAGACGATCATTTCATCATCTTCAGGATCAACCTGATAGGCGCGCGTTGCTGTTTGAAGTGAGTGTTGCAAGCGGTCGATCTGAAAACCGGCGTTGGCGCCATCCATTTCGCGCAGGTGGTCCAAGACCCGGTCTGCGTTTTCCTGAACCTGAATTTCAGCTTCATTTCTTGCCAGCATTTGAATGTCTTCAGCAGACGCGTTCAGCAACGATGTAAATGATACCTTGTCTTGTGCCACCAGAATTTCCTCCCCGATTTGAACTTTATTGTTTCCTAACAAAATAACTTTCGTTTTGTATAGACCGGGCTTTGACCGCGGATGCGGTCAAGAGTATTACTATCAAAGCAATTCAGCACGAAGAAAAATCTCAAGATGCCAGATACTGTTGACCCGTCGATGATCGAGGATGAACCCGATAGTGCCTATTCCTGGTGGCGGCTGGCGATTTCACTGGCCCTCAGTACGATTGGTGGTGTTGGCTTGTGGTCTGTGGTCGTTGTTTTGCCAACGATAGAGGCAGAGTTCGGCGTCGATAGAGGCGGTGCCTCCTTGCCCTATACGGCGACGATGATTGGCTTTGCCCTCGGCGGCATTTACATGGGGAGACTGGCAGATAAACGCGGCGTGTTTATCCCGTTAATGATGAGCTCCGTCATGATGTTTATCGGCTATGTGGCGGCCGGCAACGCGACCAGCCTTTGGCAATTCATTATCGCACAGGCACTGTTTATCGGCATGCTGGGAAGCTCCGCATCATTTGCCCCCCTGGTGGCAGACATCACCCACTGGTTTCTCAAAAGACGCGGCATCGCAATTGCTGTTGTTGCCAGCGGCAACTATTTGTCCGGCACTCTTTGGCCCCCAATTCTGACCTATGGCATTGAACAATACGGCTGGCGAACATCTTATATGTTGATCGGTGTCTTGTGTCTTGTGACGATGGCGCCCTTAGCCATGCTGTTACGGCGCCGTCCTAATTTGGATGAGATGTCAAATGGCGGAAATCCGAGCGCTGAACGCTTCAAACTCAATGTCTCACCACGGACCCTGCAAATCATACTTGTGATTGCCGGCATTGCGTGTTGCGTCGCCATGTCGATGCCGCAGGTGCATATCGTTGCCTACTGTGGTGATTTGGGGTTCGGCGTCGCGCGAGGCGCCGAGATGCTCTCGCTCATGCTTGGTTTTGGCATTGTCAGTCGTTTGGTCTCCGGCATGATTGGTGACAAAATCGGTGGTGTTGGAACGCTCATTCTGGGGTCTGTTTTGCAGTGCCTGGCGTTGTTGTTTTATATCCCGTTTGATGGTCTCACATCGCTTTATATTGTCTCGGCATTCTTCGGCCTTGCGCAAGGCGGGATTGTGCCAAGCTATGCGTTGATTGTGCGCGAGTACTTGCCTGCCAAAGAAGCGGGCGCACGTGTCAGCCTGGTTTTAATGGCTACCGTCGTGGGGATGGCCTTGGGCGGATGGATGTCGGGCGAAATCTATGATCTGACAGGTTCTTATAAAGCGGCGTTTCTAAATGGCATTGCCTGGAATCTTCTGAACATGTCAATTGCCGTGTGGCTGCTTGTCGGGCAGCTCAAATCTCGCCGCAAACTTGCTTAAAAGGCTTTTCTTTTAAGGTGGGGAGATGCAAAAGATGAAGTCCCCGCCACGGATACAGGGTGAGGAACCCATTAGTGCCAAAAAAGAAGCTAAAGTCATCAAAGCTGAAACCTAATCCCGTTCGCCAGGCCATTTTGGTCGTTCTGGCGCTCGCCGGGGTTGGGATCGGCTATGGCATGGGATTTGTGTTTAAAAAAGACACGCCAGCGACCAGCAATCCACCTGCGGTTATGGAAGCCCAAAAAGCGGCTCCAGATGCCCGCAAAACGGAGACCGTATCGGAACAAAGCATCGTTGAAGATCAGGCGAAAACTGTTTTGCCAGAGAGCCATGCGGGGGATGAAACAGCCCGTGCCTATGAAGAGGCCCTACCAAAAGAAATCGTCAAGTTGCCAGCGCTTACTGTACCGCCACGCGTCGATAATTTGTCTCCTCAATTGTCGCCGCCTACAGCTGACATAACACAACCGGCGGGATCGGCGGGCCCCCAAGAAGCCACTTCGGAAGAAGCCGCGGAGGCAAGCCCTGAAACAGCGGCTGAGGTTTTGGCCGATAAATATTACGAGAATAATGCAACCCACCCCGAGGTTGCCCACCACCCGGAACCATCAGACATAAAGACGGAGGAGTTAAAGCGGCCCGATTCTGCGGCGCCTGACCTTTTAATGGGGTGGCAAAAGAACGCGTTGGAGGTGCAGCTCACAGACAAGCCAAAGATCGCGATTGTCATTGATGATATGGGGGTCGACCAGCGAAGGACGCGGATTACGACGGAGCTGCACGGGCCGCTGACGTTGTCCTATTTAACCTATGCCAAACGCCTGAAAGAGCAAACACAGGCTGCCAGATTGGCAGGGCATGAGCTGTTGCTGCATGTCCCCATGGAGCCGTCTAGCGACGATGTAGACCCCGGACCAAACGTGCTGTTAAGCGGCGTACCAGCGGAAGAAATACGGGCGGCCTTAAATTGGGGGCTGGAACAGTTCGAAGGTTATGTGGGAATCAATAATCATATGGGATCAAGGTTCACGTCAAATCTGGATGGTATGAAAACGGTAATGACGGAGCTTCGAAAGCGAGAGTTGGTTTTCCTGGATTCGGTGACGTCTGGTTCCACAAAAGGTCAACTTGCCGCGCATCAGATTGGCGTTCCGTTCATCGCACGGAATATTTTTCTGGATCATATCGACAACATCGACAAAATCAGAGATCGACTTGAGCAGGTCAAGCGGTTGGCCCGAAAGCAAGGATATGCAGTGGCGATTGGACATCCCCGTGATGCGACGATAAAGGCACTGGAACCTTGGTTGGCTTCAATCGAAGAGGAGGGCTTTCAGCTTGTACCCATTTCTGCCTTGATAAAACTGGCGTCTATGCCCGAGACTGCATCAACTCATTCACAAACTAAGGAAGCGAATTAATAAAATGACGATCACCAGACACAATACAAACCAGCGGATGTCAAAAGTTGTTGTTCATGGCGGTGTTGCCTATCTGTCAGGGCAAGTCGGCGATAATCATTATGACTCAATGGCGGACCAGACCAAACAGACTTTGGCGAAAATCGATGAGTTTCTGGCCCTTGCCGGAACGGATAAATCGAAGCTGCTATCAGCTCAGATTTGGGTTGATGATATGCGGAAATTCGATGAGATGAATGCCGTATGGGATGCTTGGGTATCACCTGGAAATGCACCAGCACGGGCTTGTGTCGAAGCTCGCATGGCGCATCCCGGATGGTACGTTGAAATGATGGTTACCGCAGCCGTCGATTAAGGTAACTATTCGCCTTCAACGGCAAACCGAACGGCTTCGTTTGCGGCACGGATCAAGGCCTGGGCTTTGTTTACCGATTCCTGGTATTCAAATTCCGGGTCGCTGTCCGCAACGACGCCGCCGCCCGCTTGAATATAGACCGTCTCATCCTTAACGACGGCAGTGCGCAACGCAATGCAGGTATCCATATCTCCATCGGCGCCAAAATAACCAATGCAGCCGGCATAGACGCCACGGCGTTCCGGTTCCAACTCATCAATGATTTCCATGGCGCGGACCTTGGGGGCACCTGATACAGTTCCTGCAGGGAAACCAGCCAGCAACGCATCAATGGCATCATACTTTTCGTCGTCCAGTTTGCCTTCAACGTTCGATGCGATGTGCATGACGTGTGAATAATACTCTACGATAAATTGTTCCGTCGGTTTGACCGTGCCAATTTTTGCGACCCGTCCGACATCATTCCGGCCAAGATCCAGCAGCATCAGATGCTCTGCGCGTTCTTTAGGGTCAGACAACAACTCTTCTGACAATTGACGGTCTTCCTCGGCATTTGCACCACGCTTTCGGGTGCCAGCCAAAGGCCGCAAGGTAATATCACCGTTCCTGACCCGAACCAGTATTTCCGGGCTGGACCCGACAACTGAGAATGCACCGAAATCAAGAAAGAACAGAAAGGGTGACGGGTTCAAGCGGCGTAATGACCGGTAGAGGGCAAACGGTGGCAGCTTGAAAGGCAGGCTGAAGCGTTGTGACGGTACCACCTGAAAGGCGTCCCCGGCTTTGATATAGTCGACCGCACGGCTGACCATTGAATGAAATTGTTCGCGTGTGCAATTGGATTTCGGCTCGGGCATATCGAGCTGCTCAAGATCCTGATCAGCGCGGGGAGGCAGTGGTCTATCAAAATCAGCAACCACGTTCCGTATTCGTCCCAAAGCAGCCGCATATGCCGTTTCTGCGTCACTTTCTTTTGTATCCCAAACCGGTGTGACGACAGTAACGGTGTCCTGCAGGGCGTCAAACACCGCAATAACGGTTGGCCGCAGAAAAATACTGTCCGGAACGCCCAGCGTATTGGGATTATCATCCGGCAGTTTTTCCGCCAAGCGCACCATGTCGTAAGCCATATAGCCCACCAGACCGGCGGCCATGGGGGGCATTCCATCGGGCAGGTCGATGCGGCTTTCAGCGACCAGTGCCCGCAGGGAATCAAGAGCGCCAGAAGCATTGCTCACCGGACATTCGGTGAAGGCATCAACGTCTTCGAGCGCTGTTCTGTTGATTTCAGCCCGATTACCAAAACAGCGCCAAATCACATCCGGGTTGAGACCAACAAACGAGTATCTGCCACGTATGGCACCGCCTTCGACCGATTCGAGCAAGAAGCTGTTCGGACGGGATCTGGCAATTTTCAACATTGCCGAAACAGGTGTTTCTAAATCAGCAACAAGTGTCGTCCAGACGATCTGGGGCTTTTGCTCTTTGTACTTGGTTGTAAAGTCACTTAGGTCGGGTGAAGACTTCATTTCTGATGATACTTTTAAAAGCGGTCTGTTTTAGTAGGCGGGTCGGGTCTGATCGATAAACATCTGATTGATCATCGTCCGGTTGATATCAACTCCAATATCTTCGCGCAGCGCCAGAACCAATTGTTGCGTGACATCGGTTTGCAATGCCGCTGTCAAAGCTGATTTCAAGGTGTCTAAAGCTTGCTTGTCGGCAATGGCGTTCGCCGGAGAAATCTGCTTCAAAACGGCAATTTGATATCCATTTTCAGCGCGTCCATTTGCACCGGCATTTTCATTAAGCGTAAAGACATCAGCGATCAGAGCCGGGCTCATACCTGATTCCGCACCTTGGTCACCACGCGTAATGGGGGCGGTTTCTGAAAAGGTGATGCCATTCGCCGCTGCAATGGCAGTCAAATCTCCGCCAGCATTGATTTCAGCAGTCAGTTTTTCAGCAAGCGCTTTTGCCTGTTCGCTCTGCTGATTGGCTTTCCAGGCCGCGATCACCTGTTCGCGAATACTGTCGAGCGGGCGAAGGGTTGGCGGCGTGATCTGATCAACACGAACAACAAAGAATCCTTCTTGTCCAGATTCCGTTAACGGGCTGTCTTGCCCTTCCTCTGTCGCAAAAACTGTTTGCAGGAAGGAGGGCGCTGCCGGAACGCCGGCAACGGGTGTGCCCGCATTATCCTGCCCGGTTGAATCTATGGATTCGATCGAGACGGACTTGAGATTCATGGCCCTGGCAGCGTCTTCAATAGTTGCGCCACCGCCCAGTTCGTCTTCGAGCGCGTTGGACAGCTCGTACAAGCTGTCGACAGCTTTTTCCCGAGCGACGTCAATTTTTACCTGCTCGCGCACTTCATCCAGAGCCTTGGTGCCACCGGGAATAATGTTTGTCACTTTCAACAAATGCCATCCGAGCGCACTCTTGACGGGCTCTGAAGCAACGCCTTGCATGAGTGAAAAGGCGGAATCCGCAAGCTCAGGGAGAAGGTCAGTTTGAGTAACCATCCCCAGATCAAGGGCTTCCGGTTCCAGCCCTGCAACTTCCTTTGCAACAACAGCAAAGTCACGACCATCCATTATTTGCTTATGGGCGGCCTTAGCCGTTTCTTCGTCGTTCATGACAATCTGTAACAGGTTGCGTCTTTCAATTGTCACAAATGTATCCAGATGGGTATCGTAATATTCTTGAATATCATCTTCGGTTACCAACGTTTCATCCGCCAAATCATTGGCGTCTATGCTCAGCATAGTGACCTTGCGATATTCAGGCGCCGTGAAGGTTTCTGCATTGTCCTTATGAAACGCCTCGACCTGGCTAACATCAGGTTCAGAAATGTTTGTGAAACGGCTGTCATCTATCTGTGCGAGTTGTACGGTCCGTTTTTCATTCCGGTATTTGTAAATGGTATCCAGCAAAACTTTGGGTGTGCGTGTGCCAGATTGAAAACTTTCGGCATATTGAAGCCCGCTCAGGCTTCGGCGAACCGTGTTGATATAGTCCGTTTCCGTTAGGCCATTTGAGGCGAGCACCTGATTAAACCGAAGACGATCAAAGTTTCCGGCAAGTCCCTTGAACCCATCTTGGGAACGGATATCCTGACTAACAAGGCTATCACTTATGGTAACGCCCAGTTTAGCTGCGCCTTGATTGATTAGCGCTTCGTTGACTTGCTCGTTAACAATACCATCAACAATTCCGAAGGAAATCGCCTGCTCGACCGTGAATTGATCGCCAAATAAACGACGCATGCGGTTGACTTCCTGATTCACGCGTCGGCGAACCTCATGGGTGCTAACTTCTTCCTCACCAATGGTTGCGACAGAATTTCCGGAAATGGCGGGGTTTAGCCAATCTTGAATACCCCAAGCGCCAAAGCTGATAATCAGCAAAACCAGAAGAGACTTTACGACAATGCCGCCGGACCGTTTTCTTAGAGCAGAAATCATTATGTTTACCGAACCTGTGTTTCAGAAAGTTTGTTATCATGCTGACCATAGGACGAACATGAATTTTGGCGGCATCATAAGTAACCCTGACGGAGCGGGCAACCACGGAGTGCACTGATTTCGGGGTGTCTGGTTCACTAATTTGTTAAGAGTGAATTCAGATGGCTTTAGACGCGCCGGATGTTTCATGGTAAAGCACGCCCCATGATCAATTCTTAGACTTTGGGAAATTCTCATGAGCAGCAAGCGACGCCCCTTGGTTGCGGGTAACTGGAAAATGAACGGACTTAAAAAAGATGCGAAGCAATTGTCTTCGCAACTTGCAAAACGGATGAGCAAAACACAAAAACCAGCCTTTGATATGGTGGTTTGTCCGCCGGCACCCTTACTGGGTTTGGTGGCTGATCTTCTTAAGGGATCAGGCGTCAAAATGGGGTCTCAGGACAATCATGCAAATCCAGCGGGCGCGCACACCGGTGATTCAAGTCCGCAACTCCTGAAAAACATGGGATGCGCCTATGCAATCGTCGGCCATTCAGAGCGCCGTACGGATCATGGTGAGACTGATGCTGTGGTAAAAGCCAAAGCTGAAGCGGCAATTGAGGCAGGGCTTATTGCCATCGTTTGCATTGGTGAAACACTAAAGCAGCGCAATGCGGGTCGGACCCTGTCAACCAATAAAAAACAACTTCTTGGATCGCTACCAAAAGGGGCGACAGCCAAGAACACTGTCATCGCATATGAGCCGGTATGGGCAATTGGCACAGGAGAGGTGGCAACGCCTGAACAGGCACAGGAAGTTCATGCTGCAATCCGGGCGGAATTGGCGAAAACGCTGGGTGATCGGGAAGCAGGGAAAATGAGGATCCTCTATGGGGGGTCGATGAAACCCGGTAACGCCAAAGATCTGATTTCGCTGGAAGACGTTGATGGCGGACTCATTGGTGGCGCGAGCTTAAATGCCAAAGATTTTTGGGCCATTGCGGAAGCTGTATCTTGAAAGCAGCGTGACATTGTGCCTTTTGGGAGGACTTCTGACATATGAAAATCGTTAGCTATCGAGACAACGGGGCGCCGACTTATGGTGTTGCCATTGTGGACGATCAGGGGGCAGGGGGCGTCATCGTTCCCGACACCCATTTTCGAGAGATATATCCGTCGCTCAAGTCCCTGCTGGAAAGTGATAAACTGGAACTGCTGACTGCTGAAGTTGCGAATAAAAGCCCCAGCCTGGACCTTGATACGCTTGACTATTTGCCACCCCTTTATGACGCAGAGAAAGTCATCTGCATTGGTGTCAATTACCCTAAACGGCATCCGGTTGAGGGGGATATTCCGCCTCCCAAACACATAACGACATTCGGCAAGTTTGAAGGTTCTATCGTTGGCCACAATCACCCGATCCGGTTTCCCGATGCCCCCATGTGCGATAGCTTTGACTATGAAGGTGAGTTGGTTCTGGTGATCGGGCGGGGCGGGCGAAACATTGCCAAAGAAAACGCCTTTGAGCATATTGCCGGTTACACGATTATGAATGATGGTTCTGTTCGTGATTGGCAAAAGCACAGTGTTCCGGCTGGCAAGAACTTCTTTGAAGCCAGCGCTTGCGGTCCGTGGATGGTTACCGCAGATGAAATTGACGATCCGTTCTCTATGACCTTATCAACCCGGTTAAACGATGAAGAAGTACAGACGACACAGGCAAAAAATATGATTTTTTCCATACCAACATTGGTCAATTATGTGTCGACGTTCCTTCATTTGAAGCCAGGGGATATTATCTCAACCGGCTCTCCGGAAGGATCTGGGGGCAGCAGAATTCCTCAACGTTTTCTAAATAAGGGGGACCGACTGGAAATTGAATGGTCGGGTATTGGCACCCTGAAAACCTGGGTCGCTTAGGCGCATAAACCTGCGCCAATAAGCCTTCCACAATAAAAAGCCTTCCGCAGGTCGTTCTGCGGAAGGCTTTTTAACTTCGTGTTCCCTGAAGTGATCAGGCGGCGTTTCCGCTACGAACACCATCCAGGAATTTACTGACTTCGATATTCAATACTTCTGATTGTTGTGACAGCTCTGATGCCGTTGATAGCATTTGAGAAGCAGCTGCACCGGTTTCGGACGCCCCATTGGTCACCAGAGTGACGTTTGTCGCAACATCGTGGGTGCCTGTGGCAGCTTCTTCCACATTTCTTGCGATCTCTCGGGTTGCTGCATCTTGCTCTTCTACGGCAGCTGAAACCCCCACCGTATTCTCGCTCACAACAGCAATGCTTGTTGCAATATCGTTGATAGAAGACGCTGCCTCTTCAGTTACTTCCTGAATGCTGACAATTTGCTCTCTGATTTCTTCTGTCGCCCGTGCGGTCTGATTGGCAAGGTTCTTAACTTCAGATGCCACAACGGCGAACCCTTTACCCGCATCGCCGGCGCGTGCCGCTTCAATGGTTGCATTTAGTGCCAACAAATTGGTCTGCTCGGCGACGTCAGAAATCAGCGACACAACTTCGCCGATTTTCTGCGCCGACGTGACCAATTCCTGAACCGTTTGCTCAGATTTCTTGGCTTTTTCAACGGCATCCTGGTTTGCTGTTTGAGCCGTCGAGACTTGCCGCGAAATCTCATTGATCGAACTTGAGAGTTCTTCTGCGGCGGCGGCGACCGTTTGCACGTTGGCGGCGGCCTGTTCGGATGCCGCTGCAACATCGGAGGCTTGGCCACTGGTTTGATCTGCGACATTCGTCATAGACTGCGCCGATGCCTGCATTTCCGCCGCGGCTGCAGAGACAGACTGTATAACGTGCCCGACGGTTTCCTGAAAATCATCGGCCATTTTGCTCATCGCGGCTTTTCTATCGGCTTCAGCTCTCTCTTTTTGTTTTTCCTGCTCGGCGACAAGTTTCGCTCTCTCAAGACCATTGTCTTTAAAAACTTGAACAGCGTCAGCCATCGTTCCAATTTCATCCTTGCGGCCGATACCCGTAATTTCCAGCGAATAGTCACCCCCCGCAATCGAGGTCATGGACTCGGTCATTGCACCAATGGGTTTGACGATGGCTACACTAATTACATACGCCAATGACAAGCCAATCAGGATTGATGCCCCAGCGATAATTGCGATGTAAAGGATACCAGCATGTTCGTGCTCTTCGGCCACAAGCATTGCATTTTCAGTAAAGGTAACGACTTCCAGCAGAATGTCTTCAAGGGCATGTACAATCTCATCCTGGGAATGCTCAATCTTTTCGACAATCGCGCCGGGCTCTTTAATCGCTCCATTTTCAAACGCTGCAAGCGTTTCATTGGCTAACTTTTCATATATCACCCGCTCCGCATCAATCTTAAACAGGATTTCTAAAACGTGTTTAAATTCAGCCTTGATTTCTTCGGTTTGAGCGTGTTCCAGGGCTTCTTGAATTTGTTTTTCGACGGCGTGAAGCTCATCTCCAGTTTTTTTGCCAAGTTCTTTGAATTTAGCGAAGACTTCTTGAAAATGAGGCAGCATTTCGGGATGCGTTGTCATTTCAATCCCAACAACAAACCCACGCTCAAGCATGACGGCTTGTTCAAGCTGGAGTATGGTCGTTTTTGTAATGGCCTTGGTGATCGGCATATCGATTTCTGCGACGCTCTCCAGCTCTAGGCCGGTCTGGTTCATGGTATAAAGCGCAACGCCAGATGAAAATGCCATTAAAACCAAGAGAACAGCCGCCAGGAGATAAATTTTTACCGAAATTTTTATGTTGTTTAACATCTCGATTAAATTCCTTTTTTACATGTTTGCAGTCGAAAAACCCGTATGCCGAAACAGCAACTAAAGATTGCAAGAAAAGTGGGTTGGAGTTTGTGTTGGCTCATTCAGCGTTCTATCTAACGGTACGCCGTTTCAATTCAAATTTGATTGAGAGGAAACCGCACATCGTAAAAATCACGACGCCCGCTATGAACAAATTGTAAACCATATAAAACTTAAAGCCCCCACACAGATTGCGTATAATTGCATGTTTATCTTATTTGAGGCTCAATTCTCGCTATCGATTTGCGATATCGGTCAGCTGCGAACCAGTAAAGTATACTTACAGTACTTAATGATAAATATGCAATAATCTTACTTCTTAACTTTTACGATGTTAGGGGAACGGTGTGTCTGTGTTGTGAATTGCGATTTAAAAGCATGTTAATTGATGTGAATGAAATAAAGAATATTTATTATGGAATCAATATTTAGGCAGCGAGACTTGTGTTGATTAAAAATTAAGCATAAATCGGACCTGCTGAGTAATCTATACTAAAAAAATAATAAATAGTTATGTCGTAATGATGTAAAAAATACCGCAAAACGTCGTGAGTGACAGAAGGGCATAGATCCCGTTCCATTTCCAGGTGAGCGTCGTCGGTGGAATTCCGCAGGTTCCAGAAATCAAAATTGTCGCGGTCGCATTCGGCGATGCTGTCATGCTAAGGGCCCAGCCAGCCCCCAATGCAAAGACGATATGGCTAGGGTCCGCCGGTAAATATGGCAACTCGTGCATAACAGCACTTAGAAAGACCACAACCATTAGGGGGCTTAATGCGATTTGCCCACACAGACTGATTAGGATCGGTAGCGCCGATAAAAATATCCACGCCGGCATTTGGTCAAGGTCCATATGGGTTGCTATCCAATGAATGGGCGCGAGAATGGCCGCCGTTTCACCAATAAATGCTGCGGTACCCAGAAAAAATGTATTACGTGCCATGGGGAGGGCGGTCGTCTTGAATATGTCAGCCAATGTTGCGCATAGGAGGGGTAAAGAATCCCCAAAGCGCTTCTGTCTGTTTTGCCCGTATAACCATCCTATCATCACAATTGGGGCCATTAACATGAGTGCCCGCGCCGTGGAAACCCCGTTAAGCCATACCAGAGTATAAGTGGAACCAATAAGGATTGTGCACACCAGGAGAAGTATCAGGGCTGACTTAAGAGGAAATTTTAACAGGCTAACCGGTTTGGTGATTACCAGATGGCGCCAGCGGAGACGTTCTTCCAAACGCCCCAACAGGATCATGATAACGGCGGCAACGCCGCCTAATGTCATGACCGTCAGTTGGTTGACGCCTGGCAGGGTGGTCAACAGGACGGCTTGAGTGAGGGCCGTCGGCGACCACAGGATCATCCAGGAGAACCCGCGTAACAAAGCAGATATTTGGCGCTGTTCTCTGATGAGCGCTCGGCGTTCGTCCTGGTCCGTGAGGATGGGGTCGGCGCGGGCGCCCCGCTGTATGAGGGGGGCCAGCAAGCTTACGGCACCGAAATTAAGAAGAACCCCCATAAAATGGCTGCCGACCGCGGTTGCGTAATATCGCCGACCAGGAGGCTGATTGGTTAGGTAATGGCCAAGCTCCAGAACGGCAGGAGATCGCACAGCCGCCTCTTTTAACAGTGTGACGAGGTAAATAAACGCACCAAAAAAAGCTGCTCTGTCTAAGGCGTTCCATATTCCTGATGCGTCCGTTTCGAATATAACAATGCCGACACCCAAGGCCGCCGCCATGGCACTTAAGGCCCATTCTCGAAAGGTGAACTGTGGGATCACGCAAATGAACACGGCGCAAATTGCACCGCGTGCAATGATTGCGGCCCAATGGGCATCCGTGAATAAAAAAACCAACTCGAAGACGGATAAAGTCGCCAAAGCTATTCGTGTCAAACTCTATGTCCAATGCCATTAATCAAGTAAACAAAACGGGGGGCACAGGTTGCTGTGCAGCGAAATAATAGGGGAGAGGGTTAAAGATTGGTTTTTGCGTGGGTCCGTGCATGCAACAGCGTCTTTGACCGAATACGCAAGTTGTTTCCTTTTCTGATATTGCGCCAAGGGTATCTGGCAGAAGGTAGAATACATCTATTTTAGGTCCAGATCTGATAACCTGACAATAGGTAGTTATCTTTTTGTCGGGGCATCAGATCCCCTCATATCATGATGGATCGTCCGGGATGTCCCGCATGACGCGGCACTCTCCTTCGTGTTATCTGTCGAAATAGTGCGCGTTTTCACTGGTGTTTTAGGGAAAGAACGATTAGATAACCGACAGATTTATAATGCAGGCGGTTTGGGATCGTGCCCAAGCCCCTGAATAGACGTTGATATCGGATATTATTATGCAAGAAGTTGTTTTGGTTATTCATCTGATGCTGGCGATTGCGCTGGTTGGCACTGTTATGCTTCAAAAGAACGAAGGCGGAGGCCTCGGCATGGGTGGCGGCGGCCAAGGGGGCGGCATGGGTGGTTTCATGACGGGTCGTGCTGCTGCAGATTTATTGACAAGAACAACAGCTATTTTGGCCGCAGGCTTTATCTGTACAAGTCTGGTAATGGCGATTATGGCCAGCAAGGATAGCGAATCGACTTCAATTTTGGATCAACCGGCAGCGACAACAGAGCAGCCTGCGACGCCGACGGCGCCTTCTGCTCCGGTAGCCAATTAGAGAAAAGTGGCACAAATCAAGGGATCAGTTCCCGGTTCAAAAGAGGTCGTAACTTTGCGGCCTCTTTTCTTTTGCTTAATAGATAATTGATGTACAGTGTGCGCCCATGACGCGGTTTATATTTATCACCGGCGGCGTGGTTTCCTCTTTAGGTAAAGGCCTCGCATCTGCAGCGCTTGCAGCTTTGTTACAAGCGCGCGGATTTAAGGTTCGTTTACGGAAACTCGACCCCTATATCAACGTTGATCCTGGCACAATGTCGCCGTATCAGCATGGCGAAGTTTTTGTGACAGACGATGGCGCTGAAACAGACTTGGACCTTGGCCACTATGAACGCTTTTCTGGCGTCTCTGCGCGCCAGTCAGACAATGTGACGACGGGACGAATCTATTCGGATGTGATTGCGATGGAACGTCGCGGTGATTATCTGGGGGCGACGATCCAGGTCATTCCACATATTACAGATGCAATTAAAGAGTTCGTCGTCAATGACCTGACCGACGAGGATTTCGTGCTGTGCGAAATCGGCGGCACGGTCGGTGATATTGAGGGTCTACCGTTCCTTGAGGCCATTCGCCAACTTGGCAATGAGTTGGGTCGAGAACGGACGATGTACATTCACCTGACGCTTCTGCCTTACATCCCGACGGCTGGAGAACTGAAGACCAAGCCGACCCAGCACTCCGTTAAAGAAATGCTGAATGTTGGGATACAGCCTGACATTCTACTCTGTCGTGCCGACCGGGAAATCCCCGAAGGCGAGCGGCGTAAAATCGCGCTGTTTTGTAACGTTCGACAGGAAGCTGTTATTCAGGCACTGGATGTCGACAGCATATACCGGGTGCCGATCAGCTATTCTGAACAAGGGTTTGATGACGAAGTCTGCCGGCATTTTCGATTAGACGCGCCACAGCCGGATTTAAGCCGGTGGGAAGAGATAACGGAGCGGGCAACCAAGCCGGAAGGCGAGGTAACGATCGCTGTTGTTGGAAAATACACTGGACTGCTTGATGCCTATAAGTCGCTTTCGGAAGCGTTGGCTCATGGTGGCATCGCTAATAATGTTAAAGTGCATTTAAACTGGATCGACTCGGAAATATTTGAGGGCGACAACACCATGCAAGAGCTTGAGGGCGTGCATGGAATTCTTGTTCCTGGCGGTTTTGGTGAACGCGGCGTCGAAGGAAAAATTGCCGCTGCCAAGTTCGCCCGCGAGCACAAAGTCCCGTATTTCGGCATTTGTTTGGGGATGCAGATGGCGGTTGTTGAATCTGCTCGGAATGTGGCGGGCATCGTCGGCGCTGGGTCGACAGAATTTGGCCCCTGCGCAGAACCTATCGTCGGTTTGATCACCGAATGGGAACGCAACGGTGTTGTTGAAAAAAGGTCTGAAGACAGTGATTTGGGTGGCACCATGCGGTTAGGTGCCTACGAGGCTCATCTGGCTGCAAACAGTTTGGTTAAGCGGATTTACGACAGTGATTCGATTTCTGAACGCCACCGGCATCGGTACGAAGTCAATATGGCTTATGAGGATGCGCTTGCCAAAGACGGTATGATTTTCTCTGCAAAGTCTCCGGATGGTGTCCTGCCGGAAATTGTCGAAATTCCGGATCATCCGTGGTTTATCGGTGTGCAGTTTCATCCGGAACTCAAATCAAAACCCTTTGATCCGCATCCCTTGTTTACGTCGTTTGTTAATGCGGCCGTTGATCAGTCAAGATTGGTTTGATGATGACGTCTCCCCATCACGTGAGTGTCGGCGATCTGGTCATTGGCAATGATCGCCCGTTAACGATCTTAGCCGGGCCCTGTGCCATGGAAACGGAAACGCATGCCCTCGATATGGCAGGCGCGTTGAAAGAAATGGCTGACGAGTTGGGGTTCGGGCTTATTTATAAGTCGTCATATGACAAGGCCAATCGCACCAGTTCATCGAGCTTGCGGGGGATTGGTCTTGACGAAGCGCTCAAGGTTTTCGAAAAAATCAAAAGCGAATTGGGATGTCCGGTTCTTACGGACGTGCACGAAGCGGCTCATTGTGCCGAAGTTGCGACGGTCGTTGACGTGATCCAAATCCCGGCATTTCTGTGTCGGCAAACAGATTTGTTGGTTGCAGCCGGCAACACGGGTGCTGCCATAAACGTTAAGAAGGGCCAGTTTCTAGCCCCTTGGGATATGAAGAATGTCGTTTCGAAAATAACAGAGACGGGCAATCAACGGGTAATGGTCTGTGAGCGAGGGGCGAGTTTTGGTTATAACACGCTTGTCAGCGATATGCGGTCCCTTCCGATCATGGCCCAAACAGGATGCCCCGTTGTCTTTGATGCCACCCACTCTGTTCAGCAACCCGGCGGGCAGGGGACAACATCGGGGGGGCAACGAGAGTTTGCTCCGGTTTTGGCGCGTGCAGCAGTTTCAGTTGGAGTTGCCGCGGTATTCATGGAAACCCACCAAGATCCGGACAATGCGCCATCAGACGGCCCGAATATGATTCGCCTTGACGAAATCAAGTCTGTCATCGAAACTTTAATGGCCTTCGATGCGGTTGCAAAAGCGAATCCGGTCGTCATCTCCTAGTTCACTGGACTTAAAATTGAGAGCTATTCAGCCGCAATTTGCCTACATTGCTGTATTCGTTGCTGTCGTCGGCCATGCCTCCAGCGAGTTTCTGGCCGTGCTTTCGGGCGTATCCGGCCCGGAAGTATCTGTATGGCGCTATTCATTGGGAAGCATGGGCCTTGTTTTTCTTGCCCTTTTATCTCCGGCCACCCGCGATCTCGTAACACCGATGCGCGAGGCGCCGATCAGACTCATTCTGCTTGGTTTCTTTGGGATCACGTTAACCTATCTGGCGTTTCACTGGGCCCTTGATTTTGCAACTGTGGTGCAAGTTGGCACCACGGTAACGACGATGCCTATTTTTGTTGGCCTGATAAATCAGGTTGTTAACAAAGAAAAGCTTAGTGCCCCAAAGATCATCGGGGGCTTATGTGCTGTCTCTGGAATAGCCTTGTTGTTAACGGATGGATACCTTGCCAAGCTTGCGGGTTCTGGAGAGCAATTGATCGGCATGGGCATGGCATTGTTTTGTGCCGCGCTTGGGTCCGCCTATATCGTTTTGGTTAAACCGCTTATTGTGACGTACGGGCCGATACAAATTACGACCATATCGCTGAGTATTGGGGGCGTCGGTTTATGGCTGCTTGTAGGGGCCTTTTGGGGGATTTGGATCAACCCCGCCGAGGTTACTGAGCTTCCAGGGGTTGCCATGTGGTCCTTGCTTGTATTAGCCTTTTTCAACACGTCGATTACGCAGATCTTGTTTTTCGGCGGCATTGCCGCAGCCAAAGATCCTACGCGTGCAAGTTTCATATTTTTCCTTAAACCGGTTATTGCCGCACTTTTGGCATTCTTCTTTTTATCTCAGCCGGTTACAGGTCTACAGATCATCGCGATTGTTATCGTGTGTGGTTCGGTGGCAGGGGAAGCATTGGCCGGACGTTTACTTGAACGGCGATCGAATAAAACGAATATCTGAGATAAATTAAACGAACAAATTGGGAGTGTACGATGGAATATAGACTATTAGGCCAAACGGGTGTCGAAGTTTCTGAATTGTGTTTTGGCACCATGTCCTTTGGTGGCGATGCGGATGCCGCCGAGTCTGCAAAAATGTATAAAGCGTGCCGTGATAGCGGCATCAATTTTTTCGATTGTGCCAATGCTTATAGTGAAGGCAAAGCTGAAGAGATTTTAGGTGGGTTTATTAAAGGTGAACGGGATGAACTGTTTATCACGACAAAAAGTTTTAACCCGACGGCAGGCTATCGTAACTCGGGTGGAAACAACCGACGCCATATCGTGAAAGCCGTTGATGATAGCCTGAAGCGACTTGGTACGGATCGGATTGACCTTCATTTTATGCATCAATGGGATGATAAAACGCCGCTGGAAGAAACTCTGCGGGCGCTTGAAATGTTGGTTCAAAGCGGAAAGGTTTTATATCTGGGTGCCAGCAATTTTGCGGCTTGGCAAATCGCCAAGGCCCTAGGCATTTCTGAGCGTCATGGATGGACAAAATTTGATGTTCTGCAACCGATGTATTCGCTTGTAAAACGACAGGTGGAAACAGAAATCCTGCCATTGGCCGGTTCTGAAAACTTGGGCGTGATCAGTTATAGTCCCGTCGGTGGCGGATTGCTGAGTGGAAAGTATGGAGCGAATACGCGCCCCGATGACGGGCGTATCCTCTCGAACGCCATGTATGCCAAACGCTATCATGATGACTGGGTGTTTGAAGCCGCCGGTGCCTTTACGGAGTTTGCAAAGGAGCAGGGCGTGCATCCCGTGAGTTTGGCCGTGGCCTGGGTTGGTGCGCATCCAAATATCACCTGTCCGATTATCGGGGCGCGAAACGTTGAGCAGTTAGCGCCATCGCTGGAATCGGTTAATATTAACATGACGCCTGAATTGCGTGATCAGATATCCGCACTGACTCCAACACCGGCGCCAGCGACGGATCGCTCAGAATCCCAAGTCACGTCGTAAGTTCAGACCCCATAGTCTAGGCCGGGTCGGCCATCGGCAGATCGATGTAAAATGTTGATCCCGACCCGAGCTTTGACTTACAACCGATCCGGCCACCCATGCTTTCGACGAGCGCTTTACTTATGGGAAGGCCCAGTCCAGTGCCGCTTTGGCTTCTGACGTCCGATGAATCGACCTGTGTAAAATGATCGAAAATCCGTTCTTGCTCAGATGCAGGGATGCCGACCCCTTTATCAACAACACTAATACGAACGTGTTTTTTAGATCGACGAAGGGTGATTTTAACTGCGCTGCCACCTGGTGAAAATTTGGCAGCATTTGAAATCAAATTTCTCAAAACCTGTTCGTATCGCGTTTTGTCGATCAAGGCCCAAAAGGGCGTGTTTGGTATTTGATACGTAATTGATATCGCTTGCGATTCCAGGTATCCGCCTAACGTATCAATCAGATCACCAGTAACCTGAGATAATTCAAAAGGATATTTTTCGATGACCATGTTTCCCGACATGATCTTTTCAAAATCGAGAATGTCATTGATGAGGATTAGCAAAGCGTCGCTGTTACGACTTGCCATATCGATGAGCAACCTCATATCGTCCGTAAAGTTTTCCGCCATTGTTCCGATGAGGAGCCCGAGCGAGCCTTTTATTGATGTCAGGGGCGTTCGTAATTCATGGCTGACAATGGCTAAGAATTCGGATTTTGCTCGGTTGGCGATCTCGGCCTGGTCGCGGGCATCTCTGAGTTCCAATTGAGCATATTTGATTTTCGAAACGTCCGCATGAAGGATCATGCGTCCGCCCCCTTTTAACGCTATATCGATGGCTTGATAGTATTTGCCATCAGTTCTTTCGAGTTCAAACGAATGGCGCGGACCGCGATGACGTTCCATTCGTTTTAGCACCCATTCGGTTTCGGCTCCCTTCGCGCTGGGGATCGCGCCGCAGCCGACAACATTCCACAAGTGGTTCTCAAATTTCATGCCGAGCTTAATCTGCGAGCCAAACAGTTTTGCCGATTCACGCATTGCTTTATTTGTAAATGCATATCGATCATCTGAGTCAAAAATAGCAATGGGTTCTGGCATTACTTCAATCGCTTCTGATAGCTCCACCAGCTTTCTGTGTGCAATCTGTCTTTCATCGATGTCGTAATACCATGCAATTTTTTGTTCGGGGTTATCGGGATCGACATATACCGAGATTAAGGCCCAAAACGTTGTTCCATCGGCTCGTTTTAGTTCCGCTTCGATATCGACGGCTGACCCGTGCTGATTCAGTTGCGTCAATATCGCTTTGCGGTCACTGGTATTTTTATAAAAATCTTGCGACATGCGGCCCAGCATTTGGGTTCGGGATAATCCAAAGCCGCTGGCTGCGCGTTCGTTAACATAGACATATCGACCGTCCCTATTAACGATCAGTGTCGCAATGGGGCTGACATCTAGAATCCTTTTAAGCCGTTCAGCGCTTTCGCTGGTGATAATTTCGTTTCTCTTGGTCGGCGTTATATCAAATGACAGAACAACCGAGCTGCCATTTGATAGCTTTTGTTCATCGACCTGGACCCATCCTTGCGGCCCTCTATCGATGATAAAAACTCCTTGCGGACTTTTGTGCCTTTCCACTCTCTCTCTGATCCATTCTTCTTCGCGTCCATCCGCTTCCGAAACTTTTCCGTCCAAAACAAGGTTTCGCATTAAGCTCTCAAATGTTTCTCCCTGTCTGGGTTCTCCGCTTTCGGTGGTATTAAGCCGCGTAAACTCTTTGTTCGCGTAGACCCGCTTGTCTTGTGAATCATAGATGGAGATTGATGCTGATATAGCATCAAGCGCCTCTTTTTGCAGCGATCTAACGGTTATGTTCGCAGAAATATCGATATACTCCGCTGACCCGTCAGGAGCTCCATGTATCTCGATTTGCTGCAGCACCCCATCTCTACTTCTGACCATCAGATCGCGGGGTTGGTCTGGCTCGTTGCTCAGCCCGGCGATTGTTTCAGACCAGGAGCCCGACACACAAGCGGGGTCCGTGAATGAGAATTGCGCGATCAGGTCTTCGGGCGCACCATAACCAAAAAGCACCGCCATTTTGTCATTTGCCATTATAATCTGACCGTCTGACTGGCGGACGCGCGCTAACGCAACCGGGGCTTTTTTTATAAGATCTCGATAGTCGATATGCATTTGATTATGCGTTGTGTCCTAAAGATAAGTTGTTCCTCAAAAACTGATCCGTTTCATTGTCTATATTGACGGGATGCTAAATTTGTAAATTCTATTCTAGGTTATAATTGTATGCACAGTATAGCCATTTCGGCAATCTTTTAGCATAGTCTTGCGCCCCATTATGCAAAACGCTATGAGTTTTCGACATATCGCAATTTCATGCTACAGGAGTAATGCCATGACTGCCATTATCGATATTTTTGCCCGCGAAATTCTGGATAGCCGTGGCAATCCCACTGTTGAGGTAGATGTAACACTTGAAACTGGCGTCGTTGGTCGTGCTGCGGTTCCTTCCGGTGCATCGACGGGAGAGCACGAAGCGGTTGAGCTGCGAGATGGCGATAAAGGGCGTTATGGCGGTAAGGGTGTCGAACGCGCATGTGAATCTGTCAATGGCGAGATTTATGAAGCTTTGTCGGGGATGAATGCAGATGATCAAATCCAGATTGACCAAATCATGGTTGATCTGGACGGCACTGCCAATAAAAGCCGACTGGGAGCCAATGCAATATTAGGTGTCAGTCTGGCGACGGCGAAAGCTGCGGCACAAGACAATGGTCTGCCGCTATACCGATATATTGGCGGCGCTTTTGCCCATACATTGCCCGTCCCAATGATGAATATCATCAACGGCGGAGAACATGCGGACAATCCAATTGATATCCAGGAATTCATGATTATGCCCGTTGGCGCCGATTCTTGCGCCGATGCGATCCGAATGGGTTCCGAGGTTTTCCATTCCCTTAAAAGCGCGCTGAAGGACGCCGGTCACAATACCAACGTTGGCGACGAAGGCGGTTTTGCGCCGGGGTTAAACAGCGCAGACGAAGCCTTGAGTTTTATCATGAAGGCAACGGAGAATGCGGGTTATAAGCCTGGTGACGACATCATGCTGGCACTCGATTGCGCATCAAGTGAATACTACAAGAACGGTAAGTATGAGCTGGCGGGTGAAGGAAAGACGCTGGATGCGGAAGGTAATGCAAAATACTTGGCCGATCTGGCAAGTCGCTTCCCCATTATATCCATAGAGGACGGAATGGACGAAAATGATTGGGACGGCTGGAAAGTCCTTACCGAAGAGATTGGAGACAAGGTTCAACTTGTTGGTGACGATCTTTTTGTAACAAACCCCAGCCGCCTTGCGGACGGTATTTCAAAAGGGATTGCCAATTCAATCTTGATCAAAGTAAACCAGATTGGAACGTTGTCCGAAACACTTGAAGCCGTTGAGATGGCTCACCGGGCGTCTTACACATCTGTCATATCGCACCGTTCCGGCGAGACAGAAGATTCCACGATCGCTGACATAGCTGTCGCGCTTAATGCGGGACAAATCAAGACCGGGTCGCTGTCGCGCTCTGATCGATTGGCGAAATATAATCAGTTGATCCGAATTGAGGAAGACCTCGGGTTATCAGCTGATTACGCCGGACGGAGTATACTGAGAACCTAAGCTGATCTGCCAAGTGCACATTTATAAAAGCCGGGTTTTGAACCCGGCTTTTATTTTGCCTAAAGCGTTCCTGATAACGCCTTATTAATATTTCGAGCACATTATCTGCTTTGGGTTGGGACTGTGGAAATATGTTGGGGAACGAAGGTTCGCGGTCCAAATGAGTTTTGTAAAAGAGTTACGCGATCGTACCCGCTTCGTTATTGGGCCGGTTCTCGGTGTGTTGGGTGTGACCTATTTTGGTTATCACGTTGTGCACGGAGATAGAGGGCTTATGGCGTGGTGGCAACTTCGCCAGCACATTGAAGTGGCGAATAGCGCCCTTAGTGAGATCGCACTTAAACGTGCAGCACTGGAGCGTCGCGTTCGCTTGCTCCACCCAGATAGTCTTGATCCGGACATGCTCGAGGAACGAGCCCGGGTCATGCTTAATTACGGCCATGTTAACGATATTGTTGCTCTCGACCAGAAAAGGAGAAAGTAATGGCAAGTCTAGCAGAAAATCTAAAACCACCATTCTACGCCGCGATCATGAACCAAGGTTCTTTATCTAAAACATTCGACGATGAAATAACGCCGACGGATGAAATGGTTTCTATTGCGCCCAGTCAGCCTGGCTTCCTGGGGCTTGAAACGACATCCGACAAAGAAGGGCAGCAGGTCACCATCACTTACTGGCAGGATTTGCCCGCTGTGCAGGCTTGGGAGCACCGTGGGGATCATGAGATCCGTAAACATTTCGACGGCCAGGCCCTGAAAGATACGTGCGCGATCCGCGTTTCCAAAATTGATCACAAAATTGCAAAAGAGAAAACATTGCGGGCTGAAAAGCGCGTGGTTAAGCATGACAAATCTTCCTTGTCACTTGGTGCCGTATTAGTCGCCGCTTTTCCCGCCGTTGCAGGGTTGCTTCGCCATGAAACCATTTGATGATCTTGTAAGCCCACCGTTCTATGCAATCCTCTATGCGACAGCAGAAGAAGGGCAGGACGCGGGTTTGTATTCAGAAGCCATTTCGACGCTGGTAGCTGCGGCAACGCTGCGTTCATCTTTTTTGGGGTTTACTTCAGATAACGAAAGTTACGAACGTCCGATCAAAGTCGCCTACTGGACAACCCATGACGCCATGTGGGATTGGTTGAATTCGACCAAAGATTTGTTGCCATATCGCATACAATTGGATGATTGTCTTGGGCCGCACGGATGTTTATGGCCGTGGCTAAATCGACTTGATGTTCGTGATGTCGACAGAGATGTGCGCGCGGCATGAACGAGACTAAATTTTAACTTGAATCAATTATTAACTGTAATTTGGTTAATAATGGCAAAAAACAGGCAATTTTGCTCTGAATTTGCCTTCTAATTAGTTGAATAGCATACACGGGTCGACTACTTTCGTTGTCAGGCAACTTCAATTGCCGGGATATTATGGAGGAAGGATACCCAATGGCACGTGCTACGAAACCTGCTGCTAAAAAGACTGCCCCAAAAACCAAATCCGCGTCACTCAAAAAAAGTAATGATGCGTCTCCTCAGGAGCTCATGGATTTCTATCGTAAGATGCTGCTTATTCGGCGCTTCGAAGAAAAGGCCGGACAATTGTATGGTATGGGGCTGATTGGTGGTTTTTGCCATTTGTACATCGGGCAAGAAGCCGTTGTTGTTGGAATGAAAGCGGCGTCTAAAGACCAGGACACAGTCATTACCAGTTATCGGGACCACGGGCATATGATTGCCTATGACATGGACCCCAAAGGAGTAATGGCCGAATTGACTGGACGGCGTGGCGGGTACTCCAAGGGCAAGGGTGGCTCTATGCATATGTTCAGCCGGGAGAAGAATTTCTTTGGCGGCCACGGCATTGTTGGCGCGCAAATGCCTTTAGGTACAGGCCTTGCGTTTGCCCACAAATATAAGGGAGATGGCGGCGTAAACCACGCATATTGCGGTGATGGCGCGATTAACCAGGGGCAGATATATGAAGCCTTTAATATGGCATCATTATGGAAACTGCCCGTCGTATACGTCATTGAGAATAACAAGTACGGCATGGGGACGTCTATTGAACGCGCATCCGCCGTCACTGATCTCTACAAACGAGGTGACTCTTTTGGTATTCCAGGAAAACAGATCGATGGCATGGACGTTATTGCCGTTCGCGCCGCGGCAGAAGAAGCCAATGATTGGTGCCGGTCCGGTAAGGGGCCATTTATTCTGGAAATGAAAACATATCGTTACCGCGGACATTCCATGTCAGATCCGGCTAAATATCGCTCTAAAGAAGAAGTGGCTAAGATCCGTAAGGAAACTGACCCGATTGATATGCTGCGTGAACGTATTTTCGCCGATAAAGTATCGGATGAAGCGGCTTTGAAGGAAATCGATAAGGAAGTGAAAACAATCGTAACCTCTGCTGCAGAATTTGCACAACAAAGTCAGGAGCCGGAGGCCTCGGAATTGTATACCGACGTCTACGCATCTGCATAACCTGATTTTAATTAATTTTACCTGGGTAGGAAAGAGGTAGAAAATGGCAGTCCAAGTCTTGATGCCGGCGCTTTCGCCAACCATGACAGAAGGCACGATCGGTAAGTGGCTCAAAAATGTGGGTGACACGATCGAAAGCGGCGATGTTCTCTGTGAAATCGAAACGGATAAGGCGACCATGGAAGTGGAAGCCGTTGATGAAGGTGTTTTGGGAAAAATTTTGGTTGAAGAAGGCACCGAAGGTGTTTTGGTCAATCATCCGATCGCTGTTATTTTGGAAGAGGGTGAAGACGCCAGTGCTGCTGACACCGTTGGCAGTGCCCCTGCGCCTGCAGCACCAGCGGTTGTTGAAGAAGAAGCCCCGGTGCCCGCGCAAGTCGCGGCCCCGGCAAGTGCACCGGAGGCGCTACCAGAGCCAGAATATACGGGTACCCGGATTAATCAGACCATACGCGAAGCCCTTCGCGATGGGATGGCAGAAGAAATGCGGACTGATGAGCGCGTGTTCTTGATGGGTGAAGAGGTTGCGCAGTATCAGGGCGCATATAAAGTCTCGCAAGGATTGCTCGATGAGTTTGGGGATAAACGGGTTATCGATACGCCGATTACCGAGCACGGTTTTGCCGGTCTTGGCGTCGGGGCCGCTTTTGGTGGCTTGAGACCTATTGTCGAATTTATGACGTTTAACTTCGCAGTACAGGCCCTTGACCAGATTATTAACTCTGCCGCTAAGACCCGATATATGTCGGGTGGGCAAATGAGTGCGCCAATGGTTTTCCGCGGTCCAAATGGAGCCGCGGCCCGCGTGGGGGCTCAGCATTCGCAATGTTACGCCGCCTGGTATGCGCATGTTCCCGGATTAAAAGTTGTTACGCCGTGGTCTGGTGAAGATGCGAAAGGGTTGATAAAGGCCGCTATCAGAGACGAGAACCCGGTCGTCGTTCTTGAAAATGAAATGCTCTACGGTCAAAGCTTCGATGTTCCCGACGACCCAGATTTTGTCGTCCCGATCGGCAAGGCCAAGATTGAGAGAGCGGGTTCAGATGTTACAATCACGGCTTATTCGATTTCAGTCGGACTGGCCCTTGAAGCGGCAGAGGCCCTGTCAAAAGAAGGCATTGAGGCCGAGGTTATTAATCTCCGTTCCGTGCGTCCTCTCGATAGTGAAACGATTGTCAAGTCGGTGATGAAGACAAACCGTTTGGTGAACGTGGAAGAGAGTTGGCCGACTTGTGGAATTGGCGCAGAAATCTCGGCGCGAATAATGGAAGACGCCTTTGACTATCTTGATGCGCCGGTAAAACGCGTTTCATGCGAAGACGTGCCGATGCCTTATGCTGCAAATTTGGAAGCTCTGGCCTTGCCAAAGCCGCCTGAAATCGTCGAGGCGGTCAAAGCCGTCTGCTACCGATAGAAAAAGTGAGTTAAGTCATGCCAATTCAAATACTCATGCCTGCGTTGTCTCCGACCATGACAGAAGGTGGACTTGCAAAGTGGTTGAAGAAAGAAGGTGACGCTGTCGAAAGTGGCGATGTTTTATGTGAAATTGAAACAGATAAAGCCACGATGGAAGTTGAAGCCGTCGATGAAGGTGTCTTGGGAAAAATTCTGGTTCCCGAAGGTACGGAAGGGGTTGCGGTAAACTCGGCCATTGCGGTGTTACTTGAGGAAGGCGAAAGTGCCGGGGATATCGTTGCTGAAGCTGCCGCTTCGCCGGAGCCGGCTCAAGCCGCTGCGCAGATCGCGGAAGCCGCACCGACGACGGAACCTGCTGCCGCGCCGCCAGCTTCGACACCTGCACCGGCTGCATCGGGAGGGCGCATTTTTGCAAGTCCTTTGGCTCGTCGCATTGCGGAACAAAACGGCCTAAACCTTGAAACGATCCAAGGTAGTGGCCCCAAGGGACGTATCGTCAAAAGTGATATTGAAGCGGCGATTGCCGCAGGCCCAAGTCCATCGAGCGCGACAGCTGCGCCAGCGGCTGCATCAGCATCTGCGCCGGCGGCACCGGCACCTGCGACATCAGCCGACGATCCTGTTTTTGCCCTGATGCCGGAATTCAGTTCTGTTCCGCACACAGGAATGCGTAAAGCGATTGCCCGGCGTCTAACGGAATCGGCCCGAGATATTCCACACTTTAATATTTCATCCGATATTGAACTCGATAAACTACTCGCTCTTCGTAAGGAGCTTAATGAGAAAGACGGCGCTGACTATAAAATATCCGTAAACGATTTCATCGTTAAAGCCGTTGCCTTGAGCCTGAAACGCAATCCTGATTGCAATGCAGCCTTTACCGACGACGCCGTGCTAAAATTTAAACGGGTGGATATTTCAATTGCTGTTGCTATCGAGGGCGGTTTAATTACTCCGGTCGTTAAAGATGCCGGTGGAAAAGGTCTGGCGGCGATTTCAGAAGAAGTTAAAGAGCTGGCAGGGAAAGCCCGTGATGGAAAACTTCAGCCCGAAGAATATCAGGGCGGAACGTTCACGATTTCAAACCTTGGTATGTTCGGTGTGAAATCCTTTAACTCGATTATCAATCCGCCTCAGGGTGGCATTCTATCTGTTGGAGCGGGTGAGCAGCGCGCCGTCGTCAAAGATGGGGCCTTGGCCATTGCGACGGTGATGTCGTTGACACTGGCTGTTGACCATAGATGCATTGACGGCGCACCGGCGGCGGCAATGATGAAAGATCTGAAAGCGATCTTGGAAGACCCCATTCAACTAATGCTTTGATTGAGAAAGCGGCCACAATGAACAAGATCAATATAGCCGAAAAGCTTGAAAAAGTTGATCAACATTGGTTCCCCGCACAGATTGCCAGTGTCGATGATTTCGACGTAAAGGTTGTTAAAATTAAAGGCGAATTTGTTTGGCATAAGCACGATGATGAAGATGAGATGTTCTTGGTGATGGACGGCGACTTCACGATGCATTTTCGCGACAAGAGTGTTGATTTAAGTCGCGGTGAAATGATTGTGGTTCCCAAAGGCGTTGAACATAAACCTGTCGCTGAAAATGAATGTAGTGTTGTTGTGATTGAAAAACAGGGGCTGCTCAATACAGGCGATGCAGACCAAAATCACCTAACGAGAGAAACCCTTCCACGGATATAAAATAATGGCTGATACAAATTTTGATGTTGTAATTATTGGTGCCGGACCTGGCGGATATGTAACCGCAATTCGGGCCGCACAATTGGGCATGAAGACATGCGTTGTCGAAAAAAAGCATGTGGGCGGGATATGTTTGAACTGGGGCTGCATACCGACCAAGGCGCTGCTGCGATCAGCTGAGATTTATCACTACATGAACCATGCCGGTGATTACGGTCTTTCCAACACCAATATCGATTTCGACCTGCAGAAGGTTGTTGCCCGCTCCAGAAATGTCTCCAAGCAGTTGACCGGTGGGGTCAATCATTTGCTCAAGAAAAACAAAGTCACGCTTATTGACGGTGAAGCGAAATTAAATGGGCCGGGAAAAGTCAGTGTATCCAAAGATGGTAAGGCGCTTCCCGAATTGACGGCGAAACACATCATCGTGGCGACAGGTGCTCGTCCGCGGGCATTGCCGGGTCTGGAAGCTGACGGAAAGCTGGTCTGGAGTTACTTTGAAGCGCTGGCTCCCGACAAAATGCCAAAGTCATTGTTGGTTATTGGCTCCGGCGCAATCGGCATCGAGTTTGCCAGTTTCTATAATACAATGGGCGCTGACGTAACGGTTGTCGAAGTCATGAACCAGGTGATGCCGGTTGAAGATGAAGAGATTTCCAAGCATGCGCGCAAGCAACTTGAAAAGCATGGCATGAATATTATGACCTCGGCTAAAGTGACCAAGCTTGATAAAGCCGCAGATTCAGTGACGTGCACCGTCGAAGACGAAAAAGGTAAAGTTCACAAGATTACCGTCGACCGGGTTATCTCTGCTGTCGGAGTTGTTGGCAATATTGAAGGTATCGGGCTTGAGACGACAAAAGTAAAAACGGATCGCGGTTGCATTGTTGCTGACGCGTTTTCGCGCACGGATGAACCGGGTGTCTATGCAATTGGCGACGTTGCTGGCCCACCGATGCTGGCCCATAAAGCCGAGCATGAAGGCGTTGTATGTATCGAAAAAATTGCCGGTGTTAAAGGTGTGCATCCGTTGAACAAAGCGCAGATACCCGGATGCACCTATTGTCATCCTCAAGTCGCCAGCGTCGGTTTGACTGAAGCCAAGGCAAAAGAGCAGGGCTTTAAAGTCAAAGTAGGTCGTTTCCCGTTTCTGGGTAACGGCAAGGCAATCGCACTGGGAGAAGCGGAAGGGTTGATCAAAACTGTGTTTGATGAAAAAACCGGACAGCTCCTGGGTGCACATATGGTCGGCCACGAAGTGACAGAACTTATTCAGGGCTTCGTTGTCGCAATGGGACTGGAGACCACAGAAGAAGAACTCATGCATACGGTTTTCCCGCATCCGACCTTATCTGAAATGATGCATGAGTCTGTTCTCGATGCTTATGGTCGTGTCATTCACATGTAAGCGAACGCCTGTCTGGCGAAAGATATGGCCAGCCACTTTATTACTGATTGTTATGGCGTTCGCGTGCCTGAACGTAAAAGCATCGGCATCGACTAACGGGTGCAGGGACGGTTTCTCCGACTATAAGAACACGATCTATGCGTGCAACGTTTTGATTGCAAAACCTGGGTTGTCGACCCCGCAAATGGTGCGGGCCCTGCAAGTACGTGCTCAAGCCCTTATTGTCGCAAATCGACCAGCCGACGCGGTGCGGGATTACACCAGCGCAATTGAAAGATTGCCAAAGGGCCGACTGCAGGGCTATCTCCTTTATTTACGTGGTCGGACAAATCTCGAGTATTTGAATGGTCAAGTCGGGCAAGGCACGCGTGACCTTGAAGCGGCCAATACATTAGCCCCCGGCAATACCAGAATATTGGAAGCATTGGCCGGAGCCTATTATGGGCAAGCGCGGTATCAAGAAGCCATAACCATTTCAACTCAAGCCATTGATGCAGACCCAAGGTCAGTCGTCGCCAGAAAAATACGGGCCCAAGCCAATGAAAACATCGGCAAAGCTTTTAAAGCGCTTGTCGATCTGGATATGTTGTTGATTCAAATGCCACGTGACTATGATCTGCTCGTCTGGCGCGCGCGTATACATTATACGAGAAATAACAGTTATGCGGCCTTAGCCGACTACCGAAAGGCCGCCAGAATTAAAACGACAGATGAAATTTTGGCCGTTATTGCAAGGCTTGAACGAATATTAGACAAATAAAATACTGCCTAGTCATGAATGCCGCATTGCTTCAATGAGTCCACAAAGACCGGTGCTGCGTCGATCTCGCGATAAGTACATAAACTGAAAACCAATGAACGAAACCTCTTCGTTACGTCACAACACCGAAACCTTTTATGCCAGGATCAAAGGTTTTGACGATTTTTCCGAGATTGCCAACCTAGACAATTTTGAACCGGCACCCGAAGACTGGTATGTGGTTGTTGCAGATATCAGGCGGTCGACCCAAGCCATTGAGGAAGGTCGCTATAAAGACGTTAATATGGTTGGCGCGGCGACGATCACAGCCGTCCTGAACGTAACCAAAGCATATGATATTCCCTATGTTTTTGGGGGGGATGGCGCGACCATGATGATCCCGCCGGAAGCCCTGCCTCTTGTCCGTGAGGCACTTTTGAAAACGCGCCACTTCGCGAAATCGCAGTTTGATCTGGAACTCCTGATTGGCGCGGTCCCAGTTCACCGAGTACGCAATAGGACCACGGATGTTCTTGTTTCTAAATTCCAATTGAGTCCGGGAAATTTTCTGGCTGTCTTTTCTGGTGGCGGGGTTCGTCTTGTTGAGACGATGATCCGCAAAGACGATGGGACCAAAGGCTACCTGATTGATGATGCGACTACTGACGGAGACCTGAATCTCGAGGGGTTGTCCTGTCGCTGGGAGCCTTTGGTTGCACAGAGGGGCGTCATGCTGAGCATGTTGATCCATGCCCGTTCAGATGAGCGAGAAGCGGCTTCAAAAATATACGGCGCTGTTATGAAAGAAGTCAGCGACGTATTGGGTGGAGAACCTGCAAAAAATCAACCGGTCAAAGCGTCAAACCTGAAATTTCGTTGGCCCCCAAAGAACCTGAAGCTGGAAGTGGCATCGACAACGGGCTGCGTCAGTTACATAAAACGGTTGTTGTATTTATATGGAGAATGTTTGGTTCAAGGCATCCTGGAAAAATTTAGTCTCAGAATACGTAGTTATGATGCAGCGGTTTATCGCAAGGAACTTGAAGATAATACGGATTATCGCCGGTTTGATGACACCTTACGCATGGTCCTGGATTGCTCGGTTGATGAGGTTGAAAAGATCGAGCGGGTTTTGTCAGGCTTTAAAGACAGAAATGAGATTGTTTATGGCACCCATCAAGCCGACAGCGCATTGATGACCTGTCTGGTTTTCAATCTTATAGAAGGCGAACACGTTCATTTCATCGATGGGTCTGATGGCGGGTTTGCTGTCGCCGCCAAACAAATGAAGGCGCAGATGAATGCATAAGACGCCTTTATCTCACGTGGATTTTCTGGTGGCGACCAGTAACCAATTGGTGATGTTACCTGTCCGACGTTTCGCGCTATTAAGAGGTGCATGACCTCAATAAGGAGATAGGCAACGTGGTAAAAACAACAGAACGATTTGTATTTCCGGGCGCCCTCGGTGACGATTTGGCAGCGCGGTTGGATACGCCAGCAGGCGAGATCAAGGCCTATGCACTGTTTGCTCACTGTTTTACGTGCACAAAAGATATATTTGCCGCCAGCCGAATTAGCGAAGGTTTGAATGAAGCCGGAATTGCGGTGCTGCGCTTTGACTTTACAGGCCTGGGTGCGAGTGAGGGCGAGTTTGCAAATACCAACTTCTCCTCAAATGTGGGTGATTTAATTGCTGCAGCAAATCACATGCGTGAAAAACTGCAAGCACCACAGATTATGATCGGCCACTCTCTGGGAGGGGCTGCGGTATTATCTGCCGCGAAAGATGTTCCCGAAGTCCGCGCCGTTGCGACGATTGGAGCACCGGCGGACCCGGCTCATGTTGCCCACAATTTTGAAGAATCGCGCGCTGAAATCGAAGAAAAGGGCGTTGCCGAGGTGTTGTTGGTCGGCAGACCATTCCAGATCAAAAAACAGTTCTTGGACGATATTCAAGAACAAAAACTCGAGCAAGACGTTGCAAACCTCAAGAAAGCCCTGTTGGTATTTCATTCGCCCATTGATGCGACAGTTGGTGTAGAGAACGCTGCGTCTATCTTCCAGGCAGCAAAACACCCCAAGAGTTTTGTATCATTGGACAATGCCGATCACTTGCTCTCGAAGCGGGCGGACGCGGTTTATGTTGCGGAAGTCATTGCTGCGTGGGCGGGACGGTATATCGCAAGTAATGCCATGGCAAAGGCGGCAATGCCAAAAGCCATCGCCGGTTCGGTTGGCGTTGGTGAAACCGGAACCGGAAAGTATACAAACACTGTCATCACGGGTTCCGGCCATGCCCTGACAGCCGATGAACCAACGTCCGTCGGCGGCGATGACACAGGACCGACACCCTATGATTTGTTGTTGGCGGCGGTCGGTGCCTGCAAATCCATGACCATGCGTATGTACGCGGAACGCAAGGGTTATAAGCTGGATCATGCAGAGGTTCGGCTCACCCACGAAAAAATTCACGCGGACGATTGTGAAGCCTGCGAAACTGAAACGGGTAAAGTTGATCAGATCAAAGCGGATATCACCATTACTGGTGATTTAAGCGACGACGAACGCCAGAAAATCTTCGAAATCGCCGAACGCTGCCCAGTCCATAAAACAATTACCGGCGAAATTGTCATTGAGGCGGCGCTAAAGAAATAACGTGGCCTTGATCACCACGTCGGCTTGGTCGAAATAAATTCAATAATTTTGTCAGCCGGCATCGGTTTAGCCATGTAGTAACCTTGTCCGTATTGGCATCCCAGATCCCGAAGGGCGTCCATCTGGGCCTGTTCTTCTATGCCTTCGGCAACGATGTTCATATCCAGCGATAAGGCCAGTTGGGCGATGCTGCTGACAATGCGACGGCTATTTTCTGCCTTATCCATATTGTTGACGAATTCGCGGTCAATTTTCAGGGTATCGAGCGGGAATTGGTGCAGGTAGCTCAAGCTTGAATAACCGGTGCCAAAATCGTCGATAGCAATAGAGACGCCAAACTCCTTGATCTTTTTCAAGGCCGTCGCGGCATGCGCCGGGTCCTCGACAAGGAGTGTTTCTGTCATCTCAAGCTTCAGGTATGACGGGTCTAGATCGCCGCGCTTGATGATCGCAGACAGTTCGTCGATTTCTGCCATCTCTGATAATTGGAGACCTGAGACGTTGACGCTCATAAACAAAGGTACCTGGCCAGGCATTGTTTTTGTAAAATGCTCCGAAAATTTAATGTGATCCTTGATGGCAAGTTCAAGAGACCACCGCCCCAACTCGACAATCAGCCCCGTTTCTTCGGCAAGAGGAATGAACTCGACGGGGGAGACGAAGCTACCGTCTCCTTTGGTCCAGCGCATCAGGGCCTCGAAACCGGCAATATGACCAGTTTCGAGTGAAATGATGGGTTGGTAATTGAGTTCGAATTCATTTACAGCCAAGCCATGACGCATGTCTTTTTCGTCGTCAATTCTGCGCAATGCCATTTGCCGGGCTTCTTCAAGGGCAGGGTCATATTCGGCCGAACTGTCTCCCATGCCAGCCATTTTCCGCTGCGCAACCCGAAACCGATTGACCATGACGCGCATTAGCATATTCATTAACGGGTCGGCGGCCATAATTGGGCGTTGAAAGCGCGATCGCTGCATAACAACGACCTCTGTTTCTTCTAACGCGATAATCGTCGCCGAGCGGGGGGCATCATCGATCATTGACATTTCACCGAACAGTTCACCCTTGCCCAGTTCTGCAATTACAATTTTCTTGCCATCGGTTTCTGTGGAGACTTCCACTTTGCCGCTTTCTATTATGTAAGCGTTACGGGCAGAATCTCCTGAACGGAATATCTCTTCACCTGCTGAAAAGCGTTCCGTAAAGACCATCTTCGACATCTACGCCAACTCCTGCTGTACTCGATTGTGAATAACATTACATGCTTCGAATCAAAAAGGTAGCGTTTGTGAGAATAAGATCAGTCGAAAGTTTTAAGTGAAAGTTCGAGAAAAAAGCTTATATAAAATAGACAAAAACTGACAAACCAGAGAAGGTTCAGGTTCCATGACCAACGTCGAGAATATCCGCAAGCATCGGCATCCGGAAAAACTTAAAAACCCGGTCAATCCGCCTATGCGGAAACCGGACTGGATACGTGTTAAGGCACCGACGTCGAAAGCTTATGGTGAAACGCGCAAGCTGATGCGCGAAAGTAATTTACATACGGTTTGCGAAGAAGCCGCGTGCCCAAACATCGGTGAATGCTGGTCTGCCAAACATGCGACGGTGATGATTTTAGGTGGGATTTGTACGCGCGCCTGTGCGTTTTGTAACGTAGCTACCGGCAAACCCAATGCCGTAGATGAAAAAGAGCCTGAAAATCTAGCGGCTTCCGTTAAAGAAATGGGGATGCGCCACATCGTCATCACTTCCGTTGATAGAGACGACCTGAAAGATGGCGGTGCCAGCCAATTTGTGCGTTGCCTGGAGCTGATCCATGAAAGCTCCCCAGATACGACAATTGAAATACTGACTCCTGATTTCAGGGATAAACAAGGGGCCCTGGAACCGATCATCAAGGCGCGCCCAGACGTTTTTAATCATAACCTGGAGACGGTACCCAGACTTTACCCAACCATTCGGCCGGGTGCGCGTTATTTTCACTCGCTCAAGCTTTTGAGTGATGCGAAGGCACTGGATCCCGCGATCTTCACGAAATCGGGTATCATGGTCGGGTTGGGGGAAACCCGCGAAGAGGTACTGCAGGTAATGGACGACCTGCGCTCGGCTGACGTTGATTTTCTGACCATTGGCCAATACCTGGCCCCGACGCCGCGTCATGCCCCAATTGACCGGTTCGTAACGCCAGCTGAGTTTGAAGAATTCAAGAAACTGGCGTTGGCGAAAGGTTTCTTACATGTCGCATCATCCCCATTAACGCGTTCGTCGTATCATGCGGACGATGATTTCGCACAATTGCGAGATGCGCGTCGCGCAAAGCTGGAAAACGCGTAACCATCGATGCCCACACACGCTGAAAAACGCGTTCTTCCATACCCTCCGGAAGACCTATATGCCTTGGTGTCTGATATCGAAAAATATCCAGAGTTTTTACCCTGGTGTATCGGCTTGCGGGTGCGTAAGCGGGGTGCGAACGAGATTACAGCCGACATGATAATCGGCTTTAAGGTTTTCCGGGAAAAGTTCACCACACGGGTCAAACTCGAGCCCCAAACCCGTATCGATGTGGCTTATCTGGATGGTCCCTTCAGGTACTTGAATAACCATTGGGTCTTTAACAGGCTTGAAAATGGTCACTGTGAGATCGATTTTTTTGTCGATTTCGAGTTTAAGTCGATGATCCTGCAAAAAGCCATTGGCGTTGTTTTTAACGAAGCCGTTCAAAAAATGATTAATGCCTTTGAATCTCGTGCCCACCAGGTCTACGGCAAGGCGGACTAACAATGGTAACCGCTAAATTGTTACTCTTGCTTTGACTTTTTGATCCTGACGTCTCCTCGTTTAAAGACGTCCGGATTGAGCTTCATCCCCAGTCCTGGCGTGGATGGGGCTTGAATATAGCCATGTTCGACTTTTGGTAAGTCGGTCACCAGATCTTGATACCAACCATAGTAGAAAGCGCGAACCATTTCCTGGATACACGTATTGGGGACGTGCATTGCAACGTGAGTGGCGACGGCCAGTGCAACCGGGCCTGTGCAATCGTGGCCCGTAAAGGGCAGGGCATGGGCATCACATAGCGAGGCGACCTTGCGCGCCTCTGTCAGGCCACCGCCCCAGACGATATCCATAATGACCTGACTGACATCGGATTTTTCAATCAAATCGCGAAATTGCGCACGCCCCCCCAAGAGTTCACCTACTGCAATCGGGGTCTTTGTAGCGGCCGTGATCTGACCGACGTTACCTTGATGATCCATTCGAACAGGATCTTCGATCCAGGTCAGATTAAAATCATCAAGGGCATGGCAAACGCGTTTGGCTGTCGGTACATTCCAAAGGGAATGCAATTCGCACATGATTTCCATTTTATCGCCAACGGCCTTGCGAATTTTCTCGAAAGGCTCAATCGCTTTTTTGAGGTCTTCGTTTGAGATGTAGGTCCCGCCGGAGGCTTCGGCAGCGAAATCAAATGGCCAGATTTTCATGCCATTGATGCCCATTTCCAACAGGCTATGGGCCAGCTCATCAGCGGTGTTTAAAAAACCGTCAAGGTCTTCATAAGGGCCTTCAGCTGTGTTCTTAAGGCCGAAATTCGCTGTCACCTGAGCCGACGCCTTGCGGACGTATTTATAGCCTGCGCAGGTGTTGTAAACCCGAATTTTCTCACGCGAGGCACCGCCCAACATCTGATAGATCGGCTGATTGCTGAACTGTCCCCAGATGTCCCAAAGTGCAATATCAACGGCGGACGTAGCCCGCATTTCAGCACCTGAACCTCCGCGTCCCGCATAGCCGGTCATCCGATGAGAATGGTATTCGATTGCCAAGGGATCTTTGCCCAGGAGGTAGGGCGCTATGAATTCATGGACATGGGCTTCAACTGCTTCCGCACCAAAGAAAGTCTCTCCAAGGCCAATTAGCCCTTCATCCGTATGGACCTGAACCCAGACAACATTTGGAAGTTCCTCGACATAGACCGTTTCAAGAGCGGTTACTTTCATTTGATTTTCCTTATGTGTTCTATGAGGTTAATCATCTAATATATTGTTTAATAACAATAAAGAATGCAGAACGGTTGCGTTTCGTACCTGCGTACGGTCGCCGTCAAATACGTGGCGTTCATGCCGTGTAGACTTGCCTGTACAGGCAACCGCCATATGGACAAGCCCAACCGGTTTTATCTCGGTTCCCCCGCCAGGGCCTGCTATGCCGGTTACGGAAACGCTGATGGCACTCTCCGAGTGTTTAAGGGCACCTTCAGACATCGCCCGTGCAACTTCTTCACTGACTGCGCCAACGGTCGTGAATAGGTTTTCCGGGACACCAAGCATTTGATGTTTTGCTTCATTCGTGTAGGTCACAAAACCCCGGTCAACCACATCAGACGAGCCGGCTACTGCGGTCAGGGCCCCGGCGATTAGTCCGCCTGTACATGATTCGGCAGTTGCAATCTGAATACCTGCCTGGCGGCACTTCTCCAGTACGGTTTCTGCAAGCACGAGGACTTCAGGCGAGAACATGACTAGAGGACTCCCATTTTATAAATCAGATACAGCGCCCCTCCAGAGTAAAACGCTGCCAGAACATCATCTAGCATTACCCCCAGCCCACCGTCTATTTTTTTGTCAGCCCAATTTGCCGGCCAAGGTTTACAGATATCGGCGATGCGGAAAAGAAAGAAACCAAGGACATAATAACGGATATCAACCGGAACGAGGATTAAGGTCAACCATTGCCCGACCACCTCGTCGATGACAACCGGTCCCGGATCATGTGAGCCGGATAGTTTCATGTATCCGTTAGCTGACCAAATGCCGATGAAAAAAATCAGGCAGGTTGCGAACAAGAGAGCCCACGGGCCAGCGAACAGAGAGATAAACCAGGCGAAAGGTAATGCGGCGAGCGATCCCCATGTTCCCGGCGCGATCGGCAGGTAGCCGCTGCCAAACCATGTGGCCAGGAAAACGGGTATACGAAAGAGGGGGGGATTCGCGGGTTTACGATATTTATCGGAGGCTTCTGTTTTCATATCCGATGTCTATAAGCTCACTGCGCAGATGTCTAGATAACTATGTTTTCCGGGCCTTGCAGGCGCGATATAAACCATTTGTTAAGATATTTAACTTGCATGGTTTTGACCTAATAGCTACCTTTTAAGGGTTGATAAAAAAGGATGGTTTACAGGGGCTACACGTACTTATGCGTGATTTATCGGGTCTATGGCTTGGATCGGATATGAAAACAAACGCAGTGTATGTGGGTGTAATTTATCAATAGAAAACGAAGGGGAATTGGGGGCGATGAAATTGTGCCGTAGGAACAGATATGTTGAATAGCAAGCGCCCCAAAACGTTTCGTGGGCGCATCTGGAGTTGGTTCCCTGAGCGACAGGTCCATATCCGGACGGACGGACACATCAAATATTTTCGGATATCACCCTATTTTCAGGCATCGGCAGTATGTTTGCTATTCGGCGCGTTCCTGTGGACCGGATTTGCCAGCTGGAGCTATACGCAACACGCGAAAACGATTGATCTCAAAAACACCAAGATTTCCAATGCGAATCTCGCCTACCATAGTTTGCTGGGTGAAGTTGCTGAATATCAGAAAAAATTTACAGAGATCACGGAAGATTTGGAGAGCAACCACTCCATGATGCTGGGGTTGGTCGAGAAAAACTCTTCATTGCGGCAAAGCTTGAATACCGTTTCTAAAAAGCTTGTCGCAACCCAGACGGAGCGCGGCATGGTGGAAGCTGCGCGCGAAAAATTAAGGGCAAATCTGGCTGAAATTGAGACGCAGCTTCGGGACACAGCCTCCAAGAACTTTTCACTAAAAGATAATCTGTCCTCTATCGAGCATAATTTGCAGTCGGTTTTGGAAGAACGCAATCGCGCCCTGTTTGAAGGACAACGTGTTCGCAGCGAGTTAAAAAATCTTGAGAACAAAAGGCGTCAGGAAATTGCGGCACTTGAGAATCGCATTGACCAACTGCAAGAGGATCAGGAAACGGCCGTACAGCGTTTAACCAACAAGGCGGTCAGCACAATCGAAAGCAATGAAAAAATAATCGAAATTGCAGGATTGGACGTCGATAAGTTGCTCAAGGCGGATACGAGCTTGCCAACGGCGCAGGGAGGTCCGTTTATTCCGGCAACACCGGACAATAAACCTGGTGCAAACCTGCGCGCAAATTTGGACAACCTGGACAATCATCTGGCGCGGGTCGAGGCGCTACAATCCCTCATGGCGCGCCTGCCATTGGCGTCACCACTCGATAGTTACCGGATTACGTCAGGATTTGGAAAAAGGCGAGACCCCAAAAACAAGAAGTGGTCGGCTCACTATGGATTGGATCTGGCCAGTTTCAAGAAAGCCAAGATTTATGCACCTGCGGCTGGTAAAGTCACTTTTGCCGGTTGGAAGGGGAACTATGGTCGTTTGGTCGAAATCGACCATGGCGCCGGGTTGGTAACACGTTATGGGCATTTGCATAAAATAATGGTAAAAAGAGGACAGAAAATTAAATTTCGTGATAAGATAGGGCTTCTCGGTCAATCGGGGCGAACAACCGGCGCCCACCTTCATTACGAGGTCGTATTTAACGGTAAGGCGAAAAACCCTTCAAAATTTCTCAAGGCAGCACGTTATGTTTTCAAGGAACAATAAAGGGGACGGCAACTCAGCCCCAACCCCGCCAGCACCTGTAAAACCCTCCGCCCCGTCAATTATCAGCGCGGATTTGCGGATCGTCGGTGATATGCAGAGTGAAGGAGAAATCCAGGTTGACGGTGCCGTCGACGGTGACATCCGGACACATACTTTATTGGTCGGCGAAGGGGCCCACATTACGGGCGAAATTGTCGCGGATAATATCGTTGTACGAGGGAATATTACCGGTCAAGTTAAGGCACGGTCTGTTCAACTTGCAAAGACCGCACATGTGGTTGGTGATATCTTGCATGAAGATCTTGCGATTGAAACAGGTGCGTTTCTTGAAGGACACTGTAAACGAATGGTGCAGAAAAAGGACGTCGCTGAGCCGATTACACCTAAGCCCAAAGCAGCCCATGATGGTTCGGCTGTAAAAGCAGCTACGGCCTAAACCGCCAATATCTCTGCAAAGAGCTCTGCGTCAATATTGCCGCCTGAACAAACAACGACGGCTGTCTTGCCTGTCATTTGAACTTTACCACTCAATACAGCAGCCAACGCGACGGCGCCGCCAGGCTCGACAACCAGTTTTAACCGGTTGAATGCATTGCGTACGGCATTTCGTACTTCCTTTTCAGATACAACGAGCCCGCCGGAAAGAAGGTGTCTGTTAATCGAGAACGTAAGATTGCCTGGCTGTGGAGCCATTAAAGCGTCGCATATGGATTTTTGATTGGGGTCAACTGACACGATTGTTTCTGCTGCGAGCGATTGTGACGTGTCATCAAAGTTGTCTGGCTCCGCACTATAGATATCCAGCGCGTTTAGCGTTTCTTTCATGGCCAGCGAAACACCTGAAATCAATCCGCCGCCGCCGCAGGGGACGACTGCCAAGTCCGGTTCCGTTTTTAATTCTTTGAGTTGATCAACAAGTTCCAGCCCAACGGTGCCCTGACCCGAAATGACTCTGGCGTCATCGTAGGGTTTAACCAATGTCGCCCCGCGCTCCTGACAAAGTCGGAGACCGATTTCTTCACGGCTTTCCGTATAGCGATTAAAATGAATGACTTCGGCTCCATAGGATTTGGTATTCTCAACTTTGACAGCAGGTGCGTCTTCAGGCATCAGGATCGTCGCCTTGACACCGAGTTGCTGGGCGGCAAGGGCGACACCTTGTGCATGGTTACCGGATGAATAGGCGATAACGCCATTTGTGCGGTCCTCATCTGACAATTGTAGCAACGTATTCAGGGCACCGCGGAACTTGAAGGAACCCGATCTCTGGAGAGGTTCTGCCTTCACAAGAATCCTGCCATCTACCAGATTGTTCAAATGAGGAGATTCAAGCAGTGGGGTCTTTATGGTGTAGCCGTCGAGCCGTTTTCGGGCCGCGCGAATATCATCAATTGTTGGTGGGAGGTCAGGGGCCTGCAAAATATTATACTCCTAGTAATCCTGTCAGTTGAGAGAGATCGTGAATTTCATGTTCATGTTGGCCCGGAATGCGTTCTGCTGCCTGCGAAAATCGATTGACCCATACAACGCGAAATCCAAAATTGGCCGCAGCAGATGCATCCCAGGCATTCGACGACATGAAGCAAATGCGCTCTTTTGGTACGCCGAGCACGTCCACAGCCATTTGATAGACGCGCGCGTGCGGTTTAAAAATGCGCAGGGTATCGACGGACAATACCGCGTCCAGAGCGTGTTTTATCCTGGCATTAATAACCGCAGCATCCAGCATATCAGGAGAGCCATTGGACAGAATAGCCGTCTTCTGGCCGACAGCTTTCAAGGTTTCGAGCATGCTTAAAACTTCTGGATAGGCGTCGAGTTCAAGATAAACGTTTAGGAGTCGTTGACGGAGTTCCGGATTTTCAATGTTTAATGTGTTAAGGGCGTAATCCAATGCGTCTTGGGTAATTTCCCAGAAAGGGACGTAGGTGTCCATCAAGCTCCGTAACCACGAATACTGGAGCTGCTTGTCGCGCCAGATTCTGGCCAGTTCGGTCCATTGATCGCCCAAGTCCGCTTGACAGTGCTCGGCTGCGGCCGATACGTCGAACAAGGTGCCATATGCATCAAAAACGCAAGCGTCGATCTCGGATAGGGTTGGCATACGGACCTTCGTAAATATGTCGATAAAACGCGTTATTATTCTTAATTCGTTTTGCCCCGTCAAACACGCGATGAAATTTGTTTATTGGTCCTGTTTATGCAGATCTGTTTCCAGGGCCAGCGCGACTTCCTCATCTGCCAAACGTCGGCGATACACCTGTAGATTTTCAAGGACACGCTGGACATAATTTCTCGTCTCGTCAAAAGGGATCATTTCGATCCAGTCGATTGCATCGACATCCTTATCACGTAAATCACCGAATTCTCTGACCCATTTTCTGGCCCGTGAAGGACCAGCGTTGTACGAGGCGAGGGCAAGAACATAGGAGTTGTCCTGACTTTCAAGAAGTTGCGCCAGATAAACCTGTCCCAGTGTCATATTGTAGTTCGCATCACTTGTCAGACGAGGGCGTGAATACCGTAGCTTCGCGGATTTCGAAACCGCTCTGGCAGTTTGCGGCATCAATTGCATTAACCCACGTGCCCCAACAGGGCTTTGCGCGTCAATTCTGAATTGGCTTTCCTGACGAATTAACGCAAGCACAAAAGGTTCTTCTGGGCGTTTGACGCCTAATTTTCTGGGTAGAGACGGCGGACTGACAATTGGATAGCTTGCCGTTGGCAACTCAACGCCATCGCGACTGGATTTTTTGGCGATCCATACGCTGAGGTCTGGTCGACCGGTCTTACGCGCCAGATAAGCTGTACGAAGGCGCCAGGCAGAATCTTCGTTCAAGTCATAAAGATGATGTATGAACGGGCGGATCAGCTCTGATTGGTTGACGCTTTCAAGAAGTCGGACCACCCGAACCAGTTCATGACGTTCAAACTCTTCGTCTTTCTCTCTTTGCAGAACGGGGCCATCGATAATCGGCAAGCTATCGCCTGGTTTTAACTTGGCAAATGCCAGTTGACCATAGTAGGCCGTCGGGTGAGTTGCCGCCTTAACGTACCAGGCTTTCGCCTCATTTAATTGTCCTTTGGCTTCTTTGGCTCTTCCTGCCCAATAAGCGCCACGTGCGCGACTCACAGGGAATTTGACAGCTTCATACATGTTTACAAAATGCTGGTACGCGGTGTCGGTTTCATTAAGAAACCTGAGTGAAATCCAGCCGGCCAGCCATTCTGCTTCGGCAAAATCGCCGCCCGTGCTTAATCCATGGTCTTGGGTTGCTCGATAGGCAACGGAGATCAACCCCTTGGACAAAGCGCGTCGCGCCAAGGTCGCCCTTTCAGGCCACCAAATATCTGGCCGGACCAAATCTTCGGGCAAGGCGTCCAGAATATCGTACGCGTTTTCTTTTCCTTTTCGGCGGCGCCAGCGCAGTCTTTCATAAATCAGTCCGGCGTTTTGCTTTAACCGAGCAGGAACCAAAGAAATTAAACGATCCACGTTGCCGCTGCGGGCGCGCAGGTGTATCCGTGCCTGTGCGAGAGCGACCCAGTCTTTATTGACTTTTGAAAACATGCGTCTGGCAGCTGTTCGCTTTCCCTCCCAAAGCAGTCTGTCCAAGCGCTTGATATGGTCGTCGCGGGTCAGGTGCTTGCGGAACTTCTTATAAAAGGCCTTCTCTTCTGCTCGCGGAAAATTGTCTTCCAGCCAAGCTTTCCTGATAAGTTTTATGGCTTTTTCTTGTTGTCCTATCGCCAGCAGGGCACCGGCTAATCTACCGCGTCCTGTCGGGCTAACCGGCGCACGGTCTCCGAACCAGGCAACAATTTGTTCGGGCCGTAAATCGTTACGAATTAATTGTTCTGCGCGTCGCAACATTTGATGGCGCTGCGGCCATTCGGGGTTTTCACGCAGAAAGTTATCAATGAGTTCGAAATTTGAAATTGGATTGGTTTTGGTCAGTACTGCCCATGCCAAATACTTCCGCGCGAGAGGATCTTTTACCCGTTTTGCGAAACGTCCAGTCGTTTTCCACTGCCGCGCTTTGATAGATTTTATGGCATTGTTAAACCAAACTTCTTCGGCATCACTCAGCGCTTTAGCTGGTGAATGAACACCAAAGCCAAAGAAGCTCAACAACAGAGCACAAACAAAAGATTTGAACCAAAGTTTCAGGGTAGTCCCTCGCCTAATTATCCTTAAGTTTGCGTGAGTGTAGCCTGTGAAGGGTTAAGGAAACAAGAAGGCTGAATTATCATTATAGTTGTGTGGTGTTTGTGAGTGATATATAAGGTAGTGTATCAATGCTTAAGTGGTTTTAATTGATCATGACTACTTTTCCTACTCGTTTTGATTTAATCCTCCTCAGCTGCCTCATCCCTATCTGGATGAGGCAGTCTCTTTTTGTGAATTATGTACCCGTTCAGTGAAACCGCTAAACAGTTAACACGAATTCACAGTCTGTTTTCCGTGTTTTAATGTTCCTGCAAAATCTCCAGTCCATAACAAGGTTCTAACCTGTGAGCCTTGGAGATAGCTTTGGACGATAACAAACGTAAATTTGCCCGGAATGAATTGAAAAGAGATGTCATCGTAAATGAAGGAGTGCCGTATCTTGGGGGCAAGTTGCTCGATATGTCTGTCGGAGGTGCTGCAGTTGTTTATCCAGAAATACCAAAGAACACGAGCGGCACGCTTCAGGTAGGACAGCCACTGGTGCTTAACATAGAGGGAATTGGTCTTATGCCGGGACGCGTTGTCCGAACCTTTGACAAAGGCTTTGCGACAGTATTCGATTTTTCAGTACCGGTGCGATCACAAGTGTAAAGTTTTCCGCATCCGGTTTTTCTTAGGCGACTTCTCAAAGTATTTAAAGTTCAGTTTATAAAGCAAATACCACCTTAAGCTTATATATGGATATTGTTTTAAATTTGTGATATTAGTCATCTATGGATGACAAAAGTGAAAAAATTGAGACTGCACCAATAAGTGGCCTCGAAACTTTGCAAACTTTAGCGGATGAAATCCGCAGGCTTGTTGAGAAATACCCTAATTCAGCAATTGAATTGGCGGAACTGGGCGATGCAATCGAAGAATTGGATACAGACGCCCCGGAAAAAGACGATTAGGCATGAGCTTGTAACTCTAAATTAGGGTTTTTCTCTGTTCTACTGGTCTATTTTTACTTTATCTTTTTGATTTTCTTGCCGCGCGGGCTTGCTGCGCGTATGTTCCGCAGCCGTATTGTGTTGTTTAATTCTCTTACAAAAGGAGCCAGCTATGTTTTTTGGGTCAATGCCCGCACTTATTACCCCATTTGCCAATGGAAAGGTGGATGAGGCTGGCTTTAAATCCTTTGTCGAGTGGCAAATCAGCGAAGGTTCTGATGGGCTGGTACCTTGCGGGACAACCGGAGAATCTCCGACGCTTAGTCATGATGAGCACATGCGGGTTACGGAGATGTGCATCGAGGTTGCCAATGGTCGTGTTCCTGTCATCGCAGGAGCCGGTTCCAACTCGACTGCCGAAGCGGTTATGCTTGCTCAGCATGCGCAATCCGCAGGTGCCGATGCCGCCCTCGTGGTTACACCCTATTATAACAAGCCTACTCAGGCAGGTTTGTATGCCCACTATAAAGCAATCCATGATGCGACAGATATTCCAATTATTATATACAATATACCTGGGCGCAGCATCATTGATATGTCCGTTGAGACGATGGCTAAGTTGGCTGAGCTGCCGAATATTGTTGGTACGAAGGATTCGTCTCAGGATTTAGCGCGTCCAATCAATACACGACTAGCAATAGGTGACGATTTTTGCATTATGTCCGGTGAAGACGGAACGGCGGTTCCTTTGCTGGCGGCGGGGGGGCATGGCTGCATTTCAGTAACGGCAAATATTGCACCACGCATGTGTTCGGATATGCAGAAGGCTTGGCGACAGGGCGACATGAAAACATGTATGGAATTACAGGATCGTCTGACGCCACTTCATAATGCAATTTTTTGTGAAACGAGCCCCGGGCCAATTAAATATGCGGCCAGTTTGCTAGATAAATGTAGTCCGGAAGCCCGTTTGCCAATTGTCGAAATATCGGATGACAGCAAGGCAACGGTTCGCAATGCCATGGTTCAAGTGGGATTGCTGAACTAGAGGTCTCGCAAAACAAGGGGCGGCACTGGTGGCTGGTAAAAATAAAAAAAAGAAAAACTCTGGTAACAGCGTTGCCCAAAATCGGCGTGCCCGCTTCGATTATACAATCGTAGAGACCCTGGAAGCTGGAATTATGCTCAAGGGGACGGAGGTGAAATCGTTGCGGGGAGGGCGTGCGAGTATTGGAGAAAGTTTTGCTGGCGAAAAAAACGGCGAGCTTTACCTCCAGAATGCCCATATCCCGGAATACGTTGGGGGTGCCTTTAATCATGACCCGCGCCAACCCCGTAAACTGCTGCTGCATCGCCGTGAATTGGATAAGATGCTGGATGCTGTGCAGCGAAAAGGTATGAGCCTTGTGCCCTTATCCATCTATTTTAATAATCGGGGGCTTGCAAAAGTACAGTTGGCTTTGGGCGAAGGGAAAAGGCGACAGGACAAGCGAGAGGCCGTCAAAAAGCAAGATTGGAACCGGCAAAAATCTCGACTTCTGCGCGAAAAAGGCTAAAGGCGCGTTAGTTTATTGTCGCGCTGTTATAGCGAATCTTGAGTGCATCCTTTGGAGAAGTCCCCTATAACTGTAGAAGCATCGTCGTGAATACAATGATGTGGTATGTTTAGTATAAGTGTTTGTGCAGAATAGAAACTGACGAGAGAATCACGCGAGAAAAATTATGGATAAACCTTTATTACATTTGGTCTTTGGTGGAGAAGTCGCTGATCCGCAAGGCACTGATTTCATTGATACGGATGCCCTGGATATCGTCGGTATTTTTCCGAACTATGCAACAGCTCTTGATGCGTGGCGCGGCGCAAGCCAGGCCCATGTTGATGAAGCCTCAACAAAGTATGTTATTGTGCATATGCACCGGATGCTTGACCCGGACGGGAATGAAGAAGATCACTAACCAAAAGGGTTAGGTGTTTTCTGGCGTATCGTCGCCTAGTTTCTTACCGGATAGCAGTGTCGCATCACGCTGCGCTTCATATTCCTGGCGACGTTTTTCGGCTTTCGACTTTCCAAATTTAACGCGATTGATCTGCGCCTGGCGCTCGCGTGTTTCTTTGTTAAGTTGTTTTTTGAACTTGTTCAAATTGACGATCTCAGCCGCCATCCGTTCTCTCCTGATCTTTTGCAACAAAGACTATCGGATTTAAGGCTGTTTTGTCGAGCCAAAGACCGCAATCACCTGTTTAAAAGCGGGATCAGGTTTTCAAAAACGGTTTCAAACATTTCAGTAGTTAGACGCCCCGTATTCGTGTTGTAGCGAGAACAATGATAGCTATCTGCCAGCATGAGACCGTTTGAAAGTTTGTATTGTTTGGCATGCCCAAATTTGAAGGCGGCCTTGCGTTCGGAGAATGTCGTTAAAATAGCCGCGTGAGCCAATCCGCCAAGTGCCAGAAGAACCCGAAGATTTGGCATGGCATTGATTTCATCAATTAGAAAAGGCCGGCATGCTGCCGCTTCGGGCCCCGTCGGTTTGTTTTGCGGTGGTACGCACCGAACAGCATTCGTTATGCGGCAATTCACAAGTTCTAGGCCATCGTCCGCATGTGCCCCGAATTTACCATTGGCAAACTTGAATTTTTTTAAGGTCGGGTAAAGTAGATCTCCCGCGTAGTCACCCGTAAAGGGACGACCTGTTTGGTTTGCACCTTTTAAACCCGGCGCCAATCCGACAATCAGGACTTGCGCATTTATATCACCGAAAGAGGGCACGGGTGCATTTTTGAAGCTCGGGTGCTTTTGCCGGTTTTGTTCGCGAAATTCAACCAAGCGGGGGCAGAGTTGGCAATCCGCTTCTGGCTCCCGTAAATTTGTGTGTTGGTTCATGGCTAGCTTAGCTCTTCAAGGTGCGGACGTCATTTATTGCCAAGGGGCGTTCTCACGGAAAAGGTGTAGACGCAATGGGCCAAGGCGTCAACGCGGCGTCTGATGATGGAATAAATCTGGTGTTTTTGGGGATGGCTATAGTAGAACCCGCAGAAGAAGAACTGTTCTTTATTATAGATTCTTGCGACAAACGTATGGCTTTCAAACAGATTGACCCGAATTGCATTGGTTAGGCTAAAAACATGATCTTGATCGGGCTAGGGGCCAATTTGCCAACCCGCACATATGGCCCGCCGCGGGCGACGTTGGGGGCTGCGCTATGTCTTTTAGAAGAGCAGGGGTATGAAGTTTGCGAACGTTCCCCTTGGTATGAAAGCGCACCTGTACCGATTTCTGATCAGCCATGGTTTGTGAATGGGGTTTGCCAGATTAATACCCGGGAGCCGGCTGAAAAAATCATAAAAGTCCTCCTTGGTCTTGAGAACCGGATAGGGCGTGTTCGAACCTATCAGAATGCAGCCAGAATTATTGATCTGGATTTGCTGGCCTACGACAACGACATCATAACGGCCAATGAAGACAGTGATTTATCGGTTCCTCATCCGCGAATGTATGGCCGATCCTTTGTCATGTTACCATTGGCTGACATTGCGCCGAATTGGATAGATCCAGTCAGTGGGCGGCACGTAAACGCAATTGTCGCAGACCTGTCGGAAGAGCAGGTCGCGAAAAAAATGCCTGATGCAGACGGCGTTCATGGAACGGAATGGCGCGGGACAGCTAATTCGGACTAAATCGCCTCTCAAAAACCTTGCATTATATGATATAGCGCCATATACCATCGACAAATTTCCCTCTTTTTGGAGTTAGCCAATGGCCCGCGTCACCGTTGAAGATTGCGTAACAAAGATTCCCAACCGTTTTGAGTTGGTCATGATGGCATCGCAGCGTGCGCGTGATGTATCAGCCGGTTCTGCACTTACGGTTGACCGCGACAACGACAAAAACCCAGTTGTTGCGCTTCGTGAAATCGCTGAAGAGACGGTAAACCTGGAAGAGTTGGAAGAGGCCGTTGTTAAGGGCCTTCAAACCTACGTTGAAATGGATGAGCCTGAAGAAGACGAGATGGATCTTCTGGCCATTCAGCAGGATCACTCTATTGGTGATCCGCAAGACAGCGCATCGGTCATGGTTATTGATAGCGCTCCTGAACTTGAAGGTACGTTGGCACCGGATGCGTTCGGAGATATTGTTGTTTCCGAGGACAACGAAGACTAACTTTCAGTATCACATTTAGTTGCAAACGGCGCGGGCAGTTCATTCTCCCGCGCCGTTTCTGTTTTGCGGGTTGAAACCTCCTGCTAGCCCTGTAGACTCAGCTTTAAGGAGCTGAAATGTTACGTCAATTTGAACTTGTTGATATGATTAAGGCCTACGATCCTGACGTAAACGAGGATGGGTTAAATCGCGCCTATGTCTTTGCTATGAAGGCCCATGGGTCTCAGAAGCGGGCCTCCGGCGATCCCTATTTTTCACACCCGATTGAAGTCGCAGGAATATTGACTGAGTACAAGGTCGATTCCGCAACCATTATGACGGCCCTCCTGCACGATACGATCGAAGACACCGATACAACTTATGACGATATCGTCGCCATTTGTGGCGACGAAGTCGCGCGTTTGGTAGAGGGCGTGACAAAGTTAACACGAATTGAATTTCAGTCAGACCAGGCCAAACAGGCTGAAAACTTTCGTAAGCTGGTTTTGGCGATGTCGCAGGATATTCGGGTTCTCCTCGTCAAACTGGCTGATCGTCTGCACAATATGCGAACGCTGCATTTCATTAAGAAGGATGAGAAGCGACGACGCATTGCGACAGAAACAATGGATATCTATGCGCCGCTTGCAGAAAGAATAGGAATGCAGGGGTTGAAAGCCGAATTGGAAGATTTGGCATTTGCCGAACTCAATCCAGAAGCTCGGCGCTCAATTACACGGCGACTTGATTTCTTGCGAGAGCGGGGAGAAGACCTCGTTGAAAAGGTCATATCCGAACTGACGGTCTTGTTGGCTGACAATGGCATTGAGGCGAAAATCAGCGGTCGCGAAAAAACGCCTTATTCGATTTGGCGTAAAATGCAAAAGGATGAAGTCGGATTTGAACAACTTTCCGATATTATGGCGTTCCGCGTTGTTATCAAATCGATTGAGGATTGTTATCGAACACTTGGTATAGCGCATAGCGCCTATCCCGTCGTGCCTCTGCGTTTTAAGGATTACATATCGACACCCAAACCCAACGGCTACCGATCCATCCATACCGGTGTTTTTGGACCAGAGCGCCAACGTATTGAGCTACAAATCAGAACCGAGGAAATGCATGAAATAGCAGAGTCTGGTGTTGCCGCGCACTGGAACTATAAGCAAGGCGGGGCAATTCAGGATGGGAAGCAATACAAATGGCTGCGTGAGCTCCTGGATATTCTGGAACACGCATCAGGGCCCGAAGAATTTCTGGAAAATACCAAGCTGGAAATGTTCCAGGATCAAGTGTTTTGTTTTTCTCCGCGTGGCGATCTTATAAACCTGCCAACCGGCGCCACCCCGGTCGATTTTGCTTATGCAGTTCATTCCGAAGTCGGGGACCGATGCGTTGGCGCCAAAATTAATGGTCGCATGATGCCACTCCGAAGCCAGTTGAGAAATGGTGACCAGGTGGAAATTGTCACTTCAAAAGCACAAACACCATCACCGACTTGGGAACGGTTTGTCGTTTCCGGTAAAGCCCGCGCGCGGATCCGCCGCTTTGTCAGGATTCAAGAACGCGAGCAATACGAAAAATTAGGCCGTTCCATGTTACAACGTGCATTCAAAGACGAAAGCTACGAGCTGTCAGACAAGGCGTTAACCGGCGTTATCAAGATTTTCCAACAGCCAAGCTCTGCCGATCTTTGTTCACAGGTCGGGTCGGGTCACATCAGCGCTCGTGAAGTTTTGGAAGCCGTCTACCCGGGTATCAAGAAGAAGCCCGAACCCGAAGCGGAAAACGTCTTGCCGATCAACAAGGCCCGTACCAAGACGAAAAAGAAAGAACAGGATGCCATATCCATTAAGGGCCTCATTCCCGGTATGGCCATGCATCTTGCCGGCTGCTGTCACCCCTTGCCGGGGGACCGGATCGTCGGCATCGTAACAACGGGTAGCGGTGTTACAATCCATACCATTGATTGCGAAACGCTGGGAACCTATCATGACCAACCTGAGCGATGGATGGATGTCTCTTGGGATGATGCATCAGGTGACGGTGCCACCCAAAAATCACAGGTCGGCCGTATTTTTGTTAGTGTCGCAAATGTGCCGGGTGCACTTGGCGATCTGTCGACGGTTATTGCAAAGAACGACGGCAATATATCAAACCTTAAAATTACCAATCGTTCAGGCGATTTTTACGAGATGCTGATTGATGTGGAAGTCCAAAACGTGAAGCATCTGACGGAGGTAATCGCGGCGCTCCGTGCCAGTTCAATGACACACGCCGTCGATCGAGCCCGCGGTTAAGTTTGGGCTTGTGAAGGCCCGGCTTTAGAAAATATATATGCGCATCAACAAAATCTGGGTAAATCCGTAAGCCACATGTTTCAGCGTCGCAAAAAACTCAATATGGCAGCCAAGGTTCTGCTCTTTTTCTGGCCTGCGGCTGGTTTTAAACGAGCGGGTCGCTATCTGATGCATCGCCTGTCTCGTTTGCCGGGAACGCCCTATACCCTTGCCGGAGGTTTTGCCTGCGGAGCTGCAGCGTCTTTTACGCCGTTTGTTGGCCTGCATTTTATCCTGGCGGCGGTTTTTGCATGGATGATCCGGACAGATCTGCTTGCATCGGCGATCGGTACTGCTGTTGGTAATCCTTGGACGTTTCCGTTTATCTGGATATGGATTTATAATCTGGGAACATGGATGGGCTTTGGCGAAGAAGGTTTGGACGTGCTGGGGCTTGATTTTCCCAGATTATTTGGCCAGCTGTTTGAGGCGCTCTTAAATGCCGATTTTTCGACGGTTGCAGATATTGCGGGTCCCGTTTTATGGCCCATGTTAATGGGGAGCATCCCATCTGTAATTGTGGTATGGGTAGTTTTTTATTTTCCTTTAATGCGAATTGTGAAAAGTTATCAACAAAGTCGTATTGAGCGTCGTGCCCGTCGAATTGGCAAATCTTTGTAAGGATATGAAAATGGATACTTATTTGCGTCTTGGCGTTAATATTGACCATGTAGCGACAATCAGAAATGCACGCGGTGGAGGCCACCCGGACCCGGTTCGTGCGGCAAAGATGGCCGAAAGGGCAGGAGCGGATGGAATTACTGCCCATTTACGTGAGGATCGGCGTCATATCTCTGATGACGATATCGAGCGGCTGATCGATGGCATCAATGTGCCTTTGAACCTTGAGATGGCAGCGACAGAAGAAATGTTATCAATCGCGCTCCGCCATAAACCTCATGCGGCCTGTATTGTACCTGAAAAGCGCGAGGAACAAACCACAGAAGGCGGTTTGGATGTGGTTGCCAACGCGAACCATCTCAAAGGTTATATTGATGAATTGTCGGACGCTGGTATCAGAACGTCGTTATTTATCGAGCCCGATATAGCGCAACTTGATGCCGCGGCCCGACTTGGTGCTCCCGTTGTCGAATTGCATGTCGGTGCATACTGTGATTCGCGCCAAGTTGCCAGAAGTCGCGAGTTGGAACGTATCGAGAAAGCGGTTTTACATGCCGAAAGCCTGGGGCTCGAGTGCCACGCAGGGCACGGATTGACCTATGACACGGTCGGCCCGATTGCTGCCATGCCATCGATTGCGGAATTAAACATTGGCCATTTTCTGATCGGAGAAGCCATATTCACAGGACTGGAAAGTGCGATGATGCGCATGCGTTCCGCGATGGATAAAGCCCGTGCAAGAGAATCTGCATGATTATTGGTATCGGTACGGACCTGTGTGATATCAGGCGTATTGAACAAACCTTAGAAAAATTCGGCGATCGATTTAAAGACCGCCTGTTTTCAGATTACGAACGGGCAAAGGCTGAACGGCGGAGCAATCCAGCCAGTTCCTATGCGCAAAGCTTCGCTGCAAAAGAAGCCTGTTCAAAAGCTTTGGGTACCGGTTTTCGTCAAGGCGTTTTCTGGCGGGATATGGTTGTGCGCAACCTGCCCACAGGGCAACCCTATATGGAGATAACCGGCGGCGCATTAATTAGGCTCAATAGCCTGATTCCAGATGGCCTGGAGGCCAAGGTTGACGTTTCTCAAACCGACGAGTACCCGATGGCACATGCGATGGTGATTATTTCTGCTCAGCCCAAACCTGCATAATCGATCACAAAGGGCAATCTCCCTTGATCGGGGACGGCAAAACCAGTAACACTCTCACCACTTTCCCGTTACACCTTGCTTTTAAAAGTCTGTTTAATGAAAAATAACGATTCCGGTGACTTTGCTGATACGATCAAGACCATAATTTATGCTGTCCTCATTGCTTTGGCGGTCCGGACAGTTGCTTACGAACCTTTTAATATCCCATCAGGCTCCATGCGGCCGACGCTGCTGGTTGGAGACTATCTGTTCGTTTCAAAATTCTCGTATGGTTATAGTAAACATTCGTTGATCTTTAGCCTTCCGCTTATTCCGGGGCGAATTTTCTCGAAAGTGCCAGAACGGGGTGATGTTGCCGTTTTCAAAAAGCCGACGGACAATACTACGGATTACATTAAGCGGATTGTGGGGCTGCCGGGTGATACAATCCAAGTCATAAATGGTGTTTTGAACATTAATGGCAAAGCGGTTGAACGAAAAAGGGCGGGTGTGCATGTCTTGCGGGACGAATCTGGAAACTTGAGGGAAATTCCGCGCTATATTGAGATCCTTCCAAACGGCAGACAGCACTATATTCTTGAAGAAAGTGACCAGGCCCTCAAGGATAATACCCCTGTTTATACGGTACCTGAGAACCATGTGTTTGGTATGGGCGACAATCGGGATAATTCTCAAGACAGCCGTTTTCTTGATTCAGTTGGCTTTATTCCCTTGGAAAACCTTGTTGGACGGGCCGAGTTTTTGTTCTTCTCCATAGATAACGCGGCCCCTTGGCAGTTTTGGAAATGGGGCTCTGCACTCCGCACAGATCGTTTCTTTGAGGGTATTGAATGACTTCAAGCGGGCGAAAGGATACGGTCGGCACGGGGCTGACGTTTGCTTCACTTGAAAAATCGTTAGGATATCGGTTTAGGGATCAGAAACTCCTTGAAAGAGCGCTGACGCACTCCAGCTCTGTGAATGATCGCCAACGGTCAAATGAGAGATTGGAGTTTTTAGGCGATCGTGTATTGGGGTTAATTATTGCCGACATGTTGCTGCGAGAGTTTCCGCAAGAAGATGAAGGGGCTCTGGGTTACAGGTTTGCCGCCCTTGCACGTCGGGAAGCTTTGGCACGTGTTGCAGAACGTTTTCAGTTAGATGCATATATCAAGCGAGAAGTCGATCCATCGGAAATGACCGCCCGACAACGCAGCGGGTTGCTTGCCAATGCTTGCGAGGCCGTAATTGCTGCCATTTACCTCGATGGCAGCCTGGCCGATGCTGAAACATTTGTTCGTGAAAACTGGATCGACTTGTTAAAAGAAGAGGCAAAACCGCCAAAAGACCCAAAAACCCAGTTACAAGAGTACGTTCAAGGCAAAGGGTGGGCGCTTCCTGTTTATAACGTTATCGAACAAAAAGGCCCCGACCATGCGCCAGAATTTATGGTGGAAGTCACCGTTGCAAAACAAGCCCCGGCGCGGGGGCAGGGCAGTACCAAACGAAGTGCCGAAACGGCTGCGGCCGAAACTCTCTTTATCCAGCTGACAGGAAAAACCGAACATGGCTGACGTGGAAACAACAAAATCAGGTTTCATTGCCATTGTTGGCGCTCCAAATGTCGGGAAGTCGACGCTGTTGAACCGCTTCGTCGGAGCAAAAGTGTCTATTGTGTCTCCGAAAGTGCAAACAACACGTTCTCGGGTTTTGGGAATCTGCATCGAAGGCAATGCCCAAGCCATATTTATCGATACGCCGGGAATTTTTGCCCCACGCCGTCGCCTTGACCGGGCAATGGTTGCCGCGGCCTGGGGGGGAGCAGGAGACGCCGACGAAGTTCTGTTTTTGGTTGATGCAAGTCGCCGCATTTGCCGAGATACATCGGATATCCTTGATAAGTTAAAAGACACCGATCGTGAAGTTTACCTCGCCATTAACAAAGTGGACCTTGTAAAAAAAGAGGACCTTCTGACCCTTATTGATGAATTGACGAGCCGAGCTTCGTTCACGGATATCTTTATGGTGTCTGCGCAAACAGGCGATGGCGCCGACGAATTGCTGAAATTCCTTTCAAATAAGTTACCTGATGGCCCCTGGTTGTTTCCTGAAGATCAAATCTCCGATATGCCCCAGCGCCTGTTGGCGGCTGAGATAACACGAGAGAAAATTTACTTACAGCTGCGTCAGGAATTGCCCTATGCGGCTACCGTAGAGACTGAAAACTGGGAAGCACGCGATGATGGCAGCGTAAAAATAGATCAGACAATCTACGTGGAACGACCAACACAAAAAGCAATCGTGCTTGGTAAAGGGGGGGCTCAAATTAAAGCATTGGGCGAAGCCTCCCGGCGCGAACTTGAGCGGCTTCTGGATACGCGAATTCATCTGTTTCTGTTTGTGAAAGTCAGGGAGAAGTGGGGCGATGACCCGGAGCGCTATCGCGATTGGGGTCTGGACTATAACGCCTAGCCTGCGCGCTTATGCTGAGTGATAAAAGTTTGATTTTGCTGCCAGTGGCTAAAGACAAGGGGATGTAGAGGGGCTTTATGGCCCTGAGGTGTTTAGGCTTGGCCAATAAGTGTATTGTAACGTCGTGTAAGCGGTTGAGGAGGTGGTGAATTGGAATGGACTGACGACGCCGTTATTCTATCTGCTCGCAAACATGGTGAGGCGTCGATTATTGTAAGTCTGTTAACCCGCCATCATGGACGACATTCTGGCCTTGTTCGGGGCGGTTCGAGCCGGCGAAACAGGGGCTTATATGAACCTGGAAATATTGTGCGGGCACAATGGCGGGCGCGACTTCCGGAGCATCTTGGGACCTATACATGTGAGCTGACGCACGCGATCGCCGCTGATTTGCTGTTAGATCGCCTGAAGCTGGCCGGCCTTAGTGCCGTTTGCGCCCTGGCAGATGTAACGATTCCGGAACGCGAGGAAAACCAATCTCTTTATGAGGGCTTGGTTGTTCTTCTTAATTCGTTTGAAGATGACAGATACTGGCCAACGATCTACGTCCGCTGGGAGCTGGGTTTGCTTCAGGAACTGGGCTTTAGTCTCGACTTTTCCTGTTGCGCATCGACTGGAGCAACCGAGAATTTGACATTTGTCTCTCCCAAATCCGGTCGCGCCGTCTGTGAAGAAGCCGCTGCACCCTATAAGGATGTCTTGTTACCATTGCCCGAGTTCCTGCGGGTAGGGGGGCAATATGGTTCGCATGAGGACGTTTGCCAGGCTCTAAAACTGACAGGCTATTTTCTCAACAGACACGCGTTTTCCGGAGCGACGGGACACATGCCAGAAGCCCGCAATCGTCTATTGGAAAGATTGAGGAAGTTGTCTGCTTAAGAGTTAGAACTCTTGCAGGACTAGTCCGCATTCTGATGGTTTTGTTCCGGTAAAGCTTCACCGCGCTTAACCGAATCAGGGACGTCTTCCAAGATGACTATATTATCTGCGGCGATGCGGTCTTCATTGACGGGTGTTAAATCAAAGCTTACAACCTGACCTTGAAACAAGGTGACAAGACCCGCATTCTGAACTGCTGTAATATGAACAAATGCATCTTTGGAGCCGTCCTCTGGTTCAACAAAACCATATCCCTTTGCTCGATTGAACCATTTAACTACACCTTTAGCCATTCGGCGCTCCTTCAACATATTATCCCTAGTGTGTTTAACTCAGCCAAAGGCGTGATTGCATACACACATATTAAATTTGTAATTCCCCTATAATATACTAAATTAGGTATACGAATGAACCCAATTACACAATAGTTCATTGAATAATTTTGCAAAAATTTAGAAAATAAAAATAAATGCAAATTCGTGATTTTTCGCACGATTTTCCGGTAAAACACTATATATTGTGGCCTAGGTTTCTTTTAAGGCTAGGATATACGAATGACTGACAAGGCCGCTGTTGGCGAAATCCGGGACACACGATTATCAGAAGCGTTGAGCGAGAGGTATCTCTCCTACGCATTGTCGACGATTACGTCGCGTTCTTTGCCAGATGTTCGTGATGGTTTGAAACCCGTTCACCGCCGACTTCTGTACGCGATGCGGCAATTAAAGCTTGAGCCGTCTTCGGGATTTAAAAAATGTGCCCGTGTCGTAGGTGATGTGATCGGTAAATACCATCCCCATGGTGATGGCGCCGTCTATGACACTTTGGTCCGCTTGGCCCAGGATTTTGCCCAGCGATACACCTTGGTTGATGGTCAGGGTAACTTTGGCAATATCGATGGGGATAACGCAGCGGCCATGCGTTATACCGAGGCACGGTTAACGGAAGTTGCCTGGGCTCTTTTGGAAGGCATCGATCAAGATGCGGTCGATTTTCGCGATACATACGATGGCGAAGACGAGGAACCTGTTGTTTTGCCCTCAGCCTTTCCCAATCTGCTGGCAAATGGGGCGGCAGGCATTGCGGTCGGCATGGCAACCAGTATTCCCCCGCATAACGTCGGAGAGCTGTGTGATGCCTTTAAACATTTAATTAAATTTCCAAATGCCGGTTTTGATAAACTGGCCGAATTTATTCCAGGGCCTGATTTTCCAACAGGCGGTACTTTAGTCGAAACACGAGAAACAATTATCGAGACCTACAAAACGGGTCGCGGGAGTTTTCGTGTTCGCGCCAAATGGGAAACAGAAGATCTGGGGCGTGGCACCTATCAAATCGTGATTACGGAAATACCGTACCAAGTCCAAAAATCCCGATTGATCGAGAAAGTTGCAGAGTTGTTAATTGCAAAGAAACTGCCGCTTTTGACGGATATTCGCGACGAATCAACAGAGCACGTTCGTATTGTTCTTGAACCGAAAAGTAAAAATATAGAGGCAGAACATCTGATGGAGCATTTGTTCCGTCAAACAGAGCTGGAATCGCGTTTCAGTATGAACATGAACGTGCTGGATGCAGACAATACGCCACGCGTTATGAATTTGCGGGAGGCGATGCGGGCGTTTTTAAGCCATCGCCAGGACGTTCTTGTCAGAACAACGAAGCATCGTCTTGGAAAGATCGAACGCCGTCTGGAAATGTTAAGCGGTTTCTTGATTGCCTATCTGAACCTAGATGAAGTGATTCGCATCATCCGCGAAGAAGATGAGGCCAAGGCGACGCTGATGGCGACCTTCGACTTAACGGAAGCGCAGACAGAGGCGATCCTGAATATGCGATTGCGGCAATTGCGAAAACTTGAAGAACTCGAAATTCGCAAAGAACATGACGATCTGACGATAGAGCAATCCGAACTTAATAAACTGTTGGGAAACCAAGATCAGCAATGGAAAGTGATATCCGACGAATTTACGGATATAAAGGCTCGATTTGGCCAAAAAACGGACATCGGCAAGCGACGGACCGAGATTGGCTCAGCTCCGACGGCAGTGGTTGTCCCCATCGAGTCCCTGATCGAAAAAGAACCAATCACGATTATCTTGTCGGAAAAAGATTGGATTCGTTCCGTTAAAGGTCATGTCGATAATGCCCCGGAGATGAAGTTTAAAGATGGTGACAAACATCGCTTTGCCTTGCATGCAGAAACCACGGATAAACTGGTCATTTTTGCTACAAATGGGCGTTTCTATACGGTGGGTTGCGATAAATTACCCGGCGGGCGCGGACATGGTGAACCATTACGTTTGATGATTGATTTGGCGAACGGGCACGACGTCATTGATATCTTTATTCTGAAAGGTGGGAGACGCGCCATTGTTGCATCCGAGGCGGGCAGAGGATTTATTGTTGAAGAGGATAGCCTGATTGCGCAAACCCGAAACGGCAAACAGGTTCTCAATCTTAAGGGGGCGGAAGAGGCCCAATGCCTGACATTTATTGAAGACGGTCACGACTACGTCGCAGTGCTTGGGACCAAACGGAAACTGCTGATCTTTCCCATTGAAGAACTTCCCGTCATGACCCGGGGGCAAGGCGTTATCATGCAGCGCTATAGTCAGGGCGGACTTGCGGATATCAACACCTTAAAGCTTGATGAAGGGCTGACATGGAAAACCGCTGGCGGTGTTCGTACGGAGACGAATATTAAGGAATGGGTTGGAAAACGTGCGCAAGCTGGGCAATTACCGTTTAAGGGGTTCCCTAAGTCCAACTCATTCAGTTAAGAACCACCGCCAGGCCGATTTACTTCTGCTCCGTGGCCTGCTACGAAGTGCACATCGAATACATGCTGAGAAAGAGGCAAAGACCATGATTACTGCATCCAATTCACCCTCCACAATTATTGGTCACTTGTGGCCACAAGGTAAGTCTGCCGCGGCGTTACGGTTCGCTTTACTTGCGATTGCTGGTAGCCTTCTGATTGCGCTCTCCTCTAAGATTCAAATTCCTTTCCATCCAGTCCCGATGACAATGACAACATTTGTCATTTTGGGGCTCAGTATGGCTTATGGCTGGCGTTTAGCTGGAGCTACACTGGCGCTCTATATCCTTGAAGGGGCATTGGGTCTGCCGGTTTTTGCGGGAACGCCAGAAAAAGGTGTCGGCCTTGCCTATATGATGGGTGGCACGGGTGGATACATTTTAGGATATTTCCTGGCCGCGATCACTTGTGGCTGGCTTGCGGAACAGGGGTGGGACCGGAGTGTTCTTAAAACTTCAGCGGCGATGATATTGGGAAGTGCTGTGATTTACATCCCAGGTCTGCTTTGGCTGGGAATTTTGTTCGGTTGGGACAAACCTATTCTGGAATGGGGCTTAACTCCGTTCATATTGGGGGACCTGACAAAAGTTGCGCTTGCAGCTGCGGTCCTGCCGCTGGTTTGGAAGTTCCTGAACAAGAAATCCGATACCTAGACCTTTAAAAAGCCGTTATCTGGTTAGCGGCTGAAAATAGATATAAGCAAAAGGGCCGCTGAAAACTTCAGCGGCCCTTTTTTGTTGTTTTATGGATGAAGCCAAAATCTATTCGTCAATTTCTCCGATCAAGGCGTTTTCGTCGTCAAAGGTGAGTTCAAACGGTTCTGAGATGATCTCCAATCGCGGATCGGCTTCAATGTCAGCCCGCATGGTTTCACTGACCCAGATGGTCGTTAGCTCAAGCGTATTGGCGATCCTTACAATGCGGGCCTGCTCGCTGTTCACCCCGGGACAGCCGCGAATGGCGATCCCGACGGCATCGCGGTCCGTATCGGCGACGATGGGTAGCCGGGCACCATTGATGACTCCCGCTGTCACCATATTGACGTAGGTTTTTGTCCAGTCGATCTTTCGAACCATGCGTTGTGTCGTGACATCTGCTGTCCCTAAACCCGTTGCATTTCCTTGCGTTTTATCGGTTAAGTCGCGAATAATCACACGTTTGATCTTTAAACCTTTATCAAAACCCGGCATCCCTGAACCTGCACGTCCTGTGACGTTAGGGTCCAGTCCGGAACCCGAAATGTTTTTGCCAATTTTATCAACAACAAGGACATCAATTTCCTTGAAATACAGCTGTGGAATGCTGGCTTTGGCAAGTTCCAATAAAGCGGCATCGCGCTCTAAAAAGTTTTCTGGTGCAACCAATTCAACCTGCCGGATCGTTTCTAGAGAGTTTTCAACAATCCCGACACCAAACAGGATATTGATATTATCAAGAGAGACTTGCGCAGCTTCTGGAATCAAGTGTTCGAAATGGGCGAACCCATGAAAATGGATGGCAGCCGCACCAGCGTGTTTAGAGACACCGATAGCCAACATTTTTGCCAAGCCGCTTTCGTGTGGGCCACGGAAACTGGTATGTGGCTTCACCCGGTTTACGGGAACGATGTAGTCGGCTGCATAGGCGATTGAATCGCAATAGATTGGCGTTCCATCTTCAAGGTGGCCCACTTCAACCACATCCATGGTTGCCTTTACAGGCACTCCGTAAACGGCTTCGGTGTAGCCGTACGCTGCGAGCACGGCTTCCTGACCTTCAGCACTGCCACCACCATGACTTCCCATGGCAGGAAACAGGAAGGGTTCAGCACCTGCATTTTTGAGTTCGCGAATAACGGCTTTAACTACAGACGGTTGTTCCTTAATGCCCCGGCTTCCAACGCCAACGGCGACGGACTTTCCTTTTAAGTCGATATGAGCAAAGTTCGCGAACTGCTCCGCAATTGTTGCATCAACATCGTCAACGGTTTCTGTCGACAATTTTTGAGCGACCTTGACGAAACGGGGCAGGGGGCCATGTAAGCCACCAGGAATTGGAATCGGAATAGATTTGGGAAACATTTGATCTCTCTCTTAAGTACTGGGTTAGGGTTACGCTATGGAACCCTGAAGCTCACCGTCTTCGCTGAAATCACATTCAAATGGTGATGATATTGCGCTTAGATCGGCGTTTTCATTGACCTCATCCATCATCGGTTCCGAGATCCAGACGGTTGTCATTTCCAATGTATTGGATATACGAACAATCCGTGCCTTGTCTGACGAAACACCGGGGCAGCCGCGAATGCCAATGCCGATGGCGTCCCGGTCTGAATTCGCTATGATCGGCATTTTGGCCCCATCTAAAACACCGGCGGTGACGATGTTAACGTAGGTTTTTGTCCAATCCATTTTGCCCAAGACTCGTTGCGTCGTTACATCAGCGATCCCTATACCTGAGGCATTTCCTTCCGTCACATCCGTTAAATCACGGAGCATGATACGTCCAATCTTTGGGCCTATATCAAAACCCTCGATATATTCTACCGGTCGACCTGTAACATTTGGGTCCATGCCGGCGCCCGAGATGTTCTTACCGATCTCATCAATAATCAGAAGATCAATATCCTTGAACAAGAGTTTAGGAATGCTGGCTTTGGCCATCTCCAACAATTCAGCGTCTCGTGTCATGAAATCTTCTGGCGCAACCAATTCCAAATGCTTCAAGTCTTCATTCGCATTTTCGACCATCGCAATACCAAAAAGCAAATTGGCGTTGGCAATAAACTTGCGGCCAGCCGCGGGAATAAGGTCTTTGAATTTCTTAAAACCATTGAAATGCAAAGCCGTCGCACCGGCATGTTTGCCAAGTCCAATGGCAAGCATTTTAATCAGCCCGCTTTCGTAGGTACCTCTGAAGTCGGTGTGCGGCTTAACGCGTCCACAAGCGATAATGTAGTCGGCCTCGCTCGCAATTCGGTCACAATAAACCATTGTGCCGTTTTCGAGCGCACCCAGTTCGATGACATCCATAGAAGCCCGAATGGGGACACCCATATTGGCTTCCGTATATCCGTATGATTCGAGAACTTTAAGCTGGCCTTCAGCGCTACCGCCGCCATGGCTACCCATAGTCGGGATGATGAAAGGCTCCGCACCCACGGCTTTTAGTTCCTTGAGAACCGCAGCCACAACAGGGCGTTGCTCCTTAATCCCGCGACTTCCAACACCCAGTGCAATAGTCTTTCCGGACAAGTCGATATGCGCAAACTTCTTGAATTCAGTGGCAATGGTTTGCTCGATACTATCAATCGTTTCACTTGATAGCTTTTGCGCAACTTTTACAAATTTTGGCAAAGGTCCATGCAGGCCACCAGGAATGGGAATGGGAATATTAGATGGGATCATTACAGGCTCTCTATACGTTGGAAGGGGTACTTTGAGAAATTTTCAGCAAGAATAGACAGTAAACCGGCAGAAGGGAAATTCAATTCGTCACTATTGGTAAAAATATTAGTATAATACATCCCGGTACCGTGCTTCCATTTCCTCTTGTGTTTCCAATGGCGCGTGTGACTTTGATTGGTCGTTGATCATTTGACTCATTGTTGGCAGCTGATCGCGAGATATTTTGTATGAATCGTTCCACAAATTGGAACGCATAAGTGCTTTTGCGCAATGCAAATAGGCTTCTTTCACATGAACAACCAGGACTGTTTTGGGTTTGCGCGGCTGATTGTCGAACAGATCAATTAGATCTTCGTCATCGCGAATCTCTGCGCTACCGTTCACGCGCAACGTTTCATTGACGCCAGGTATGAGAAAAATCAATCCAACATTGGGTGAGGCAATGATATTACTGTAGGTATCAAGACGGTTATTTCCGGGACGATCCGGAATGGCGATCCGATGGTCATCCAGGACTTTTACAAAGCCCGGATCTTCGCCACGCGGCGACGCATCCTGCATCATTTCCTCATTCGATGTACTTAAGATGAGAAAGGGAGAAAGCGAAATAAACTGTCTGCAGTGCTTTTCAAGATGGTCGAGCTGTTTGGTTAGGGGGCGTCCCTTAGGCATATCATATAAAGCGCGTAGTTCTTCAAGGGTCTCTATTCGGGCCATATTACTTTCCTGATTGGTGTTAAATTTAGCCAAGCGTCCGGATAATCAGATAAATTGCTCAACTATTCAGATGCAAGGGCCACCCAACCTACGGGTGTCCGCATCTCAAGTGGTTTAAAATTGGCTTTATAGGCCATTTTGTCCGAGGCCTCGACCCAATATCCCAAATAGACGTAATCCAGCCCTCGTACTTTGGCTTTGTTAATGAGCCACAATATCATTGCGGTTCCGAGACTTCGATTGCTGTGTCCCATATCGAAAAAACTGTAAACGGCCGACAGGCCATTATCGACGCAATCCATCAGCATAACGCCCAGCAAGTCCCCATTGTTATCTCTGAACTCTGCCAGGCACGTATCAACAGGTGTTTCTTCCACAAGGGCCTGGTATTCAAAATAGTCCATTTTTGCCATATCTCCGCCGGTATGGCGGCCTTTTTGATAGGCATCAAAGAGATCAAACTGTTCTGGTGTTGCGATTGGTGGAACAGTTTCGACAATCAAATCTTGATTGCGGTTGCCAACTCGTCGCTGCGACTTTGACGGCTTGAATTCATTTGCAACAATCCGAACGGCCATACATGCCTGACAAAAGGGACAAGCCGGCGCGTAAACGATCCCGTGACTGCGACGAAAGCCGGCAAGCGAAAGTTGATCGTGCAGGGCATTTGCATTTCTGCCAACAAGTTCCGTAACGACACGACGCTCGACCTGACCGGGAATATAGGGGCAGGGCAGGTTCGTCGTCGCGAAAAAAAATTTGGGCCCGTGGATTGGTGCGTGTCGCATAGTATCTACCTGTTAATTAAATATGGTAGAGCAATCATATTTCGAGCGCAATCTCTTGATCAGAAGGTTGCTCTGGTAACTCGAACAGACATCCTACTGGGCCTCAATTTGAGGTGCGAGTTGCAGCGTTACACCGCCGTCAGGGTTTGTCGTTCCTTGAAGCTGTTGACGTTTTATTTCGTTCAGCCCGGGAAGAACCTCTTCCACAGGTTGTGCGGGCGCAGCGTTAGCTGGGTTGTTCTCGCCAGTTCCCCTCAACAGGATGATTGAAAGCCGTCTATTGCGCGCGTTCTCTGGGTCATCTGGCAACAATGGTTCCGTTGCAGCTTTGCCAACAACCCGCGAGACACGTTCTTCGGGCACATCGAAGTTCTGAATTTCGCGTCGCGCCGAATTTGCTCGGTCAGCCGATAGTTCCCAGTTCGAATAGCCAGAATCACTCACGAACGGTACCGCGTCCGTATGACCGGAAATCGATAGCTTTTGAGGCATGTCGATGATTACCTGAACGACAAGTTCCAGGAGCTTCTTGGTATGCAAATACATATCAGCGCCACCACTTGGGAACATGGCAAGTCCATCTTGGTCAACCAGTTGAATTCGCAAGCCTTCAGGGGTGTTATCAATGAGCAGGCTCTCCGCAAGTTGCTTCATTTGCGGAATTCCGGCGATTGTTTCTTCCAGTTGCTCTTTCGCTTCCTCGAACTGCTCTTCTTCTTTTTGTTGCATTTGTTCTTCGGTCGGGTCGGCATTATCAGATGAAGGGTCTCCTGATTCTTCGCTTTCCGTTTCCCCGCCGCTACCTGCTTTCGGAGGCGGCAAGTCAACGGTAACCGCATCCCTTGATGTAGAGTTTTCCGATGCGCCTTCCTCAGTGATTGTTTTTCCGCCCAAGATATCACCACTGCCGCTGGTAGATGTAGATGCCGTCACCGGGGCGAAGTAGTTGGAGATCCCTTCCAGTTGCTCTTGTGTAACTGAATTCAAGAGCCACAAGAGCAAAAAGAAGGCCATCATTGCCGTCACAAAATCGGCATAGGCGATTTTCCAAGCACCGCCATGGTGCCCTCCGTGACCTTTGTTGACCTTCTTTATGATGATCGGTTGGAGTGGAGCGTCAGCCATCTAAGTGCTCATAAATCCTGTGTTTCTGCCTAACCGACGGGCGGGAGGTTCTGAACCATTTCTTCAACCTCGGCGAATGACGGGCGGACGTTGGAAGACAGTGTTTTTCTCGCAAATTCAACGGATACCTGCGGTGCATACCCCTGCATATGACCAATCAAGGCGACCTTGATGCACAGGAGATAGTGTCCATCGGCTTCGTATGTCGCGGCCAGATTGCTGGCCATGGGGGCAAGCACACCATAAGCCATAAAAATACCAAAGAACGTTCCAACCAAAGCCGCAGCGATCAGACCACCCAAAACTTCCGGGGGTTCCGTAATCGAGCTCATGGTGACGATAACACCCAACACCGCGGCAACAATTCCTAGCGCCGGTACGGCATCCGCGAACACCTGATAGGCAGTAGAAACGGCCGTCACTTCTGCGTGATGAATTTCCAGTTCTTCGTCCATCACGGCCTCGACCTCGTGGGGGTTGCTGGCCCCCAGTGTCAACAGGCGCAAATAGTCGCAGAAAAACTCGACAGCATGGTGGTCATGCTGGAATTTTGGGAAGGCGCCAAAAAGAGCGCTGTCGTGAGGGTTTTCCACATGGCTTTCCAGCGCCAGATCACCCTTTGATTTGGCCAGCCTAAAGGTTGAATACAAACACCCTAACAACTCAACGTAATTATCGCGCTTGTATGAGGGACCCTTCACCAAGGTGCCAAAGGCTTTCAGGCAGCCCGTAATGACGGCTTTCGGGTTGGCAATAACAAACGCACCGATACCGCCACCAAGAATAATAACAAATTCGATCGGTTGCCAAAGGACAGCCAAATCCCCGTGAACCGAGTAGCCACCAAATATGCAGCCTATAACGATGACGATACCAACAATAAAAAACATTTAGTCACCCAAGATTGAGACACGCGCCAGGCATCTAAGCCCTGATCGAATTATTAACCTATCTTATCTCATCAAACGCTATCGATTGGAAGCCTTCCCGGCAAGGTTTTATGTTAATAGCTATTACGAAAACAATCCTGCGTTTAGATCACCATCGCAAAACTATCAGTGTTTAAAAATGCAGTCTTTTCATCAGCATACAATGAACTAAGTTGATGACATGAAGCTGACGCGCAAAATAAAACTGCCTTTGGTCATCTCCTGTCTGTTATCCGTAGGGCTTGGCATGGGGCTTTCTGGTTTGTTGGCATATGCGGGGCACCGGTCGGGCCTCGTCTCTGTGTCTCTTCTGGAGATATGTCTGATCGGAGGCATATTTGCGTCCCTTATCGGACATTTGTTTGGCCTGCCAGTTTGGTGGATTCCAATCAACTTTGCGTTTCCGGTTATGGCATATGCGGCACTGTTGTTTTCGGTTCCGGCTTGGGCTTACCTTTTGTGCTTTATCACACTCGCTCTGGTTTTCTGGAACGTTGCGGATGATCGGGTTCCGCTTTACCTGTCGAATCGGACCACATGGCAAGCCATAGAGCGTTTATGCGAAGAGCGCGACGGGGTGTTTCTTGATATCGGCTGTGGTTTGGGTGGAACCTTGTTTCATCTTTCAAAAACCTACCCGGAACGGCAGTTTGTCGGAATAGAGTCGGCTCCTTTGCCCTATCTGTTTGCGAAAACCAAACAGCTTTTTATGGGGCGCAAGAATGTGCAAATTCGATTTGACGACATGTGGGGCCACACTTTCGATGGTTATCAAACCGTATACGCTTTTCTATCGCCCGAACCGATGCAACGGCTATACGAAAAAATCGCTGATGAAATGGGCAGTGGTGGACAGCTGATTAGCAATTCTTTTGCGGTTCCGCACATCGAGCCTGATCAGATAATAACGCTGGAGGATTCCCGACAGACAAAACTCCTTGTCTGGAATATTTAAAATACAGAGATAGGTGTATTACCATTTCTAGTTGGATGTAGCCGGCACAGCCTTGCAAATTAACGGTCAGACTATGAGATGACTGCTGGCGGACGCGGGGGCAACCTGAGATGATTGCGTTTTATCCAGACGCGGGTGCCTGTTGACCCTGCTATGGCCTGGGAAGTGGAGCCGTTTGGCAACCTTAACCAGGAATGTTTGTCAAAGGTTTCGCCCGCCTCAATAAATGAGCCCTCCAGCACCAAAATCTCCATGCCATCCGCGGCGTCCAGGACAATTTCGCAGCCCGCCTCCCATATTTCGAGAGAAACAGCTTCTTTGTCGTCTTCAAACAAGTTCAGAACATGGACATGGTTTCTGTTCACATCCTTGGCAAAGTCAGCGGAACCGGTATCAATACGCACCTGTTCACGATCTGCCAAATCAAACTGCCAAAGTTTGACAAAGATTGTGCAGCCCTCTTTTGAACCTGGGGTATGTGATGTTTCCGGCGGATTTCTGATATAGCTACCGACCGGAAAGTCGCCGTGTTCATCTTGAAACACACCTTCAAGCACCAAAAATTCCTCGCCCCCCGTATGGATATGGGGTGAAAAATGGCTTTCCGGGGCGTATCTTACAATTGACGTTGCGCGCGCGACTTCATCACCAAGCCGATCCAGCATCTTTCGATCGACACCTTTGATCGGAGAGGGAACCCAGGGGTTGTCTTTCGCATGCACGGAGCAGCGTTCATTGAAATTTGCGTTTAGCTCCATATCGGGATACTCCTGTTGAGAGGCGTGCGCATTGCCAACTAATATCGGCTCTGCTTAAGATGGCGCGTTGAGATCAAAAATCAAATTTCGCCACCCACATCAAGCGAGCGTGCACCAAGAATACGGGATGGAAAGCCGGCATTTTCCAGCGCCGCAAGGATTTGGTCGACGTGTTCGCGGTCCATCGTCTCGACAACAACATCAAGGTCAGCCTGCTTAATCGGGACGTCGTAAAACATGCGCTGGTGATAGACTTCGACAATATTGCCGCCACATCCGCCGATTAAGCCTGAGACTTTGGCAAGAAGCCCTGGGGTGTCGGTCAGTTTTATCCGCAGGCTGACAAGACGCCCGCCACGGACAAGCCCCCTCATTAAGACCGACGACAACATCCTTGAATCGATGTTGCCGCCGCAGATAACGATGCCAACTTTCTTTCCAGCGAACAATTCTGGATAACTTGCCAATGCCGCAAGCCCGGCGGCGCCAGCCCCTTCGACGACCATCCGGGATTTTTCGAGACATCCCTGAATAGCTGTTTCTATTGCAATTTCATCCACCAACAAGATCTCCGTGACGAGATTCGCAATGATGTCACGTGTCATCAGGCCCGGTTGTTTTACTGCAATCCCTTCCGCAATTGTCGCACCGGCTTCTTTTGAAGGGGTTTCCCCGGCAAGAACCTGTGCCATCGCAGGGTAGAGGGCTGATTGCACACCGAATATTTCGATTTCGGGCTTCATGGATTTTGCGGCAATTGCGCAACCGGCCATAAGTCCGCCACCGCCAATAGGAACGATCAGGCAGTCTAAATCGGGCTGATCTTGCAAGATCTCAAGTGCGACCGTGCCCTGACCGGCTATGATGTCAGGATCATCGAAGGGATGAATAAACGTTTGGTCGTGATCGGCGACAAACATTTCGGCCGCTTGCCAAGCTTCCGCGAGTGAATTGCCTTTCAGCACCACCGTCGCGCCCAATTCTTCCGTCCTGCCAATTTTGGTGAAGGGGGTGCCCTCCGGCATGAATATGGTTGCCGGTATGTTCATCCGCGATGCATGAAATGCGACACCTTGAGCATGGTTTCCCGCCGAAACGGCAACAACGCCTGCTTGTTTCTGGTGATCGGTCAACGCATTTAGCTTTACGTATGCGCCCCGAACCTTGAAGGCGCCGGTTGTTTGCAGGTTTTCAAGCTTCAAATGTACATCGGCCCCATGCTCAGCAGAGAACGCGGGCGATGCGAGGGTAGGGGTTCGGACAATATGTCCTTCGAGCAACGCTGCGGCTGCTTCAATATCTTTAAATGTGGGTATCATTTTGAATTCCATGTGGCCTTGTGGGCCTCTTTTAGCACTGGCCTTCGGAGCTGTCGACGGGGAGGGGCATCAGATAGGCTTTATGGGTTCCAGATAGAGCAAAAAAGGCTTCTGCCCTAACCATCCCTTACCCCTTTTGGGTCAGTATGCCATTTTAAATTCTCGAATTTTTGCGAAGCGAACCGAAGTCAAAGGGGGAAATACAGGGGAGGTTCCCAACGTAGCGCTGTCAGATATCACATAAAGCCGCTGGCCGGAGCGAATATCTTGCCAACACACTGATTTCAATAACTAACGCTATAAACTTAGGGGAATTCAATACCCGCCACATCAACAGGTATCAAGAGTTGTGCACAATCGCTTGGGCGGCGTCAGAACCATCGGTCGATCCGAACGTGAAATAACGGAATCTTTCGTGCCGTCTATCGTCACGTAGCGGCCATCCCGCCAGTTTTGCAACTGGTCCCGATAGTGTTTTGATAGAAAATTGCCTGATTGCCCCGTAGCGATCTGGTATTTTGACTTGCTTAAATTTCCCAGATCATAAATTGCTCTGTAGCCCGGTCCATGAATGTGCTCGAACGGAGCTTTGTCATTGCGCACCCGCGTGGTGCCGCGATTGACGGTATCGTTGCTGCCGCTATTGGCAATCCTCAGGTCCGTTAATGCGTTTAGATAGGGAACATGTCGAAACACCGAATGGGCAAACAAGGTTTCGTGGGCTTTACCCCATTGCCATCCTTCGATATCAGCACCAAACGTTCTTGATAACTCAGTAAGAGCATTGGACAAACTGTTCGAGATGATATCCTGGCACGTCTCCGTTTTCGGGGTTTTTGTGTTGTCACACCAGGTTTTCTTTTGCCGAAGAACGGTTTCGATAAAACGGGGGCGCAAATCGAGTATGCGCGGCCCGAGCGCCGTCAATTCATCAAAGTACATCGCCCGATTAATCTCGCGCAGCCAATAGGAAAAGATCAAGGGTTCAGCAAGGTTGCGATCCATATCCCCGTCCCATGAACCGAGTTGTCGAAGGATTTCCTGTTCTTTTACATCTGATGTTTTGGCGATTTCCAGGAGTAAAGGCAGCAATGTTTCCGCGACAAGGGAGTGGGTGTCTAACTGCAGCGCCTGCATTTTAGCCATGTCCTGAGTGGTCTCAGAGGTCAGGAGGTTTGTAATCCGTGACGCACGGTAGGGATTGGCCCAGTCTCTGGATATGAAAGGCTTTTTACGGATATCCCCAACCGGATTGTTTGCATTGATGATCTGTCCAGAGGGCGGGTTGTATAGAGAAGGCAGTTGATCGGTATCGATTGTGCCTAGCCAGTCATGAGACCCCGTCCACCCTTCGACAGGCAGGCTGCCATCGCCAATTGGTCGGTTCGGAATAGCGCCCCCCACCTGGAACCCGATATTCCCGGACACATCTGCATAACTGACATTGAGGGCGGGAGATCGGACAAAACCAAGGGCATTGCGGAATTCGGACCAGTTTTTGGCCCGATTGAGCGCGTACAAGGCGAGGAATGTTTTGTCGTCAGGCTGCAAATAGACGGCTGATAAGGCAACGACCATTCTGGCATCATCCGCAGGCCGGAGGTCTGGGATCAAATCCGAGATAATAGGGCCATGATGCGTTTTGCGGATTGTAAGTTCCTGCGACGGGGCGTCTTTGATGTTAAGGCGAACTGTCTGCGTGTCAAAAGGCATAGGGCCAGAAGGCGCCAGGTAATGGGACTCTTTTCCGTCTTGTTGTTTTTCCAAGAACAGGTCGACTTGATCTGCCTGGGTTAAGGTAATGCCCCAGGCGATCTTTTCATTGTGACCGAAGACATGAAAAGGCACGCCCGGCGCGGTCGCCCCTGTCATTTTGAGTGTCGGCGTTTCGAGATATGCCAGATACCATTGCACGGGGGCGCCAAATCCCAGGTGCGGGTCATTGGCAAGCAGGGCCGCACCTGTTGCTGAGGACTTGGGCGAGACCACCCACTGATTTGAAGCCCCAATGGCCTGTCCCGCGTCCTCTGGTATGTGCCTGCCGAGTTGGGCCAGATGATTTACGATATTTGGATTACTGATCCCGGCGGTTGTCATCGGTCCCTGCCGCGGATAATCGGGTAAAAAGGCATCCATGCCATCAGAACCGACTTCATTTATAAGGCGTGTTCGAAGAATCTCTTTTCTGAAGTTCCCTGATAAGCGTGACGCCATAGCTTTGATCCAGACGATTGAGTCTGCGGGCTTCCAAGCGTCTGGCTCATATTGAAAAGCGGCAAGCTCAATCGCGCCCAGCCCGGTTTTGGTCTCCAGCCATTGGTTTACACCGTTGGCGTAGGCGTCAAGTGCAGCCTTTACGGCATCAGGCATGAGTTCTAGTTGCTCTTCTGCCTTGGCGTAAAGGCCCAGCGTTCGCATCCATTTATCCGTCCCCAGGGTCGAGGGGCCAAGAATTTCCGAGAGCCGTCCGGCACCAAATCGACGCATGAGCTCCATTTGCCAGAATCGGTCCTGTGCATGGACAAAACCAAGGCCGAAATAAGCATCGGCATCCGTTTTTGCGTAAATGTAGGGAATGGCTGTTTCATCCCGGTAAATCTCGACAGGAGTGGAGGGGCCATTGACCACCAGAGGGCCTGTTTTGACTGGAAAAGACGTGGTGAGCCAAAAAACCGTGCCTGCGCCAGCAATCACCAAGAGGACGCAGGCAATGATCGCAAACTTTTTAATTAAACCCATCGGCAATTCCTGTTTGTCTACAGATCACTCATTTGCACTGGCCTAGCTGATCTTTTATAAGGCTTGGCACTCATGTGCAGAGCGTTATTGTCGTTTAGCATGGTAAATCATAGAGCTCCCGTATTTGATAGGAAAATCATAGATGAATTCAGGTCCCCTCAGTGGTCTTCGCGTATTTGATCTCACTCGTATACTGGCAGGCCCAACCTGCACCCAAATATTGGGAGATCTGGGCGCTGACGTTATCAAGATTGAACGTCCAGGAGCCGGCGATGATACGAGAAAGTTTGCGCCACCCTTTTTAAAAGATGATCAGGGCCGCAATACGGAAGAGAGCGCTTATTTTGCCAGCGCTAACCGCAACAAGCGATCCATAACTCTTGATTTGACCCAGGAAAAGGGTCAGGAAGTCGCTCGCCGTTTGATCAGCAAATCTGATATTCTGACGGAAAATTTCAAAACCGGTGGCCTAAATAAATATAATTTGGGTTATGAGCAGCTTAAGGACCAGTTTCCAGGGCTTGTTTACTGCTCAATAACGGGTTTTGGCCATACCGGCCCTTACGCAAAACGACCGGGCTATGATGTTCTTATTCAGGGAATGGGCGGCTTTATGAGTGTGACGGGTGATCCCGATGGGGACCCGCAAAAAGCCGGTATACCCATTTCAGACCTGATGGCCGGCATGTACGCCGCCGTTGCCATCAACGCGGCCCTGCGTCACCGTGAAATCACGGGGCAGGGGCAGTTCCTCGATATCGGGATGCTGGATACGACCACGGCCATGCTTTCGATCATGGGCGCGAATTATCTTTCAACGGGTGAAGTGCCGCCGCGGCTCGGAAATGCACACCCAAATATCGTTCCTTATCAGTCCTTCCCGACAGCGGACGGTGATATCGTCATGGCCGTCGGTAATGATGCCCAGTTTGAACGTTTCTGTGAACTGGCCGATTGTATGGAAATGACGACGGACGAGCGCTTTTCCACAAACGGAGCGCGCGTAAAGAACCGTGAAATCATTATCCCGCTGTTGCGTGAAATTATTGCGAAAAAACCATCGCAATTCTGGCTTGAAGGCTTGCAGGCGCGCAGCGTCAGTTGTGGGCCGATCAATAAACTGGATGAGGTTTTTGCCGACCCTCAGGTGCAGGCGCGTGAAATGCAGCTCAAAATGCCGCACCCGGTCACCGGGGATAAGCCCGTTGATCTGATTGCCAGTCCGATCCGAATGTCTGAAACGCCAACATCCTACCGTCATTCACCGCCCTTGCTCGGTCAACATACCGATGAAGTTTTGCGGGAGATTGGTGAATTTTCAGATAGTGAAATCGATGCTTTGCGGAGCGACGGGATTATTTAAACGTGGTGGAAAAATCCGTATATACCTCGCACGGCGCATTTGGGACCTGCGATGTTGCCTATCAGGATTGGGGCCATACAAATGCGCAAAAAACCGTTGTCTGCGTTCATGGTTTAACGCGTAATTCCAATGACTTTGACTACTTATCTAAAGTGTTAAGTAAACATTCGCGCGTCCTGTGTATTGATGTTCCTGGGCGCGGCGAAAGTGCATGGCTGGAAGACCCTGCTGATTATTCCTATCCAACCTATTGTTATGTTGTGATGGATTTAATTGCGCATCTTGAGTTGGAAAAAGTTGATTGGGTTGGCACGTCAATGGGCGGCATTATTGGGATGATGATCGCCGCAATGCCGAGAAATCCAATCACAAAAATGGTGATCAATGACGTCGGGCCTTTTTTACCGAAAGAGGCGCTTGGGCGTATCAACGGTTATTTATCCATGGAGTTTGAATTTGCGTCTATCGACGATATTGAAAGTCACTTGCGCCATATTCATCAGCCTTTTGGACCCTTAACGGACGAGCAGTGGAAGCATATGGCAACACATAGCACGCGCCAGGATGACGCAGGACGCTGGCAATTGGCCTATGATCCCCGCATTTCAGAACCCTTTCGGGGGATGGTAGATGAAGATATTGCGTTTTGGGAAGTCTGGGACGCAATTCAGTGCCCGACGCTATTATTGCGCGGTGAAACGTCGGATATCTTGTTGCGCGAAACGGCCGAAGAGATGCTGACCCGGGGCCCGCAAACACATTTACATGAATTTCAGGGGATCGGCCACGCACCGGCTCTAATGGACGAAGAGCAAATCTCTATTATAAACAATTGGTTGCACGATTAAGCGCTCTTATCTTCGGCATCTGTGCGCTGCCTCTCAACCATGCCAATCGATTGATACCCGTTCACATCAGCATTAAAAATAGTTGTACACAGACCACGCAGGGTTATGTATAATGGGGTGAGCGGGGGCTTGATTATAATATATGTATGAGGTCATTAATGTCTGAAGCTTTAGCAACTGCCGATCACCATGATTTAACGGCGACACATCCGGGTGAAGACCTACAGGATTTTGTCACGTTTTTTGTTGATGATCAGATGTTTGGTATTCCTGTGCTGAATGTTCAGGACATTCTGACGCCAGATAAAATTGCTTCAATTCCTTTGGCTCCGGCTGAGGTTCGCGGGTCCATCAATCTGCGGGGTCGCATTGTGACCGTCATTGATGTTCGGGTTCGGCTGGGCCTTAGTAACGACAAAGAAAAGTCTCAACAGGGCAATATGGGCGTGACCGTTGAGCAGGATCATGAGCTTTATACCCTCTTGGTTGACCGTATTGGTGATGTTGTTGCGATGTCCAACGATCTCTATGAGAAGAACCCCGGTACGTTGGCACCAACGTGGCGTGAGTTTTCAGAAGGTGTTTACCGTCTCGAAGACAAGCTCATGGTGATCCTTGATATCGAACGGTTGTTGAATATCAGAAAAGAGTTCACCTAAAGGCCCTGCTAGCAGGCTAACAGAGGTTTCAGAGTCTCAGTTTATTGTAGATTCACCATTATCTCGCTCATGATTTGAGCGAGGCTTTCCGGATTATCTTACGTCAATTGGTTGAGGCGCCGAGCTCTGATCGTTCCTGTGAGGGTCCGGATTTCAGCAACAATATCGTCCGCGTCATCTACGCCACCTTCAGCGTCCAATACCACGTATCCGACTTCACCATCCGTCTGATAGTATTGAGCAGCAATATTAACTTTTCGCCGGGCAAAGACATCGTTTAACTTTCCGAGCTCACCCGGTAAGTTGCGCTGAACTTGCAAAAAGCGGGTCCCAGCGGGATTGGGCGGCAATTGGACAGCCGGGAAATTAACCGCACCGATTGTCGATCCCACATCGGAATATTCAACCAGTTTACGCGAGACTTCTTCACCAATCCGTTCCTGGGCTTCCTGCGTTGAGCCCCCCACATGCGGCGTTAAAATCACGTTTTCCAGGCCTTGCAGGGGGGAGACAAAGGTATCCGCGTTCGAACCCGGTTCAGACGGGAAAACATCAATTGCAGCGCCACCCAAATGCCCGGATTTGAGGGCCGCCGCCAAAGCATCAATATCGACGACGTTACCCCGGGCGTTATTGATCAAGAACGCCCCTTGTTTCATCTTGGCGATCTTATCCGCCGTGATCATGTTCCGTGTGGCTTTGGTATCTGGCACATGCAAAGAAACGACGTCGGCCTGTTCCAATAGCTCATCAAGCGAGTTCGTGGGCTCGACGTTTCCGTGGCGTAACTTGTCCGTATGATCCGAATAGACAACCCGCATCCCCAAGGATTCCGCTAATACAGCTAACTGACTACCAATGTTCCCATAGCCAACAATGCCCAAGGTCTTTCCGCGCACTTCGTAGGACGCGTTAGCGGACTTCTGCCATTCGCCATGATGTGCTGCTGTCGAGCGGGCAAACGTCCGCCTGAACAGCATGACGATCTCGGCAATCGTCAGTTCGGCAACGCTTCGGGTGTTAGAAAACGGCGCATTAAATACCGGAATGCCTTTGTCGCGGGCTGATTGCAGATCGATTTGGTTGGTGCCTACAGAAAAACAGCCAACTGCAATCAAACTCTTGCTGGCGGCTAACATTTCATCCGTCATTTGGGTCCGCGACCGAATTCCGACAACCCGCACGCCCTGAAGCGCCGCCTTCAAATCATCTCCGTCCAGCGCCGTCGTCAACCGCTCGACATTCTCATAACCCGCTCCTGCCAAGACATCGACAGCCGATTGGGAGATGCCTTCCAGCAGCAAAAATTTGATTTTATTCTTGGGGAGCGACGGGTTTTGAATAACAGTCATAATGCCAGTTTCCTGTGGGATGGGATGCGAGGAATAACCAAGCACAGCGGGTGTTGCAATAGGGGTGTTTTATCGCGGGTCCAGAAGGCGTGAACGCGGCTTTAGATGGGTATCGCGCATGTGAACGCGGCTGACAAAATTACGGTATGCTGCGAGTATCGTAGTCCAACTCTTAGGTCAGCATTACTTCAAGCGTTCGGGCATTTACGGCTATCTATCGCTCTTATGAACGCTTATGTGCCAAATTATTCCCGCCGCAATAATCGTCGCGACAAAAACGTCCAGCGCGATTTCCCAATGTGATCTATCAAACCTTCTAATAACAGCAAACCCGCAGAACCCTATCCAGCCCGCAGTTACTAGAATTTTTTTCATTCTATCAGCCATGAAATTATTTTCACTTACACTGCCAAGTTGTTTTAGAAAGTAAACGTCTAAACAATTGATCGTTCAGCCAGCCTTTAAAATCATCGCCGCATCCCTGGCGGCATAAGTAAGTATTCCGTCAGCACCCGCCCGCTTGAACCCTGTCAGCATTTCCATCATGGTTGATGGGTAATCGAACCAGCCGTTTTCTCTGTCGGCACGCTTTTCGCAGTTTTTATGACGTCTTCGATAAAAGAGGTTTTGGCGTCGGCATATTCATTCATATCCGCCCAATTTAAGGTACTCAATTTGCGTTTCAAAGTTTCATATTTTATCCGCGTCTCGGAGTCAAACCTCAGAAAATCCCGAAAGAGAAGGTATCGTTCAATCTCGCCTGAGCCTTTCGGAAAAATATGGATATGCACATCGCGTTCAGGTGTGCGGAACATCCGATGTTCTTCAAAGTCTGGTTCCCGAACCCTTAATTCATAACCACATTCAATCATTGCAGGAAGATAAAGATCCTCCTTGGAAGGGTCGTCGACCACCACCAGCATGTCGATGACAGGCTTTGCAGCAAGTTCCGGTACGGATGTTGAGCCAATATGCTCAATACATAGAGCCACAGAGCCCAAAGCATTTCGAATCTTTTCCTCATGCTGCATGAACTCGGTGACCCATACCGGCCTGTAGGCAACAATATCAATTTGCCTTTTTTCCACACCACCGATAAGGCCGGTTATCCATTCATTAGTTTTTTTGGGCATTCAAATGTCTCGCACGAATAGTATGATGATGGGCAGCAATCACAGCACTAGGTAAATGATGAGCTATATGTGTTATGTGTTCAAAGGGGAGGATTGTGGCTCGTCCGGCATGGGTTCTTATCAGCCCGCCTTCAAAATCTTCGCGGCATCCCTGGCGGCATAGGTCAGTATTCCATCCGCGCCCGCGCGCTTGAATCCGGTCAGCATTTCCATCATGGCTGATGGGTAATCGAGCCAGCCGTTTTCGCTGGCGGCGCGGAGCATGGCGTATTCACCACTGACGTTATAAGCGAAGGTCGGGACGCCAAACTCATCTTTGACCCGGCGGACCACGTCCATGTAGGGCATGCCGGGTTTGACCATGACCATGTCGGCACCTTCAGCGATATCGAGGGCAACTTCGCGCAGGGCTTCGTCGGTATTTCCGGGGTCCATTTGGTAGGTTTTTTTGTCACCTGTCAGCGCACCGCCGGAACCGACGGCATCGCGAAACGGGCCGTAAAAAGCGGATGCGTATTTAGCCGCATAGGCCATGATGGTGACATCCTGAAAACCTTTGTCATCCAGCGCCTTGCGGATCGCGCCCACGCGACCGTCCATCATATCTGAAGGCGCAATGACATTGCAGCCGGCTTCCGCCTGGACAATGGATTGCTGACAGAGGACTTCAACGGTTTCATCATTAAGAATAACGCCGTCCTTAACGATGCCGTCATGACCGTCTGAATTGTAGGGATCAAGGGCCACATCGCAGAGGATGCCGATGTCGTCCACGTGTTTTTTAATCTCGCGCACACCGCGACAGACCAGATTGTCGCCGTTTAAGGCTTCGCGGCCGTCGGGCGTCTTTAAATGATCTTCGGTATAGGGGAAGACGGCAATGGCCGGTATGCCCAGCTCTTTGGCCTTACCAACTTCTTCAGCCAGCAGATCGACGCTCAACCGTTCAACGCCGGGCATTGAAGGTACAGGCTCGCGTTTGCCTGTTCCTTCAACAACGAATAACGGCCAAATCAGATCATCTGTCGTCAGCTGGTTTTCCCTCACCAGTCGTCGCAACCAATTCTCGGAACGGTTCCGCCGCATGCGTGTTGCAGGGAAAGCGGGAGAGGGAGGGAAACCAGTCATGACGCGTTAGGCCTTATCAAGTGCTTGTGTTAAGTCCGCAAGTATATCGTCAATATGCTCAATGCCAATGGACAAGCGTACATAACCGGGTGTGACGCCGGCTTGCAGTTGTTCATCACCTGAAAGCTGCGAATGGGTTGTTGATGCCGGGTGAATGGCGAGTGAACGCGCATCACCAATGTTGGCAACGTGATACAACAGCTCAAGCCCATCAATGAAGCTTGTGCCTGCAGCTTTGCCACCTGCAAGCTCAAACCCGACGAGGGCACCATAGCCACCCGTCATAACCGCGTCCGCATTGGCGCGGGTTTGGCCGTCCTGAAGGCCGGGGTAAATGACGCTTGAGACTTTTGGGTGATTGTTCAAGAAGTCCGCAACTTTGGCAGCGTTTTCACAATGGGCACGCATCCGAAGGGCTAATGTTTCAAGGCCTTGGATAAATTGAAACGCATTCATCGGGCTCATGGGGCTGCCCATATCGCGAAGCAGGATGACGCGCATGCGCAGGATATAAGCAATCGGGCCAAGCGGTTTGACGGCTTCGGTCCAGACAGCGCCATGATAGCTCGGATCAGGCTGGTTTAAGGTTGGGAACTTATCGCCACCGGCTTCCCAATCGAAGTTGCCGCCATCAATGACCAACCCACCGATCGACGTGCCATGTCCACCGATGTATTTGGTTGTTGAATACATGACAACGGCAGCCCCATGATCAAAGGGACGCACCAGCAGGGGTGCTGCAGTATTGTCCATAATCAGCGGCACACCGAGGCTACGACCGATATCAGCAACTTGTTTGATCGGGAAGACGTTCAGTTTCGGGTTGGGAAGCGTCTCTGCATAATAACAGCGTGTCTTGTCATCTGTCGCTTTGCGGAAGTTTTCAGGATCCGACGGATCAACGAAGCGGCATTCAATGCCTAAATCTTTAAGGGTGTTAGCGAAAAGGTTCCAGGTTCCGCCATAAATATCGGTGGAACAGACAAAGTTATCACCCGCTTTACAAAGATTGAGAATGCAATAATTGGACGCAGCCTGACCGGACCCGACAGCCAAAGCAGCGACGCCGCCTTCAATGGCTGTCATGCGCTGTTCCAACACGTCACACGTCGGGTTCATAATCCGTGTATAGATGTTACCAAGCTCTTTCAGGGCAAAAAGATTTTCGGCGTGTTCTGTGCTGTCGAACTGATATGCCGTGGTCATGTGGATCGGAACAGCAACTGCGTTCGTCGCTGCGTCTTTCCTGTGACCCGCGTGAAGGGCGAGTGTTTCTGGATGAAGCGTAGTGCTCATGGTGAGAGGCCTCCCTAATAACTAAATTTTTGTGTGGAAAAAGATATAAATTGCGGCTGAGACTATTACAGGTGCCGGGATAATGTCCAGAACGTTGAATTTCCAAAGGTTACCGGATCGCTTGATTTCCAAGGCTGTAGGGTGGGGTTAAAATCATCTGCTTGTCTGTCTGACTTTAAAATTCAGCATAAGGCCTGTATTCTCGAGATGGTCTTTCTTATGCCGTTATCTGAATTGGGGTGAACCTACATGTCTCCAGAATTTTTGATCACCTCATTGATCGTCGTAATCGCGCCGGGAACCGGTGTCATCTATACCTTGACCAACGGTTTGACGCGCGGCGCGCTGGCCAGTGTCATTGCGGCCTTTGGATGCACACTCGGTATTGTGCCGCATGTTCTGGCGGCCATCCTAGGGATGGCGGCATTGCTTCATACCAGCGCCGTTGCTTTCCAAATATTCAAGTATGCAGGCCTCGTTTATCTGCTGTATCTCGCCTGGACAACCTTGAAAGACCGAAGCGCTATTCAAATTGACCCGTCTCCATCTGTGCAAAAGCAGAACGTGCTGCGCGATTCCCGGAAGATTGCCGTTAGGGGATTGTTGATCAACATTCTAAATCCAAAACTCTCGATCTTTTTCATGGCTTTTCTGCCGCAATTTGTCTCGCCAACCAGCCTGACGGCGACCATGGATATGGCCCTGTTGAGCCTGGTCTTTATGGCGATGACGTTTGTCGTATTTGTCGGCTATGGCGTGTGCGCGGCATCGGTTCGCCAACATGTGATCAACCGCCCGACCGTGATGATGTGGCTGCGAAGATTATTTGCCGGGGCTTTTGCGGGTCTAGGTCTGAAACTGGCGTTTACGGACGCATCGTAACAATCGAAATTATCAGGGGGGATGACTAATGCATATCGGGATTTGTGGAACCGGCAGGATGGGTGCCGCTATGGCGGAGCGGCTGATTGAGCAGGGACACGCCGTCTCGGTCTGGAACAGAAATGCTGAACGTGCGGCCCCTTTGGTTGCGTTGGGAGCAACGCCTGCATCAACGCCGGCTGAGCTTGTCGAAAAATCCGACATGGTGATTGCCATGTTGTTTGATACGATCGCGCAAAAAAGAGTTTACAGTGGCCCATCTGGATTGCTGGCGGCGGATAGCAAACTCAAACTTCTTATCGATATGAGTACCATGCTTCCTGGCGATGCGAAGGCCTTGGCTGCACAAGTTGAAGCTGCTGGTTTCGGGTTTCTTGAATGCCCTGTCGGCGGGACCGTCGCGCCCGCGAAGGCTGGTAAACTGTTGGGCATGGCGGGCGGTTCAGCAGACGCTTATGAACAGGCCAAACCGATCCTTGATGTGCTGTGTCGGCGGGTTGAACATGTCGGTTCTGCTGGCAATGGGGCGGCAATGAAGCTGGCCGTAAATCTGCCGCTTGCAACCTATTGGGAGTCACTTGGTGAAGCCTTGTCACTGGCGACAGCCGGTGGTGTAAACGCGGAACTTGCCGGCAGCTTGTTAGCCGACTCTTCCGGGGCGATTAGTGTTGCCGGAGCCCGTATTCCGATGGTTGTGGAGGCGATCTCTGACAAACCAACGGCGCCCGGTTCCTTTGATGTGGCCGGGATGGCAAAAGACCTAACCTTGATGCGGGCATGGGCGAAACAGAGTGACTGTGATGTTCCTTTGGCAGATGCGGCGTCAAAGGCTTATGACGCTGCATCAGACGATGGCTGGGGCGAAAATGATGCAGCGGTGTTGGCGGCCTGGCGGTGTCGAGACAACACGTAAACGGAATTCAGCTGGCGCAAAGCTAACCTTTTCCGCCAGCCAATTTAGCAGCTTGCGGAAGTTTCTGTAGCCGCCACATGGCGATGACACCACAAAATGGACCGAGCGCCAATAAGGCAAAAGCCACAGCCCAGCCGCCATAGCCGACAACCACCGGCATCAGTTGCACGGTAATCAAGGTCAGTAAAAAACCGCAGCAGGTTTGGACAGTCAACATGGTGCCAACCAGATGCGGTTCCGAAAGTTCGGCAACACTTGCCGAAAATTGCGCAGAATCTGCGATAACCGAGACGCCCCAGATCAGACAAATAAAGGTCACCAGAAAAGGATTGGCTCCGAAAAACACGCCGGTAATTAACGCGCAACAACCGCTGACTGCCATGGCGATCATGGTAACATGCGTGCGACCGATGCGATCGGCGTAGTATCCCCCGACCAAGGCGCCGATCAACCCGGCAACGCCGATGACCAGAAAGGTTGAGAAACTGGCCCATGGGGCGAACCCATCGCCATTCGACGCCCGGAAGCTCGCGTCCAAGAAGACCCCGATCCATGCCCACATGGCATAGAGTTCCCACATGTGACCCAGATAACCAATGTTCGCCAATCGGAGGGGTTTGTTCGAGAAGGCGTGAAACAAGTACCTGGCTTTAAACGGAGCACCCGCCGCGTGACCCGGGCCCAATTTGATGAAGGGAACGAAACCTGTTGCCAGCGCCGCAGCGGCGGATGCCATCAGGATGGTTGTTTGCCATTCCAGATCGTTCACCGCGTTAAACAAATGCGGCGATGCGGAACCAAGCGTTAGTCCGCCGACCAGAATGGCCACCAGCAACCCTAAATCCCCTTTGGCCCAGCCCGCCGCTATTTTCATGCCGACAGGATAAACGCCTGCCATGCAAGCCCCGGTTATTAGCCGCAAGGTAACGAAGCCTGGACCACCTGGTTCAACATAGAGCATCGCCCCGTTTGCTAAAGCGGCCAGCAAGGCGGATCCCATAAAGAAAGCCCGCGGGTCCCACCGGTCCGCCAATCCGAATAACGCACTGGTTAGAGTTCCCAGCACGAAACCAGCCTGAACACTGGATGTCAGCAGGGCCGTTTGAAATTTTGATAACGCATATTCGGACGCCAATACAGGGACGACCGCTGACGCCGAAAACCAAAGTGCCATGACAGAGACAACACACAGGCTTAATAACGTTAAGGCGGTTGTCTTTTGCCATCGGAAGGCGGCGTCGGTTAAACTCATGGTGGGGCTTTCACTGGCCAGTTGGTCGGACGTTAAGGTGAGACAGACTGAACCGCAGTTAACGGTGGATCAAGCTGCATTGCTAAACTTTACGTTAACGTCAACGTTAACTATATTGCCTTATGGAGTTGGCACGTGATCACGCGACGATGATGATCTGCGGCCTTACGATGATGTCGCTGGGAGGCGTGTCTAATGCCCGATGAGGGTTTGAAGTCAAAAGGGGCGACGGGTTACACAAACCAAAATCCCGTCAGGTTTATAACAGCGGCAAGCCTGTTTGATGGTCATGATGCGGCGATCAATATCATGCGCCGAATTTTACAATCACTGGGTGGCGAAGTTATTCATCTCGGTCACAACCGATCTGTCGAAGACGTTGTTACGGCGGCTATTGAGGAAGACGCCAGCGCCATTGCCGTTAGCTCTTATCAAGGCGGACATGTTGAATACTTCAAATACATGATTGACCTGCTTCGCGAACGAGGGCGAGGAGATATTAAAGTTTTTGGCGGCGGTGGTGGCGTCATTGTGACAGAAGAAATAAAGGAGCTGCACGCTTACGGAGTTTCCAGAATCTTTTCGCCGAACGATGGGCAAACCATGGGGCTTAACGGCATGATCGCCCTCATGGTTGAAATGGCTGACCGGGATTTATGTTTCGACGTGCCGGATGATCTTGCAGGTCTGCTATCTGGAGACCGCGCCGATTTGGCGCGGGTTATAACCGCGCTTGAGCAGAACAGGTTACCTGACATGCTCCGGGATGCGTTGCGATCTCAGGCGGCTAAAAAAAGTACGGTACCGGTGTTGGGCATAACCGGCACGGGAGGTGCTGGAAAGTCATCTTTAACCGATGAAGTCATCCGTCGTTTTCGGCTTTATTCAGATGAGCCCAGGATCGCGGTCATCGCCATTGACCCATCGCGCAAAAAAACCGGCGGGGCGCTGCTTGGGGATCGCATTCGTATGAATGCCAATACGGTGCCGAACGTCTATATGCGTTCTTTAGCGACGCGGGACTCCGGTTCGGAAGTGCCTGCGGCCATGCCCGGTATCATCGATGCCTGCAAGGCTGCGGGTTATGATCTGGTAATCATAGAAACCCCCGGGATCGGGCAGGGGGATGCGGCCATTGTCCCGCTATCAGATGTTTCACTTTATGTGATGACGCCGGAGTTCGGTGCTGCAAGTCAGCTTGAAAAAATTGATATGCTCGATTTTGCTGATGTTGTTTGTATAAATAAAATGGACCGCAGGGGCGCCAAGGATGCCCTTCGAGACGTCGCCAAACAGGTACAACGAAACCGTGAAGCTTTTAGCCAATCCCCGGAACAGATGCCGGTGTTTGGTGCCATCGCCTCGCGCTTTGCCGATCCGGGTGTGACGGCGCTCTATCAGGAACTTCTGGATCAGTTCAGAGAAAAAACCGGGGCCGAATTCACCTGTACGTGTGACCCCATCAGCCTGCGTTCTTCCGAGCCCGGAGCGGCGATCATTCCGCCGGACCATCAGCGTTATCTGGCTGACATTGCAAGTCACGTCCGCAGCTATCACGCGTCCATTGATGTGCAATCCCGATTAGCCCGAGAAGCTCAACAACTGCGGGCCGCTCAAAAAATGCTAGGCGAAACCGATAGTGTCACAGACACTTTGGAAGCTCTCGCCAGCACAAAAGAGGCGCAGCTTGATGCCAGTGCTCAGGACCTCTTGAAGAGGTGGCCTGATGTGGTGGCGGCATATTCCGGCGATGAATTTGTCAGTCACATGGGCGAGCGTGAAATTCGTATTCAGCTGAAACAGACAACTTTGTCTGGCAATGTAATCTCGCGCGTTGCATTGCCAAAATACAAAGACCACGGCGACCTGCTTAACTGGTTGATGAAAGAAAACCTGCCGGGCGTATTTCCCTTTACCGCCGGCGTCTTTCCGTTCAAACGCGAAAATGAAGACCCGACCCGGATGTTCGCGGGCGAGGGCGATCCCGACCGAACCAATGCGCGGTTCAAATATTTATCGCAACATTCGGATGCCAAGCGGTTGTCGACGGCATTCGATTCCGTAACGCTTTATGGGTTCGACCCACACGAGCGACCGGATATTTATGGCAAGGTAGGAAATTCCGGTGTCAGCATCGCGACCTTGGACGATATGAAAATCCTCTATGACGGTTTTGATTTATGTAACCCCTCAACATCCGTATCGATGACGATTAATGGTCCCGCACCCACAATCCTTGCGATGTTTATCAACACGGCGTTTGCGCAGCAGCTGGAGCGCGTGGCCTTAGAAAAAGGCCGGGAACTGACAGCGCAGGAGCAGGAAGATACTCGCAGCTGGGTTTTGGAGAATGTGCGCGGGACCGTACAGGCGGATATCCTGAAGGAAGATCAGGGCCAAAACACCTGCATCTTTTCGACCGAATTTGCCCTCAAAATGATGGCCGATATTCAAGAGTATTTTGTCGCGCACCGGGTTCGCAATTTCTATTCGGTTTCGATCTCCGGGTACCACATTGCCGAAGCGGGCGCCAATCCGATCAGTCAATTGGCCTTCACATTGGCTAATGGTTTCACCTTCGTTGAGGCCTATTTGGCGCGTGGGATGAACATTAATGACTTTGCGCCAAACCTGTCGTTTTTCTTTTCCAATGGCATGGACCCGGAATATACCGTGATGGGGCGGGTTGCCCGGCGCATCTGGGCAACGGCCATGAAGTTCAAATATGGTGCTGATACGCGGGCGCAAAAACTTAAATATCACATTCAGACGTCGGGACGATCTTTGCATGCGCAAGAGATGGATTTTAATGATATCCGGACAACCCTGCAGGCGCTGATCGCTGTTTACGACAATTGCAACAGCCTGCACACCAACGCCCATGATGAAGCTTTCACCACACCCACTGAAGACAGCCTGCGCCGGGCCCTTGCTATTCAGTTGGTCATAAACCGGGAATGGGGATTGGCGAAAAACGAGAACCCAAATCAAGGGGCGTTTATTATGGATGAGTTGACGGACTTGGTTGAAGAAGCGGTGCTCCAGGAGTTCGAACGTATTTCAGAACGCGGCGGTGTGCTGGGAGCGATGGAGACCGGATACCAGCGCTCTAAAATTCAGGAAGAAAGCCTGCATTATGAAACGCTCAAACATGATGGCAGCCTCCCCATCATTGGCGTCAACACCTTCCTCAACCCGAACGCCGAAGAGGTCGAGGAGACACCTGAGTTACAGCGCTCAAGCGAAGACGAAAAGCGCCGGCAAATTTCGCGCTTGCGTGACTTTCAAGCCCGCCACGCTGACGACTGCGACGTTCAGTTGCAACGCTTGAAAGATGCAGCAATCCAAAATGAAAACGTCTTTGCCGTGCTTATCGACGCTGTTCAGCATTGCTCGCTCGGACAAATTACCGACGCCCTGTTTGATGCGGGCGGACAGTATCGGCGGAATATGTAGACCCCCGCCACGATAGGTCTCAACACCACACCTTATGATTGTTTAAAAAATAATCACCCTATGTTAGGGTGATAAAAAATAAGTCGACGTGCATTTGAGATTCGGTTCTTTTGGGGGAATTTCATTGTTGAAGGCCAACTTATTAGGCTGCATAAAATTCACGGTCGGAGAACAAGAGTTAGCAAAGCTGTCCCGTCGCAAGGCGGGGCTCTTGCTTGCCTATTTATGTGTCCATAAAGGGCAGGGGATCACCCGAGAACATCTCATCGATGTCTTGTGGGAAGATACCCCGCCGGCAGATCCCCAGAAAGCCCTTCGCCAGGAGCTGTGGGCGCTTCGTGATGCGTTTGTGAAATCCGGATTGGACGGAGATCGCTATCTTTTGTGCGAGGGTGACTTCGTCTGTGTGCCTCAAGCGTCAGATGTTTGGGTTGATGTTCTGGCTTTCGAAACCAAAACAAAAAACGCCCTGGAGCAATCTGAGGTCATTGCCGCCCAAGCTATGGAAGAAACCGCAGAACTTTATAAGGGTGAATTCTTGCCGGGTGTCTATGCAGAATGGACGCATATCATTCGTGAAACGGTGCGGGATAAATTTCTGATCCTGCAGGAAACCTTGCTCGCGCTCTATGAAAGCGCATCGGCTTGGGATCAGGCGATCACCTGTGGCAAATCTATTCTGGCAATCGACCCGTTATTGGAATCCGTCCATCGCGCTGTGATGCGCTGCTACTATTTGAAAGGCAGTCGTGCCCACGCCTTAAAACAATATAACATCTGTAAAGACAACCTATCGAGCGCCTTTACAGCGCCAGTGATCCCAATGGCCGAAACGACAGCGTTGTATGAAAGTATTTTTACCGAGACGTTTTCACGGGCTATGCCGACACTTCCGCGCCACGCACCACAGCCGCATCTTCGTCGCAATCAGATCGAGAACCGGGAGCTGGAATTGCAAGACGTACAGGATGTCTTGAGAGCAGCAGATCGCAAGATTACCCGATTGCTGGGTCACCTCTACGATACCTAAATCTTCGAAGATTAGACATTTTTGAGACGCTCAATAGACGCCAGAGCGACGCGGCCCTGTCAGTGTGTCCTTCAGATGAATAGCTGGATGGACAAAAAGCGTGCAACACTCAAAAAATGTAACACCGGGTTTTGATGCCGTTGCGGAGAAAACGATCGGATCACGGCTTGACCCTTGCGAGCGTGAAACCCTGATCTTACGGCTGCGAAATTCTCAATCTTCGCGAGATAGAACCCAAGCGGAATGGCACGGTGATGTGCAGCACATCAAAAATGGCCAGCCAGTCGAGCATTCAAGTTTTCTCCAAACCGACGGCCTGATCCGTCACGTCGTCAATAAAATTAAATGCATGGTAGGCGATGTAACGACCAATACGTCAAATGAAATCGACAAGTCTATATCAATAAAAGGGGGACAAAAATGAAGAACAATCTAATCGCACTTGCACTCGTTGGAGGACTAACACCTTCGATGCTTGCAACTCCAACACTGGCGGCAGGGGAAGAAGTGAGGTCTTGTGATGATGTCGCCAATAAACTGTTATTATCAGAAAGATTTAAACTGAGCCGTTCGAATGTTGTATCAGAGAACGCGGTAGGAGAAGGTGCGAGTTTCTCTTTTAACCGGAATATGAAGTCCGACAGTTTTAATATAGCGACGGACTTCAGGATTGAATGGAACTCGGATAGCGTGCAAAGCAAAGAGACTTCTGAGCCAAACGATAATAATGACGTAACGAAAATATCGACACTTTCAAATGTTATGATTGCTAAACCTTCTAAAGAAGTCCCCGATATCTTTTATGGCACACTTGAATGTAAGAGTGAAAAAGATAGTAAAGGTGATGGCAACGTAATAAAAAGCATAGCGGATGTTAACATAAAGGTATTTGCGGAAGGTGTATTTAACGACACTGATAATACAGAGGGAACAGGTAATTTTTCCATTGGTTTTGCGTTCCAAAACCTAAGAAGCCTGAACAATGAGTTCCTTTCGGCCAACATTGAGGGCCTGACAGCAAAATGGGAAACGGATCAGGATTTCGACACGGCCAATTTGGTTGTGTCATACGACCTGACACCCACAAGTGCTAAGAATAAAGCTGGTAAAGCTAAAATACTTGGTTTTGACCAAGTGATGCCATTGGCTTTTGCTGGGGAACCAACCACGGAATCAATGTTTTTCTCACCATCGCTAAACCTTGGTCTCGATCTCGTCAATAATATTGAACAGGGAAGCTCCGGCCAACGTGATACGACCGCCCTAAGGGTGCCGATCGTTGCACAGGTTGATTTTTATATTCCCTTCTTTAACAACATTTTTAGATCAGACACGAATAAGCTAAGAGGGGTTAAAGATAGAAAACTGACACCCAATGCGTACAACAAGGAAAAAGAAGACGCGATAACAAAGGGGACCAAAATCTTTTTCAAAAACACTTTACACTACACGCCGGATGACCAAAACGATACAATTCACAATTATTTTCAAGCTGGTGCAGAATATCCGGTCGACGAAAACATTGGCTTCAGTGTCGCATATAATACAGGTCAATTGGCACCAAGTTATAAGAATGTTGAAAACTTTCTCGTTAATTTAACGGCGAGATTTTAAAGGCTCTCCTAAAGCTGGACCCGCATGCCTTTTGTTGCGGGTCCGGTGGTTTTTCAAAAGTGATGGTGTGTTCCCGCTGATCCGTTGCCATCGAGGTTTCACTAACACGGTGGACAGAATTGGTGCGATATGTAATTAAGAATTAATTGCAACAATACGGCCTGTGTCTCATGAGTACCCTTATCCTTACAAACGGCGATAGCGCCGGTGATCATCTTAAAGTTTTATTTCCCGATGCCCGTGTTGAGCCGTGGCATGACGTGCTGCATGAAGGTCCGGTGCCGTTGACCGCGACCTATGAAGAGCTTTCTGGAATCAGGGCCGACTATTTGATGAAAACCTTCCCTCAAGCCCAAGGGGACGATACTGCCAAACACCAAAATCGTGAGATCGCCATCCGAAATCATGCGGCATATGAGAGGATCGAGCTTTGGTTTGAGCACGATCTATATGACCAGTTGCAACTCCTGCAGATCGTCGACTATATGAGCGAACTTGGACGGCGTGAAAACGTCGTGCTCTGTCAGTCCGATCATTTTCTGGGATTGATGGATGATCAGCAGTTCACCACTTTGGGCGGCGCAGGCAAACCCTTACCACCAGAAGCCTTTCTGTTTGCCCAAAAAGCCTGGACGGCTTTCCGTCAACCCACGCCAGAATCCTGGGCCGCGTTCCTGCCCGAAAACCCGCCGGCGTTCCCGCACATGCAATCATCTGTGCACCGGATGCTCGAAGAGTTGCCGGACGTAAAAAGCGGCCTCGCGAGAAGTGAGCGCCATGCCCTTGAGCATTTGAACGCGGGCCCTTTGAAAATTGGTGCGCTATTTGGCCGTTGCCTTGAATCGGAAGAAGCCATGTTTATGGGCGACTGGTCCTATTTCCGCATGTTGGAAAGCCTCGCTTATTGCGACGCCCCGCTAATCGCCGGCTTAAGCGACAAACCGTTTCAGCTCACACGATCGGAAGCAGAAATTAAGGACTACCGATCCCGAGACCTCACCCTCACCGACACCGGCCGCGCCGCCCTTGCCGGAGACTTTGCCGCCCTTGCCGGAGACTTTGACCATGCAAGCCAAAACAAAACCGATCGCTGGTGGGGCGGTACGCACTTAACACCAAGCAGCCTCTGGCGCTGGAACACAGCGACACAAACGCTCACGGCAAGCGCCGCGGACTAAGCGAAGCCGGGCTTCTAAAGACAAGAGCCAGTCAATACGCCTTGCCTTAAAAACCATTATAACGATAATTGGCACAGATTTTATTAGCTGGCACAGCCAAAGAGCCTTACGTATGAGTTTTCAATCCGCACAAAAGATCGTTCATGAGGCCATTGCAAGAACTGAACGTAACCTAAATCTATCTTTTAGCGACTTAACAAATGATGATATAGCAAATCTGATCCCCGATATCATACAGCTCACCAACCTTAAATCTCTTGACCTATCTGGCAATTATTTAACGGAGCTTCCGCCCGAAATCGGGAATCTGACCAGCCTGAGTGACGCAAAGTGGATCGCGCCTTTGGTCAGCTGGTTTGCACCATATATCGATATGCTTCTTGTCTGGCTAATGCTCGCGATCGCCTTTTGCCAGTTATGGGCAACGATTGGTTTGTTCTGGTTGCGCCATGCCTTGTTGGGAATTCCGGAAGGCAACAGGGAACAGCAACTGACAGAGGACAACAACTCATCACAGGCTTACGCCTTCACCCAATGGGGGTGGATGGGGCTCAGGGTGTTCATCTACCTGTTTTCTCTGGCCGTAGTCGCCTACGCTCTGCCTTTGGGGAGGAGCTATCTTGAGGGCCTTTGGGGTCGCTTTTTTTAAGGCGCCAACCCTTTATCGGAAAGCTCGGCAATCGCCTCGTCTGTCTTTTTTAAATGCTCCAGCCCCATGCCTTTGAGCACGTGGTCGGCTTTGCTGAACTGGATTTTGACGTAGGTGACGATCTCAACCCGGTTGCCCCAGGGATCGAAGAAATCAAGGAACCGGCTTTCTGGCCCGTTCACAAAGGTGACACCCATGTCGATCAGGGTTTCACGGACCAACTCTTTATCATCAACCGCGATGCCAAAGTGCCGTTCTTGATCGGGGCCTTGCGTGCGGCCCTTGGTGAAGTTGATGAACTGATCACCGAAATAGATGAAGGCCTGTGTATCGTTTTGGCTTTCGATTTCAAAATCAATGAACTTCGCATAGAAGGCGACGGCTTCAGCGATGTTATCGACTTCCAATGCGACGTGATTGATGCCAACGGCTCTGGCTTTTTTACTCATACTCAGCTCTCCAGGATGTGAAACGGACCTACCCTAATGGATGTGGCTGATTTATTTCAAAGTGCAACAGGGGATACAGCCTTTACGCTTTCGGTAGCCGATGCCCTGACGTATCTTGGCCCGGCAGTATTTTGATTACGCAAGCCAACAGGAAGACGATATGACCACGGTAAAACAGATGTATAGCGCTGAAGAACTGGCGGAGCGGATCGAGATCGTCGCCAAAGAAATTGCTGCGAGCGTTGAGGGCAAGCTGACGGTTATTGGTGTGTTGAAAGGCAGCTTTGTTTTTATGGCAGATTTGGTTCGCGCCCTGGATCGGGCCGGGCTTCCCAATCATATCGAGTTTTTGCGCCTCAGCAGTTATGGCAATAAACAAAAGGCATCAGGCGATGTCTTGTTGATCGGTGGCTATCCTGACGTTAACGATGATCGCACGGTGTTGCTGGTCGATGACATTGTTGATACGGGAAATTCACTGACCTATGCCATGAAACTTTTGGAAGCGGGCGGCACAAAAAGAATTCTAACCTGTACCTTGCTCGATAAACCGTCGCGGCGCGAAGTCGATGTGAATGTCGATTTCGTCTGTTTTACGATCCCGGACGAATTTGTCGTCGGTTATGGCATCGACTATGCCGAAGACTATCGGTCATTACCGTATCTGGGGATGGTCGAAAAAGAAGAGTAGGGGGAAGCAAAACCTCCGGTGCTTCGTTTCCTAAGTGCGCGTTTCCAGATCACCTCTCGTGGTGCAATCCTCATGTCTTAGGTCAGGGAGGCCAACACCTGTTGAAGATGACCGGTGCTCTGGATTTTAGTTTAATATCATCTTTTTATTTTTCGTATGTTGCAGTTGCGAAATAACGCCATATCTAAAACATAGCATAACGGTCATAGCTGGAGACTCTCATGTTATTTGATCTAACTGCGGAAACATTGGCACGCCTACAGTTCGCTTTCACAGTTTCGTTTCATATCGTCTTTCCCGCATTTTCAATTGGCCTTGCCAGTTATCTTGCGGTGCTTAATGCTTTGTGGTTGTGGAAAAAAGACCCGGCTTATCTTTCGCTGTTTGATTACTGGAAAAAAATATTCGCTGTCGCCTTCGGTATGGGGGTCGTCTCCGGCATTGTTATGTCATACCAGTTTGGCACCAACTGGTCGGTCTTTGCCGATAAGACGGGACCGATCCTGGGGCCGCTCATGGCGTATGAGGTTCTGTCTGCATTTTTCCTGGAAGCCGGATTCCTTGGCATAATGTTGTTTGGTCGCAACCGTGTGGGCCCGGGTTTACATATGTTCGCAACGGCCATGGTCGCCTTCGGTACCTTGATGTCGGCAACATGGATTTTATCAGTGAACTCCTGGATGCAAACGCCGGCAGGTTACGGCATCAATGATGTCGGTCAGTTTATCCCACTGGATTGGTTTGCGATTGTCTTTAACCCGTCATTTGGCTACCGCCTTGTACATATGGTCCTGGCGGCGTTTCTAACGACAGCCTTCGTAGTTGGCGGAGTTGGCGCCCTGCATCTCTTACGGGGCGGGGAAGGGCATGCCAAGCGGATCATGTTTTCTATGGCCATGTGGATGGCTGCCATCGTTACCCCCATCCAGATTTTCGCGGGCGATCTGCACGGTTTAAATACGCTGGAGCATCAACCGGCCAAGGTGATGGCGATGGAAGGGCACTATGACAGTCACCCGGAAGGCGCACCGCTAATTTTGTTTGGAATCCCGAATTCTGCTGAAAAGCGCATCGATTACGCCATTCAAATTCCCAAGCTTTCCAGCTTGATATTGAAGCACGACCTGAATGCCCCCTTAGCCGGATTGGATACCATAGATGATGCAGACGAGCCTCCGGTCGCGATCGTTTTTTGGAGTTTCCGCATCATGATTGCAATCGGTATGGCGATGCTGTGCGTTGGCCTGTGGAGCCTATACGCCCGGTTCCGGGGACGGCTATATGAGTCTCCGTGGTTACACCGGACGGTTTTGCTGATGGCGCCTACCGGTTTCGTCGCCGTTCTAGCTGGCTGGGTGACAACAGAAGTCGGGCGGCAACCTTTCACGGTTTATGGACTTTTAAGAACAAGTCAGTCGCTTGCACCAATTGAAGCGCCTGCCGTCGCGGCATCGCTCGTTGCTTTTATCATTGTCTACTTTTTTGTCTTTGGCGCGGGTGTCTTTTATATCCTCAGGCTTATGAACAAACCACCGTCACAAGCCGCAGGTGTTCTTGCCGATGGCCCCTTGCGAGCCGCCGCACTGACGCCCCCGCAAATCGAAAACCAAATGCCCAAGCATAGCAGATAGGAGGTTTCCATGGAATTAGATCTTCCCTTCATTTGGGCTGGTATCATCGCTTTCTCTGTTTTGACCTATGTGGTTTTGGACGGGTTTGATTTGGGGATAGGCATTTTGTTTCCCTTAGCAGGGAATGAACAAAATCGCGATGTTGCCATGAACTCGGTTGCCCCGGTCTGGGATGGAAATGAGACCTGGTTGGTGATGGGGGGTGGCGGGCTTTTTGCCGTTTTTCCACTGGCCTATGCGACGGTGCTGCCAGCGCTCTATATGCCGTTAACGTTGATGTTACTGGCACTCGTTTTTCGGGGCGTTGCATTTGAATTTCGGTGGCGCACACAACGTTGGAAAGGGGTTTGGGATATCGCTTTTTTTGGCGGTTCGCTGATCGCTTCGTTGATGCAAGGTATTGCTCTTGGCGCACTGGTACAAGGCATCACAATTGTTGACCGCGCCTATGCAGGAGGCTGGTGGGACTGGTTAACGCCATTTTCAATCCTCACGGGAGTGGCCGTTGCCATCGGCTATGCGCTGCTGGGTGCGACCTGGCTGGTTATGAAAACAGAAGGGCCGCTGCAAGATACCATGCGGCGACTATCACGTTATACGGCACTTGCCACGCTCGCTTTTATTGGATTGGTCAGTTTGCTTACACCGTTTCAAAATCCCGTCTATTACCAAAAGTGGTTTACCTTTCCGACGGCTATTTTCAGTTTTTTGGTGCCGGCATTTATTGCGTTGGCCACCTGGAAACTCTTCAGGGGTTTAAAAAAGCAACAAGACGGGGTGCCTTTTTTAGCCGCGTTGTTTTTATTTATTTTGAGTTTCGCCGGTATTGGTATCAGCTTCTATCCGCATATGGTGCCGCCGTCTTTAACCATATGGGACGCGGCTGCGCCCGATGAAAGCCTTTGGTTCACGCTTGTTGGAACGGTTGTTTTGGTCCCGCTTATTCTGGGTTACACGGCCTACGCTTATTGGGTGTTCCGTGGCAAAGTAAAACCTGAGGAGGGGTATCATTGACCTCGACGAAGAAATGGTCGAAGCGCCTTGGCTGGTTTGGCCTATACTGGTTGGTGTCGATTGCTGCGCTCGGGATCGTTGCCTGGGTGATCCGCAGCGTTATCAGCTAGCGTCGTTGCCAAGGATCCCTTCAACGATTTCCTGAACGCGGTAGGCATCACTAAAACTCGGCATGGAATGCGCGCCGCCCTGCATCATATTGCTGACATTTTCGAGCGTGCGGCGGTAACCTTCTTCTCTCAGATCGTCGATTTCCGTTAACTCTTCAACCCATCCGCTACCGGTGCTGGTCCGAATTCTATTCCAGTCATAAAGTCGGTAAACGGCTTTTGTGCCCCAAACGGTGAATTCGATTTTATCCGAGCCACTCGTCGCAATGCCACCGGTACCCCCGATGAACGAAACGGGGATGCCATTATAATCAAGCGCCGCAACCGATTGGAATTCGGCTGACGTGTTGTCGTCGGGATAGCGGCTGTAGGCTTGACGGATTTCACCCGGCCCAAATAACCGATGGGCGAGATAGGCATAATGAGAGAAAGTTTCGCGAACAAATCCACCTTCATCTCGTTCAAACAGCCAGGCCGCAGGGACCTGCCAGTCACGTGGCCATTTACAAAAATGCAAATGAATATCGACGGCCTTTACCTCGCCAATGGTGTCACTGCTCAATCCGTCTTCAATGCAATTGACTGCTGCTGCTGATGCCAATGAGAAATTCACACAATGCCTGTTTCCTGCAGCTTCAACGGCCGTGACCAATGCAGCGCTTTCTTTTAGATCAACCCCCAAGGGCTTTTCACAATAAATGGCTTTGCCAGCTGCAATGGCGGCCATGGCATAGGTTTTGTGATGGGACGGTGGGCAGGCGATGTAAATCAGATCGACGTCTGGTCTCGATATCATATCAAACGGATTTTCCGAAATCGTCAGATCTGGCGCAATCTGTTTTGCCTCTTTACACGCAGCAGGGTTTGGGTCCCAGCCTGCTATGACATCATAGCCACCATATTTTTTCATATTAGAGAGCATGCGCTGCCCCATAACACCAAGGCCAACAAAGACGACAGAAATGGTCACAGGCAATACTCCAAAGATAAAATCAAGAAAGTGGAATCGTTAGAAGATAGAGTTGACAATTATAGCCGCCCGAGGAAATCTTCTAAACAACATTCTTGAATATCGGGAGGAATTCGAATGGCTACGTTTGATGCGGTTTTTGTCGGCTTAACGATCCTGGATATTGCGGGGCGACCCGTCGATGCCATTCCCGAAGGCGGCGGGGTCGCCTTTATCGATGAAATTCGTATGAACCCTGCAGGTACGGCATCAGGCGCCTTAATGAATGCGGCAAAACTTGGCCTGTCGACAACGACCGTTGCCTGTGTTGGCAATGATGAAAAAGGTGATTTTATCGTCAACTTTTACGAGGATATGGGCATTGATTGTTCATGGGTCCAGCGTACAGATGAAGCCCTGACGTCAGCAACAATTTTACCCATCCGCTCAAACGGGGAACGCCCGGCGCTGCATAGCCGGGGCGCATCTGATAAGTTGTTTGTCGCGGAAGAGCAGTTCGATGCGGTTTGTGACGCAAGGTTTCTGCACCACGGTGGCACCGGCTTACTTAACGATATGGATCAAGGCCAAAGTGCAAAGTTATTGGCTCATGCCAAATCAAAGGGGCTGACAACGACATTCGATCTTATTGCGCCAAACGATCAAACACTTGGTCTGCTCAAGGACTTGTTACCGCACACAGATTTCTTCATGCCTTCGTTTGAAGAGGCCGTGCAAATTTCCGGCCTTGATGAGCCAGCTGAAGCGGCTAGGTTCTTCAAAGGCCTTGGTGCGAGGTCCTGCATTTTTAAGTGGGGCGAAAAAGGATCATACGTAAGCACCCCGGACGAAGACTTCCGGGTACCTGCCTACAAGGTTGATGTTTCCGATACGACCGGCTGCGGAGATAGTTATTGTGGGGGATTTATTGCCGGTCTTTCTATGGGCTATCCACTGGAAGAGGCCTGTCGGCTGGCGACCGCTGTATCCGGTCTTGTTGCCACGGGACTTGGGTCGGATGCGGGCCTGAAAGATTTGGCCCACGCGCGCGAGTTCATGGAAACTGCTGAAACCCTTAACCCGTAAGCGACCGGTTCGCGTCGTTAACCGGCTTCTCCATCATAGGGCACAGCTTCGTCTGCCGCTTCCCAGATGGCGCGCATGGCGGGCTTTTGTTGCTCCTCATGAATATGCCCGACCAGCCCGGCAGCCCGGGTAATAATAGCAAAACCGCGCATTATTTCGGCGGGTACGCCGCAATCTCCCAAGGCTGCGGCAATGGCACCCGTCGCGTTGATCGTGATGTGCTTTCCATAGGTCTTGTCGATCGCATCTGATAAGTCCTGGATGGCTGAAATGTGCTTTCCGGCGACACCATTTGCATGTGCAATTTCGAAAAGACGAATAGATCGTGGGTCATCTGGTTTATGCATGTGATGACCAAAACCGGGAAGGGGCCTGCGGCTGGCTTTGTGGGTTTGCGCAATTGCCAGAGCTTCTGCTTTCGGGTCATCTGATGCGATGATTTGCTCAATCAATGCGGCAGCACCTTCCATTGTCCCGACAAATAACGAGCCGACGCCAAGGATGCCGGCGGCAACGGCCCCCTGCATTGCCTCTGTCGCTGAACTGTAGACCAGCCGGGACGCGAGGGCGCTTGGGGTGAGACCATGTTCCATCAAGGTAACAAGGCAAGCGTCGACGACTTCACTCTCGGCTGCGTTCGGAACACGGCCGAGAATTTGAAAAAACAACATTTCTGTAAATGTCAGTTTTCCAATCAGTTCCTGACAGAGGCTTTTTTCGCGAACGAAAATATCGTCATTGTTGTGCGTCGATATGCTTGTGGTTTGTGTCTCGGGTAAAAAGCTCAATGAACCGCTCCTGACTGAATGCGTAAGTTGTATTATAGACGTTTTTCAAGTTCATGACGTTGAATTTTTCCAGATGCGCTGCGAGGAAATGTATCGACATCGATAAAGATGATGTCTTTGGGTTGTTTATAACCAGCAAGCTCATTTCGGCATTTGCGATAGAGATCCTCTTTTTGCAATTTGTCATCCCGGCGGGCGACGAATGCAATCGGCACTTCACCCCATTTATCATCGGGTTTTCGGACAACAGCGGCATCGGCGATGCGTGGATCATCCAGAATGACCCGTTCAATTTCTGCCGGATAAATATTTTCTCCACCAGATTTAATCAGGTACTTTACGCGGTCAACAAAATCCAGAGTGCCATCCGCATTTCGCACGAAGACGTCACCCATATGAAACCATCCGCCCCTGAAATCCTCCGCATTTGTTTCCGGTGCTTCCCAATAACCACTAAAGTTAGTAGGGCCGCGCATGCACAGTTCGCCCGGCAGTCCGTCTTCTACTTCCTTGTCCTCGGCATCCACCAGACGGATCTCACAAAAAGGGCTTTGTTCTTTCGATAAGCTGGTGGGCGCGACCCCAATGGGTATCAAGCTTGACGAGCAGGGGGGGCAGCCTGTTTCTGTCGCTCCAAACGTATTGGCATAGGGGGCGCCCAAAAGCATTGTGATTCTTTGGATATCGGCAGGTGGCACGAGGTCGGCCATAACACCGCATACCCGGATACCTTTGGCCGTGACGGCGTTATCATCAAGAAAGTTCGCAAATTCACCAACCATGCCGGGCATCAATAACAGCCACCCCAGTTTTTCTCTGGCGACGATTTCCGCCAGGCGTGGCTGGTCAAACCCATCGATAACAATCACTTTTCCGCCGGCCATGAGTGTCCCTAATGAAAACTCTGCGGCTCCCATATGGTAAAGGGGGGACCAAGCGGCAAAGGTGTCAAAGGGTTGAATTCCAAATTCAGCGCGGAGTGTCATGTTCCGCGCAATTTCGGCCCGATGCGAAATGATGGCGCCTTTTGGAAGTCCGGTTGTCCCGCTCGTATAGAGAATTAGGAACGGCTCTTCCGGATCGAGTTCTGCGATCTCTTCTAGGGGGGCTGCGGCGTCGATGAGTTTTTCGTATGCGGCTCCAATAACGATCGGATCTATCGCTGTTTCAATTTGTGCAAGGGCTTCCCGATGGCGTTCTGAAACAAAAACCAATTTTGGTGCCACAAGGTCAAGACAGTGCCGCAACTCGGGTTTTGCCAATCGCCAATTTTGGCAGGCAACAATGGCCCCTATGCGCGCTGCCGCGATATCAAGTTCAAGATACTCAGCCCGGTTTTCAGATAGAACCGCTATGCGATCACCGGCTTTGACACCATGGCTCATCAAAAAGTTGGCGAGTCTTGCTGTCCTATCATTGAGTTCTGCGTAGGTTCTGGTGACGCGGTCATCGACGAGCGCGATGGTGTCAGGAGCGCGCCTCGCGTGTTCCTGAAATAGACCGGCGACCGTACTGCCTGCGCTCCGTTTTATCGCGGAAATGTTATCCCGTCCCATACACATGCCCCCCCAATCTTCACTCGGAACGAACCCGTTTTAAGGGGCGATCACACTAAGTTGGGCCAAAATTGAGCATGGCGCCATCGCGAAATCAATGGAAGAAGTGTTTTATCGATCTTCTAGACAAGCGGGTCAGGGGCGAATGTCGATCACTTCGGAAAATTTAGAAATTTCCAACATTTTTAAGACCTGCCCGGCGGCCCCATGAATGTGAATCGATTTTCCACTCTCTGTGATTGCATCGTTAATAAGGAGCAACATGCCCAACCCGGCTGAATCGATGTTACTAAGACCGGCCAGACTAATTTCACACTCACTGCAATTGGTGCTTTTGAATTCGGTCAGGACATGCTGAACCGTTTCGTTGTCAGAAAAGGTAAACTTGCCGCGGAACTCCAAACAATACTTCGTATCTTTGATTGTAGATGTGTATTCCAAACTCATACCCCGTCGATCACTATATTTTAAACGTGTTCAAAGAACTTTAGGCACTTACGCCTAAAAACCATAGCCCCGCACAACGACCATAAGCAAAACCCTTGTAGTCAAGAAAACATCTACAAGAAGTATTCTATGATGATTAATGGTACTGGATGAAAACTTGTTCGACAACGTAAAAGGCATATATTCGAAAAATAATGCATTCAATATTATGCGGAACGTTTCTTCAGTAGCGGGTGCCTATGGCCTTTATTGAAATCCGTCTTTAAGTCTAAATCGAACTGCGACCACGAGTTTTCGATGGGGTTTTAAGCCGCATCAAAAAACTGTACACTCAAGCATCAGGAGGGCCGCAGGGCGCCTCTTATTGACCTTACCTAATTCGGATTGCGACAGTTGCCTAAAAGAATGAAAAGACCGCCGCTTAAGCCTGAAGATATTTATCTGAGAGAGATTCTGTTCGAATTCAAACAGGTTGGCAATCTTGTTCGCGTGACGGCGATTGATCCTGCCAGTGGGCTCGAGGTTATTACAATTGGCGATCCATCTGTTCATACCGACCGGCTGGAGAAAATTGCAGCCAGAAAGCTCAAATACGTGATTGCAAAAAAACGAAACGAAAACATGCTGAGAGAATAGGTGTTTGCACATTTGTTGTGTGAACCATATCTGTCAATATGGCCCAATCAAAAACCTCTATAGGAAGCTCATGGACCTGAATCGCGTAAGAAATATCTCTGACTTGCAAGCGGCATCAAAAAAACGCTTACCGGCGCCAATGTATCATTTTATCGAGGGTGGGGCAGACGATGAGATTTCTCTTCGCAACAACAACTCCGCCTTTGATACCTATACGATAACGCCAGACTTTATGACGGACGTAGCAGATATTGATACATCGGCCACGTTTTTAGGGCATCAGGCCTCTATGCCCCTCATGATGAGCCCAACCGGCACGTCGCGATTGTTTCACCACGAGAAGGAGCTTGGTGTTGCAAAAGCTGGAGCGAAATACGGCGTTCCTTATTCTCTATCTGCGATGTCGACAACCTCAATAGAAGAGATTGGTGCAATTGCGGATAGCCATAAGGTCTTTCAGGTATACATCATGCGCGACCGGTCATTGACATCAGACTGGGTCGCCAGAACCAAAGCAGCCGGTTTTCAATCCATCTGTCTTACCGTCGACACGCCAATGGCAGGTAACAGAGAGCGCGATTTGTTGACGGGCATGACGATCCCGCCGAGCTTTTCCTTGGCGACGCTTTTGAGTTTCGCCAAGCATCCCCACTGGTTAATGAACTTCGCTTTGCACCCGAAATTTGAACTGGTAAATATCAAGCATAAATCTGATATATTGGGCGATCAGGGGAGCACCAGTGTTATTGATTATGTCAATAGCCAGTTTGATCGTTCAATCACGTGGGATGATGCCGCCTGGTTGGCGGAGCAATGGGACGGACCTTTTATTATTAAGGGGTTAATGTCGGAAGGGGATGCGGTCAAAGCCCGTGAAGTTGGCGCCACCGCAGTTATGATCTCCAATCATGGGGGGCGTCAGCTCGATAGTGCGCCAGCCCCCATTGATTGCGTTAAAGCCATGCGCGATGCTGTCGGAAATGATCTTGAATTGATCGTGGATGGCGGGGTAAGGCGCGGCAACCATATTGTTAAAGCCATTGCCGCCGGTGCAAATGCCTGCTCTATCGGGCGGCCCTATTTGTATGGTTTATCTGCGGGTGGGCAAGCCGGCGTCGAGAAATGCCTCTCAATATTTAAGACAGAGTTGGAACGTTCAATGACCCTGCTTGGCGCGCGGACCATCAAAGAAATCAGGCCAGATATGCTAAATAAGCTTTAGTGCGTGGTTGGCATCGCACGTCAAGATATGGTATGAGCATCACAATATTGAACTTTGATCCATAAGCCAACTCACGTCCTTATAATTTGGGTATCCAACATGACTGACAATACCATCGCCATAGCATCTGATCACGGCGGACTAGAGCTTAAAACCCTTTTAAAACAGAGACTTTCCGAACTCGGTTTTGCGGTATTGGATCTTGGTACCGATACCAAGGATTCTGTCGATTATCCAGATTTTGGATTTGCCCTGGCATCTGCCCTTAAAGAAGGTAAGGCGACGCGTGGCGTCTTGTGTTGTGGCAGTGGCATTGGCATCAGTATAGCAGCCAATCGTTATCCGGAAATACGGGCGGCGCTTGTCCACGATGCGCTGACGGCGAAACTCTGTCGGGAACACAACGATGCGAACGTTATTTGCTTTGGCGGCCGCACCACGGGCACTGATGTTGCGCTTGATTGCCTGGATATCTTTTTGAACACAGATTTTGGAAACGGTCGACATATCGGTCGTGTCGAAAAGCTTACCAACCCAATTTAGTCAAATTATTCCAAGAACGAGGATCACACATTAATGGTGAACTACCCTAACTCCGAGCTCGACGCCTTTTTTAATAGCGACGTCGCCCAGCAAGACCCTGCGTTATTTGCTTCATTGCAGGACGAACTGGGTCGCCAGCAAAATGAAATCGAACTCATTGCGTCAGAGAACATTGTTTCTCGCGCTGTTATCCAAACCCTTGGAACCGTATTGACGAATAAATATGCGGAAGGCTATCCGGGACGGCGTTATTATGCGGGCTGCGAATATGTGGATGTCGCGGAATCATTAGCGATTGAACGCGCCAAGGAGTTGTTCAATTGTGAATTTGCCAATGTGCAGCCGCATTCAGGTGCCCAGGCAAACGGAGCTGTTATGCTCGCACTCCTGAGCCCCGGTGATACCATTCTAGGAATGTCCCTTGCTGCCGGTGGTCACCTGACCCACGGTGCGCCACCGGCACAATCCGGTAAATGGTTTAATGCGGTTCAATACGGTGTGCGCCCAGACGACCATCTGGTTGATTTCGATGAAGTGGAACGCCTTGCAAAAGAAAACAATCCGAAGCTGATTATTTGTGGCGGCTCTGCTTATCCACGTATCCTTGATTTCAAACGCTTTCGCGAAATTGCAGATTCCGTCGGTGCTTTGTTAATGGTCGATATGGCGCACTTTGCAGGCTTGGTCGCGTCAGGAATTCATCCGTCGCCCTTGCCCTACGCTGACGTCGTCACGACAACGACGCACAAAACATTGCGCGGCCCCCGGGGCGGCATGATCTTGTCTAACAATGTAGATATCGGGAAAAAAATAAACTCCGCGGTATTCCCCGGCTTGCAGGGCGGACCTTTAATGCATGTAATTGCTGCCAAGGCGGTTGCTTTTGGCGAAGCACTGCAGCCAAACTTTAAAGGCTATACCCAGCGTGTTGTTGAAAATGCCAAAGCCTTGGCTGAAACACTGGTTGAACGGGGTTTTGATATTGTCTCGGGTGGAACGGATACGCACCTCATGCTCGTTGACCTGCGTCCGAAAGCGCTTAAGGGAAATGACGCTGAGCAAAGCCTGTTGCGGGCTAAAATGACGTGCAATAAAAACGGCATTCCTTTTGATCCAGAAAAACCAATGGTCACTTCTGGTGTTCGATTGGGAACGCCTGCGGCAACAACGCGCGGTTTTGGCGTTGCAGAGTTTCAAAAGGTTGGTCATTTGATCGGCGATGTCTTGGACGGCCTGGCAGCCAACCCGGACAACAATGAAGAAGCAGAAGCTAAGGCGCGGGCAGGGGTCAAAGAGCTGTGTGATCAATTTCCGGTCTACACAAGCGTATAACGGTTAAAGATAGAGGAGAGGGCAACTTATGCGATGTCCATTTTGCGGTCACGATGACACACAGGTCAAAGATTCACGACCTACAGAGGACAATACGGCCATCAGACGGCGTCGGTCCTGTCCAGAATGCGGAGCGCGCTGGACAACTTTTGAACGGGTACAACTGCGCGAACTGACGGTCGTCAAAAGCGATGGAGACCGCGCCCCGTTTGATCGTGACAAGCTAAATCGTTCTCTTCGAATTGCCCTGCGTAAACGCCCGGTCGTCGAAGATCGCATTGAGCGCATTGTGAATTCAATTCAGCGCCGCCTTGAAACGTCAGGCGAGAGCGAAATCCCGACGAAGGCGATCGGCGAAATGGTTATGGAAAATCTACGTGAGCTGGATATGGTTGCTTATGTGCGCTTCGCGTCCGTCTATCGGAATTTCCGCGAAGCCAAAGACTTCGAAACCTTTGTCGAAGAATTGAGTGATTAACAGACATCAAACAGATGTTGACCACATGCGGTCGGCGTTATCTCTTGCCCGTCGGGGATTGGGGCACGTTGCACCAAACCCGGCAGTCGGTTGTATCCTGGTAAGACCAGATTTGGGGGATCGCGTCGTCGGTCGTGGATGGACTCAGCCAGGCGGACGGCCGCACGCAGAAACCGAAGCCTTGCGCCGTGCGGGCAATTTGGCAACTGGCGCTACGGCATACGTAACCCTTGAGCCTTGCAGCCATACAGGTAAAACACCGCCCTGTGCGGACGCTTTGATTGCTGCTGGCATTAATCGTGCGGTCATCGCTATAGAGGATCCAGACACTCGTGTCAGTGGGCAGGGTATTGCAAAATTGAAAGCGGCTGGCATTGACGTTTCCGTTGGCTTGATGGCCGCGGTAGCGGAGGAGGTCAACTCTGGTTTTTTAACCGCTGCAAGAGCACACAGGCCGCTTTTTACACTAAAGACCGCCACCTCGGCCGATAGCAAGATCGCGACGAAAACTGGACATAGTAAATGGATAACCGGTGTCCATGCGCGCCGTTTCGGACATCTTCTGCGTGCGCAGCACGATGCTATTTTGGTGGGAATTGATACAGCGATCGCTGATACACCTGCTTTGACATGTCGCATTCCGGGTCTCGCAGACTCTTCTCCTGTTCGAATTGTTGTGGATAGCAAGTTGCGGATACCTGTGTCGCATCCCCTTGTTGTCAGTGCTGATGAAGTGCCAACCTGGATTTGTACAACACAACAGGCAGAACCCGGAAAGATTGACGCCCTGGTTGCAGCTGGTGTCAACATCCTGCAAATAGCCGAAGATCCGAAAAAGAACGTCGATCTAAATCAGTTATCGCAACGCCTGGCGACAGAAGGATTGACGCGCGTTTTAATCGAAGGCGGTGCGCGATTGGCGACAAGTTTTATTCGCCAAGACTTGGTCGATCATATTTACTGGTTCAGGGCATCAAAAATTGTTGGAGGAGACGGCTTGAATTCGATCCTGGAACTGGGCAATGCAGACATCGAAGACAAAAGTACATTTACCCGCAGGGTTACATACGATATGGGTCCAGATATATTAGACCTATTGGATCGCAACAGGTCCCCCCTATAATTCGAAAGCCATTATGTTTACTGGAATAATTACTGATTTAGGACAGGTTCGCTCTGTTGAGAAGACGGGCGATTGGCGTTTTACGATTGCCACCACCTACGACATAACATCAATAGAGGTCGGTGCGTCCATCTGTTGTTCAGGTGTCTGCCTGACCGCGGTCGAGTTCGGGGACGACTGTTTTGCTGTGGATGTTTCAGAGGAGACCATCTCTAAAACCACTCTTGGCACCTGGCAGCCTGGACGTTCCATCAATTTGGAGAAATCTTTGAAACTAGGTGATGAAATGGGTGGCCATATTGTTTCCGGGCATGTTGACGGTCTTGGCTCCCTTGTCTCTAAGTCTCCCGATGGCGATTCCCAGCGTATGGTCTTTGCAGCAGAGCGAGAATTGCTCAGGTTTATCGCAAAGAAGGGGTCGATTACGATCGATGGTGTATCTTTGACTGTAAATGACGTCGACGATCATCAGTTTGCCGTAAACATCATCCCGCATACCCAGGTTGTAACGACGCTTGGTGAACTTGCTGTTGGGGATGCCGTAAATCTGGAAATTGATATGTTAGCGCGCTATGTTGCACGCCTGACAGAAATGGATAAATCAGTTGATTGATGACCCTCTCGTGAAAAATCTAAATCCAGGCGACGCGACGCGGCAGGATTATGATCTGGAAGCGATCTCACCCATTGAAGACATTATTGAAGACGCCAGAAATGGACGAATGTTTGTGCTGGTGGACGATGAAGAGCGCGAAAACGAGGGTGATTTGGTCATTCCGGCACAAATGGCGACACCAGAGGCCATTAACTTTATGGCGAAACATGGCCGTGGACTTATTTGCCTGTCAATGTCGCGCGAACGATTGCAAGAACTTGACCTCCCCTTGATGCCTCGGCGCAACGCTTCAAGGCATCAAACGGCTTTTACGGTTTCAATTGAAGCGCTCGATGGCGTGACGACAGGAATTTCAGCCTCTGATCGTGCTCGTACAGTCGCAGTGGCAATTGATCCAACCAAAAAAGCGGAAGATATTGTGAGTCCAGGGCATATCTTCCCTTTGGAGTCCCGCGAAGGCGGCGTTCTTGTCCGGGCAGGCCATACCGAAGCTGCAGTCGATATTTCACGACTTTCGGGGTTGAACCCGTCAGGCGTAATCTGCGAAATCATGAACGAAGATGGCACGATGTCGCGCATGGGGGATCTCGTAAAGTTTGCGCAGTTCCATAATCTGAAGATAGGAACGATTGCCGATTTAATTGCTTATCGTCTAAAAAATGATCGACTTATTGACCGGACGATGGAGACCGAATTCAGAAGCGCAAACGGCGGTGAATTCAAAATGATTGTCTATACAAACAAAATTGCTCATGCGGAACATATTGCCTTGGTAAAAGGCGATATTTCTGGCGATCAACCGGTTTTGGTAAGAATGCACGCGCTTAATGTTCTCGAGGATGTGTTGGGTGACTCTGATAGCGGACGCCAGCATCAATTGCAGACAGCCATGAAGATGATCGGTGATGAAGGGAGAGGGGTCGTCGTACTGATCAGGGAGCCCCACAAAAACTCTTTGTCTAATCGTGTGCGGGCAAAGTTGGGCGAACCGCCTGTCGCATCGCAGGATGAACATGGAAATGAACTCAGAGACTATGGCGTGGGTGCACAAATACTCCTGGATCTCGGTGTTTCTGATATGGTTCTTCTGTCTGACACACAAAAGACAATTGTCGGCCTAGAAGGTTTTGGTATTCGTGTGAGCGAACAGCGGCGTATTTCAGAAGACTGAATGCACGTAAGAAAGGAATGTTTATGAGTGACCCTCGGCGTGTTCTCATTGTTGAAGCACGATTTTATAACGATATCGCAGATGCACTGGCGCAGGGGGCAATTGCCGAACTTGATGCGGCTGGCGTTGCATATGATCGCATTGCGGTGCCAGGTGTGTTTGAAATACCCGCTGCAATCCATATCGCGATTAAGGCCATGGAAGTTAGATCATCTCCGGAAAATTATGCGGGGTTTATTGCATTGGGCTGTGTCATTCGAGGGGAGACAGATCATTACGAGTTTATTTGCCGTGAAGCGAGCCGGGCCTTGATGGAGTTATCGGTAGATTACACAGTCGCCTTTGGATTTGGCGTCTTGACTTGCGAGAATTCAACGCAGGCATGGGCGCGGGCCAAACCAGATGAAATTAACGTTGGCGGTAGCGCCGCAAACGCATGTTTAAGGATGATGGAAATCAAAAAAGATTTTCATCTTACGCAACGATGACAAAAGACAAAACAAACCGTTCCCAAAAAACCAACCGAGCCGGGTTTCGTCTCAGCGCGTCAAGACTGGCAGCTGCACAGGCCCTTTATGAGATGGAGGTCGCAGGAGCGACGCCTGACGCTGTCCTGACATCCTTTATGGAAAAGCGCTGGCGGGACCTGACCTTGCATGACCCTGATCTTAAGCCAGGCGAAGGCGACAAGGCTCGTCTTGCAAACCCAGATCCCGCCTACCTGAAGAAACTTGTTGAAGGTGTTGATGGCAACCGCGCCGAAATTGAGCAAAAAATCGATGCGGTTTTAACGGGTGAATGGACCGCGCAACGCCTTGATGCCCTTATGCGGATGATTATGTTCACGGCAGCATACGAGTTTATCTTTGAAAGCGGTGTCCCGAAGCGTGTGATCATATCAGAGTACACAGATTTATCTCATGCCTTTTTTGATGATAAAGAAGCTGCATTTTCTTCGGGGGTTTTAAGTTCTATCGCCGCAGCTTTGCGTCCAGAATAGGTTGTATCTGCAAGCTTTAGATTAAAAACAAGTCTTTCATTGAAGGCGTGATCCCGTGATAATAGATCGTGTCCTGCTAAATTGGAGAACATCAACGTGAAAAAGTTTCTGGTTATTTTTGCGTCGCTTTTGATGATCGCTGGCACAACGACAAGTAGCTTGAAATTTATGGAAATAGGGCCTTTTGCGTCTGAGAAAAAGGTCGAGAAAAAAGTCGAGGAAGACGAAGACATTGTTAAATCGATCTTTATTGATATGGAACCCATTTTGATTCCGATCTTTAAAGACAATGCGCCTGCCGCAAAGATACAGATTCAAATAAAGCTTGAGACAAAATCGACCGAAAATGCCATCAAAATTCAACGTATGATGCCGCGGATCAGCGATACGTTTGTTCAGGATTTACACGGGTTTATGCCTCGGTTGCTTAAACAACATGAAAGAATCGATGTTTTTATTCTTAAGCAAAGGCTAAAGCTGATATCAGATCGCAAGTTTGGCAAGGGTTTGGTTGAGGACGTTCTCGTGCAGTCCGTCGTTGATACACCCAGCTGATAAGCCTCTGTTAAATATAGATAATTTCTTCTGATTTCGGAGCTGTTATTTGATCGGATCATCGCCAATGGTACGCCGGCGATGCCGGGTTGCTTTATGGGATCGTTTCTGGCACTTTCCGCCAGCTTTTCTGGGCTTTTTATTATCAGGCTAGCAGACGACAGGTTATTGTTATTTGAAGCACTTTTTTGGCTGAGTGGGATGAAAAAGCTGATTAAGTGCCGGTCAATTCACACAAACAAGGGGTAAGGGATGGATCTCTATTTATTTGTCATTTTGTGCGGCGCTGTCGCATTGGTCTATGGTGCGTGGGCGGTTAAGTCTGTTTTGGCTGCACCTACAGGTAACGAGCGTATGCAAGAAATTGCAGCTGCTATTCAGGAAGGCGCTGCTGCCTATTTGAATCGTCAGTATACGGCAATTGCTGTGGTTGGAGTCGTTATCGGTCTCTTGCTTTTATTCTGGCTTGGCGTTCTCAGTGCCATTGGCTATGTCATTGGCGCAGTGCTGTCTGGCATTGCTGGCTATATTGGGATGCATGTCTCCGTTCGTGCCAACGTTCGCACGACAGAAGCTGCCCGAAGCGTTGGACTTGCTGGCGGTTTGGACGTTGCGTTCAAATCTGGTGCCGTAACAGGGATGCTGGTCGTTGGTTTGGCGCTTCTTGGTGTCGCGGGCTACTATGTCGTGCTCCGTAATATGATTGACCCCAATACAGCTGAAGGCATGCGCCATATTTTGGAAGCGCTTGTTGCCCTTGGTTTTGGTGCGTCTCTGATTTCCATTTTTGCGCGTTTGGGCGGCGGTATCTTCACCAAGGGTGCTGATGTCGGTTCTGACCTTGTTGGTAAGATCGAAGCCGGTATTCCGGAAGATGACCCTCGTAATGCAGGCGTTATCGCTGATAACGTTGGTGACAACGTAGGTGATTGTGCCGGTATGGCCGCTGATTTGTTTGAAACCTATGCGGTAACAATCGTTGCGACCATGCTTTTGGGTGCGATCTACTTCACAGGCGCCCAACAGGAAAGCATGATGCTTCTGCCGCTTCTCATCTGTGGTGTGTGTATCGTTGCTTCTGTTGTTGGCACTTGGTTTGTTCGTTTGGGCTCAAACAACTCAATTATGGGCGCTCTCTACAAAGGCTTTATTGCCAGTGCCGTTATCTCGGCCGCTTTGATTGCAGTGGTCATCCATCAGTATGTTGGTTTTGACAATGGCATGGATATGGCCGGTCGTAGTGTGAATGGCATGCAACTGCTGATTTGTGCCATCACGGGACTGATTGTCACAGGTTTGATTATTTGGATCACAGAATACTACACAGGGACAGATTATCGTCCTGTTAAGAGTGTTGCTGCTGCTTCTGAAACCGGGCACGGCACGAACGTGATCCAGGGCTTGGCTGTTTCTATGGAAGCGACAGCATTACCTGTTATCGTTATCTGCGCAGGGATCGTCGTTTCTTTCTTGCAAGCCGGCGTTTTTGGAATTGCTATGGCAGCCACAGCGATGTTGGCCCTTGCCGGTATGGTTGTTGCTCTTGATGCGTTTGGCCCTGTTACGGATAACGCTGGTGGTATCGCAGAAATGTCTGACCTGCCGGAAGACGTGCGTAATACAACGGATGCACTCGATGCTGTTGGCAATACGACCAAAGCCGTTACCAAAGGTTATGCGATCGGTTCCGCTGGCTTGGCGGCTCTGGTGCTCTTTGCCGCTTATACAGAAGATCTGAAGCACTACTTCCCTGATCTGGATGTACCGTTCAGCCTACAGGACCCCTATGTGGTTATTGGTCTGTTTATCGGTGGTATGTTGCCATACTTGTTCGGTTCTATGGGCATGATGGCCGTTGGTCGGGCAGGGGGCGCAATCGTAGTTGAAGTGCGTCGTCAGTTCCGCGAAATCCCGGGAATCATGGAGGGTACAGGCAAGCCTGAATATGGCAAGTGTGTCGACATCCTGACCAAAGCAGCAATTAAGGAAATGATCCTGCCATCGATGCTGCCGATCTTTGCGCCGGTTGTTATCTATGTCGTCGTTAACGCGATTGCAGGTCAATCGGCCGCGTTCTCTGCTTTGGGTGCAATGCTGATGGGTACAATCGTTACTGGCCTGTTCGTCGCCCTGTCGATGACTGCTGGTGGTGGTGCTTGGGATAACGCCAAGAAGTATATTGAAGACGGTAACCATGGTGGTAAGGGTTCTGATGCCCACCATGCAGCTGTCACCGGTGATACGGTTGGTGATCCTTACAAGGATACGGCAGGTCCTGCTGTTAATCCGATGATTAAAATCATCAACATTGTTGCTCTTTTGATGTTGGCAATCCTCGCCTAACAGTGATCGACTAAAAACATTGAAGCCCCGAAAGGCAACTTTCGGGGCTTTTTTGTTGTTCATCCCGCATCAAAATAACGATAATAGGGAATGAGAAACGTCCCCTATACGCCATCGTGGCGCGTGCCTTTAAAGGTTGTTTGTGTTCTGGGCCTTGGTCTTTTGGTGACGGTGGCACTTGGAAGTGTGCTCTATCTCGGCTTTTCTGTTGCGGCTCAAAACACCAATCAACTGCTCAGTGACAAAGTAGAGAAAACGCTGGATGACATTTCTGATCGCGTTAAAACACAGTTGCGCCCCGTTGAGATGCAAGCTGCACAGATTACGCGACGTTTTAAAACTGGCGAATTGTCTCTGGACGATAGTGCGACCCTCGAGACCTATCTTAATGGCGTTTTAAGCGCCTCCGCGCAAGTATCGGCCATTGGGTTGATCAAAACAGATGGTCAAATGTTTGCGCATACGAGGATTGGCGAACGGCCTTACGAGGGGCCGTGGCCAAAAGGAGAAGCTTTTTCCGAACGATTTTATAAAACCGAAAAACAGCTAAAACCACGATGGGAGCCCCCCATTTGGTCGAAAACACTTGGGCAGTCGGTGATGGTTTACTACGAACCTATTATTGTTGAGGGCACATTTGTTGCGGTACTTGCTCAAACGGTTCCGATTGCCGGGTTGTCACAATATCTGAGCCAGGAAAATTACCTGCATGGTGTGCCGTTTATTTATTATGATACGGATAAGTTGATCGCCCATCCGAAGCTGATCGACTGGCTCCCCAGTGACGCAATTGATGGGGCGGCAGCTATTAGGATTTCTGATATTGGCGAAGCAATCCTGGAGGATTTGCTGGCAGCCGAAGGTTTTGAGCCTGAAATGCTTTCGAAACTCACGAAAACAACCAGCAAATTCATTGAATTGGATGAACGGGAGTATCTTCTGTTTATTCGAACCACAAATGAAATCTTGAATTTTCCGTGGCACATTGGTCTCTATATCGATGCCAAAACCGAAGGAGCAATTGTTCAACGCCTCTTCAATACCTTTTTTATTGCGCTGGGTTTTCTTGTTCTTACCGTCGCCTTCGCGGTTTATGGCGGCGTGCTGCTGAGTCGCCCCATTCGTTCGCTCGCAGGCTCAATGGAACTGGTTCACAACGATAGAATACAAGATGTCGGTCATTTGCCCCACAGCCGTATTTCGGAACTCGACGATGCGGCTCGGTCCTTCAACGAAATGGTTAAAGGTTTGAAGGAGCGGGATTTAATTCGTAAAACATTGGGGCGTTACGTGCCAAAAAAAGTCGCGGAATCCCTTTTGAAAGAGGATGGTGCACTGCAAACTGAGGAAGCCATCGCTACTGTTTTATTTGCGGATATCGAGGGTTTTACACAACTCACGGAAAGATTGGGCGCCGAGGGGATTGTCAATCTGCTAAATGCCTACTTTGGCAACATGGTCGAAATCATCGAGAAATATGATGGCGTCATTACCCAGTTTCAAGGCGACGCTATTTTGGCAACTTTCAACATTCCTATTGTCAATGCTAACCACGCCAGAAATGCTTTAAACGCCGCGTTAGAAATGCGGACTCAATCACAGACGCAAAAATTTTTAGGTCAAACTGTGCGTGCGCGGATTGGTATCAGTACAGGGTCTTTAATTGCCGGCGCCGTTGGTGCGCAAGGGCGCTTGAACTATACTGTACATGGTGATGCGGTAAACTTAGCTGCCCGGGTTGAAAATTTGAATAAGGAATATGGGACATACATTTTAGCAACCGAATCGACAATGGTTGACGCGCAAGAACAAGAGGGGGTTTACATGGGGGAAACAAGAGTGCGCGGCCAGTCTAAACCCGTCAAATTATATACACTCTCTGATGCCGACGCAGGAGATTTGGAGAATTAGCTTGGTCTCGTCTCTCGCTGGCGCTAGAAAACGCACCACGCATATTTTGGGCACCACAAGCACCATTAATCGGAAAAGAGACGGGCATCGTGCTTAAGACAATTGGTAACACTTATCAAATGGTATTGGAACGCTGGACAGGCGCGGTTACGGCTTGGCCGCGCGCAGTCATTGGCGCGGCTGTTTTGCTTACTTTTTTCAGCCTCCAGTTTCTTGTTAACAATATTGCTATTGATACGTCGACGGGTGACATGCTCTCAGAAGAGCTCGATTTCCGGAAATTCAACAAGGAAATGGATGAGGCGTTTCCGCAATCATCGGATTCAATACTCGTTGTCATCGATGGTCAAACTGAAGATCTGGCAGATTCCGCGGCGTTAAAGTTGGCAACCGCCATGCGCTCGCGACCACGCCTTTTCCACGATGTCTATGATTTGGCTGGTGATCCCTTTTTCAGAAAAAATGGGCTTCTCTATCTTGATCTTGATGACTTATATGACCTGAGCGATCAATTGGCTGAAGCCCAACCTTTCCTGGCATCTTTATGGCAGGACCCAAGCCTGAACGGGTTTTTTACATTGCTCTCAAAAGGCCTTGATACAGGGGCAGATGATGCGGCCAGTGCGCCATTTGAACTGGATCGAATGCTGGATCGCTTGAGCTTGATCGCGGAAGCACAAATCGCAAATCAATTCGCGCAACTTTCCTGGCGCAAACTGATGCAAAATTCTGATGATAAGCCAGACGAAATCAACCGTCGCTTTTTGTTGGTTGCGCCGACACTTGATTTTGCATCTTTGCAGCCTGCTTCGGATGCCATGGATGGCATCCGAGAAATCAGTCAGGCCCTCAATATGACGCCCGAAAATGGCTTGCGAATTCGCCTGAGTGGTTCTGCCGCCCTTGAGCAGGAGGAACTTGAAAGCGTAGAAGAAGGCATGGGGCTCGCCGGAATTCTTTCATTCGTTTTGGTTATGGGGTTGCTTATCATCGGCTTGCGTCGTCCCTGGCGGGTAATAAGTTGTTTGATCACGCTCATTTTTGGCCTTGTCTGGACCGGTGCTTTTGCGATTTTTGCACTTGGTTCCCTCAATTTAATTTCTGTGGCATTCGCCGTTTTGTTTATCGGATTGAGTGTGGATTTCGGTATCCATTATGCCCTTAGGTTTGAAGAGGCCGGGCATATCCAGGGAGATCAACGAACCGCTTTAATTCAGACGGCATCCAGTGTTGGTGGTGCCTTAACGTTATCGGCGATTGGCGCGGCTATCGCTTTTTATTCATTTATTCCGACAGACTATAATGGGCTTGCCGAGCTCGGCCTTATTGCGGGTACGGGCATGTTCATAGCGTTTTTTGCCAATATGACGCTTTTGCCAGCACTATTGGTCATTCGGCCCGCTTCGTCAGCTTCATCACTTGCCAGTTCGACGTTCAGCGCCAAACAGGGGAAAGCGCAGCGAACGGACCTCTTTTTAAGATTTCGCAGATCCATCGTGGGGTTGTTTTTGGTATCTGCGGGCTTAGCGCTTGTTTGGGTGCCAGATGTTAAATTTGACTTCGATCCGCTTAATCTAAAAAACAGGCAAACGGAATCAATGTCGACCCTGATCGATCTGATGTCAGACAGCCGAACCAGTCCCTATAGTATTAACGTTTTAGTTCCGGATTTAACCACGGCGCAGGATTTGGCTGTGAAACTTGGGGACCTCGGCACTGTTAAGAGCGCTGAAACGATTGTTGATTACATTCCCAAGCAACAACAAGAGAAGCTCGACGTCATTTCCACAACGGCGCTCTTTCTGGGGCCATCGTTCAACAGCGAATTCGCAGGGCAAAAGTCGGCTGTAACAAGCCAACAAGCGCTCAAAAGTTTCATCGGGGTTCTTGCACCTCTGTCCAAGAATAAGAGCGCCTCACGTCTTCACCAAGCTCTTGTGGAAATCGACCAGCGACCCTCCGGGGCAGGGGAGCTGGAAGAACGATTACTTGCGCATCTGCCCGCCCAATTAAACAGCTTGAAAACCTCTCTTGAGGCGTCACAGGTCGATCTAAATGACTTACCGCAAAGTCTTCGTGACCGAAAAATCGCCGCGGATGGGAGAACGATTATTGAGGTCTTTCCTTCAAATGATGTCACGCAACAAGCGCTTTTGATTGAGTTTGTAGATGAAGTGAGAACCGTTGCGCCGCGCGCAATCGGATCACCTGTTGTTATTCTGGAAGCAGGAAAAGCAATTCTAGGCGCGTTTTATCAGGCCGGTGCAACTTCTGTGATCCTCATCGCGGTTATGCTTCTGATTGTCCTTGGTAATATGCGTGATGTGTTTTTGGTTTTCGCACCGCTATTCCTGGCAGGCCTCTTTACTCTGGCGGCAAGCGTCGGGTTTGGCCTCGCGTTTAATTTTGCGAACGTGATTGTTCTGCCTTTGTTATTTGGTTTGGGCGTTGCCGGTGGTATTCATCTGGTCGCACGAGCAGAAACGGGGTCCAACAAAATTACTGCTGAAAACTCAACAACTCCAAGGGCTATTCTGTTTAGCGCGTTAACTACCGTCGGATCATTTGGATCAATCGCTTTATCGTCGCATCCCGGAACGGCAAGTATGGGGACTCTTCTTGCGATCGCTATTACATTGACGCTGTTATGTACACTTGTTTTCTTGCCGGCGCTTATGGCTATGCTCAAAAACCAGAGAAACGCTGATACGAAGGCCCGGAGTTAGGAGCTGGCGAGAAGCGAATCTGATTTTTTAGTGAGGGTGTCTGTAAGCCCTTCAACACCAACAGACTTTAAAACCTGTCGGTATTCAGAGCGTTTGCGTGCCAACTCGCTTATGCCGGTATCAAGCAATACATCAATAACACGCCATTTCCCGTCAAACTGGCGAGTTACATAAACGAGATCAACGCTTCTGCCACCGGGGTTCTCCAGACGCGTTTCGACCAATGTCGTGTTTTGGGGGCCAGACTTCGTCCCCACAGTTTTAAATGTTTGACCGGAGTAGCCGTCAAACTGTGCCGCATAAGTCGCCGCTGTTAAGCGTGCAAACGCGTCGGTTAACTGGCTCTTCTCATTATCAGAGGCTTTGCGCCAATACGACCCGGTGGCCACTTGGATCATCACGCGCAGGTGAAAAGTACTTTTGACGATCGGCGCGAGTTCATCATAGCGCGATTGAACGGGAACCGTTTCGGCCGTTTTCATTGAATCTAGCAGGCGCGCATGGAACTCCGACACAAGGTCTTCCGCCATGGCTTCTTGCGCATGGACAGAGTTCGGGGCGATGATTCCCATGAATAGGAACAATGGAAGAATAAAAACAGCCAGCATTTTTCTGTTTGGTGGAAAAAGGGACTGCAACATCATCTAAAACCTCCGACCCCTAGCTCGCGTTTGATTCTGACATTAATTCTCTGGCTTTCTCTTCCAATAGGTTAATCAACCCGGTCATTCCGCTGGTTTTAAGGACCTGCCGATATTCGGAGCGTCGCACTTTCAATTCACTGATGCCACCATCAACAATGATATCAATAATGCGCCATCCGGATTTGAACTCTTTTGTAACATAGGCAATTTGAATTCTGGATCCATCTGATTTAATCAAATCAGTCTTAACAATAATTGTTTTCGACGGCCCCGGCGTATTCGTTTGATGTTCGAAGACTTCCCCACTGTAACCGTCAAATAACGTAGCGAGCGTAGAGACGCTCATGCTTTTAAAGGCCTGAACAGCTTTTTTACGTTCCTTCTCAGCTGTGTTTTTCCAATAGGAACCGACGGCGATTTGCGTCATCAATGGCATATGAAAAGCATCATCAACGGCTGGAACCAACTGATCAAAGCGTTTTTTCACAGACAATTGATCAGCAACCTTCATGACATCAACGAGCCGTTCTTGAAATGTTGAAACAACACTTTCTGGCGAATCGCTTGCCACTGCAAGGGTAGGGGACGTGTTGTTAAAGGCTATTACGACAAAAAACGCCAAACTTAATACGATTCTTCGAATCATTTTCTATTCCCTAAAGTCAATTTCACGTCAAAAGTCCATTAGAACTCAACGTTTGTCAAAACAAGCTTACGCGAGCCCCTGCCTATCTTGCAATATTACAACACTGAAGCAAAATTGTCAGATATCGGGTTGCAGGAGTGCTCAAACTCGCATAAACATGTAAGACTATAGCAGTGAAGTGTTACGGATTGTTTATTGCTAAAAAGATACGTGTGTTATACATAAACGACGAATGAAGAATCAGTGAGTTGCCGTAAAGTGATGCTGAAAAAACAGAAGATTTCTTTGATGGGTATTGCTGTTGGTGCGGCAATGTCTTTGGCTGTCGTGGGTGACGCAGTAGCAGATCCTGTGCGTCAGAAGGTGGCAGCGCCTATCCCTCAGGTCTTGACGGCTGCCGTCGATGACGATGTCGATAATGTTAATGATCCGCTCGAGGGCATGAACCGTTCAATTTTTGGCTTCAACGTTTATGTTCAAGAAAACTTTCTGGATCCCGTGGCCGATCTTTACAACGACAATTTACCTGCTGTCTTCCGAACAGGTGTTGGTAATTTCCTGAACCACATCGCGACCCCCATCACAGTTGCGAATCAGCTGCTGCAAGGTGACCCGAAAGAAGCCTTTCTTACAGTAAACAAGTTTATGGTGAACACGATCGTGGGTATCGGTGGTATTGCCGATGTCGCAGGAGAGGCGGGGCATCCGATTGAAAAAGAGGACTTCGGTCAGACCCTCGGTGTTTGGGGTGTCGGTGAGGGCGTATATCTGGTTCTTCCCATTTTCGGCCCTTCAAATCCACGTGATGCGCTTGGTAAGTTTGTGGTTGATCCGTATTTCGATGCTTCAGGTAACTGGATATCAAATACCGACAGAGATGCCATTGACTGGACACTTAAAGTAACAGGCGGTGTTTCCGAATATGCAAGTGTCGCCGACGACTTGCGCCAGATTAAAAAGACTTCTGTTGATTACTATGCAGCGATCCGCAGTTTGTACCGTCAAAAGCGCAAATCTGAAATCAACAACGGCCAACAACTTGAACTTCCGCCCATACCCGATTTGGGATATGAGCTAGGGCCTTCGCTTAAGAACGATACTCTCGCCGGAACAAATTAATTTCGATTGGGCGTTAACGACGTTCAACCAGCCCACGCAAAGGCGGGCCAGCTGTGGTCTTGATTTTCCTCAATCATCACCAGTTGCGTTCATTGCATGGGAACCAATAGCCTAATCATATGTGCGTGCGCGCTATTTTACGCGCAAATTGATCCCGACAACACCGATGAGCGCCGTTGCTAGCCAACATCCTTTCGGAGATAGCCTTGGCTGGTTAGGCCACGCGAACCCTGCATTTGAATTAACCTGTAACAAGTAAACATACTAAAGCGGGCCCCGCTTCCCGTTTAAAAGCTAGTCGGGGTGTGCCCCTTTCCGAACAATGCTGGGATCATGCATTTTCCTAATTCGCGTCCAACTTCGGGCTCATGCGAACAAATAGCTTTCGCAAGTCGATGGCAGAGAGCGGTTTCGGGACGTAATCGTTGAAACCTTGTTCGAACAACGATTCGCGATCCCCCTTCATCACATGAGCAGTAATGGCGACTACTGGTGTTCGTCCAATTAGATCTTCTTGGCGCATGATTCGCGTTGCCTCAATACCGTCCATCTCCGGCATGTTGACATCCATCAGAATCAGCTCGTACTGACGTCGCTTCACGGCGGATAGGGTTTCCAAGCCGTTGGAGGCGGTATCGCAGGTCAGGCCCAGTTTCTTGAGCATTGCCGTGATCACTAGCTGATTTGCCGAGTTGTCTTCGGCGAGCAAGATGTGCCCCGTGAACTGGGTCGGAAGATCATTGCCTGCGGCTGATTCATTAAGTTTGGTGGGAAAAGACTTCGCCAGCGTTAGCGGAAGTTCGAGCCAAAATGTGCTGCCCGAGCCCACAGCGCTCCGAACACCTACGTCACCTCCCATCGTCTGAGCCAGGCGGCGGCATATCGCCAAGCCGAGGCCCGTTCCGGGGGCGGTATTCTTGACGCTCAGGTTCTTGGTCCAGAACTCGTCAAAAATGTGTATTTGGTCGTTATCTGAGATTCCTACCCCAGTATCAGCGACATCAATTCTGAAGAACCCACGGGCCGCTAGATCACACGAGTGATAGGCTCGCAATCGAACCCCACCCTCCTCAGTGAATTTGATGGCGTTCGCGACAAAGTTAATGAGCACTTGGCGTACTCGAGTCACGTCGATGGAGATCGCCCTAAGATCATCGTTCTCGACAAACCATTCGAGATAGATATCTTTCTCCTTTGCCCTCGGCTCAAGCACTGATGCGACTTCGGTCAGCACATTGGCAATGCTGACGTCCGAGAACTCCAAATCCAGCACTTCAGCCTCAAGCTTGGAAATATCCAAAATGTCGCTGATGATGGTCTGCAAGTTCTCCGCGGAGGTCTGAGCTGTATCGATGAACGTTAGCTGATCATCTGCGTTTGATTCATCGCGCAACAGGCTCAGGCTGCCGATGATGGCGTTTAGCGGTGTGCGTATCTCATGGCTCATCATAGCCAGGAACTTTGACTTGGACTTGTTGCTCTGTTCAGCGGCCTCGCGGGCATGTTCAAGATCATCTTCGCGCCGTCGTGTTTCGGTTATGTCGCGCTCAATAGCGATAAATGCATCGAGTTTGCCATCGTCGTCGAAAACCGGTTGCGCTTCAATTTGGACCCAGTATTCCTCGCCGGTCTTCGCGTAGTTAACAATCTCCGCTGTGAAGCTCCTTTGAGATTTTATGGCTTCCGACATCTCGGCAATCGCCGCTTCGCTGGAATTTGGTCCCTGAAGGACTTCGCCTGGCCGTTTGCCCACCATTTCGGCTTGGGAATACCCGGAAATCCTCTCGAACCCGTTGTTGACCCATCTGATCGTGCCATCCGCATTGGTAATGATGACCGCGTTGTCGGTTTTTGAAGCAACCAAAGAGAGAAGACGTTCTTTGTCCAAACTCGCGCGGAGCGCAGCTTCTGCATTCTTGCGTCCGGAAATATCACGGATGATCCCAGTGAAGTATTTCGTTCCGTCGAGGTTAATCTCTCCTATAGAGAGTTCGATAGGGAAGCTCTCGCCATCGGCGCGACGAGCAATCACCTCACGGCCCAACCCGATGATCTGTCCCTTTCCCGTCTCTTTGTATTTCCTCAAATAGTCGTCATGTACCTCGGAATGGTCATCCGGCATCAGGATGTTGACGTTTTGCCCGATCAGGTCGTCAATCTCGTGTCCAAATATCTTCTGGGTCGCGGCATTCGCCGAAATGACCCGCCCTGACTGATCGATCGTGATGATGGCGTCCGCGGCATTGTCCAAGACGGCATTCAACTCGCCGACACTCTTCTCAAGCTGGATGTTGATATGTTCCAGTTCCGCACCCTTCTGAACTTCTAAGAGGGCATACTCCTGGACACGGCTGAACGCCTTTTTGTTTCGTGCAGCCAGGAAGATGATCGAAATTAGCCCGGTGGTAAAAGCGAAAATGAAAAACAGAATGATGTAATTGAAGGATTCCGTTCGGAGATTTTGATTGGCCGCGGCGAAGGAGGCGGGGATGACGATCTCTTGATAACCGCGCAAATCGCCGACGTTCCAATCGGTCTTAGGGCTCTCAGGATGCGTATTGTGACAATCAATACAGCTTTCCCCCATGATCACGGGAGAAAAGAACCTAATCCGGCCATCTTCTTCCCTGGCGGTGTGTTCTTCCGCGATGCCGTTCTCCAATATCCCGGTCTCCGTGACGTCCAACTTGCGGTTCAAGCGCCATGGAAACGGGTATGAACTGAACATCTTATAATCGATCTGCGCATTCTCGTTGCGCATGAACTCGCCTAGCTCGATGGACAGGGTTGCCGGCAGGGGGATGGCATATGCTCGGTCCTTGTACTCATGAGTTGCTTCGATGCCCCGTTTGAGAGCGCTGCTCACGACCTCCCGGGAATAATAGGAGCGGAAATGGTTGATGTTTTCAGCGGTTGTCTTGGCGATCCGCATGACATGCGCTTGCGACATCTCGTGATGATGGCGATCCACCAATCCATATAGAATGATTCCCGTCGAAACGGCAAAGATAACAAAAAGAATGACCCAGCTGTTTGAGATGCGCGCTGATGCATTAATCGATTTGGACACCTTTATTCTCCTAATTCGCAGAATGAGAATCTAACTGCGACACAGATCGCGACAGCGATCCTGTATCGCGGCCATTTTCCTTCGTATGTCACCAGAATTTCGTCTCCGGAAACCCAGCAGTCTGGAACATTGAGAGAAGAGCAAGTTACGTGCCATGTTGCAGGCGGATGGCGTTAATCCAGCGACCTAGGGGCGATCTCTATTAGAGGCGAAGAATGCCGGCCTGTGGCCCTCATGTGACATCTTTAAATCGGTCGAATAGTGTCTGCTTCGTTCAACAGCAGACGTTATCTCACCTTATATTTTCAGGTTCTCATTCATCTGAGAGATTTCTCACTAATTGTGAGAACCGATATGATCTTTAGTAAGGTTTTGAGACTCTATTAATCACATTAAAAAAATGTAATGAAAAATAATACACACACCCTATATATAAAATAACATAAAACACATTATAAATATGAATTAAAGTTGAGGTCTCAGATGTCCAAAATATACGTCATCCATGAAAACCCGGTTTGGGTAGAGCCCCTCCGTCAGGCATTTCAAGAGCGCAATCTTCCTTTCGAAGAATGGGACCTATCTATGGGGATGATGGATTTATCCAAAGCTCCCCCGGAGGGCGTCTTCTACAACCGGATGAGCGCTTCTTCTTATACACGTGACAATCGTTATGCACCCGAGTATGCGGCGGCAGTCCTCGCCTGGCTTGAAGCCCACGGGCGTCGGGTCGTTAATTCCAGTCGTGCTTTGGCGCTCGAGATCAATAAAGCGGCGCAGTATGCGACTCTCAAGGCCCATGACGTTCCCGTTCCACGCACGATCGTAGCCTATGGGCGTGATAAGATCGTTGATGCCGCAGACACATTTAAAGACGGTCCGGTGATCTTTAAACCCAACCGGGGCGGGAAAGGGGATCAAGTCGCCCTTTTTGAAACAAAACAGCAGTTAATCGATCACGTCCGCAGTGAAGACTATCGGCCGACAATTGATGAAATCACATTGTTGCAGGACTACATCTATGCACCAGACCGTTCAATTACGCGCGCGGAGTTCATCGGTGGCAAATTCTACTACGCAGTTCGTGTCGACACATCAGACGGGTTTGAGCTATGCCCGGCGGACGTTTGTTCCGTTGATATGGATGGTGAAGCGGTCGCCCCTAAATTCCAAATTCATCGTCAAGGCACAGGGATACCTCCTGAACTCAAAAGAAAGCTTGAAAAGGTTTTGGCCGCAAATGATGTGGAAGTTGCTGGAATTGAGTTTATAGCGGATCAAGCAGGTGACCTGTATGTCTATGACATAAATACAAACACCAACTATAATTCCGATGCCGAAGGGGTTGCAGGATATTCGGCAATGGGAAAGCTGGCAGAGTTCCTGGGGGAAGAGCTAGATAAAGGTTTTGGAACCCTAACGGCACAAAAAGAGATTAGGCTCGCAAGTTAAGTGAATATTCTTCACAAGTACGTGAAATACTTGACATATTGGCGAAAAAATATATAACTTACTAGGAAATGTCGATGCCCAGTTGGGGTCGGCAATAATCGCCTGACTGAAAAGTGGGCATGTTTAATTAGGTCGTATTGCTTCTGAAGGAGGATATGAAATGACCCAGTGTTTTTATTTAGCTTTCCCGAAATCGATACCTTTTAGTTTTGCGCATCGCGCGTGAGCTGAACGCACAAAATATCAATCACGTAATTGTTATCTTGAATTTTGTCGCTGCCTCATTTTTGACATGGAATTTTTCTATTCTGTGATCATGGAGCGATAATCGTTACTAAGAAGGGAAAATAGAATGGCTTCGCAAATTTCATTACCAGCTGTACCCATGGACGGCGGCTTGTCTCATTATTTCCGCGAAGTATGGGCATACCCCATACTCGAAAAGGAAGAAGAGCAGCGCCTGGGAACTTTATGGCGTGAGCATGGCGATACGGATGCTGCTCATAAGCTGGTGACGTCGCATCTGCGGCTCGTTGTCAAAATGGCTATGAAATATCGCGGCTACGGCCTGCCCGTTGCTGACCTGGTTTCAGAGGGCAATATTGGCCTGATGCGTGCGGTTAAAAAGTTTGAACCGGAAAAGGGATTCCGGCTCTCGACCTACGCCATGTGGTGGATCAAAGCCTCCATTACAGAGTATGTCCTGAAATCATGGTCAATGGTCAAACTGGGAACTGTCGCATCACAAAAGAAACTCTTTTTCAGCTTGCGGAGTGTTAAGGCGAAGCTGAACATTTTGGACAATGGAGAGCTATCGGCTGAACAGGCGAAGTTAATCTCCTCCAAGATGGGCGTTTCTGAGAAAGATATCATGCATATGAACGGAAGACTGTCTGTTCGAGATATGTCGTTGAATGCGCCGATGTCGCATGATGACGAAAGTGCAGAATTTATAGATTCATTAGTTGATGAGCGGGCGTCGCCCGAACAAATTTATGCCAATAATGAACAACAATCTGTTATGCACGAGCACTTGGCAAAGGCCGTCGCAAGTTTACCCGAAAGGGAGCGTCATATTTTTACCGAGCGTAAACTCAATGATAATCCGCCAACTTTGGAAGAACTTGGAGAATCCTACGGAATTAGCCGAGAGCGCGTACGTCAATTAGAAGCGCGGGCTTTTGAGCGTGTCCAGAAAGCTGTGATGATTGCGGCCAAAGAGCAGGGTGGTGAGCCCATTATGTCGTCTGAAGATTTTTAATCCGTATCGGATTAATCGTATTATTATGATACGGGCCGTGCTGCTTAATTTGGAGCACGGCCTTTTTTGTCACAGAAACACGATGATGACTCGGTCTCCATGCCGAAAAGCCTATCTTTCGCGCTGTATATTAATGAGTTTAGCAACTTAAAACGCATAATTATTTTTAATATCAAACATAGATTGTGTATATTGAGGAATGACTAAATGGCCCGAGTCGGAGATTGAAAAAAGTCCTTCACTGTTTCCGTACTTTTGTGATAAGCGTCACAATTCAGCCGCACATCATCCTCTATAACCTGTTAAAAATGAGCTGGCGTTAACAGATGTTTGCGCCTGCGTGAAGAAACAATTTGTTTATCTCTTATTTGTGTTGAGAATGGGAGTCAGACGCGGTTAGATGATGATTATGGTTCCATTGATGAAACTGACAATATGACATTAAGAATAAAATTTTGGGGTGTCCGTGGCAGTATTGCATGCGCATCACCGGAGCATATGAAATATGGTGGTAACACCAGTTGTATTGAAGTGCAGGCGGGGGACCATCACTTTACGATGGATTCCGGTACCGGGATCCGCAACTATTCAAAAGTCGTCTTAAACGAAGATATTCGCAGAACCTATCTGTTGCTCACGCACACGCATTGGGACCATATCAACGGATTCCCCTTTTTTACGCCCGCTTACGATCCTCGGCGCACCATTACGATCATGGCGGGGCACCTCAAGAACCAAGGTGGTGTTCAGAACGTGTTGTCGACGCAAATGCACAATCCCATGTTTCCTGTTCCCCTAGAGGCGATGCAGGCCGAACTCAAGTTTGAAGACTTCGAAGCCGGGGATAATTTCGAACTGTTTGGCAGCGTCAAGGTCAGCACGACCCCCTTACACCACCCAAACGGGTCGACAGCCTACCGGATCGATTATAAAGGCAAATCTGCCGTCTACGTTACGGATACCGAGCATGTGCCCGGAAAGCCGGACCAGAATATCCTTGGGTTGATAGAGGGCGCTGATCTTGTGATTTACGACAGCACCTATACAGAACAGGAGTTCCCTGAGAAAATTGGCTGGGGGCACTCCACCTGGAACGAAGGCATTAAGTTATGTCAGGCAGCCAACGTAAAGCGTCTGGCCATCTTCCACCATGATCCAGACCATACGGATGACATCATGGATCAAATAGCTGAAGAAGCGAAACAGGTCTGGGATGGGGCTTTCGTTTGTTACGAAGGCCAGGAAGTCATCCTCGACTAAGGCTGGGTTTAGCTAGACTTTTTGGATCAATTATAATCGATTAAACGCCGATTTACTGGCTTCCTGATTTTGCGTCGGATGCTTTGTTCTGCTCGGTTGTCGTTTCAACATCTTTCAGCATCGACTTCAAATCAACTTTTACGTTAAATTTTTGCCGTTCTTCGATATTCATTGGGTAGACCCGAATGGAAATCCTGCGATTGGTCTGCTGATTCTCAGGAATCGGAGCGCCTTTTTGGTCATAATTAGGAACCTTCGGACGTGTATCCGCGTAACCAATGGCCTTCATTTTTTCGTAATCGATCCCCGTTCCGCCAAAGAAACGGACAACCGTCGACGCACGGGCTGACGATAGTTCCCAGTTGGACGGGAACATCTCTGTGCTAATGGGAGAGGGGTCGGAGTGACCTTCAACCTCAACATTGAACAGCTTAAACTTCTCTTCCTTGATCATCTGCGCAATTTTGTCGAGAACAGGAATTGCCGCTTCATTTAATTGTGCATTTCCCGGCTTAAAGAAAGCACCACCTGCAAGATCAATAACCACACCCTTTTTATCCAGTTTAACGTCGACGACCTGATCGGCCTGCATCTCGAAGACTACGTCTTCCACGTCGATTTTTAAGGTTTGGGTATCTGACTTGGCGTCTTTTTCACCTTCACCAATGTTATTGGCGATGGCGGCCGCGGCCTCCTGATAGGCCGGCACATCAAATTCTGCGAACGTTAAAAGCATAACAAAGAACGCCATCAACAAGGTGATGGCATCAGCATAAGTCGTCAGCCAATCTTCTGCTTCTTCTATCGGAGGCGGTAGTTTTTTCATGGCCATGAAATGCTCTTGAAATCACCAGTTCTAGAGAAAAAAAGACAGGGCAATCAAACCTACTTCTTCATTTTATCAATATTGAAGTGAATAGCAGGGTCCAAATAACTATTCATTCTGTCCTGAATGTAACGTGGGCTTTTCTTATCTGCCAATAGGGCCAGCCCCTCGGCGATCAGATAATTACGAAAACGAATAATCTCTTCACGTTGCAAAATTTTCGTTGCCGCGGGAATAAAGATAATCCGGGCAAACAGCACGCCATAAAGTGTTGTTAACAGAGCAACTGCAAGGCCTTTACCAAGGCTTGATGGGTCGCCACCCATATTGTCGAGCATGATAATCAAGCCAACAAGAGTTCCAATCATACCGAAGGCCGGTGCCGCGGCACCCATATTCTTTAAAATCTGTACCTGTACCGTATTCCGGCCGAATGTCGTTTCAATGGTCGTCGTCATAATATCGCGGACTTCTTGCCCGGTGTAGCCACTGACAACCATATCAATACCAAACTTCATGAACTTATCGCCCCGAACTGCTTTTTTGGCTTCCTGTTCCAGGGCTGGAATTCCTTTTTTCTGAACCGTATAGGCCCAGCGGATAATGCGACCAACTTCACTTTTTAGCACGTTACGTCCAACTTTTGGAGAAACAACCATGCGATAGATCAGTTTTAATGAAAGCATAACATATCGGGGCTCATAGGAAATAAACGTCGACGCCAACGTGCCGCCGGCGACCATCACAAAACTTGAGCCGCTTACGAAGATTAAGTAGTTGTCTGTGCTCACAACAATGGAGCCGAAGAATAGTCCAAATGCCGTTAGTAGGGCTAATATTGTTGGAACTGACATACAGAACTCTCTTCAGACTATGGCCTGTGCAACCTTTAAGGTCCCCAATCGCACAGGCAAATTAGCGTTAATCTACATTAACCTTATACAGATTCGTTAAAAAAGAACAAACGCTTACCTGTAAACGTTAATATGGTTGTGTAAGCCTTGCTGGCGTTCATTTTTGAGAAAAGACACACTTATCGCTCGCGGAACGCTTCATGCTTAAGTTTCAGAATAGGGCGAATCAGATAATCCATAACCGATTTTTGTCCGGTGTGTATATCTACTGTCGCTTGCATGCCCGGTGTAATGGGTAAATCGGTCTCGTCTCGACCCAGATAATTCTTATCTGTCTGTACGATCACCTTAAAGTAGGGCGAACCGTCTTCGTTGAGACTTGTATCGGGCGCGACGCGGATGACTTGACCGTTCAGGCCGCCATAACGGGCGAAATCATAGGTGGACACCTTAACAACTGCAGGCATCCCCGCACGGATGAACCCGCGCTCTGTCGGATTAAGCTTGGTTTCGACAACCAGTTGTTCACTGGTGGGAACGATTTCCAGAATAGGCTCGCCCGGACGAACAACGCCGCCAATGGTGTTATATTTAAGGTTCTTAACGACCCCATCGATGGGACTTTTGATTTCTGCGCGTGAGCCTTGTTCACGGGCCTGCACCAAAAGCTCGTTAATACGTGCGATATTTTGTTCGACGGTACCCAGTTCGTCCTGTGCTTCGCGACGGAACCGGCCTTCACCTTCTTCCAGGCGCTGCGCCGCTTCTTCAACTGCGGCAACCGCTTTTGGCAAAGAAGGCCCCAACCCCTTTAATTCGCCATCCAGGCTTTCCACTTCCGCTTCAAGTTCCAGATGTTCAATTTTCGACGTCAATCCCTCCGCCAATAGGGAGGTCGATATTTTCAGCCGCTCCTGTGCAAGGCTCAAGTTGCGACGGACAGCCGTGGTTCGCGCTTTTAGCTCATCAGTTTCCAGTCTCTTCTGTGTGATTTGTTCCCGCATGACATTTAACCGTGAAGCTAACTCGCGCTTTCGCGCATCGAACGCTTGCCGTTGAGCGCCCACCAAAGCGGGGCGACGGGAGGCGACATCTTGTGGAAAGACAACTTCTGTACCTTCTGCTTCCGCCGTCAAACGCGCCCTGACAAGCAGTTCACTGTCCAGACGCACCAAGAGTTCTTCAAGGTTTGTACCACCGGACGCTAAATCCAGCAGCAATAAGGAATCACCCGAACGCACCAGGTCCCCATCGGCGACATAAAGCTCCTGTACGATTCCTCCTTCAAGGTGCTGAACCGTCCTGACGCTGCCCTGTGGAACGACCTCGCCTGATGCGACGGCAACTTCATCCAATTCAACGAAATAGGACCAGCCAATCCCCAAAGCCAGGAGAAACATGACGGGCCACGCGAATAACCGCCAACTTGGCATCGGGTGCCTTGCGAGCAGGGCATCCAGTCGTTCTGAACCCGTTGCGACATCAACACTCATTGCTTAGTTCCTTGTCCAGATTGAGGTGCTGCCCCTTTATCATTAGATGTTTTAATCAAATCTGCATAGGGATCGTCAACAAATTGTCCTCCTTGTTGCTCATCAAGGCTAAATCGTTCACCTGCCGGAACACTGGGATCGACACTGGCTGGTATTGATGGCATTGGCGGTGTTGGCTTGGGAACCGCCCCTTGCTTGCCAGCTATCGCGTCGGCAGCGCCAATAGCGGCTTCCGGTTGGGAAACTGCCGGTTTCGCGGCCGGAGGTCTTGGTGCTGGCGGTTTTGGCGCGGTTGGCGTTGCTGCGGGTGTTTGCGCTGCAGCAGGTGCTGTCGGTGGGGACGGCTTCGCTTTGGCAGGGCGTGGAGGGCGAGCTGGTGCGGGGGGCTTCGATGCGGCAGCCGGTGGCTTTGGTGGCAGCGCCTTGGCTGTCGGCATTTTAGGTTTGCCGGCAGGGGCCGGACGCGACGCAGCTTTTGCCGCGGCCGGTGTCGGGGGGCTGGCTGTTGCGACCGGTCGGGAAGAGGGCGCGGGTGGCCTTGGCTGGGAAACGGCTTTGGCAGCTGGTTTAGCAACCGCAGGAGGAGTGGGAACTGCAGGTCGGGCTGCTGCGGGACGTGGCCTTTGCGCAGCAGGCGGCTGGGCAGGCCGGGGCGGTTGCGCTGCGGAGGCAGCTTGAGCCGGCACAGGTTTGCTGCGTTCTGCCGCAGGCGGTGCTATATTTTGACTTGGGCCGGTAGGCTTTTGCTGGGCCGCCTGCTGGGGATCGCCTTTCGGTTGCTGACCAAAAAGTTTGGGTAAAATTTCTTTAGACGGTCCGGCCAGCGCGACCTTGCCCCGGTCAAGAGCCACAAGGTCATTGCAGGCGGCAAGCAATATCGGACTATGGGTGACGATAATGACGGTACGTTCTTGACCAATCGCCACCAAGGTTGTCCGCAAGGCCTGTTCGGCCTGCCGGTCCAGGCTCGATGAGGGCTCATCAAGTAATAAAACGGGCGGATTGCCAAGCAAGGCACGGGCAATGGCAATGCGTTGCCGCTGCCCACCGGACAGTCTGCGGCCTGCCTCGCCAATTTCTGAGGCATACCCTTCTGGCAAGTCGATAATAAACTGATGAACACCCGCGGCCGTGGCGGCTTCGATAATCTGCTCGTCAGTTGCTTCCGGATGTCGATGTACGATGTTGTCACGCACCGTCCCTGCAAACAAAACGCATTCCTGAGGGACATACCCTAGCCAGGACGCAAGTTCGGTTCGGCTAAACTGAGCGATATCGGCACCATCCAATAGCACGCGACCATTTGTTGGTGCATATAGACCTTGTATCAGCTTGAGAAGGGTTGTCTTGCCACTGCCATTCCGACCAACCAGGGCATGAACGCCGCGTGATTTGATCGTAATGTTAACCGAGTCAACGACCGGTGGCAGGTTTTCCGCATACCCAAAAGATACGTTTTCTGTCGTAATTTCACCTTCAGGACGGGTTAACTTGACTTCACTTTCCTGGCGTTCGCCCTCACTTTCAAAGACTTCACCGAGCCGATCAAGGGACTGCAAAAAACTGCTGTAGGCGCGCCATTGGCCGACCAACTGGTTAGCTGGGCCGATCAGGCGACCGGTCAGCATGTTTGTCGCGATCAGCGATCCCATGGTCAGCACACCTTCAATAATTGCCAGGGCGCCCGCCGTCGTCATGCATACAGTCGTCAGCATTGTTAACGAGCCGCCAAAATTCGAATAGAAATCCGACCGCGCGCCGCGCATGACTGAATTTTCAATGTTCTCTGCGTGCCGTTCTTCCCACATGGGGCGCATAGCATTATCAAGGGCCAGGGCTTTGACGGTCGTCCGCCCATTAATAATCTCGGCAATCAGGCCGTCGCGTGTTTGTGTGCTTTCACGTTCTTCCTGGTTTGCTTGCGACATCTTTGCCGAAGACTGCCAGGCAATAAACATAAACAGCGGAATAATAATCATCAGCACCCAGGCAATGGGGGCTGCAATGATCCAGATAAGGGTCAGAAACATCAGCGCGAACGGGAGATCACACAAAAGTAATGCGGAGGCGCCAGACAGTGTATTGCGCACCGTATCCACATCACGAAACAAAGATTGCCAATAATTGGCTGGTTTCGCTTCCAGTTGGTGTAACGGAAGCGCCATTAATTTATCGAACAGCTTTCGGCCAACAAGGACATCGATCCGTAATGCCACGGTTTGCATAATTCTCGAGCGCGACTGGCGTAAAATATAGTCAAAAAGAACGATTGAAATCATTCCGATGACAAATCCAACAAGGGTGGAAATGCCAGCGTGACCAATGACACGGTCGTAAACTTGCAAGGTAAAGACAGGGACTGCCAGCGCCAAAATATTGACAAACGCCGACATTGCCAAAACTTCACGGAAGATCGGCATTACGGGCTTGAGAAATGGCTTAAGCCAAGCGCGGTGACTGTTCTCACTCATGTTGCTTAAATATACGGTGGTCAAGGCCTCCGCGCTAGCGTGTAAACCGGTTGTTCAGATAAAAGTTTACGGATTCCGCCAATTTAACCGGGCTAACCTTGTTTTTCTCCTTAACCAAACACGATTGGCGAACTTAAACCTTGACCCGGGACAAGCTTAAAGGTGTAGAATTCGTTAAATTACGAAAAAATAACCGGGTGTTGGGCAAAACGTGAGTGATTCGAGGAGCGATTCGCAAAAAATGGGTGCGGAAATCATATGAAATTATTACGTGCGGCCGTAAGTTACGATCGTCTGGTCGGCTATGCGATGCTGATCGGATTCATACTTCTTTATAACTTTAATCCGGCTCCGGTCGAATTTGCCCGTTTGAAGATGTTTGATTATTACCAACAAACCAAACCGCGCGATATCCCACCGCCAGATAAAAAACCGGTTACAATCATCGATATCGACGAACAAAGCCTTGAGACTGTAGGTCAATGGCCTTGGCCACGCGATAAAGTTGCGAGACTTGTTCAAAACGCAATGAACATGAAGGCTTCGTTATTTGCCTTTGATATGGTGTTCGCGGAACCCGATGGCAAAGATATCAAAACGGTCGCAGCTGAAGCTTCGGGACTTTCGCCCGAAATGCAGGAAATTTTAACCAAGCGCAAAACGAATGATGAACTTTTTGCCGAGGTCATATCGAAAAGCCGCGTTATTCTTGGTCAGGCAGGGCGCACCAATGAAACAGATGGTGTAAAGGGGCCCCCTTCGAAAGCATCGGTTGGAATCCGGAAGTTATCTAAAAACGCCGTAGACCCCGCATCGTTTACGCTCCAATTCCCGGCGTTAGTCCGCAATATTCCGGTTCTGGAAGAAGCCGCCAAGAAGAACCGGCTTGCCGGTTTTGGGATGTTTAACGCGATCCCCGATGAAGATGGTATTATACGTAACGTGCCAGCTTACTTCCTCCATGAAGGCAAATTCTTTCCGGCCCTGTCTATCGAAATGCTGAGAGTGGCGCTGGGGCGACAAACCGTCGTGATCAACTCAAACGTGGCCGGAATTGATGGCGTCGGCATTACCAAAAACTTTACGGTTAAAACAAATAACGTTGGACGCATCTGGCCGCATTTCTCGAAGCGGGATTGGGATAAATACGTCCCGGCGCATGAACTGTTAGACGGCACCGCCGATCCTAACAAGATTGCCGGACGAATGCTCATTCTTGGAACGTCCGCGGTAGGACTTCGAGATATTCGCTCGATCCCGACGGAACGTGACATTCCGGGGGTAGAGGTCCACGCACAGGTCATTGAGGTGATCGCCAATCAGGACTATCTCACACGCCCAAATTACGCCAATTCCGCAGAAATGGCATTTGTGTTGTTTGGTGGTCTTGCGATGATCATTTTAGTGCCTTGGCTGGGTGCCAAATGGACGGCACTCGTGTTTCTTGTCACAGCTGTCGGGGCAGGGGGCACTTCCTGGTATTTGTTCTCGGAAGAAAAGATCTTGCTAGATGCGAGCTACGCCATCGTATCCATTATGCTCATATACATGGTCTTGACCTACACAGGCTATTCACGTGAAGAAGCCAAACGGAAGCAAACCCGTGATGCGTTCTCCAAATATCTGGCTCCTGATCAGGTTAAAGCGATTGCTGAAAACCCGGATGCACTGCAATTAGGTGGTGTGCAGCGTGATATGACATTGCTGTTTTGTGATGTTCGCGGGTTCACCACGATTTCTGAACAATTTGATGCCATCGGCCTGACAAAACTCATCAACAAACTCCTGACACCTTTAACCAATGTCATTTTGGATCGTCACGGGACCATTGATAAGTATATGGGTGATTGCATCATGGCGTTTTGGAATGCGCCTCTGGATGTCGAAAAACACGCATATTATGGTTGCCAATCGGCGTTGGCGATGATGGCTGAAATGGCGCCGCTGAATGAACGTCTTGAGGCTGAGGCCAAAGAGGAAGGGCGCAAACACGTGCCTTTAAAGGTTGGCTTGGGGCTTAACAGTGGTCCAGCCGTTGTTGGCAACATGGGTTCCGAATTACGGATCGACTATTCTGTGCTTGGCGATACGGTTAATCTGGCGGCCCGTCTTGAGGGCCAGAGCAAGTCCTATGGTGTCGATATTGTTATTGGAGAGACGACTTACAAAGATGTGCCGATGATGGCGACCCTGTTCCTCGACAACATCAAAGTTAAAGGGAAAACGGAAGCGGTCACCATTTACTGTCTGGTCGGCGATGAAGCTGTTGCCGAAAGTCAGGAATTCCAAACGCTAAAGCAATTCCACGATCAAATGATTGAGGCCTATCTGGCTCAAGACTGGAACAAGTCCATCAAACGCCTGAAGGAATGCCGTCTTCTATGTGGTCCCTACAACATCGACGGATTCTACGATCTTTACGAAACCCGGATCCTGCACTTCCAGGCAGAGCCTCCGGGTGAAGACTGGGATGGCGTGTTCGTCGCTACAACCAAGTAGTATTACATGTCTTTGTGGCCGAAGACCTGCTCGCTTCAGAGCAGCGTCTCCGCGGCCAGATCAACCAAAGAATCCCCAGTCGCCAAGGCAATCCGTCAAATCATCAACAAACCCCGGGCCTTTTTGAATGACACGTGTTGTCTCTGGCAACTGAGCAACATCAATACCGGATTTTGTGCCGGTCGTTGCAATAACCACGTGAACGCTCTTGGTGCCGTCGATCGTTGCAAACACCTTGGCCATTTCTTGCCCACCCATTTGTTCCATCTCACGACTGGCAATAACAATCTCTGGTTTGTGTTCAATAGCGTACTTGATCGCATCGACAGGGGTGTCAGCGTTTGAAATTTGAAAACCGCAAGCCGCGAGCTCTTTACCAATGATCTTGCGTTGTGTTCCCTTGGGCATGACCAGCACAATTTTCATGTCCTGGATCGGTTTGTTGTCGTCAAAGGCTTCAACGTCATCAAAATCTTTTGCCGTTTTTGGCAGGGCCGCCAATATAGCAACTTGCTCTTGTTGGCTGGGGTCACGCTCGCTTTCAATAATCCGGCGAATGACATCGACAAAATACTGCATGTCTTGCAGTTGCGATTGAGAGTGCTCGGGTGCTGTTTCGATATAATCTTCCAGGCGGTGTGCGATGGTCGAAACCGTCGGAAAGTCAAAGGTTCCCCCTTGGCCTTTGATGGAATGAATATGGCGCAAGAACTCGCTTAGGGATTCGTCAGGGTTTTCATTTTCCATCATCGCCGTTATCAAATCATCGACGGTGCTTAGGCGATCACTTGTGGCTTCAATGAATTCCCGGCGGAGTTGCTCAAAAAAATCATCGACATCTGTACTTGGGGTTTTCATTTTAATTCTTATCCTGTTTTGGATTTAGTGATAATTGTCTTATTTGGACGTCATGACCCATACACCATCCCACTCACCTTCCGGAGGGTTGGCTTTAAGAACCTCACAACGATCTATGTAAGTGTTAGCCAGATTGTCTGAGGGATTAGCCTTAAGGGCTTCTTCAAAATTAGTGATCGCCTTGTCCCAATTACCACCCCTGTATTGCTTCACGGCTTCATTAAAATAGTTCACATTGTCCATCAGGTTAGGATAGGTCTCGTCATTGTGATAATCCAAAACCTCGATCACGCCCACGGGCTCCGTTTTTCCTTTTACGACAACAAGATCGACGTCACGCATCCGATATGTCCCTTTTAATTTGGCGCGGGTGAATTCACTGATCAAAATACGCGCCGAGTACTGCTTGCAGGCCGATTCAAGGCGTGCCGCCAGGTTCACCCCGTCGCCAATCATCGTATAGTCCATACGTTTGGGGGACCCGATGTTGCCCGAGACAATCATCCCGGTATTGAGGCCAACTCCGTGATCAATGGCCAATTCGCCCCGTGCTTCGCGGATTTTATTGTATTCCCAGAGCTCTGTGATCATGGCAATGGTCGCACGGACGGCGCGATCTTCATCGTCTTCATGAGCGACAGGTATACCAAACGCTGCCATGATCGCATCACCAATAAACTTATCCAGCATGCCGCCTTCGCGGGTGATTATGTCGACCATAATGGTGAAGTATTCATTCAACATTTGGACCGTGCCTTGCGCGCCCAATGATTCGGTCAGCGTCGTGAAGCTTCGAATATCAGAAAATAGGATCGTCGCTTCTGTACTCTTGCCGCCCAGGAACTCGTCGCTATCGCCACCTTCCATCATCTGTGCGGCCAATGCCGGGTCCATATAACGCGACATCGTTGACTTCATCCGTTTTTCGGAGCTGATGTCTTCAACCATGATCATGGCACCAAGTTTTTTACCTTCGGTGTTGATCAGTGGTAGAATATTGACGTTTACCGATAATTTTTCTTCACCAAACTGCAACTCGCCATCGATAATGACTTCCGGTTCCTGTGAAGCGTCAACTTTTTGAACCCGCTCCATCAGCCATAGATTTTCATCAACAAAGAATTCATCAGCCGAAACACCGATAACTTCATTCGGCATCTTAGTCATAATGTTAAGGCCAGCTTTATTACAGGTGACGATTTTACCATCTTCATCCATCGTAATAACGCCGTTAGACATACTTTCGAGCATGCTTTCGTTGTAGTTTTTGATGTTTTGGATGTCTTCGAACAACTTGGCATTTTCAAGCGCAATGGACACCTGAGCGGTAAAGGCCTTAAGTCGCGTTTCATCTTCATCGGTAAACGGCCCGCCGCGGCGATTAAGCACCTGCGTGACGCCAATGCACTTGCCGTCTTTGTTTATGACGGGCACACACAAGATAGACCGGGTGAAATAGCCGGTCTGTTTGTCAAAAGCCGGGTTGAAACGCAAATCAGCGTAGGCATAGGGGATATTAATCGTTTGTCCCGACGCAAATACAGCTCCAGCAATACCTGCGGTGTTTGGCAACCGGATTTCACCGATACCGTCTCCCATGGCAACACGCGAAAACAGTTCGTTCGTTTTTTCGTCGTTCATGAACAGTGTGGAACGGTCTGCGCCCAACATCCGCGTCGCTTCGGCCATAACCTTCTTGAGCAAGGTGCCCAACTCAAGCTCCGACGTGACATCAGCTACCACATCAAGAAACTCAAGCTCCTTTTCACGCGTTTTGCGCATGCGTTCAACGAATTGAGTACTCTGAAGCGCGACACTGGCTTGCGTTGTCATCGCCTCCAGCAACTTCAAATCCTCGTGTGTAAATTTATCGTCCTTCTTGTTCAGAACCTGGATAACACCGATAACTTCATTCTTCACCGTTCGAACAGGTGCACACAGAATGTTCCGCGTTTTAAAGCCGGTTTGCTCATCAATTGTCCGGTTAAAGCGCGAATCACCGTATGCATCGTCGATGATTTCACCTTTGCCATTGGTGAAAATCGCGCCGGCAACGCCGGTCGTGTTCAATATCCGAATTTCCCGGGAAAAATTACCCTGCGCGACGCGGGAATATAACTCGCCGGTCGCCGCATCGTTCAAAAACAAACTTCCCCGTTCCGCACCCAATTCGTAAGTGGTCATTTCCACAAGGGTTTTTAGAATCTCGTCCAGGCTCTCAATCGCTGCCACTTTGCGCGATACCGCAAGCAGCATTTCCGCTTGTTGTAACTTCTTATCGGCGAGCGCCAACCGAGACCCCGCATCCGGCTTTTGTCGCGTTGAACGCGACTTAACCGGTGGTCTATTGCCGGGGTCTGGACGTAAACTACTCGCCATTATTTTCCTCTAATTCTTCCCTCAGTGCAGATATTGTATCACGTAATTGCTGAACTTCATCCCTAGAAGCGCGTTCAAGTTCCTGAATTCTGTCTTCGTAATCGAACTTAATGCCATCCAGTTCCTCACGCAATGCAGCGATCGTGTTCTTCAATTGGGTGCTTTCGTCTTGCCCTTCCGCACGAACCTGTTGAACGTCCTCATCTTTGCTAAACCGCATATCTTCCAATTCATCGCGCAGCATACCAATCGTCGCTTTGAGTTGAACAATTTCATCATTCGATCGGGCAACCGCTTCCTGGACCATCTTGTCCTTTTCGAACCTCAATTCCTCCAGGCTTTCACGCAGGGCAGACGCCGTTTCCTTTAACTGAACGATTTCATCATGGGATGCCGCAACCGCAGCCTGGACCGCCTGTGTCTTCTCAAAATTCAATTCGTCCAGAGATTCACGCAGCGCCGCCGAAGTGTCCTTAAGTTGTTTAATCTCATCAAAATTGGCGGCAACGGCTTCCTGAATTGCTGATGTTTTTTCAAACTGGAGATCATCCAGACTTTCGCGCAATGCACCCGCGGTGTCTTTGAGCTGTTTTACTTCATCATAGGAAAGGGCGAGTGTTTCCTGTACGGCCTGCTGCTTTTGCACGGACATACTTTCCATTTCTTCGCGCAACGCTTCGATGGTTTCGCGCAACTGTCGCCCATCCATTAAGGCTTCCTGTAACGGATCACTGACAATCGTCGCTGAAGTCTCTTTTTTACTCATAGAATCAAGGGCCTGACGAAAAGATATCTCTCTTCCAATTGTCTGGTAAACGCCCGATGAGCGCAATACCTCTCGCATCAATAATAGGGAAGAACCTGATCTGGCAGAAATCGTCAGACAGGCGTATCCTATGCCTGTATACCCGTCGTAACCGAGAGCGCTATTCAGATGTCCATTTTGTGCCGAGATTGCACAACTCCCCTCGACAAGCATGAGCCTTCGAACAGCTGTTCGGTCTGCGGTTCCACACGGCTTATTTCCCATTCCGAACTTAATTCACTGGCCATCGCACATATCGATTGTGATGCTTTTTACGCGAGCGTAGAAAAGCGCGACAATCCAGAAATCCGGGGGAAAGCGGTTATTGTTGGCGGTGCCGAACGCGGCGTCGTTGCAGCGTGTTGCTATGTTGCGCGAATTAAAGGCGTTCGTTCGGCAATGCCGATGTTTGAAGCGAAAAGACGCTGTCCGGAAGCCGTCGTGATCTCCCCCAATATGGAAAAGTATCGGACCGCGGGAAAACAAGTTCGCGCCTTGATGCTGGAGACGACGCCACAAGTTGAACCCTTATCCATTGATGAGGCGTTTTTGGATCTCAATGGTACCGAGCGACTGCACAATGCGACACCCGCGCAAACGCTGATCAAATTGGTCAACCGTATTGAATCTGAAGTTGGTGTGACTGCATCAATTGGCCTTAGCTACAACAAGTTTCTTGCAAAGGTCGCCTCTGACCTCGACAAGCCTCGTGGATTTTCAATCATTGGTGCGCATGAGGCGGTTGATTTTCTAAGCGACAAACCCGTAGGCCTGCTCTGGGGCGTCGGTGCGGTTTTACAGAAAAACCTTGCGAGAGATGGTATTGAAACCATTGGACAAATTCGAAACCTGGATGAAGCAACCCTCGTCAAACGCTATGGTGTCATAGGTCAGCGACTGTATCACTTTTCAAGAGGGCAAGACAGTCGATCCATCGAACCCGGTTCAGATAGCAAGTCAATTTCAGCCGAGACCACTTTCAAAACGGATGTATCTGACCCAGAGACGTTGCTTGATACTCTTTGGAAGCTCTCGGAAAAAGTGTCTGCGCGGCTAAAAGACGCCGATCTGGCCGGTGAGGGGGTTACGCTGAAACTGAAACAGCATGATTTCAAGCAGATTACGCGCTCGCGAGCCCTTGCTAATGCCACTCAGATGGCAGAAGAAATATTTCGACAGGCAAAAGCACTCCTTGAACCCGAATTGAAAGATCGGAAATTTAGACTCTTAGGTGTTGGCACCACACGTTTGTGTTCGCCCAAACAGGCGGATCAACCTGATTTGTTGGACCCATCCAAAAAAAGCAGAGCCGATATTGAACGGGCTATGGATGCCGTGCGTAGTCGGTTTGGCGGAGAGGCGATTGTAAAAGGACGCAGTCTAAGAAATCGGCTCTAGACGATTACCTGACCAGCATGTCAGGCCTAGGTGGGCACAGCGCTTGCTCTCTCCGATAATTCTCTGGCGTATCGAGCCGCCTCTGTCGACGGTCTGTTTCACGGTTCAATTGCCGAAAAACCTGTCTAAATTCACTGTTTATTTTACGGAGAAAGTAAGCGTGCCCAGACTCTGCCGAACGTGATTGCACCGGTTTTAAGTTGGCGGCAACACGTTGCAGGCGATTTTCAAACCGGGGCTTAAACTGCAGTAACTGGTCCATATAAATTGCAACGTGGGCTTGCTCGTGATCCAGTGTCGTGCGGTATTCACAGCTGCCAGGGCGTAAATCTCTCGCGACGTAAACACGAAACAGTTTGTAACCAATCGTAGCCTCAACACTTTTAAGGCCAACACAGTAAACGTTGTTTCCCATTTTTTGGTATTGAATTCCGACCTCTATCCGACTCTCAAGATCCGTTTTCGTCAGCCCACGGGTCACCCAACCGGCCTTTTTGAGGTTGTTGCCATGTCGGCCATATTTGGTTGCAAGTTGACCACTGCTATTCCGATTGTTGGTTTTTGTTTGCGCCTTATAGAGATCAACGCTTACCTGAGCAGCGGGAATATTGAGACGGCAGCTTTTTGCCTCAGCCGGGCGATCCATAAATAACGGGGATACGCCCAGAAAAACGAGGGTAAATATCGCAAGGACCATTCTCTTGCTACTGATGAACGCAGCAACCATTTCCGCTATGCCACGATTTGGAGTCTGTTAAACAAGTTCAAATTCGTATTCCTGCGTTTAATCTTATCCATCCCGGTTGAGTGTTAGGTATATTGGCATTACTTTAAGGGTGCTAACTCTAAAATGTTCTTATCAAGGGACTGTTTATGACATACCCGGTTAAAAAGGTGTAAAATAGAAAAGAAATGGCATCTTTCGACAGCAATTATCTACTTGAATTGGCGCGTCAACGCTCTGCCGCAAGCCGAAATGAACTGGCAGCTACGGTAAACGACCTGTTCACGGGCAATGGAGAGCAACTGACAGATCGGGAACGCGCTTTAATGTTCGAGATCTTGCACCGCATCGTCAAGGACTCCGAAATGGAGGTTCGAAAAGCCATCAGTTCTCGTCTGGCGACCATTAAGGACGCACCCAGCGAGCTTATTGAATTGCTGGGCAATGATGAAATCGACGTCGCTTATCCCATTTTGACCGAGAGCAGCGTCCTACAAGACGAAAAACTGATTGAAATCATTCGCAATCGCACCCTGGAGCACCAAATGGCGGTCGCCATTCGCTACAATGTGAGTGAATACGTATCTGATGCCTTGGTAGAAACAGGCGAAGAACGGGTAATTAAAACCCTGTTGCAAAATGATAATGCCCGGATTTCGAATGCGACGATGGAGTTTTTAGTCGAGCAATCTCAGCGTATGGATTCCTTTCAGGAACCGATATTGTTACGTAAAGAGCTAAAGCCAGAGATGACGAAAAGGATGTATCTCTGGGTTTCAGCGGCTTTGCGAAAATATATTGTCGAAAACTCTGGCATCGACATCTCGGAACTTGACGATTTACTTGAAGAAGCTGTTGTTGAAAGCATTGGTGACAGACGCGATCCGGAAGCCAATATCTCCAAATCGGAACGGCTGGCCGATGAACTGACCAAAGAGGGTGCTGTTGCTCCAGAACTGCTGATACGTGCCCTTCAAGAAGGCGAAGTAAAATTATTTGTGAACCTGGTCAGTAAAAGCGCTCAGCTACGAGACGACCTAATTATGCGGTTCGTTTTGGAACCCAGTGGCGAAGGTCTTGCTGTTACCTGCAAGGCTCTCAATCTGAGCGACTATGAGTACCAGCGGGTCTTTACCTATTGCCTGAAGGCGCGGGCAGACGGATCCGACACGGATACAAAGCCGATTGAGACGGCGATCAAGTTTTATCGTAATATTGATAAAACTGCGGCCGAAGAAGTCGTAAAGCGATGGCGACGGGATAAAGACTACTTGTCAGCCCTGCGGGATCTTGACGTCATTTAAGACCTCGGGTTTTTCGCTGCGTCGATAATCATATCTGCTGCTTTTTCTGCGATCATTAGAACGGCCGCATGAATGTTGCCCGATGGCATCGTCGGCATTACAGACGCATCAACCACACGTAGCCCCGCAAGGCCCTTTAGGCGCAAGCGATCATCGACAACTGCCAACGGATCACCGTTCGGGCCCATTCTACAGGTACCCATCGCGTGATAGGTGGTAGAACCTGTTTGTCTGGCGTACTCCAGGAGTTGCTCGTCAGACGAGATTTCTGGACCTGGCTGCAATTCAAACTCTCCATAGCGGGCGAGGGGTGCTGCCTCCCCGATGCGCCGTGCCAGACGCAAGCCGGCAATCAATGTCTGTTGGTCCAGATCAACGTCAAGGAAATTAGGGCGAATGATGGGTGAATCAAAAGGATCGTTTGAGCCAATGTGGATTGAGCCCTTGCTTTCAGGACGGCACTGATAGGCACCAATTGTCATTCCTGGATGATGCTCAAGTTCGCGTGTTAAAAAATCGAAAGTCGCTGGCGCAAAGAACATTTGGCAATCTGGTGTCTCAAGTTCCGGGCGGGTTTTAACAAACCCGTGCCCGATGCCCGCGGTATAGGTTAAAATGCCCCTTTTATTGAACGCATATTTCACAACCTCTTTCATAAGACTAAGACCACGAGATTGTTCATTAAGCGTAATTTTTTGATTAACACGCCATGTTACACGCGCCGCGTAATGATCTCGGTAATTTTCGCCAACACCTTTGACGCTATGGACCGGAACAATGCCCTGCTGCGTAAGAATTTCCGGATTTCCAACCCCCGACATTTCTAGAATCTGAGGCGATTGGACGGCGCCGGCACTGAGAAGAACCTCGGTTGTCGCGTTTGCCTGAAATGTTTTCTTCCCGATCTGATAGGATACACCATCAACTTTTCCCGCATCGATGATGATTTTCCGTACTCTTGCGTTTAATCGAATTTCGAGATTGGGTCGGTTTTTAACCGGATCCAGATAGGCACTTGCAGCGCTAACGCGACGCCCGTTTCGCTGCGTCACCTGATAATAACCGAAACCGTCTTGCCGCTCTCCATTGTAATCAGGGTTGCGATCAAAACCGATATCAACCCCCGCGTCGATAAACGCATCGACCATTTCATGATGTTCGCGCATGTCTGCTACGTTGAGCGGGCCGTCACCGCCGCGCAAATCATCACCACCACGTTCAAAGGATTCTGTTTTTTTGAAATAGGGCAAGACGTCCTTAAATGCCCAGCCCCTGTTCCCGAATTGCGCCCAGGCATCGTAGTCGCGACGTTGTCCACGCACATACAACATCCCATTAATAGAAGAGGACCCTCCTATAACCTTGCCTCGGGGAATTGGGATTTTACGGCCACGAACGTTTTCTTCTGGCTCTGTTTCAAACCCCCAATTCAGTGTCTTATGGTTAATGAGCTTTTGAAACCCAACGGGCACCTTGATCCAGGGGTTGCGATCCATACCGCCGGCTTCCAGGAGCAAGACACGCACGTTTGGGTTGACTGTCAATCGATGCGCCAACACGCACCCTGCAGAGCCGCCACCAATAATTATATAGTCAAATACTTCAACCATAGCCGACCTTTATATTATTTAAAAACAACAATTTATTAAGTTAATTTAAATGTTGACATTAAGTATTTGCGCAATGCTTTCGACGTATCTATTTGGATCTTTTACGGCTTTTAGGCGATGCAATTTGATCGATTGATACCAGTGACTTTCTGCACCCTCATTCATCCAGCGCCAATCGGCGACATCAGGTATGAGAACATCGGCAGGCACGCCTAAAGCCCCCGCAAAATGAGCTGTTGTATTCGCTACGGTGATGACCCTGTCTAAAGCAGCGACCTGAGAGGCAAAGCCATCCAGATCTTCCATCTGATCAATCGCTGTGTCTATATGGATCTCGACACCATGACGTTCCGCCAGGGATTTCACCTCACTGTCAACATCTCCGTATTGCAGATTTATAAACACTGCGCCGTCTGTTTTGAAAACTGGTAATAAATCCTCCAGTTCAAGGCTGCGCGCCTGTCCCGTATGGCGGGCACCGCTTTTCCAGGCAACACCGATAATCGGGCCACCAGATGTCAAATTTTGGTAGCGTTCTCGAATGAGTTGTCGTTTTACGGGGCAAGCCCGCAAGTATGGAGCTGGGTCTTCAAAATCTGAGATATGATCTCGGTAAATCTTTGCCAATCCGCCGATCGGGATTTGTAAGTCCCAAGTTTTATCAAGTGCGCGTTTATGGGGTGGAAGCTGACTTGGTAACACCTCCAACTCAGGGAAAGAGCGCTTGAACAGGTCGACGAGACGTGGCTCGCACTCCAGGGCGATAGATGTTTTATTGCGTAATAAGTTGGGAAGTATTGATGCGAACATGATTTCATCACCAACCCCTTGCTCACCCCATACAAGTAGAGATTTTCCAGCCAGGTCGCTACCATCCCAAATCGGATAGGGGTAGGGACGTGGCGGTGTGTGTTCACGTGATTTCCAGCGCCATTCATAATCTTGCCAACCGGCCTGAAAATTGCCGACCGACAATTGTATAAATGCCCGCAGGCAATAGGCCTCGGCATCCATTGAGGCATATTCCAATGCCTGATTTATTTCGCTCAATGCGTCATCAGATCTTCCAAGGGCATAAAAGACGGATGCAAGGTTACGCCTGAAAGTTGACGCTCCGGGCTCACATTTAACCGCCCGCACCAAATCTGTCTTCGCAGCTTCCAATAGCCCGTTTTGTTTATAAATATTTCCACGGTTATTCCACAGTGCCGGGTGGTTCAGCCCCGCCTCAATGGCGGTCGTCAGCAACTCAATTGCGGTTTCGTGTTCACCCTGTTCGGAATAGAGGCTTGACGAATTAAGATATGCATCGACGAAGTCTGGTGCATGTTCAATGCAGCGGCGGTAATGCTCTTGAGCGCGCACGGGCTGGCCCAGATCGCGCAGAGTATTGGCAAGGTTGAAGAAGGCACCGGGATGCGACGGAGACAGATCCAATGCCTTCTCCAGCGCCTTTTTCGACTTAAGATAGGCTTTTTGTTGACGTAGAACCGAGCCAAGGTTCATCCATAACTCGGCAACATCCGGGTGTTTATTGATCAAGAACCGATAGGTCTTCTCTGATTTTTTATATGCGCCCTGCGCTTGGTACTGCTTCGCGAGTTCAAGCAGGGCGTTGTCGTCCAGATCGTCAGGAATAACAGGCAAGAGAGAATACCGCCGTTTAGGATTGGGCTCTAGATACACCAATCCTAAACACAATATTCACAACATGAAATTAAATCATGTCGGCGGCATCCAACTTGTGGTCTTTAATGGAAGATAGCCAAGGCCCCGATCATCAGAATAACCAAAACCCATCCACCGACGGCGCGTGCAGCGTTGATATATGACGAATTATAATTCATTTGGAATTCCTTGCGTGGTTCTAAATTTCGGAGCAAAAGGGTAGATAGAGGAATAATACTGTTTAAACGAATGCCATCTCGACATTCCTGCCATGAATATTTTGCCGGGCTTCATTCAGCATTCATGTTAAGCACGATGACGAGACGAACAGGAGGGAGTGCCCATGGATTCCGAGGATCTCATACGAAAAACATTTCGTCCGGGCGAGGTTATTTTTTCAGAGGGAGAAATCGGCTCAGAGGCCTACATCATTGAGGAAGGGGCCGTCGAAATCTCAAAATCTGACGGAAGTGCTGAACTTATATTGAGTGTTCTCAACCCAGGAGAGGTTATTGGGGAAATGGCCTTGATTGATTCATCTCCACGTATGGCAACAGCGCGGGCAACGCGAAAGACGACCCTTATCATTATCCCAAAGGCCGTATTTGCAAAAATACTGGGTAAAACAGATGCCGTTGTCCGTGTGATCCTGTCGGCATTGCTGGGGCGCCTGCGAAACCAAAGTGCGCAGAACGTGGGCAAGACGCTTTAAGCGTGTCACATAAAAACCATCCTATCGACACAGGCGAAGCCGCTTGAATTTATCAGGCGACTTATCGACGGCACTGCTGGCTATTTTGTCAGCGTTTCTATTTGCCTTATCGATGCAAATTCAAAATATTGGTTTGCAGTCCAGTGACGCACGAACAGCAACGCTTGTCTCAATTGTATCAACGACGGCCGTATACTGGCTGGCGGCGCCACTATTCGTTCAATCTTCTTATTGGTTAACCACCGGCACCTTGTTGTTCGCAATGATCGGTATCTTCAGGCCGGCGCTTTCGGCGGCATTAGCGATGAACGGCATTAAAATACTCGGGCCAAGCTTAACCAGCGGTCTCGCCGCAACCAACCCGCTGTTTGCGGCAGCCTTCGCAATCATTTTGCTAGGCGAAGATATTACGTTGCCGATTGCAATTGGTACCTGCGCAGTTGTGGCTGGGGTTGCTGCAGCCAGCTTGAAGAGGGGCGGTGTTAAGCGTGGTTGGCCGTTATGGGCGATCTTTTTACCGCTGGCAGCAGCCTTTTTTCGCGCTTTGGGACACCCGTTCGCCATGATCGGTATGGAAACAGTCCCGAGCCCACTTTATGTGGGACTTATATCATACACGGTCTCAAGTGTTGTTGCCATTACCGCCTATAAAGCTGAAGGGCGAAAAATTCCGGTTCTGACCAAAGGGTATCGTTGGTTTGCCGTCGCAGGCGTCATCAATGCGTTATCCATTTATTCTCTGAATACAGCCCTGCAAGGTGGCCAGTTACTGACGGTTGCCCCCATAGTGGCCTGTTCCCCTATTTTTACGATCGCCCTCGGGTACTTTGTTTTTAAGCGTGAAACAATTACCTGGCAAACCCTGCTTACCGTCGCGTTGGTAATTCCAGGGGTGATTATGATTATTACCGGGGACCAGTGGTTCTAATGATCTGATTCTTCGACAAAGTGATCACTGAGGCCGGTATCATAATCCAGCCCCTCCGGAGTGATTGTGATCGCAGATCCCAGTCCAATCCGCACCAGCCCTTTTCGGCTAAGCGCCGTCCAAACAGCAGGATTATTCAACCCGCTCGCATCCTTAGCGGAAACTGTGAAGGCGCCAATGTGCACGTGGTTTCCGTGGGCATGGGGCATATGGTTGATGGTAATTTCGTTTGTTTCAGGATCACGCTCTGAAGTCCGTTCGTCCTTCGCAAGAACTTGAACCAAGGTGAGTGTTCGAAGTTGAAGTTTATTAAGTTTTAAGGGGTTTTTTTTCGGTGGCATTCGGGGCGTTCCATCATTTGACTTTGGGGGGATAGATATAGTCAAAATATCGATCCGAGGCAAAAGTGCATCGGTCTCCTGCCGTTCCCATATCGCGCCAATTCCCGTCAGATACCAGCAAGACTTTTGTAACCACACTCCGTCGCAGCGTGAAATTGACTTCACGACGCACGCGTTCAGCGATTTTTACAAAATCAATGGTATCATGTGGCGTAACAGCGGTCACATTTTTACTCAATGCCAAGTTCAGAATATCCACAATCTTTGGTCGTGTCTGGCAGATACGGGACAGTTGGCCTTTATCCTCCAAGATAAAAATTGGCAAAATGGGTTTTGAGGCTCGCGTGTTACCCTTAACGTTTTGCTGTATAAAGATACCTGGAAACACGACGGCCGGCGGCATTATTTTTTCTGCTTTCCGCTTTTCCTCAAGCGCCTTTTGAGCTTTGATTTTTTCAAGAGCAGCTTCTTCTTTTTGCTTTTTTAACTCTGCTGCGGCCTTGCCGGCTGCTTCACGAGCTGCCTTGGCTTCTTCAAATGATTGTTCGCGTTGTGCGGCGACATCAATGGGAGCATTTGCTTCATGGTGCCAATAGAGCAGCCCGCCAATAAGAATCAGCAGGACAAAAACCCCGGAAATGGCAATTCCTGTAAATTTGCGGCTTTTAAGAAAGCGATATGTATTGGCTGCGGTTGCCCCTGAGGATCGCCGATTTGCGGACGCGCCTTTTTCTTTTTCTTCAAGGTAAACACGTGCTTTTGCAACACGGATTGCCTTGATTGTTTGCAGCATGACAACGACTTCAGCCTTAATCGCTTCAATATCGCCAATTGCACCTGCGTAGGAAATAATATCGTTCAGTTCTTTGGTAAATCGCGCGACATCCAGCTCATCATTCTTACGTTTAAAAAGAGTTTTGATGATCAAGTTACCACATTTCTGCAGCGCATCAGTTGTTTGAACGCGATTGATCAGTGCAATCAAACCGGAATCGGGGTCGTCAAAGACGAAATCCCAGTCTGTTGTTCCATCAGGCTTTTTAGGGGGTTTGCCTAGACTGTGTTCACTCAAATCGTTACCCGATACTACTTATGCAAAAAAAACACGGCGGATTCCTTAGCTATTTATAGATAGCTGTGAATTCGCCAAGGCTTTTACCAGTAGGATACCTTATATTTTATTTAATACAGTGATTTTGCGCACACTTGGCAATAATTCGCGAGACGCTATTTCTTTTTAGCCTCGACCCACTGCATAAGAAGAAACGCACTGACAGAAAAGAACGTAAAGCCAGCAACAAGAGGGAAAACCGTCCCATCAAAATGCTGACCTATAACAGCACCCAGAGGTACCGATATCAGCGATGAAATAGAGCCAACTGCGGACGCACCAATACCCGCAATATGCCCCAGTGGCTCCATTGCCAATGCCACGAAATTACCAAACAAAATTCCAAAACAGAAAAAGACCGGGATCATGTAAGCCATAAAAAGGGGCAGGGAAGGTAAACCGTTCAAGGCGTAGGTGATGCAAAGAAACAGAATGGACAGGCCACTCGCAAAAACCAGTGCCGTCCGGCATAAACGACGCATACCAAAGCGCACAACCAACTTGGAATTGGAATAAGAGGCGACGCCCAGTGCGGATGCCAGCAGCCCAAAATAAAGGGGAAACATTTCGCCAAGACCGAATACGTCCTGAAAAATTTGCTGTGAAGAACTTAAGTAACCGACAAACCCGCTGAAAATCAGACCAGACATAATAATGTAACCAATTGACGCACGGGTTCTAAATATTTCAAGGACCGCACTACCGATACGCCCAAGCGCGAACGGGCGTCTCTTATCCCGCGCCAGGGTTTCTGGTTGCCTCAAAATCAACCATACAGACCCGACGATGGCCATAGCGATCAGAACTGTAAAAATCGCGCGCCATTCTGCAAAAAGCATAATTCCCTGCCCGATAGCGGGTGCAAAAACCGGGACCAGAATAAAGATCATCATGACCAAAGACATTACCCGGGCCATCGCATCGCCTTCAAACCGATCGCGCACCAAAGCCAGTGTCGCGATCCGCGGACCCGCAACACCGATCCCCTGCATGGCGCGGCCGATCAACATGCCGTCAAAGGTTGTCGAATAAATGCAGATTATGCTGCCCAGGATAAAAACCAGAATCCCAATTAAAATAACGGGTTTGCGACCGATGGAATCCGAGAGAGGTCCAAAACCCATTTGTGCGACGCCAAACGCTAACAGAAACGAAGAAATGACAAATTGCTGTTCGTTATCTTTTGCGTTCAGCTCACCTGCAATCGCGGAAAGAGCAGGCAACATGCTATCAATAGACATGGCAACCAAAGAGGTCAGTAATGCCATTAGGATAATGAATTCTTTAAAACCGGGTCCGCTATATTCAGGGCGCATATTATTTTTCTCTTATTATTGATGTTTAGGCAGCGAGACGATCATCGGCTTTTACGACCTTCGTCACAGGACATAAAGGATAAGATGTGCCTGTGGATCAAAAAAATGGCGTAAAACATCTTCAGCCATACGCATGTATTCGAAATACATTTTAATCAATCCACGAAGTCAGATATTGCGTATAGAGATTATGAACAGGTGCCCAAAACACCAGCCGAGGGCATGAAATCGACTGGCTATTTGGTGGAATAAGGGGTATTTTTTGAGGACCTAGCCTGTTTGCCACGGTCAACGCATCTGCGTTTATGGGTGCCTGTGAAAGTTTTTTCGCCTGCCAAGGGGCAATTGCATGGGGTTTCTAAAACAAATCGGTTTTCTTGTCCTGATCGGCGCCATCTCGTTGGCGGGTTATTATGGCTGGGAGCACTACACCAAAGAAAAAACAGAGACATCCGAACGCTCTGCTCGCAAAAAGCAGCGCGTTGTTGACGTTGAAACAGAAGCCGCTCGTTTCCGTGATCTGGATATTCTCGTTGAGGCTGTCGGCTCCACTCTGGCCATGCGGAGCGTTGAGATTACTCCGTTGGCGTCAGGACGCGTCACAAAAATCGACTTTGCAGCTGGCCAAACCGTAAAGGCGGGCGATGTCCTGATGCGGCTCGACGATGAAATTCAGCGCGCGGATTTAAAAGAAGCGCAGTCACGTTTGAAAGAAGCAAACTTGACGCTGAAGAGATCCGAAACCCTTAAAAAACAAAATGCGGTCTCTGTGGCGACGGTGGACGGCCTGCAAGCACAAGTCGCGATTGCGCAGGCCGAGGTCGACCGGGCATCCAAACATCTAAAAGATCGGATCATAAGAGCTCCGTTCGATGGTGTGGTTGGATATACGAGTGTTGAACTTGGGGCACGGGTCGACGTTGGTAAAGTTGTAACGGTTCTGGATGATTTGTCGGCCGTGCAAATTGAGTTTTCTTTGCCAGAAAGCCTATTTGGAAAAATCGATTTGGGTCGGCCTGTTATTGCGGATGCCGCCCCATATCCAGGGCGCGTTTTCAACGGCGCCATAGACACCATTAATAGCCGAATAGATACGGTGTCCAGATCGTTCAAGGCCCGTGCTGTTATCGCCAATGACGATCGCGCTTTGCCGTCTGGCATGTTTGTTCATCTTTCGATTGTTTTGAATTCTGAGACAGCGCTGGCCGTCCCGGAAGAAGCCATTATCGTTGATGGCAGCCGCGCTTATCTTTTTGCTGTCGTAATGCGCGATGGTCAGCACAGGGTTGAACGACGGGAGATTACCCTTGGACGCAGGTCTTTCGGATTCGTCGAAGTGACGGCCGGTGTAAACGATGGTGAACAAGTGGTCACGCGTGGGATACAGAAAGTCCGCAACAATTCTTTGGTTCGTCTTAAAGGAGGCGTTGAAAAACGTAAGCCAAAACCAAAGTCCGAACAGCCGAATTCCTGATGGCTTATGTCTTGACTGGACATCGAAAGAACGCAAATGACATTATCTGATCTCTCCATTCGCCGCCCGGTTTTAGCTATTGTCACCAGTTTGTTGATTATAACGGCAGGAGCCGCTTCTCTGTTGTCGATACCGGTTCGGGAATTGCCAGACGTTGACTCAGCCGTTGTTACCGTAACGACAACTTACGTTGGCGCTTCGCCGCAAATTATTGATACGGACATTACAGAAATCGTTGAAAGCTCAGTTGCCGGTGTTGCAGGTGTCAAAACCATCTCATCCCAAAGCCGGCGGGGGCGTAGCCGAACGGTAATTGAATTTGAAATTGGCCGCAACGTCGATGAAGCTGCAAACGATGTACGCGATGCTATAGGACGCATCCGCGGCCGAATACCAGAAGATGCCAATGAACCAATCGTCGTTAAAAATGATTCTGATTCTGACCCCGTAATGCGACTGGCAGTTACTTCAACTCAGCATACGCCAGAAGAAATCAGCGATTATGTGGAACGCTTTATTGTTGATCGCTTGTCAACGCTGGACGGCGTAGCCAGTGTCGATATCCGTGGCGAGCGGCGATACGCCATACGGATTTGGCTGGACCGGCGCGCTCTGGCAGCACGCAACCTGACAATCAACGACATTGCGGGTGCGATCCAGCGTAACAACGTTGAACTGCCGGCTGGTGAGATTGAATCCAGCCAACGTCTTCTGGAAATTCGTCTGGATGGGCGGCTGGCGACAGCAGACTCTTTTCGGGAAATTGTTCTGACAACAGTCGACGGCTATCCGGTTCGTTTGGGCGATGTGGCCCGTGTTGTGCGCGGCGTCGAAGACGAAAACACAATTATTCGGGCCAATGGCAACCCGGCTGTTGGCTTACAAGTTCTTCGACAAAGTCAATCCAACACGATGGCCATTTCAACAGCCGTTCGGGAAGAAATAAAGATACTGAACCCGACCCTGCCAGATGGCATGAAGGTTATTGTTGGTTCTGATGATGCCTTGTTTATTTCCGCCTCCATTCGCGAAGTCCTGCAAGCGCTGGGGATATCACTAAGTCTCGTCATCGTCGTCATTCTTTTGTTTCTCCGTTCAATCAGAACCACTTTGGTGCCGGCGGTAACAATTCCCGTCGCCCTTGTTGGCTGTATGGCCATGATTTCGGCCTTTGGGTTTTCCATCAATGTGTTAACGCTGCTGGCGTTGCTTTTGGCTATTGGTCTCGTTGTTGACGATGCAATCGTTGTCCTTGAGAACATTAAACGCCGCATCGACAATGGAGAGTCGCCGCTGGTTGCGGCTGTTCGCGGAACCAAGCAGGTGACCTTCGCCGTATTGGCAACATCTGTCACTTTAATTGCCGTATTCATTCCCATTTCTTTTCTGGGCGGGCAGGTCGGGCGATTGTTTAGTGAATTTGGTCTGGTCATGGCTGCAGCCGTCATAATTTCAACTTTTGTCGCGCTCAGCCTTTGTCCTATGATTGCATCACGTATCTTAAAGCCGTCCAAGGCGAAACATGTATCTGAGGTCGCAAAAGACGATGATACAGCGATGGCAGAATCACGGATCGGACGGTTTTATGGCTATTTGCTCCGAAAAGCTGTCGGCGCGCCTGTGGTTGTCATCGTCCTTTCGGTGGCTTTCGTGCTTGGCGCCGTTCACTTGTACGAGGACTTGCCACGCGAACTGGCGCCGCGTGAAGATCGCGGTGTCGCGTTTGTCCCGATCACCAGCCCTCAGGGATCAAGTATTGCCTATACAGACGCACAAGCACGCGCCGTCGAATCTCTGTTAGAGCCGCAAGTAGAAAATGGCAATATTCAAACCGTTTACTCTCTTGTAGGCTGGGGCAATCGTCCTTACCGGGCCTTCGTCGTCCTCCGCCTCGCACCTTGGGAAGGTCGCCAGCAGACGCAATCTGAAATCGTTCGCAAGCTGCAACCTCAGGTCAGGAGGTTGCCAGGTGCTAGAGCGGGTGTCGCAAGCCCTGCCGGTCTCGGCTTGCGCGGCAGTTCGTCGCCCTTACGCATCGTTATTGGGGGTGCCGATTTTGAGCAGGTTAAGGAATCGGCTTTGGCGATGCTGGAACATGCCGAAGCGAACCCAAACCTGATCAACCCGGATATTGATTTTGAAGAAAACCAACCGCTACTAGACCTGACGTTGAACCGCAGTCTCGCCAATGACTTAGGCATCAGTACGGAAGAAATCGCAGAAACACTGCAGGTCATGTTCGCGTCGCGTGAATTAACGACCTACATTGATCGTGGACGTGAGTACCCGGTGATCGCCCAGGCACAGCGGGATGATCGCAAAACACCGAGCGATCTGGATCATATCTTTATTCGTTCTGCCAATAACCAGGACGGAGAAAACATCCTGATCCCCCTGAGCGCGCTGGTTTCAACATCTGAAAAAGCTGCCGCAGCCGAGCTCCGCCGTTACAATCGATTGCCCTCTATTACCATTCAGGCAGGACTGGCAAATGAGTATGCCCTTGGCGATGCGATTACCTATATGGAAGAGGGGGCTTCTCAAATCCTGCCGAGCAACGTGAAATTGGGTTATTCTGGCTTAACAGCCACATTTAAGGATACATCCGGCGGCATACTCGTCTCCTTCGCAATTGCCCTGGTTATTGTATTTCTTGTACTCGCGGCACAATTCGAAAGCTTTATCCATCCGCTGGTAATCATGCTGTCGGTTCCTCTTGCTGTTGCAGGGGCCGTCTATTCCTTGACCCTTGCCGGGCTTTCTTTGAACGTCTACAGCCAAATCGGGATCATCCTGCTAATTGGCTTAATGGCAAAAAATGGAATTTTGATTGTTGAGTTCGCCAATCAATTGCGTGATGAGGGAAAATCCGTTTATGAAGCTGTCATCGACGCATCCATATTGCGGTTTCGTCCCATCATTATGACGGTTATCTCGACGATTTTAGGCGCAGTTCCATTGGTTATTGCCTCAGGAGCCGGTGCCGAAAGCCGTATTGCAATTGGCTGGGTCATTGTCGGCGGGTTGGCATCAGCGCTCGTCCTGACCCTCTTTTTGACACCTGTTTTGTATAATCTACTGGCCGGTTTCTCAAAACCGCGTTCGTTTGTCGAACGCGCCCTTGATCAGGAACTTTCCAAGGGCCATTCCGAACCGGCGGAGTAGGGGGCACAACTCGAATTACCATTTGATAGCTTTCAGTGCCTCGAATTCACGAGACTTTGGTCGAATTGCCGATTGAGCCGAAGGAACCAATGGGCTTAAATTGCTCAAATTATCGGGAGTTACCATCATGAGTGGGCCATTGGCTGGCGTTCGTATCATTGACCTGACATCGATGATTTCCGGACCCGTAGCGACATTGATTCTGGCCGATCAAGGTGCTGACGTGATCAAGATTGAAGCGCCAAACGGTGGTGATTTTGCACGCAAAGTTGCGACCCGCCGAAATGGTTACTCAGCTTCCTTTGTTAACAATAACCGCAATAAACGCTCGGTTGTTCTGGATCTAAAAAAACAGGAAGGCTTAGAGGCTTTTCTGAAATTGATCGAAGATGCTGACGTGGTTGTGCAAAATTTTCGCCCGGGCGTCGCGGATCGTATTGGCGTTGGGGAAGACGCCTTGCGCAAAATAAATCCAGCTTTGATTTATGTCTCCATTAGTGGTTTTGGCTTTACCGGGCCATACGCTCAAAAACCTGTATTTGATCCGCTCATTCAAGCCCTGACGGGGCTTACAACTGTTCAGGCAGGCGCTGATGATCAGCGGCCGCGTCTGGTCCGAACCATCTTGCCGGACAAACTAACAGGGATTCAGACGTCCCAGGCCATTACGGCCGCGCTATTTGCGCGGGAACGAACCGGAGAAGGCCAACATATTCGCTTGTCGATGCTTGATACCATTGTTTCGTTCCTCTGGAGTTCTGACATGGGGGGACATACCTTTGTTGGCGACGAGACCGAAGTCGAAACGGCCCAGTCTTTTATCGATCTGATATATGAGACAGCGGACGGCTACATTAGTGTCGCGGCAATGCATGACAAACACTGGGAAGGTTTGTCCCGAGCCCTAAATCGGCCCGACTTTATGACAGACCCACGGTTTAAAACCCCTGAGCTTAGAGAAATCAACAAAGACGAACGCCTCAATTTAACGCAAGAAGGTCTTAAACCGTTTGCGACGAAAGCATTATTGGAACTGCTGGAAGCAGAGGATGTGCCTTGCGCGCCCATATTGACGCGGACTGAAATGCGCCAACACCCTCAAATCATTGCCAACGGTATTGTTGTGGAAACAGACCATCCGCAGGCCGGACGATTGCGCGGTACACGCCCTGTTGCTGTGTTTTCGAACACAAAAACCGAACTGCGGCATCCGGCACCCGCACTAGGAGGGCATACAACGGAGGTGTTGATGGAAAGTGGTTTTACTGACGAAGAAATTGAAGCCCTAATCCGAAGTGGGGCAGCTCGAGTGGAAGACGGTACGTCAAATGATTGATTTTTATTATGCCCCCACACCAAATGGCTGGAAAATTGCAATCATGCTGGAAGAGTGCGGTCTCGAATATACCACTCATCTCATGAAGCTGGCTGAAGGCGATCAATTTGACCCGGCATTCCGCATGATTAGCCCCAATGCAAAGATGCCTGCCATTGTCGATCATGAGCCTGACCCCATGTTTAATGCGCCGTCAGTTCCCGTTTTTGAGTCTGCAGCCATCCTTCTTTATTTGGCAGAAAAAACGGGAAAGTTTATGCCGGAATCTCCGCTCGCGAAAAAAGAGATGATGGAGTGGCTGTTCTGGCAAACCGGCAACCAGGGACCAATGGCCGGTCAATTAAGCCATTTTGTGAATTATGCACCTCCTGAAGACCAAAGCTATGGGCGCAAACGATATGGTGGTGAATATGAACGCAACCTCGCCGTTCTTGAAACACGACTAGACGACAGGCCTTATATTATGGGTGACTACAGCATCTGTGATATCATTGCGTTCCCGTGGGTTTTTATCGCAAAGCCACTGACAGTGCCTCTGGATGCATTTCCCAACGTTGCCAAATGGCGGGGGAAAATCAAGCAGCGTCCGGCCGTCATTGCCGCGATAAATCTCTATAAAGGAGAGCAGAACCGGGGCAAAGCCAACGTCTCGAATAACACGACACTCTATAATCAGACCGCAGCACACCTTATGGGACGTCAGGAGCCCAAAACCTGATATATACAAAACGCGTTGCGACGAACGCCCCACACCCAGCATTCGGGATCGCCTATTGACCCAAAACAAAGCAACACTCGGCATTCTGCTGATGATTTCTGCAGTGGCCCTTTTGACCACCATGAACGTATTCGTCAAATTGATTGGCCCGGACTACCACCCCACGCAAATTACGTTTATCCGTAACGCCATTGCGATGGTCGTTATTCTGCCTTTTCTGATAAAGGCCGGGGGTTTGAGTATCCTCAAGACCAGGCGTCCAGGCCTTCATTTTGCGCGTTCAATCGCCGGCACGACGGGCAACGTTTTGTTTTTCTTTTCATTTCAAACGATGACTGTTGGAGATGTCATTGTCATTTCACAAGCGGTCCCTCTGTTTGTAACGATTTTCGCGGTGATTTTCCTGAGTGAGCGGGTGGGAATCAGGCGTTGGCTGGCCACCAGCTTTGGTTTTGTCGGCGTCATCATCGCCGTAAATCCGACAGGGGATTTTGCGGCCATGTCCCTTGTCGCCGTCGTTGCAACCGGCCTTTGGGCGACGACAATCCTCCTGATGCGCCGACTGGGCACAACGGAAAGCCCTTATACAGTGGCATTTTATTATATGCTGACCGGCTCACTTGTGACGGCCGCTTTCCAGCCATGGTATTGGGAAAACATGCACGCCGATGTGATTTGGCTGTTTCTGGGAACGGGAATAACGGGGGCACTTGGGCAAATCTTAATGAGTTCTGCCTTAAAGTTTGCCAAAGCCTCTGTTGTCAGCCCCTTTAATTACACAGGTATCGTATGGGCGGTCAGCTTTGACCTGATCATATGGGGTGTTATTCCCGCATGGACGACGCTCGTTGGGGCCGCCATAATTACGGTAACTGGTGTCTATATTTTCCATCGGGAAGCGGCCGTTAACAGGACACAATCAGAAAAAGGGGGATGATCACCAATGCTGAACACGCAAGCAGTAAAAGCCGTTATCTTTGATACCTACGGTACGGTTGTGGACTGGCGCACATCGGTCGCCGCGGATGCCCGCGAAGCGGCACAATCTATCGGCATCAATCACCTGGATGGTGAAGCGTTCGCTGATGCATGGCGAGCAGGGTATAAACCAAAGATGCTAGAGGTCAGCAACAAACAACGGCCCTGGACAACAAATGATGTTCTCCACAGGGAACGGCTTGATGAAATCATTCCTGATTTCGGACTGACTGATTTGGATGATGACGCACGAACCCATCTCAACAAAGCCTGGCACCGTCTCACACCATGGCCAGATTCGGTGCCGGGAATAGGACGCCTGAAACAGCATTTCATTGTTTCAACGTTTTCGAATGGCAGCTTCCATTTACTTGTTAGCATGGCTAAGAACGCAGGGATTCCCTGGGATGGTATCTTATGTTCGGACGTCTTTCGTGCCTTTAAACCGGAAAAAAAAACTTATTTGGGTGCCATTGATCTGTTGGGCGGAGTTCCGGAATCGGTCATGCTTTGTGCTGCCCATAATGATGATCTGGCCCATGCAAGATCGCACGGAATGCAAACTGCCTACGTAAATCGACCAACGGAATATGGGCCTAACCAAATCAAGAACACGCATGCCGAACAAGATTGGGAAATAGTCGCCAATAGCATCGAAGATGTTGCGACAGCCCTTGGTGCATGACATAACATTGTATTCGTTGTTTGTTGAGAGACGAAGGCGAGGGTTTTTCAACATTCCCTTCAGGCATGCTTGGTTTTAGCCAGCGAGCCTCTATATGTATAAGATAAATGTATAAGATAAGGTCATTAATCGAGTTGAGGTACCCTATGAAATTCACGGCCCTGTTTCCAATCGTATTAATGCAGTTCCTCAACTTCACGTCGAGCCCAAGCTTCGCCGAGACCAATTTTGAGCAATTTTTTGGACGGTATGCTGGCACAGCGGTAAACGATGTAAATCAGTCCCTTCCTGGACGCAAAATGACCGTGATGATCAAGCCCTACAAACAGGGCTTCAACGTCACCTGGAGCACGACGTCTTATCGCACTGGCAAGAACGAGAAGAAATCAACCTTTTCCATTAATTTCAAACCAAGCAAAGAACCCGGTGTATATGGATCGGCCATGAGCAAGGATGTGTTCGGACATGAAAAACCCCTCGACCCTCTAAAAGGCGACCCATTTGTATGGGCACACATTGAAGGAAAAACGATGACAGTGAATTCGCTTCTCGTCGCTGAGAATGGGGGTTACGAGATACAGACCTACGAACGCACCTTGGTTAAAGGTGGCATGTCCCTGATATTTTCGCGCGTTCAGAATGGAAAAATCATGCGACAGATTCGCGGTTCGCTGAACAAGATCGACTAACCACGTTTGTTTCAAAAGAGAGGCCATCCTGCCTGATTTTGCTCAGGGCTGGGTTGATGCACCCTGGCTTTCGCCAGGATACATTTTTGTCAGCGCGTATAAACGGCTGTTATGGTTGATGACGCCAGACTGTTGGCATTGACCATAAACCCCGCAAGGGCGTTACTTGCGGACGGATCAAGACCCAGGCTCATCCCCAAAGCATGGACTGTAAACTTGTAGCGATGCACTTCCCCTGGGGGAGGGCAAGCACCGCCAAAACCGGTTGCGCCATAGTCGTTTTTAAGTTCTATGGCGTTATTGTTAAGGGACGTGCCCCCCGATAATTCGGTCACATCTGCGGGGATATTAAAGGCGAACCAGTGCCACCAGCCGGAACCCGTCGGCGCATCAGGGTCGTATACGGTTACGGCAAAGCTTTCGGTCCCTTCGGGGGCGCCGCTCCAGGATAACGTTGGGGCGACATTGCCGCCTTCGCAACCGAAGCCCTTAAAAACTTGTGCTTTGCTCAGTTGTTGGCCTTCGGAAATGTCGGGACTGGAGAGTTTAAAATTTTCTGCTGCCGCTCCCGTGCTGAATGTTGCGGCAAGAAGCAGAGATGCCATGATCATATTTGGACGCATGTTTTATTCCTTTCATAAACGATGATGTCGATGAAAGTAATCTAGCGCCCCATCGCAGAGCGGTCTTACCGCTACCAAGCAAAAACTATCGAATTCCGATCATTTTTGCGCCAAACGGATTTCTTTCGGCTTTATTCCGAACCTTTTTCGAAATGCATCAGAAAAATGAGAGGGTGTTTTAAACCCGCAATCTAATGCAATCTCCGAGATCTGTGCATCGGTTGTTTGCAGAAGGCTCAGCCCTTGTTCCAATCGTGTATGCAACAAAATCTTCGCAAACCCTTGGCCCGTTTTCGACAACCACCTACGCATGGTTGCCTCACTCATGGCAAAATGTCCTGCAACTTCCTCAGCGACCCACGGATGGCTGAGATCCGTCTCAATCAGGCGACGGACCTTGCTAATTGGCTGTTCTTGCACCCTGGTCGGCAGCCCAATGCCTTGTGCTCGCAGCCATATCAGCGGTTCAACAAGCCGATGTTGTCGGATCGATTCAGGAAGGGTGTCTTGCTCAAAGGTATCTTGGAGTAGTGATAATATGGCATTTGGATTGTGGGTTTGAGATCGCACGATCTGCACGTCAAATGCATTATTTGGTAATGGTGTATCCGCATATACTAAATCAATCAGCTCATGAGAGAAGCAAACGCCAAGGGCACGGTAGTTTTCATTCAAGACAGGGCGGTTTTCCATCGTCACCATCGTCCCCGGTGGAAAAATCATCAAGTCGCCTTCTTCGCCCACGATCTCACCTTGGGATCGCGTTACGACCCGTTTTGAACCTCTTTGGATAAAGAATAAAAACGTTAATCGAAAATAGAGATCGACAAATGTCGCCGTGGTTGCCTGGCTGATCTGAAAGATCGAAACACTTTCTATTTGATTGGTTGGCCTTTGAAGCTTTTGATCTGTAATCTTCACGAAACGCCCTCAATCAATATTGCATTATGTGTTCCCGAGAGCTTTCTTTGGTAACAGGGGCGACCTAAGTCGAAAACACCATTTTATTCCGCGGCCAATATCTTCGCTCTCCTTGCCAGCGTCAGCGCATAGTTATGCGGCAAAACAGAATGCGGGTCTTCCATGCCAAGCTCCAGGGCCGCATGGTAGGGCCAGTTGGGATTGGCCAGTAATTCGCGCGCAAGGGCAATCAAATCAGCCTTGCCGTCCGCGAGTATTTGTTCCGCATGACTTGGCTCAATAATCAAACCAACGGCCATGGTTGCAATATCTGCCTGTGTTCGGATGGCATCGGCATAAGGGACTTGATACCCGAAACCAACATTTCTTTGGGCCAAAGTGGCTGGGCCATTCATGCCGCCAGATGAACAGTCAATCACATCGATACCGATATTCTTCAGGGCCTTCGCAAGCTGTATGGTCTCATCAATTTCAAGACCGCCTTCGACTCCATCAACCGCTGAGGGGCGATAAAATACTGGACGATCATCAGGCCAGATGTCGCGTACTGCCTGACTAACCAAAAGGGAAAAGCGCATACGGTTTTCCAGTGACCCACCAAAATTGTCACTCCGTTTGTTGGAGATAGGAGAAACGAAGGAGTGCAGGAGATAGCCGTGTGCCCCGTGCACTTCTATTGTATCGAAACCTGCTGCCAAGGCGCGCTCAGCGGCCCGTGCAAAGGCGTCCACATGCGCATTGATTTCATCAATGGACAATTCATGGGGGATAGGCCCGCCCTCGTTCGCTGCAAACGGGCTTGGGCCTACCGTCTGCCAAGCGCCATCATCTTGGCCAATTTTTAGTGCTGCTCCGCCATCCCAAGGCAGCGCACAACTGGCGCGTCGCCCCGCATGGCCGATCTGAATCCCAGCGGCACAGCCAAATGATTTATACATTTCCACAATTTTTGACAACCCGGCGATCTGCTCGTCCGCCCAAAGACCGGTGCAACCATTTGTGATTCGTCCTTGTGGTGTCACTGCCGTAGCTTCAACAAAAGCCAATCCGGCGCCGCCGATCGCAAAACGACAATGATGCTGGTAATGCCAGTCATTAACATAGCCATCTTTAGCAGAATATTGACACATGGGTGCGACAACAATGCGGTTCTTTAAGGTCAACTTGCGCAGGGTAAGGGGGCTAAAAAGCAAAGGTGATGTCATGGCATTTCTCGGTTTATTAATTTGGCGACGATAAAATAAAGGGCTGTGGCACCTACGTCCAGTTTACATGACGGCGCCGGATACCGGCCTGAAAAGTATATTCAATCAGCCGGCAGCAGGTTGGTTGATTGGGGAGAAGGATTAAGATGATTGGCTAACTACTTTCCCTTGGGCTTTGCGCGTAAACGTTAAAGACTTAAGCGTTACAGTGCGATGATGCCATAAACGAGAATCTTTACACAGCTATCAATCTAAAGGTGATCAGGTGCATTCGCAAGAACGCATAGAACCAATAGTCCAATGATGGTGTTTCAGTCATCCCATCTAATGTTCCCGGCAACAGGGGGTGGCTTGGCAACCGTTATCCGGGTCTTTATCCTTTGCTTAATGAAGAAGCTTTTACACAGCTCTTGAAGCGAGCGAGGACCAATGATGACACAACATGAAGAACTAATTTGTGCATACGCCCTTAATGGTAAAGGTGGAGGGACAAACCTCAAATGGGAAGACGTTAATCGCTGGAGTTCTGCCGATGGTCCGATATGGATTCATTTAGACGCGACCCATCCTGGCACTTTGAACTGGCTCAACGAACACAGCCGGCTTAGCAACTTTCATGTCGACGGACTGATGGCGCTTGAATCTCGTCCGCGGTGCACAGTATCTGATGAAGGTGTGTTATTGAACCTCCGGGGGGTGAACTTGAATCCAGGAGCGGACCCAGAGGATCTGGTTTCCATTCGTATGTGGATTGAAGAAGACCGGATCATCACAACACGGTTTCGCCGCCTTATGGCCGTCGAAGATGTCCGCAAGCAACTCGATGATGGCCGTGGCGCGCAATCAACCGCCCATCTTGTCGCCAGAATAGCCAGCCGCTTGACCGATCGCATGGGTCCTGTGGTTTCTGACATGAATGATTTGGTTGCTGAACTTGAAGAAGGTCTTGTGGGTATAGACGATAAAGCCCAACCGGGTATTCGTGAAGTCCGTCATCAACTGAATGGCTTTCGCCGGCAAACGATCTCTATGCGGCGCTACATCGCGCCGCAAAGAGACGCCCTGAACCGCTTGGTTCAAATCGATGCGGATTGGTTGACGGAACCCGTACGCGGGCGGTTGCGCGAAACGGTAGATCAAGTCACCCGTATTACCGAGGACCTGGACGAAGCCCGCGAACGGGCTTCAGTCATTCAAGATGAACTTATAAATCGTGCATCGCATCGCATGGAAAAAACCATGTATGTCCTAACGATTGTCGCGACCATCATGTTACCGCTCGGGTTTTTGACAGGCCTGCTTGGCGTTAATGTGGGCGGTATTCCGGGGGCTGAAACAGAATGGGCCTTTTGGGCCGTCTGCGGCGGGTCCGCAGCACTTATCGCCATAGAACTATTGATATTCAAAGTTTTCAAATGGCTATGAAAATCGCTCTATGTTAAAACATTTCCGAGAATTCTAAGGAACCAAGGTCACTGGCTCCAAATGTTCGCTTTGTTCTATCACGCGCCCGACCACTGCCGAACTTGAGTGCCCGATCTTTTTAAGTTCCGCCAGACAGGCGTCTGCGTTCTCCGCAGGTATACCTGCAAGCAATCCTCCAGACGTTTGAGGATCGTAGACCAACGGATAAAGTGCACTGGTAATTGCTTGCTCCTGATTACGAATAGCGCGGCGCAGGCGGACGTTCGCAGGTTGTAGGCTGCTTAAGTGCCCCATGCGGATCGTCTCCAGAGCACCGTCCAGAATTGGCAGGGCGCTCATATCGATTTCAACATCAACCCCGGAAGGGCGGGTCATTTCAACCATATGACCCAAAAACCCAAAACCGGTCACATCGGTGCAGGCCGTCGCCCCATGCCTGAACAGGCATTCGGCCGATAGACGGTTCGACAAGACCATCGAGTCGAGCGCGTCATCGATCCAACGGCCTTTGGCTTTGCCCTGCATGTCCGCGGCAAATAAAGTTCCGGTGCCAAGGGCTTTGGTTAGAATCAGAACATTGCCCGGTTGCAGGCCGCCTTTACGCATAATCTTTTCTTTATCTACCAATCCGTTAACGGAAAAACCGAGTGCCAGTTCCGCACCTTCGCTGGTATGCCCGCCAACCAATGCCGCGTTGGCACCGTTCAGCATTTCCATGGCCCCCGTCATCATTTGATTGAGGGTCGCCTCGATCTGACGTTCAATCCCAAAAGGCACCGTGGCAATGGCTAATGCAGATTGCGCTTCACCGCCCATGGCAAAGATATCGCTCAGGCTATGATTGGCGGCAATTTTTCCGAATACATAAGGGTCATCGATGAAGGAACGGAAGTAATCAACCGTGTGAACCATAACTTTGCCAGCAGGAACTTCAACAACAGCTGCATCGTCGGGGTCATGCAGTCCGATCAGAATATCGTCACGGGGGGAGGGTTTGAGTTCTGACAAGGCCCGGGTCAAAACTCCGCCGCCAACCTTCGCACCGCATCCGCCACAGCGCATGGCAATGGAAGAGATTTCCTTAAACGTATCCTGATTGGTCAAGGCGGGGTCTACCCCCGGTTCAGTCGGTTCGGTCATCTCAGGCAGGATCGAAAACGTCTCCATAAAGCGGCGATCAATCCAGTCCTTCCACGTCCACAAGGATTTACCGGAAAGAGAGAACGGCCCCTTGGAAGCAACCGCGTATTTATCACCTGAACTGATTAATGCCAGAATGGAAGACTGAGGCGCGAAAGGTTTTGGTTTTTGCTTGAGTAACAGACGTCGCAGGTTATCCGTCAGCGGCTTTCCCTGACGGACCGCGAACACGCCAGCCTTGGGGCGCGGATAATTGACCACAGCTGCGACATCTCCGACGGCGAAAATATCATTCTGATCCAGCACCTGCAGAGTATCGCGTACCTTAACAAAACCGTGCTCATCAACTTCGAGACCCGATTGCTGAAGCCAGGGCGCCGCTCCTGCCGCCGTGACAAATAAAGTTTCATCAACTTCAAGCTGAGTGCCGTCAGATATCTGGAGCGCTCCGTTTTTGGCTTTCGTTGCTTCAACACCCCGGTGAACTGTGACACCGCGTTCTTGCAGAATGTTATCAAAGCGGTTGCGGACCGCGGCTGGGAACTGTGGCATAATTTCTGCCGACTTGCTGACCAGATCGAACCTCAACTCCTCAGCCCCACGGCCCAAGGCATTTAATTCGTTTTGAAGTCTGAACTGAATAGCCAATAACAATTCGACACCTGCCGCCCCCGCGCCGACGACACAAATCCGGTGCGGGCCGGGTTGTTTTATGGTGCGTTCAAGCAACAGGTTCCAGCGCTCGACGAAGCGATTGATCGGTTTGACCGCAACGGCGTTTTCACGGGCTCCTGGAATTTCTGCAATCCGAGGTGTCGAGCCAACATTGATGGAAAGAACATCGTAGGGTACATCGGGACGATTGTTGCAGCGGACGGTTTTGCTAACGGTATTAATTTTGGTGACTTCACTGTGATAAAGTCGCGCGCCAGCAAACTGAGCCAAGGGTCTTAGGTCAATGTGCACTTCATCATGGGGGTAATGACCGGCGACGTAGCCCGGTAACATACCGGAATAAGGGGTGTGAATATCGCGCGAAATCACGGTCAACCGAACGCCGGGGATCGGTTTCATGCCAAAACTTTTAATGACGGCGACATGAGCATGCCCGCCACCAATCAAGACAAGGTCTTTCAAAACAGGATGAGACGTCGATTTCATATCATAATATCCGTTTGTATCAGTAGCTTTGTACAGCGCGATTGAGACGCAAACGTTTTCGGATAGCACGCGACAGGCTATCAATACCGACGTTCAAGAGTGCTGTGATCAGGATTAAAAACAAGGCCCGATCAAGCCTGATATCTGCCATTGCACTATCCACGTAAAACCCGAGCGTCGCAATGCCAAGTATCCCCAAGATTGCCGTCTCACGCATGATGACTTCCCAGCGATAAAACAGAAATGCCAAGAACTGACCATAGACCCTTGGAATAATTTCATAACCATAAAGATTAAGTCCCGTTACGTGATCGGGGCGCAGTTTTACTTCGTTGCTAAACCGTCCCATCAAATGACCGATGATCGCACCGTTATGAAGGGACAACGCGATGACTGCCGGCAGCATGGAAGGCCCCCAAAGAAGCAGGAAGATATAGGCCAGAATAAATTCCGGCGTTGAACGCAGAACCACAAGAAAGATATTCCCGACAAAACGGCCGGTCTTGCCCAGGAACTTTTCCGATATCAACGGAAAGAACGCAAGGCTCAGGAACGCTGTTCCAACGAGCGCAATTTGGGTTAACAATAGGGTTGCGACAATCCCAGGAAGCGCCTGATCCATTAGCAAATGAGCCGTCCAATCAAAAAAGGACTGCCATGACGACGCCTCAAACAAGCTTCCGGTGCGAAGTGGTGTCGGTACAATATCAACCGTTAGAAAACGACTGACATTGGCTAACTTGATATCCATCCCGCCGCCCAACACAAACGGGGCAATGAGCAGATAAAACCCGACCAATCTTGGCCGCAGCCAAAATCGAAGCGATGCGATCATTAAATAAAAGGTGATCAGAAGGGCGGAGGCTTCAGAGTAATTGCCTTCGCTGAAAGCTGTCTCCAGATAGAACCCGAGCGTTGGTAAACCGACAAACCCCAGAACGGCACTGGATCTCAATCCGCACTCAAAACGATAGCTGGTGTAATTGACAATATGTGTCCAGACATCCGGTAGCCGTACATAAAAGAACGTTGAGAGCGAACGGGTTCTCGCTGGTACAGCCTGCAGGGCAGGGAGGTGCGCTTCTTCCAAAGTCTCCGCATAGACTTTTGCACAGATACCTGCATAAGGAATGGCAATCGCCAGTATCCCGGTTAAGGGTGTTAGCCCTAACATTTGCAGAAAGATCAACGCCCAGAACAGCTCATGTATGGAACGCACGAACGAACACACAAAACGCACTAAACGAAGATGAAAAACCTGAGCCAAACCAAAGCCGGCGACGGCGCCGATGGCGACCCCCAATAATGCGAACGCCACGGTTTTAATGACGGCTGAGCCGATGGCTTCAACCGCAAAAAAATCAGGCGTAAGAGCGCCGATAAACATCCGATTGATCTCAGCCCATGGGTCAATCGTTGTGATCGAAACATCTGCAAATAAAAACGCTAGAACAGCGACACCAACAAACACCAGACTGGTTCGCATCATCGATGAGTACCGGGGACGTATGAGGTCTTCTTTGCTCATTGCATCAAGTGCCGTCACCCGGCAACCGCATACAAAAAGTCGACATCTTTCCGGGTCAGCGTATCGGCAGATTGGTCGAGCGCAATTTTTTCATCCTTCAAACCAATGATCCGGCTTGAATACGTTAGGGCTAAATCAACGTCATGCATGGCGAGTACAGCCGTATCGAATTTCTCGTACAAAGTTTCCATAACAAGGCCCGCCATGTGACGATCGACGGCCGAGACGGGCTCGTCACCGATGACAGCATCACCACCTTGATAGAGCGCCCGGCACACGGCGGTTCTTTGTTGCTGCCCCCCGGAAAGCTCACCTGTGGTTTTGAAAAGGTTGTCGCTAAGGCCCAATCGCTCAACAAGAGGTCTGATTTCCGCCACTTCCTTTTTTTGCGGCCAGACCAGGTTCAGCAGATTATGAGCGGTCGAGTTGGCGTTTAAACGACCCATATAAATGTTATGAAAAACACTTAGGTTTCGCACCAAACCGATATCCTGTGGGATAAGGGCGGCTTTCGCATGAAACCGACTTTGCAGCGCGGACAACAACGTCGACTTGCCCGCACCGCTTTCTCCAATAAGGGCAATACGCTCCCCCTCCACAATAGAAAGGGAGATATTGTGCAGAACAACACCTTGTTTGTAGCCAAGGTTTTCATTGATGAGTTGAAACAAGATACTTTCAAATCGATCAGTCGATCAATTTGATGGCCTTTGCAACGTCAAGGATGGGTTTGTAGTCCGCATTGGTCGCTGGAATAAAACTGGAGCGTGGGAACGAGGCCAGCAAGTCTTTATCCTTCATACCCAAAAGAACCTTTTGGACCTTGTCTTTGAAGCCTGCTCCATATTTGGCATCGACATCCCCCCGGATCGACCACTGATAATCCGGGTAAGGTGGTGTCTTCCAAATAATCGAGATTTTGTCCGTATCAATCTTTCCGGCTTTCAATTCGTTTTCCCAAACCTTGAAATTCACCGCACCAACTTGATAGGCACCCGATTGAACCAGCTGAATGGTTTTCGAATGATTGCCGCTGAAGCCAACTTTTTTAAATACGTCTTGCGGAGATTTCCCGAGGTTTTCGCGCACGTAAAATTCTGGCATCAAGCGCCCGGACGTTGATCCTTTTGAACCAAAAGTGAAAACCTTGTCTGCAATCTCTTTAGGAAACGCGGCAGATGGCTTCAAGCCGGTACTGGCATGTGCGATGAAATAGGTCTCGAACGCCTGATCTTCATAGCCTTGAGCAATTGCCTCTGACCCGGCTACAAGCGTCCGTGCGCGAACGCCAGACAATCCGCCAAACCAGGCTAACTGTACCTGATCGTTGCGAAAGGCCGTCACCGCAGCCGCATAGGATTTAACGGGGATATACTTGGCATCGATACCAAGCTCTTTACCCAAGTAGTCGGCAACCTTATTAAAACGCGCACGCAGGCGGCTTTCATCTTCATCAGGAATCGCTGTGAAGACGAATGTGTCAGCTGCGTAACTTTGCGTGATTGATAGTGATGTTGATAGCACCGAAGTAACAGCAGCCACGGCGAATAGGGGTGTTAGAAAACATGATGATTTTGTTAATATGGCATGAATCTTAAACATGTTATTTTTCCAATTTTTTCACTGGTTGATACGTCCGTAACGGTTCCCATTGCTGAGAACCAATCTTCGAGTTTTGATCGCCTATGTCTTGTAAAACCGACATAGAAAAAGAGCCGTCAACATTAACAACAATCGTCGGAGACTCGAATTTTAAGTCCATGCGGGCTTGGAAGGAGGTTTAACAGAACCTTTCTGGCCCGTTCCAGTTCGCAACCGTATAACGATCGCCATGCGCCCAGCCAACGGGTAATATCTGCTCGATGTCCTGCAAGTCCGATGCGCTTAGTTTTAGCTCTATACCCGCTACTAATTCCCGTAAATGTGCGGTCGAGCGCGTTCCCGGGATCGGGATCACGTGATCGCCCTGATGCAACAACCAGGCAATCGCGAGTGATGAGGTCTTAACCCCCTTATCCGCAGCAAAGGCCCGCAAACGGTCTGTCGCCGCCAGATTATAGCTTAAGTCTGGTTCCATGAATCTTGGGTTGTTGGCCAAAAAGGGAATGTTTTCCGCTTTTTCACGCGATGGTGGCGTATCGGTCAACAGACCACGGCCGACAGGGCTAAAAGCCACGAAAGAGGCATCAATGGCAGCGGTTCCTTGCAACAGCCCCAGTTCAGGAGCGCGCGTCGACAAGGAATATTCTGACTGCACAGCGCCAACCGGATGGACGGCAGCTGCCCGTGCCAAAGTCGAAGGGGCAATCTCTGAAAACCCGAACTGATTAATTTTCCCGTCCTTTACAAATCCTGCCAACAATTCGGTAACATCTTCTATCTGGCAGCTCGGATCACGCCGGTGAATATAATAAAGTTCAATGTTATCGACACCTAACCGCTTGAGGGACTTATCAAGTTCTTCGGTAATGTGTTCAGGGCTGTTATCAAAAGATGTTGTTCTATCTTTAGTCCGGCGAATCCCGCCCTTGGTCGCAATCTTAAACAAATCGCTTTTACCTGCTCCTTGTTTGGACAAAAAGGACCCGATCCGTTCCTCCGATAAACCAAATCCATAAACGTTCGAGGTATCGAGAAAATCAATCCCCAGATCCAGCGCTGTCGACAAAATCGCATGGGACTTTTCGGTATCTGTGGGCCCGTAAAAATCGGAGAAGGAGAGGGCCCCGATCCCAAAAGGCGAGACTGTTGTCCCCGTATTTCCGAGTTTGCGTTTTTGCATATGCTTGATCCTTAACCGTTTGTTGAGGGCGATCGTTGGTGGTATCGCCAAAGTATTCAAAGAATGATAATGCGCATCACGGGTGTGTAACCCGTGTCAGCAAGCTCATTTGTACTATATGTTCCCATTGCATCAAGAAATGATCTCGCAGTTTTAGTAACCCTTCACATTCTTCGACGTTATGATAGGCTAACCTGAGGCGAACCGTATTTTTGCTTTGCTTATTGGGGAGGTTCACATGTTCGATTACATTATTGCCGGCTCAGGCCCGGCCGGGTGTGTTTTAGCGCATCGCCTTACGGAAGACCCAACTGTAAAGGTCCTATTGCTAGAAGCAGGTAAACCAGACAGGCATCCCTTGATCCATATGCCCGCTGGTTTCGCCAAGATGACAGGCACCCTTGGCTCCTGGGGGTACTCGACAGCGCCTCAGAAAAATCTGAACGGACGGGAGATGTGGTACCCGCAAGGCAAAGTGTTGGGCGGTGGCAGCTCGATCAATGCGCAAGTTTTCACACGCGGCAACCCGAACGACTATAACGAATGGTCGAGCGAGCACGGTTGCGAAGGCTGGTCGCATGAAGAGATTTTACCTTACTACCGCCGCTCGGAACATAACCCGCGCTTTTCAAATAAATGGCACGGCGTTGATGGCCCGTTAAAAGTCTCCGATCCGGAACCGCAAAGCATGACACGAATTTTCGTCAAAGCCTGTCAGGAAGCCGGGTTCCCTTATAACCCGGATTTTAACGGAGAAAGTCAGGAAGGATTCGGATTCTATCAAACAACGACCCACAACGGCCGACGCTCCAGCGCACCTGTCTCCTACCTTCGTCCCGTCTTATCACGGCCCAATTTATCAATTGAAACAAACGCAATGGTGGAAAATATCACGGTCGAAGATGGACGGGCTACTGGCGTTGTTATGAAACAAGGTGGATCGATCCGCACTCTAAAATGCGCGCGAGAAGTTTTGGTGACAGCCGGGGCCATCGGCTCGCCAAAGTTATTGTTGTTATCGGGCATTGGTCCTGCCGACGAATTGAAAGCCCTGGGCATTGACGTTGTCGCGGACCTTCCGGGCGTCGGCAAGAACCTGCACGATCATGTCGATATTTTTCAGGTCAGTGAATGCACAGATGACCACAGCTTTGATCGTTACAAACCTTTCCATATGGCCGCATGGGCAGGTCTTCAATATCTGTTGTTCCGCAAAGGGCCGGTGGCATCAAACCTTGTTGATGGTGGTGGTTTCTGGTGGGCCAACACAGACGCGCCATCACCGGATATTCAGTTTCATTTTCTGCCCGGATCTGGGCTGGAGCGCGGCGTCAAAAAACTTGATAACGGTGTCACACTCAACTCGACGATCATGCAACCCAGAAGTCGGGGCAGCGTCACGCTCAGATCATCCGACCCGAACGAAGCACCAATCATCGATCCCAATTTCTGGTCCGACCCGCATGATCTGGAAACCTCAATCAAGGGTTTTAAGATCGGTCGCAAAATCATGCAGCAACCGAGCTTCAAGCCCTACATTAAAGGCGAAGTTTCACCCGGTCCGGATGTTCAAACCGATGATGAGATCGCCGCTTTCGGTCGGGAAAATTGCAAGACGGATTATCACCCGGCGGGCTCGTGCCGTATGGGACCTGCATCCGATCCGCGCAGTGTCGTCACACCCGATTTAAAAGTGCGTGGCATTGAAGGCTTACGCGTTATTGATTCCTCCATCATGCCCAGGGTCGTCAGCTCCAACACCTATTCACCCGTGGTCATGATTGCGGAGAAGGGGGCCGATATGGTGCGCGGCAAATCAATGTTGAACTAACCCCAAACTGAGAAGCCTAAATCCATGCGATTATTGCGTCCCGCTATCAAAGTTACTGTTATTGTTGTGATCCTTATGGGGGTCAGCATTGCCGGGTTCGGTCGTGAACGCGTCCTGTCTTTCCTCTTTGGCCCGATTGATCAAACGCCGATCCCTTTTGCAACTTTGAAGAAAACGCCAAACCCAAATCAGCATCTGGTCTGCCCTGAAAACCTGTGCACCGAAACACCCGACGCGATAAGCCCCGTCTTCCCGATACCAGCCGACCAGCTCAAACAAAAGTGGTCGGAAGTGATGGCAAACCAGCCCAACATCGATCCGGAAGTGATCGACGAAGGAAACGAAACCTTCACATACATTCAGCGTACACTGCTGATCAGATACCCAGACAGCATTACGGTACAATTCCTGCCCCTCAACACCACCACCTCAACCCTCGCCATCTATAGCCGCTCCCACTACGGCAAGAGCGATTTCGGGGTCAATGAAAAGCGGATCGGGAAATGGCTGAACGCTCTGGATCAGTTGTTATAGTGTGTCAACGCGGGAAATGATATCAGAAGCACCATTCATCGTCGGCGTGATTCCGGTTTCAATAGATTTTTTACTCAATGTTGGATGCATATTCCTTTGAATTATTGCTTACCAACTCCACTTTAAACTTCATCTTCACGCTTCACCTGCTTCTTCACGGCATTCCGGTGCATCGTATAGAGCGTACTGGCGACGATGATGGCGGCGCCGGATAGGGTCCACAGAGTTGGGACTTCAGCGAAGACGATAACGCCGATGATCGTTGCATAAATAAGGCGCGTGTATTCCATAGGCGCGATCGCAGCCGCTTCACCCGCTTTATATGCCTGTATAAACAGCCACTGCATCAATGACATCAGCCCCCCAACCATCATGATATAGAGCATTTGCTCCAGGTTGGGTGTCACCCAATAATAAAGGGCAGGCCCCCCCATGACGAGCGCTACAAAAATTGATTGGTAGGCCATAATGGTCGAAGGGTTATCTATTTGCGAAAGCTTACGCATGGCAACGCTGATCCCAGAGACAAACAAGGCAGACACGAGCGCCAGCAAGGCGTATATATTGATATTGTCCGCATCGGGACGCACGATAATCAAGACACCGACAAACCCGATGAACACACTGGTCCAGCGTCGGACACCGACGACTTCTTTTAGAAATATGATTGCGAGAATGGTCGTAAAAAGAGTTCGCGAAAAGCTGATCGCCGTCACCTCGGCCAGCGGCAAATGGACAACTGCGGTAAAGCCGGTAAACATCGCAATCACCGAGAACAGGCTCCTGATGAAATGCAAATGGAAAACATTGGTGACAAAAACGGTTCCTAAATTTTTGATGATAACCGGTGAAATGATCACCAGAACAAAAATCTGGCGAATAAACAGGATTTCAATAACCGGGATATCTTGGCCGACAAACTTGATAAACGACGTCATTACGACGGCAATCAGGGACGCAAACAAGACAATCAGTGAACCGCGCACATTACCCGGTAGTGTTGACCAGCGCTCTAATAAGCCACTCTGCATTCAAACTGAACTCCGGACTGCCAAAAGGCGAAAGGGAGAGGGGATACCGCGATGGTGCAGCACCTCTGGAGAAACGTAAAAATCAATTTTGGTATTCATCTTAATGCCGATTGGCAAAACAGGTCTTGGAATTTCTTGATCACCAAATTTAACTGATCACCGTCGAATGCCAAGGTTTCTTTTTCTGTGTCCGCAGTGGAGGCCATCCGGTTTCATGTATGGCGCCGTATTTGCTGATACGCGCTGCCTCACTTACAAGTGTAACTTGATTGGGTCCGCAATAGGCCCATTTCGGAAGTACGTAATGCATTTTTACCATGACTATAGCAATGTTGTTGAGCTGTGACGAAAGCGCGCTTCCTATCAAAAGCACTGTGATCGATCGAAATTTGCTGTGAACTGCTGGAAACGACATCCATACAGCCGGAAATTGACAGCAAAACAATCAGGAGTCCAATCTGCTTCATCATTTACGCCCTTTTCCAAAGGAAAAAATAAATAGGCATTAAATGTGGCATTATTTTGACAAAAACAATTATAGATTGTTCTATCGTAAACAAGATTTCCGTACGGCGCGCTGCATACATTATCATTCCGCTCTTGCGTAAAAGCGCTAGCCTTTTATGCTAGAGAAGAGAGAATTCCTTAACGTTTGGCGCAATAAGAGCGCCCGCTGTTTCGATGTTTAACCGTTTACGAAGACTGTATTCTGGAGCTACGATGACCGCGCCACAACCGGATATAAAAACAGCAATTAGGCAGATATCAGCACCCTTCTTTGTGCTTTTAGCCGCCAGTTTCTTGACCATTATAAGTTTGGTCGTCTTTGTAACCCACAATCAGAACAAAGATGCTGTGCTTGCATCCATTCACCAGGCGAAGGCCGTTGTTGCCAGTAACGAGACCAACCTGGCAAGGATCGCGATTGATAACGGATACTGGGATGAGGCCGTCGAGAACATGGTTTTCCGTGTAAATCTTGATTGGGGTGATCAAAACTTTGGAAGTTATCTTTATGAAACATCGGAAATATCTTCGACCTATGTGCTCGATAGCAACAATCTCACAGTTTATAGCGCGCTATCGGGGCAACGCTCGGATGATGACCCGATCGCACGGTTTGGTCGTCCTCTCGAAACCCTGATCGAGCAGGCAAAATCAGGCGGGCGGTCAGCTGAACCGACCGCTGTAAGTGGGTTTATCCGTGATCCTGACTGCATTTATTTTACCAGTGTCCTTCGGATGACGACTTACGAAACGATTGACGGTGTCGAAGTTAATACGGCTACCGATAGCGTTCTTATTATTACGCGCAAACTTGATGATGCGTATCTACATAAAATTGCGACAGATTATTTGCTGTACGGACTGACATGGAGTCCTGAAAGAAACCTAACGTCGGATGCTAAAATTGACGTCGTCGGACCTGATGGATCTGATTTTGGCAGCTTGATTTGGACGCCCGTTTTACCCGGTGATGAAGTCCTGCCATTTCTCATAGTGGGGTTTCTCTTTGTTTTCGCCTTAATGGGTGTTGTGGCTTACATCTTCCAATCGAGAACCAAATCGTTTGCCCTGGAATTAGCTCATGCAAAAATGGAAGCGGAAACGGCAAATAGGGCCAAGACCGAGTTTTTAGCAAATATGAGCCATGAACTAAGAACACCCTTAAATGCGGTCCTCGGTTTCTCAGGGATTATAAAATCGGAAATGTATGGGCCTCTTCAAAACTCCAAGTACACCGAATTCATTGAAGATATTGAAGGTGCAGGAAATCATCTGTCGGAACTGATTGATGAAGTACTTGACCTGGCAAAGATTGAAGCAGGCCGCAAAGATTTTACTTACGAAACCATTAACCTGTCCAATGTCATACGTGAGACCACAAAGTATGTCGGTAGTTGGGCGTTGGAAAAAGAAGTCCAGCTGAAAATTGTTCTTCCGGACACGCCGCCATTAATCCGGTCTGACTTAACCGCCGTACGACAAATCATTCTTAACCTGGTTACAAATGCTGTCAAATTCACGCCTAAAGAAGGGCAGGTGACGTGTCTCTGTTTGCTCGATGACTCAGGGTTCGCCGTTTTTAAGGTTTCAGATAATGGCATTGGCATTGAAGCATCCAACATCCCCAAGGTTCTGGAGCCCTTCGGACAGGTAGCGTCAGCTGAAACCCGAAGCCACAAAGGGTCAGGTCTTGGCTTACCCATTACAAAAAAACTCACAGAACATCTGGGGGGGACGTTTACGCTAACAAGCGAATTTGGTGTCGGAACAGAAGTCACCGTGCGGTTTCCGATACTTTCTCCTTAAACCGTTGAACGGTCGACTAGGGGAACACGACGTCTGCCATGAACCCGGGACCCGCACGTTTACCAGATGCTTCGGCAACCTCACGCAGCGACTGGCTTGCAGAACTCACCACATAGCCTTTCTTTGACAAGCGCTCTGCCAGAGCTTCGGGCGTCAATTTGTAAAGCGGTGCAACCTGCGCAATAGATCCGCTTAGCATGGCGCGCATGGTCATTTGGATGGGGCTTCCGTTTCTGGAAGTTGACGTTAGAGATGGATATGCAAAAACCGCACCCGCAACAAGGGAGAGAACAAGAGGTATCACCATCGTTTTGCGTTTAAAATAGGTAAGAAATGAAGCCCAGTTGCGCCACATATGAATGGCGACAGGGATCAATAGAGCCATAGACAGCCATTCGTGCATGGCATGAAAAGTCGACGAGGCAATATGGAAGAAAAGGAAAACACCCGACACCGTTGACACCAGAAACAAGGCAAACGTGAAGGTTGTTCCATGCGTTTTTAAAAATTTAGTCATAACAAATTCCATGTTTTTTTTATTAATTGGAGTTTTGCAATGAATAAACTTTGAAGTGCCTAATTCAATCTGAAAAATGTAATCAATTGTATCACTTCGAAAGTAAGACAAACTTTTTTACAATTTTTTCACATTGCGACCAAACCATGGTTTTGAATAACCAAGTCATCCGATCAGTATGTCCCGTCAGGACGGTAAAAAAGTGGAGGCTAGAGATCAAAGCTCCCTCTGCACTTAACCAACACAACCAAACTCATCTTGCACCCATTGTTTTACAACGGCCAAATTGGAGGCTTCGGCGCGTTTTACTGGCGCCACAAACCAGTAGCTAAAAGAAGCCGGAAGATCGATATCGAACGGCGCAATTAGCCGCCCCGTAGCAAGATCATCAGCAACAAGTAGGGAACGCCCTAGGGCAACACCTTGGCTATCTATCGCTGCCTGCAAAATCGCCGCATAATCCCCCAGACTTGGACCACTTGGAATTTCAACATGAGAAATTTCCGCCGATGCAAACCATGACTTCCAGTCTTCATCAATATCGGCATGAAAGAGGGTCGCATGGGCAAGCCTGTCAGGCGTCTTTAGTTTCAATTTCTTAGCATATGACGGAGAGCAAACAGGAAACACCGTCTCGGTACAGAGTAATTTGGCGTTGAGTCCGGGCCAGTTTCCTTTTCCATATCGGATTGCCGCATCAATGCCTTCCGCGTCAAAATTTACGAATTGACGCGACGCGGATACACGCAAATCAATCTCCGGGTATTTTTTGATTAAGCGATCAAGGCGTGGGGCTAACCATTTCGTGGCGACAGAAGGCAACATCGACAGAGTGACGTAGCCACGTTCCTGATGTCCGCGAGCAACGGCTATGGCTTCATTCAAGTCCTCTAAAATCCGACCAATGCTTCGTGCAAACGTCTGGCCGGTATCAGTCAACCTAAGCTTTGGCCCCGAGCGGACAAACAATTCAACGGCAAGCATGCGTTCAAGTTCTTGAATGCGTCGACTAATAGCTCCCTGCGTGACGTTCAATTCGCGGGCGGCCTCCGTAAAACTCCCAAGCCTTGCTGTTGCTTCAACGGCGGTGATTGCTCTTAAGGAAGGCAGGGGGCCTTTATTATGAGAAAAACTCATTATTAGAACTCCATTAATATCGTTTTTTCCGCCTACTAATAAACTATAGCATGAGTTTAATGAGATATAATGGATAAAGATTATGACACACGTGATGCACAAGCTTAGGCACCAAAAATGGTCCTTTATACCCAATTGGCCACCGGTCGTCTGGATCATTGCAATCACTTTAGGGCTTGGACTCTCCCAAGGCATCACAGCACCAGAATTGATAGGGATCTTTAACGCCGGTTGGGGACGGTCTCTGGGGGAGTTTGCCTTGATTCTGCTTCCGTCATTTGCTCTTGCGGCTGTCTTATCCAGGAAAGATATTGGCGCAGCATCCGGGGTCGCTGTTGCGACGTCTCCGTTTGCGGGTGCCGGCATGGTCTGTCCCGATACCGCATACGCAGCCCTGTCACCATTAGCCGGTCGGCGGCGCGTTTCCATTGCCTTTGGTTCCTATGCTGGCTTCAAACTCCTGTTTCCCGCAGGCCCTCTGATCGTAGCAACAGGGCTTGGAGTCCAAAGTTCATCTTTGCTAGTCGTTGGCATAGGTTTGCTCATACCTGTTTGGGCTGTCGGCGTTTGCTGGGGCAATCATGTATCGTATTCAGAGACCTCTTCTTCTGAAGATGGATTGATCATAAACAGGAAGGAACTTATCTTAACTTTTTTGCCGTTCGCCATACTGGCACTCCTGCTGATTATTGGGGAGATGGTAGATTTCGCCTCTCATCCAGTACTTGATTTTTTGACAAACGCGAAGGGGGCCCTGCTGTTTACTGCTTCCTGGGGACTTTGGTCCGTGTCCCAAGATCAGCGACGTCAATGTATGGATGACGCGATCCGGCGGACAGGCTCTTTACTCTTATTGATCGGTGCCTCAAGCGCATTTGCTGGCCTCGTTACGATTGTTATTCCCATTGCCGATCTCTTTCCAGCTCAGGACGGCGTGCTTGGGATTATCGGTCTCTTTGCGCTGACGGCAGTGTTCAAGTTGTCTCAAGGCTCAAGCATGGTAACATTTGCGGCCATTGCCCCTGTTGCGGCACCCATAGTAGCGGCATCAAATATGTCGCCAGTCGCCGCTGTGTTCGCGATTTGCCTTGGCTCATTCGTTGCAATTTTACCAAACGACAGTTTTTACTGGTTGGTTCGACAAGACGCACTTGCACTAAGCCCTGAAATCAAAACCGTCACCCTGTTAGCAGGTGGCGCAACTTTACAGGCTTTTTCCGGCCTAATGATCCTACTAGCGCTCTATAGCTTGGGTATTATCCCCTGATCACTGAGAGAAAAAATGATAAAAATTACGCCAAACATAAAAACCGAAATACGCGATGTCGCCGACCATGACATGGAGACAATTTGTGCCATATACGCAAATGAAGTTCTGAAGGGCGTCTCCAGTTGGGAAGAAGTACCGCCCTCGATTGATGAAATGACCCGGCGGCGTAATGCTATTTTGTCTGGCGGCTACCCTTACCGTGTTGCCGAACACGATGGTCGTGTCGTGGGCTATACATATGCCTCCTCATACCGACCTCGTATTGGGTACCGCTATACGGTGGAAAATACAATCTACGTTGATCACAGCGCACGCGGTCTCGGCATCGGCAGTTGCCTGCTCCGCGATCTGATCGATCAATGCAAAGCGAAGGGGTACAGACAGATGGTTGCTGTCATTGGTGATTCCAACAATCTGAACTCCATCGGATTTCATAAGAGCCTCGGTTTTAACCAAGCCGGGGTGATTAAAGACATTGGTCTTAAGTTTGATCGATGGATGGATTCCGTAATCATGCAACTCCCCTTAGCCAATGCCAATCAACCAAACGAATCAATTCCGGATGTTGCCTTATAAGCGAAGTTTTCAAACAAAAACAAAAAAAGGGAGCCACAAAACAGGCGCGGCTCCTCTAAGTTTACACCAGGAATGAGATGGGAAAATTGATTAGATACACGGGAAGGATCAGGCCCCACCGCCAAATGGGAACAAGTTTTCCATCTCCCGGCGGATCTTGTAAGCGGAAAGAGAGTCATCAATCTTCACGTCAGACCACCGAACAAAACTGCCTTTCTTGACCGGTTTCACGACTTCCAGTTGGCTCGCAAGCCCCAGCGGCAGCAATCCGCTTTCGACAGATTTTTGTGCCGGTTGAAGGGTTCCATAAACTGTGTAGCCACCCTCACCATCCAGCATGTCTCCCACCGCCAAGTCACGCTTTGCTGTGGCCGCAACATCGGCATTAAAACAGGTCGCGGCTCCCGTTGCTTCACCACGCAAGGCAACTGAGGCAACGGAAATACCAACCTCAAGACCAATCAAATGCCAGCGTCGGTAAATCACGCTGTATCGACCGCTGGGGTCCGTTTGCACCCCATACTCCTGGAAGCAGCGGCGTATATATTCGGACTCCCCTTCAATACAAACCCAGACACCATTGCGGATATCATAGGGAACAGGCGTTCCGTCTTCATATAAGCTTGAGATAACTTCGACGACGCCTTTTTTTTCTAACTTGCCGCCTTCGTCGACCGGACGCAGCACAGACGGCATATCTTCAATGGTCGACGGCGTAAACGCCAAGCCATTATCCGGGGACATCAGGTCACAGGCGTTGGCAACAGCGGTACATTCGATGGCTGGCTTTGAGCCATCAAGGAATGAGTTAAACATCTTTGGATTGAGGCCGCCAATTTCAGCCTGTTCGGCTGTCAGTCCCCAGTTATCCCAAACGGTTTCCGGCGTTGACTCACTGAAGTGCGGCAGCCATTTATGCCCCCGGCCCGCAGCAACAACAGGGAACCCACAACCGCGTGCCCAATCCACCAAATCACAAATCAAGGCCGGCTGATCACCAAAAGCCAAGCTGTAGAGAACACCGGCGTCTTTTGCGCGTTGGGCGAGAAGGGGGCCACAAAATGCGTCTGCCTCAACCGTTACGTTGACCACATGTTTGCCAGCTTTAAATGAGGCCAGGCAATGATCAACAGCCACAATCGGATTTCCTGTGCATTCGACAATTACGTCAATGGGACCGCAGGCCAACAGGTCTTCCCAATTATCTGTTATATGTGTTGTACCCTTGCTGAGTGCATCGTCCAAAGACGTTGCTTGAGAGGCTTCCGGTTTCCAGCCGATACGCGCAAGACTGGCGCGTGCATTGTCTGGCGACAAATCGGCAATCGCGACCAAATGGAGGCCCGGTGTTCTTGGAACCTGAGCAAGGAACATGGCACCAAACTTACCCGCACCAATAAGTCCTACCCGGACGGGTTGTCCTGCTTCTTCACGTTCACGGAGTTTCGCTATAAGGCTCATCGGATGGGTTCCTGACGTCGCTAGAGTTATGAGAGAAAACGCATTGGAAAACTTGCTTCATCGTTTATTTGCGGATGGAGGCTAATATGCTTTTAATTGCATATAAATGCTGTTTTTTGTGCATCTGTTGTGCAAAAAATCACATATGAAACAAAATTTTGATTGGAATGATCTACAGGCCTTTTTGGCGGTGATGCGGACCGGCAAACTGACAGCTGCAGCCCGGTTGCTACAGGTTGATCACACAACCCTTGGCCGGCGCATCTCGCGACTTGAAGACGCTCTAAAAGTGCGGCTCTTTGACCGATTAACGGTGGGTTACCGACCAACAGCCGCGGCGGAAGATCTGTTGGCAGATGCAGAAGCGATTGAGTCTCTTTCAGCAGGGATTTATGCCCGATTTACTGATCAAGTTTCCGAACTGACGGGAACTATCAGAATTGCCGGCCCGGAGGGATTTGGGACGTTTTTTCTTGGGCCACACCTTGATCAATTTCAATCCGCTTATCCCAACTTGCAGCTGGAGCTTATCGCCAATCCAAGGGTTGTCAGTTTATCTAAACGCGAAGCCGAGATGGCAATCACAAACATACGCCCGACACGCGGTTCCTTGCATGCCGTCAAGCTGACGGACTATGAGCTTGGTGTTTATGGCTCTCCCAAATATTTAAAGAAGGCATCGCCGATAAAACAGAAATCGGATCTCGAGGCGCATAAATTCATTGGATACATTGATGATATGTTGCCGACACCGACGCATGACTATTTGGACGAAATCTCAAAATCAATCATTCCTGACGTCCGCATTTCAAATATCCTGACGCAAATGGCTGCAGCAAAAGGCGGTGCCGGTTTATGTGTCTTGCCTTGTTTTATGGCGTCAGGCCAAACCGATCTGCAACGCCTGGCCCTGGACGATATGAAGATTACCCGCACCTATTGGCTCGTCATCCAATCCGACGCACGACAATTGGCAAGAGTAAGAGCCACTGCTGACTTTATTATCAACAGGGTACAAGAGGGGCGCCGCACATTTCTTCCTGGCGGTTAGCCTTTATACCAGTTCACATACCACGTATTGATTACACGTTATGGGATAAGGTATAGAGGCCCCACCTTATTAAAGAGCTCGGCAATATCACGAAGCCTATAAAAAAATCGATATCAGAATAGTGCCGACCAGTAGTCTTCATTACACCAAACTCAACAAAGAACAGAGTGCTAATTAAATGAAATATGATTTAGATCGCGTCATTGATCGCAACGGAACGGGCTCCAACAAATGGAGCTTCTATTGGGGCGGCAGCCATTCCGGACCAATAACGCCAATTGATTCCACGCTGCAAAGTGAAGGCCCAATTCCCGTCTGGGTCGCAGATATGGATTTCGCCAGTCCGCAGCCGGTTATCGACGCCCTAACACAGCGCGTCCAGCACGGCATATTTGGATACACCAGCGCCACGGACAGTTACTTTGATGCGGTCACGAACTGGCTCTCGAGACGCCATGGATGGGACGTGCCAAAAGAATGGATCAGCACGACTCCGGGTGTTGTTCCGGCGCTTCATTTCGCCGTCAAAACCTGGTGCAAACCAGGTGACAAGGTTCTGGTTCAAAAACCCGTTTATTATCCTTTCTTCCGTTCGATCAAACATGGCGGATGCGAGATCGTATCGAGCAACTTGATTGAGGAGGCCGGGGCCTACCGGATGGATTTTGCGGATCTGGAAATTAAAGCCGCCGATCCTGACGTTAAGATGGCGATCCTGTGCAGCCCCCATAATCCGGTAGGGCGTGTCTGGACGGCTGATGAGTTGCGCCAATATGGCGAGATTTGTAATCGCAACGGCGTTCTTGTCATTGCGGATGAAATCCACGCGGACCTGATGATGCCCGGCATCACTTTTCAGCCTTATGCAATGTTAGGCGACGAATTCGCGAACAATAGCGTTGTTTGCACCGCGCCTTCGAAAACCTTCAATTTGGCAGGTATGCATCTTTCCAATCTGATCATCCCAAACCCGAAATTGAAAGCCGATTACGATCGTTATATGGCAGAAACCGGCGTCGCCGGAGGTTTGAACCCGTTGGCACTGGTCGCTATTGAAGCGGCCTTTAACGAAGGCGAAGACTGGCTTGCCCAAGTGCTGGATTATATCAACGGCAACTACCTATTTTTAAAACATTTCCTGGCCGAAAACCTGCCGCAACTTCGCCTGACCGAATTGCAGGGAACCTATCTTGCCTGGATTGATTTCCGCGCACTTGGTCTGGACAAGCCCGCCTTGGAAAGACTGACCCAATTGGATGCGAAAGTTCTGTTTGATGAGGGCCACGTCTTTGGCGACGAAGGTTTCGGCTTCGAACGCATCAACCTTGCATGCCCGCGTGCGATCATTGAAGTCGCACTCAACCGATTGAAGGTACATATCAATCAAGTGTAATAGCGGCAGCTAGGGTCGACCAACTTTGTGTCACAGCCCATTGTCTTCATTGCCCCGAAAAGAAATCTGGCCTTACCCTCTTTTCCGAGAGTAAGGCCAGAAGATCTCAAAACACAAATCCCCAGTAGTGATCTTCAAGACGACTTGAAGGGTAGGGTGAGACCGGCGTTAGAATGCCACTAGGCGCTGCGAACTTCTCCCAGAAACTTCTGGGTCATCCTGCTCAAGTTTTCTGTCTGTGTCGACAGCTCTTGAGCCGCTTCACGAACAGCACCAGATGATTGACCGGTTTCACTGGCGGCAGTGGTCACACTGCCAACATTCGAGGTGACTTCCGATGTGGCCGTAAGGGCCTCTTCGGCACTTCGTGCAATTTCCTGCGTCGCGGCACCTTGTTCTTCTACCGCAGCGGCAATGGCAGACGAAATTTCGTTGATGTTGTTAATCGTCGCCGTAATGTCCTCAATCGATTTGACAGAGTCTTCGGTTGCACTTTGAATGCCAGAAATCTGGGAACTGATTTCTTCCGTCGCCTTGGCTGTCTGATTTGCCAGATTTTTAACTTCAGATGCCACAACTGCAAACCCTTTACCCGCGTCACCAGCACGGGCCGCTTCAATGGTTGCATTCAAGGCCAGCAAGTTTGTCTGGTCCGCGATATCCGTAATCAAGCTGACAACTTCACCAATCTTTTGAGCTGACATCACCAACCCATTGATCATTTTATTGGCTTCATTGGCATCATGAACTGCTGTTCCGGTGATCTCTGTTGACTTAGAAACCTGACGGCTAATTTCGCTGATGGAACTGGATAGTTCTTCCGCAGCTGAGGCGACCGTTTGAACATTGAAAGACGCTTTTTCGGACGCGCCAGATGCAGACGTTGACTGCTGACTGGTCTCTGTAGCAGTTTGTGTCATTGAGCCCGCAGTCGCTTCCAGCTCGGTTGCAGCGGCGGCAACCGTTTCAAGAACACTGCTAACCTCCGTATCATAACCTTTTGTCAGTTCATCAACCTTATGAGCCCGACGTTCACGGCCTTCGCGCTCTTTCGCCTGTTCAGCCGCCTGTTCATCAGACTTGATCATATTCTCTTTAAAGATCAAAACAGCTGAGGCCATCTCACCGACTTCGTCACCCCGATCCGTACCCGGGATTTCGACGGTTTTATCGCCACCGGCTAGTAGGCGCATCGCATTCGTCATCCCACCGATTGGGCCTGCAATCCCATTGCCGATAAGCCAGCCAACACCCCCACCCAGAATGAGGGCGATGATAACGCCACCGGAAATCACATATTCGGTAAAGGATTTCGTAGCCGCGTTCTCTGCCTTTCTTGTTTCCATAAGACCGGATTCCTCGGCTGAGAAATCGCTCATCAAGCCACGAAACTTATCAAAATAAGCTTTGCCACGGGCTTCACCAACAAGATCAGCCATGTCATCCATCGTCTTCGCATCACCAATTTGGCGGCGCAACGCAATCATGGGCTCTGTGACATTTTTCTGCCATTCCCGTATGGTGTTTGCCGTTTGGCGCAAAAGATCCATCTGAGGCGGGTTATCATTTACGGTTTCAATCAGTGCGTCTGATAATTTGTAAAATCTCTCCGCTCCCCCTTTATACGGGTCAAGAAATTCCTCTTTACCGGCAAGCAAGTATCCGCGCATGCCGGTTTCCATGTCCACGGCGGCGGCCACAATATCGTTGGCCTGGGCGATGACCCTGTAGGTGTGGGTCACCCATTTTAATGTATCCTTGGCGATAGAACTGTCGACAGTCGGAGCGATCAGTAATTCGGCGAAGTCTTGTTCGCGCTTAACCAAAAGCACCTGTTCCCGCTCAATAAAGGTTGCGATCTGCCCCCGGAACTTATCGAAGAACGCTTTGCCTTTGGCCTGTCCAACTAATTCAGCCATGTCATTCATGGTCTGTGCATCACCGATATCGCGGCGCAACTGGATTTGAACTTCCGTTACGTTGGATTGCCATTCTCTCAGCACGTTTTCAACTTCGGCCAATCGCGCAACCTGCCCCGGATTATCGCTTACTGTCTTCTGTAGATCGCCGATGCGCTCGTATGCCGATTTTTCACCACTCTTGTAGGGATCAAGAAATTCTTCTTTACCGGCAAGTAAATACCCCCGCATTCCAGTTTCCATATCAACGCCAGAAGCGATAATCGCCTCTGCTTTGCTCAGCACGTTATAGGTATGGTTGACCCACTTTCCCGTCGTCGAGTATTGCCCAAGACTGTATAGGGCTTGGCCTCCCAAAATCACGAGGAGGATTAACGGGATCGATATGCCGATAAGAATCTTTGACCTGGTTTTGATATTTGCCCAATACATTTTTTTTCCTACTGACTGGTGCTGGATACACATTAGATTGTGATGAAGGTATAGAATAAGGGTCGTGTACCATATGAGGCATGATGAATGTATGGGGAGTAATACCCATATACATACGTAGGTGAATTCTGTATTGGTAAGAGTTATCACTAAATATTTTTAATATAAGTAGTGATTAAATATTTTAATTTCGTTTTTTACGAGAATTTTTATAGAACAAGACCCGTAATGAATACTTTGTTTAGGGACCATAGCGCAATAAGATCAATGCCGATTTCGGCCGTTATATGCGATGCTCGAAAATCTTACTTCCCCATTGTCTATGTAAACACAGCTTTTGAAGTATTGACCGGTTATTCCCTAGAAGAAGTGCGAGGGCGGAGTTGTAAACTCTTGCAGCAACCGGGAGATAATCTTTCGGAAAATGAAAAAATCCGCCACAGCCTTCAAAATTGTCTGCCCATCAAATCTATCCTCACAAACTATCGTAAAGACGGAAGCCGTTTTACCAATAAGCTGGAGATCAATCCAATTGTTGGTGACGATGGCATGATCACTCACTTTGTTGGCGTCCAGAACCTTATTAAGGATATTGAAATATTGACGGATGCCCAACAGTTAAACGCTATGCACAATCAGCTAACGACACGGGAAAAAGAAATCTTTGCCGCCCTTTCGGAAGGCATGAGCAACAAATCGATTGCACTGTCGCTTGGAATCAGTTTTCGCACCGTTGAAAAGCACCGAGCCAGATTATATGAGAAGCTGAATATCAGTAGCACCGCACAGTTGGTAAGATACAAGATGCTCCTGGAGCAATATACCCACGAGTATATATAAACGAGAGAGAGTATGCTGAGAGCCCCAAACCTTTCCCTAAGTTGTCAATGACGGATCGACGGCGTGCCTGGTAAGCATATAGCGCACCCTGCACAACAAACTACACCACCGCCCGAGCTTGGTTTAAGAACGGTGATACAGAGGGTTTTATAGATTCAGATAAAACCTTAAACAGATTAGGCCGATGACACCGGCGAAGATCAGTTCAAGGTTTCGTTTGGAAACGTTATGCGCCAGCCTGGCCCCCCAAGGGGCGGCGGCCACACTTGCCGGTATAATAATTGCCGCACCAATAAAAGAGACATAGCCAAGCGAGCCGACCGGCAAATCAGCAGTACCATAGCCGGCCCACATAAAGCCCAGAGCGCCGGGGATTGCGATGAGCGGACCAACACCCGACGACGTTCCAATTGCCTGATGGATGGACCGTCCGTAAAGCGTCATCATGGATGAAATAAACGCGCCGCCGCCAATACTCATGATCGTCGATAGGGCGCCAACGAATACGCCATACACCTTCATGCCCCAGCCGAGCGGTACAGCATCACCCAAACGCCAATGTTCCTTGGTAAACACCATTTTCAATGCCAGAAAGCTCAAACAGGTTACCCAAACCAATTTTAACGTCTGCGGGCTTGCGTGCTTTGCCATTACGGCACCGACGCCAACCCCAATGATAATTGGTAACGCCAACGTTTGCAGAACCGACAGGTCAACCGAGCCCCGCGTATGATGTGCCTTAAAAGACCGAAGCGTTGTCGGCACCATCACCAAAAGCGACGTCCCGATCGAAATATGTAAACAGGACACCTCCGGTACGCCCACGTTTCGAAAGACTTCATATAGGATGGGAACCAATATCGCGCCGCCACCAATTCCCAACAAACCCGATATAAAGCCCATACCAAGGCCACCCGCGATCAGCGCCATGATCAGCAACCCGTTTTCTGAAACGATCTGAGATATTTCCAATGCGATAAACCAAACAGGGGAGATAAAAGGAGGTGTGTATCTATATTATGGGAGTGTATCACCTGTTCAAGGCAATGAAAGCAACCGATGGCACCACGATCAAAACTGCGATAACGACACGTGAAGATAAATGTTCGCGTTTAAAAATGAAGATACTCAACAACATCGAAAAGATTGGGGACGCTGCAACAATCGGGATAATTGTCGTGACCTTACCCGTCAAAAGCGCCGTGTTCAGGGCCATGATCGCGCAACTCATCATCAAGCCGGATACAATAAACCAATAGGGGCTTTTAGTGCGCCACGAAACAGGTGTTTTTGTTTTTCTAATTTTCAGCGAGATATGAACAATGATCACAGACACCGAAAACCCAACCAGACCTGCAAAGTAGGGATCATTGATATCTTCCATACCAATCTTTGAAAGCACGTGAGCCAAAGATCGTATAACCGCGGCACCAATGGGCAGGGCAAGAGCCCAAAGCGGCCAGTTCGATTTTAGACGCAAATTTCCAGTGGCGAGAACAATGATTGCTCCGATAATGCCGCAGGTTCCCAGCGCAATTTGCCAGGTAAATTGCTCCCCAAGCCACCAAACGCCCAACGCGGCACCAAACAGGGGTGTTGTTGAGCTTAAAGTAGTCGACAGGGTTGGCCCGAGAAAACGTGTGCCGGCGACAGCCAGATTGGCGGAAAGGGAAGGCCTGAAGATGCCAACCAAGACAAACACAAAAACCGCTGGGTGGAAAAAATGCTGTGGGTTCAGAAAAAAGGGTGCAGCTAGCCAATAAGCGATGGCCGCCGTGGTAATTGAAATCGCAGTGCCGTTTCTTGGGTTAACGTCCGACAGACCGATATGTTGAAATTGAACCCCCAGGGCAAAAAGAAAAGCTGCCGTTAACGCTAAAACGACGGGAAATATCTCAGGGCTCAATATGGACATTCCTAATGCGCCTGTGGCTTGTTGCGACGAAACACATTAAACAGGCGTCCATCAATAAACAGCAGCCCACAGCCAATAACCAACGCTCCGACGATTTCTTGTGCATGAATAGGTTCACTCAAGAATGTCGCGCCCAGTAAAAGCGCTGTAATGGGAACCAGTAACGTCACCAGCATCACATTGCTGGAACCGGCATTTTTTATAATCCTGTAGAAGACAATGTAGGCCAGGGCGGTACCAAACGAACCGATACCGATAATAGCGAACCAGATTTTGACGCTTGGCATTTCCAAAGTCCATGGCTGATCAATAAAGGAAACCACCACACACATGATCAGGCTTGAACTCATCAACTGACAGGTGGCAGACTTTAAAGGGGGAACAGCGATCAATTTTCGTCGCGCCCAGAGAGCAGAAAAACCATAACTGAGTGAAGCAACTAAACAGAGCAAAATTCCGATGGTTTGTCCTTGATCGAGATCGATATCAAAGCCCTGGATAATCCCAACCCCCATCACCCCAAGCAAAACACCAACCACACGGATAGTTGTCAGTTTTTCCTCAAGAAACGAGGCCATGACAAGGACAGTAAAGAGAGGTGTCATGGCATTGATAATAGATGCTAAACCGGAGGTGATGTAGGTTTGGCCAAAAAAGATACAACTGAAAGGTATTACGTTATTTGTCAGCCCCATACCGATAAAAGGTACCCAATCCTTGAGCGTGGTCGGCAACCTGTGACCATGATACCAAAAGAACGGAAGAAGCAGGAGCGCGGCCAAACCAACGCGGGCAAGCACAACCGTTAAGGGCGGAAGCTCCCGGACGGCGACCCCCGTCAGAAAAAAAGAGCTTCCCCAAAGCACTGATAGGAATATCAACAAGCTCCAGCTTGTTATATTCATGGTTTGAGGCTGCTGAGACATCTTGGAAGGGTGGCCCACTTGATGATATACGCGGATAATTGGTTCAGCAGCCTGAACCGTTCCGCGTCATCACACAAGGGTTAATAGAAGGGCCTAAATCATCTTGCCCATACCTTTGGGTTGGGCCGGGTCCGGGCGATCACATTCAAGAAAATGACCATGCCCCTGAACACCGCAATATTCACCATCTTTCATCACATATTTTCCGCGCGACAGGACCGTAACGGGCCACCCCCGAACGGTAATCCCTTCGTAGGGGGTGTAGTCGACATTGTGGTGCAATATATCGTTCGTGATCTCAACTTCCTTGTTCGGGTCCCAGATCGCGATATCAGCGTCCGCCCCGACAGCGATGGTGCCTTTGCGGGGATAGAGGCCATAAATCCGAGCAGGATTGGCCGCCGTCAGTTCGACAAACCGGCGCAAGTCGATACGGCCTTTTCCTACACCTTCTGAAAACAACAGCGGCAACCGGGTCTCAACACCAGGAACGCCATTGGGGATATATTTGAACCCGGCGCTGGTGCCAGCTAACTTTTTGCCCTTGGGGTCATCGTAACGAAACGGGGCATGATCGGACGAGAACACTTGAAAGGTTCCGTTCTCAAGTCCGCGCCAAACGTCCTCCTGACTTTTTTTGTCCCTGGGCGGCGGGCTACAAATGCACTTCGCACCTTCGAAATCGTCTGTTTCCATATCCTCTGCGGTTAAGAAAAGATATTGAGGACAGGTTTCCGCATATACCCGAAAGCCGCGGTTTTGAGCCCAGCGAATTTGCTCGATGGCTTCTTGTCCGGAGACATGGACAATCAACACAGGAACATCGACCAATTCTGCCAACGAAATAGCACGGTGCGTCGCTTCGCGCTCAACAACTGCCGGACGAGATGCCGCATGAAAGTGCGGTGCCGTTTGCCCGGCTTGTTCCAGTTTTTCTGTTAACCAGGCGATGCAATCAGTGTTTTCAGCATGGATCATGGCCATTGCGCCATCACGCCGGGCCACAGACAGAACTTCCAGAATTTGCCGATCATCCAGTTTCAAATCATCGTAGGTCATATAAATTTTAAACGACGTATAGCCTTCCTCAATCAGTGCCGGAAGTTCCTGGCCCAGAACCTGATCGGTGGTGTCGGTAACGATCAGGTGAAAGGCGTAATCGACAACGGCTTTGCCATTGGCCCGTTCGTGATAATCATTGACGGCATGGCGAAGTGTATTACCGCGCTGCTGACAGGCGAAAGGGATTACCGTTGTTGTTCCGCCACAGGCAGCCGAGCGAGTGCCCGTAAAAAAGTCGTCTGCCATCACCGATCCATCACCAGTCGGTTGATCCAGGTGAAGATGCGCATCAACACCACCGGGCAGGATAATCTTGTCCGTCGCGTCGATAACTTCTGCGGCTTCAAGGTCATGGCCCAACGCCACGATAGAGCCATCGACGATACCGATATCGCAGGAAAACACGTCGGCGGCTGTTGCAATGGTGCCGTTTTTAATTACCAGATCAAGTTGTGTCATTGGTTTCTCCATAGATTATTATTCGTTTTCACCTTCGATCAGGCGTGTCAGGGCATCGGGTAATCCCGTTGCAGATTTGCGGGCCGGCTGTCGAAAGGACCCTTGCAATGGTTTGCGGGGTTGAAGCGCAACCAGACCTTCAGCCATCTTCACACTGGCCGCGACACCCTCAACGACGGGCACCGGAATACGGTCGCGAACATGGGTTGCCAATCCGGCCAAAGGGGCACCGGCCAATATGACGACTTCGGCGCCATCTTCTTCGACCGCTTTGGTTGCGAGCGCCACGAGAAGCTCTTCGTTTTCATGTTGCACTTGCCCGACGTCGCCGATTGTTGCGTCGAGCATGCGTATGCTGGCAAGTCGACCACTCATGCCATGCCAAGCCACGCATTCCCGATACCACGGCTCAAGCCGAGACGAAAAAGAGACGATGGAAAAAGTCCGCCCCAAGGGGCAGGCCATCAGCACGGAAGCTTCTGTTAAACCGACGACAGGGATCGACATCATTTCACGCGCCGCTCCTAAACCCGGATCACCAAATGCCGCAACAACCGCCGCATCAAATTCGGAACTTCGCTCCGCAAGAATCTCGAGCGCAGCACGACCGCCGATCAGGGCTTCCGCCCGTGTCGCAATGTAAGGCACTCCATAGGGGGCTGTGACACATTCTATCTCTGTTTCTTTGGCGGCAGCGATCCGTGCGACGGCGGCAATTTTATCGGTTACCGTGTCTGAGGTATTGGGGTTAATAACCAGCAGCTTCATAAAAAGAACCTATCTCATAAATGTGTCAGCTTGTCGTTCCGTTAACTATGTCAGTTCCGGCTATTTCTGGCCATTGGTCATTCCAATTTTGCGCAATTTCGATTTGCCGAGCTAATCGTAGCAGCAACGGCTCCTGGCCAAAACCACCAACAAACTGAATACCAATTGGCATGTCGTCCTTGCTTGCTTTCCCCGGCACGCTGATGGCCGGATGTCCACAGGCATTTACCCATCCGGTATAGACGGCTGAACCCCGAGGGCCGACGGCTTGACCATCGATTTCCGGCGGGAATTCTATGCCTGTCGCCCACGGCATGGCCGCGCAGGTGGGGGTCATCAGGATATCAACATCCTCAAAAACCTGTGCCGCCTGATTACGCAAATCGGTTATCAATTCAAGGGTATCGAGCAATTGGTGCGCCGGGTACTTCTGTTGCGCCCGCTCGATATATTTTTGGGATGCCCGTTGCCGCATTTCGGGCATCCGCTCGAGCAACAGGCCCAAGCCAATGTCAGCGATGGCGACCCAGTTCTCATTGACATCCAAAATATCAAGCGGCAGATCGCCGCTTTCTACGTGATGTCCCATTGACTGCATGACATCCACCATATGGCGAAAACTGTTTCGTATCTCCGGGTCCAAAGGCGCATTTGCAAACGTTTCAACCACACGAATTTTGAGTGGCTTCGGCGCGATATCCAATTGTCTTAAACTGTTGGCGCCGTCGAACATTACCGATCGATGATCACGAGGGTCCGGTTGGGCCAGAAGATCAAAGAGCATGACCTGATCACGGACAGAGCGGGTGAGGGGACCAACCACCTCCATATCCAGTAACACCTGAGGCAAACCACCACCCCGCGGAACCCGTCCTATAGACGGCTTAAGTCCAACAAGATTTGTATAAGATGCTGGACGCCGTATCGAGCCACCGCCATCAGTCCCAATTGCCACGGGGCTTAAGCCGGCGGCAACAGCCGCGACACTGCCGCCGCTTGATCCACCGGGCGTTTTGCTCAGGTCCCAAGGATTGCGGGTGACTCCAAAAAGTTCGTTATCCGTATAGCCTTCAACCGTAAATTCCGGGACGTTTGTTTTTCCAACAATGACACATCCCGCATGGCGCAATTTTTCGACTGGAATTTCATCCGTCTTAAAGATGTGGTTTTCATACAGGCGGCTTCCCCAAGTGGTTGGCATGCCGCGAACCACCAGATTGTCCTTGATCACAATCGGCACCCCATCCATTGGACTGAGAGGTCGCTTCTCTGCATAACGTGTTGCACTGGCCCGGGCGTCGGCCATTGCGTTTTCATTCAAGCAAATAACGGCATTAAGCGTCGGATTGATCGCCTGAATTCGTGTCAGATAATGCTCCAGGCATTCAACAACCGTAAACTCGCCAGTGCGGAGCTTGCCGGAAAGAGCGTATGCGTCGTCTTGCCATAGCAAATCAGACATCTAACCCAACGTTTTTATGAACAACGTGCGCATGATTTCCATAAACGCGATGAGGTGAAAAGATCGCAAGAATAAATACGGGTATAGACGTCATTTCTCGTTGAACATCCTTCCCCATCCCTTAACCCGCGTCGGGTCTTGACCAGCAACCTGCAAACCCGCCCATACCGCCGCAGCCGTCGAATCTATAATTGGGATTCCCAATTCTGTCTCAAGCCGGGCTGATACGCGCGCGCCGTTGATATTGGTACACATTACAGTAATTGCATCTGGTTTTGCCCTGGCGACCGACCTGATCATGTCTTCAACCTGAGATTCCATCACATTGGAAAATTCGAAATTTCGGTGTTCACCCAGATGCTCTTCTGAAACACAATCCCATCCTTGAGTTAAATAGTTTACGACAATTGCGTCCTGCACCTCGTCGGTATAGGGGGTTACGAGGCCAAACCGACGGACACCAAATCGTCGAAACAACTCATTAACCGCAAGCACGGATGAGCCCGCCCTTATTCCTGTACGATCCTCGATTGCCTTGCACATCTGCTCATCTTTATCAAAGCCCAACCAGCTGGCCGACGTGCCGCTCCAGATGATCGCGTTTACTTTTGCATCTGCTAATAAAGACGCAGCATCCAACTGATGCTCGATACTGAATTGAGCGAGCGCGGCATCACTGAGAGATATTTCCGTAACCGGGAACCGGCCAAAATGCGCCGACACATCTGCTAACTCTTGCAGGATATCACCCGTCACCGGTTCCAGCACTGTATTTGATGAAGGCGTTAAGACTCCGAGCAGTGTGCGTTTCACGTTACATCCTAATTCTAAAATCGGGTTTAGTGATTGAAATAAAATGGAATTGATCATGGCACATGAGAATATTGCGTGCAATCTATATATAAATTGTTGATCTTAATATCTAAATTGTTGACAATTATTGTACACGATCTTATTCGTTAAAACTGAAAAGGAGCCGTGACAACGAATGGACAGGGTCTCAAGACACCTCACAAGCGCAAGTTCACTCCATGCCCAGGCGGTATATGAGATACGCGAACTCATTATCAGCGGACACCTGAAACCGGGTGACCGTCTGCTGGAGAATGAACTCAGCGAACGTTTTGGCATTTCACGAACCCCGTTGCGAGAAGCTTTAAAGATCCTCGAGAACGAAGGTTTGGTTAATCTACGCAAAAATCGGGGTGCCGTTGTCTCATCCATGTCACCGCATGAAGTTGCCGCGCTATTCGAATTTGTTGCCCATATCGAACGATCTGCTGTGGAGCTGACAATCGAACGTATGCAGGCCAAACACCTTCGACGGCTACAAAACATGCATGACAAAATGATACGCCTCTACGAAGCGAAGCGACGGCGTGAATGTTTTCAAACAGACTTTGAGATCCATACTTTCCTTGTTTCGTTGTGTGGAAATCCGCTTTTGATTGAAACCCACAACAGCCTTATGGCCCGAACCCGCAGAGGACGCTATATGGCCCTGTTTTCCCAGTCCCGCTGGGACGAGGCCATGGAAGAACATCAACAAATCATGGCGGCAATTAACAATCAGCAAGCTCTTGTCGCCGGGGATGTGATGCGAACCCACGTCAAACAAACGGGCACAGTTATTCGAGAGACATTGCACCCAAGTATCGGGCGCACTCTGTTCGAAGAAAGGAGTCTATCTGCATAATAAAATGACAGACGACCTCGGGGGAACTTCCCCAATGGCAAAACCAAAAACAACAAAAGAAAGGTAGAATAATGACAAAAACAAAAAGCCAAAACTTAATACTTGCGACTGCATTGGCTGCAGCAACTCTCTGGTCTGGTACTGCCATGGCAGAAACGATGACCTTGAAGGCCTTGGGCCAGCCGGGAGCCACCGGCCTAATTCAGCAAAACAAAGAAGGACCCTTTTTTGCAAACTTTGCAGAAAAAACCGGTCTTGATATTAAAGTTGCGTTCCAAACTCTGGATCAGACAGGCATCAAGGGTGCTGAAGAACTTCGTGTGCTAAAAACCGGATTGTTCGACATCATTTCCCTGCGTCTACAGCAAGTCAGCCGGGACGAGCCGATGATCCTGGGTCTCGATCTGGTTGGTATGAACCCGACCTATGACGCGGCCAAGGTAAACCTGAAAGACTTTGCGCCAATGGTCGACTTGCGCCTGCAAGAAAAGTTCAACACTAAACTTTTAGGTCTCTGGCCGTTTGGTCCTCAGGTTCTGTTCTGCAAGCCTGAAATCAAAAGTTTGACCGACATTAAAGGTTACAAGGTTCGAACCTACGACCAAAATCTGGCAAACTTCGTTTCTTCAGTTGGCGGGATCCCGGTTCCTCTTGGTTTTTCCGACGTGCATCAGTCACTCGCACGCGGCGTTGTTGATTGCGCCATAACAGGCCCCAGCTCAGCCAACTCAGCTTCATGGCCAGAAGTCACCACCCACGTATTGCCATTGGCCTTCCAGGTCGCGGTTCAAGGATATGGTATGAATCTGGACGTCTGGAAGAAGTTCTCGGCAGGCGATCAGGCGAAAATTCAAAAAGCGTTTGATGAACTCACAGCAGATATCTGGGCTTACTCGGAAGAACTGTTTGATGACGCGATGCGCTGCAACGTCGGTGAGACGCCTTGTAAACTCAACAAACCATACAACCTGACGAAAGTACCGGTTGCTGACTCTGACGTCGCTATCGTTCAAAAAGCAGTTAAGGAACTGTCTTTCCCTTCATGGGCCGAGTTGTGCGATAAAACCAATAAGACATGTTCTTCTGACTGGATGAAAACAGTCGGCGTAAAAATGGGCATGTAATTCTATTTAGACGCTTGTGGCGCGACATTTTGTCGCGCCACTATCGTTCCGAGGTTCTCTTGAATTCATTTACACGCATCGTAAGCTGGCTATTCGGATCACTGCTGATCGGCCTTTCCGTTTTTGTCAGCTTGGAAACTCTCACGCGCAAACTTTTCAATTTTTCATTCCAGGGTGCTGATGAATTGGGCGGTTATGTGTTGGCCCTGGGCGGCACCCTTAGTTTTACTGTCGCCCTTTTGGAACGCGGTCATATCCGAATTGATCTTCTGCACGAGCGCTTGTCGCCACTGTGGCAGGCGATCCTGAACTGGTTATCTGCATTGCTGCTTGGCGCGTTTGGCGTGTTTTTGGCAAAATACGCGCTTCTTGTGATTCAGGACACAATTGAATACGGCAGCGTCGCACCGACAGCATGGGCCACCCCGATGGTATATCCTCAGTCTATCTGGTTCGCTTGCATCGTTCTTTTTGCCTGCACATCTGTTTGGCTCGCCATCAAAGCGACCCAAGCGCTCTTATCCAAAAATTTTGACTTCCTAAACAAAGAATTCCAGCCCAAAGGCGCCATGGAAGAACTTGATGAAGAACTCTCAGACCTGAAACGGCGCTAACAAATGTCGATGACCACAATCTTTATTTCGTTCCTTGTCATGCTGGCAATCATGCTGTCCGGCATGCCAATCGCTGTTGTCATGGCTTTAATGGGCGCGGTCGGTGGTGTGCTCATGTACGGTTGGCCATTGGTCGACAGCATGGGGCCGGTCATGTGGAGTGTCATGAATGAAAATCTGCTGACAGCCATCCCATTGTTTATATTGCTTGGCGAACTGATGCTGCGCAGCGGCATGGCAGATCGCATGTATGGGGCGCTGGCCATTTGGCTGAACCGTTTGCCGGGCGGGCTATTGCACACGAATATTGGATGCTGTGCCTTGTTCGCCGCGACATCGGGATCATCCGTTGCAACGGCAGCGACGATTGGCACCGTCGCCACTCCTGCACTTGAAGAGCGGGGCTATGACAAGGCAAAGTCACTAGGCTCCATCGCTGCCGGTGGTACCCTTGGTATTCTTATACCGCCCAGTGTCAATCTGCTGATCTATGGTTCACTTTCTGAAACGTCGATTGGGCAGCTGTTTGTCGCAGGCATCATTCCTGGTATCTTGCTGACCCTGATTTTTATGATTTATATCGCCTTCAGTAATCGTCATTACCGTGAAGATACGATTAAGCCGACCTGGGCGCAGAAGATCAGTTCCTTAAAAGCGCTGATACCGCCAGCCGTAATATTTCTAATAGTGATGGGTTCCATTTACCTGGGCATTGCAACACCAACAGAATCGGCAGCCTTGGGCGTTGTTGCGGCCCTCATTCTGGTCGGCCTGTCCGGTCAATTCAGTACCGACTTTTTTAGCCGGTGTTTTCTTCAGACGGCAAAAACGACAGGGATGGTCCTGCTCATCGTATTGAGCGCGTTTATACTGAACGTCACGTTATCGCTAACCGGTGTCGCGCAGACGACGACGGCCTGGGTCACGTCACTCGGGATTTCGACGACCGGACTACTGTTTCTGCTGATTGTTTTCTACATCCTGCTTGGCATGTTCATGGACGTTCTTTCGATGATGGTTTTGACCATCCCGATCGCTGTTCCTGTTGTCGTCGCGGCTGGTGTTGACCCGGTCTGGTTTGGCATCTTCATAATTTTGATGTGTGAGCTGGGTCTGATTACGCCACCTGTCGGAATGAACCTCTATGTTGTGCACGGTGTACGATCAGACACCGGACCGTTTATGGACGTTGTCCGAGGCGCAATCCCTTATGTGCTCATCATGATTGCATTCTCGGGTTTATTGATTGCCGTGCCGGAACTTGCGACCTGGCTACCGCGGTCCATGTATGGCGGATAGCTCGCCGGTCATCGGTGTCCGTTCATGACGGTGAATTGATACTTGCACCCAATACTCGGCTGACGTCATTTTGCGCTTCGCGGGGCATGGTTAGATTGAGTCGCGACTGCACACCCTCCAGATGGGCAATCATAAGGTTCTCGGCCTCCTCAGCCATACCTCGTGAAATATAGTCGACAAGCTGTCGATGCTCTTCAATTTCACAATTGTCTGTCTCGCCATGCTGATACAAGACACAGATCAACGAGGAACGGATCAGAAGCTCATGCAAAATGTTTGTGATGATGGTGTTGTTTGCGATTTCGGCCAGCAGGGTATGAAACTTTTGCCCTTGCTCGAGAACGCGGGCGAAATCGCCTTGCTCTCGAATTTTCGCCTCATGCTCCAATTGTTTTTTCAGATAGGGGACAAACGATTTATATTCACGTTCCGCAAGTTGTGCGACCAGACGTCCCTCAATCATCCGCCGTGCGGCGAAGACCTCTCGGGCTTCGGCGATGCTTGGTTTGGCAACAAACGCCCCCCGGTTTGAAACCCGACTGACAATCTGGTCATGTTCAAGGCGCAACAAAACCTCGCGGATTCTGGCACGGCTGACGTCATATATGCTGGCAAGCTCAATTTCCTTGAGTTGGGTTCCCGGATGCAGTTTCTGCGCAGATATGGCCGAAATAATGTCCCGATAAATGGGGTGATCCTGAAACTCGTTTTGCTCCTGATCCATATTCGTTTTATGTCTCCCGTTACTCGGTCAATTCGTTTTTATTTTTACACGGCTACCGGGCCTAGAAAAACTAAAAACGTCAGATAGCGCAGAGCAAGCCCGTGCCAGAAGTTATCTCTTAATCACATGTTTTACCCGTCTGCGGCAGGTGTGCTCACTTCAATACCCATCCCTCATAAGGCTGCGGGGGCAGCATACCATCGCTTTTGACGTATCAATCAAAAGTTCTGTAACTCGACATTTCGGCATCGCTCCATCATGACCGGCAAAGCTCACATCGCCTTAGCCTGATTTTACCAGCCACTCGCGATACAACGTATATATTCCCATCGCAACAATGATTGACGCACCAACCCAGGTCCATAGATCTGGAAGTTGATCAAACACCATAAACCCATAAAAAGTTGCCCACAGGATAATCGAATAATGCACCGGTGCCACAACAACAGCATCGGCGACATCCAATGCCTTGATCACCAAAATTTCTGCTGATGCGGCAAGCACGGCCATGCCGGCCAAAAGGGCCAACTCAAGCGACGTTTCTGGTGTCTTCCAAATGAAGGGTAGCGGGACCGTCATAATTGCACTGCCAACAAGAGCCGTATAGGCGACCGTCGTAACAATTCGGTCCGTTCCGGCCACAACCCGAGACAGGATTTGACGCAGGGCAAACAACAATGCGGCAACCAGAATAAGTAAGACGGCCGGGTGCACGACGCCAAGCCCCGGTCGGGTAACAATCAAAACACCAACGAAGCCAAGGACAACAGCAGTCCAGCGCCGAACGCCGACCGCTTCGCGAAGCACCAGTGCACCGATCATCGTCACCATAAATGGAGCGACAAACGTGACGGCAACGGCGTCAGCCAACGGCACGAAGCTGACGGCAAATATAAACAAAGACGCCGACCCGACGGCCATCGCACCCCGGGCAATCTGCAGACCCAAATGTTTTGTCCTGAGAATACCAAAGCCCCGAACAGCAAGGATCAAGAGAATACCAATCAACAATCCCAATTGACGCGACCAAACGATTTGCAAGGGGTTCATTGTCTCGGTCAAGAATTTAGCGATGGTATCGACAGCTGAAAATAAAAACATGCCGCCTGCCATATAGGCGATACCAAGCCGGTTATTCGATGACTTCGCAATGAGAGGGAGGGGCGAAATAGGCGGGGCTCCAGTGTATTCGGCAAATTCTATTTATGGCGCTGCCTGACAACTATCAACAGCGAAGGAGGTTTAAAGATGAAGAGATATCTAACCAAGACAATGCGACCTTCAAGGTAACCTGTTTACGCCCGCAAGGGACACATACGCCAGCAAAATGTTATGTTACAAAATATGCGCCCCACCCAATCCAGTATGAACAAGATTTCACCTGCGTTATCCGCGCACGGTAGCATTCTGTTTTTTTAATTTGACACCCAATGACTGTAAAACGTAGCGTTTGCCAACCGGCATGTTCACTCGAATGAAAGTCGTTTTTTCATATGACCAAATCACCCCCGTCAACACTGCCCTGGTCTTTAACGACCGTCTCCAGCGCGACCGGGCCTGTCGCCTGTATTGAAGTCGACAACATCCAATATGACCTTATGGCCAGCTTAAAGCGTGCCGGTGACACGTCCCGCCGGGAGTCGCTGATGGCGCTCTTTGAAGATTGGGAGGCGTCGCTGGTTTTGCTGAACAAAGCATCGGCGTGCGTCAATGAAATGGATCGTGTCGATAGCACCCGTCGGCTCGCCCCTTTACTATATCCCGGTAAAATCATTTGTGCTGGAGCCAATTATTTCCGCCATCTTGCCGAAATGGGCGTCGAGGGAGCGACCAAAGAGAATCAACGCCTGTTCTTTTTTATGAAACCACCGCGCAATGCTGTGGTAGGCGAGGGGGCAAGCGTCCATATGCCGCTCGATACCCAGATGTTTGATTGGGAGATCGAACTGACCGCGGTTATCGGAAAAAGGGCCCGTGCCGTCTCCATCGATGAAGCGCTCGATTATGTGGCCGGTTACACCATCGCCATCGATTTCTCTGCGCGCGACTTAAACCGGGCTCCTGAAACTTTCTACAAACTCGACTGGGTCGCCGGCAAAGCACAGGACACCTGCTGTCCCGTTGGTCCTCGGATTGTTCCCGCCAGCGCGATTGCTGACCCACAGAACGTGCATCTAAAATTATCCGTTAACGGCGTGACTAAACAGGATGATACAACAGGGGATATGATCTTTTCATTGGCGGAACAGATCGCGACCGCATCCCGGATCATGACGCTCGACCCCGGCGACCTGATTTTGACTGGCACCCCGGCTGGTGTCGGTGTCCCAAGACAGGAGTTCCTGAACGTCGGTGACGTCGTTGACGCGGAGATCGAAGGCATTGGCAAGCTATCAGTTACGATCCAGCCGGAACGGATAGACTAAGAAAACGCAAGGAACGCAACCAAAGGCGTGGAGCCATGGGTTGGGTTTGTTTGTTTGTTTGTTTATTTTTTTCCAACCAAAAACGTCACGCCATCCGGCCCCGCACGCTCCAAATGCAGGGTACCGGCATCAACCTGACACGTATCTCCTGACAAATGAGTCTGGGCGCCAGCTTCCGTTACCACCGTCATCTCGCCCTCCAGAACATAAAGACTGGCTGAAAAGTCATGTGTATGCATGTCGTTCTCCATACCAGGCTCATAGGTTACCGATGAGGCCTCATTGTATCCTTGGTCCAGAAGGCTCTGCTTAAATTGCTCAATATCCATGGAGGGCGTTCCTTCCTGATCAATTGCTACAGCATGAACTCCGCATCTCTTATAACATAAATAGACGGGAGAATAGAATACGACAGCCGAGATAGGCGGTATAGCTCTATATCGAACAATCAAGAAAAACGATAAAACTATTGAATGCTCCCGAGCAACCGGAAAAGAATCACACAAACATATCGAGACTTGCGGTCACACGTGGCTGCAGAATTCCTTGAACAGCCTTAAAACAGATTATTCAGGAGTGGGTTTTTTTGGCGGTCCGCTGCGTGCATAGATATCAGACATTTTGCGCAGAATTGATGGAGCCGGAAATATGCCCTATCCGGAAACCTATAGCGTTCAAAATTAGAGGCGATCGCAGACATCAGCGATGCCAGCTGTTAAAAATATTAAGACTTAGTGAGCGCACGCCGGCGTGACATTTTTGGAGACGTGCGTTGGAGGTTTTCAGGATCAAATTGATTTACATCAATTCAGAGAATAACATTTTGCCTTAGGGTTTTCGCCAGTAACGAAGGTAGGTGCTGGAAGATGGACTTCCCATTAATTTCAACCCCGGCTAAAGGGGAAAAAATTGTCGTGCTTCTTTTTGGGAACGATCTCGAGATCAGCGACCTTGAAAAAGTGTGCCCAATGGTTTCGGACAGTGCCGTAGAGTTCAAAAAAGAACACACTGTCGTTGGTATGGCTGGGTCAATCGTTACTGATAATGCCGATCTATACCTCATCTCCAGTTCAGACACACATTATGCGGATCTTATTGCGGAAATTGAGGATACAAGTGCTCGGGCCCAGACCTGCATACTCGTTCCTGAGGACGACCAGGATCTGGGTAACGTATATGATCAAGATTTCGGATTTATAAAATTATACTTTGGCGACGCGCTTAAGTTTCAACTTCCTATCGTGATAGCAAACGCCAAAAACAGTAGGATTGCAGAAAAAGAATTCAGGAGAGACAAGAACGATCTAATCAAACAGCTGCTTGACCATCGCGATGAACAAGAACGTGTGCAGGACCAGGCAATTAAAATAGTCGAAATGGCTGAAGGGCTTGAGTATTCCAAACGCACACTAGAACGCTTAAACAAAGAAAAAGATCATCTGTTTTCTATTATCGCACATGACCTTAAAAGCCCTTTCACATCTATTCTAAGTTATTCATACCTATTGATGACATCGGCCGAAAAATTGGATGTTGATCAAATCAAGGATTATGCAAATACAACACATCAGGCGGCTACTAATGTATTTAAGTTAATGCAGACCCTTTTGGAATGGGCCCGCCTTCAAATTAGAAATGTTGATTATGCGCCACAATGGTGTCGCGTAAATGATATTATTCAGCCAACAGCTGAGGTTTACGCAAATATTGCGCAGCAGAAAGAGATCTCAATCCAGGTTAATTCTAACGAACTCTTAGCATATTGCGATCAGGGTATGGCGGAAACAGTTGTTCGGAATCTGATTAATAACGCGATTAAATTCACCCACAAGGGCGGTACTGTTGAAATCTTAGCAACGGACGCAGAAAACTATATAGAGATATCGGTTCGAGATAATGGAACCGGAATGAATGATGAACAGAGGCAAGCCTGTTTCCATATTAACGCCGGCTTGAGAACTCAGGGTACGAACGGCGAAACGGGATCCGGATTAGGTCTTGCGATATGTAAGGATATGGTCGAAAAAAACGGTGGCTCTCTCAAAGTGAAAACCCAACTCAACCAAGGGTCAACATTCACATTCACCTTGCCGAAGGAAGAAACCCGCCTTCATTGACGATAGCTGCGATAAACACGGCTGCGTTAACCTTAAACACTCACTCATGCAATGACAGCGTTCATACGTCCTTTATATAATCAAGCGAAGTTCCCTATCGTATATATCCCATAGGAATAGAGCTATAAATACAGTGATCTATTTCTAGATTTTCCGAACCTCTGAGCGACCTCATGACCTCGTAAGACCAATCTGGTTATTTATCCACGATAGTCCCAGCATCTGTGAAGAATACTCCACTGACATCCCAGCCCCCCTCATTACCCCTTCCAGTTTTAAAAAAACAATGCTTAATAGCGCCTCATGAGTCGCTAGAAATGGCGGAGCAGCAGAGTAAGGAGCAGGGGCGTGTCGCATAGCGTCTCGCAGTTTACGTTGCAGTAACGAAGTGCATTCTACTGTCTACTATATATCTACTTTTTCTACACAGAACCAACAAACGCCCTAGCAGTTTCCCGCTAGGGCGTTGTTTTAATTGGCTCCGGCAACAGGACTCGAACCTGTGACAAGCTGATTAACAGTCAGAATATCATTTACATTTGACCGGACGTATAGTATAAATAGGTCAAGTAAATACTGTCTTATATTAAGGATTTGTGCCAAACACAACACACCATTTGTCCGGTGCGTCCTGTCGAATGAGGTCAATTTTGCTACCCTAAAACGTTCTGGGGTAGCATGGGGTAGCAAGGATAGACCGATTTGCCTAATTTCACTGATCGATATATCAACGGGCTGAAAGCTAAACAGTCCCGCTATGAAGTGTGGGAGGGGAAGGGCTTCGGTATTCGGGTTACACCACGTGGTGTGAAGTCATTTGTGTGGGTCTATCACTTTCAGGGGCAACCTCGACGAATGACCCTCGGTAAATATCCGGCGCTTTCATTGCGTCAGGCTCGGGCCGACTTGGCGGCTGCACAAATTAAGCTCGACGAGGGCAGGGACCCCGGCAAGGAACTGGTGGCCGGGAGAGATGCGGAACGCCAAGCCGAGACGGTCCAGGAATTGGGCGAAAAATATATACGCCTCTATGCCAAACCCAAGAAGCGGACCTGGGCCGAAGACGAGCGGATATTAAAAAAAGATGTCTATCCGCACTGGGGTAGAAAAAAGGCCCGCAACATTACCCAGCAAAACATTGTCAGCCGCCTCGACGAAATAGCGGTTCACGCGCCGATCATGGCAAACAGGGTTAGATCCTTGTTAAGCAAAATGTTCCGGTGGGGCATTTCACGCGGCGATCTGGAGAGCAACCCGGTTGAGTTCGTTGAGCGTCCATCAAAAGAGGTTCGTAGAGAAAGAAGCCTCGCCGAAAATGAAATCGCCGACTTCTTAAGCGTCGTTGAAAACTCTCGTATATCCAAAGGCGTTCGGTTCGCACTCTGGCTTTTACTGATTACAGCGCAACGCCGGGCAGAGGTCGCCGGGATCGCAATGACTGAAATCGACCTAGTGAACGCAGTCTGGACCATTCCCGGAGATCGAACCAAAAACACAAACCAACATAAGGTGCCTCTATCAGATGTGGCGATCAGCATTATTCGACAGGCGCTAACCGAAGCCGCCAGAGTATCAAAATGCCCCGTGGATGAAGTGGAGTTCCTATTCCCCTCACGGTCACATAGAGGTGAGGGGATCAGACCTATTCAGCCCAGCACGCTCTCAACCGCACTCATTCGAGCCGAAAAGGAAATTGGTAAGCGTATAACGCCGCACGATCTGCGACGAACAGCGCACACAATCATGGGCTCAGAAACGTTGGGGGTACCCAGGTTCATTCGCGACAAGATAATAAACCATTCAGATCGAACACCCGGCGCTCATTATGACGTGAACGAGTACCTGCCCGAAAAACGAAAGGCGTTAGACGCTTGGGGAGAATTCCTTTCAGAAAAGATCCGCGCAAAAACTGATAACGTCATTGAATTGGGGGTAAAAAGGGATGGCTAGAAAACATGCGATTCCAAATAGACCCTTTTTGTCGCTGGATGATAAAACGGTCCCTTGGGGCGACTTCGGCAATGAACGAGACAGGCATTTGCCATCTAGCGAAATACCGACAGATATTTTTAGAACAGTTCCGAGCGACAAGCATAAAGATTTATGGGAAGAAGTACGAGGGGCTTACTGGTTGTATCTGGTGGATAAACACGTTGAAACACAAAGGCCCAAAACTGCCGCAATTACAGATAATATTAGAGCCCTGGAACAAGATTTGAACGGCATGGCGGATCGGTTGCGGAATCTTGACCCTGATACAATGGATGTACTTAATGAAGTTGGTGTGTACCAACTTTCCCCAAAAATGAATGATGAGAGTTTATTGAACATATCAAGTATCCTTGAGCGCCTTTCTGCTAAATGCGAGATGGCACGGCAGGAAACAAAGAAAGCTAGGAAACGCAATGAAGCTGAAAAATTACTAGCTCACAATATCGCGTTGGCATGGAAAGCACATTGCGGCAAACCAGCCACAACACCGGACGGTGAATATGCAAAATTGCTAAATTACGTTGCATCACATGAAGTGCCAGGCCGCGAGCGGATTACCAAATTCCATGTCTCAGAGAATATGGTAAGAACCGGCGCGAAATCTGTCTGGTAAATAAGAGGGGTAAAACTCCCCCCTTTAAAAGACAATGATAATAAGCACTTAACGTGCGATTGTTCCTTTGTATCCGCTCCACGGTGGAGCCCAACAAAGGAGTTTACATAATGGATATTTCCCCTTCAGAGCGTCGGATCGTTCGCATTAAGCGAGCCATCGAAATTACCGGAAACGGCAAATCAGAAGTTTATCGAAAGTCTGGCGATCCTTCAGACCCATTCCCAGCGGGCGTCTCTATCGGAGAACATGCGGTTGGCTGGTATGAAGATGAATTAATCGATTGGCGTGAATCACGTCCGCGTGTCGTCGCAAAAACACTCACACCATTGGAGGCGGCTTAACCCGTCTACGAAAAAACCCACCGTTGGCGCGGCGGGCTTTTGAAATCTTATCAACACCATTCCATAGGAAATTGATACAATGAAACTACTCATTCCTCCTCAACCAGGCAACTATAAAATTACTTCTTGCGCACTGCGCACCTTTAACGCTCTTAAGGCAACCGCAATCGACGCAAGTCAATTCCCGATCTTAGCTACACACTGGCCCGGCCTTATCACCGTTAACGATTCGTACTTCTGCAACGACAATTCACCACTATGTGAGACATATAAAACCGCTCCTGTGAACGGGGGTGCAGATCATGACTAAATTAAAGATAAAAGCTGAGGTGATTGACGGTTCAGACCTGTTCAACCGTCGTCAGATCGAACCCGTTGGTCGTGATGCCCAAACGCTTCAAGCCCTCATAGATGCCGGTCCCGTTGGAATAACATCGCAGGATGTTGGCGGATGGGCCGTGCGGCTCTCTCATTACGTTTTTAAACTTCGTTCTGTCTACGGGCTCAACATCGAAACCATTGAGGAAAATCATGGCGGTAATTGGCCTGGCAAGCATGGGCGGTATATCTTGCGGTCTGACGTTGTCCTTATGATGCCGAAAATGGAGGCAGCGTAGATGGCTCGTTTTGGGAAGCCAGATGCCACAGGGCGCAGCTCAGGAAAGCACACTGGACGCCTAAAAAAAGTATTGAGCCCGCCCAAGGGAGAACCTTGGGTTTGGCTCACCAGTGAGCTTCTATCCAGCGATGCGTGGCGAGCCCAGAGCGTCAATTGCCGCAAATTACTCGACTTCTTGATCGTCGAACATGCGAACCATGCCGGACTCGAAAATGGAAATCTTAAAGCGCCATATGATCATTTAGTGGAATATGGACTCACACGAAGCCAGATAAGAGCCGCAACTGAAGAAGCGGACTTTTTAGGCTTGCTGAGGGTGAAACGTGGCGGACGCTATGCCGGGAACAACCAGCCCTCAGTCTACCGTTTAACATTCCTGCCATGTGCTAACGAGGCCGAAGCCCCAACAAATGAGTGGTTAAGCAAGACTGGCGTGGTCATCGCAGAATGGCGACGGGATCAAGGCGCAAGAAAGGCGATCCGAAGACGGAAACATAAACGCAATAAAGCTGTGCGTGAAAATTTAAATCCCGGTTCGCAAAGTGACACTACCGTAGTTCCACTTTACGAACTACCAATAGCGAGGATTCCAAAATGCGGAAATTAGGAATCGCAGAAAAGAGCCAATTTTGGGATTTCTTGATAGTTCCACTTTACGAACTGCTTATATATCTACACAGGTTATCACTGTTTGGCTTACCCACTTTCAGCAACCTCCGATCGATACACCCGGACGGGCAAGGCCCCCAAGTAGCCCGGCACGGTCGGGTGCACCAGAAGCTAGAGGGTAGCCGATCCGCAATCACTGGCCTGACCCCTTCAGACACCTTGAAGTGCCTCAATGGATCGCAAATGGCCTTGTATCATATTGCAGACTTAAACCAATTAGGCCTTAAAAAAATTGGCCCTTTTTCTACGCAGATTTTGCGAGGTTATCGGCATGATTGATAGTCGTGAAAAACAAAACGCTCGAATGCGCCTATATCGCGCCCGAAAAAAAGAAGGGGTAAAGATTGCTGCGCAGGTCGAACTATTTCCCGACACTCAATCTCTACTCATTGAAACGGGGCTCGCATCGCCTGAGGAAATAAGCGATCCGGCCCTCTTGAGTCTCATTGTTTCAGACATCTTAGATTGTTGGACTAGATCGGCGCTAAGTCCCGGTATGCCCGCGTTATCTCGTAACTCACAACCTAAAATCACATTGGGAGCAAAGCAGAAACATGCTATTGTTTTTAGAACAAACAAGGAACATTTAACCCATGCAGACTTCACCTAATATCTACGAAGATGCCCGCGTACTCCGGGCAATCGAATCACAACGCAACCGAGACGCAGCAGGGCCACAAGTCTTGCCGGGATTGCTCAATATCGAATTATCGGCGGGGCATTGGCGGTGTTCACAAGCCATACCCGCACAACAGGCGGCGGCTATCATTAAGGCCGTTGAGGATGGTGGCATCTTTAGCGAGCCTAGCGCGTGTAATGCCATTTACGAAGATTTTAGCAATGGGCGCCATCGCGACCCGCGAGCTGAATCGGATATGATCATGCAGGCCGTGACGCTGGCAGCAAAGCAAGGGCTAGGCAGTTGGTTAATGCACGGCTCGCGCTTGTCGGTTGAGATTATCGGGAACCGTGCAGAGTGTTCCGTAGAGAGCGAAAAAGGCCGTGCCGTTGGTCGCCGCCCCGGACCCGCCCCGATCAAGTTCGCGGAACCGGGAACGCACAACACGGCGCAAATTGTCATCATGCCGAACGGGAGCGATCCTTCCGCGCACAGTGATAGTTTCCAGATTGACAGAAAGGACATCGAGGCGGCTCGAACACGACATTTAACAAAACTCAATCAGGGGAAAATTTCTCATCGGTGGGGTGAGGTCGTCGCGAGCAACCTTGTTTTAGCTGATGGCGCGAGAAACAAAATCACTGATCTTGATGTCCTTGCAGATTGTATCGCGTGGTCACTGTTCGCCTATAGTCCCGCGTCATTTGCTGATTTTGGAAAAGGCGGGATGTTCCTTACTATTCGCCTGTTCCCATCCGGTAGCCCTGAAGAGTTTAATACCGAATTTATATTCGAGGGCCGGAAGGTATCGCACCAATGACACAATACTTTTTACTTGTCACTGAAGACGACGAAGACGGGAACCCCGAAATATCAGGGCTCGCGGAAATGCCTTATAGCTCCGCACTAAGAGTCGCCGGATTTGACGATCAGGAGTTTCTATCTCTGCCCTTACACCAGCGAGAGAGCGCATTAGAGCTTATCGTTTACGGCATGTCTCCCAACACAGCTATTGAACAAGCAAAACTAGAAGGAATTAATTAGATGGCACGTATGACATCACCAATAAAGATTGTTGGCAACACACCGGCAATACCCCCGACGAATGCTGCCCTGGCTTCCGCTCTAACTAATGGCCTTACGCCTTCAGAAATGCCGCCACACCTACAACGCGCTTATCAGACAGACCCGCGGAATCGCAGTGTTAGCCAGTTGTCGAATATGGCTTTGGATTCAAGCCCTATCCAATCACCGTGGCAGGGCATTGCCCGGTTGGGCGCGGCTTATTTTGGCAAGCGAAAGCAAGACGGTATAGACGCGGAATTCTCTGCGAAGGATGAGGCTTATAGACTCGCTCTTGCTTCTGCCCTCAAGGGTGCCAAGGCTGGCGATATGACCGGATTTACTAATCCTGATCTCGGACCTACTGCGATACAGGCCACAATGCAAAATGCTCAATTCAAGCAAGAGCAATCTGCGAACGATGCAAACTACAAAAGAACGCGAGCCGACCAGGTTGCCGACGCACAGACAGCCCACGACAGGCAACTCCAAGTTGCTGGCATGAAAAATAATCAGCCTCTAACAAGGGAAGCTAAAGCCGCTGCAGATTACAAAGCAGGCCGAATCCCAGAACAAGCCTACCAGCAAATTATAATGAGCGCAGGCAAGGGTGGCGTCACGGTCAACACTGGGCAGCAAGAAAGCGCTATGGAAAAGGAGTTGGGCAAACTCTTTGCAAAGGATTATACCACACGCGCACAAGCCGCAGCAGACGCCGCGAATACAGTAGGACAATTGGAAATCCTGGACGGGCTTTTAGACTCTGGATTGGAAACGGGCTTCGGGCAATCCGTAATTACAGGAGCGCGGAAGCTTGGCGCTCAAGTCGGTATCGATGTCGATAAAAGCCAAATGGCGGGAGCTGAATTATTTGCCGCCGTGTCTAACCGTATGATTGGCCCGTTGGTCAAACAATTGGGCCAAAATCCGACCGATAAGGATCTTCTTTTCATAGTCCAAAGTGCCGCAGAGCTTGGGAAATCCCCGCAGGGTAATAAGCTTATCATTCAGGCATTAAAGCGTGATCAGCAACGCAAAATCGAACTGTCGAAGCTACAGAGTCAGTATTACGGCAGAAACAAAACGATGGCGGGATTTCAAAACGTTGTTGCCGATCACATAGCAAGAAACCCGATCTTCTCAAATTCAGAACGGTTACAGCTTGCGGGCCTTCGGAAGGCGGCACCACAAGCGGGATTTGGACGTGGTGCGAGTGCGCCGGTATCGGGTGCTGGTGTTGTGGCTAGACGCAGATGGAATCCCCAGACAGGCGCATTAGAGCCCGTTGGAAATTCCGCCTCAGGTGTATCAGATGCGGAATTGCAGGGACGTTTTAATGCTCGGTAATTATCCGTTTTTTGCTTTGTTGGTTTCTAGAGGAATAAACAGCCCGCGCCGAATCCCTTCAATGAGGATGTGCCTATCTGCATCTGAAAGAGGTATTTTTGCTTCCCGTATTTTTCCCCCGGTCAAAAAGGCTAAGCACTTACATTGTGGATCATACATGGACCGCGCCGCCCGATCAAAAGCGGCCCGGTCTTGGCTGTTCATGGCGGGCAGGCTGTTAAGCCAGCTATCGAGCGCAGTCATCTCTCCCGCATAAGCTGAGAATGAAAACAGGCCAGCAATGACAACTATAAACCGCATAAATTATATATAGCAGGAATCACAAAAAATGGCAGATATAATCGAAATTGAAGGCCCGGACGGTTCCGTGATCGAGTTTCCAAGCGGAACCGACGACGCCACAATTCAGCAAGTAATGCAGCGCACTTTCACTCCAAAGGGGCAACCGTCTTTCGGGGGACAAGTTCTTGACGGACTAACCAGCGCGGCCAGTGGAGCTGTAGACTGGGTTAAGGACTCTTACACCGGGGGAGATCGAAAAGACCCGAATATCTCAGAACTTCCAAAAGACGTGCAGTCGATGTTTAAAGAAGGTGAAGGTATCTTAGGCGCAAAGCTTAGTTTGTCGCGCGGTGATTTGGGCAAAGCCGGTGTCTATCGTCAGTTTTTCCCGAATGACCCGATTGATCTTGATGAAAGCGGGAACGCGATTGTTACCCGAAACGGCGAACAGTATTACTTGAATGCACCCGGATTCAGTCGGCAGGACGTTTCAGACATCGGAACCGCTGGATTGATTGAGCTTCCCTTTGCCACGGCGGGCGGGCGTATTGCCGCTGGTGCTGGTGCAGTAGGTCGCGCGGTCGGTGTTGGGCTAGGTGCGGGGGCTGGGAGTGTCTCTCAGGATTTGGCCGCTCAAGGGGCGGGATCAGGACAGCCGGTAGACACGACGAATGCCTTAATCGCCACTTTGGGCGGTGGTGCCGTTGAATTCGCGGCACCTATATTAGCGCCCTTTTTTCGCAAGTTCTTTGGTTCGCCTAAAATGGCGACGAACGGGAAGTTAACGGATGCGGGCCGCAAGACGCTGGATCGCATGGGAATTTCTGCGGATGAGATAACGCCCGAATTTGCTCGACACTTCGCCGATCGGGCCCGTGATGCGACGACGCCCGATGAATTGGCACAAGCCGCCAGACACGCGCAGGCCAGTAACTTTGATATCCCATTGTCGCAAGGCGATGTATCAGGTCGTGTCCGTCAACAGGCGTTTGAAGACACAAGCACTAAAGGCGGCTATGGGGAAGGCGCGGAAAATGTAATGCGCGCCTTCCGTGACAAACAAAGCGATGCTATTATGAACGCCCGCGACAACGTGCAAACTGACCTAGGCGGGCAAGGCATCGATTCGTATGACGGCGTACAGGCCGCACAGGGCGCGATTAGAGAAAATGCGGATAGTGCCAAGGCAGGGATACGAAATGCTTACACACAAGCCGCACAGAAGAAGGCAGGAGTCCTTAAAGAAGGTATTAAGGGCATGGCTCAAACCGTGCGTCGGAACTTTCAGGAATTCAACCCAGCAACGGCACCAAAGGCGGCTTCGTTGGTTAAGCAGCTTGAAAGCTTTGAGAAGCGGTTTCCGGGCAATATCAAATCCGTGTCCGTGAAAGCTATTGAATCCTATCGCCAGCAAGTCTCCGCGCTATCCAGATCTGCAGATCCGATTGAACGTGCAGCGGCGGGGAACATTCGCAAATCGCTTGATGGTTATCTCGATAACATGGTTGATGATGCATTATTGACGGGTGACAGCGAAGCCTTGAGCGCCTTTAAAAATGCTCGGTCCTTGAGAGCAGATTTTGCTAAAAAGTTTGAAGGCGACTCAATACTCGAAAAGCTCATTGATCAGGCTGATGGCAGTTTTCTGTTAGAACCCAGCGAAGCGGCAAAGCACTTATTCGGCGCAAGCCAATTAGGCGCGAAGACAGGAACAACGAAAGCAATCAGGCGCATCAAAAAGATACTTGGCCCCGAACACCCGGCATGGATGGCGCTTAGGGAAGAGGCGTTTCTCAGGTTGTTTAGTGCTGACAAATCGAGCACTGCGAAGTTCCCGAATGCCCTAAAGAAAGCGATGAATGAATCACCTGAATTGATGGGCGAATTATTCAGCTTGCAAGACTTGCGAAAGCTTCAACGGTTTGGCGGGGTTATCGCCAACGCGACCCAACGCGCCCCCGGTGCTATTAATCACTCCAACACGGCGTCATCACTTAGTCAGATCGCACAACATGTGTTTGGGAATAGTCGCGCCATAGGGTCATTTGTCGCTAATTTACCCGGCCTTAGAGACATCGCTGGAGCCGCCCGCAATGCAGTTAACGCCAACAAAGCACAAGCTGCCACACGGCCCCGAATCTCAAGAGCAATCACGCCCCCAGGAATTGCCGGGACAATAGGATCAATCGGGGCTCAAGAGCATATGTCGCCAGAAGAACAACGGGCAAAAGACATCGCGCGGGCATTACGGGGTAACAGCGCCGCAACGGCTCGAAGCGATAACCCATTGGTAAACGCTCTAATGCAGAGGGGGCAATAATGTCTGAAAAAACAGTGAAGAAACACCCAACAGCGTTTAAGCCCGGTCAATCAGGGAACCCAAAAGGAAGGCCGAAGGGGGCGCGAAACAAGACGACAATAGCACTAGAGGCATTGCTTGATGGCGAAGCCGAAGAAATAACCCGGAAGGCTATTGAGAAGGCCAAAGAGGGGGATATGGCAGCTATACGTTTATGTGTTGAGCGATTAATTCCCCCGCGTAAAGATTCGCCAGTATCCTTTGAGTTGCCGGAAATGACGAATTGCATTGATGCATCCGAAGCGATGGCGGGCATACTTAGTGCTGTCGCCAAGGGAGATATTACACCAACCGAAGCAACGGCAATATCAGGCTTGGTAGAAAACTATCGAAAGACGCTGGAGACCGTTGAGCTAGAGGAACGCCTAAGAGAGTTGGAGGGGCAGAATTGATACGGAATAAACATCTCTATACCCGCCTTAAACGATTGAACGTCACTAAGCCAGAGGCACCAATTGTTATCCCGCTGCAATTGGGCGATACCGAACAGCAAGCGATTGCGCGGGCGTATCCGAACGGCGTTCCGCCAAAGGCCGATATTGTTTTTATAAAAAAGTTTTGTGAACCCGATGAGACTTAGACAACGAATTGAAAAGCTTCAAAAATCCTCAACCCCTAAAGAGTGGAAGATCGGGTTTATCAGTTACGACGAAGGCGACGGGAATAAAGACCGCGCAATAGTACAATGGGAAGTGGAAAACGGCCCTATTGGCGATTTCGATTGTGTCTTCTTTACATGCTATGAGGCACAACCCGTATCCAGTTAGAACTTATGCGCCTTGAGCCTCGACCAGCCCCAGCCATTGCAGACAAGTTAGTTCCTGAAGTTGATGGGAATAATGTCACTTGCCCACCACAAGTTATGCATACATTACGCGCCACAAAACACTCCCTCAGTCTTTAAAAACTATGATTCTCCCATCACACATCGAGTTTAGTAATTAGATGATTAGAACTATCGCAACAATTGTTTTTCTGTCATCTTTTCCAGCCTTCGCACAGGATTCCGGCCGCTTACGCTGTACGCTCTTGAATAAAGAGAGAGGCACATTCAACGATGATATACTATCTTTGATCGAATTGTTGGTGTACGATATAGGTATAGTGGTTGAGGTTTTTGAATTTATTGGAGATTTAATGTGCTGCAGATTGTTCCACTACTATTAGCATTCTTTATTCTTATGGCCCCTGAAAGGGTTAATGCTGGATGCAAACCCTGGCAAACCAACTGCAACGGCACCTCACTAGGTGGGGGGACGCGAGACGGTTACGGCAACACCTGGAACCAAAATCTGAGTGGCGGTCTCTCCGATCAAAACGGTCGAACATGGAATCAAAATCTAGGGGGTAGCTGGCAAAGATCAGACGGGTTTTCTGTTCGAAGGAATCTTGGGGGAGGTTATACTGATAATTCAGGAAACACTTACAACCAGAACCTGAGTGGTGGTTATTCAGGAAGTAACGGTAAGAGTTGTCAGCAAACACTAACAGGTTCCTACATTTGCAACTAGATTATAGCGGATAGAGAGCTATTTGCCGAATAACTGACGTTGCCGTATTATCGGGATAACATTCAAAGGGGGCGAACAAACAATTGAGGCCTCTCTTTCAGGAAGCTAGTTAACGATAAGGACTAGATAATGAAAAGCGAAAAACAGCCTGTTCCTTTATGGGTATGGGGCATTTTAGCCGCCATTCTAATTTTCCAATATTTTTCAGATCAGGTTTTTGATGACCCCGACGCAGCAATGTTAGTTCCGGTAGCGATGTTCGTAGCGTGGGCCGTTCTCTACGCTAGAAAGCGGCGTGGACTTTAGCAGAACACTCCGCCACAAATTTATTCCCCAACAAATTCGAACATAACTCGTAAGCGTACGCCTTCCTACACATTCCAACCGCCTCGTTGATCGTAAGCGTAGTAAGCGTCCTGCCTCATACCACTTACACTCAGGCCGGTGAGCTGCAATTTTGTGTCTCCTAAGCGGGCAATAGGTGTCCACTTAGGAGCCTTAGAATCACAGATCAACGGATCAGTTGGAAGGTGTAGGATCCCGGACGGTTACGTATTCACCATCATCGTCCATTTTCTATTACTCCTCAGGCTCATCAACAAAGTGTGGTTCAAGAACTTGCACTAACGGTTTCCACATCCACCCCTCTCTCCCATATAATCCCGGCAACCGGCTCACACCCAGTACTTTCTCATAGTAGTCCATAAGAACAGTTTGCCGACGCGTGAAAGCAAGTTTCCTCTCTCTATCTCCAACAGGAACCCGCCCTTCGTATTCGAGCGGATACGCCTTTAATATCATTAATGCCTTTTCTTCGTTAATATGTTGATCAATTAGAATATTAACAGCATCGGTCAGTATACCTGGAATTCGATTGCGAGGCGTTACCCAGCCATTAGTTATGTCGACAATCGCACCGTATGGAAAAATTTCTAATACGTCCCAACAGTCAATTATTACACTGGCAAGCTCCGCCGATGCCATAGAGTAGGTATCCATCTCATCGAAGAATTCCTGATTATCTGGAATACCGTTTGTGTCCCACAAGTTGACCAATATTGCCCCGACCCTGATATTATTATCCAAGATCCAGCAGAATATTTCTTGATTGAGCATGTAACAGAAAGCGCCGTCGTGATGGCTCCAATCATCAACATAAACTCGTCTGCTTCGTCTGAAATTTCCCACGAACCGATCATCACTTTGACGAATTTGGAATCGATAGGGATACTTAGACTTTAAACGACGTTCATGTTTGATGAACTCCGGCTCATCTGAAGAACGTCTTATTCTTCCTAATACATAGCTCTTTTTGACCACAAGTTTTCCTGCCTTTATCAAATTTGAAGGGCTGGATTATAGGTGCAAACTAGAATTGTTTCCTATGTAAAAACACACTCATTTTTACATGTGCAGATTAGGAGACTTCTAACCTAATATGGAGTTGATAGGGTGATGGTTATTCTCAAGGCAGAGCCAGCAGACATTCACGGCTAAAGGGTCGGCAGTGTTTGGCGGCAAGCGTGAGCACGATTATTTAGTAATTGCTATTGCTACTGCGTTGGCGGTTGGTGGCGTAGCTTTGTTCTTTTCCTGTCAACGAAAAACAAGCCTAGCACCAAGAACAACAGAAGAACCAATACCCAAAGAACTGCTTGGGGTGCTTCGATGTTTAGGGCTCCAACGATCTGAAATAGAAAGCCCGCGCACAGGATGCCTGCGCCATAGATAGCATCAAATCTCTGCATACGTTTCGAAAACGCGACAAGCTCCCCAACCATCAGCGTTTTTGATTTTTCTATTTCCTCGTCATCAACGCCAATCAAGGCCGCAGCAAGGATGGCGACACCCACTATATCCCAGATAAGACCCGCAACAGTGAGCCACCCGCCATCTAAAACCACTATTCTTTATCCCTCAACCGCACCCCAGGCCCCAGACCGTTCGCGTCTACAAAGACGATGCCAGCCGTCTCTAGCGTTTTTTGAACAGCTTCAAGGTTCTTCCCTGACGAAGGGGGAACACCGTCAACGGTTTCCATTCGCTGAACCGTCGATATTCCAACACCAGCTTCTCCAGCTAGTTTTTTTGTAGACCAATTCAGGTGTCCGCGAGCCATTCGAATTTGCGATCCGGTCAACATGTGAAATATTTTACCTCTTTAGTGAATTAAATTAGTTGACTATCATTTATAGTATGAACTATATTAATTCACATAAGACGAATAATCAATCACAAACGAGGCCGCAATGAACATCATCGAAGCCATGCAAACCAAACCCGCCGAAAAGCAAGAAGCTGATTTTCAAAAGCTGCTTAAAGAGCTGGCAGCACAGAAGGCAACACGCGGTGACAAGGTTATGGGCTTACGTGGTTCTGACAGGTTCACGAATTCTAACGTCTCAGGCGGTGGGCTCTAATGGCTCGCCCAACGGTCCGCCAGTTGCTCGATCACACGCGATGGAGAGCGCAGCGGATCGCGAAAGGCGATACACCGAAATCATTATCAACAAAAACCAAAGCATGGGCGCGAGGCGACAGGAGCCTAAGCCGAACACTGGAAACCACTCAATCCTCAGTACGCCCCAATAGATAGGAGAGAATAAAATGCAGACCTTACCTAAGAATGATTTGCATGATCGTGATGTTAAGTTTTTGGATCACCTACAAACAACAATTAACGCGGCGGGTGATTCCCCGTTGGGGAGTGCGCTAGTTGAGTATCATAAAACATCGATGGCCCTTTGTTTGGTGCCTGATGATGGCCCGGTTTATGATGAGGCTTCAAGGCAACACGGCATTGCCTTTGATCGGGTAATATCGACAGTACCGCGTAACACTAGAGAGGCGGGAAGCAAGCTTGATTTTCTTTTAAGTATCGAATGTGATCTGACTGCGGGCGATATGGTTCACAGTGCGGTTGAGGGCATCAGGGATATGTTAATCGGAACTGCGGATACGCAGAGCGATGAGGCGCTCCTCAGTCTGCATGATAGTCTCATCGCCGAATATGTGCACCACAACACCGGCAATCTGGATGATGAAAAGGCAGATACCAGTGTTGACCGTATGGCAGAAATTGAGCGGCAAATATCGCAGATGCCAGCCTATACGGTCGCAGGCTTGGCCCTGAAATTCGGGATCGCCGTAAGTGAAGAACTTCTAACCGGAGAGCCGGAACATGTTCAGGATGCTATGTTCCGTTCACTCCATGACGATTTTGAACGGATGGTTAATATCGAGACTGTTCCCCGTCATATTCAAAAGTCTCTTGCACAGAATAACGCCGAACGTGTCGCGGTATAGGAGTTACAATCAATGAGCCCAGAATACAAAAGCGCTCAATCAATCGTCGGCACTTACGCAGCCACAGCCTTGATACAGACCGGCAATGACAGTGAACGCGCCCTCGACTTGCTGAGATTTTGGGGGGAGGCGGATAGGGGCCTAGCCGGTGCGCTTGCGCTGGTTGGGTGCCAGTCGGCTATTAACGAGCAGTGCAGGGAGTTGATGCAGGTATGACAAAATTAGTCGTTTTTCTAATCGTTATGACGGTCCTAAGTGTGGCCGCAGACATTCCCCATTAAGGAGATTCAACCGATGCCTAATATGCAGAGTGATACTGTCGCGCTTCCCTGTTCAGTACGGAACCAAAGAACCGGAAAGCTAGTTTTATTCCCGAGAGACTTCCCGCATAAACGGGAACGGGTAACATATAGGTTTGTCGTTGGAACATCTCATGCAACGGGCAAATACTGGCTTGAGTTGGGAGACCTACCGCGCACGTCTGATATTGCCGTGCAAGGTGATGAGTGTATCCCTGATCGATTGAGCTTGTTTAATAATGTTCGATCATTTGGGCTGTTGCTTCCCAATGTCACAAGCAGGGACGACGCACAAGCCGTTGCGGATACCCTGAACGCTTTAAACATTAGTTGGAATGTCGTCTACGCTTCGGAACGTGCCGAACGAGCTTTTATGTATTCGCTGTTTTTTACGCCGCTTGTAATGCGGTTTGTGTTTCGGGCAACGGATGCCATTAAGCGCAGATTAGCCGCCTGACGATGACGGTAAGTTCACGGTAAAGTTCCCGTATACTCCCTTAGAGGGGGAGTGCCTTCACGAGAGCAGTTACCTATTTTGTTCAATCAGTTAGCAGGGAAGGTGATGGGGAAGTAGTTGCCGGATTTACAATTTATAAACCTTAATGGTGAAAACTCGTACTATGACAAATATTGATCATGATATTCAGCGCGTTTTGGATTGGGCAAAAGATAAAGCCCAAGACGATAGTCAACCGCCTTGGGCCTATGATCAGTACATAGTTTTGATCAATGCCTTACAGGCTATAGAAGCCGGTCGGGCGTCCACAATAACTATGGAGCATTCACAGCAATTGGAAGAGCCGCGGGCGCACGTTCACCAACAATTGGAGAGTAGTGATCATACAAATATCGTTCCACTCCATCTACCAGTGGTGAAGATACAGATGCCCATGTGACATAGAGCGTACCTCCACCGAAAAGGGTGCCGCCCTTCTGAGACAATATTTCATTGTCATTTCTGTGAGACGAAAGTCGGTCTGAAACATTACCCTGGCCGACCCTGACAACCTTTTTGTCGGAGTTCCAGATAATGTAAACTCCAAACGTCATTACGTTAGTCAGATTGACGGTTTCGAGGTTGGCCCAATTGCCATTTTGCAGTTTTACCCATTTCAAAGATATAGCCATAATAGTCTGCGCTTTCACCCGCTCCTAAGGCGGGAAAATGAAAGAGCCATCTTGACTATGAAATGCATCTACCTTTATAAGTGTAGTCCAAATTACATTTCTGCTGGCGATGACTCTTGTTAAACGGTTGCCAGAGAACCAGTACTTAAAAGTCGAGCTTGCAGGCTCGGCTTTTTTGATTCTATCAAGGATAGAACATACAGGCGCTTTACAGAGCACGCAACAGGAACATCTACATTTCGTAGTGGGTACACCTAGAAAACACACGATATCGCGTGTGTGAGCAAATTTGATCCTCCTGCACCCCTTTAAACCAGCCAATTAGCGCCGGTTTGTGAAAAATGGGAGTTGTGAGGGGGGAATATCAATTATTTTTCAATTAATCGGATTATGTGAATACTGATATTGTTCCGATTCCCCTGGATTCCCTTAGATTCTGTATATTCCGCGAATCGGTCACCGAATCGGTCCCACAATAAGGCATGTGCTATTCTCCCCGTCCCTAATAGGGCGGGGCTTTCTTGTGTCTACTTTATTCCGCAGGCCTCAAGGCCGTTCTTAACAAACTTGGCTTCCTGACGCTTGCTCAATTGATTACAAAACGGCAACACAATTGATTGAATTGGCGGGAATCCCCCTTTTGACCGATCTGGCATTCGACAACCAGGGCAAGTCGGAACGGAAACGCTGAATATGAATGCAGTACAAGGATTTTTATAAGCAACAAATAAGTCAGCGTTATAGCGTTTGCCGTCTGTATCTCGGGCAAAGCATTGCATGGATTTTATCCAACTCCGCTTTTCGCTTCTCTTCCATCTTTTTCTCGTGCTCTGGACACTCAACGTCAAATAAGATGGAAGCCAAATTATCCAGGGAGCCTACTTCAATCTTTATTGAGTCCATAGGTTCTGCGGTTTCAGTCTCAGCAGACGTTGTGTGCCCGTAAGGCTCCAATTGAAAGAATGCTGGAATACCGCCAGCAACGACACCAGTATATTTCCCCTCATACAGGCTATCTTTTACGTTCATCTGCCTTGAATAATGATCACGTTCTCGCTGTGAATGTCCTGAACCTACGCCTTTACCCATATCGTATATTCTCCCCTTGGTAGATTTGGTTAAGATGGTGTGGTTGAACTAAAATGCGCCCATCCCATCCTCAGCACCCCAGCTTCTCATCAATAAGCCCGGTTGGCCACCCATTAACTTGTGGGAACAAGTCTAGCCCCGATCTGGCTTCGACTTCGCTTAGTGGCTTTCTCTGATCACAATGAGAGGCGGCTTTAGGCAGTTCCTGGTCAAATATGAATGCGCTCATTTTGCCTTTATCTGTTGCTACGACCTTCCAATAGCCGGATGGAACTTTATGTTTCTCAGTGGTTTTAGGAAGAGGTTGCTCGTCTTTTTCGTAGAGCGTGCCCGTTACCACCCAAACCGGTTCACCGTTCACCCTAACCATTTGGCGTACCGCCTCTTCTAAATCGACCCACGAGCCCTGATTCAGGTTCGCCCGTTGCGGTGTGATATTGGATAGGTAGTTAGTGTCTCGCCAGAAGATGGTGCCAGCAAACGAGGCGAGCGGCACAATGTGTCCTCTATCAGTTTTAATTTCCTTATTGGCGCCCTTGTAGTCGTCCGGCTCAAGCGTCTCGTCTTCATCGAGGTATGGGTCTGCCTTCCAATCTCTTTCTAGAGATGACGTTGTAGATATGCTGTCTCTTGTCACAACATATGCGGCCCAATCAGCAAGCTTTGTGTCGTCGTTGCTGGATAGTGCGTATATCTGGCGAACCACGAGGTCATTACTCGCTGGGGCTCCAGTGGGGCAACCTTCCAGGCAATGAACGATATGAATCTCGCCTTGAGCAAATACTGGCGCTGAAATGAAAATGCCAAAGACTACGAGCAAAAAACGCATATTCACCCCCGTTTGTTAATCACCATTGATTACGACTATAGCGGGATAATAATTTAGAAGTCTACTGGTCAGACGTTGAACGCGATTTTCTGCATCGGGCAAGACCTGAACTTTTGACAGATATAAATAATACGCATGCCTCCTGAGTTCTAGCGACCTATCTAAAATCGCAAAGAGCTTGGGCTTCTAGTAGCGCACCTCTTGTTGTTGACATGTTGTTGGCGTCTTCTAGTGTTATTTGAGTGTTGGTTCGCTTTCTTCCATTCATCCTAGCCAAATTTATGGAGTTTCTCGTTTTTATCCCTGTGGGCCTCTCAATGTAACACCATTGCTCACTGGGGAGCTTTGCATTTGAATCCAAATATTGCATACCTAGCATTATTTTTGTGAAGCCTTCTTTGGTAAAAGGGACTTCCTTAAAAACAACAAAATTGTATGTTGTCGAGTTTTCGTCTCCGGATATCTCAGAAACTACAGACCTTGCTTCGTCACGGGTGGCATCTACTGCTGCAGCATCGGTCCCTTGTTGGGTTACAAAAATGTTTGGCTCAAATGCAACAGGTTTCTCTACCACAACTTCTTTCTCGATTATTTCCGGTTTAGGGTCTAAGAGTTCTGCAATTCCAAGCAACACAAGCCACCCTCCAAAGCCGAGAGCTAAGGCTAAAACTGCGCCATAAGTCGCATAAGTTTTAAAAACATCAGCTCTACGTGCACTCGTCGTTACACTTGCTCTACGTGAAAGCTCATTCACGTGATGATTTACTGCAGAAAAGTCGTGTGACGTATATTGGTGTAGTACCTTGTTCTCAGCCATCAGTCGGCGACCTTTAAGTCAGACTGTTTGTGGATTATGTCCTCTTCATCCGTCAACAAAGGCACATACACTATCTCTTTTCTGACGACTTCTACCGGAACCTCCTTTACGACAACTCGATCTACTGGCACTTCCTTGGTAATCTCAACGGTCTTCACAACTTGATTTTCTACAGTTACAATTTTAGGTTCTCTCGCTCTTTGACGAAGGGCAATTACAAGGTACCTTAGACTGCGAAAAAATCGTTTAATCGGCTCAAACCTAATTGATGGTCGTGGAAGCCGTCGGTGTCCGAATTTAACCACCAATCCTCCGAAGGCGAGAAGGGTGCCGGTCCAAGCAGTTATCGCCGCAAGCGAACCGAACCATATCAACGTCGTAATGTTAATTTCCCTTTGTGTCAGATCCGCAGCGTTCTCTTTATCAAAAAACCACCGAGCTACTCGGTAAACCTGATTATCTTTTGCAAGCCTGGTAATTTCGGTTCGTCGTTCTTGAAGTTCATCACGAGCATTCTGTAATTCAAACTGAAACTCTTTAACCCGGTCTTCTCTGGATTTTAATTCCTCCATTTGTTCATTAAAACGCTGAGTCGCCAATTCGCTCTGGGCTTCATACTTCTCCGTTACATTTGCGCGCCTAGTTTCGAGGTTTTCCAATACGGGTTTTAATGCCGCATCTGTTTTGTTCGCAGCAGATTGGATTTGCCGAAGTATTTCGCTCCGTCGGCTGACAAGTTTTTCTCGTTGATTGTTGTAATGGTTACGCGCTTTATCTATCTCAGAATTATCGCCAGTTGATAATGATGCGCTTTCGATAGCGACCCCAGCAGATAACTTTGGTAAAAGGGTTTCTAGCTCGCGCTCGAGGGGTTCTCTCCGTTCTGCAAACTTTTTCCTGACAGAATCTGTCCCAAAAAATGTATCGTTAAGCTCTTTATCTTCTTGTTGATTCAAATCGCGTATTTCTCTGCGCAATTGATCAATTCGGTCTCGCGCAGACTGTAATATGTTTTCCGCGCGCTCTAATTGTTTTGCAGACCTTTCCACCGCAGCCGTGCTTGCTTGTTCGGCTTTTCTGCTTAGGACACTAATTTCACTCTGGTATGCTTGTTCTAAGTTTTCAATATCTCGATCAACACGCTCTAAAGACGATTGAAGACCTGAAGTGTCTAGATCTCCATATGTCGCTTGAGCATTCGCTACGGCATTTGCAATTTCTTGCAACTCAGAAGTTCGGCTTGATTGAATTTGTGAAATTCGGCCTTCATGGGCACTTCGGATTGCCTCTGGAGATAGCTCTTGTAGTTCCGCTATTCGTATTTGCAAATCATCGGACTTCTTTCGAAGAAGATCCGCAGCATCTCTTGTCTCACTAATAGCAAGAGTTTGTGTGGCTAGAAATCTCTCAAAGCCATTCAACATAGTCTCGAAAGTAATTATCAGAAGAAAACTAAGACCAAACAAAAACACGCCCCTCCAAAACAAAGAGGCTGCATGAAAGTAAGCAGTAGCAAGTGGGATTTTACAAAGCTCGATAACAGCAACCATCATAAAAGGAATGCCGCCCAAAAAAGCATTCATTTCATTAGCGAAGGATATTGAACCACTTACTTCAATCGCTTGCTCGCGCGCAGAATGAATAGTTAAAAAAGCTATGAATACGCCTATTGCAGCTGCAGCAATCTCAACGAGCCAGGCAGCTATGATTAAACGTGTGCCGACACCCCATTTACCAGATAATTGTTCATCATATGTTTGTTCGTCCGCCATTTTCACCCCCGTATATATTACAAGGATTAAAGCGTATGAGCACTACATACACAACTCTGGATAAGCTTCGCGCTTTGGAACTTGGTGCTTAATTATTCCGGCACATAATTTAGGAAGTTCGAAGTTTTTCTGCATCGAGTAGCCCCACAAATATTGACTCCTTCACTAAACAGAACTGGCTAATCAACTTTTGACAGATATAAAATTCGCCACTACTCTCTATAATCGTATATCGAAAAACGGGAGAGATGATGAAATGAAGCTGCTTATTATCGCCGTCTTTACAGTATCAGTTATTTTGGTCGCAAACGAGACAAAAGCTTTTAGCCCAACCCCATCCTACGAAGAGAACATTGCGGAGCATGGCGGCGGATGCAGGAAAAGTTCACCAGCCGGTCAGTGCTGCCACATGGATCGTAAGGCAGGTGTGGTTCACTGCCACTAAGTTGACGAGTGGTGAGCATCTATAAAACTAATCTAATTTAATAAGATTAGTTAAAATTTATGGAGTCGAATATATGCAATACCCGTTGGTTTCAGTATTTATGCTAATTGTCATATTGGCTCCAACCTACTCAATCGCTTCGCCGAAAGTCCTCGCGTCAATGAATCAGAGATGCATAATACAGTATCAGTCGATGATGCTAGACGGTCGTCCATACTTTGAAAATATGAAGGCTTCGCGAAAAGCGTTTGAGGCTGAAATGCGCAAATCACGCTCAACGGAAGCTGAGACAAATGCCATCATTAAACTATATGACGGCGGATCATCTGCGGTTAAAAGCTTTTGTGAGTGCCAGTCCCAGGCGATGTACGGGAGAATGTCTGAGCGTGTGAAAGAGCTCGCGAATCGTATTGTTGAAGGAGGCAGCATTAACAAAAATGAACAGCAAGAATACCTAAAAGAAGCGACCTCGCTTGCACGTGACCCGAGAAAAGAGATGTTGAGGTGCTTACAGTGATTAAAGCTGAGAAATGGGGGCGAGGATTTTAAAGTGGCCAACAATAACCTTAACGGCATTTTAAGTCGTTACTGTTTTATAAACTGATAGGGGGTAGCATGAATTGGTTAGGTTTTCTCGCTGCTATAACCGTAGCTATTTTAGGGCTATTCGGCGGTCAGTTTGCTCAAGAATCTTTGGCTACATGCCCAGCCGATTCACAATTCCTTCAAGCGAAGGCGGGTAAGGTCAGAGAATGGACGGACTTAGTCAATGGGTCAGACAACTGTCATTTCACTATAAAGAATACCGAAAAGGGGTTAGGCGACGATGGGCCAAACCTCAGAGTTCAATATACAAAAATATGGCTCTTTTTTTTCACAACCACACACGAGATTGTAATACTCCACAAAAGTAGCGCTACGATTCATGCAAAATCAGTTAAGCTGCAAACAATGTCAGGCAATGATGATGCTAGGGCTCAACCATTATGGAAGCGTGATGGTTAAGGGTGAAAACCTAATTTTTAAAGTATTTTGCTACCCTAAATGCTACCCCAAAACGACAAGGGGCTAACCATTTCTGGCTAACCCCTTGTTTTAATTGGCTCCGGCAACAGGACTCGAACCTGTGACAAGCTGATTAACAGTCAGCTGCTCTACCAACTGAGCTATGCCGGATCAGGCATATTGGAGGCGCGGACCGGATTCGAACCGGTGTTCACGGATTTGCAATCCGCTGCGTAGCCTCTCCGCCACCGCGCCAGACACCTCTCTAAGATCAATCGACCTGATTGGCCGTCCAACCTCGGTAACGAGGCACCGGAAACTAGACGCAGAAATCGGCGCAGTCAAGCGGCTGTTTGCCGCATTTTTAATAATATTTTGTCGACCCCTGGAAAACCGGGAAATCACCAGAAAACCCGCCAATGTTACTACGTCAGCATTGTCATCGGCGACGCAACGGATTATAGGTCAAAGGATATTAATTGATAGAATATGAGCCGTAATATGGATTTTGCTGCCACACGTCGCACAATGGTCGATTGTCAGATTCTGCCGAGCCGGGTCACAGATTCCCGGGTCATCGATGCCATGATGGAATTACCCAGGGAAATGTTCGTCCCCAGTGCCAAGAAAAGCCTGGCTTATGTCGATGAAGCCCTGTCGCTGGGCGATGGTCGTTTTTTGATGGAACCGATGGTTTCAGCGCGCCTGTTGCAGGAACTCAACCTGAAGTCCTCTGACGTTGCTTTGTCGATTGGCTGTGGAACCGGATATAACACGGCATTACTCGGCCAAATTGTGGATACGGTCGTTGCGGTTGAGAGTGATGCCGGAATGGCTCAGCAAGCCACCCGAAACCTGTCTGATCTGGGCATCGACAATGTCGCCATCATTGAAGGCCCGCTCAACGCCGGCGCCCCAAAGCAAGCGCCTTATGACGTCATCTTTTTTGACGGTGCCGTCGCTAATATCCCAAATGAAATTTCTGATCAACTGGCCGACGGTGGACGCTTAATCGCCATGCTCGATAAACCCGGGGGATTGGGCAGCGCACATTATATGCAGCGCAATCACGGGGCGGTCTCTGGCCGGGATATCTTTGATGCCAGCACCCCGTTGCTGCCTGGATTTGATCGCGAAGTTGCCTTTAGTTTTTAAACATTCAGCCATAACAAACCTTTAGCGGACATGCCCGGGTTGCGAATCAATGGGGCAATGTCGAACTTTTTTTGGTTTTGAGTCTGTGCGGACCTGCAAAAAACGTTGATTTTCTGCGGAAAACAAGGCCCTATTGACCTAGGGCGTTGTATCTGGCTGATATAATGCGGAATTTATTTTAACGTTTGGAAATCCTGGGCTATGACGTTTACCTTTAACTCCCTCATTAAAAACAAGAAAAAGAAAGTGCGGCAGCTTTGTTATGCGGCAGGTTTTGTCGCTGTTGCCATGGGCTCGACGGCGCTGACGCCTTCTGTCGTGAAAGCGCAATCACTCGTCGATGCGTTAACAGCGGCTTACCAAAACAACCCGACGCTGCTGGCGCGGCGTGCCAGCCTGCGGGCGACAGATGAAGAAGTGCCACAAGCGCTCGCCAATTGGCGGCCTGATGTTTCCATGAATGTTGATGCCGGCTTTGCCGACGTCACAAACACCAATGCGACAGGCTCCGGCCGCGAACAGTGGCGCCAGCAACAAAGTGCCGGCATCGACGTGACCCAGCCGCTGTTCCGCGGTGGCCGCACCCTTTCCGCTACCAGCGAAGCCGAAAACACCGTGCGCGCCGAACGCGCCCGATTGTTGGCGACCGAACAATCCGTTCTCTTAAGTGTGATTTCCGCCTATATGGATGTGTTTCGTGAAGAAGCGGTTCTCAAGCTGAACCTGAACAACGAACAGGTCCTGAAACGACAACTGGAAGCCACACGGGACCGTTTTGAAGTGGGTGAGATTACCCGCACCGACGTCCATCAGGCCGAGGCGCGTTTAGCCCGGACGACAGCGGACCGCATTCAGTCGGAAGGTGATTTGGAAATTGCCCGTGCCGAATACCGCAATGTTGTCGGAGAAAGCGCTCCCGCAAATCTGCAGGTTCCCGATTTGCCGGGTGATTTGCCAGAAACGAAAGAAGATGCGCTTAAGCTTGCGGCAACGAAAAACCCTGCCGTTCTGAGTGCTGAATTTGACCGCCGGGCGTCAATTGACTCTGCCGATGGTGTTTTGGGTGAATTATTGCCTGAGGTTGAGCTGACTGCTGGACTTTCGAGAGCCTTCGAAGGAGCAGGAGAGCAGGGACGAAGCGACACAGCAGATATCAGTATTGGCATCACGATCCCTCTTTATCAGCAGGGCGGTGTCTATTCGAGACTTCGCGAAGCTCGGCAGACTGCCGCTCAGCAAGCTTTTGTGATCGATGAGCAACGCAGACAATCCGTCGCCAGTGGTGCGAGTGCGTGGGAAGGGCTGATTACGGCACAAGCCCGGGTTTCCGCTTTTGCAACGCAGATCGAAGCCAACGTCATCGCATTGGAAGGCGTTGAGCGTGAAGCTTCTGTTGGATCGCGTACGGTTCTCGATGTTTTAGATGCCGAACAGGAACTCCTTGATTCCCGCGTCTCTCACGTTCGGGCCCAGCGCGACGAAGTGGTCGCGATTTATGAGCTGAAGTCTGCGATGGGACAATTGACAGCCAGAGATCTGGAGCTTCCGGTCACCTTGTATGACCCGCGCGAACACTATCGCGAAGTTAAGGACAAATGGTTTGGGGGTCGCTCAACGGGCGATGCTCAATAGATAAAAACCGCATTCGGGGGGCATAAAAAATCGTGCGACAATTCGGGCCTTTATATCAATCATTTATATGGTTACCGTTTGTTAACACTAAAATGCGTACGATATGCGATCCTATGGTCGGGCGGGTTAAAAGATGAGTGAAGAAACAGCACAGGTGGAAGATGGCCAAGAGCCATCGATGGAAGATATCCTGGCGTCGATCCGCCGCATTTTGGCGGAGGAAGACGAAGATGGAGCCGGGGAACCAGAAGCCGTAGAAGAACCCGCTCCCGAACCGGAGCCAGAGCCCGTTCCTGAGCCAGAACCGGAGCCAGAACCGGAACCGGAACCCGAGCCAGAACCTATTCCTGAACCAGAACCCGAGCCGGAGCCAGAACCCGAGCCAGAACCTGAGCCGGAACCCGAGCCAGAACCAGAACCCATTCCTGAGCCGGAGCCAGAGCCGGAACCCATTCCTGAACCGGAACCCGAGCCAGAACCAGAAGTGGTGTTCGAGCCAGAGCCGGAGCCAGAACCCATTCCGGAACCGGCACCGCAGCCTGCGCCACCACCGCCGCCGCCACCAATTCCAGAGCCAATGATTGAGATGCTGGAGTTGACGCCAGATATGGTCGCGAGTGAAATTCTGTCGCAACCAACCGCACGGGCATCCGTAGATGTGTTGTCTGAATTGGCAGCAAAAATTCTCGACCGTCGTGATATGCATGTGGATGCAACATCGCGCGACATGACCCTTGAGGGGATAGTCCGCGAGATGCTCAAACCCATATTGCGTGAATGGCTGGATCGCAATCTGCCCTATTTGATCGAACGTTTGGTCAAGAAAGAGATCGATCTGATGGTCAATCGGGCAGAACGGCTGGATCTCGACGACCTTTAATCCCCATTGGCACTTCTATGAGCTAAAAGCGCCGGTATCTGTTGCGGATACTTGAACACGCGTGTCTTGCAGAGTAGAAAATGTCTCGCTTGTAATCGAAAACACCATGAAGGATCCCGGCTATGCTGGAAAAGACATATCGTCCCGACGAAATTGAAGAAAAACATTATGAATCCTGGGAAACATCAGGTGTCTTTTCCTGTGGCAAGCGCCCCGACGCAAAGCCATACACCATTGTCATTCCGCCGCCAAACGTCACCGGCAGCCTGCACATGGGCCATGCACTGAACAACACGCTTCAGGATATTCTGGTCCGCTACAAGCGCATGAAAGGGTTTGACGTTCTTTGGCAGCCTGGCACGGATCACGCGGGCATCGCCACGCAGATGGTTGTTGAGCGTCAAATGGCGGAAAAAGGCGAAACCCGGCACGATCACGGCCGCGAAAAGTTCATTGAACAAGTTTGGAAGTGGAAAGCGGAATCCGGCGGGACCATTACCAAGCAGCTTCGGCGTCTGGGCGCGTCCTGCGATTGGTCACGTGAACGCTTCACGATGGATGACGGATTGAGCGAAGCCGTCGTCAAAGTCTTCGTTGAACTCCATAGAGCGGGCCTCATCTATCGCGATAAGCGCCTGGTGAACTGGGACCCCAAATTACACACCGCCATATCCGATCTGGAAGTCGAACAACGCGAAATCACTGGCAAGATGTGGTATTTCAAATACCCGATCGAAGACCGGGACGGCGAGTTCATTACCATCGGAACGACACGCCCGGAAACCATGTTGGGTGATGTTGCCGTTGCCGTTCACCCCGATGATGACCGCTACATGGACTTGGTTGGCAAACACTGTATTTTGCCGATTGTGGGCCGCAAACTGCTGATCGTTGCCGATGAATATGCGGACCCGGAAAAGGGGACTGGCGCGGTTAAGATGACACCCGCCCACGACTTTAATGACTTCGAAGTCGGCAAACGCCACAACTTGAAGCTCATTAACATCTTCGATAAGTCGGCCACAATGAACGATAATGTTCCTGAGGCCTATCGGGGCATGGATCGCTTTGAAGCGCGCGACAAAATTCTGGCCGAGATCGAAAGCCTGGGGCTTTTGGATAAAATTGAAGACAACGCCATGACCATTCCCTATGGCGACCGTTCCGGTGTTGTCATTGAGCCGTGGCTCATGGACCAGTGGTTTGTTGATGCCCAGCGTCTGGCGGGCCCGGCGATCACGGCTGTCGAACAAGAGCAAACCAGGTTTGTTCCGAAAAACTGGGAAAACACTTATTTTGAATGGATGCGCAATATCCAGCCCTGGTGTGTTTCGCGCCAGATCTGGTGGGGCCATCAAATCCCGGCATGGTTCGGCCCGGAAGGCGATATCTTTGTTGAACTCGACGAAGAAACCGCCCACGCCGCCGCCCGCAAACGCTACGGACATGACGTTGAGTTGGTGCGCGACCCCGACGTACTCGACACCTGGTTCTCGTCGGCTCTGTGGCCGTTCTCAACGCTTGGTTGGCCGGAAGATACCCCTGAAGTCGAACGTTACTACCAGACGGATGTATTGATCACTGGATTTGATATCATCTTCTTCTGGGTTGCACGGATGATGATGATGGGCATTCACTTCATGGACGAAGTGCCGTTCCACACGGTCTATATCCATGCGCTGGTTCGTGATGAAAACGGCCAGAAGATGTCTAAATCCAAAGGCAATGTCATTGACCCGCTGGAACTGATCGAAAGCTATGGCGCCGATGCCCTGCGCTTCACACTGACCGCCTTCGCCGCACAGGGCAGGGACGTTAAACTCTCGACCCAACGAGTTGAAGGCTATCGCAATTTCTGCACAAAGCTTTGGAACGCCGCGCGTTTCTGTCAAATGAACGAATGCCATCCCATTGAAGGCTTTGATCCGGCATCCGTCGAGTTAACGCTCAACAAATGGATCGTTGGCAAGGTAACAGAAGCCGAACGCGCCATGTCGGGTGCCATTGATGCGTATCGCTTTAATGATGCGGCCAGTTCCATCTACCAGTTTACCTGGAATACGTTCTGCGATTGGTACGTTGAATTTGCCAAGCCGATGTTTATGGGCGACGACGAAGCGGCGCGTGCGGAGACGCGTGCCACGGCCGCATGGGTGCTTGATCAAATCCTGCTGCTGATGCATCCGGTAACCCCGTTCATCACCGAAGAACTGTGGGGGGAACTTTCTGATACGCGCAAAAACCCGCTGATCATCTCCGATTGGCCTGTCTTGGATGACGCCCTGATCAACGCCGATGCCAATGCCGAAATGGATTGGGTCGTTCGCCTGATATCGCAAATCCGCACCATCCGGTCTGAAATGAACGTGCCACCGGCAGCTAAAATCCCGTTGATCCTGAAAGATGCCGGGGATAAAGCCCAGCACTGCATGACAACACACGCCGAGTTGTTGATGCGTGTCGCCCGCTTGTCATCGATTGAACCACTAACTGGCGACGTCCCGGCAGGTGCCGTGCAAGATGTTATCGACGAAGCGACAATCATTTTGCCCATCGCCGAAGCCATTGATATCACAGAAGAAAAATCACGTCTCGATAAAGAGATCACAAAACAAATCAGTGAGATCGAGCGCTTCGAGAAGAAACTCGACAACCAAAAGTTCGTCGCCAACGCCCCCGATGAAGTCGTCGCAACCGAACGTCAAAAACTGAGCGACGCACAACAGACCAAAGTCAAACTGGAAGAAGCGCGGGAGCGGTTAGCGGTTTTGGGGTAAATATATTCGCTAAAGAAGCCTGCCTTACGATTCCTTAACGTCTTTTCGGCTATAAGTACGGTTGATTTGATTGATGGGTGAGGGCTCGTGCTATGAGCAATGACGATTTTAAGGTACCCAATTTAAGCGGTAACCCGACGCCGGAAGAACATGCGGAGTATGTGATCCGGCGTTTGGAGAAGTTTATCCGTGATGGACGCACCTTGGCGGAGGGCATGTCGTTTAAGAAATGGCAAATCATGGCCAAAACGGAGATCGCGCTGGCCATTGCGGAAACCCAGAACTCCCAGAAATATGATGAGATCAATTCACGGCGCGTGTTATTCGTCTCGGCAGCCGCCATGATTACCATTGGTTTTTGGGGGACGGCCATCAGTCTTGAAAAAGTGAATTATCTGGCCGGCGGGATTGTGTGCCTTTTGGCCGGATTCATCATGCTATTCGTTGCCGGTGGTGCGCGCTTTCGGCGTTATAAGAACCGCAAGGATGGCATTAAACGGGCGACACGCCTGGTCAGGATCGAAAACCTGAACAAACGCATTAAAAAGCTGGAGCGCGAACTGGAAGAAGAGGAAAAGCGCCTTGGAAAACAGATCGATAAGCTGAAAAAGCCGCATGGCACGTCGCTTTACGAAAAGTTCATGACCAGCTAGCCAAATGGCCTTCCGCGGCCCCTACAATGCGCTTTATTTAGGCATCCACCCCAAGCCGGCTTCGGTGCCGTTCTGCGGCTTGTATTCGCACCCCACATAACCTTCATATCCTACCCGGTCCATCAAATCGAACAGGTAAGGGTAGTTAATCTCCCCGACGTTGGGCTCGAACCGTTCCGGCACGCCAGCGATTTGAACATGTTTGGTGATGTCCAAATGGGTCTCGAACTGGGTTGCCAAGTCGCCACCCATGATTTGCACATGGTAGAAATCAAACTGCAGGCCGATATTGGGGCGGTCCGCCGCCGCGATGACAGCACGGGCCCCAGAATTTTGGGAAATCATGTATCCCGGCACATCGCGGGTATTCAGCGGCTCAATGATCACATTGACGCCAAGCTCGGCGAAGGCATCTGCGCAATATTGATAGTTCTTAACGTAGGTTTCGAACGCTTGTTCCGTTGTCACACCTTCGGCATTGATCCCCGCCATCATGTGCACGGTTTTGTTGCCGAAAGCCCGCGCGTACTCAAGGCCAACGCCGACGGTATCCTGAAATTCCTGCTCGCGGCCGGGGATCGCCGACATGCCTTTGTCCCCATTTTCCCAATCGCCCGGCGGCAAATTAAAGAGCGCCAGGTCGAGGTCATTTTTTTCCAGCTTTTCCGCGATTTGATCGGCTTCAAAGGCATAGGGGAATAAAAACTCAACAGCTTCGAAACCATTGGCTTTGGCCGCATCAAAGCGGTCCAAAAACTCAACTTCATTGAACATTAAGGTTAAATTAGCAGCAAAACGGGGCATTTTTAAGTGTCCTTATAAATCGAATTATTTGTCTTCATCACCGGGCAGTTCGATACCGGTCAACTTTTGATAGACTTTAACCACAGCAGAATCATCTTCACCACCAAGCCCCATTCCGGCGGCGCTTAAATATTGCTGATGGGCGGCTGCCGACAAGGGGAGGGGGAACTGACTGCGTTTGCCCTCTTCCAAAACAATGCCGAGATCTTTAACAAAGATGTTTACAGCACTGCGCGGTGTGTAGTCAGCCTCAAGCACATGCGGGACGCGGTTTTCAAACATCCATGAGTTTCCGGCGCAGGCCGTAATCACTTCATAAATTTTCTCAGCACCAAGGCCACAGCGTACACCCAACGCCAAAGCTTCCATGGCACTGGCAATATGAACACCGGCAAGCAGTTGATTGACCATCTTCATGGTCGAACCCTGACCCGGCTGGTCGCCCAAATTAAAGACCTTTTCGGAGATCGCATCGAGCATCGGTTTGGCTTTGGCGAATGCTTCATCCGAACCAGATGCCATGACGGAAAGCTCGCCCTGAGCGGATTTAACAGAACCACCACTGATCGGTGCGTCCAGATAATGAATTCCTTTTTCGGCCAGGCGCTCCGCAACCGAACGCGCGAACTCGGCCGCAACAGTCGCGCAGCCCAAGACAACACATCCCTTTGGCAAGACTTCGGCCAATCCGTTTTCACCAAATAACACGGCTTCGGTCTGATCCGCATTGACGACGACGATCGCTACGGCATCTGCCCCTTCACCCGCTTCCTGCAGGCTTTTTGTGGCCTTGCCCCCCGCATCAATTAACGCAGCAATGGCTTCATCGCGAACATCGCAGCCAACGGTTTCCAGCCCGGCACGAACAGAAGACTGAGCAGCCCCCATTCCCATTGCCCCAAGACCAACAATTACAGATTTATATGCCGTCAAAATGAACTCCCATGACTTAAAATGAACTGAATAAATAGCGTTTCGAATTATGTGAGAATGAGATCGAGGCCGCCGATCAATTTATCAACGTCCTCGGCAGAATTATAATGCGCCATAGAGCAGCGAACAACGCCATCTTCGATATCTTTGACACCCAATGCCTCGACCAAACGCTTTGCATAGAAGTCACCACTGCCAACGGCCACGTTATAGCTTTGCAAGGCCAGTGCGATTTCGGCCGATGTATGTTTGTCTGACGTAAAAGAAAAGGTGGCACAACGCTCTGTCGCGGCCCCCGTCTGGCATCCCATTAACCGGATCCCCTTTTTCGACGTAATAAACTCAACAAACCTGTTCGCCAGAGTTTCCTCGTGCTGCGCCGATAACTCAAAAACAGACTTCACCCGCTCAAACAGGGAGTTGGCGCTAGACGGAAAGTGATGCAGCGATAGGGCGTCGAAATAGTCGGCTATTCCGGCAAGCGCGGCGATCGAGGCGTGATTGGGCCCGGCCGGGTTGAGCTTGTGGGCCGTATCATCATTTGCAAAGAAATAATGCGATTGATTGGTTGCTTCCAGCAATCGCTCCCGCTTGCCGTACAGGCATCCCATATGCGGACCAAAGACCTTGTAGTAGCTGAACAAATAGAAATCTACATCCCAGGCTTTTACATCGACCACTCGGTGCGGCGCGAAGGCAACACCATCCACACAGACCATCGCACCGGCCTCATGGACTTTTTTCGTAATCCGCGCAACATCATTGATATCACCGGTGATATTGGAGACATGTGGAAAGGCGACCAAGCGGGTCTTTTCACTGAGGATCTGGTCCAGAAGGTCAATATCAAGCTGCCCAGTGTCAGGATGAACGGGCCATTCGATAATTTTCAAGCCGAACTCTGCAAGCCGGCGCCAGGCGCCCGAATTGGCTTCGTGGTTCAAGTTGGTAACGATGATCTCGTCGCCTGCTTTCCACAGCGGACGCAAAGCGTTTGAGAGGACATAGGCATTGATTGAGGTTGAGTCAGCGATAACGACTTCATCATCTGCAGCACCGATCATTTCGGCCATCAAATGATGCCCCAAATCCATGCGCTCCTGAGCTTTCGCGGACATGGGAAAGGGATAGCCGGGTTGAACCTGACTTTCGCTCATGTAACTGGTGATCCGCTTAATCACGCTATTGGGTACGAATGCACCACCTGCGCTTTCGAAAAAAGCCCAATCCCAGCAAGCGCTGGGAAACTGCGCTCGCACGAATTCGATGTCCAAATTGGCTTGATCACCCATTGTAAGTTCCTTGATCTATCGTTGGCGTTAATTGCCGCCGTATGTGGCGATTGTCATCATCATATTCGCGACACGTTCCGGGTCGTCAGTGAACTTCAGGCCGATCTCGCCATCACGAACCCAAACAACACGGGCAGAGAAGTCGCCCAGTTGGTCCATTTTTAATATGATCGTTTCTCCGCGGGGCAATGCCCAGGAGGTTTGAGCCCGCACGCCCCCCGCGGAAACGTCTGTAACATCACAAGCAATGATTTTTTCCCCAAACTGGATCTGCGTCGAAAACAGAACGCCTTTGCGCTCATGTTCACGAAGGTTATCAAAGTGAAAAACCATGGCCTACCTGTATCGGGTCTGATGGCATCAGGTTACGGATCATTGGCAATACAGGCAAGGAAACATCGAATGGCCAAAGCCATGCACATTTCTTACAATATTGCAGAGACACGGTAGCCATTTCGAGCCTAAATATTATACCCGGTTAAGGGGTGCCGCGCTGAACACAGGCACCCCGGAAAACCGGCATTTCAGAGCCACACGTCATACGGAGCCAGAACAGGCTTTTTAGAAAGCCTTTGTCGCCTCCGGACGGTATTTATTAGAAGGAACAAACGATGTCTTATCTGCGTCTCTCGGCTCTTTTACCCAAAGAACCCGATCCGGATGCATGCCAGCCCCATAAACAGCGGAAACAGCCGAGCGACGCATGCGGTTAAGCAGACGGGTGTCAGCATCACCAATGGCCGGATGTGTCCCACCGTTGTCGGCAACCACTTTTTCCCAGGCGGCTTTTCTTGCCTTGAGGGTTTCCGGGTCATTAAGCGCCGTGCAATTAAGTTCATTGATGTTCAAATCAGCAATGATCTCGTCATCATCCTCAACAAAGGCAATGGGGCCGCCCAGGGCAGCTTCTGGTCCCACATGACCAACGACAAGGCCGACAGAGCCACCAGAGAAGCGGGAATCGGTCATCAAACCAACCGTGATACCGCGTTCCCGGCACAAAGTCGTAATGCGAGATGTTGAATCGAGCATTTCAGGCATTCCCGGGGCCCCACTGGGGCCTTCGTAGCGGGTAATCACCATATCGTGGTTCTGGAAGACCTCGGGTCGATTTTCCAGTGCCTCTAGTAATTCTGCCTCGCTGTTAAAGACCCGCGCCTTGCCAACAAACACATTGTTTTCAAGGCCGCCTTCAACACCCGCCAGCTTCAGAACAGCGCTGAATTCCGGCGACAAATTGCCGCCCAGCAACCGCAAACCACCGGTTGGCTTATAAGGCTTCTCAACCGTGTAAATGACTTCTCCGTCAGGAGCAGGGGTGTTCAGCCGCGCGACTTGCTCAGACAAAGTTTCGCCGGTGCACGTCATCATATCGCCGTTCAGAAGGCCCGCATCCAGCAATTCTTTGACGATAACCTGAACGCCACCTTTTTCGTCAATATCAACCATCGAATAATTACCAAAGGGGCGTGCATCCACCAGAACCGGTACAATATGCTGTGACAGGTGATTGAATTCTTCCGGTGACATGATGTCTTTTGAAAAACTTGAGAACCCGGCGGCCCGCGCAATCTCGGGACCGTGCAAGAGAACGTTCGTCGAGCCACCAACAGCCATTGCAACGATCATCGCGTTGCGAATGGAGTCTCTCTTGACGATTTTACGCGGTGTCAGGTCTGTCTCAATCATCGCGTTCAGATAATCGACGAGTTGCTCGGGAAATTCCTTCAGGCGGCGCGGATCATCAGAAGGCGGGGCAACCATATGCAACGGTTGCAGGCCAACAACGCCGATAAAGGTCTGCATGGTGTTATAGGTAAACATGCCGCCACAACTGCCATAACCGGGGCATGATTCACAAGCAATGCGCTTCTTCATTTCTTCATCGTGGCTGCCGGCGACCTGAAAACTGGAAACGATGTCCAGCGGCTCGTTGGTCACAGAATCACGACCCGGACGAATAGGCCCGTCAGACATGATGATGGCGGGGCGATCATGCTCAAGAATGGCGGAAAGTGTGCCCACGGGCGGCTTATCACAGGCAACAACCGCAATTGTGCCCTCTAGTCCACTTGCACTTAAATGTTCGCAGATCGTGTCATGAGTGACTTCACGACCAATCAGAGAGTAGCGCATTTCCTTGGTGCCGTTGCGCATCCCGTCCGATGTGGCAACCGTGTATTCCGGCTGCACCAACCGCATCTTCATCTGATCGTCGCCCGTACCAATTTTCTTGAGCAAACAATCGTGGATCGCTTCCACCTTGCCTTGAACCCCCATATAGCACTGCGAATCCCCTTTGTTGCCGACAACGCCCACAGAGGGTTCATGAATAAGGTCGATATCAGTACCAAGTTCTCTGGCAATACCAATCGTCTGTGCATTACGGCCGGGGTTATTGTCGAAAAGAACAGTTTTTGAATTAGGCACGGCAGAATCTCCACTTGGTTTCATTGATATCTCGAATTCGATTGAACACAGGAGAATTCCCAATTTCTCCTCGCATACCTATACCTATTCGCAAGGCGAAGTGCCATAAAAACCCTCTCCAGGTGAATAATAAATATGGCGCAGGTCCATTGAGGTCATTCGACAGCAACGCGCGGAACCGGGCAGCAGGGAAGGAAGTCGCTCAAATTCGATTGATAAAATCAATCTATCACTTAAAGTATTTAACACAATGCTTTGTTTTATTTAAATATTTTATTCGTTACGGAAAATCCGTCTGGGGAATTGATCTCAAGCCACTTGCTGCATGCTGTCACCGCTCACACCCCATCGTAACGATGATTTTACGCCAACAGATCGATGGGCTCGAATGCATCTGGCCACGAAAGCGATCAGGTCCTATTTTTCCTGAGCTGCTTTAAGCGCTTGAGCGCGGGCTTTTTCAGACCGCAGGATGTTCAGGCAACCATCGATAACGGCGTAAGCTTTGTGCTTAACTTTGGCTTCACCCATTTTTATGGCTCCGGGCATCACATAGATCTTTTTAACGTAGTTCCGCTTTATCGCTCTATTGATCGGATCAAGGATCAGGTTATCAATACCATCGGTTACAAGCCGCCGGCGCTTTACCGGGATAGGCTCTCGTGACAGGGTCCGCAAAATAGCATCGCGAACGATTGGCATACGTTTGCATATGCCTTCTGTCCGTTTGCGTTTTATGGCTTCCAAGACAAAAGTGACAGCAACCGTCGTGTTACCCGCCGGCACCATCATCGGAAGCATTTGCACGTGTGTTGGTGGAACCCAATTCAGCGGATCATCTTTTGCTGATTTTTCACCACTCGCCGCAAGGGCCTGTGTCGCATAAAAGAATACGGCAACGGCTGTCAGCAAAATCGCAGTTGAGAAATTAATATTCGTTTTAAGCGGAAGTTTCCCGATATACACTTTTTACCTCAACTTCAATTTTAGACAGAATTGAGGTATCAAAACGAGATATCTCCATTCCATAACCTGATAATAGGTGAAGGCTTCACAGGCCGCAACAAAAGGAATTGTTACAATTCCAAAATCACACCTTTATTTATCTTCAAACATCCAGCTCACACCATACAGGTGTATGATCAGATGCTTTTTCTTTGCCACGTGGTGTTTTATCAATTCCCGCCGCTTTTAGTCGATCAGCCGCCTGCGGTGACAACAGCAAATGATCAATGAGAAGTCCGTTATCCTTCTGCCAGGCTCCGCGCTGATAGTCCCAATAGCTGTAAACGTGAGGAGACGAATCGAAAACACGAAAAGCGTTTGTCAGACCCAGATTGACAATGGCACGAAAGCGATTTCGGCTTTCAGGCCGACATAACGCATCATCGGCAAACCCTTTGGCATCATATACATCCGTGTCCTTGGGGCAGATATTGTAATCGCCGCCCAGAACAAACAGTTCTCCGTGCTTCAGGAGTTCTTCAGCATGGGCCCTGAGGCGATCCATCCAGCGTAATTTGTATAAAAACTTGTCACTGTCGGAACCATCCTCATTTCGGGTCGGATTCCCGTTCGGCAAATAAATGGACGCGACGCGAACCCCACCTGTAAAGGCTTCGATATAACGGGCCTGCTCATCTTCTTCTTCTCCCGGCAAACGGGTATGTTCGATCTCCATGGGATATTTCGACAGGAGAGCCACACCATTATAACTTTTTTGTCCGGAAACCGCGACATTATAGCCCATATCTTCTATTTCCGAGAACGGAAACGTCTCCTCCACGGACTTTACTTCCTGAAGAAGGGCAACATCAGGGCTAAACTCGCCAAGCCACTCGACCACGCGGGGCAGGCGGGCTTTGATTGAATTGACATTCCATGTTGCTATTTTCATAAGGCGTCCTTGCAATAAAAAAAGCCCGTTCGAGACGGGCCTTCTTCATATCATAACTAATCTATTTGTCAGATGCTAAATGACACACCGCAACCGCAATTCGCTGTTGCATTTGGGTTATCGATAGAAAAATACGATCCCCCCAAGTCTTCCTTATAATCGACAACGGACCCGCCCAATAATTCGAGAGAGACCTCGTCTGTAATGACTTCCGTACCGTTGTGAGTGAACGTGATGTCATCGTCGTTGACCTTGTCATCCAGACCAAACTTATACTGAAAGCCTGAACATCCACCACCCAACACGGTCAGGCGCAACATCAACTTTGGGTTTTCTTCCATTTCCTTGAGCTTGGAAATACGCTTGGCACAGTTATCTGTCAGCGACAACGTCGCCTGCGTCTCTGCTCCACTGGCATCTGGCATTTCTCAACTCCACGTCATTTAGGATAGGTCCATTTTACAGCTCATATGTAATCACGGCAATGATGTTGTCAACATGCCGCTGAAATTCAGTCAGAGGCACAAAACATTAAAAACCTTCGTTGCCTGTCAGTTTCGAGAAGAGTAGGTTCGGAACATGAAAAACATATGGATACCTTCACGCGAGTTGGCTTGCTTCGCCAGCCATGAAAAAGACAGTAAAGGCCGCCTTTATGGCGGTGCAGAAAGCGAAACACGAGGTTGCTATCAGCGGGACCGAGACCGGATTATTCATGCGGATGCGTTTCGCAGGCTGGCCTATAAAACGCAGGTTTTCGTAAACCATGAGGGCGATTTTTTTAGAACACGGCTAACCCATAGCCTTGAAGTCGCGCAAATAGCGCGATCCGTTTGCCGATACCTTATGCTTAACGAAGATTTGGGCGAAGCCCTGGCACTGGCACACGACCTCGGCCATCCTCCGTTTGGCCATGCCGGTGAAGACGCGTTGCAGGAATTAATGAAACCCTTTGGCGGTTTTGACCACAATGCACAGTCGCTCAGGGTTATCACCAGGCTCGAAGCGCGATATGCAGACTTTGATGGCCTCAATCTCACCTGGGAGACGTTGGAAGGGGTCGTTAAACATAACGGCCCGCTCATCCACGCCAACAACACGCATCCTCTGCCACGTGCAATTGCTGAATACGCGACCATACACGACCTTGAACTGGATAGTTTCGCAGGTCCGGAAGCTCAAGTCGCGGCAATATCCGATGACATTGCCTACAACAACCATGATATCGACGATGGATTGCGGGCAGGACTATTCAAGATTTCCGATCTTCGCGACGTGCCATTGGTTGGCCCCATATTCGCTGACGTTGAACGGGCTTTTCCCGACGCTGACGAATCCCGACGCATACACGAGGCCGTTCGTCGCTTGATAGGAGCCATGGTTTCAGACCTGATTGAAGAAACTCAACGACGAATCGCCGACTTAAATCCAAACACATCTGCACAAATCAGACATCACAGCCATCCGATTGCCGGGTTTTCTGAGGAGATGCGGTCTAATGATTCAGAGATTAAGAAGTTCTTGTTTGAGAATATGTATCGGCACTACAAACTCAACCGTATGACGTCCAAGGGACGTCGGGTGGTTCAAGACCTTTTCTCACTTTTGCTAGACGAACCGGGGTGTTTACCAAGCGAGTGGCAGGAGAAGATCGTTGGTGCTGACAAGGAGATGACGGCGCAAATCATCGCTGATTTTGTCGGAGGTATGACCGATCGCTTTGCCTTGGACGAGCACCGTCGGCTCTTTGACTTGCAGTCGAGAATCTCATAGGTCTTGTGAGCCGGAAAAAGTGGTATAATACGGTGATTCGCGAATAGAGGCGAAACATGGAAAGGCATGTACTAAATGGCCGATAGGTCTGGAATTAAAGTCACAGCTTCAGACGCTCTAGAGTTTGAATCTGTCGCTCCAAAGGCACGGCGCGGCGGGGGTGCTCTAAAGACGGTTCTGTTTGTTATTGTTGCTGTCTTCGTTGGTGCGGGCGGCTGGGCTTTTTATGGTGAGCGCCTGCTAACCCTGTTCGCAGGATCTTCGGACGAAGTTCCTGTAATTCGTGCCGATATCAGCCCGATTAAAGTTCGCCCGGAAAACCCCGGTGGGCTGCAAGTTCCGGATCGTGACAAGCTGGTTTACAACCGTATACAGAGCGGGGGAGGTGCCTCCAACGGGGCTGCTGTTGAGCGCCTTTTGCCACCGCCAGAAACGCCCATGGAAATGCCTGCTGAAAAAGCCACCACGCCAGAACCTCAATCTGCAATCGTGCAGGTGCCTTCTCCCTCCATTGCAAAAACACCTTCTGTTTCGGACGTCGCGTCGGCTGTGATGCCTGAACCTGCACCTGCTGCACCGACAGCTCCAAAATCATTGAACGCCCTGAGCCAGCAAGCAAACAAGGTCCCGGAAATCCCGAAAACGGGACCGACACGGTTATCCAAAGTAGCGCCGGCGCCGGCGACCACCCCGTCCGTCGCTCCGGCACCCAAAGCCGTCCCCCCGAAACCGGTGCAAAAGGCCGTTGCTCAGCCAGCTACGCCACCTGCAACGCCTGCAGTTACGCCGAGCAATAAAGTGTACCGCGTGCAGCTCGCCGCGGCGCGAACGCCAGAAGCCGCCAGAAAAGAATGGGATCGGTTGCGTCGAGGAAACCTGGATATTTTGGGCGATTTGGGTTTAAGTGTAACAAGAATTGATCTGGGAGGATCGAAGGGCGTGTTTTATCGCCTGCGTGCCGGGCCGCTCGATGGTGACAAAGAAGCAAGAGCGCTGTGTAAAATTTTGGCGCAGCGCAAAATTGGTTGCCTTGTTGTGCGTCCCGGCAAATAGCGCCAAAACAAATTTAGGGTCATTTTAATCGTGTCATCTATCGGGCAGCAATATCCAAGAGCTGCAATCTTCGGGTGCGAAGGCACCGTGCTTTCCAAGCAGGAAAAGGCTTTTTTCCGCGAGTCAGACCCTATTGGTTTCATCCTGTTCAGTCGAAATTGCGATCATCCGGGTCAGGTTTCAAAGTTGGTTACTGACTTGCGCGATTGCGTTGGGCGTGCCGATGCTCCGGTCTTGATCGATCAGGAAGGAGGGCGGGTGCAGCGCCTTGGCCCACCCCACTGGAGGAAAGCTCCAGCAGCCCGGGATTTAGTCACTGCGGTCACGAATAATTCTCCGGATAATATCCATGAAGCGGTTAAACTAAATGCGCGCATAATTGCCCATGAACTGTTCCGGTTGGGCATAACAGTAGATTGCCTTCCACTGCTCGACATTCCGCAGCCCGGTGCCCACGATGTGATTGGAGATCGGGCTTTTGGCGTTGATGCCGGGCAGACGGCCGAACTCGGCAAAGCGGTCTGTGATGGACTACTTGAAGGAGGTGTTTTACCGGTTATGAAGCATATTCCGGGACATGGGCGCAGTATGGAAGACAGCCATAAATCTCTCGATGTTGTTGTCGCGCCCCGTGACCTCCTAGATAAAACGGATTTTGCCCCCTTTAAAGCTCTTGCGAACACGCCTTGGGCGATGACGGCTCATTTGATCTATAACGCGCTAGATCCGGATAACCCCGCCACTCATTCGTCAATTATTTTGAATGATCTTATCCGAACAGACTTTAAATATGACGGAATACTATTGTCCGACGATGTCAGCATGAACGCCTTGTCTGGATCAATTGGTGAACGTACCTTGCGGGCCATTGAAGCCGGGTGTGATATTGCCTTGCATTGCAATGGCAAGATGGAAGAAATGCTCGATGTGGCGGCCAATACCGGCGCCATGAGTGCCGCCGCAAATGCCCGCATCGAACACGGCGAACAAATGCGCCTGCAAGCACAATCACCAGATGCGTTTGATCTGGAGAGCGCGTTGGCCCGCTTAAACACCTTGTCGGGTGGACGTTTTTAAATGTTTATGGGCATGGACCTAACGGCTATAGGCTACACCGCGTCAATCTGGGTCATTCCGGTGCTCATCGCCATTACGCTTCATGAAGCGGCACATGGTTGGGTCGCATGGCGATTGGGCGATGATACCGCCTATCAACAGGGGCGTGTTACATTTAATCCGCTCAAACATATTGACCCAGTTGGAACCATTCTGTTGCCCGCGTTACTTTTAATCGGGTCTGGCGGTCGGATGATGTTTGGTTTTGCAAAACCGGTCCCTGTCAACTTTGGACGCTTATACAAACCTCGCCGCGATATGATCCTGGTTGCGCTGGCAGGTCCGGGTAGCAACCTGTTGATTGCGGCTATTGCGACCGCATTGATACATCCTGCTGGATATCTGGAGGGCGATTTTCGGGAATGGGTCACGTTGAACCTGTTGAATGCACTTAGAATCAATCTGCTTTTGTGCGTCTTTAATATGATTCCTTTACCGCCGCTTGATGGTGGTCGCGTCGCTGTTGGGCTCTTACCCGCACCTTTTGCCATTCAATTTGCGCGCCTTGAACGCGCAGGATTTATTATTTTGCTGGCAGCGTTCTTTTTACTGCCGTATTTAGGCGAGCAAATCGGTGTCGACTTGAATATCTTTCATTGGCTGGTCGGCATTCCGACCGAATTTCTGATGAGAGTCTTTCTTACAGCATTCGGATTTATGTGATGTTTCTTAGGACTTTGAAGGTCATTTGATGGATACGACAGACGACTTTGAAGACGGACAGGTCTTCGAGACGCCTTCCGGCGACAATGCCTTCGTTGTTGACCTTGAAGGGTACGAAGGCCCCATTGATGTGCTTCTGGGAATGGCCAGAAACCAAAAAGTCGATCTGGCTCATATTTCCATTCTTGCCCTCGCCAATCAATATCTGCAGTTCGTCGAAGAAGCTCGAAAACAAAATCTGGAATTGGCGGCAGATTATCTGGTAATGGCGGCTTGGCTGGCTTTTCTGAAGTCTAAAATGCTGCTCCCTGATATGGGCGATGAGGACGAACCGACAGGCGATGAAATGGCCGCTGCCTTGCAATATCAATTGCGTAGACTGCAAGCCATGCAGGACGCCGGTGAAAAGCTGATAAATCGGTCGCGCTTGGGTAAAGACTTCTTCAAACGCGGCGAGCCGGAAAAGTTCAAGACAAGCATCAATACAATCTACGAACTATCCCTGTTTGAGCTGTTAAAGGCCTATGGGGATCAAAAGCGACGCAAGGAAGGGACGAGTGCCATGCAAATTGCGTCATTTGAAATCTATACTGTTGAGGACGCCCTGCAACGACTGAGAAAGCTCTTGGGGCCTATACCAGCGTGGCAAAACTTGTGGAGTTTTCTGCCCGAAGGCCTTAAAGACGGTCTGCTTATTCGGTCTGCAGTTGCATCCACGTTTGCTGCCAGCCTCGAGTTAGCAAAAGAGGGACGGTTAACAGTCCGCCAGTCCGAGACCTATGGCGCGATCCAGATTAAACCGGGCACTCGAAAAAACGAACCTGCTAACGATGACACCCAAAATACGGAAAATTCCGATCAGATTAATGAAGACGAAGACCAATGAGTGAACTAGACCCGCAAAACCTCCGCATAATTGAGGCGTACCTGTTCGCGTCGTCAGAACCTGTGTCGGAAAGAAGCCTTATGGGACGCTTGCCGGAGGGGACCGAACTTGCGCCCTTGATGACCGAATTACAGACGCAGTACGAAAACCGCGGTGTTAATTTGATCCGTGCCGGAAAGTCCTGGGCGTTTCGAACGGCTGAAGACATTTCGTCTCTGCTCAATAAAGAGGTTGAAATCGGGCGTGCCCCATCAAGAGCTGCCATTGAAACACTTGCCATCTGTGCCTATCATCAGCCCGTAACCCGCGCCGAGATTGAAGAAATTAGAGGGGTGAGCTTATCCAAGGGAACACTTGATGTGTTGTTTGAAGCTGGCTGGATTAAACCCCGAGGCCGCCGCCAGACACCGGGTCGACCTGTTACTTGGGGAACGACGGATGAGTTTCTGGATCATTTCGGGCTCAACGATATCCGCGACCTTCCCGGCATGGAAGACCTGAAAGCGGCTGGTCTGCTTGAATCTGGCCCGGCGATCAACGCTTATGCGTCTAGAGGTTCCGTTGGCGCAAAAGGCAGCGGGCTGGCAGCAGAGACAGAAGTGACAGAAGAAATGCAACTGGTTCTGGCTGATGAAGATGCCGCAGAATTACCGCCGGAATCGATTATGGAAGAATCAATAGAGCAACCAGATCCCCTTGATCCGGAAGAAGAGTAGGGCTCGATGGCGTTCTAGCGGCGGGTCAATCGCCGTCCCTTGGCTTGCAAACGCATCGATAAACACGAAAACATCCCATCTGTTTATGTGATCGGGATGAAAGATTGCACCAAATTTAAGCTACAGCATGCATTGCTCCCACCGAAGCAATCTGCCATGATCCGGCAACTTTAATTCTATGGTGAAAACGGAAAAAAGAGTATGGGTGCATTTAGTATTTGGCACTGGCTGATCGTTTTGGTCGTCGTTCTTGTGCTTTTTGGCGGAGGCGGAAAGATTTCCCGGCTTATGGGTGATTTTGGCAAAGGCCTGAAGTCGTTTAAAAAAGGCATGAAAGAGGAAGAAGGCGAAGCCGTTACAGCGGAAGACCCAAAGTCCCTGAAGTCTGAGGCTTCCGACGAGGAAGATAAGGCCACGGATAAAGATAAGGCTGCGAGCTAGCCGTTGATGTAGGGGATGTTTATCCCGTTGCATCATCCCTATCGGGTTTCTTTATTTTCTTTGCGCCTCTTGTCTGGAGTTTAGGTCCGCCATGTTCGATATCGGATGGCAGGAATTATTTATTGTTGCGGTGTTGGCCATCATTGTTGTCGGCCCTCGCGATCTGCCACGCACACTCAAAACTGTCATGTCCTATGTTCGCAAGGCCAAGGGTATGGCCCGGGATTTCCAAAACGGGATTGATGAAGTTGCTCGTGAAGTTGAGCTGGACGACATACGCAAAGAAGCCAATAAAATCGCCCATATGGATTTGGATAAAGAGGTTAAGGAAACGCTGGACCCCACGGGTTCCTTGGGCGATAGCATGGATATGAGCGATGTACAGAGTGCAATTGAGGACTCTGCCAAGGCAATGAACACCATAGAGCCTCCGGCAACATCAAAAGAAACAGTCAACGAAGAGCCAGCCTCCGCGGAAGAAGAAGTCAGCGCGTCTCCTTCACCCGAGCCAACTCCAAAAGCAACCGGATAGCCGAAGTGTCAGATACGGAATCAGTGGAAGAAGCGAAAATGCCTCTGCTTGATCATTTGATCGAGCTGCGCCAGCGCCTGATTTGGTCTGCGTTGAGCGTCATCCTACTGTTTTTCATTTCCTATTATTTCGCTGAGCATTTATATGGGTTTTTGGTGCAACCGCTTGCCGATATTATGGAAGAGTCGGGCAGGGACCGGCGGCTGATCTTTACGGCTTTGCATGAAGCCTTTTTCACTTATATAAAAGTTTCGTTTTTTGCTGCGATTTTCATTTCTTTCCCCTTTATCGCGATCCAGCTTTGGATGTTCGTTGCGCCCGGCCTTTACAAACATGAAAAGTCAGCTTTCCTGCCGTTTCTTATTGCGACACCCGTTTTGTTCTTTCTGGGTGGAGCGCTGGTTTATTACTACATTCTACCTGTTGCGTGGCAGTTCTTCCTAAGTTTTGAATCTTCCGGCGGTGCCGGTGCGATGCCGATACAGTTGGAAGCAAAAGTCAACGAGTACCTGTCGCTCGTCATGCAATTAATTTTCGCTTTCGGGATATGTTTTGAACTGCCTGTCGTCATGACATTGTTGGGCAAAGTTGGAATCGTGACGTCAAAGGGTTTGGCAGATAAGCGGAGATACGCCATTGTCCTTGCCTTTATAGCCGCTGCGGTATTAACGCCACCTGATCCTATCAGCCAAATTGGCTTGGCTTTACCAACCATCCTGCTTTACGAAATCTCCATCATTTCTGTTCGCTTGATCGAAAAGAAACGAAAAGAAGAAAACGCTGAAGAAGAGGATGACGAGGATGATGAGGATGATGAGGATAAGGCCGAAAGTCCTGATGCCTCAGACGCGGAATCAGAAGAGGCATCCAAACCCAATACCTTTGATGAAAATGAATTTGAAGATGACTACGATCTGGAATCCGAACCGGATCGGGCTGACAAATTGAAGAAATCACCGAAGGTTGACCCATCTGATTCTGAAGGTCCGTAACACATCTAAAGATGTTAACAAGATTTTCATGATAACAGTCTCTTTTATCGCCTGATTTATTCTCTTATAAATCCCCGAAGTACTCACAATATACGATTAAGGACACCGTCCTCAGATGTTTGATATTAAATGGATTCGTGAAAACCCCGATGCCTTCGATGCCGGATTGGCGAAACGTGGCGTCGAGTCCCACTCGGCAATGGTCTTGGCCCTTGACGAAAAGCGGCGTAATGCGCAAGCCCGCGCCCAGGAAATTCAAACCGAACGTAACGCTTTGTCCAAACAAATCGGAATGGCCAAAGCGAAGGGTGAGGATGCTTCTGAAATTATTGCGCAGGTGTCTCAATCAAAGCAGGCACAAGCCGATGCAGAGGCTGAACAATCCGTTGCGACGACCGATCTTGAGCTGGTCTTGTCCGCCATTCCGAACCTTCCCTTTGATGACGTCCCCGTTGGAAAAGATGAGTCAGATAATGTCGAAGTCCGGACTTGGGGTGAAGTGCCGAGTTTTGAGTTTGAACCCAAAGAGCACTTCGATCTGGGTGAAACACTGGGCATGATGGACTTTGAAACGGCGGCGAAATTATCCGGTGCCCGTTTCGTTCTCCTATCTGGTGCCTTGGCACGTTTGGAACGCGCCCTTGGAAACTTTATGCTGAACCTGCAAACAGATGAGCATGGATATACGGAAGTTAATCCGCCGGCTTTGGTCAACGATACGACCATGTATGGTACAGGCCAGTTACCAAAGTTTGGCGAAGATCTTTTCAAAACCGAAGATGGCTATTGGCTGATCCCAACGGCTGAAGTCCCATTGACCAATATTGTTGCCGGCCACATTCTGGATGATGATTATCTACCACGTCGATACACGGCGATGACCTGGTGTTTCAGATCTGAAGCAGGAGCCGCTGGCCGCGATACCCGAGGGATGATCCGCCAACACCAATTCAGTAAAGTGGAAATGGTCGCGGTTACGAAAGCAGAGGACTCCGAAGCCGAACTGGAACGCATGACGGGCTGTGCAGAGGAAGTCTTGAAACGCCTGAACCTCCCATTCCGCACGGTAATTCTCTCAACCGGTGATATGGGGTTTGGTGCCCGCAAGACGTTTGATATTGAAGTCTGGTTACCCGGACAGAACGCCTATCGCGAAATTTCGTCCTGCTCTAACTGTGGTGACTTTCAAGCACGCCGAATGAAGGCCAGATATCGAGAGAAAGGCGAAAAAGAATTAAAGTTTGTTCATACGCTTAACGGATCTGGTTTAGCGATTGGCCGCACCTTAATTGCTGTGCTCGAAAACTATCAACAGGCGGACGGCTCTATCGTTGTCCCCGAGGTCTTGCGTCCTTACATGGGAGGGCTTGAGGTTATCGGCCCAGATAAAGGCTGACCTGATGAACCTGAAAGATGCTCGCGTCCTATTATCCAATGATGACGGCATTTCGGCACCGGGCCTGAAAATCCTTGAGCGCGCAATCAAGCCATTGGTCAAAGACGTTTGGGTCGTAGCCCCGGAAACCGAGCAAAGCGCGACAAGTCATTCCCTGACTTTGCGACAGCCGCTGCGTATTCGGAAAATTTCCAAGCGTCGCTTTGCCGTTGATGGCACGCCGACAGACAGCGTTCTTCTGGGTATTTCAGAGGTGATGAAAGACTGTCGCCCAGACTTTGTCTTGTCGGGTATCAACAAGGGTGGAAACATTGGTGAAGATGTGACGTATTCGGGCACCGTCGCGGCCGCCATGGAAGGCGCGCTGTTAGGGGTCCGCTCAATTGCCTTCAGTCAGGTGTATTCAGATACGCGGACCGTGCACTGGGCGACAGCAGAGAAATGGCTGCCGCGCGTCATGAAACAATTAATGAAAACCGATTGGCCTGAGAACATTTTGATGAATGTTAACTTTCCACCCGTCAATTCGAATGCCGTTACCGGTATCGAAGTCGTTCGCCAGGGGCGTCGAAAAATCGGTGGCGAGCTGACGCCTGGCACCGACCCCAGAGGCGAACGGTATTACTGGATCGGCCCTCAGCGGGAAGAGGACAGGGCCGCAAAAGGGACCGACCTGGAAGCCGTTATCCGCGGCGCCATTTCTCTCACTCCCCTGAGCCTTGATCTGACACATGCAGCGACACTTAAAAAACTGAAAGCTACCTTTAAGTGAACAGGGACGACCGCATAGGCCCGTTAATTGCCGAGCTTCAGCAGCAAGGCGTTTCGGACCCCCGTGTCCTGTCTGCCATCGCGGGAGTTCCGCGTGATATCTTTCTGTCCGAACCCTTTAAGCCGCGCGCCTATGAAAATGTTGCCTTGCCCATTGGTCGTCACCAGACAATAAGTCAGCCATTGGTTGTGGGTTTAATGACCCAGGCACTTGATGTCACCGATCGGACAAAGGTACTGGAGATTGGGACCGGTTCTGGCTACCAAACGGCCGTACTGGCGCCACTGTGTCGACGCATTTATTCGATTGAGCGCCACACCCAACTGCATGATGAAGCAGAATCACGGTTCCAGCATTTAGGCCTGACAAACATAACCGCAATCATTGGCGACGGCTCTGCAGGTTGGCCAGAGCAAGCGCCCTTTGAGCGAATCATCGTCACAGCTGCCGCAGAAGACGTCCCGTTGGTCCTTTTGGAACAGCTTGCCGTTGGTGGCATTATGATTATTCCCATTGGCGTTGATGAACATGATCAGCGCCTGACACGCGTCATTCGAACCGCAGAAGGCGCAGAAACCGAGGATATGGGGGCTGTGCGCTTCGTACCTTTATTGCCCGGTGTTGCGGAAAGGTAATACGAATACCGTTGTCGATAAGGATCTAACGTTGCGACAAGGCCTCTCCTTAGGGATAATTCCGATTATGAGCGCGCATTATCATATCAAAAATCTGTTCGCCGGCTTGTTGACCCTTGGCGTGCTGGCTGGCTGCGGTTACGCAGAATGGCCACCGCGCGACTCCAATCTTCGCGATGTGAACAGAGCAACGCCTCAGGTCACACAAAATAATGATGCCAGATTTGTTAGTGCATCTGCTGTCATGGTCGGGAAGGGCGATACGGTCTATGCGCTTTCCAAGCGTCATAAAGTACCAATGCGTGCGATCATTGAGGCCAACGGCCTAATCGCGCCGTTCATTCTGCATATTGGGCAACGCATTGAACTCCCGCGCGGAGGGACGGCTCATAAAATTGTCCGGGGTGACACCCTGTTCGGGATCGCCAACGCCTATGATGTAAATGCCTTTGAACTGGCGCGCATTAACGGACTGAAACCGCCTTATGTCATCCACGTCGGCAACTCGCTAATTTTGCCGTCCGGCACAAACCCATCTCCAAAAGTCGAGAAGGCTCAACGCTCGACCGGGTCGTCACCGGCCAAATCGACTGCGATTGCGCCATCAAAAGCAGAGACAAAAACCGCAGCTCCTGCAAAACCCAAGCCTGTGGTAAAGCCCGCATGGGTGTCACCGCCGATCGTTAAGGCCAAGGACACCAAGAAACCGGTGCCTGCCGCCCCTCGTAAAGCGTTGGTCGCGCCACCCGCGAAAAGTCAAAAAGGGTTTTTATGGCCTGTGAATGGCAAAGTCATCTCTAATTATGGCGTAAAATCAAAAGGTTTGCGGAACGACGGCATTAACATTCAGGCGCGTCGCGGACACCCGGTTAAAGCGGCCGAAAATGGAATTGTTGCTTACGCAGGCAATGAACTACGCGGATTTGGAAATTTGCTGCTTATCAAACACGCGGGTGGATACGTAACGGCTTACGCGCACAACGAACAACTCCTCGTTAAGCGGGGTGACAAGATCAAACGAGGTCAAAAGATCGCGACCATCGGATCAACGGGAAACGTCAGTTCACCGCAATTGCATTTCGAAATCAGGCGCGGCAACAAGGCGCGTGATCCCAAAAAATACCTGCGAGGAAAAGCCTAAACGGGCATTACTTGCTGCACGCCAAAAGCGCCTGCGTTACGGAGGCTCCGGTCGTCACAGCCGCGGTGGAAAGACTGAAGCTTCCCTGAGATGCCAAAAACTGTGCAAGTGCCTGCGTTGGAACGGTTTGAGCCAACCTTTTAACGGTGCACGAGCATGTTGTCTCAGACGCGCTTTTTGCTCCGGTGCACCAACTCACAAACTCTTCTTGTTGCTGCGGGGGATAGGCCTCTACCGCCCGGACGCCGTTTATCGGCGCAACAAGAAAGGCAGCCGCTATAGCGCACAGCATCAGGTTCTTTTTCATTAGCGATCCCCTTTATTCCTGCGAAAAACCAAGTATCCGCATATGAACTGATCTGTCCCGATAATACAATAGTATACAGCTCGCCTTAACGACGTGACGGCGTAATGATGGTCGCCTGCGGTGTCCTGGATTTTTCGAGCTCAGGATAATCCAGGGTATAGTGCAGGCCACGACTTTCTGTTCGCATCATGGCCGAGCGGATGATCAAGTCTGCGACCACGGCAAGATTGCGAAGCTCGAGCATATCGCCCGTGACCTGAAAGTTACTATAGTATTCGCTAATTTCAGACCGCAGTAAATCGATCCGATGTTTGGCCCGCTCCAACCGTTTGGTTGTACGAACGATGCCAACATAATCCCACATAAAGCGACGCAACTCTTCCCAATTGTGGGAGACAATCACTTCTTCGTCTGGTTCGCGCACCAAGCTTGCATCCCAAGGCCTAATCGCCGGCGGAGCAGGGGTTTCATCCAGTTTCGCAACAATGTCTTTGGCAGCAGCACTTGAAAGTACCAGACATTCCAATAGGGAATTTGAGGCCATGCGATTGGCACCGTGCAGCCCCGTATAAGCGACTTCGCCAGCCGCATATAACCCGTCGACATCGGTCAGACCGTTCAAGTCGGTCATGACCCCGCCACAGCTGTAATGAGCGGCGGGAACGATGGGCAGTGGCTCTTTTGTCATATCAATCCCAAACTCAAGACATCGTGCGCGAACGGTTGGGAAATGCTCCTCAATAAAGGCCTCCGGTTTGTGCGAAATATCGAGATAGAGACAATCAACACCCAAGCGCTTCATTTCATGATCAATGGCCCGCGCGACGACATCGCGCGGCGCTAATTCGGCCTGTGGGTGAAACTGGTCCATAAAACGCGTACCATCGGGTAACAGGAGACGCCCGCCTTCACCACGTACTGCTTCAGTAATCAGAAATGACTTGGCTTCAGGATGATATAAACAGGTCGGATGAAACTGGGTAAATTCCATATTGGCAACGCGACACCCGGCACGCCACGCCATAGAAATGCCATCCCCGGTCGCGCCATCCGGGTTTGACGTATACAAATAGACCTTACAAGCGCCTCCCGAAGCTAATACAGTCGCTTTTGCGCCATAGGCATGGACGCTACCAGCTTTGGTATCCAGTGCATAAGCCCCGATACAGCGTCCTCGGCGACCACTGGGCAATACCTCCCGGATCAAATCCACGGCATTGTGATGCTCTAGTATTTTGACGTTTGAGCGTTCTTTTACGCGCTCAACCAAGGTCATCTCGACGGCTTTTCCCGTTGCATCAGCAGCATGAACAATGCGCCTGTGAGAATGACCACCTTCGCGGGTCAAGTGGGGGATTTGCGCGCCGTCTGGGCCGTTCTCCTGAGAAAACCCAACCCCAAAATCAATGAGCTTTTCAATTGCCGCGCGCCCGTGCTCGACAATGAAACGAACCGCCGTTTCATCGCAAAGACCAGCGCCAGCAATCAAAGTATCTTCGACATGAGCATCCGTGCTATCGGTTTCATCCAAAACCGCAGCAATCCCGCCCTGCGCATAATAGGTATTGCTTTCCTCAAGCTTGTTTTTGGTCAGAACCCCAATACGAAGAGACGACGGCAGCTCCAGCGCCACGCTCAACCCAGCGGCACCACTCCCGATAACAAGGATATCAAATTGCTCGGCTATCGGACTGTCACTCATTAACTGGCTTCAAGACTTTTACCAAGGCGCCCAGCAAGATCCTGAATGTATTGCCAGGCAACACGGCCAGAACGCGACCCACGGGTAACCGTCCATTCCACGGCTTCAGCACGCAAGTCAATATTTGGGTCGTTAAGCCCAAATCTCTCGGCATAACCTTCGATAATGGCAAAATAGGTGTCCTGATCACAATTATGGAAGCCGAGCCATAATCCAAAACGATCTGACAACGATACTTTTTCCTCGACGGCTTCTGATGCATGAATGGCCGTCGACCGCTCGTTTTCGATCATATCACGGGCCATCAGATGGCGGCGATTGGATGTCGCATAAAACAGGACGTTTTTCGGTCGGCCTTCGATGCCGCCTTCAAGAACACCTTTGAGAGATTTATAGGTATCATCCTGAGAATCGAAGGATAGATCATCGCAAAACAGCAGACACCGTCGATCAGACTTCCTTAACAGCGACAAAAGCCGTGGAAGTGACGGAATATCTTCCCGATGTATTTCAACCAGCGCCAACGAATTTGGTTGTTTATCGTTGATGTCTGCATGAATAGCTTTCACCAAAGAGCTTTTTCCGGTTCCGCGTGCGCCCCAGAGCAGGGCATTATTTGCAGCGTAGCCATCGGTGAAGCGCTGCGTGTTGTCCGCCAAGAGGTCGGTTTGTCGATTGATCCCCTTCAATAAAGCCAGTTCAACCCGGTTCACATCTGCAATTGGTTCCAGATAATCAGGATCTGAGTGCCAGACAAACGCATCTGCCGCATTCAGATCGGAGGTTTTTGCGATTTCAGGGGCCAAACGTTCGAGAGCGCCTGCAATCCGTTCCAACAAGGGAACAAGTGTATTGATATCAGTCATGGGAGCGGAGATTAGGCACAGCAGGGGAACTCGTCAATCGATAGACGCCGTAAATAACAGGATTATTCAAGCTGAATTAATGGATTATTCTTCTGGCAATCAAGAATTCCTCTTCCATATTAACCTGAGACGGGCTTGCGAGCGGTTTGCGATTGCAAGTTGGGGCGCGAAGGGTATAGTCCGCAACGGAATTTTTACGTGGGATATTATAGCCCGATATTAGGAGTTTTTGATGTTCATTTCACCTGCTTATGCTCAATCTGGTGGAGGTGCCGGTGGCGGTATCGAAGCCTTACTACCTTTGGTTTTGATTTTCGTTGTCTTCTACTTCTTGCTCATCCGTCCACAGCAGAAGAAAATGAAAGATCACAAGGCGATGCTCGCTGATATTCGACGTGGCGATAAAATTGTCACCGGCGGCGGAATTATGGGTACCGTAGCCAAGGTCGATGACGATCATACGGTCACTGTAGAAATCGCTAAAGACGTTAAGGTCAAAGTCCGGCGTGAACTCGTTTCGGCTGTCTTGAACAAGACAGCACCTGTAGGGGCTGCAGCCAATGACTCTGGTCAGGCGAAAAGCGGTGGTTTCTTAAGCGGCCTTTTTGGTGGCAACAAGGCCGAAGCACCTGCTCCAGCCGCGAATGATGCCGCTGGCGACGAAGAAGCTGAAAAGCCTGCGCCAAAGAAGCGGACCCGCAAGCCACGTGCAAAAAAGGCAGCGACACCCGCAGCCAAAGTAGAAGCAAGCGATACTGCGGCTGAAGCGGCCCCGACAAACGACGCTGAAAGCACTGACGGAGCGGATACGGACAAGCCCGCTAAAGATAAATAAAGCAAGCGATAAGACGACGAAAAGGCGAGCGCTATGGTCTATTTCTCCAAAGCAAAAATGATAGCTGTGTTGTTGGTATGCCTACTCGGCATAGCATTTTCGGCACCGAACTTTTTTAAAGAAGAAACTTTGGAGTCGTTGCCAGACTGGTTGCCCCACAAGCATGTAAACCTGGGACTGGACCTTCAAGGCGGTTCACACCTTTTGCTTGAGGTTGAAGTCGCTGCCGTAATTAAAGAGCATCTGGAATCGATTGTTGATGACGTGCGCGCTGAACTACGCAAAGCTCGGATCAATTATACAGGTTTGGGGATTGCCAGCGATCAAGGTGTCCATGTTACCATCCGCAAGTCGGAAGAGACAGAAAAAGCGCGGAGCCTGCTCCGTGCCATGTCGCCGCTTACGGAACTCAGTGTAAATAACAATACCATCCTGATCGAATTGACCAGTCAGCAGATCACGGACCGTCGCAATTCTGCAATTCAGCAGTCTGTTGAAATCGTCCGTTCACGGATCGATCAAACAGGAACCCGAGAGCCAACCATTCAGCGTCAGGGCGACGAACGAATTCTGGTCCAGTTACCCGGTGTCAAAGATCCGGAGAGAATCAAACGGCTGCTGGGTGAAACGGCAAAAATGAGCTTTCATTTGACGGATAGTCGAGTTGATGAAGCCCTTAGGGGGCGCATCCCGCCGGGCACACGGCTGCTGCCCCGTGTCGACCCGACCCAGAATGCAGGACAGGTTCTGATCAAAAAGCGTGTTATGGTTTCGGGCGAAGACTTGATTGATTCACAACCCAGCACGGATTCTCAGACAGGAGAGCCCGTCGTCAGTTTCCGCTTTAATTCACGCGGAGCCAAAAAATTTGGTGCCACTACGGCGGCCAATGTAAATCGCCCGTTCGCGATTGTACTAGATGGCAAAGTCATCAGTGACCCGGTTATTCGAGAGCCAATTTTAGGTGGTAGCGGCCAAATCAGTGGCAACTTCACCTTCCAGGGTGCAACGGATTTGGCGCTGTTATTAAGGGCAGGCGCATTACCGGCACCCTTAACAATTCTCGAAGAACGTTCAGTCGGCCCGGGTTTGGGTGCAGATTCCATTGAAGCGGGTAAGATTGCCAGTATTCTGGGAATGATTTTGGTCATCGTCTTTATGGCGGTCGCCTACGGGCGCTTTGGCATGATGGCAGACGCAGCGCTTATCGTGAATATGATTCTTATTCTGGGTAGCTTGTCGGCTTTGCAGGCAACGCTTACGTTGCCTGGTATTGCCGGTATTGTGTTGACCATTGGTATGGCTGTCGATGCAAACGTGCTAATTTTTGAACGTATTCGAGAGGAAGTACGATTGGGCAGGGGGCCGGTTTCCGCCATAGACGCCGGATACAGCCGTGCCCTGACGACTATTATCGATGCAAACGTGACAACACTTATCGCAGCCGTCCTGTTGTTTGTGTTCGGATCCGGCCCCATCAAGGGGTTCGCGGTTACTCTTGGGATTGGTATTGTGACGTCGATGTTTACGGCGATCATGGTGACGCGTTTGCTTGTCGTCATCTGGTTACGCCGGACAACCCCTCAAACATTGCCGTTATAGGAGAAGTATAATGCGTGCGCTAAACCTGGTACCGGCAGATGTAGATGTTGCTTTCATTGCCAAAAGAAAATTTTTCTTCACGTTTTCAATTTTGCTTATGGTCGCCTCTATCGCCATGTTCGCGACAAAAGGTCTGAACTATGGCATCGATTTTCAGGGCGGGATTATGTTGGAAGTCCGTACTGAAAAACCTGCCGATATCGCCGAGATGAGAGAAAAGCTGGGTGGCCTTGGCCTTGGTGAAGTTGCTTTGCAAGAGTTTGGTCAACCGACAGACGTGCTCATCCGAGTCCAGCGACAAGAGGGCGACGAAGGTGCTCAGCAAATTGCCGTAGACAAAGTCAAAGCAGAGCTTGGTGATAAAGTCGAGTATCGCCGGACGGAATTCGTCGGACCTAAAGTCTCCCAAGAGTTGTTCTGGGACGGTCTTGAAGCTGTTGGCTTGGCGATTCTGGCGATCCTGGTCTATATCTGGTTCCGGTTCGAGTGGCAATTTGGCTTTGCTGCGATCGTGGCACTTACCCATGACGTAATCTCTACCGTTGGGATTTTTGCGCTTTTTCAACTTGAATTTAATCTGTCGACAGTTGCCGCCGTGCTGACAATTGCGGGGTATTCGATTAACGATACCGTTGTTGTCTTTGACCGGGTACGTGAAAACTTGCGTAAATACAAAAAGATGCCGCTGCCTGTGATTATGAACAATTCAATAAATCAGACGCTGTCGCGTACAATCATTACGTCTCTGACAACATTGCTTGCCCTTTTAGCCCTCTATTTCTTGGGTGGTGAAGTGATCCGCGACTTCAGTTTCGCGATGATCTGGGGTGTGATCATAGGTACTTTTTCATCAATCTGCTTAGGTGTTCCCATTCTGTTAAACCTGAATATACAACGCCGTGGCAGCTTGGTTGGTGAAACGATCGAAGACTCAGCTGAAGCTTCCTGACCGGTCATGTCCCTTGATATCACGCCAGTAACACCAGAAGGCCGCCAAGTGATCCAAAAATATGGGGACGGCGGCTTTCAAATTGCAGGCGTAAAGTTCCAGTCATCTGTATTGGTAAAAGCCGATACCTCGCTGCCCTGGAGCGTCTCTGAAGCTGCGCAGATCACTGTGGACAGTCTATCTGAACACGTCGTCGACGGAGCGATTCCGGGAATTCTGCTAATCGGTTGCGGGCCACGATTTGTTGCTCCACCAAAACTTCTACGACAACAGTTAAGAGAGCAGGGGGCTGTACTCGAGTGGATGGACACCGGTGCGGCTTGCCGAACATTCAACGTGCTGTTAACTGAAGAACGCGATGTTGTTGCAGCACTCATCGCCGTGTAACATCACGGGGAAACGTTATCCGGAAACCTTTTCCGTTAACGCCCGTGCAACCTGATCAATAACAGGCTGCCATTCCTTAGTCGAATCCTGGCGAAATAATTGCAGCGTTGGATACCAGGGATTATCACTTCGCTCCAGCAACCAACGCCAGTCCGGCACAAACGGAATAAGCCCCCAAACAGGGCGCCCTAAGGCGCCAGCCACATGCAAGGGCGACGTATCAACTGTAATAATAAGGTCCAGATTATTCATGGCAGCGGCTGTTTCAGCAAAGTCCGTTAATTCAGGCGCCAAATCAGTTATTTTCGTTTCATACATCGCGACCGCTTCACCGTTTTTACCGACCTGCAAACTAAAAGCGTCAACTCCATCCGTTTCCAGCAGCGGCCGTATCTGTTCGAGTTTTAAGGAACGGTTGCGATCATTTGTATGTTTTGGGTTTCCGGCCCAGACGAAACCAACACGAAATCCGTTGAACGATGACAGTCTTTCTTTCCATTTCTGATTCAGCCCTTCGTCTGCTTTCAGATAACCTTCTGGATTGGGGATGGTTTCAAGTGTGGTGCCAAATAACTGCGGCAAATCCATAATCGAAGCATGTAAATCAAAATCGGGAGGCGGGGTATCTTGTAAATGGATATGATCAAGATTCTCGAGCCCCTCAAGCAAACTGCAGAGGGACTTAGGAAGTTCAAGCGTGACTTCAGCACCGCGTTCTTTCAAAAGCGTTGTATAGCGCGAAAACTGAACAATATCGCCAAGCCCTTGTTCCGGATAAACGTAGATATGTTTTCCACTTAACTCGCCGCCATCCCAAGCCGGTTGATCATATGTCCGCCGCGCCAACGCTTCGCCTTTTACTTTACCGCGCCACGCATAGCCGTCCCATCCTTCAAGAAAGCGCCCTTGCAACAGATGCATATATCCAAGATTGGCATTGGCTTCTCCGGAATTTGGTTCCAATTCAACTGCCGTTTTGAACTTTTCGATGGCATCGTCATATTGCCCCATGTCCTTAAGGGCATTGCCCATATTATTGTACGCAGACCAATAATCGGGCTTCAGAGCGATGGCTTCTTCGAGTTTCGCGACTGCCAGGCTGCTATTTCCGGAACTGTTCAAGACGTTCGCCATATTGCTCAGGGCTTCGTGACTTTTCGCATTAAGCGAAATCGCCTTTTCGTAACATGCCATCGCTTCTTCGAGTTCCCCTGTATCAGCCAGGGCAATCCCCAGATTGTTGTAGGCGGCAGCCAGGTTTGGCTCGAGTTCGATGGACCTGCGTAGGTAAGTGATGGCTTGTTCCTTTAGCCCTAACGCCCCCAGCGCATTGCCCATATTGACAGTCGCGTCGATATAATCAGGCTTAATTTCCAAGGCTTTTTGGAAACACTCTACGGCAAGTTTATTCTCATTAAGGGCCCGGTAACAGACGCCCATATTGTTGTGCATTTCCAGTAATTGTGGATTGATGCGCACGGCTTGCTGATACGACTCAACAGCCTTCCTGAAGTGTCTCTGTGTCCGATATAGTTCAGCAAGATTTGTATGTGCAGCCAAAATATCGGGGTCCAGCGCAATCGCCTTCTCGAACTTGTCGATAACATCATCGACAACACCCGTTTGTTTGAGCACGACACCCCAATTGCAATAGGCCGAGGCGTATCTGGGTTCGATCCGGGTGGCCAACTCATACAGTCCAATGGCACGTTCCTTGTGCCCCTTATGGGCAACAATGCCTGCCAGATTATGAATGGCTTTAAAGTGCTGATTGTCCCGGGCGATGATATGCGAATACAGCGAGGCGGCCTGATCGATATTCCCTTGGCTTTGCAAGTCTACGGCCCGGGCAAAGTCAGGATCATCTACCGAGCTTAAATCAAGGGGTTCTTCTTGCTCAATAGGTTCGTCTGCCATTGTCTCCGCCAACGCTTAAAGTAAAAAATATCGAAAAAGACTGAGTCCAGATTATGGACCGAATTTACTTATCATATTCTTAATCCGCCAAAGACCCTGAAAAAAAAGCGGGGCCACAAGGGCCCCGCTTTCCATTCAGACGACACGTACCTTAATAAAGGTTTTGTGCAGATACCATCGCATACAACATTGGGAACGACAGCAAGGTGTTCGTACGTGAGAACAACATGGCTGTTCGTGCAGACGCTGCTTTTGTGTCTGCATCCGCTTCAACAATACCCAAAGCGCGCTTCTGGTTTGGCCAAATTACGAACCAGACATTGAAAAACATGATAATGCCCATCCACATGCCAATACCAATGGCAGTGTGCTTGGCAACGCCATCGGAACCCAGTGTTAAGGCTTCAACCAGATAGCCATTCATAGCGGCCAAAATCAGACCGGTTACGATGGTTCCCATAGCGCCCCAGCGGAACCACCACAAAGCAGCCGGTGCAATGACTTTGCCAATTGCAGGCTTCTGCTCATCCGGAATATTTGGCATGTTCGGAATTTGTACAAAGTTGAAGTAATAAAGCAGGCCAATCCACATAACACCACAAACGATGTGCAGGAAGCGCATGACAAACGCCCAATATGCATGTCCACCTGGCATGCCTTCGCCCGTTGCATATGCGACGATGACGACCATTAAGACAAGAACGACAAAGCCGGCGATTACGGTATTTCGCAGGTTAGATAAAATTGCACCCATGTTGTTTCCCCTCCAACATTAATAGGAAAAAAAGTAAGTATGAATTAGAATTAGTCTTGTTTGATGGTATACAAGACACAACCGCAATTCACCAACTGTTTTCCATAAAACCTAATGAAAACATACATTAATAGCCACTTTGACATATCTGCCCTAACAAATCTCAGGCAAATTCGTTTATCGATTCGCCCATGACGACCGATTTCGACTATTGCGCTGATCTTGTCTACAAGCGGGACCGCGACCGATATTGGTGTGCTTTGATGGCACCGGCAGCCTTCAAAAATGATCTGTTTGCGCTTTATGCCTTTAACGCAGAAATTTCAGAAATAGGCATTTCCATAACCGAACCTCTGATCGGGCATATGCGTTTGCGGTGGTGGTTGGATATTTTGGATCCAATTTTTGCGGGCACCCCGCCGGATCACCCGGTTGCCCGCGCGCTGGCTAATGTCGTCACGCAAAAAGACATTTCGCAAAACGTTTTGGTCGATCTCATTGAATCTCGCGAACGCGATATCGAAGGGGGGCCTTTCCCTTCTCTCAAGGACTTTAAGGACTACACCCGCAAAACCTCAACCCCCCTGATAACAGAGGTGTTGAAATTAATGGACATCTTAGACGCAGGCACGTCTCAAGCCGCCGACCACTTAGCCCAGGCTGCGGCATTAACCGGTTTAATCCGATCTGTGCCTTATCATCTCCAGCGTGGCCAGGTATTGATGCCCCTCGATTGTATTGAGACAACCGGGTTTGACCCCCAGGAACTTTTGGACCATGGCTACCGAGGCCAGCTTCCAAACGGACTTAGCGCTGTTATTTCCCAACTTATTGATGCAACGCACCTTCATATTCAGGAATCCACGACCCATTGGCCAAGATCGGCGCCCAAGTATCCGGCTCCGATGCTGCAAAAACACCTCGTTCTAGGCTATCTGAGAGAGCTCGCCGCTGTGAACAATGATCCGTTTCAGATGAACCTGAGCCGATCCGGACCAAGCGTAAGAAGCATGATACAGTTGAAATGGGCTTCACTTTTTAGCCGATACGAGAGCAAATGACCATCGTTTGCAGATGACCCTTCACTGCGATGCTAGCCCTTCAGGACGGGTTGGGATTCCTTAAAGGTGGTATTTCAATAATCTCATCCGGCTGTTCATCGGTAATCGGCTCGTCAGACAATCCATTGATAAAGGAATTATCGTTGGCATTTTGATCCGGTTCGACAGTTTCTGGCGCCAACAGATCGGGTTCGGTCAAATCCGGCTCTTCAAGACTGGGTTCATTCAGAATATCTTCAGGTCGCTCCAATTGCTCCTCCGGGAACAACTCAGAATCATCAACAGATAAATCATTGAGCGTAGTGTCTTGTTCTGATGGCAATCCTTCATCTGGAAGGGGTTCACTTCCAAACAATTCATCACTTGAAACAGCTGCATCACCGGGTGGGGATTCCTGATTATCCAAGGCATTGGCTTTGCTTGCGTTCTGTTCGTCTTCTGTCTGCGTGACGTCAACAATACGCTTCAATCTCATTAACTCGTGAGAGGAAACCTGCGGGAAAATAGACGGCGACGTTGAAAAATACAGCATAACGGCGCCTCGGTTGGTATCAGGAAAACCACCGCGCGTATCGTCAAACTTTCTTATTTCGAGGACCGTGACCGCATTCGTCGTTTCATCTCGGCTGCGCCAGGAAACCGTCGGATTATCTTGTCGTGGTTTTGCAAGTGGCGCAATTGATCTCTTTAGAATTTCCGTCGGTTCGCCAAACCGGTTCTGATAATAGGCGATAACCTGATCAAAATCATCAGACCGGAATAAACTATGCAGCCGCGTCGCGGCAGCCTGATCAAAGCGCACAATAGCCATAGGGCCCGTATACAGAATTGTCGTAATGACGAACGATTGACGGATATCCTGCGGCCAATCGATCGGCTCTATACAAAACAGGGTCGTTCCCCGGTTCTTTTTTACGCATTCGTTACTCGGATCTGTTCCATCGCGGCCCGGTGGGAAAATGTTATCAAGATTGACCGATTCCCCCATCGTCAACGTTACATCACTTAACGACGTACGAGTGAGTGCCCTCGGTCCCCGATGACCGGAGACTGGCGGATCCGATTTCGTTAAATTTGTGATGGGCCAATAGGTTTTTGCGGTACTTTCGGTCCGTGACGCGACTTTTACGCTCCCGTCAGCAACGTCATGGGCCGTTGAAAGCTTTTCATCTTGTTCCAACAACAGAGATTCGCGGGCGAGGGCAGCCGGATCTTTAGGCTGGAACAATTTTGTCAAACGGCCAAAGAACGTCTTTTGCTTGGCTTCAGCAACCTCTGCATCCGGTTCACGTAAAGGGTCCCCATAGGCTTTTTTAGCCATTTCCGATGGCTTCCCGCGGGAACGGCTCGCTGGTGTTGATGCCGCCGAACCATCGGACGATTTCTGACTCTGTATATCCGGAAAAGACTCGAGTTCCGGGTCCGGTGTTTGAGCGACCTGTATCACGACCGGTTCCTTATCCGCCCCGACGTTCAGTTCGACCGTCGTCGTCCAAGGGTCCACACCTGTCTTGTTCACCAATTCGCCACGCCCGGGGAATGGGCTGCCAACTTCAACGTTCGCTTCCCACCCTTCGGTCTGATTTTCTTCCTCTTCGTTAAACAACCCCGCCAAACGCTCCAGAAAAACAGGTTCCAAAGACCCGGGTTGCTGCTCCGGGCGGGTTTCGTCGTCTTGATCAAACGCTTCTAGGTTTTCGATTTCTGGAGCGGGACCAGCGTCCCTTACAATATCGGGTCGGGCGTTTGGAGAGTCCCGATAACCCATATCGGTATCGACAGGAGCAGGGGCCTCCTGAATTGTTTCGCGGGGCTTAGAACCACCGAAGAAACTTGCGACGCGATCGAGTAGTTCAGGTTCTTTTTCATCCCCTTTATTTTCTTCGGCAACAGGTGCATTCTCGATTGGGACACTCGTTCCAGCCTTATTCGCTGGTTCCCGGTTCACGGGGAGTTTCCTGACAGGAGTGCGCGTTCCACCGATCGGAATACCGAAGGGATCTTCGCGCAGTTGCTCCAGTTCCTTTATCCGCTTGAGACGCTCTGCAAAACGCTCAGACGCAGTCTTTCTGTGGCGCAATCGGCTATCGGGAGACGCGGTATCATTGAGAATTTGCTGGCTCGATCGCGATGATGATTGTCTTGGACGGGTAGCGCGTTGCTCAAGAGGACCCTCAAGGGCATCGCGAGACCGGTCGCGACCTCGTTGTAAAATTGAATTCGTATCAACCACAACATCCCGCGAAACCGCGTCGCCCAACCTCTGCAATCGGGACCGCATTGCGCTTGAAACCGGCAGATTAATTTGATCATCAGAACTGAGGACAGCACCTGGTCCCGTATCGGGTCCGGGGGTATCATCAAGAAAACCGGCTGTTGCATCCTCGGAATCTGCAAGTCGGTCCAGCACCGTATCGACTGCATCAGCGCCGGTCGCCGTTTCTCGGGTCGGAATATCCACTTCCGGCAAACCAAATTCATCTTCAGCAGGGCCATCGCCAAGCAGGCTCTTAATGCGGTCCAATGTACGTTCTGAAGCGGTGTTTTTGGGCGCTTGAGCAAGATCACGTTCGGGTTCGTCTGAAAGTTCTTCTAACCCCAGAGCATCATCACTTTCGACGTCTTGTTCCTGTAGTTCTTCGTCCTCCAGCGCGTTGTTATCCATTAGATCTGGATCTGATGCAGCCATGTCATCCATTGGCGCCTCATCGTCCAATGGCTCCAGGGGATCATCCATCTCTGCCAAGGCGTCTCCGTCAATGCCGCTCTCGTCATTGTCGGGGTCCGGGCTGGCCTGCAGACCGTCATCCGCCAACAAGTCTGCCTCAGCTTCCGGGTCCGATGACGACGACGCTGGTTCCGGCTGTGTGTCTGCCATCTCTTGTTGCTGGCCCTGTTCATTGCTGTCGCTCGGCACGACAAGATCAACAATCGCCTTAAAAAAATTGCCGATACGTGCGACAGGATTGCCACTGGATGCGGCGACGTTCTGTTCCGGGGTGTCAGAGGGCTCAACGGTTTCAGCGGCAATCAAGTCGTCTTCATCGTCCAGGCGCGCCGCAGAAGGAGCCCCCATTGCCTTGGGCGGAGCCTCGGATAGCCTCCCAACGGGTTCGCGGCCGTCCGGTTTATCAACGCCCGGCGAGGCGCCGATTGTGACTTCCCTTTGAATGGGTTGCTCCATGGCAGCTATCGTCTTTGGCTTACGTGGCGGGAAGCCGTATTGTCGGGTTTTTGCCGGCGGCGCTGAAACGGCGGGCTTGGGTTTAGGCTTAACCGGTTCAAGAAACGAAGTCACCCGGGTTGCAGTGTCTGGTTTTGCCGGAGAAAGCCGTCGCGGTTGACTTTTCGTAACCGCTTTTGGTTTGGCAGGCTTGGAAAGGGAGACTGCTGCCGATTTGGACGACGGCTTTCGGCGGCGATCCAACACATCTTCGGGTGCGGTGTTGGTCATCCGTTTCGCGGTGTTTTTTGCGCTGCGCTCTGACAACAGGTAGTGGGCAATGATAAAATGCCCTTTATCCACCGCAATATCAGCAGCCGTTTTGCCTTCGGTGTTCTTTGCACCAAGATCTGCGCCTGCAGAAATGGCTTTTTTTACGGCCTCCATATCGTTGACATTAACGGCCTGAAAAAGCTGTTGGGTGGGGGCTGAAACCTGCGCCAATGCCAATGGAAACCAGCCAACACAAATGGCCAGTACAACGACTGGTAATCTAAGACATTTGAGTCGCGCTAACGTGTCGTTAACCAACGTCATGGTCTCTCTAGTTGCCTAATTCAAAGACGCGCCATTTCATAACAAAGTTTACATTTTTTGACGTAGTTGAGACAGCGAACAAACGGCCATCCGAAAACAGAGCGAAACTATCGATAATTTATGGCCAATTTTAGGCGTTCATTTTCTCTGACGTCGTCAAAGCACCTGCCTGAAGGTCATCAAAATTCTGAACTTAATATATATATCACATGTATTTAAGGAGAAAATCTAATTAATTAGATTAAACTCTACGCGCAAGGCTACTATCTGTAATCGGGTGACGTGGTTTCCATGTCCAGACGCCTAACCCGCCTATAAATTATCCTGCCGGTGCCCTAAAATTCATATTTTCACCCGAATCGGAATCAGATCAATTAAGGCGATACCAACTCAAGCCAGCCAGCCAGATCTGCTTTCGCCCGGTCGCTCACGACCTTTTTGCGGTCCCGACCACGTGGCCGCTGCTTCTTTGGCAAGTGATCGGTATCCAAAGGAGGGAACAAGCCAAAGTTTATGTTCATGGGCTGGAAGGTTTCTTCATTTGCTCCGCCGGTCAGGTGACTGAGCAAGGCACCCAAAGCCGTTGTTTGCGGTGGCGTCACGATGTCTTGTTGTTGATGATCCGCTGCTGCGAACAACCCGACCATAAGGCCGACGGCAGCGCTTTCTACATATCCCTCACATCCTGTGATCTGTCCTGCAAATCGTAGCCGTGGCATCGCACGCATCCGCATCGTCGCGTCGCACATTTTCGGGCTGTTCAGGAAGGTGTTGCGGTGTAGGCCGCCCAATCGGGCAAACTCAGCGTTCTCCAGTCCAGGAATTTTACGAAATACACGTTTCTGTTCACTATAGGTCAACTTGGTTTGGAAACCGACCATATTGTACAAAGTGCCCAATGCGTTATCCTGGCGCAATTGTACAACGCCATGGTTGCGTGTGTCCGGCGCATTTGGATTGGTCAAGCCGACCGGTTTCAAAGGGCCGAATGCCAGTGTTTCTCGGCCCCGCGACGCCATAACTTCAATCGGCAGGCAGCCTTCAAAATAGGGGGTGCTCTCTTCCCATTCTTTGAAATCAACTTTCTCGCCAGTCAATAAATCATCGATCAACGCATTATATTGATCCGTTGACAGAGCGCAGTTTATGTAATCGGAACCGTCACCCTTATCGTAACGTGACTGCATCCAAGCCTTTGAAAAATCGATTGTTTCTTTATAGACGATGGGGGCAATTGCATCAAAGAAAGCGAGTGTATCTTCGCCGCTTAAATCAGAAATCGCGCTTGAAAGGGCAGGCGAGGTTAAAGGCCCCGTCGCAATGATGACATTGTCCCAATCTTCAGGCGGCAAACCGGCAACTTCTTCACGCTCCAGAGTTATCAGAGGGTGTTCATTTAAGCGCTGATTGACTTCTGCGCTGAAGCCATCGCGATCCACCGCAAGCGCAGAGCCTGCAGGTACTTTGTGCTTATCTGCCGCCTCCAGAATAATCGACCCGCAACGCCGCATTTCATCATGCAACAGACCGACAGCATTGTATTCATGATCATCAGATCTCAATGAGTTTGAACATACCAGCTCTGCCAGGTGATCCGTATGGTGGGCGTCGGTTTTTCGCACTGGCCGCATTTCGTGCAACACGACTGGAATTCCACGGCAAGCCAATTGCCAGGAAGCTTCCGACCCGGCGAGGCCTCCACCAATAACATGAACCGGCTTTTGTGATGTCATTTTTTATCTTTTCCTGAAAATAAAGGGCGCGGGCCGGAACATAGTGACGGCGGTTACAGACCGCAATGTAAAAGGTGTGTTGAAGATAAGGATTGTATGGAAAACCCATATTACCTATTTAGTAAACTTGAACGAATATACGAGCAAATGATTGATATGGATAAAGCCAAACTCCCCGCTGACGCTTGGACAAAAATTTCTCAGCAGGAACTTGATCAGATTCTCGACACACATATCGGTTTCGTAAACAACGAGAGAGGCGGTGAACGCGCCAAGCTGGGCATGCATGATCTCTCCTATCTTGATATGGCGGACCGAGAGCTGTCGGGAGTCGATATGGTGGGCGCACTCTTGTGCTATTGCGACTTTCGGGGCGCCAACATGGCCGATGCCAACCTGTTCGCTGCAGACCTGCGCTATGCGTCCCTGCAGGGAGCAAACCTCGACCGCGCTGACGTTCGCGGATCCTGCATGGCGGGTGCAAATCTCAGTGACGTTTCAATGATCGATGGCGATTTACGCGACGGTGTCCTTTTAAAAACGGGATCTGTCGGCGGCGATATCCTTCCCGTCAACCACGATGACGCCAGCGCCGGACTTGAGAAGGCGATCGTCAAACGTGCCAATATGACCAACGTCAAAGTCGCGGACTCCGTCATTGTACAAACCGATATGACCGATTGCATCCTGAAAAACGCCAAGTTTAACCGCGCTAATTTATCCCTTTCGAACCTGACTGGCTGTAATCTGGAAGGGGCCGATTTCACCGATGCGGTCCTGAGCGGAGCCATTTTCCATGGCGCCATATTTACCAACACAATATTAGACAACGCAGATTTATCCGGCGCCGACCTGATCGGGGCAATGTTTGATAATGTTGACTTGTCCAAGGCGAAGTTAGGGGATGCGAAACTCCCAAAGGGCATTGAGCACCTTGATCACTCTCTCCAGGAGATGTTGATTTTGCATAGCGAGTGGGTGAAGAGTAACGGCAAGGATGGAACCCGTGCCGTCCTGTCTTCCATGGATTTGGCAAACGTTGACCTGACAGGAGCCAATCTGTCGGCGGCCGATCTGTCCTATTGCATTTTAAAAGGCGCAAAAATGCAAAAGACCGAGTTTTTAATGACAGACATGTCTTTCGCGGATTTGCGCGGTGCCGTGTTAGCCCGTGCCGACCTGCGCGGTGCCAAACTAAAGCGGGCGAATTTGACCAATGCAAACCTTGTTGGTGCCGTTTTCAGCGAAGTTAATGTATCAAACCGGGCAGGGGGAGGCGAATGGCGGGCCAGCCTTGATCGCGCCATCCTGAAAGGTGCCCTGTTGAACGGTGCGGTCCTCAGAAATGCCGACCTTGAGCATGTCAATTTCGCCCGGGCTGACCTAAGAGATGTTGACTTTTATGGGTCTGTCCTAAGAGATTCAGACTTCACCGGTGCCGACACCCGCGGTGCCAACTTTACAAATACAGATACGCGGGGGTGTATCGGTTTGATTAGAGATGACGACTGAAGACCCTTGGCCCCATCAAAACAGAACAGAAGAACCCATGTCTAAAGTGCAATCGCTAGACCAACTCGCAAGTCTTGTCCCTAATGGCGCTCACATCGCGCTGCCGCCGGAATACAGCTTCGTGCCGATGGCTCTTGTCCACCAACTCATTCGACGCAAATCGAAAAACCTGAAGGTTCTCTGTGTCCCTCTTGGTGGCATGGCAGTCGATCTATTGATTGGTGCCGGTTGTATCGAAGAACTTGAAGCCGCAGCCGTCAGCCTTGCGGAAAACGGCGCAGCCCCCCGTTTTACCAATGCGGCCGTAAAACAAACCATTAAAATTACAGATTCGACCTGCCCAGCAGTTCACACCGCATTGCAAGCTGCTGAGAAGGGGGTTCCTTTTATGCCATTGGGGGGCATTATCGGATCCGATATCGAAGCCCATCGCCCTGATTGGAAAGTTGTCGATGATCCATTGGGCGAGGGGAACGGCCCCATATTGTTGATTCCGGCAATTCAACCGGACTTTGCCCTTATCCATAGCCCGGTTGCCGATCAATTTGGCAATGTCTGGGTTGGTCGACGGCGTGAACTGGTTACCATGGTCCATGCTGCCAAGCAGACGCTCGTCACGGCGGAAAAAATAATCGACGGTGATCTTCTGGCAGACGAAAAAACCGCGGCAGGGACGATACCGGCCCTATATGTTACAGCGCTTGCAGAAGCTGAATTCGGTGCCAAACCATTGGGCTTAACAGATTGTTATCAGCGCGATGGGGCCGCGATTGCCGACTATGCACGCCAGGCAAAAACGGACGCCGGATTTGCAGACTATCTACAAGAGCACGTTATTTTGGACCACGCGAGTGCCGCAGAATGAGCTACAAACCCGAAGAATTCCTGATATCCACGATCTCTAACCTCTTGAATCAACCTCATATCAGGCATATTGCCGTTGGTGCGGCCTCGCCGATACCGGGCGCGGCAGCTTTGCTGACGCAAAAGATTGGTGGCGGACATCTTGATGTGACCATCATTCACGGCAATGCGAACAATGCGTTTACCGACGGCGGACGGGAACTGTTTGATTGTGCCGGGCAAGGGCGCATCGATGCCTTTTTCCTCGGCGGCGTGCAGATTGATGGACAGGCCAATATCAATTTGGTCGGCACAGGCGACTATCCAGACCTGGAGCGTCGTTTTGCAGGTTCCTTTGGGTCCGCCTACATGTACTTCACGGTTCCAAATGTCATCCTGTTTCGTCCAGAGCATTCTCGCCGTGTCTTCGTTGAAAAAGTTGATTTCATCAGCGCCCCGGGCCTGAGCGCCCCTGAGGTGCAGCGAAAAGGCGGGCCCAAGGCTCTTGTTACCGAACTCTGCCTGATGTCCTTTGACGCATCGAAAGGCCGCTTTCGACTGGAGAGCGTGCACCCGGACCATACCTTGGAAGAGGTACTGGATAACACAGGCTTTGACATTGACGTCCCCGAAACTGTACCGGAAACCGCCCACCCAACCGATGAACTTTTGCAGATTTTGCGTTCCGACATTGGGCCCGAGATTGCCAAGACATATCCGGGTTTCGCGCAAACCGTTTTTGATATCCGGCCCGCGGCCTAATTCTGGTAGTTCTTTTTCTCCTGGCGCCTGAGAACCTCTTTCGGCCATGAACTTTTGATATAGGCCAAGACCGCCCAGATATCGCGTTCGTTCAGCAGATCACCAAAGGCCGGCATCCCGCTCTTTGTCCCTTCGCGCCTAAGCGGTTGTCCGCCGCCGTGTGTGTAGATGAAGAGCTCCTGATCGTTTAATTGGTTCGCCCGTCCAGTTCCATTGAGCGGCGATGCCGGGAACAGACCATTGGCCTTGCGGGTCTTCCAGCCACTTTGCCCCTCTAGATTGGCCCCATGGCAGCTGGCGCATTGAGCATTATAAACCTGAGATCCGTAGTCCACGAGTTTCGGGTCCGTAACATCGGCGGAAACCGTATACCCCGGACCTCGGATTGCCCCTTTGATTATGTGCCCGATTTTTTCATAGAAACTGTTTTTTTCGTACACATACATAGGGTCAAGGGTCTGTCGAAGGACATTGCCGCCTCCAAACGCCATCAGGCACAAGGCCGTGAACCCCAGAAATGCCGGTACTTTTTTCTTCAAACGCTTATCGCACTATTTCCCGCGCGCCTTGTTGATGAAAAAGAAAATCGCCCATATGGGAACAACGACAACGGCACCCAAGAGTATATACTGCACGGACCACTCAACAACACGCGCCACAATACTGAAAATGCTTTCAACCGTTTCCCCAAAATTGGCCAACAGTTGCTTAGGGTTTATTTCAAAAAAGCTCAGTAATACGCCAATAATGAACGAAAACAGCAGGACCTTGATGAGTGTATCTTTGATATTAGCTGGCATTTGTCCCCCGTTTGACAAACCTATAATTTTCGAGAGCCTACACGACTAAAGCCGATAATGAAAAGTCGATAAAATACTCTACTTCGGCCACAAAATCATTTGTGTACAGCGAAAAAGGGCGATGGTCTTGCCGGATTCCCGGGATTTTACGACCGCATCCCAGACGTGCGTTGTTCTGCCTGCATGAGCGACAGTCGCCTCACACACCAAAACGCCTTCGGTTGCCGTTCCCAAATGATTGCTTTTTAGCTCAATGGTTGTGAAGTTTTCCGCACCTTCCGGCAAATGTGCGATGGTCGCACCGCCGCAACTGGAATCAGCAAGGGCAATCACCGCCGCAGCATGCAGATAACCGTTAGGTGCCAGATGATCCGGTCGGATGTCCATATGCGTATATATATGCCCCAGCTCAATGCGATCATAGGTGACGCCCATCATCCCAATAAACGAGCCAACGGCGCGCTGGTTCATATGGGCTGGCGTAATGTCAGCTCGAAGAATAAGGGATGCCATGGTTAGCTGGCCTTCTTGGTGGTTTGTTGCTCGCCGGTCAAATAGGGGCCCAGATAATGCCCGGTATAACTTTCCTTAACGCTGGCAACATCTTCCGGCGTACCCTCGGCGACGATACTTCCACCTTTGTTGCCACCTTCGGGGCCTATATCGATGATCCAGTCCGCAGTCTTAATAACTTCCAGATTGTGCTCAATGACAATCACCGTATTCCCTTGGTCAACCAACGTATGCAGGACTTCCAGCAGCTTTTTGACATCGTCGAAATGCAGACCCGTGGTTGGCTCATCCAGGATATAAATGGTCTTGCCGGTTGCGCGGCGGGACAGCTCCTTGGCAAGCTTCACGCGCTGCGCTTCACCGCCGGAAAGGGTTGTCGCTTGCTGGCCCAAATGGATGTAACTCAGGCCCACCCGTTTCAAGGTTTCCATCTTGTCGCGAATGCTGGGAACCGCCTTAAAAAACTCGGCTCCTTCCTCAACCGTCATATCAAGTACTTCCGCTATAGATTTGTCTCTAAAGCGAATTTCTAGAGTTTCCCGGTTGTAGCGCTTGCCATGACAGACATCACATTGCACATAAACATCTGGCAAAAAGTGCATCTCAATCTTGATCAGGCCGTCGCCCTGGCAGGCTTCGCAACGTCCGCCTTTGACGTTAAAAGAAAACCGCCCGGCCTTGTAACCGCGGGTCTTGGCATCGGGTAAATTGGCAAACCACTCGCGAATTGGTGTGAAGGCTCCGGTATAGGTGGCCGGATTTGAACGCGGTGTCCGGCCGATAGGTGATTGATCGATCTCGACAATTTTGTCGATCCGCTCAATCCCTTCGATGGAGTCGTGATCTCCCGGGTGAACACGGGATTTATTAAGCTTTTTACTCAAGGCTTTGTAGAGCGTCTCAATAACAAGGCTTGATTTGCCTCCACCCGAAACCCCGGTAATGCAGGTAAATGTGCCCAACGGAAACTTAACGGTCACATCCTTCAGGTTATGGGACCTTGCGCCTTTCACGGTGATCTGATGCCCCCGTTTTGATTTGCGGCGTACGGTCGGCACATCAATTTGACGCTGCCCCGTCAAATACTGGCCGGTCATACTGTCAGGCGATGCCATCACTTGATCAGGCGTTCCCGCAGCAACAACGTTGCCACCATGAATGCCGGCGCCGGGTCCGATATCTATCAAGTAGTCGGCGGAGCGAATGGCGTCTTCATCGTGCTCAACGACGACGACCGTGTTGCCAATATCGCGCAACCGCTTCAACATTTCCAGCAATCGGGCATTGTCGCGCTGATGAAGACCAATGGAGGGTTCATCCAGCACATAGAGAACGCCCGTTAATCCTGAACCTATCTGCGATGCCAGCCGGATCCGCTGACTTTCTCCGCCAGACAAGGTTCCGGACGACCGGCTTAAAGTCAAATAGTCCAAGCCCACGTTTTCCAAAAAGCCCAAGCGTTCATTGATTTCCCGCAGAATACGCCGTGCAATTTCGGATTGTTGGTCGGTTAGTTTGGCATCCAGCCCGGAAAACCAGGTGTGAGCCTCGTCGATACCAAATGCCGCCACATCGCCAATATGCAAACCGTCAATCTTAACAGCCAGAGCCTCTGGTTTAAGGCGGTTTCCGTTACATTCAGAGCACGTCGCCACCGTTTGGTAACGCGATAATTCATCGCGAACCCAATTGGAATCCGTCTCCCGCCAGCGCCGCTCCATATTAGGGATAACCCCTTCATAGGGTTTGGTAATTTCATAGGATTTGCTGCCGTCGTGGTAACGCATGGTCACATCTTCTTTGCCCGAACCATAAAGAATGATCCCGCAAACTTTTTCAGGTAGGTCCGACCACTTATCAAGCGGACTGAAGTTGTAGTGCTCTGCCAGGCAATCCAGCGTTTGCGCATAGTATTTGGATGATGAACTGGCCCAGGGCGCGACGGCGCCTTGCTGCAATGATAGCGCCTCGTCCGGGACAATAAGCTCAGGATCAAAGAACATTTCTGTGCCCAAGCCATCACAGGCCGGACACGCCCCAAACGGGTTGTTGAACGAAAACAGGCGCGGCTCGACCTCATCAATGGTAAAGCCCGATACAGGACAAGCGAATTTTGCCGAAAACACCGTACGCCCTTCCGGAATATGAGTATTAATGCCGGATTTCTTTTTGGCTTTCTTGGGAGGGTCCTTAACGTCAGCGCTGTCGATATAGGCAAGGCCGTCAGCCAGCTCGAGCGCCGTCTCGAAACTGTCAGCCAGCCGCGCTTCTATACCTTCGCGGACAACAACCCGGTCGACGACAATTTCAATATCGTGTTTATATTTTTTATCGAGCGCTGGTGCATCTTCGATATCAAAAAGCTCACCATCAATGCGTACCCGCTGAAAACCGCGTTGTGCCAGCAATTGCAAGTCCTTGCGGTATTCCCCTTTGCGGCCACGAACAATCGGAGCCAGCAAATACAGCCGGGAGCCGTCTTCCATTGCCATCACCCGATCAACCATCTGGCTAACCGTCTGCGCCTCAATGGGAAGGCCCGTTGCCGGCGAGTAGGGGATGCCAACGCGCGCAAACATCAGGCGCATGTAATCATAGATCTCGGTCACCGTGCCAACGGTTGAACGCGGGTTCCGAGATGTGGTTTTTTGTTCAATGGAAATTGCCGGTGACAGGCCTTCAATGCTATCGACGTCAGGCTTTTGCATCAACTCCAGAAATTGCCGGGCATAGGCCGACAAACTCTCCACATAGCGCCTCTGGCCTTCAGCATAGATCGTATCAAACGCCAGCGACGACTTGCCGGAACCGCTTAGACCGGTAATGACGGTCAGTTTATCGCGGGGAATGTCGACATTTACGTCTCTTAAATTGTGCTCACGCGCACCTCGGACGATGATTTTATCTAGCGACAACTATCGGCTCCTAGAACAGAAAACAAATAAATCAACAAACTTCGTAAAGGCCAGATTTACAGGGCTTTCGGCACTGGGTAAAGGGCAAGTGTTAAAGGCTTGAGAAACATGAACAAATAAAGAACAAACTTTAGTTAGTTAAGCTTACACCAGTCGAATCCCATAAATCCCTATTGTCGGTATTCGCCTCGTTCAGCTATTCTCAAACCGCATAAGGGGGAAAAATGGTCTTACAGAGTGTCCTTGGGATTGTGGTTTTTACAGGTATTGCCTGGGCTTTGAGCGAAGATCGTGCGCGCGTTTCTTGGAAGGTCGTGGGTATTGGCCTTGGCTTGCAGTTGGTTCTGGCGTTTTTAATGTTGAAACTTCCCCCGGTTCAGGCTGTGTTTTCACATCTCAATGGCATTGTGTTGGCCTTGCAGGAAGCAACCAAAGCTGGGACAGCGTTTGTGTTTGGCTATATCGGCGGCGGACCTTTACCGTTTGCTGAGAGTTACCCCGGTGCCAGCTTCACGCTGGCGTTTCAGGCATTGCCGCTCATTTTAGTCGTCAGTGCTCTTTCTGCCGTACTCTTTCACTGGCGTATCTTGCCGATGGTCGTAAAAGGCTTTGCCTGGGCCCTTGAGAAAACGCTTGGCGTCAGTGGCGCCAGTGGCTTTGCCGTTGCCGCCAATATCTTTGTCGGCATGGTCGAGGCCCCATTGCTGGTCCGGCCTTATGTCTCAAAACTGTCACGGGCTGATTTATTTATGGTTATGACAGCAGGGATGGCGACCATTGCCGGTACAATGATCGTACTTTACGCCAGCGTCCTTGGGGCGACCCTCGAGAATGCGCTAGGGCATTTGTTGGCAGCATCTCTGATTAGTGCTCCGGCTGCGATTATGGTCGCACGGCTTATGGTTCCAGATACCAGTACGTCCGCGGCAAATTCAGGAACCTTTGAGATATCCAACCCCTATGCCAGCACGATGGACGCGATTACCAGAGGCACGACAGAAGGTGTGGCGCTGCTCATTAACGTGATCGCCATGCTGGTCGTTATGGTCGCACTGGTAAGTCTGGTGAATATTGTTTTGGGGCAATTGCCCGATGTCGCGGGACAGGCGTTATCGTTGCAAGGTTTCTTGGGCTGGGTCATGACGCCTTTTGCATGGTTGCTGGGCATCCCTTGGGATCAAGCACAGGCCGCAGGTCAACTCTTAGGAATGAAGGTCGTCCTGAACGAATTCATCGCCTATCTGGAACTGATTAAAATGGGCGATGAAACTCTTGATGCCCGGTCGCGGATGATCCTGATTTATGCGCTTTGCGGGTTTGCCAATCTGGGCAGCCTTGGCATTATGATCGGCGGATTGTTGTCCATCGCACCCGACCGCCGCGATGACATCTTAAGTTTGGGACCGAAATCGATTGTCTCCGGCTTGATCGCCACATCAATCACAGGGGCCGTGATCGGAATCCTGTATTAGCGATGAAAACAGGGTGCCTTGAGTTGTTACCCGGTCCAGAAGATATCTGTCAGATTGATGACTATTGCGTCTCTTTGTCTGTTTTTCGTCGGTTATGTTGGGTTTCGACGATTGGATCAATTTTGAAGTTAGCGCCCGCCGTCAAGCGCGTACGAGAGCGCAGAACCGGAGAATTTTTGGAGATATTCTCTCGGCTTTCCCGCCAGACAATATAGACACCACTGATGATGATTACACTGGCACCAATCAGGGTTGGCTGATCCACATGTTCGCCAAAGAACAAATAACCATAAAGCGATGCCCAGATAATCTGAGAATATTGCATCGGCGCAACCACCACAGCTTCCCCCGACTTATAGGCGCTAATCATGCAAAGCATGGCGATAAAGGCCAACAATGCCATTAAAGCCACCGCCGCCAAATCGAACAGCGGCATGGGCTTGTAGTCAAATGGCATGACGGCGGCCATGATTAAAAAGCTGCCAAGCATCGGGAATAACAGAAGCACCGCATTTCGTTCTTCCCGGCCAATCCGACGCACGATCACGGATGCCAGTGACGAACAAAATGCGCCAAGCAAGGCCGCGCCATGGCCGATCGACAACTCGGCGGAACCCGGTCGCAAGACAATCAGGACACCAATAAGACCAAGCAAAATAGCGCCACCACGATGCAGCCCGACCCGTTCGCCCAAAATGGGTATGGACAGGAGCGTCACCATAAGCGGCATCGAAAATAACATTACGTAAGTCTGAGCCAGAGGCAGCACCGAGAAGGCGTAAAACACACAGGCACTGCCCACCAGCATGGCCACTGTCCGCAATGCGGTCCACCAGGGGTGGTGTGGGCGCAGGTTCTCATGCGCAGCATCCCGGACCAGCATCAAAGTAACCAAAGGAAAACCGAAGATGACGGTAAAAAAGACAATCTGAAACGGGCTATAGGTCGACCCCAGATACTTTACGATCACATCATGCGTCGCAAAAACCCCGAACGCCGCAAGACTGAGGAGGGCACCTTTGGCATTTGGACTCACGTTACGGCCTCACAACCCACAATTTTTGGATGTGCCAGTTAGGCCATAAAAAGGATGAGATGTGCAAGACCTAAACCGTCTGTTAATGCGCCCGCGCGTTGGCACAAAAACCCGACACCGCAAAACCGAACAGGTGGGGGCAGAGCCGATGAGCATCCGTCTCGGCTCCGCCCCCCACTGACTGCTTTATCCGGGTAGCATTTCCGAGGCCTGAGCTTCAACGGCCTTCATGTCGCTCAGAATTGCGGCATGCGTTTCGATGCTCATGGGGTCGGGATAAACATCATCGCTCCCCGTTTCAATAGCGGTAAACACAGCATCAGCTACTGTGCTTGGTGGTGTTTTATCCATAGGCATATTGACCGCCATCTCCGTATCAATCGGGCCGGGATAAACGCCAAGAACCTGTGTCCCCTGAGCCTTTAATTCAGCGCGAATGCCTTGCGTCAAAGAATGCACGGCCGCTTTTGATGCACTGTAGGAACCCAGAACCGGGTAATTTACGTAAGATGCAATCGAAGCCAGGTTAACAATCGCGCCACCGCCGTTTTTGGCGAGGACAGGTGCAAACGCACGAACCACATTCAGCGTACCAAAATAATTGATTTCCATTTCATCACGGGCTGTCGATACGTCAGGCGCTGAAATAAGTCCGGCAAAACCAGCTATACCAGCATTGTTAATGAGAAGATCAACATCGCTTGCCAGCGTCGCCGCTGACTGTATTTGATCTTTATTCGTAACATCCAGGGCAACAGCTACGACCCGGTCATCATCGGCCAGATCCCCCAACTTGTTAACATCGCGGGCAGCGGCGTAAACCTTTCGCGCACCTCCCGTCAACAGGGCTTCAACAAACGCGCGACCAATCCCGCGATTGGCACCGGTAACAAAAGCAACGACATTTTCTATTTTCATTTTTGTCTCCATAACAGGGTTTAGAATGATCGTTCAAATAAGGATATAGAAGCATTGAACGATCATTCAATACCTGATCAAAAAAAATCTAGTCGAGGAGGGAAGCCGCTAGATCTTTGAAATCTGCCATTTGGTTCGCATCAAAATGTACGCGCCCTAAAACCCGACCGCCCGTTATCAACCCCAGCAACAAACGTGCTGTTTTCTCTACCTCTACAGAAGGGCTAATCTCGTTGGTTTCTTGACCGGCCTTAATCATTCTTTGGAGAAAATCCTCGAACTCAGCAACACCAGCCTGCGCCAACTGATCAATCTGTGGGTCTTTCGGGGCAGCCTCGACAATTGAATTTACCAGAAAACAGGTTTGCGTATCACAACCTGTGCGGACGTCTTCCACTAAATCGTTAAAAACCGCGAGGATAGCGGCCCGTGGGGTGTGGGTGTCCTCATAAGTTTTAAAAAGTTCTCGGGTTTGTCCCTGATAGTATTGGAGCGCCTCGCAAAACAGTGTCTTTTTATCGCCAAAAGTTGCATAAATGCTCCCCGGATTGAGCCCCATTCGGCCAATCAGGTCCTTCATGGAGGTTCCTTCATAGCCTTTCTCCCAAAAAGCCTTCATGGCTTTCTCGAGGGCGTCGTCGCGTTCAAATTGTTTTTCCCAAGGCATAAAACACATATAAGCCGTGTTGAACGATCCTTCAACATAACTGACGAAGACGCTTCGCTCGGTTCTTCTTGCCTGCTGACGTCTGCGGGGTAAACTGTGCAGGCTTGTATGGTTACTCAACCGGAGGAGGGCGCTGTGTTAACCCAGGACCAAATAGATCAATATCATGAACTCGGCTACGTAATACCTGACTTTCAATTGCCGATGGACGTCGTCAATGAAATGCGGACAGAGCTTGAATTACTCATCGAAGCCAATCCAGACAAAACCGCCGACGCGATGTTCGTTCCCCATGCCCCACAGGGCAATCATCAAGGGTTAAAATCACCGCGCGCTGAAAAATGGCTCGAGTTTTCCTGTAACCCGGAAATTGTCGCAATGGTGGGTCAATTGATCGGTGAAAACATTGCGCTTTGGGGTTCTACAGTATTTGGCAAGCCCGCTGGCAATGGTAAGGCGACACCTTGGCATCAGGATGGTCAGTACTGGCCCATTAAACCGCTAGCCAGTTGCACGGCATGGATCGCCATTGACGACGTTGGTGTTGAAAATGGCTGTATGCGGGTGATCCCCGGCTCTCACAAAAACAAAGATGTCTACAGCCATCACACCAACACGGCCGATGATTTGACCCTAAATCAGGAACTGGATGAGGATCAGTACAACGAAGACAACGCCGTTGATATGATCCTGAAACCCGGCCAGATGTCCTTTCACGATATCTACATGGTGCATGGTTCCCGCCACAATACATCAACCAAGCGTCGCGCGGGTTACGTGTTGCGCTTTATGCCAACCTCATCGCATTTTGATCGGGAACTGGGACTGGAGCTTGAGCGCAACGGCAATGCGGTGAACTTTTCGAACCGCCCCTTGTTTTTGGTCAGCGGCGTCGATCAGTCAGGTTTAAACGATTTTGAGATTGGTCATGCCTGACGCGAAGGGGCAACAGCGTTAGACCGCGGGCGCGGGGTCTCCTGGGTCCGCCAAAGACGCTCTTCCTCGTGGGCTTTGGTGACAGCATCCCACTCGGTAGCGAAATAGGTAAGCGGCTCATCACTCATCAGGCTGTCAATGACGGCCCAGCGTCGTGCATCGCTCTCATAAACAACGGCAAACCGCATAACAGAACCCTTTCGTTTGAGATAATTCGTGTCACTTTAGGGCTTCAGTTATCAATAAAGAGTAAATGCACCGTCTAAACGGGCATAAGTGAAGAAGGAAACACGATGAACGACGATATGAATGCCGATTTTGAGAAAGCCGATGTGATTTTAGCAGAGGCGCTCGAGCAGTTTCAGGCGCAAGGCGTCAATCAGTACGTCTATGGCATGGCAATGGTCGAGATTGGCCTGTTGGCATTGGTTAAATTGGGTGAGGAAGAAGAACAACTGGTCGAGACGGTTCGCCAGTTTATCGAGAAATCACAAAACCAAACGCAACCCCCTTCGCCAATGCCACGCCAGTAACCCAAACACCCCGATATCCTGCTTTTTCCACAGGATTCCACAAGATGTAGTGGAAAAACCCTGGTTTCGGACTTTCGCGCCGGGTGCCGACACCTTATAGTCGCCTGAAATTCACTTCGATTAACTCATGCGGGAGGCCCAAATGGCCGGATCAGTAAACAAAGTCATTCTTGTCGGAAATTTAGGGCGCGACCCGGAAATTCGATTTGCCCAGAACGGCAACAAAATTGCCAACTTCTCGATCGCAACTTCTGAATCCTGGCGTGACAAAGCTTCCGGCGAACGCAAAGAAAAAACCGAATGGCATCGCATTGTGGTCTTTTCGGAAGGGCTTGCCGGAATTGCAGAGAAATATTTGAAAAAAGGCTCCAAGGTTTACATCGAAGGTGCCTTGCAAACCCGCAAATGGACCGGCAATGATGGGGTAGAAAAATACACGACAGAAATCGTTCTTCAGGGCTTTAACTCGACGCTGACCATGCTCGACGGGCGCGGCGAAGGCGGCGGCGGCGGATTTGGTGGTGGCGATAGCGGTGGCAGCTATGGCGGCGGCAGCGGCGGCGGCGAACCCGACTGGGGCAGCCCGGATCAAGGCAGTGGCGGTGCTCCCGCAGGCGGCGATCTGGACGACGAAATTCCTTTCTAGCCCGCCTAAACGAGCCTGAATTCACCCATTCTTAGCAGCTGAACCTCCTATTTTGGCTGTTTTCTAACTCCAGTCTGAGGACGACCATCATGTCACCATCTGGCATCCCTTCAAACGTGCGAAACAATGTTGTTGTGCTCTGCGCAAGTCAGGCCTTGGCCATGACCGGGATGTCGATGATCATGACCGCGTCAGCACTGGCAGGGAACATGCTGGCGCCCGACCCGTCACTGGCAACGGTTCCCTTGGCTCTCCAGTTTGCGGGGGCCTTCATGACGACGGTTCCGGCATCGCTGTTTATGGGTAAATTTGGCCGCCGACTGGGCTTTTCGATCGGACAGGTCGTCGGTGCTTTAGGCGGCTTGCTCGCCGCATACGCTATTTACATTCAGAGTTTCTGGCTGTTTGCAGCAGCCAGCCTATTGATCGGGTTTCATGTGGCATTTTGGCAGTATTTTCGCTTTGCCGCCGCAGATTCAGCGGGGCCAGAGTTCAAAGCCAAGGCAATCTCCTATGTCCTTGTCGGAGGCGTGTTCGCGGCGGTCGCAGGTCCCCAATTGGGGATATTCAGTCAGGACCTTTTTGCGCCTATCCAGTTTATGGGCATATACGTCATTATTGCAGGGCTTTGCGCGATTACTCTGGTCATTCTGCAGGCGATCCGCATCCCCCCGCCCAGCACAGTCGAAGATAAAAAAGCCGGAAGACCGTTGACGGTCATCATGCGACAGCCGGTATTCGTGGTTGCCGTCATGTCGGCGATGCTGGGTTATGGAACAATGACCCTTGTTATGACCGCTACGCCGTTAGCAATGGAAGGTTGCGGCTTTGGGTATAGCGATTCCGCAACCGTCATTCAGTGGCACATTCTGGCGATGTTTGGGCCCAGCTTTTTTACAGGGAACCTGATCAAGAAGTTTGGTGTCCTGAACATCATCCTGACAGGGGTCTTCCTTAATGTCTGCGCCATGGCCATCAACCTCAGTGGCATTGAGTATTCGAATTTCTCGATTGGACTTGTCTGTCTTGGCCTGGGCTGGAACTTTATGTTCATCGGCGGAACCACGTTGCTGACGGAATCCTATACACCGGAAGAACGGCCAAAAGTGCAGGGTGCTAATGAAATCATGGTTCTGGCAACGACGACAACCGCTGCCTTTTCATCGGGCATTCTTCAGCACCAAATTGGCTGGGCGGCAGTCAATGCCGGGATGGCCATTCCGATGACTTTGGTGTTCGCAAGTGTCATTTGGTACAAGTTCATTTACACCCCCAAACACAACACCTGACATCGCGCAGGATACAGTGCCTGAAAGCACCAGAAACTCGCAAATTTGACACCCCTTGAATGGTTGTACAGGGGGCTAAGAAATGTTACATTTTGGTGATTAATAAGCGATTCGATTCCTGCTTTTAGAAACACTTGTAAGTCCTTGAAATTATTTGGTAAAATCTTTTGACATCAGACAACCAAACGGCTCCTGAAGGGCCATCCGATTCCGACGTTACACCGGTAGCGATCGAAGACGAAATGCGCTCGAGCTATCTCGATTACGCGATGAGCGTAATCGTGTCTCGCGCACTCCCCGATGTGCGCGATGGATTGAAGCCTGTGCATCGTCGAATTCTGTTTTCCATGAAAGAAAACGGTTACGAATTTAACAAACCTTACCGAAAGTCAGCGCGTATTGTTGGTGATGTTATGGGTAAGTATCACCCACATGGTGATCAGGCCATTTATGACGCCATGGTCCGGATGGCACAGGACTTTTCCCTGCGTTTGCCGCTGATTGACGGGCAGGGCAATTTTGGTTCTATGGATGGCGATAAAGCGGCTGCCATGCGGTATACAGAAGCGCGCTTGGCCCGGTCCGCCCACGAATTGCTCGAAGACATCGATCGCGATACTGTCGATTTCCAGGCCAACTACGACGAATCCATGAAAGAACCCAAGGTTCTTCCCGCCGGGTTCCCGAATTTGCTGGTCAATGGCGCCGGTGGCATCGCCGTTGGTATGGCAACCAACATCCCGCCGCATAATTTGGGTGAAGTTGTCGATGCCTGTTGCGCCTATATCGACAATCCAGAAATCACCATTGATGAAATCATTGAAAATCACGTCTATGGCCCAGATTTCCCTACGGGAGGCCTGATCCTTGGTCGTCAGGGCATTCAGTCCGCATTTCGCACTGGGCGTGGCTCTGTGGTCATGCGCGGGCGCACATCCTTTGAAGAAATTCGCAAGGACCGAATGGCGATTGTTGTTCATGAAGTGCCGTATCAAGTGAATAAATCGCGGATGATCGAAAACATGGCTGAGGCCGTGCGCGATAAAAAGATCGAAGGCATCTCGGATTTGCGCGATGAATCGGATCGTGATGGTGTGCGGGTTGTCATCGAACTTAAGCGTGATGCAGAGCAGGAGGTTGTCCTCGCTCAGTTGTTCCGCTTTACGCCCCTTCAAACCAGCTTTGGCGTCAATATGCTGGCCCTGCACAACGGTCAGCCGCAGCAATTGAATTTACGCGAGATCATCGTTGCCTTTGTCGAATTCCGCGAAGAAGTTATTCGTCGACGGACAATATATGAGCTCGGGAAAGCGCGTGAAAAGGCCCACGTTTTAGCAGGTTTAGCTGTTGCCGTCGCCAACATTGATGAAATCATTGCGCTCATTCGATCAGCACCTGATCCGCAGACGGCGCGGGTCCAGTTGATGGAACGCAATTGGCCTGCCGAAGACGTTGCCCCGATGATTGCCTTGCTTGACGAGCCAGGACAGGCCGTCATTGACGGTCATTATAAATTGTCCGAAATTCAGGCGCGTGCGATCCTTGAGTTGCGCCTGCACCGCCTGACAGGGCTGGAACGCGACAAGATCGGTAATGATCTGCGGGAATTGGGTTCCGAGATTGCCGAGTATCTTGCAATCCTCGAAAGTCGCGAAAAACTCTATGGCATTTTACGTCAGGAACTCGTTGATGTTCGGACAAAATTTGCCACAGATCGGCGGACCTCAATTGAGGAAAGTGAATTTGAACACGATCTCGAAGACCTCATCCAGCGAGAAGACATGGTCGTCACGGTAACCAATTCAGGTTATGTCAAACGAGTGCCGCTTTCGACCTATCGTGCGCAGAAACGGGGCGGAAAAGGGCGTTCGGGAATGTCGACCCGTGACGAAGACTTTGTCGCACAGGTTTTCGTCGTTAATACCCACACGCCCGTACTCTTCTTCTCGTCAACCGGCATGGTCTATAAGACCAAAGTTTATAAGCTGCCGCTTGGGACGCCGCAGGCCATTGGCAAGGCGCTCATTAATCTGCTGCCGCTTCAGGAAGGTGAGACCATTACAACCTTGATGCCGATGCCGGAAGATGAGGACACATGGGCAGATTTGTTCGTGATGTTTGCAACAGCAACTGGAAACATTCGCCGAAACGCGCTCTCTGACTTTGTCCGGGTTCAAGCCAATGGCAAGATCGCCATGAAACTGATGGAAGGCGATAGTTTGGTCCGCGTTGATACCTGTACGGAAGACGATGACGTTCTCCTGCTGGCTGCTGGCGGTAAGGTTATTCGTTTTCCGGTGACGGCTGTTCGCGTGTTCTCGGGCCGCACCTCGACGGGTGTACGGGGAATGAAACTGGCGGCTGACGATGAAATCATCGCCATGTCGATCATCCGCCACATCAAGGTCGCGACGGAACAACGCGATGATTATCTGCAGGCGGTCAACGCCAATCGCCGTTTGCAAGGCTCCGATTATACAGATCGCGCAGAAGATAAGGCGCGCGACACGGAACTTGCGGCACGATTAACAGAACCTGAATTCGTCGAAATGGCGAAAAACGAAGAGTTCATCCTGACCTTGACTGAAGACGGTATGGGGAAACGCACATCTGCCTACCAATACCGGATCGCGGGACGCGGCGGGCAGGGCATCACAGGTATCGAACTTGGCCGTGCCAAAGGCAAATCGTCCCGAATTGTTGCGGCCTTTACCGTCGTCGATACTGACCAGGTTGTTATGGTTAGTGATGGAGGGCAAATTATCCGTTGTCCGGTCAACCAGATCAGCGTTGTCGGCCGGTCAAGCCGAGGCGTTAGTGTTTTCAATACGTCAGAAGATGAACGGGTCGTATCGGTCAGTCGACTGGGTGAAATTGACGATGAAGCCGACGACGATGAAAACACAGAAAATCACGCCGACGTTCAGGCGGAAGGAGCCGCGACGGCGGCGGCTGCCGACCCGGTTCCCGCACCAACGGCGCCCGAGCAGGCCTCGGGCGCGGCCGATGACACAGCAGCCGTCTCAGGAGATGACGAGGAGGGCCGTTCATGAGAGAACGCACGGGCGTCTACCCGGGGACTTTTGATCCGGTAACAGATGGGCACATGGACATCATTAAGCGCGGGGCAAAGATTGTCGATTGCCTGGTGGTTGGCGTTGCCGTCAACATCGGCAAAGACCCTCTGTTTTCCGTCGAAGAACGGGTCGATATGGTCCGGGACGAAATTGATGCTTTGGGTGCTGACTTTTCAAGCCGAATAGAGGTCAAACCCTTCGATAACTTGCTCATGGACTTTGTTACCGATGCTAAAGCAGAAGTCATTATTCGTGGTCTCCGCGCTGTTTCCGACTTTGAATATGAATTTCAGATGGCCAGTATGAACGGTCGATTGAACCCGGATATTGAGACCGTCTTTTTAACCGCATCTGAAAATCATCAGTTTATCGCGTCGCGATTCGTGAAGGAAATTGGTCGTCTCGGCGGAGACATTGGACACTTTGTCTCTCCACGCGTCAAAAAGCGCCTGCAAGAGCAGTGGGCAACCTAGAAATAGCACGGATTGCGAACAATCAAGAATGGCTTGTTTCCGCCATTTCGGAAGATAAAATTCGACAAAATTTCAGTTTTTTGACTATTCTTAAAATAAGGCATTGACCCTACGGTTAGGCGACCTTAATTTCCGCCTCGCCTAAGGGCACTTAGCTCAGTTGGTAGAGCATTCGACTTTTAATCGAACGGTCACAGGTTCGAATCCTGTAGTGCCTACCATTTTATATTAAAGGCCCGATTGGAAACAATCGGGCCTTTGGTATTCTTACGATCGTTTACAGCCTCATTAACGTTAACGCGCATCGGTTAACTGCAACTTGATATGCGTTTGGAAACAGAAGCGCGGTTCAACTTTCTTGGCGTTGTAATAGGAGGATGGCAGAATGTCGCATGCGCGACATGCCAAATCATACAGGCGGCAATTTGACGTCGCTAACCGGTAAAAGGCGACGACCGGAAGCCAGTGATGAACGCCTTATACGTCCAGTTCTCCGATGAACTGGGCATTTTCCTGAATAAACTGGAATCTCAGTTCCGGTTTTTTGCCCATCAAGGCATCGACGAGCTTCTCCGTGTCCCGCGCTTCAATGATGTCATCGTCATTGCGCCCGGCTGGGACCGTAACACGGAGCAGGGTACGGTTTTCGGGTGCCATCGTGGTTTCCTTAAGCTGGCGCGGAGGCATCTCTCCCAGGCCCTTAAAACGGCTGATATCAATTTTACCGCGGCCCGAGAATTCTTTCTCCATCAATTCGTCTTTGTGCAGATCATCGCGGGCATAAAGTGTCTTGCCGCCTTGACTGATGCGGTATAGCGGTGGAAGCGCGAGATAAAGGTGACCCGTGTTCACAAGTTCAGGCATTTCCTTATAAAAGAAAGTCATCAGCAGCGATGCGATGTGCGCGCCATCAACGTCAGCATCGGTCATAATAATCACTTTTTCATAACGCAAATCATCTTCCATAAACCCATCGCCGCTACCGCAGCCCAAGGCTTCATGGAGATCAGATATTTCCTGGTTAGCCCGCATCTTCTCGCGCGTTGCGCTGGCGACGTTCAAAATTTTACCGCGCAGCGGCAAAACGGCTTGCGTCTTGCGGTCCCGCGCCTGTTTCGCAGATCCACCGGCCGAGTCACCCTCAACCAGAAATATTTCAGTGCCAACGGAACTTGAACTCGTGCAATCAGAAAGTTTGCCTGGTAACCGCAATCGTTTGGTTGCGGACTGGCGTTTCATTTGTTTGTCCTGGCGCTTCTTCAAGCGTGTTTCGGCGCGCCAGATACAATGCTCCAACAACTCCTTTGCCGCATCCGGTGCCCCTGACAACCAATGATCAAAATGATCCCGAACGGCATTTTCAACAAGCTTTTGCGCTTCCAGGGTCGACAGCTTGTCCTTCGTTTGCCCCTGGAATTGTGGATCCGTAATAAAGACCGAAAGCATGATGCTGGCCCCCATCACAACATCGTCGCCAGTGACCTTGGCCGCCTGTTTATTTCCGACCAGTTCACCGTACGCACGAATCCCCTTTGCCAGGGCAGATCGAAAGCCCTGTTCGTGGGTTCCGCCAAGGGGGGTAGGGACTGTGTTACAATAGGAATTAAAAAACGGGTCTTCATCGATGGGCCAGTGTATCGCCCATTCTGCCTTACCTCCGCTGCCATTCAGCTTCGATTCACCGGCAAACGGCATCGGCGTTACCGTTTTGCGTGTCCCCAAGGCAGATACCAGATAGTCAGACAGGCCACCCGGAAAATGCAGTGTTGCGGTCTCCGGCGTATCATCATCCGCCTTGATAAGGCGCGAATCGCATTTCCAACGAATCTCGACGCCGCGGAACAAATAGGCTTTCGAGCGAACCATTTTATAGAGGGTCTGCGGCTTGAACTGTGCCTTCGCGCCAAAAATCTGGCCGTCTGCATGAAATTTGACAGTCGTGCCCCGTCGGTTCTGAGTTCCGCCAATCTCTCTCAAGGGGCCCAGCGGTTTGCCTCGGGAGTAAGACTGCTGCCAAATCTTTCTGTCGCGTGCGACCTCGACCTGAAAATTATCAGACAGGGCGTTAACAACTGACATGCCAACGCCATGCAATCCGCCTGAGGTTTCGTAAGAATCACCAGAGAATTTCCCCCCGGAATGCAGGGTTGTTAAAATCACTTCCAGCGCTGACGTATCTTTAAACTTGGGGTGAGGGTCGGTCGGAATTCCCCGGCCGTTATCTGAGACAATGACCGTCTGATCTTCACAGAGTTCCAGACTGATGTGGCTGGCATGGCCTGCTACGGCTTCATCCATGGAGTTATCGAGAATTTCAGCCACCAAATGATGTAAGGCGCGTTCATCTGTGCCGCCAATATACATACCCGGGCGCCGGCGAACCGGCTCAAGCCCCTCCAAGACCTCAATGTCCTTTGCCGAATACGAACCATTTTTTGATGTTTTTGGAGACGACGTTGGCTTTGATGTCACGTCAGCCTGATTGGAATTCGCGGCCTTTGCGACCGTGGTCGGTTTTGCCGTTGCTTTCGTCTCCGCTTGCGGAGTCTCATCAATTGCTTTTGCGTGATCAAAAAGGTCGGCCATCGTCTTATTACTCTTCCGTTTTATCCGTCAAACAGGACCCGATACACAGACAAGCCCTGAATTTACCAAGTACAATCCTAAAAAAGATTCACCGTATCGACAAGCATGATACAGTGTGACAGCCTATATGTATAACAACATCTTGTGTACGGGAACCCCTTAACAATGCCTAAAGCTTCAGAAGTCGACCTTACATCAGAACCGCGCGGTGAATTGGCACTCAGAACCCTGGCGATGCCCGCCGACGCCAACCCAAATGGCGATATCTTCGGTGGCTGGCTGATGGCGCAAATGGATATCGCAGGCGGAATTACGGCTTTCTCCAGAGCAGCTGGACGCGTCGCGACGGTTGCTGTCGACGGTTTCACCTTTCATCTTCCGGTACAGGTTGGTGATGTTTTATGTTGCTATGCGGATATTATCAAAGTGGGCAGAACCTCGATCACCATCCGCGTTGAAGCCTGGGTCCTGCGTCAACGAGAAAAGAACCACCGCGAGAAAGTCACCGAAGGCATCTTCACATTCGTCGCGATCGATGAAAACCGAAACAAACGAGAGGTTCCTCCAGAAGTGCCTTAACCGATGTTACGCAACAATCACCACACAGAGGTAGCCTGCGATAAACAATAAGCTCAAGGACGCCAACTCTTTAAAAAATAGTGTGTTCTGCATCGTGCTCTCCTGAGAACATTAGTGTTTTAAATGAGAACAATATAAGAACATAAGTTGAACTAACTGGCAATATTTATTTTTTCACCACACGCAGGGTTGATATTTTATCCGCAATGAGTGACCTTTCCTGATCCCTTACGCAGCCATATGAGGATACCATGAAGCGATTTTCCAGAACCATTCAGCGGGCAGGGGTCTTGGCAGGGATCGCATTCACATGCGCGATCTCGTCAATGAGCCAGGCAGGGGAGCCCTCCGTACTTGACGCCACAGCGACAGCGAACGCCAATGGCACTTACGTTATCTCCGCAACAATTTTCCATAAAGACGAGGGCTGGAAGCACTACGCCAATAAATTTGACGTTCTGGGAGAGGATGGAAGCGTGCTTGCGACACGCACCTTATATCATCCCCATGTCGATGAGCAGCCGTTCACCCGAACCATCTCAAATGTCGCCGTGCCGGTCGGCACAACGACCGTGACCATTCGCGCTCACGATTCGGTACACGGAAACGGCAGCAGAACCTTTACGTTGAAACTGCCACGACGCAAATAGACAACGGATACATATTAGCCCCGCTTATTCTTTCGGGGAAAACCGTCGGAAGTTGCCAACAAGTTGCTCCAGGAATGTTAGTTCATGGCCATGCGTCGGTGTTTTCCGATCTACCGGTGCAAGTTTCTGGGCCTCTTCAAGCCCAACATTTTCGATCTTGTTCAGAAACCCTTCCTTATCGAAATGCAGGGCCAGAACTTGCCGGTTGGTAATTTCAGGCTCGAGCCAGGCAAGTGTTTCGGTCTGTTCAGAAATATAGAACCAGACCTCATCTCCGAAAGAGGTGATACTGGAGGGCGACCCCAGAAACTCGACGACCTCTTCACGGCTGAAGCCGCCTTCATCAAGCTGTGCAACCAAGTCCGGGTCGGGCATATTGCCCCGCGTATGGACCCGTGGACTACATGCGCTAACAACAACGATAAGGCCTAGGGTTGCAAGAACCTTCAACAATCGATGATTTATAATAAAGCTCATTTATAGGGCACCATGTCCGTCTGTGTTAAGAGGCTAAAAAACTGGCTTAGTATAACGGAATTAACCGAAAATGGAAAATGAACATCATTCGACGGGTTGTCAATTCTGTACCTATGCCTATGTTGTGCGAAAGCGCCATTGTTAGCAAGGATCAGGGCTGTGTTTGGACTCTTCAAATCAAGCAAGAATAGCGAAACCGCGCATCGCCTGTATAGCGCGATTATACAGCAGGCCCGACTGCCAATTTTTTATACCGATTTTGGCGTCCCTGATACCGTCGATGGCCGCTTCGATATGATCGTCCTGCATGCCCATATTTTGTTTGATCGCCTGAAGGACGGGATAGCGCTCGATGAAAGTTTATCACAAGACGTATTTGACCTGATGTTCGCCGATATGGATCAAAACCTTAGGGAAATGGGCGTCGGAGATATCGGTGTTGCGAAGCGCATCAAAGCTATGGTCGAAGCCTATTATGGACGCGCGACGGCCTATGCGGATGCGCTCAAACAAGAAGATAACTCAGATTTAATGGCAGCAATTAAAAAGAACCTGTTTCGGAAATCGGATCCGACCGATTCTCAAATTACCGCTGTCTCAGATTATTTTCGTGCACAGGTTAAACATATGGCTTCGATTGAGCTCGATACCATCCGGTCGGGCAATATCTCTTTTATCGCGCCACAAGGTATCGAAATACCCGCATGAACGATAACAATCAACTGCCTGATGAACCCGAATTTTCCCGCCCCGCCGAGGCCGAATCCTTTATACATGGCGAATCGGAAAAATCCTTCACTGCGTCCCCCGAAGAATGTCAAAAACTGGCTGAACGATTCGCATTGACGAAACTCGAACACCTGTCGGCGCAACTTGATATTCAGCGTCGGGGATCTGGCAAGCGCATAAAAGTCAATGTACGCGGGCAGTTGGATGCGACACTTGAGCAGACTTGCGTGGTTTCTCTTGAACCATTCACGTCGCGCATCAGGTCTGAATTTGAAACCATTTTCGCCAATGAAACCGATGACGCATTGGAAAATGTTGATTTGGATGTAATGGATGAAGACCCGGCGGAGCCCATTATCGACGGCTTTATAGATCTTGGTGAACTAATTTCCCAAAGTCTGGGCCTTGAAATTGAACTCCATCCCAGAAAACCGGGGTTGGAAGATGCGCTGGAACCGGTGCTGGATGCGAATCGCGCGGCCACGGACGAAGATATTCAGGCAGAAAGTCCCTTTGCCGTCCTCCAAAACCTGCAAATCAAACCAAAAAACTAAAAAAATCATTCAAGCCGCTTGCCCTGCGCGGCAATTTTGTTTAAGTAAGCGCTCCTTCCGAAGTGAGGGTTATTAACTCGAGGTCTCTAAAAATGGCAGTTCCTAAGAAAAAGATATCAAAATCAAAGCGTAACATGCGTCGTGCGCATGACGCATTGAACATTTCCGCATACGAAGAGTGTGCTAATTGTGGCGAATTGAAACGTCCTCATCACGTGTGTGGTGAGTGTGGATTTTACGATGGCCGCGAAGTTACTGACGCCGCCGACGCTGCCTAAAGCTGTTCAATTGCTATATGGCCTCTTATAAAGGCGACTGAATTTGTTTGTCCCCAAGCTGGAGCGAGGGCTTTCTGTTGCCTGAACGGCTGACTCTATCCATAGATGCCATGGGCGGTGATAACGCGCCGGACGTGGTCATTGAAGGTATTCAGGTGGCGCTTGAAAAGCATCCCTACCTGGAATTCCTGCTGTTTGGCGATGAAGCAAGGCTCAAGACCTTGCTGGAGCGCTATCCAAAGGCCGCTGCGGCCTGCGAACTCCGTCACACACCAGATATCATCACAAACGAAGCGAAAGTTGCTCAGGCCCTTCGGTCGGGCCGCAATTCAAGTATGCGTCTGGCCATCAATGCCGTTGGCGCAGGCGAGGCGGCGGGCGTTGTCTCATCGGGCAATACGGGCGCTTTAATGGCAATGGCCAAATTTGTGCTCAAAACACTGCCTGGAATCAGTCGTCCCGCGTTGCCAGCTTTTTTCCCAACAACGCGCGGAAAAAGTGTCATGCTTGATTTGGGCGCTAACGTTGAATGCGACGCTGAAAACTTGGTGCAGTTTGCAGTTATGGGCGAAGTTTTTGCCAGAACCGGGCTGAAAATCGATAAACCGTCTGTCGGCATTCTAAACATCGGCGTTGAAGATTTAAAAGGACGTCAATCAGTCAAAGATGCGGCAACGATATTGCAAGCCAGTGACTTGCCGATCAAATTCCATGGCTTCGTTGAAGGGGATGACATTGCCAAGGGAACCGTCGACGTAATCGTAACGGATGGGTTTACCGGTAACATTGCCCTTAAAACGGCTGAGGGCACGGCAAAAATGTTCGCCACTTTCCTTAAAGACGCCCTAACGTCAACGCCACTTTCTATGATGGGCGGACTGTTGGCTCGACCGGCACTGAACAGGCTCAAGGAGCATATGGACCCCAGACGGTACAATGGGGCGATGATGTTGGGGTTAAATGGCATCTGCGTCAAAAGCCACGGCGGAACGGACGGCCTAGGTTTTGCCCATGCGATTGACGTTGCGGCTGAACTTGTCAAACATAACATCAACGATGCAATTAAAGAAGACTATGCGCGCGTAAAGCTGGATCACCCCGACCGACAACAACAGGCCGCAAACGAATGAACAGAAGATCAATAATCCTTGGATGCGGTTCATATCTTCCCGAACGCATTCTGACGAACGCCGAGTTGGCTGAAACGGTCGATACGTCGGACGAATGGATTACGGAACGCACAGGCATTCGGCAACGTCATATCGCCGCCGAAGGACAATTCACATCTGATCTGGCCTTGAAAGCAGCACAAAATGCGTTAGAGCACGCCGGTGTTAACGCTGCAGATGTCGATATGGTGATCGTTGCCACGACAACGCCCGACAATACATTTCCCGCTACGGCAACCAAGGTTCAGCACAGCCTTGGAATGGTGAATGGTGCCGCGTTTGATATTCAGGCTGTATGCTCTGGCTTCATCTATGCCTTGTCTGTCGCTGACAATATGATCAAAGGCGGACAGGCGGATACCATTGTGGTCATTGGTGCTGAAACATTCTCGCGCTTGCTGGACTGGGAAGATCGCGGAACGTGTGTTCTGTTTGGTGATGGAGCAGGGGCCGTCGTCCTGAAAGCGGCAAATGGGGCGGACCCATCCGCAGATACAACGGCCGAGGTAAAGATTGGCAACAACCAGGGCCGTGGTATTTTATCAACACATATTCATTCCGAAGGATCGACCCGTGATTTGCTCTATGTCGATGGCGGACCTTCGTCGACAAAGACCGTTGGACATGTTCGCATGGTTGGCAAAGAAGTTTTCCGCCATGCTGTGACAAACCTCGCAAACATTGTGACTGAAACACTGGATGCGAATAGCCTCAGCGCCGATGATATCGATTGGGTGGTGCCTCATCAGGCGAACAAACGAATCCTGGATGGCACCGCACGTAAATTAAAGCTGCCGATCGAGAAGATGGTGATTACCGTTGATCGACATGCCAATACATCCGCAGCATCCATTCCATTGGCTTTAGATGAAGCTGTAAAAGACGGCCGCATCCAGCGCGGTGACCTGGTCCTTATGGAAGCAATGGGTGGCGGTCTCACTTGGGGTTCCGGCCTGGTACGCTGGTAGGCAGTGACGTTTCTTAACGTCCGATCTACGCATACTATCGTGTGATTAAGGCGTATTTCGCAAGCCAGTCAGGCAATCTCGAACTAGTCGAGATCGAGAGCCACGCGAAAACCAACGTTTGCATTTGCACCACGATAATCTGTCTGCACTCCCCATCGGGCAATCGACGTGACGTTAAAATATCTCGTATTATTCCATGACCCACTTCGAAAAACCCGTCGCGAACAGTCACCATCCTTAAGCCATGGTCTCTGATGAGACGGCGCACCCTCATAGTTTTCATGCCAACAATCTTCGACCCATTCATTTACATTACCGACCGTATCATGAACGCCAAAACCGTTTGCAGGGAAGCTTCCAACCGGTGCGGGACCAGGTTTCAATTTACCAATGCATACAGTTGAACCAATGTTGCCAATCTCGCAGGCTTTCCTCCAATCGTCACCGTTTGGATACAGCGTTTCGCTCCCGCCCCGCGCTGCGAACTCCCATTCAGCTTCACTCAATAGCCTATAGCGCCGACCCGTGTATTTGCTAAGCCACGTGACATAGGCATTAGCGTCATTCCAATTGACATTTGTGACAGGAAAATCGCCTCTGCCCCATCCCTTATCATCGGGCGTATAACCACCACATCCCCCTGCGGAGACACATGCATCCCATTCTTTAAATGTAATCTCGAACTTTCCAACGGCAAAAATATTTGAAATTTTCACCTTATGGGCTGGTGAAGGCCGCGCGAGAGGCTTTTCACCCTTACCCATTGTAAAAACCCCCGTCGGCATCACAACCATCTCCGGGCAAAATGAACAATCGGAAATAATCTCTCCAGGATTATAGGGGACCGCTGAGCTTGGCCCCTGAGCTGGCCCGCTGGCGCAGCTGATCAGAAGAAGTGCACCAATAAAAATGACGCCGACTTGACGAAAAGTATTCATATTCAATCCTAAGCATATTCTAATAATTGGAGACCGCTTAATGAACCTACTTGCGGCGTTTAAGGCACCTCGCAAACGTACAACCATGAGTATAATTGGAGAGCCGTATAGCTTCACGCAAAAAACTCCGTACTATGCGCTATTAAATTTTCCGCACTGATTAAGAGGCTGTAAAAGACGGCCGCATCCAGCGCGGTGACCTGGTCCTTATGGAAGCAATGGGTGGCGGTCTCACTTGGGGTTCCGGCCTGGTGCGCTGGTAGGCAGTGACGCAAAGCTGCCCTTAAAACTTTAACATCGTCTGACTAACGTTACATTCCTGCTAAATACACGTCTTTGCCCTCCTGAAGTGCGCCTAACACTCCTGATTGACGCCGAAACCCTGCGTGAAAAACGATGCCGCTTCTTCCAAATTTCACATTTTTTCACTGCTAATTATCGAATACAATCTGAGCCAAGAGAAGCGCCATATGCCAGGAGCAGCAATGCAAAAGAACACAAATAGGGCCGTGCAAAATGACGGTACAGGAAAACCCGCCGACACGAATTGTACTTATGGATTTGACCTGCCGTTCGACCGCCTTGCTCTGAGTACAAAAAAGTGGGAAGCCGAAATTGAGCGCTTGGATGATCCTTCATTGTTGTGTTTGGGCGTAGCGGAAATGGATTTTCATACAGCGCCTGCGGTGCTCGATGCTATTGCCAAGGTTACGGCCCAGGGACACTTTGGCTATCCTCATAAACGACAGAGTTATTTTGACGCCATAACTTCGTTTTACGAGCGGTCGTATGGTTGGCAGCTGCAGCCCGAATGGATCGATAGCCATGTCGGTATTTACCCGTCGCTGCAGCCTTTGATAGAAGAATTGACCGACCCCGGTGACGAAATTATCTACCAACCTCCTGTTCATCACATTTTTGAAGAAATGATCCGATGCAACGACCGGATTGCCGTCGCAAATCCATTAAGCGTAACCGACGGCTACTACACGATGGATATGGACGGTCTCTCTGCTCTTGTATCCGATAGGACCAAAATGTTGTTGCTTTGTAGCCCGCACAACCCCGTCGGTCGGGTATGGACCCAACACGAATTGGAAGATTTAAGCACCTTTTGCATTGATCACGGGATCATCATTGTGACCGACGAGGTCTATTTTGGTCTTATCAATAAAGGGCAAAGCTTTATACCGATGGCAACAATCTCGAAAGAGGCGGCGATGAATACCGTCACGTTAACCTCTGTCAGTAAGTCTTTTAATTTGACGGGCCTGAAACACTCGTTGGTTATCGCACAAAACCCAGAATTTCGACGTGCCTTTCAACGTGGCATTATCCGCAGCAATCTTCACTTTGGCGGGTGTATCTTCGGTCAAGCTGCGACAGAGGCCGCGCTCACGGGTGGAGATGACTGGCGCTCCGCATTAATGAACCATATTCAGAGTAATTTTGTATTCTTGCAAACTCGAATAAAAGAAAACTTTCCGCAAGTTATCATTAGCCAACCCCAGGCGACCTATTTTGCATGGTTGGATTTGCGTTGTTTAGACATGACAGCAGACCGACTGAAAGACGTTCTGGAAAAGGAGGCGCACGTCGTCGTAACGTTTGGTGAGCCGATGGGCCCCGGAGGCGAGGGGCATATCCGCATCAACCTTGCAACCACCCGCCAAGTTCTAGGCGACGGCCTGAAGCGGCTGGTGGATGCCCTTCAGAAACACTCGCAAACCACGCCTGTGCGGTAACCAAGGCCTGCGATAACGTGCGGGCCTGTTTGCTAACAGAGAAATGCCCGCCATCTCTAAACCGGCAGAAACGCGCCCAAAGGCGGCAGCATGATGATCTGTTTTATGTGAAAACGATTGATGCTTTGTCATGCAGATACGGGTATCCGCAATACAAATAGCGGATGTCCCCTTAATTGAGGACCTTAAACGCTTCTCTCGCCCCGCTTACTTGTGATAAATCCTATGATCAGCTCAGGAGCAACATCGTGCAAAGCAATGCGGCCACACTTTTAGATCGGTATCTCGCGATTTCTCGCGCGATCGCTGGTCAATTGGACTATCGCAGTGTGCTTCAGGAGATATCTCGTGAAGTTAACCACTTGATGCCCCACGACCATATGGACATATCGCTTATCGTCCCGGATCGTCGAGATTGTCATGTCGTCTATGAGGTCGGCGTCACGACAGAATGGGGTAAATCTGCAAAACATCCGCAACCCATTGCTTTAAGCCCGATCCGATATTTGTTGGCGGGAGAGATTGACTATTACCTGACGGACGATGCGACCACGGATGAAAGATTCCATTTCGAAAATGCTTTTGATTCACCCATTTTTGAAGCCAACCTGCGCAGCAGACTGCATGTTACAATGCACGTTCACGGCATTGTGCAGGGCTCTTTAAATATTTCCAGCCATCAAACAAAACGTTATTCGGAGAATGATGTCACCACGGCGCGTCAAATTGCCGATTTGTTGGCGCCCTATTTTTACGCCCTGATTCGGAGTGAACAGTCAGAAAAACTGGCATTGGCAGAAGGGGCCGCTCGTGGACGCGAGGAAGTTTTGCGGATCGGCGCATTGCGATTAACCGAAGGTATGGAAAATGAACGAAAACGCATCGGCATGGACCTGCACGATCAAACCCTGGCCGATTTAACGCGCGTTTCGCGACAGATTTCGCGATTGAGCCGTAAACCCAATCTGGCGACGAATGACATTCGCATGCTCGGTTCCGAAGTCTCGACCTGTATGAGCGAGCTTCGCAGAATTATCGAAGATACCAAACCCGGTGTTATGGAGCTATTTGGCTTTGCCCAAGCCGTTGAAGCACAACTTGAACGTTCCGTGCGCGGGATCGTGCCTAAAATCCAAACATCAGTAGAAGATACAGCGTCATCACTACTTGACGAATGCCCGGAATCTGTCCGAACGACCCTGTTTCGTATAGTGCAAGAGGCCATAAACAATGCCGTTAAACACGGTCCTCCCGACCGCCTTTCGGTCACGATTGAGGTACGCAAAGACAAATTATGGATATTTGTCTTGGATAATGGGGCGGGAACCGGGCCAGAATCAGAAAACTCCAAAGGAGGACTGGACAACATGCGCGTGCGGGCAGCGCTGATTTCCTCAAAAATTGAGATATCCGGAGATATTCCAGGCGGCGGAACTCGCGTTTCGGTTTCCCTTCCATTGGCGCAGATAACCTCAATGAACGAACCGCAAATAGATCAAACAGATATGGCAGGTGTTGTCGGATGAACGTACTAATCACCGAGGACGATGCGCTTCATCGATCATTCCTCAAACTGGCAGTTAAGAATGCACTGCCAGAATGCGTCGACGTCTTCGAGGCAGAAGACGGTCTTGCAGCAATTGAAATCATCGGAAAAGAAGACGTTTTTGGCGTCGTCATGGACCTTCAAATGCCCCGCGCAAGTGGTGTAGATGCCGCAAAGGAAATTTGGCGCCGCCATCCGGAAATGCGCATTCTTTTCTGGTCCAATTACGCAGATGAGGCTTACGTCCGCGGTGTGTCAAGGATCGTGCCGACCGGGGCTGTCTATGGGTATTTGCTGAAGTCTGCAAGCGAAGAGCGATTGGAACTTGCGGTTCGCGGCGTGTTTCAGGAAGACCAATGCATCATCGACCGGGAAGTTCGGGGTGTTCAACAAAGGTCCGAAAACGTGCTTGAAGGCTTAACAGATTCGGAATTTGAAGTATTAACCGACATCGCACTCGGGCTGACCGATAAGGCAATTGCTGCACGGCGAAAAATATCAACCCGTGGCGTGCAAAGCCGGCTTAAGCACCTGTATGAAAAGCTTGGCATTGATCAGGCTGATGCGTCTGCAGAATTTGGCCCCGCCTTTAATTCCAGAACCCGCGCTGTCGCTCTTGCGTTATCGAGGGGCCTGTTAAATATCGACGGCTTGGGCGCATCTCAGGAAAGCCTTGAAGCGTGGCTTTCGGGACAACAAAACGAAGGGAGCAGGTGAGGGGTTAGTGCCCCGCCTTGCTCATGTTGCCACCGGCAGCAACCAGTGACTCGAGGCTCGGTGCGTGCGGGCGGCGCGAATCTTTATAGAGGATCCCGTCTTTCATGATCATTGCCAGATTATCTTGATGTTGCAAAAGAGATACGTCAGCAACAGGGTCGCCCTTAACCAATATTAAATCTGCCAGATAGCCGGTTTTGACTTTACCCAATTCATCGCCCATGCCCATGAGCTGCGCACCAATGACCGTCGCACACTTCAATGCTTCGGTATTCGAATAACCAAAATACGTGACGAAATGCGCAATGTCGCGGGCGTTTTGCCCCATTGGCGTTACGGCGAACCCATAATCACCGCCGATGACAACACGAATTCCGCGTTTGCGCATTTCATGGTAGGTCTCGCAACACCGGTCAAATTTCCGATATAAGTCAAGAGCATTGCAGACGTCCGGCGTGATCCCCGCAATCTCGCCTTCTTTCACGCAGTTATGAACCAAACCAAACGCCGGGCCGACGAAACAAGTGTCTTTGGCCGCTTCCAGCTTATCCAACGCTTCTTCGTTGGCAAAATCGCAGTGATATATGCAATCAACACCATGGTTTACGGCCATGATCGTGCTCTCAGACGACCTTGCATGGGCAGCGACATTGCGTCCGAACTTGCGCGCAACCCGCATAAACGCAGCCAATTCTTCTTCCTCAAGCGGGGTGATTTCGGCCCGCGCGTGGGTGACGAATTCATCTCCGGAGATATTGATTTTTAACGTATCAACGCCATCGCGGACGCATTCACGGGCAGAGCGGCGCATTTCGTCTGGACCATCGGCAACAATCCCAAAACTTTCCTGATAGATATAGCGTTTCCGTTCGTCACCAAGCCCCGCAGTTGTCGTGATTTCAGGACTTGCGGCTAGCATGCGGGGGCCAGCGATATAACCTGCTTCGATTGCATTTCGTGCGGTGACGCCCAAAAGCGGCTTGGCGGATGCACCTTCAAAAATAGACGTAAACCCATGATCCAGAAGCAACCGGATGTTTCGCGCCGTCAAAATCATGTGTTCTTCGGGCGAAACCAATCCAAGTTCATGGGGCGCGTTGACGCCTGTAAAGCTCGGGTGGCAGTGCCCATCGACAAGGCCCGGCATTAAGGTCAAACCGCTGCCGTCTATGGTCTCATGAGGCTCCTGGCCGAGATCAACCGGCGAAGTGGAAACATCAACTATTCTGTTACCGTCGACGCTAACAGACGCTTCGTAGGGATCATCGCGTTCCCCATCCCATACGCGCACATTCGAAATCAAGTACTTCATTCAACTCACCCCCCAAAGCGACATAAGATATTCAATATCAGGAAGCTTGCATCGACGCGTACTTCTCTTTTTGACTATATAATCACACCGTCACAACCGTGAATATGGTGATTTTTTAGTTTCAACTACGGATATCCGCACAAAATAAGCGTATGTGCGCAGCATTAAAGCTGTTTACGCAGCTTACAGAGACAAAGGCTGAACCTACACTCCTGACCACAAAGCGGGAAGGCAACATATTTTGCCACGCCTGAAATAAGAGCTCAAAACATGAGCCGGTGACTAAATGTTAGCTTTCAAGCATACAAAGGGAGTGTATTTAAGATGAGTTTCTTTTCAAAAGCGAGTTTTGCTGCTCTGGCACTAGGTGCCGGACTGGTATTCGGTGGCCAGTCGATGGCTGCAGGACCAAAGATTGTCGAAGGCCCCGGCGCCTTGCCAAAATGTTTTGCCCCCTGGGACAAAGACACACAATATTTTCAGTGGGATAAACGCGAAGGCCCGTATCGGGTCGCTGTTGTTAACGGGTTCGTTGGCAACACGTGGCGTATTCAAATGATTCAAACGGCGAAGGCTTATGTTGAACAAGCTGGCGTCAAGTCGATGATTAAGGAATTCAAAGTCGTCTCAACAGGTACGGATGCTGCTGCTCAGCTCGGTGCCATTGAAGATTTTGTTAATCAGGGTTTTGACGCGATTATTACAATTGCCGTTAGCCCAACCGGTTTTGATCGTGCGATCCGTATTGCTAACCGCAATAACGTCGTTCTGGTTCCTTTCGATAACGTTCTCGATACAAAAGACGTTATGATGGTTAACGAAAACCAGTGGGAAATGGGCGAGATGGGCGCCAACTGGGTTATCAAGCATATTGGTAACTCCGGTAAAGTCCTCGAAGTTCGTGGCCTTCCCGGCAACTCTGTTGATCGTGACCGTCACCTGGGTTTCCGCAGCATAATGGAAAAATCTGGCAACAACTTTGAGATCATTGAAGTTGTCGGCAACTGGGACGATGGCCATGCGCAAAAAGCAACGGCTGATGCCCTTGCTGTTCACGGCAGTTTCGATGCGATCTATACGCAGGGCGGCTCCACTGGGTCTGTTCGTGCGTTAATGGATGCCAACCACAAGTTCATCCCGATGGCGGGTGAGGCTGAAAATGGCTTCCGTAAGCTTATTGCGAAGCACTCAAAAGATGGCCTGAAAGCTCTTTCAGCGGGTCAGTCTCCTGGTCTTGTCGCGATTGCTATCAAGGCTGCGTTGTCAGCACTACAGGGAAATAAAATGCCACAGTTGATTTCTGTGCCAATTCCTGTTGTTGACTACAATGGGTTGAAGGATGGCGAGAATTACTGGTCAGATCTTACTGACAACTTCTTTACACCAAATGAGTTCCCTCCCTGTGATGTCAACATCTCGGCTGTGGAAATCATGGCTCAGACAAAAGACGATCAAAAGTAAGCGTCGTATTGGCTTACGGGTAGCGTGATCGAGAAACTCGGTCGCGCTACCTTTTCTTTTCCGTTTGAATTTTGAATAGAAGAACGATCAATATGAACGCACAGCAACAACAATTTGCGCTGGACCTAACCGGTGTGAGTAAGCGCTACGGAGGCGTAACCGCCTTAAATGGCGTCGATTTTAAGTGTAAGCCGGGTTCAATTCACGCCATCCTTGGCGAAAATGGTGCAGGCAAAAGCACCCTCATTAAAATTATTTCTGGCGTTGTCCAGCCTGACGAAGGAACGATTAAAGTAGGCTCCGACACGGTTCAGTTTGATACCCCCCAACAAGCCACAGATCATGGCGTTGTCTGTATCTTTCAGGAACTGTCGTTGATGCCTGACCTTTCAGTCGCCGACAACATATGCATTACCGACCCGCCCCGAAACTGGCTCGGCCTTATTGACGGCAAAGAGCAAATTCGCCGTTCAAAAGAACTTCTGGCTCGGGTCAATTGTGAAGATATCAATCCGCGAGAATTGGTTAAGAACCTGCCTCTATCGCGCCGCCAAATGGTTGAAATTGCTAAAGCCCTTGGCCGGAATCCTAAAATTCTCATATTGGATGAAGCCACATCGGCCCTTTCTGCGGCCGACGTTGAAAAAGTCTATGAAATTTTAAAGGGGCTTCGCACTGAGGGGCTTACATTACTTTATATTTCACATCGAATGCACGAGATCGAAGAGCTGGCTGATACCTATTCCGTTTTTAGAAATGGCAGCCATATCGAGACGTTCGACAAAGGAAAACGCAACGACGAAGAGATCGTCGAAATGATGATTGGGCGCGAAATCTCAAGTGTATTTCCACCCAAACCTGTCGAAAACGTCACAGGACCCAATGTTCTGGAAACCGAAAACCTGAGCTGGACAGACCGTCTGAAAGATATCTCTCTGAACCTAAAAAAGGGCGAGATTGTTGGCCTTGGCGGCCTGGACGGGCAGGGGCAACGGGAGTTTTTACTCGCGCTCTTTGGTGTTTTGAGAGGCGTCGAAGGCAAGGTGAAAATTGATGGGGTCGAAACCCAAATCAATAGCCCGAAGCAGGCGAAATCCGACGGTATCGGGATGGCATTGATCCCGGAAGACAGAAAAACCGAAGGCCTCATGCTGCCCATGAGTGTTCGCGATAACGTCTCCATCGTGTCGCTGGATCAACTGACGAAAGGGCTTTCCATCGACAAAGAGCTCGAGAACAAAATGATCGATGAAACGGTTGATAAGATGGCGATTAAAGTCGGCTCGGTTGATGATCCGGTGGCAACGTTGTCCGGTGGAAACCAGCAAAAAGTCGTGATCGCAAAATGGTTGATGACGGGTGCCCGCATCATTCTTTTGAACGATCCGACCCGCGGCATCGATGTCGGCACAAAACAAGAGCTTTACCAACTGTTCCGGGAATTAGCAGATGCCGGCAACAGCATCATCTTTTATTCCACCGATTATGATGAACTGATCGGTTGTTGCGACCGGGTCATGATTTTTTATGCGGGTGAAATCTTAAAAGAACTGGTCGGAGACGATATCAACGAAACCAACATCGTTGCCAGTTCTCTGAACATTGACCTGTCCCGCCAAGAAAAGGCCAACGCGTAATGACTAATATGAGATTATGGATTACCCAGAAAATGGGTGTCTTGCTGGCAATCGGTATTTTTATCCTTGTCTATGGCCTTTACACAAACCTCCATCCAAGTGGCGGCACATCCAAGATATTCGTCCAAAATGCCAATGAAACCTTTGTCTTAATCATGGTTGCCATGGCGCAGACCGTGCCGGTGTTAACCGGTGGTCTGGATTTGTCTGTGGGTGCTGTCATGACGATGACCAACGCATTGGCCAGTGTCGTTGTGAACGGCAGTCCGGCTGAAGTGGCGTTTGGGATCGTGTTATGTATCGCTGTCTCGGCATTTGCAGGCTTTATGAATGGCTGCATCATTGTTTATGGCCGATTGCAGCCGATTATCGTCACACTGGCGACAGGCGCTGTTTACATCGGCATTGCCTTGTTTTTGCGCCCCACACCGGGCGGCAAAGTCGATGGCGATCTGGCGTTCGCAGCGACATTTGATCTGAATGAAATATTTTATACATATGGCTGGTATCTGCCGAAATGGTTTGAAGGAACGATCGGACTTGTGCCAACGCCAATCGTCGTTCTTGTGCTTATTGTTCTGTTAGTCTGGCTACCATTCAGGTCTTCAGTTACAGGCCGGGGCTGCTATGCAATCGGTTCCGCAGAAGGGGCAGCCTACATGTCAGGTCTTGACGTCAGTCGGTCTCGGATCGCAGCTTATACGCTCGCCGGGTTGTTTGCCGGAATAGGGGGCTTGTACCTGGCCTTTCAAACCGGCAGTGGTAACGCAGACGTACCGCAGGCCGGTGCCTATACTCTGAACTCAATAGCGGCAGTCGTGATTGGCGGCACATCGCTATACGGCGGTGCAGGAGGTGTGATTGGTTCTATCTTTGGTGCAATGGCCTTGCGCTCCATATCCTTCAATTTCCGGGTCTTTGATGCAGATGGACCGTTTGGCTTTATTTCTGATCCGTTACTACAGCCCTTATTCGAGGGAACAATCCTTTTGATTGCTGTTAGTGTTGGCGCTGCACGCGTCTTCCGGGTCAAAAACCGACTAAACTTGTTTGGGTGATGAACATGACTTTTTCTCTTCCACAAATCGATAAACCCATAAAATATGCCTTGGGATTTATTGTAATAATTCTCGTTATCGGCACGGCCTATACGTTGGTTACCCAAGGCACGATGAGCTTTCTGTCACCCAACTACCTTCTGCAACAGTTGCAAGTCGCTTCCTATTTGGGGCTTGTCGCTACCGGCATGATGATGGTGATTTTGTTGGGCCATATTGACTTGTCGGTCCCCTGGACATTGACCTGTGCGGCAATGGTCGCAACGGCAGTTGGTGGCGAATGGGCTATTCCTGCTGGCTTGGGTGCTGGACTTATCATTGGCCTGATAAATGGACTTGGCGTGGCCTTCCTCCGCGTTCCATCGATGATCTTCACCCTGGGGGTCAATACCGTCATTCAAGGATTAATGGTCATTCAAACGGGCGGGTTTGCGCCCCAAAGCCATTCAACGCCACTCATGGAATTTTTAGCCAGCAGTAGCATTCTGGGTGTACCAATGTCGCTGTTGGTATGGCTGGCGGTTGCTTTCCTGATCGTGTTCATGCTCAACAGAATGTCCACAGGCCGTTATATTTTCGCGATGGGAAACCGCGAAAGTGCGGCTTATTTGTCCGGAATCAACACCCGCCTGATCCTAATTGCGACCTTTGTTATATGTTCACTTTGTGCAGCTATGGCCGGCATTTTGTTGGCTGGATATTCCGCGAAAGCCTATCAGGGAATGGGCGATCTGTACTTGTTGCCTGCCATTGCGGCGGTTGTCATCGGTGGCACTAACATACTCGGTGGCAAGGGAACATTTGCAGGCACTTTTGTTGGCGCAATCCTGATTGTCCTTTTACAATCCGTGTTATCGGTCATGCAAATGCCTGAAGCCGGACGACAGGTCATATATGGTTGCGTCATTATCGGAATGTTGTTGGTTTACGGTCGCGGAGACAAGAAAGAAAGTTAGAATAAATCGAGGGACAACAATATGTTAACAGATGATTTTGATGTTATAGAGCCAGAGTTTGCAACCTATGCCATGGGCAATGTCCACGTGGAGAAACTGTTCACTGGTTGCCGATGGAGCGAGGGCCCCGTCTATTTTAATGATGGGCGGTATCTTCTCTGGAGCGACATACCCAATAACAGAATCATGCGATGGGACGAAACGGACGGCTCGGTCAGCGTCTTCCGTGAACCATCTCGCAATTCCAATGGCCACACCCGCGATAACCAGGGCCGCCTTGTCAGTTGCGAACATAGCGGACGGCAGGTGACACGTACGGAAGCCGATGGCTCTATAACCGTTCTGGCAGACAACTATCAGGGAAAACGTTTGAACTCTCCCAATGATGTGGTCGTAAAGCGCGACGGCAGCATCTGGTTTACCGACCCTCCGTACGGCATTTTATCCGAATACGAAGGGGATCAGGCGGAAAGTGAAATTGGACACAACTACGTCTTTCGCATTGATGGTGAAAGCGGTGAACTGACGGTCGTCGCTGACGATTTTGACAAACCAAACGGGCTCTGTTTTTCACCGGACGAAAGCATTCTTTACATCGCGGATACCGGTGCATCCCATGATCCAAATGGCCCCAAGCACATCAGAGCCTTTGACGTATCCGCCGATGGTAAATCCCTCTCAAACGGACGTCTGTTCGCTGATTGTGACTATGGCTTCTTTGACGGTTTCCGCTGTGACGTACATGGCAATATCTGGACCAGTGCCGGCGACGGGGTTCACTGCTTCACACCAGAGGCGAAACTGATCGGCAAGATCCGCATTCCGGAAACCGTCGCAAATGTGACATTTGGTGGTCCCAAGTATAACCGATTATACATCTGCGGAACGACGTCGATCTATTCTGTTTATTTGAATACCCGAGGAGCAGACAGGCCATAAAGCGCGTTTGATTAGTCAGACAAGCTCTGCGGCTCAAGCGGCGGGTTACCCAAAATCATATCCGCCGCTTTTTCTCCGATCATAAGGGAGCCAGCATTCAGGTTCGACGATGGCATCATTGGCATTATCGAGGCATCGGCGACCCGCAAACCTTCGATACCGTGCACGCGCAAATTATCATCCACAACCGTATTCTTTTGATCAGCCGGCCCCATTCGGCAGGTTCCCATAGGGTGATAAGCTGTGTTTCCCGTTTGCCGCGCGTGATCGAGAAGCTCTTCGTCCGATTGCCGCTGCACACCTGGCCAAAGTTCTTCAGCAACATAAGGAGAAAAGGGGGCCGATTGAAATAACGCACGACTTAAACGCATCGCCGCCACAAGCAGTCGACGATCTTCTTCCTCGGCCAGATAGTTGGCCTGTATTTCAGGATGCTGATAGGGATCAGATGATGTTGCCCGGACATAACCCGCACTTTCCGGACGCTGCTGCCAGCAGGCAATGGTCGCGCCTGGAAAGCGATCAAGTCCCGACTGAACGCCATCAGGATAACTCGCCGGCGTGAACGTAAGTTGCAGGTCACCGTTTTGCAGAGATTCGTCGGATTTCCAGAAACAATACAGTAGTGTTGGCGTTAACGTTAAAGCACCCCGGCGTCTCAAGGCGTAATTCACCACTTCTTTAACCAGCCTTAAGCCCCGTGTCCGCTCATTAATCGTTCCAATATTTTGAATTTTAGCAACCGACCGAACGGCAAAATGATCACGAAAGTTTTCACCAACTCCAGGGAGATCATGGGTCACAGGGATGCCAAGGTCTTGAAGATGTTTACCCGCTCCAATGCCTGACAATTGCAACACCTGTGGCGAAGCAATTGCTCCGGCACAAACGATGACTTCACGATTGGCAGAGACCGTTAAATCCGCAGAATTCCTGTTGCCCCGCTTAAATAAAACACCGGTCGCTCGTTTGTTTTCTATGATGATCTTTTGCACATGAGCATTGGTAATGACTTCTGTATTTTTCCGCTGCATCGCGGGGTAAAGGAAACAACGCGCAGGGCTCACACGACGCCCTTTGTGAACACTGCGCTGGGCATAGGCAATGCCTTCTTGTACGCGGCCATTATAATCATTGTTACGGGGTATACCCAATGACTGAGCGCCTTCAATAAAGGCATCACACAAGGGATCTTTTTCGTCAATTTCAGTGACCGTAAAAGGTCCACCCTGGCCGTGGAATTCAGCATCTCCACCGCCCAGTTTATTCTCACTGCGTTTGAAGTACGGCAAAATATCCGCATAACCCCAGCCACGATTTCCCATCTGCGCCCAGGAATCGAAATCCAGTCTCTGACCACGGTTATAGATATGACCGTTAATGGACCCTGAGCCGCCAAGCGTTTTTCCACGTGCCTGATTAATTTCACGACCAGCTGTTCCGGCACTTCCAGCGCCTTTGTACATCCAGTTAATGGCGGGGTTCCTAAGTGTATATAAAACACCTGCCGGTATATGAATAAACGGATTGCGATCTGGTGGCCCAGCTTCCAGGACACAAACGCTATATTTACCATTTTCTGACAGTCGGCCCGCAACAACGGACCCCGCAGAACCGGCACCAATAATGACATAGTCGAAATTACTTTTATTCAAGGGAAGGGTTTCGCAGCTGTTTCAAGAGATAAAAAAATTCAGGGCGATTATGCGTGAAGAGGTACGTCGGGTAAATTGCTTTATTTAGATGGAAGAGGTGCTGATTCTGCTGGCCCGCTGGCGGTGCTCATTTCAGGTAAATCCATTTCTTGGTCGGCAAGACATCTTACAACTTCAAGTCGTGCTTCCGCTTGCTCAATATAGGCAGCAAGTTCTTCGTCAAAAATGACAATCTTCTTGTTTTTATAAGTGAGTTCAACTCCTGAATTACGCGCATAAATCTTCTTCAGTTGCTCCTGTCGATCTTCCAGCGCCTGTATCTGGTTTTGCCAATCACCACGGTAACGCACCTGAACATTGCGCTTTACGGACTCATGGTTCATTCCCGACCAGAACGTCATTTCAGAGAACGTACCACAGTCTGCCTGAACAGCACTTGCGCAAAACAACACAGAAAAAAAGATAGACAGGCGAGCCGTAAACTTCATCATGATATTTGACCAAAATTTCAGGGGCTAATAACGCGCTGGTGTAGTATACTCCCGTATGAGACCTAAACTCAAGATTGTATACATATTGACTATTTATCTCTGGAGGAATTGACGACTTGAAATCACTTTTTGACCGCGCTCGCCCGATCGCAGAAATTCTCATGCAAAACCAGCATACCATTGGAATCGCCGAATCTTCTGCCGGTGGCTTGGTGTCTGCTGCCTTGTTAAGTGTGCCCGGAGCATCCGCTTACTATGTTGGTGGCGGCGTGATTTATACTCGCGATGCAAGGCGCCAATTGCTCGGTTTACCCGAAGATATTGTCAATATGAAGGGGGCCAACGAAGACTACGCCCGCATTATTGCCGGTAGCCTTCGTGACAAACTTGGCACGACCTGGGCGGTTTGTGAAACAGGGGCGACAGGCCCAACAGGCAATCGCTACGGGAATCCAGCGGGACATGTTAGCATTGCAATAGCCGGGCCCCGTGAAAAATCAATGACCATGCAAACGGGCAGCGACGACCGGGCAGAAAACATGGAGGCTTTCGCCCTCGCGACTTTGGATTTTCTAGAAGCTGTAATTAAGTAAACGCGGCCACTTAAACGCCGACGTCGCGAGCCAGATAATCTTTTGCATCGAATTGCTGAGGGTCATATTCAAGGGAAAATAAGGGGCTGCGAATGATAAAGTCAGCAGATGTTCGATTGCACGCCATAATGATATTGTAGAGCGTAGACAACCGAATTAATGCTTTTACATCAACGTCATGGGGCATTGCTGCCAACGGGTCACTAAAGAATATCAGCGCGTCCAATTGACCTTCACAAATCATCGCACCCAGTTGCGCATCCCCTCCAAGCGGTCCGCTTTTCAGTGTCGTCACATTCAGACCGGTATTATCCGAGATACTCCGGCCCGTCGTTCCCGTCGCCCACAATTGATGCGGGCTCAAATAGTCCTTGCTCGCATTCAGCCAGTCGACCATGTCTTTCTTGCGCGCGTCGTGGGCAACAAGACCAATTCGCTTGGCCTTATTCATTGGGCCTGATACTCCAGATCCCAGGCTTTCACGGCTTTAGATTCCACCCAGTCGGCAACCATTGCATCAAAAGTCTTAAAATGATCCGATTCAAGATGGAGGCCAAATGCGGCCCGACTTTCGTAGACCTCGTAAAGAAAGATAGAATTCGGGTCATCCGGGTCCTTGCAGACGTCAAACCGGTAACACTCGGGCTCTTTATCCAGTGAGAACTGCGCATTCGCCTGCATGGCCTCAGCGAACTGCAAGATGTGTTCTGGCTTGATCTGAAACATTACGGTGACAACAAACATCTTTTTTCCTTCGAATTAGTTTGAAAAACGCTCTTTCAAATCGGCGATCTGAGCCTCATTTAAGAATTTTGTGTTCATGTTCTTAAGCATGAGAAACAGTTTCGCAGTCTCTTCCAGTTCCTCAGTCGCATAGACAGCATCTTCCAGTGATTTACCAGCGACAACGGGACCGTGATTAGCCAGCAAAACGGCATGATGATCAGATGCCATTTCTTCGACTGCCTTCGCCAGAGACACATCTCCCGGTGGAAAGTAAGGAATGAGGGGCAGGGTGCCAATTTTCATAACGTAGTACGCCGTTATCGGCGGCAGAACATTTTGGGGATCAACATCTGCAAGACAACTTACCGCAACGGAATGAGTGGAATGTAAATGGACAACAGCGCCCGTTGCCGGTCGCTTGTCGTACATCACGCGATGCAGAAAGCTCTCCTTTGTTGGCTTGTCACCCGAAACATGCGCGCCGCTTTCATCCAGCTTGGAGATCCGCGCAGGGTCCAAAGTCCCCATTGTTGATCCGGTAGGGGTCATGAGCCAACCGTCATCAATACGAACACTAATGTTCCCAGAGCTACCGAACGTCAGGCCACGCTCATACATCGACTTGGCCAGCCGTGTTATGTCATCGCGGACTTTGGTTTCATTCATGGTAACAGCTCAAAGGATCGAATAAAGAAATCCTCGCCACCAAAATTTCCAGATTTAAGTGCCAGGGCTAACTTCGTAGCGCCCATGGTTTCTGTCCAAGGCACACCCGGATCAATTTCAGGACCAATGCGTAGGGCCGGGATATCGAGCGCCTTTACCACCGCGCCTGACGTCTCACCACCGGCAACAACCAATCGACGTACACCAAGGGCATTGAGGCCAATCGCAATTTTACCGAGCGCGTCTTCTACCATAGCGCCTGCAACGTCGCGGCCCAGTTTATCCTGGACCTGCTTTACGACAGCGGGGTCCGCTGACGAATAGATCAGGACGGGCGTATCCGCGTCCTGTTCTTCGGCCCATGCCAAAGCCTCACCGACTTTATCCTGTCCTGCCGCAAGTGCCATAGGATCAATCATAAATGAAGGAATCCGGGCTTCGGCATAAGCGATCTGCCCCCGTGTCGCTTGCGAACAGCTTCCGGCAATGATCGCTGTCCGGCCTTCCGGCGCATCAATTTGAATGTCTGTTGATGTTCCCATCAAGCCCTGCGATCGGAAATTGTCCGGCAAACCAAGTGCGACACCTGAACCACCTGTAATCAAAGTAAGATCACGCGACGCTTCGCCAATATATCTTAAATGCTGGTCGGAAACGGCATCGACAATGGCATGTGACTTCCCCTCGGCTTTAAGATCATCAAACCGTTTTTTGATCGCTTCGGCACCCGCATCTACATCAGTAAATTGCACAAGGCCAACGGGTTTGGTCGATTGACGCTCTAAAACGCGCACAAGGTTCGCGTCGGTCATTGGTGTCAGCGGGTGATCCTTCATGCCGGAGTCAGAGAGCAGAATATCGCCAACAAACAAATGACCGTTAAAAATCGTCCGGGCATTTGCCGGAAAGGCCGGACACGCAATACTAAAATCGGTTCCCAACGCCTCCATAAGCGCTTCTGTTACGGGACCAATATTACCTTCATCAGTAGAATCGAAGGTCGAACAATACTTGAAAAAGTACTGTTTTGCTCCGTTACGTTGCAACCACTCCAAGGCGCGTAAAGAATCTGCTATGGCCTCATCTGCAGGCTCTGTACGTGATTTCAGAGCAATGATCACGGCTTCTGCATCCGCAATCTCAAAATCTGGTGCAGGAACACCGATCAACTGAACCGTTCGCATCCCTTCCTTTACAAGTGTGTTGGCTAAATCTGTAGCCCCAGTAAAATCGTCTGCAATGACACCAAGCAAAATTGACACAAGATACCCCCATTTAATGTATACGTTATAGTTTTAGGGGGTTACCCGACCTAAAGCAATTCATCATCACGTGAAAACAAGGGACAAATAGAAATTAAATCGGGTTGTGTATTGGCGACTTCCCCCTAACTATAGAGAATTATAAATTTAGATCGGAAAAGATAAGCATGAGCCGCCCAGAACGCTCAGTTGCTATGGCCCCGGGTTTTACCGCCCCCAGTGACTATCAGGTCACGATAAGCCCGAGCAATCACCGAATCAAAGCCGTATTCAATGGCGAAACAATCGCAGACAGCAAAAACGTCCTGGTGTTGAATGAAACACGTCATGCACCAACATATTATTTCCCAAGACAAGACGTAAATACATCGCTGCTCGACAGAACAGAGCGCCTCACCCATTGCCCGTTTAAGGGAAATGCATCCTATTGGAGTCTGAAAGTCGGAGACCGCGAAGCCGAAAACGTCGTTTGGAGTTATGAAACCCCCTACGAAGAAGCCGAGCCGATTGCCGGCCACATGGGCTTTTACTGGGAAAAAATGGACGCATGGTTCGAAGATGATATCGCCGTACATGCTCAATCTGAAATCGGGAAGGGGGCCGCTACAAACCCTATGGTTGACTGGTTGCTTGCGGAAGCCTGGGACGCAACAACATCACGTGAATTGACCCGCCGTTTGGTTGGGCGTCTGAACGAGTGCGATATGAATATTGTCCATATCAATGTCGTCATTCAGACGCTCCACCCCCTATTGGCAGCCATCGCCTATCGATGGACCCCGGAACAGGACGAGGTCACCAAATTTGAGGCGTCGCACGATACTGTAGACAGTGATCAGTTCCAAAACAGCCCGCTGGCTCCAATATTTGACGGGGCCGGTGGTGTCCGTCGAAAGATTGACGAAACGAGCACGAAAGAGTTTTCAATCTTGAGTGACCTAAGAGACCTTGGCGGCACGGACTACGTCGCAATGCCGATGAGGTTTTCCGACGGTCAAATTAATGCCATCACCCTCGCAACGGATCATCCAGACGGTTTTTCGATAGAAAACCTGGGATATTTGCACGAGATATTGCCGATCTTGAGCCGATTATTTGAAGTCCACGCCAAAGAGCGTTCTGCCGCAACCTTGATGCGCACTTTTATTGGAAGTTATACGGGACAGCGTGTGTTGAATGGCCAAATAAAAAGGGGCGACGGCGAGGATATGGACGCCGTCATCTGGTTCTCGGACCTGAGAAACTCCACCCCGCTTGCCGAATCTATGCCGCGCGCAGAATTTCTGCGTTACCTGAACCATTTTTTCGACGGTATGGCAGGAGCCGTCGTCGATAATGGCGGTGAAATATTACGTTTCATTGGTGATGCTGTTCTCGCGATATTTCCGATTGAAGAAGGATCGAGCACCGATCAACAGGCACAGACCAAAACGAAACAGGCCTGTGAACGGGCCATTCAAGCGGCACACGCTGCCATGAAAGCCATTGGCGACGCAAATATTGAACAAATAAAATCAGGGCAGCCCGAGTTTGGATTTGGCATTGGCATCCACATAGGCGAATTGACCTACGGGAATATCGGGATACCGGAACGACTGGAATTTACGGTGATCGGAGCGGCAGCTAATGAAGCCGCACGCATTGAAGCGGCAACCAAGGATTTAGGACTTCCGGTTCTGATCTCCGATACATTTGCAACGGTCTATCAAGGTCCGCTCAGATCTGTCGGGAAACATCGCATGAGAGGTGTTGAAAAGGAGAGGGAGCTTTTTACACTTCCGCAGCAGACAACGCAGAATTAGTTTTTGTTAGCCAGGTTCTCACTTGTGCTGACAATCTTTTCACTTAAAGCAATCATCACACCAAGGGCCGCATCGGGGTTTTCTGTTACAAGCTTGAGGAACATACTGCCATCCAATTTCATCGCCTTCAGATGACCGTTCGCAACCACGCTGGCGGAACGTCCCGTACTTAAAAACAACGCCATTTCACCAAAAACATCGTAACGGCCGAGCTGATTAACCCGCACACGCTTATCGCCAATCTCGACAAACACATCCGCGGCGCCTGATTCGATGAAATAGGCCGCATCCGCAACATCGCCAGTCCCGAACACAACTTCTCCATCATCAAAAAGCAACTCGTCACTCGCAAAAGCCAGCAGTTTTAATTTTGATGGATCAAGTTTTGAAAAAAGCGGGATATTTTTTAAAACACGTGCAGCTTCTTCTAAATCCATAGGTCACCTTCTTTGGTTATAACTCTCATTGCAGCGCTAGGCAGACAGCAATTCTCGATAGCGATGACCAGATTCACTAAGCTGGGCCGTTTCACCCTGCTCAACAACTCGGCCATCCTCCATAATCAATACGCGATTAAATAATTTGGCTAATTCCGGACGGTTCAAGACCCAGATAAGCCCACGATCATTAAACTTGCGAAGAATTCCTTCCATGAGGCTTTCCTGAGCCTTGGGGTCCAGGGCACTCAGCGGGTCATTCAAGATCAACAAATCCGGGGTTTTGATCAATGCACGGGCAATACACAATTTTTGTCGTTGCGAAGCGGACAAGCGCCCTCCGGCGATGCCGACCGACATGTCGAGACCAAGCTCAATCAATGTTTGATTTAGCCCGAGCTTATTAATGACGTCATCGATAACCTGTCCAACTTCTTTTTTTGCTTGAGCACGACCATGTGCAATTTTTCCAAACAAGATATTATCCTGCACAGAAGCTGCAGTGTTGTAGGATTTTTCATCATAAAACTCGATTGAAGCCTTTAGGTTTTCAGGTAGCTCATCCGCAAACAGCTTTCGCGCGACCAAAAGCTTCTCCCGGATTTCATCATCCGCCAGCCCGAGACGGTGGCGTTCCGGAATAAGCATGAAAGGCAAACTCAGGAGATTGGTTTTGTCGTCGGCGCTCAGTGCATCCAGATCATCGCCATCAACCCGGCGCAGGATTTGTTGAAACTCAGGTAAGTCGTCCGATTGAATAAACGAATATTGCTCAAAGAACTCGTGACCCGGCGGTAAATCTTTAAAGAGTTCGATCATCATCTCAGCGACCTTGACCCCGGTTGCAAGGAACTGATGATACAGGCCTGCCTTCTCAAGTATTGTAAGCATGTAGGCATTTGTGCCCAGATTGCTGAGATCAAATTGGTTGCCGACCGGCGTCCCCATCAGGATGTTTTCGCCAACGGTCATATTCGAATTAAACTTTTCCCGATCAAAAGACTCGACCAACCGTGCGAGTTTAGCATCTTTCAACCTCTCCATGAGTTCGCGGCGAGCATTCAGAATAGCGTCTTCAAGTCCACGGTAATTGGAAATCTGGATACTTGATTGCAACCCAAATTCGCGTAGATCAGCGCGAAGACCACATGTGACCAGAATATCATCAATGTGTTCTTTAATTTCTGCATCGGACTTGAGGCCAAGAACGGAAAAATCGACCCAATCTGCATTCGGATCGTCTTCGGAGTTACCGGTTAATTTGGCTTCTCTGACGGCTTGTTCGCGAAGCCGTCGGGCACTGGCGTCAGCCGGTTCGGAAACAGGATGGTGCTGCATCCCGTAGAAGATATTTTCTCGGATCGTACCGTTGAAGACATAAGCGCTTTGATCGACAAAAGCAGTCCGCAGCCCCATCGTCGCTTCATGCAGTTCCATCACATCCTGACCGCCCAATTTCACATTGCCTTTGCTGGCGGGCGACAATCGGGCGATCAATCGCGCCACTTCATCGCGACCCGACTCGCTGGAACCAAGGATTGCGGTTGTCGTATTAATGGGGAAAATCGCATTGGCACCATCCAGCGCTTTGTAACCGTCTTCATCTTCGACAATGACGTTTGACAGGGCAATTTCTCCCGTCAGGTTTGGAATTTTATCTGGGCCATCCAACTGAAGATTTTTCGCCAGCATACCCGCGGGCTTAAACTGCTCGATTAGCTGGTCGTATTTGATCCGCGCATCGGCGGCCACTTGATAATGGGCCAGCAATTCTTTCCAGGGTGCAGATAAATCCTTATAGGCGGCAAGTACGGCAACCAGGGCGCCAAAACTCAGTTGCCCATTGATAACCAACAGGCCGCCAATTGAATAGAATAGAAAGGGTGTTACCTGTGCGATAAAATTATTGAGGAATTTTACGAAGAATTTCCGTTTGAAAATATCATATCTGATTTCATAAATCGTCGCCAACCACTGCGCTGTTTGAGAGCGCGCATACGCAGACGTGTCGTGGACATGAATCTCTTGAGCGCCGGCAACGCTTTCGCCAATTTTTTCGGATAATCGTCTTACCGCCTTTACCCGCTCTTTCCCGAGTAAATTAATCTTCTTTTGAAGCTTCGGGATGATATACATTTGCACCGGGTAAAGCGCGATAGCTGCAAGCCCCAACATCGGGTTTTGGATCATAATAAAGGTAATAATCGTCAGGAGAGTCCCGCCTTGAAAGGCTGGCAGGGAAATCGCCTCGCCGATATACCCTCCCAACGGCTCCACTTCCGCCGTTACCATCGAAATGATTTCACCTTGAGATGTTTTCCTGAACTGCGGCAGGGGAAACCGAAGAATGCGACTAAACAGTGTATAGCGCAGGCGACGTAACATGCGTTCGCCCATGCGCCCCCGATAGACATTGATCCAGAATTTGAACCCGCCATTAACCAATACAAGAGCTAAAAAACCAAAACAGAGCAGAAGGAGGTATTCCACCTGTTCCAATTCGTGTCCGAATAAAGATTTAGGGAAATCAGCGCCAGCAATAGCGTCATTAATAATTGTTTTTGGCAGATCGAGTGAAAAATACAAAAACGGGAAGGAAACCAATGTCACCAAAAGGACAGTGAGCTGCTGGCGTTTTGAATAACGCCAAATGAATTTAAACAGAGTTGGTTCCATGAAGATTATTAAAGGTGATCCATTAGCGAGGATGCAAGCGAATTCCGGCGTTATTACAGCGGGAATTTTGGAAACAAGTGATTTAAGATGGTGCTTAGGGAACTATCTCTCTAAAGTCCTGATGTTAAAATAAGAAATGGGCCTTTCAGCATGACAATTGACAGCGGTCAAACCCGCCTCCTTATTTACAGTCACGATTCATTTGGGCTAGGTCATCTAAGGCGCTGCAGAACGATCGCCCACTCCCTGGTCGATCACCGCCAAGGCCTTTCTGTCCTGATTTTATCCGGCTCACCCATCATTGGCAGTTTTGATTTCCGCTCCAGTGTCGATTTTGTGCGCATTCCCGGGGTCGTTAAACTGCGCACCGGGGGGTATACGACGCTGGGCTTGGATATCGGGATTGAAGACGCCATGTCAATTCGCGAAACGATCATCCGAAATACGGCTGATGTTTTCAATCCGAACATCTTTTTAGTCGATAAAGAACCCCTGGGGCTAAGAGGTGAGGTTAGCAACACCCTTCAAATGTTGAAAGAAAAGGGGACCCGATTGGTTCTGGGCCTTCGCGATGTGATGGATGACCCAGGAAAGCTGACGGATGAGTGGGAACGCAAGATGGCCATCCCGGCGTTGCGTGATGTTTACGATGACATCTGGGTTTATGGTCTTCCTGATATCTGTAACCCGCTTGAAGGAGTCGGCAATATCCCTAAAAGTGTCAATGACAAAATCACCTATACAGGTTATCTGCGCCGCACATCGGCATCATCGATAAACCCTTCATCCTTATCCGAATCAGGCACCAATGAACCCTTTATTCTTGTGACGCCCGGAGGCGGTGGAGACGGTGCGAGCCTTGTCGATTGGGTGTTGCGTGCCTACGAACACTGTCCAGAAATTCCACATCAAGCATTTATCGTATTTGGACCATTTATGCACATCGAACAACAGGCTGAATTCAAATCGCGGGCCGAACGACTGGACAAAGTCCATGCCGCAACTTTTGATTCCAATCTGGAAAATTTGGTTTCACGCGCTGCAGGTGTTGTTGCCATGGGCGGATATAATACGTTCTGCGAGATTCTATCATTTGATAAGCCAAGTTTAATTGTTCCCCGGACCGTCCCAAGACTGGAACAATATATCAGAGCATCAAGAGCCGAAGAACTGGGTCTGGTCAGCATGGTTGTTGATGACGGATCACGCGACCCCAATCAAATGGCGCGCGCCATTTCCGATCTTCCAAATCGACCTAAACCATCGGAAGTACATGTGCCGGGCCTGCTCGACGGCTTATCAACCATCAACGGCATTGTCGATCAGTGGCTTAATATGGGGCAATCAGCCGAACCTGCTTTGCGGGTCATTCCGGGCGACAGCTAAATTGCGTCAAGTCGTTGCAATTGTGCTAAAGGGGTATCCGCGCCTTTCGGAAACCTTTATTGCGCAGGAAATTCTGAGCCTGCAACGTTTGGGGTTGGATTATTCTCTGGTCTCCCTGCGCCACCCGACAGACAAACGAACGCATCCAATTACCGATGAAATCACCGCACCGGTAAACTATCTACCTGAATATCTCTATCAGGAACCCTTGCGGCTTTTTAAAGCCTGGCAAAACGTCCGCAACAAACCCGGTTACAAAACAGCATGGTCAACGTGGCTCAAAGACCTCTGGCGCGATCGGACCCCCAACCGGGTACGGCGATTTGGACAGGCCATCGTCCTGGCGCACGAATTACCGGAAAACGTCTCGCTGGTTTACGCTCACTTTTTGCACACGCCCGCTTCCGTCGCCCGCTATGCAGCACGAATAAGAGGTATTGATTGGAGTTGTTCCGCGCATGCCAAGGACATATGGACCAGCCCCAAATGGGAAATGGTTGAAAAACTGCGGGATCTGAAATGGCTGGTGACATGCACATTGGCAAATGCTGAATACTTAAAGTCGCTTGATGACGCTTCGGCAGGCAAGATCACACTATTGTACCACGGGTTGGATTTTTCACGTTTTCCCCCAAGTTCGCCATCATACTCAGATAATAATGGGTCTGATCCGGATGCCCCGGTGCGTTTGCTTTCTGTGGGTCGTGCGGTTGAAAAGAAAGGGTATAACGTTCTGATTGATGCATTGGCCCGGCTACCCAAATCGTTAAATTGGAAGCTTGTTCATATCGGTGGCGGCGCACTGTCTGACAAATTGCGTCAGCTGGCAGAAACGAAAGGCTTGTCCGATAAAATCGACTGGCTGGGTGCGTTGCCTCAAGAAGATGTTTTGAAACACTATCGGCAATCTGATGGGTTTGTGCTGGCCAGCTTGATTGCGAAAGACGGGGACCGTGATGGTTTACCCAATGTTCTGATGGAAGCGCAAAGTCAGGGAATAGCCTGTATATCCACAGCCGTATCAGCGGTACCCGAACTGATCCGGCATGACGAGACAGGCATTCTGGTCAATCCAGGCGATCCTTCAGGGCTTAGTGATGCCTTACAGCGTCTTATCACTGACCCAGCCCTCAGGGAAACCTTGGGCCGGGCAGGGGAAGTCCGTGTCCGGGACCGGTTTGAACATAACAACAATTTGGATGTTCTGGCCGACAAATTAGATTTGCCACAAAAGACGGGCAAACGATGACCGTTGCTTTTTATGCGCCCCTAAAACCGATTACGTCTCCGCGCCCCTCCGGGGATCGATTGATCGGGCGGTTATTCAAGCGCGCACTGGAGACCGCCGGATACGAAACTGAAATTGTCAGCACCTTTCGAAGTTATGATAAAAACGGAGACGCGGCGCGACAGGAACGGATAAAAGAGATCGGTCAAAAACTGGCTCAGCGGCTTATTAAAAAGCTACGGAACCACCCCCCGGATTTTTGGTTTACCTATCATTTATACCGTAAAGCACCTGACTGGATTGGCCCGACTGTCAGTCAGGAATTGGGCATACCGTATGTGGTTGCGGAAGCCTCCTTTGCCCCCAGTCAAGCAAACGGCGCGTGGGCAGATGGACATAAGGCCGTCCAGCAAACGCTAACCCATGTGAGTTTGGCCATCGGTTCAACCGCCCATGACGAAGCCTGTTTGCTTCCAGAACTCGGTCCTGCTTCCCACTACTGCCGCATCAAGCCGTTCCTGAATACGGCACCGTTCAATGACGTGGACAAATTGCGCCAGAAAGCCCGGGCGACGCTTGTTACATCAAAAAACATTCCGGATAACGTCCCGATACTGCTGTGCGTTGCGATGATGCGCCCCGGCGTCAAATTCCAGTCCTATCAGGTCTTGGCTGATGCCTTGTTATTATGCCGCGACCATCCTTGGCATCTCCTGGTCGTTGGTGACGGTCCCGAAAGCCAAGCCGTAAAGCAAATGTTTAATGATACCCATGACCGTATAAGTTGGTTGGGTGCAAAAAATGCCGAAGACATTGTTCCGCTTTATGCAGCAAGCGACGTTTTTGTCTGGCCGTCAGTTCGGGAATCACCGGGAATGGTATTCTTGGAAGCCCAAGCGTCGGGCTTACCCGTTATAGGTGGTAATGGCGGCAGCGTTGCCGATGTCATCACCCATGGCGAAGGCGGTTTTCTGGCGGAAAAGGGAGATGCGGTCGACTATGCAAACAACCTGAAAATGCTTCTCGACGATCCGAGCCTACGTCAGAAAATGGGGCAGGCAGCGCGCCTGTATGTTCGAGAGAACCATACAATCGAGATTGCGGCACGCGACATCAAAGCGGGGCTGTCGCAGGTTCTGTCATGACACAGCTGCTCTTTATTCGCCACGGCCCAACGGAATGGAACAAGGCCAAACGTCTGCAAGGCCGCTCTGATATTCCGCTGAGCGCGGAGGGCAAGGTCGCCGTTCAACAATGGAACATTCCAACCGAATTCAAGAACTTCCAATGGGTTTGCAGTCCGCTCGAAAGGGCCCGTGAAACCGCAGCTCTTTTAGGTGGAAAGGCAACCCTGGAGCCTGCATTGATAGAGATGTCGTGGGGCCAATGGGAAGGAGAGGTTTGGCAAGAGTTGCTGGCTGAAGATAATCCAGAGCTTGATCAAAACCGGGCAAAAGGCCTTGGTTTCAGGCCCCTTGGCGGAGAAACACCGCGGGAAGTTCAAATGCGACTAGAGACCTGGCTGACCACTCTCGATCAGCCGACGATTGCCGTGAGCCACAAGGGAGTGCTGCAAGCGCTCTACGGGCTGGCAACAGGCTGGCAAATGACCGATAAATCACCTGATAAATTTCACGATGCTCGCGCGCATCTTTTTGAGGTCACAAACGGAACGCCGAAAGTTATACGCATGAATATTGCCTTGAAGGATTTAAAATGAGTGGTGTGCTCCTTTATGTTCAGCATCTGTTGGGTGTTGGACATGTTAAACGGGCGGCATCACTGGTGCGTGCCCTGGAAACGGCACAGGTTCCGGTAACCGTCGTCATGGGTGGTGAACGAGTTCCCCATGCCAATTTTGGCAACGCCCCTGTTGTTTATCTTCCTTCAGCGCGCGCAGAAGACGAAAGTTTCAAAATACTGCTGGACGAAAACGACCAACCAATAGACGACACTTGGCGGGAAAGCAGGCGCACGCAACTTTTGGAAGTAGCGGAAACCATTGATCCTGAGGTGCTACTCATCGAATTGTTTCCATTTGGGCGTCGCCAATTTCGCTTTGAGCTTATCCCCTTATTGGAAGCTTATAAGGGCCGCGTAAAGATTGTCTGCTCGGCACGCGATGTCATTGTTGGGAAATCCCAAGCCAAACGAAATGACGAGATCGTCAAGACCCTTAATCAATATTTTGACGACGTTTTCGTGCATGGCGTAGAAGATGTCATTCCCTTAGGTGCCACATTTCCCTACGCGGATAAAATCGAAAACCTTTTAACTTATACCGGTTATGTCATCGAACATGCGGACGCGTTGGGTAGTTCCCCGGTCGGTAAGGATGAGTTTGTAATCTCGGTCGGGGGCGGTGCCGTCGGAGAAGATTTGCTGCGCGGAATAGTAGCGGCAAGGCCTTTCAGCCAATATAAACATATCAGATGGCGAATGATTGCCGGGGATAGTTTGCCAAAATCAGTGTATGCCGAAATAGAGGCGCAGTGTGATCACCTATTGACCCTTGAACGGGCACGCTCAGATTTCATTTATGTCCTGCGCAATTGCCGTCTATCCATTTCCTTAGGCGGCTACAACACCATGATGGATGTCATGTCTGCCCGATGCAGAAACCTGATCATTCCGTTTACCGGCGGCATTGAAACCGAACAACTATTTCGGGCAAAATCCTTCGCAGAGCGTGACTGGATTAACCTCTACCATGGCGATCTTAAAGACAGCAAATCGTTTGCCGACGCGATTGACAGAGCTGCAGAATGTGAGCTGCCGTCCGGCCCCGGGTTAAAGATCGACGGTGCTGCCACAACCGCTCATTTGCTTCAGGAGATGTTATAAGATGGCAACATGGCAAGATCTTGATCAGGAACTGGAGCTTTGGGATCAAGAAAACCGCATCGCAACGTTCTGGTGGCGCGATGACGACGCCATTGAGCCAACTGACGATCTCGACCGTTTGCTGAATATTGGGTTTGATAACGCAGCCCCGTGCACAATCGCCGTCGTCCCGCATCTCATGAAAGCTTCTCTGCCACCCCTGTTAAACGAGTCACCCGTGGCCTTTCCGGTTCAACATGGCTATCAGCACATCAATCATGCACCAGCTGGCGAAAAGGCGGCTGAATTCGGCGACCACAGGGCGCGAGACGTTATCGAAGCAGAGCTCAGTGAAGGATGGCAGACGCTCGGCGTCTTTGATCGGCTTGCACCCGTCTTTGTGCCGCCCTGGAACCGGATGACCGATGATGTGAACCCTTTTTTGGCATCTCTTGGCATTAAGGGTGTTTCACAACATGCGCCGCGCAAATTTGAAATTGCAAAAGGCGGGCTTCGACAGGTCAATACGCATGTCGATATCATCAACTGGCGAACAACGCGCGGTTTCGTCGGCGATGAAAAGGCACTGAAGGAATTGATCTCTCATTTAAAGGATCGTCGTCTGGCCGTGGTTGACCCCGACGAGCCAACCGGCGTCTTAACACATCATTTAAATCATGATGCCGGGTGTTGGGATTTCATGGATAAATTGTTGCGTTCGACCCTAAAAAAATCCAACGTAAGATGGCTGTCACCGTTTGAGGCTTTTAAAATCGAAGCGCCGGAACTTGAGTTGGAACTGTAAACGATATGAATGACCTGCTCCAAATTAACAATTTGCATGTTGGATTTGAGACAAGAGCAGGCCGTGTTGAAGCGGTGAGGGGTGTCTCGTTCCGCGTTCGTGAAGGCAGTTGCGTGGCGGTCGTCGGTGAAAGTGGCTCCGGCAAGTCGGTTTGTGCGCAAGCGGTTATGGGGATTCTTCCTCGTAATGCGTCGATCAGTAGCGGCGAAATCCTGTTCCGGGACCCCCGTACGAAAACGATAACGGATATTGCTGCACTGGACCCCCGCAGTGACGCATACAGATCCATCAGAGGCGGCCGAATTTCCATTATATTTCAGGAACCCATGACCTCTTTATCGCCACTGCATACGGTCGGCGACCAAATCGGTGAATCCCTTCGGATACATGAAGGCCTGAGCGGTGACGCCCTGAAGTCGCGGTGCATTGATATTTTGAATCTGGTTCGCTTTCCGGATCCGCAACGGGCCTACAAAACTTATCCTTTCGAATTATCTGGTGGTTTACGGCAACGCGCGATGATTGCAATGGCGCTGGTTTGTGGCCCTGCATTGCTGATCGCTGATGAGCCTTCGACGGCCCTTGATGTAACCGTCCAGGCACAAATATTGGGGTTGATCAAAGACCTTCAACAGGAGTTGGGGATGGCCGTCATGATGATCACTCATGACATGGGCGTCGTTGCCAACGTCGCGGATGAAGTGGTCGTTGTCTATCATGGCGAAGTGATGGAAAGCGGCATGGTCGATGATATTTTCTCGAAGCCGGAACACCCTTACTTAAGGGCACTTCTGCGTGCTGTACCTAAGTTCGAATATCAAGAAGGCGAGCGCCTTGTCCCGCTTAGAGAGATCAAACCACACACCGGTCATCTGCTAAAGCCCAGAAAACTGCCGGATATCGTTGACGATACGAAACCCATACTGTCCGTTCAGAACCTGGATAAAAGCTTTACCATTCGGAGCGAAGGAATGGGCAGCGGCAATAAGGGTGCGATCCAGATTACAGCGGTCGACCATGTCAGTTTCGATGTAAAACGCGGCGAGTGTCTGGCGATTGTCGGTGAGTCCGGTTGTGGCAAAACAACCGTCAGTAAAATGATCATGCGGGCAATGGACGCCGATAGCGGCCAGATCATTTATAATGACCAAGGTGATGACGTTGTCCTGTCGAACTTCGGTGATAAGGAGATGATCCCGTACCGAAAAAAAATTCAATACATTTTTCAAGACCCTTTTGGCTCCTTAAACCCGCGGATGACCGTTTTCGATATTCTAAGTGAACCCCTTTCCATTCATAAAGTTGGGGATGACGCCTACCGACGTGAGCTCGTTATTGAATTAATGAACCTGGTCGGTCTCGACCCTCGGCATTTAAATCGGTATCCGCATAGCTTTTCAGGCGGTCAACGCCAGCGCATCGGAATTGCTCGTGTTTTGGCGTTGCAGCCAGAAGTGGTCATATGCGACGAACCCGTATCGGCGCTCGACGTGTCGGTGCAGGCTCAGGTGTTAAATTTGCTGAAAGATCTGCGATCCGAACTTGGCTTGACCTATCTATTTATTTCGCACGATATGGCTGTCGTCAATTACATCGCAGACCGGATCGCCGTCATGTGCCGGGGCCGTTTGGTGGAGCTGGCCCCACGCGATGCGTTGTTCAGATCGCCACAACATCCTTATACAAAAGCACTCCTTGATTCCGTTCCGTTCCCAGACCCGAACCGGCCCCTTGATTTTGCCGCCGTCCGCGGAACGACAATGACAAATCCCGATAGCTGGCCCGCCCCCTATGATGTGCGCGGCGTCAAAGATGCGTCACTTGTAGACATTGGTGGAGGTCACTTCGTCAGGGCTCATACCGAGGTGAAGACAAGAACGGTAGCTTGAGAATGAGAGCCCAAGAAATTCTCGCCGTTATCATTCCTCAGGTGACTGAAACCGATGCGGATTGCCAACAGGCGCTGGCTTCAGCAAAAGATCTTGAGCGAACAGCCCTGATCAACCATATCGAGATCATAAAGATCCAACAGCCTGACGCATCACCGCCAGAGATATACAACGCCGGCATTGATCGCGCCCGCGAACTTGACGCCACGTGGATCCTGTTTTTAAAAGCCAACGAAATGGTAGAGCCGAATGCTCTTACATTCCTCGGCCCAGTGATGGACTCCTACGACGGTTTATGGGGAGGAATTCACCTGATCACCCCAGAGGGGACCAGAGAGATCGCGAAGCTGAGCCAAATGAGCTCCAGCGATATCGTGCGAAATTATCACACAGCCCTGCATTGGTGGATTGGGAAAAGCCATTTTATCCGCACAGAGACCGCAAGCGAATTGCGTTTCGATGCTCAAAAAGGAGGCGCTTGGTATGGCGACTATTTAACGCGATTATGGCAGTCGAAAAAATCCCTAAAGTCTGCCCAACCCCTGACAGCCATTGCGGGCGAATTGCCAATACTGTCGCAAGATGATCGTGACTTCATGCTTGTGAAACTCGAGACAGAGCCCGCGTTTATGTCGTTTTACCATCATAATCATGAAATACATTTACCCTATACGGGACGAAACCCAACGCTGGAACGTGTTCAACTTCGTGGACTTTTTTACGAACAATCCGATTTACACGTTTTAAAAGACCATATTCACCCCGGCGCAATTTGCGTCGACGTTGGCGCAAACACAGGCAACCACACGGTGTTCTTTGCCAAGGTTTTAGGGGCAAAAACCGTTATTCCGGTTGAACCAAACCCTGCGACCATCCCAGTTTTAAAGCGTACCATCGATAAGAATAGGTTATCCAATGTCGATACCTCAAAACTGGGGATAGGGGTTGGCAGGGCATCGGGCCGGTTTGATATAGAAACCGGGCGCCGCGGCTATCTGGGCACGGCCAGGCTTAATCCAAACATCGACGGCAGCATCCCCGTGGAACCCTTGGACGCTCTGCTGACAGAACCGGTTGACCTTCTTAAAATCGATGTTGAAATGATGGAAATTGACGTCCTGGAAGGGGCGCGCCATCTTATTGAAAACAATCAGCCTGTCTTGCTGATTGAAGTCCAGGACGAAAATATTAACGCACTACTCGTCATCCTTGATAATCTCCGTTACCGTATAGAAAATGTATTTCCAGATCAGGGGTATGCCAACTATTTGGCACTCCCCGGTATGAAAGCGTGATTTGAAAATGGCCTGTGCACGTAAATATCGACTTTACCTTTCTTCGTTTTTAGTCGGTTGTGTATTTTTAATTGCGCCACTAGCGAAGGCTGGGCCTTACCAGGAACAGCCTGTTTTCAACGATGATGTGTCTGGTGGAACTTTACCGCCAATCAACGAACGCCTGCCACTGGAACCCCAAGTGGTTGATTTGGCAGCAAACGGCAAAACAGTTGGGCAATACGGCGGCTCAATCCGGACAATTGTTGGGCGCGCAAAAGACATCCGAATGATGGTCGTCTATGGCTATGCGCGACTGGTCGGTTACGACAGTGCCTACCGCTTGAAAGCCGATCTTCTGAAAGATTTTGAGGTCGAAGAAGGACGCCGCTTTACCTTTCACTTACGCAAAGGTCATCGCTGGTCAGACGGACACCCGTTCACGGCTGAAGACCTTCGCTATTTCTGGGAAGACGTCGCAACCGACCCGGATATTTCGCCTTATGGGGCGCCGAAAGCCCTGTTGGTAGAGGGCAAGTTACCTAAATTTGAAGTGATCGACGCCCATACCGTCCGCTATACCTGGCATAAAGCCAATCCGTTTTTCTTGCCCGCTTTGGCCGGCGCATCACCTTTGTTTATTTATCGCCCGGCACATTACCTGAAACCCTTCCACGCTAAATATGAAGACCCCGAGATCCTTGCCATGAAGGTAAAGAAGGCAAGAAAACGGGCCTGGCGGGCTTTGCACTTTGGCCACGATCGGCTTTACCGGTTTGATCAGCCATCGCTGCCGACTTTGCAACCCTGGTACAATACAACAAAACCGCCTTCCGACCGTTTTGTTTTCAAACGAAACCCCTATTTTCACCGGGTCGATACCGCAGGCCACCAGTTGCCCTATGTCGACGAGGTCGTCATGACAATTGCTGGATCGAAATTGATTGCCGCAAAGACGGGTAGCGGTGAATCGGATCTACAGGCGCGCGCCTTGCAGTTTAAAAACTACACCTTCCTGAAGCGTGGCGAAAAACGCAGCGGCTTTACCGTGCACCGTTGGGTAACGGCGAAGGGCGCACAAATGGCACTTTATCCGAACCTGAATGCGGCAGACCCCGCCTGGGCGAAACTGCTGCGCGACGTACGTTTTCGACGCGCCCTGTCACTGGGGGTCAACAGGCACGAAATAAATCAGGTCGTCTATTTTGGGCTTGGTATTGAGGGAGGCAACACAGTCTTGCCCAAAAGCCCCTTGTACAAGGACTCCTATCGAAACAAATGGTCCACTTTTGATCTCAAGAAAGCCAACGCACTTCTTGATGAGATGGGATTAACGGAACGGGATGACAATGATCTCCGACTGCTGGCAGATGGTCGGCCACTGGAAATAATTGTCGAAACAGCCGGCGAGGACAGTGATCAAGCTGATATCCTTCAATTGATTAGCGACAGCTGGTTAAAGTTGGGAATTAAACTTTTTACAAAACCAACACGTCGTGAGGTCTTGCGTCGCCATGCCCTTGCCGGGACCACAACCATGTCGATCTGGTTTGGTCTGGAAAATGGTGTGCCGACAGCCAACTCATCACCCGCTGAACTGACACCGTCACGCGATGATCAGTTGCAATGGCCTCAATGGGGCCATTATGAGCTAACGGAAGGAAAGGGGGGAAAGCCCGCCGATATTCCGATGGCAAAACAACTGATCCAATTAAACAAAGATTGGATTTCCGCCTCTAGCGATGAAGCGCGGGCGTCTATATGGCATGAAATTCTGGCGCTTAATGCGGATCAGGTTTTCTCCATCGGGATTGTCGCTGGCGTCCCGCAACCCGTTGTCGTGAATAACGCGTTGCAAAACGTCCCCGTACAAGGCGTTTACAATTGGGACCCTGGCGCACATTTTGGTATCTATCGTCCAGACACTTTCTGGTACAAGAGGAACTGAGCGGCCCATGTATAGATACTTCCTTCGCCGCATCGCGACCATGTGTGTCACGCTCGCTGTTATCAGCCTACTGGTCTTTATCATTATTCAATTACCGCCGGGCGACTACCTGACCACCTATATTGAAGATTTGAAGGCGCAGGGTGAGGTCGTTGACCCCAAGAAAATTGATTTTTTACGCGCTCAATATGGTCTCGACAAACCCATGGCCACCCAATACTTCGTTTGGGTCACCGGCATGTTACAAGGGGACTTCGGTTATTCCTTTGAATTCAATTTGCCAGTGATGGATGTGGTTGGCGACCGCATGTGGCTGTCGATGCTGCTGAATTTTTCAACTGTTTTATTCGTCTATTTGATGTCTTTTCCCATCGGCGTTTATTCTGCCACCCATCAATATAGCTGGGGAGACCATGGCCTGACGTTCATCGGTTTTCTGGGGCTCGCCACACCGAATTTCCTGTTGGCTTTGATCCTTTTGTATCTGGCGAACGTCTGGTTTGGAACGTCCATCGGCGGGCTGATGGAACCCGAATACATTGATCAGCCGTGGACATGGGGCAAGATGATGTCTGTGCTTGAGCACCTGTGGGTGCCGGTCGTGGTCATTGGCACCTCAGGAACAGCAGGGATGATCCGCAGGCTGCGTGCAAACCTGCTGGACGAACTGCAAAAACAATATGTCGTGACCGGGCGCTCCAAAGGTCTGGGCGAAATGCGCTTGCTGGCGAAATATCCCATGCGCATGGCCCTTAATCCCTTCATTGCCGATATCGGCAGTTTATTGCCACAGGTGGTTTCCGGTTCGGTTATCGTCTCTGCCGTCATGTCCTTGCCAACCACAGGCCCGATGCTGCTATCTGCGTTGCAAAGCCAGGACATGTATTTGGCGGGCTCGTTTCTGATGTTTCTGGCGCTGCTGACGGTGATTGGTATGTTTGTTTCCGACGTCCTGTTAGCGATGCTGGACCCACGTATTCGTTTGGATGGGGGGGTCCGCAGATGAGCGAACGCTTACCCCATTTTGTTTCTTCCGCCCCCTTTGATCCCGTTGCTGTTGAGCAGTTAACGTCTGATCAGGAAAAGTACTATCTGGCATCGCAATGGCAGATGATGTGGTGGCGTTTTAAGGGCCATAAACTGGCTGTCGCCGCTGGCATCATTTTATTGCTGAGCTATCTGTCGATCTTTGTTTCGGAAATCATTGCACCTTACGCCCTTCATACCCGCCATACCGAGCATATTTACGCGCCGCCTCAGTCCATCCATCTGATGCACGAAGGCGAATTCGTGGGGCCCTTTGTATATCCGCTCAAGTACAAACTTGATTTTGAAAACCTGCGGCGCGTTTATACGGAAGATCGCACTGAAGTTCATCCGATCCGCTTCTTTTGTTCCGGAGATCCCTATAAGTTTTGGGGCTTGTTTGATGCGAGCTTTCACCTCGTATGTCCGGATCAATATACAACTCTGTTTTTGATGGGGACGGACCGATTGGGTCGCGACATGTTTTCACGTCTGGTATATGGGGCGCGAATTTCGCTCACCGTTGGCCTCATCGGTATCACCATCAGTTTTGTCCTCGGCATCGTCATCGGCGGCATGGCCGGGTACTTTGGTGGCTGGGTCGATAGCTCTGTGCAGCGGGTTATTGAAATTCTGAAATCCCTACCTGAACTGCCGTTGTGGATGGCGCTGTCAGCTGCCTTACCGGCGAACTGGAGCCCGATCCTGATTTATTTAGGGATCACCATCATATTGGGGCTGCTCGATTGGCCGGGACTGGCCCGTGCTGTGCGTTCAAAGCTTCTGGCCTTGCGCGAAGAAGACTACGCCGTCGCCGCCCGCCTGATGGGCGGCACACCGACGCACATCATATCGCGCCATTTACTGCCCAACTTCATGAGCCACCTGATTGCATCCGCGACCCTTTCCATCCCGTCGATGATTTTGGGTGAAACTGCCTTGAGCTTTTTAGGCCTTGGCCTGCGCCCGCCGATCACCAGTTGGGGTGTCTTGTTATCCGAAGCGCAAAACATCGAAGCCGTCGCGCTTTACCCGTGGCTTATGGTCCCAATGATCCCGGTCATCATTGTCGTCCTCGCCTTCAATTTCCTGGGGGATGGCCTTCGCGATGCCGCGGACCCATACGACTAGGGCTGCTTTCGTCTGTCCGAGGCGCTTCAAACCCTTATCCTGATTAACCATTGGCGCGTGCAGACTATCTAACCTATCATTTTAATGCCGGATGATTAGACAAATCATGTAAGAGGTGAAGAGATGTCTTTTTCTCGAATCACGTTGATAATTGCCCTCGCGACTCTGGTTTCGGCATGTCAAACAGGCCGCTTAGCTGGTCATCGCAGTCTTAATTCTACGCCACACGGCTATAGCGTGAGCAATGAATTAACCCGCGCGGGGGAATACGCTCAACGATTTGAAGTCCGGGCGGGCGATTGCGGTTATGACGATGGATGGAGCGACTGTGACAATGACCGCGAACGGTCGGAAATCACGCTGCGTCAATCCATTACCCCCGGAGGAGATCAATGGATTGGGTTTAGCCTTTATTTGCCAAATGATTTTGTATCCAGTTCCTATGTGAACACAACTCTTGGGCAAATACACCAGCGCGGGGGCCCTCGCGGTAAGGCCGCCGGGCTGCCTTCATTTCCTCCGCTCGTTCAGTTAGAAGCCAAAGCCGATAAATATCGGGCCTGTATCCATATTCTGAGCGGCTCTGCCAGCGATGTTCGCGACATTTGTAAATACGTTGAACTTGCGAACCTGACAGAGATGCGGGGTCGATGGACAGACGTGCTCATCCATCTTGATACGAATAATGATTCAAGCCATTTAGAAATTTTTGTCAACAATCAGCGTAAAGTGGACCTGAAAGATTTCATCACTTTCTGGCCATCGGACTTTTACGTTAAGTATGGTATCTATCGTTCCTTTGTGAGCAGACACCCGGGTGCCATGCCCATGCAGTATGCCTATTTTGACGAAGTTAAGATGGGGCAGACGAAGGCCGAAGTTGCCGTCAAGCCAGATCATCCCGTAGATTAGACATGACCGTGCGTGGCAGCCGTTCGGGTAAATATTTTAAAACCAGCGAAGACTCCCGGAGCGCCTTTATCGCCGCTGCGCCAACCAATCAGCCGCCGAGGAGGACGACTACATGTTCTTTATGCCGGAAAGTTACAAGCAGGATTATTATAGGTTAGATTAACTCTTTTGGAGTTTTCGTGCGACTGCGTAACCCAGTGCAAAGCAAGAAAACTGAATGCCCATTTTCTAATATAGATTTGGGAAATCAAAGAATAAACCAGGTATAAACATCAAAATTAACCCCGTAAGCATGGGACGTTTTGAGTTTTTTAAGGCGTAATACAACTTCGGTTCCATGTATATCCTGGGCCGGAACTTCGCAATTTTATGTCATAAGCAAACTGCAACTAATCGATAAGCTTCCCAATCTCCTGCAACAACAGACTTCCCGGTTTTGCCAATTCATCGACGGCGGCCATGTGGTGTGCGCCGTCGAGGTTGATCCGGGTGCTGGAAGCAAGTTTCGGTCCCCATTTTTCTTGCAGGCGGTCGGACTGATCGTAGAAGGCGGCACTTTCATCGGCTCCAACGGCAAGGATGATCGGACCTTTTGAGACGGGGTCACGGAGCAGGGGGCTGTTGCGTTTTGCAGATTCCGCATCCAGACCAACCGCCTGATTGATGGTTGTGGTGATCAAGGGTTCCAGATCAAAGACGCCGCTGATCGGCACGCCCGCTTTAATGACATCATTGGGAATAGTGTTGTCGAGCGCGGTCCAATCGGTCGCCATCATCTCGGCCGTCAGGTGCCCGCCTGCCGAATGACCAGACACATAAAGGCGGTTTCGGTCGCCACCGTATTCTGCAATGTTGTGCCAGACATATTGAACAGCCGCCTGCAACTGGCTGGTGATTTTATCAAGCGACACATTCGGGCAGAGATCGTATCCGGCCAGCACCACACAAAACCCAAGCTTCACCAATTCAGGCGCAACGAAATTAAAATCTTTCGGTTGGCGGGCTTGCCAGTAGCCACCATGAATAAACATCATCACCGGTGCATTGGGGTTGTCGTTCGGATAAATATCCAGAACCTCGCGCTCGCGCTCGCCGTATTTTATGCCGGCATGGTTTGTGTAATTGGCGCGAGCGGCATTGCTTTCCGCCGTCCAGCGCACAAAGATCTCTTCGGAATCCGGGATCGCTGCACGCGCGTTATAGAGTTTTTCGTTCTCGGGATTAATTGTCACAGACATAACTTCCTCCTATACGCCTAAAAAACGATGCTGCATGTCTTCATCAGCCAGCAACTCTTGCGATGTCCCAGACCACGCGATCACACCTTTCTCCATAACATAATGCCGATCTGCAATTCGCGCCATAGCTTCCGGGTGTTTGTCGATCACCAAAATCGCTTGCCCGGCCTGTTTCAAATTATGCTCAAGGCATGACCAGATTTCATCGCGGACGAGCGGCGCCAGACCTTCTGTCGCTTCATCCAAAATCATCAATTTCGGGTTGGTCATGAGGGCCCGGCCAATCGCCAGCATTTGTTGTTCGCCGCCTGAGAGCGTGCGGCCATATCGGGTGATCCGCTCGCCCAGTCTTGGAAACAAATCAATAACCCGCTCCATTGTCCACGGATCAGGAGCGCCTGCATTGTTAGCTGAAGTTGCAATCAGGTTTTCACGAACAGAAAGATTGGGAAATATCTGTCGGCCCTCCGGCACCAAGCCGATACCGAGGCGGGCAATTTTATGAGAGGGACGGGCGCTAACGTCGTGCCCATCAAAGGTGATGCTCCCGCGGGTGGGCGGCGTTAAGCCCATGATGGAGCGCACGGTGGTCGTTTTACCCATGCCGTTGCGGCCCATCAAGGTGACCACTTCACCGGGTGCAATGGATAACGTGACGCCGAACAACACCTGACTGGCTCCGTAATAGGTTTCAACGCCGTTCAGTTCCAAAATCATGTGGGCTCCCCCAAATAGGCGGCGCGCACTTCGGCACTGTTTCGAATGTTCTCCGGCGTATCCGTCGCAATGGCCTTGCCCAGAACAAGCACGGTGATGCGGTCCGCCAAAGCGAAGACTACGTCCATATCATGCTCGACCAGTAAAATCGAAACCTGGCCTTTCAAGGGATGCAGGATTTCTGTCATGCGGCGCGATTCCTCTGGCCCCATTCCGGCCATCGGCTCATCAAGCAACAGCATTTCAGGTTTCGTTGCCAATGCCATCGCGAGCTCCAGCTGGCGCTGCTGACCATGCGCCAGTTCACCAGCCTTGGCGGATGCGAACGCTTCCATGCCCATGCGGCTGAGAACTTCCATCGCCGGGTCCAGCCGTGAACGGTCAGACCGCGCCCGCTTCCAAAATTTAAAATTGTGACTTTGTTTCACCTGAACCGCCATAGCGACGTTCTCAAGTGCGGTGAAGTCAGGAAAGATGCTGGTGATCTGATAGGACCGGGCTAACCCCAGTTGGGCGCGTTTGTTGACGGGCAGGGCGGTGACGTCGCGGCCGTTGAAAAGGATCTCACCCTCATCCGGTTGCATTTCCCCCGAAAGCTGATTGATCGCCGTTGTTTTTCCAGCGCCATTAGGCCCAATCAACGCGTGGATTTCACCTTTTCTGACATCAAGGGATATCCCGTCGCTGGCACGGAGCGCGCCAAACGATTTCACCAGATTGTTCACTTTTAAAACGGCTGATTGATCGCTAACCATCGCGCCCCCGATCCCCAGCCAGAAAGCCGTAGATGCCCCGCCGTGCAAACAGCACGACAAGAATAAGCACGGGGCCCAGTATAATCATCCAGTGTTCCGTATAGGCCGCAAGAACTTCTTCCATCAGCAACAATGCGGCCGCACCGAAGATGGGGCCGAACAGGGTTCCCATACCGCCCAGAATAACCATGATCATGACTTCGCCGGAACGCGTCCAATGCATTAAGCCGGGGCTGACAAATTCGCTTTGATTTGCGGCTAAAGCGCCGGCAAGCCCCGCACCTGCACCGGCGATGACAAAACACACCAGTTTGTATTTATAGGTCGAATAACCCAAGGCCTGCATCCGGGTTTCGTTTTGTTTGCAGCCCCGCATCACCATACCGAAGCGCGAATTGACAATCCGGTGGCAGAGGAAAACGAAAGCCAGCAGCAACCCTAAACAGACATAATAGAAGCTTGTATCATCGCCCAAATCGAGCATCGGGAAGGCATTGCGCTGATCCATATTCAGCCCGTCTTCGCCGCCATAAGTCGGCAAGGAGATAAAGAAGAAATATATCATCTGCGCAAAAGCGAGAGTGATCATAATAAAATAAACGCCGCTTGTACGCAGGCTCAAGGCCCCGATGATCAAAGCGAAAAGGCCGGAGACAATGATCGCGGAAATCCACGCGATGATCGCGCTAAAAGTTCCCGTCCATTCGCCGGGCAGAAACGGGATCACCATGTCTTCGGAAAAATGGAACGCCAAAATTCCGACCACATAAGCACCAACGCCCAAAAACGCGCCGTGCCCCAAACTCGCCATGCCTGCGTAACCCAAAATCAAATCAAGGCTAACGGCCGCCAACGCATAGATCAGAATGCGACTGAACAGACTGACGAAGAACGCTTCATCCATCGCTAGAGCGACCGGCGGCAGGGCGATCAAAATGATCAAGCCCACCAGCAAGACAATTGTTTTTCGGTTAAGTTCCAGATTACCCATAGGCTTGAAACAGTCCGCGCGGTTTAAAGATCAAAACAATTGCCATCAAAATATAGATCGACATGGATGACGCTGATGCACCAACACCATCGGCAACCGACGGGTCTTCAAAGATGGAACGCAACAGGGTTGGCAGGAACGCCCGTCCATAGGTATCGACCACGCCCACCAAAAGCGCACCAATCAACGCACCACGGATCGAGCCGATGCCGCCAACGATAATAACGACGAAGGTGAGAATAAGAATGTTTTCGCCCATCCCGATTTCGGTCGCCAATATTGGGCCCGCCAAAGCACCTGCCAACCCGGCCAGCAAAGCACCCAAGCCGAAAACAATGGTGTAAAGCCGGTCAATATCGACGCCCAGAGCGCTAACCATTTCGCGATTTGATGCGCCGGCGCGGATCAACATGCCAGTGCGGGTTTTGACGATGAGCAACCGAAGCAGAAACGCGACAAGCAGGCCGGCACCAATAATCACAAGGCGATAAACCGGATAGGGGGCTCCGGGTATCAATTCAACAGAACCCTCAAACAAGGCTGGGATCGGCACGAAAATCGCCTGCGGCCCCCAGATGATACTGGTCAATTCATTGAAAAACAGGATCAACCCGAACGTCGCTAACACCTGATCCAGATGATCGCGGTTATAGAGTTTGCGAAGCGCGATCATCTCGACCGCCATTCCGACAAGAGCCGCAACCGGCAGAGCCACCGCGACACCTATAAAAAAGTTTCCCGAAACATGACCGACATAGGCCGCGACATAGGCGCCGATCATATAGAAAGATCCATGCGCCAGATTGATCATATTCATGATTCCGAACACCAGCGTCAGGCCAGCCGCCATCAAAAACAGCATAACGCCAAGTTGAAAGGCATTCAGAGTTTGTTCGAGGAAAAGATAAACTGTCATGATAAAATAAAAACGGCGGAGCAACCCGAAGCTGCTCCGCCGAATTGTGTTGGGTCCAACCTACATCTTGCAATCAGCAGCGTAGACGTCACCATGGTTGGTAAAGACCTTACTAACGATCTTGTTGGTCACGTTGTCACCGTCTTTGTAAACTTCACGGGCATAGATATCCTGAACCGGGTGATTATTTGGCCCAAACTTGAAGGGCCCCCGCACCGATTGGAACTTGGCCGCCTTCAGGGCATCACGGAACGCATCCTTCTTGCTCATGTCTCCACCGACAGCCCGTATGGCACTATCGAGCAACAACGCCGTATCGAAGCCCTGACTGGCATATAGTGAAGGGAAACGACCGTATGTCTTGTGGAAGTTTGCAACAAAATCGGCATTTGCAGCGTTCTTGATGTCTTTGTTCCACTGCGATGTATTAATAACGCCCAGCGCATTATCACCAACAGCTTTCAAAATGCCTTCATCAAAGGAGAACGCGGGTCCATAGAGCGGAGTTGTTTCCTTTAAACCTGCCTGAGCATACTGTTTAACGAAATTGATCCCCATACCGCCCGGTAAGAAGAAAAAGACCGCATCCGGCTTGGCAGCACGAAGGTTTGCCAGTTCAGCGGCATAATCCACCTGACCCAACTTGGTATAAACTTCACCCGCGATGGTGCCTTTGTAATAACGCTTAAATCCAGCCAATGCATCTTTGCCAGCCGGATAATTGGGCGCCATGATATAGACGCTTTTGTGCTTTTTATCGGTCACATACTGACCTGCCGCTTCATGCAGATTGTCGTTTTGCCAGGCAACATTGAAATAGTTCTTGTGACAGCTCTTGCCTGCAAGTTTGGACGGACCCGCATTCGGGCTCAGGTAAAACTTACCGGCCTTGGTTACACTTGGAACCACAGCCAATGCCAAATTCGACCAGACAATCCCTGTCATGACATCAACCTTGTCACGCTTGAGCATGCGATCAGCAATTTGTTTCGCATTTCCGACCTTGCGTGCATCATCAGAGATGATCACTTCAACGGCCTGATCTCCGAGCATACCACCGCGCATGTTAACGGCCAGTTGGAACCCGTCACGGATATCAATCCCCAACGAACTTCCGCCCCCGGAAAGGGTTGTAATCATCCCGATTTTCACCGGATCGGCGGCCAAAGCTGGTGCCGACATAAGGCTCAGTGCTGCAACAGCGCCCAAAATCTTTTTATTCATAATCGAAATCTCCCCACTAAACATATAAAACGCAACTGCTGGCAGTTATACAGGGGCCAATCCGCCAAATCCAACCCTTCTCAATTGACCATAATGTTATATTGCCGAGCCTTCTCAGAAAGGGCATGATTTTGATATGAAACCGCAAACCTTTTTCGACAAAGTCTGGGACGAACATGTTGTCACCGATATGGGGGACGGGTTTTCATTGTTGCAGGTTGACCGCAACTTTATTCATGATTTAAGCGGAACCCGCGCACTCAGAAGCCTGGCTGACCAAGGTAGAGCCGTTCTCTTTCCAGACCTGACGTTCGCTTGCCCCGACCACACGGTATCGACGGCCTATGACGCACCTCATACAGGCGAACGCTATGATGTCTGTGTTGATCCCTTGCGCGAATTGGCCGCAGAGCAAGGGATCAAATTCTTTGAGATTGGCGAACATGGATTTGGCATTATTCACGTCATCGGCCCGGAACTGGGCCTAACTTTGCCAGGTTCCCTGATCGTTTGTGGCGATAGTCATACGAGCACCCACGGCGGGTTAGGGGCCCTGGCCTGGGGCATTGGAGCCAGTGAAGTTGCGCACGTATTGGCAACGGGGACGGTTATTCAAAAAAAACCAAAACGCATGCGCGTGACCTTTGAGGGGGAGCTTCAACAAGCTGTCTCGGCAAAGGATATTATTTTGCACCTCATTGGCCGGGAAGGGGTCGCCGCTGGTGATGGGTTCGCGGTTGAATACGCAGGACCGGCGATTACCGCTCTGTCAATTGAAGAGCGCATGACATTGTGTAACCTGTCGATCGAAATGGGGGCAAAAGTTGGCATGGTTGCACCCGACGACAAGACCATTTCATACATTTCCGGTCGCGAATATGCGCCCAAAGGCGCGCAGTGGGAAGCGGCCGTCACACATTGGCGCGCCTTACCCACGGACGCAGGAGCCGAATTTGATCGGGACGTCAGCGTTGATGTCAGTCAGATCGAACCGCAAATCTCTTGGGGAACCAGTCCCGAACATATGATTTCTATAAACCAGTCAGTGCCTTCACCTGATGATCAACCGACAACAGAAGAACAAACCGCCTACAGGGCCGCGCTTGATTATGTCGGGCTTACTCCGGGTCAACCGATTGAAGGGGTCGCAATCGATCACGTGTTCATCGGCTCGTGTACCAACAGTCGTTTGAGCGATTTACGGGCCGCAGCGGAAGTCATTCAAGGGCGCCATGTTGCCGAACATGTCACGGCATGGGTCGTTCCCGGATCGGTCGACATCAAACGAGCCGCCGAAGCCGAAGGTTTGCATACCCTGTTTACAGACGCCGGATTTGAGTGGCGCAATCCGGGCTGTTCGATGTGTGTGGGTTCAAACGGGGAAACGCTGGCCGCTGGTGTCCGCTGTGTCTCCACATCAAACCGTAACTTTGTCGGCAGGCAAGGCAAAGGCAGTCGAACGCACCTCGCCAGTCCACAAATGGCAGCGGCGGCAGCGCTCCGTGGCGAAATCACCGACGTCCGCCGCATGATGGGAAGCTAATCCATGGAGCCGTTTACACGTCTGACTTCAATAGCCGCACCATTGGTCCGTGCCAATATAGATACCGATCTCATCATCCCCATGGACCGCTATCTGACGGCGAAACGCGACCACATGCACGAATATGCCTTTGAAACCCTGAGGTATCTTCCTGATGGCTCAGAAAATCCGGACTTCATCCTCAACACACCCACCTTTAAAGAGGCCCAAATCCTTATATCCGGCCCGAACTTCGGTTGCGGCAGTTCACGGGAATCCGCAGTTTGGGCATTATACGGTCTGGGCATCCGTTGCATTATCGCCCCCAGTTTCGGCAACATTTTTTATAACAACTGTTTCCAAAACGGGCTTCTGCCCCTCATGCTGGACGAACAGATTGTTCAGCGTCTGGCTGATAAAGCCGAAAGCGGAAACATCGGGCCATTTGATATCGACCTCAATCAACAAACGGTCACGTTGCCGGATGGGGACATCGTTTCCTTTGACATCGACCCGCGCCGTCGACTTCAACTGCTGGAAGGGTTAGACGATATCGGTGTTACCTTGAGCCGGGTATCGGAAATACAAGAACACCGCCAACAAGATGAACACAAGCGCCCCTGGATTTATCTGTAGGGGCAATGGGCAGGTCGGGATACTGAAGATATGTTAGCACAAAAACTTGGACGTTATATTGACGCGTTAGACTATATGGGTTTACCAGCCCCGGTTATCCATGCCGCAAAGCGGTGCTTGCTGGATTATCTGGCGGCCGTCATTCCGGGCGGTATTGCGCCCCCGGCCATGGCCTTGCAAGCGGCGCTGGCAGACGACCTTGACCACGGCAAAGCGGCCCTGATCCCGTCAGGCCGCGTGGCGACCCCACGTACAGCAGCGTTGATCAACGGCGTCGCTTCGCACACTCTTGAAGTTGACGATATTTACCGCAATGCCATCTACCATCCAGGGCCACCCGTGATTTCAGCAGGCATCGCTGCCTTGCAATCAGTTGAAGGCTCAGGGCGCGACCTGCTTGTGGGAATTGTCGCCGGGTACGAGATTTCCAACCGCATTGGGGCAGCCGTTCAGCCATCACATTACGATTACTGGCACACGACCGGCACCGTCGGTGCCTTTGGTGCCGCCGCTGCGGCCGCAAAAATTCTGGGCCTGACGGCCGCCCAGACCAAACACGCGCTTGCCAATGCGGCAACAATGGCCGCCGGACTACAACAGGCCTTTCGATCCGATGCCATGAGCAAGCCACTCCATGCCGGCCGAGCCGCCGAGACGGGACTATTGTGCGCCCAAATGGCAGCCGCAGGTGTTACCGGTGCGGATAACATGCTGGAAGGCGAACGGGGATTTGGCAATGCCATGAGCCGCGATGTCGATTGGGACGCGGCCTTCGACGGATGGGGGCACGATTATACCATCACCCGGATGACCCAGAAACTTCATTGCTGTTGCGGTCATACCTTCGCGGCCATTGATGCCGTACAGGAATTGAGGCGCCACCATAAGCTGTCCAACGCGGATATTAACTCTATTACAGTTAAGAGCTATCGAAAGGCCCTGGAAGTCTGCGGAAACACGAACCCGCAAACCCCATATGAAGCCAAGTTCAGCCTGCCTTATACAGTGGCAATGGCGGCACTTGAGGGGCAATTAGGGCTGAGCGCCTTTGCCGATACCTGGCTGAAAAATGAAGATGTTCGTGAGCTCATGTCCAAGGTTGAAATTCTGGTAAGCGATGAAGCCGAAGCCGCGTTTCCCAGCCAACGCTCCGCGACAGTCGAGATTGCCTTATCTGACGGTCAAATGATCAGCCACCACGCGCCAACCCGGCGCGGCGATCCCGATCATCCGCTCACGGACCAAGACCTTGAAGACAAGTTTAATGAACTTGCTGGAGCCGTGATGGCTAAAGATGCACGCCAGTCCGTGATCGACACTGTCTGGACATTGGAAAAACAATCCCGTTGGGTGTTGTAACAGGGACGTTTAGGGGAGAGGTGTTTCCTTTGAACTCGGTTCCGACCTGTGCTACCCCTTTAATTATTTTGAACCTTTAACACGGGGAATGATGATGCGCTGGATTCTGCTACTTGGAACACATGCGGGTGCTTTGGCCGTAGGCTTTGCTCTTGGCATTTATCTTCTCCCGATCATCACAGCCCCCCCAAGCGTAGATCGTTCAGCTTTGGCGGATAGCGCTAAGCAAGCCATGTTCGAGGCCTCTTTTACCCGCGAACTTGCAGGAAGCGATTTCCTGCATTGGGGCGAGGGGACCGTGAGCGTCTCGGCAAGTCAAATTGTCCATCAGGGAAAGATGGCGCCGGGCCCCGACTATAAAGTTTATCTGGTGAAAAGCTTTGTTGAGGACGAAGCCGGTTTTGTGGCAGTTAAAGACCAATCGAAACAAATCGGCGATGTGAAAACCTTTGACGGATTTATTGTCACTGTGCCTGCAGGTGTTGATGTTTCCGCCTATAACACGGTGTTGATCTGGTGCGAGAGCTTTGGCGAGTTTATTACGGCGGCAAAATATCGCTGAGTACGACAACCCATGTTGCTGCCTGATCTTTTAGGAGTATGGCCTTAACCCATCGTCTCAAAGACTTTTGCAGTGACCTGCTGGGTGAGTGGCTTGCCTGCTGCCCAGCGCTCGAACTCTTCGATCACCAAGTCAGATAAACGGGTAACCTCATCGCCAATGGTGCCGCCGATGTGCGGGCTGTTGATGATGTTGGGCAGATCCCAAAAGGCAGAATCATCTGTCGGCGGCTCCGGGTCCGTAACGTCCAAAAGCGCTGTTAAGTCCGGGCGTTCGCTCATCACACGCAGCAAATCCGCCTCAATGACCTGTGCGCCGCGGCCGGTGTTGATGAACGTAGCACCTTCGCGCATGCTTTCGAAATGACTGGCATTCAGTACGAGCCGGGTCGAAGGGATATCAGGAATATGATTGAGGACAACGGCTGAACGCTTGAAGACATCCTCCATCGTGACGTTTTCAATATCCAGCTCTCGCGCCCGTTCATCCGTCAAGAAGGGATCATAAGCGATGACGTTCAGCGGATAGTCTTTCAATAGGTATCGTGTCCGCGTTCCAATTTTCCCCATCCCAAGCATACCGATGGTTTCCCCATGCACACCGGGACGATGGTATGCCTTGGCAGAAAGCTGTTTGGTATCCCGATATTGGCGGACAGAGCGAAAGTACCCCCGCAACGACAACAGGATTTGCGATAAACACATCTCGGCAACCGGGATCGCGTTGGCCTGCCATGCGCTAACCAATATCACGTCATGATCCAACAGCGGTTGGGCAAAGGCCTTCACATTACCAGCCGCATAAAATACAGCTTTCAGCTTTGGCATCGCCTGAAAATGCCGCTCCTCAAAACAGACCATGCCCCAGGTCGCAAAAATCACCTCAACGTCCGCCAGCGCAGGGGCGTGCTGATCGAAGTTCTCCGCATCAATCCGTTCCGGGTAAAAATCTGTCAGCTCAGCAATCCTCGCCAACGTCGCCTCCGGATAAACGACGCCATCAACTGCCGGGTAATTATGAAAAAGTGCGGATTTAACTTTGGCCATAATAACTCCTAGTATCCCCGTACATAGCCGCGGGTATTGTGTTCCTGCATGGGGTCAGTTTCCAGATTGGCGCGGACGCTATCGGGAATAGCGATGGTTTTGCGATCATGGGCAGAGAAAAATACGTTCACTCCCTCACTTGTCGCAACGCAGTCATCGCCAACAAAAACGCCGTAGCCGGTCGTAATCGACTTGGTGCCCAGCTTCAAAACACGCCCGCCCACATCAACCGTGCCCGGATAGTGGGTTTCCTTGATGTAGTCGATGACCACACGCGCCAGAATGAAATCGATTCCGGGGTTTTCAACCGGATCAAGCAGCCCGCCCAAGAACATCGTGCGCGCCGCTTCAATATATGCCGCATAGGCGACATTGTTCACATGGCCCAATGGGTCCTGATCCGAAAAGCGGATGGTGACCGGGGTCCAGAACCGAAAGCTTGTCCGGTCCTTCAAATCAAGTGTATCGTTTTCCATGAAAAGACTTTTGCCCGTTAATTGGGTTAATTGCAACAGAGCACCGGAGACAAAAGATGGTCGAGCCCGTCGCCTTAAACTTGAAGAGTGCCAGTGAAATGGCCACCGCGATCCGCAGCGGCACAGTCACTTCAGAACAAGTCGTTCGGGCTTGTTTGAGTCGGATAGACGACCGCGAAGGCACGGTAAAGGCCTGGGCCTTTTGTGACCCGGGGTTGGCCATCCAACAAGCCAAAAAGGCTGATGCCAAACGCGCCAGCGGAGAAGACCTTGGCCCGCTACATGGCGTGCCGGTCGGTTTGAAAGACATCATCGATACAGCCGATATGCCGACCGAATGCGGTTCGGACCATTTCCGGGGTCGACGTCCGGCAAATGACGCAACGGCGGTGGCCCTGTTGCGTCATGCCGGTGCAATCATATTGGGCAAAACCATCACAACAGAGTTTGCTTTAACCGGACAACGGGGCACCACCAATCCGCACGATCCAAAACGCACACCGGGCGGATCATCCTCGGGGTCAGCAGCTTCGGTGGCGGATCATATGGTGCCACTGGCCATCGGTTCTCAAACCGGCGGTTCTGTTTTGCGTCCCGCTTCTTATTGCGGCGTCTTTGGCTATAAACCGACCTATGGATGCATATCCCGCAAAGGCGTGTTCATTATATCGCGGCCACTTGATCATTTAGGAGTTTATGCAAACTCGCTCGAAGATCTGGCACTGATTGCCGATACGTTGATGGTTTATGACGCCGCTGATTTTGATATGCGGTCCCATAGCGGGGCAGGGCTCATCGATGCCGTTGCCGAGACACCATCACAAGACCCGCTGAACCTGGCTTTTGTCAAAGGCCCCCCGTGGGCGCAAGCAGAGGACTATCTGACAGGCGTTATGGAGGGTTACCTTCAAACACTGGGAGACGCCGTTCAGGAAGTGGAGCTCGGTGGTATCTTTGATCGCGCGCTTGATGCACAGGCAACCGTCATGGATGTTAGCCTGTGGCATAATCTCTCATCCTATTATCTGGACCATCGTGATCAAATCATGCCGGAAACTCAGGAACGGATAGAAGCAGGGCGTGATATCTCTGCGGAAGCTTATGTCGAAGCCTCTGAGCTGGTGGGCTCCTTAAACCATGCCGTCGATCAATTGTTAGGTCACTATGACGTCATGATCACTGCTGCGGCCACAGGCGAAGCTCTTCTGGGATTACAATCGACCGGCAACGCCGCGTTTCAACGCATGTGGACCCTGATTGGCGTACCAACCCTATCGTTACCGCTGATGACGGGACCAAATGGAATGCCAATTGGTGTCCAGTTAATTGGCCGACGGGGCAGGGACGCCGACTTGTTCCGCGCCGCGCGGAAGTTGCTGGCACACAACTAAGCTGGAAAAGAAATAATAATAACTATGGGCCATTTTCCTTGCTTTTCAAGGGCTCAAAACTTGGCACTTGGCTAAGACAAATTGGGTCTCCGTTGCTATTCACAAAGAGCCCGCAATCAGCTATTCGGAATTTGTTTTAAGTAACAAAATTGCCGCTGATTTAGCATCTTGTGCCGGATTCTCTGTATGTCCCAAATGAGCCGTCACGATGGCGCCTTCTTTTAGAAGCAGGATTTGGCGTGCAACCATTTCAGGTTCCTGGAGACCCGCTTGCGTAGCTAATTTCGTGAAATGGCTTTCAAGCATTCGTTTGTGGTCGGCTGATTGCATGTGAATGGGATGATCAACATCCTGAAATTCCGAAGATGCCTTTATGAACATACATCCCCGATAACCCGCTTCGGCAAACCACTCTTCGAGGGCATCAAACATTGCAATAAGTTGCTGTTCAGACGTCTCTGCCAGTTCTTCCATCCGACGGTAAAGCCAGTTCCGGAAAAGCTCATCACGTAAGCGCAGCACGGCAAGAATGAGATCCTCCTTAGTACGAAAATGCTTATACATGGATGTCTTGGAAATGCCGGTCTCTGCGACAAGTTTATCCATACCGGTCGCATTGAATCCATTCTGATAAAACACCTGAAGAGCCTTCTGTACCAGCTCATCACGTTTTGTTTGCCTCATTTTCAGCTCCTAAAGATTACCGAACAGTAAACCAATATAAACTATATTCCATAAAACGTAAAAAATATATTTATTTATTTCAATGTTTTAAATAGATAACCAAAACATTTCCGATAAAAATATAAAATATTTGATTGACAATATGTACCGATCTGTACTTTTTTATAATTATAAGGTGTACTGATCGGTACATTTTTGAATACAGCAACACAGCGCGATGCGCTGAATAGAAAATGGAGAACACAATGAAGACCTATATGACTGATTTTACATGGAACAACATTCGCGCAGGCGTTATTGCGATCTCTGCGGCAGCAGCGCTGGCAATTTCGATGGTTGGCGATGATGTCTTCGCAGATAACAGCGGCCTGCCCGATCCAGGGTTCGAGATTGTTCAAGGCAGAACTGCGCTTTTGGTTACCGATCCACAAATCGACTTCTTGAGCCCGGATGGCGTTACCTGGGGTGTGGTCGGTAAAAACATCGAAGCCAATGGCACGGTTAAACACATTGATCAGCTGTTCGCAGCGGCCAAGGCAACGGACATGCCCGTGTTTGTCTCACCGCACTATTATTATCCGCATGATCACGGTTGGAAATTCGAAGGAGCGCTTGAAACATTGATGCACAAGATCGGGATGTTTAATCGCAAAAGTCCACTTGATACTGCCGGATTCGAAGGATCCGGTGCCGATTGGCTCGACCAGTACAAGAAATACATCAACGACGGAAAAACTGTTGTTACCAGCCCCCACAAAGTATTCGGCCCCGAAAGCAACGATCTGGTTTTACAAATGCGTAAACAAGGAATCGACAAAGTCATTATTGCCGGTATGTCCGCCAATTTATGCACAGAATCTCACATGCGTGCCCTAGTGGAAGAAGGGTTTGAAGTCATGGTTGTTACCGATGCGACAGCTGCTGCTCAAGTTCCTGGCTATGACGGTTACGAAGCCGCTCTTATCAATTTCCGCATGATCGCAAGTCACGTAACCGATACAGCTTCTGCGGTCGCAGCAATTGAGGCTGCCGCCGTCAACTAATCCAATCCCCAAGCGCCGTTTTTGTCTCCTAATGTTCGGCGCAAACGTCTCCGGTCATCTGACTTCCCCGCAAATGACCGGAGACCCTCAATCTCCAAGTAATGAAAAGGACTAAGTTTATGACCCAATTCAAAACCCATACAATTGATTCTGCCCCCGAAGGCTCCAAACGTTTTTTGCAGGGTGCAAAGGATGCCTATTCGTTCATACCGAACTTGCTTGGCAACATGGCTCACGCGCCAGCTCTGCTTGAAGGATATATGACTTTGGCAGATATTTTCGACAAAACGAATTTATCTGAGACAGAACGCCAAATCATTCTGATGACCAATAATCGCTTGAACAACTGCACCTACTGCATGGCGGCCCATACAACCATTTCACAAATGGCAAATGTCCCCTCTGATATTATCAAGGCGTTACGTGAGAATACGCCGATCGCTGATCAGAAGCTGGAGGCGCTGCGTATTTTCTCCGCGATCGTAAATGAAAAACGTGGATGGCCTGACGATCACGATATCGACACCTTTTTGGCGGCTGGTTACTCCCTGCAAACCGTTTTGGAAATTATTCTTGGCACCAGCCTGAAGGTAATGTCGAACTATACGAACCACATTACCCAAACAGATATTGATGATGCATTCCTCCCAAACATTTGGAATGGCCCGGTCAATAGCCAGGTAGACGCAGCATAAATGGACACACAATCCATCAAAGCTGCCAAGTTCTACTAACCCATATCCCACGCGCCGTTAACGTCCCCCTATGTTCGGCGCACATCTCCGGTCATTCGTCCCCCCTGCGTTTGGCCGGAGACACCCTTTCACCACACAACAAACAGGACCCATAAAATGACCCGTCCACCACTTCCCCCATTCAATGAAGAAACTGCCATTCAAAAAGTCCGTGCTGCGGAAGACGGCTGGAACTCAAGAGACCCGTCAAAAGTAGCACTGGCCTACACTGAAGACAGCCAATGGCGAAATCGCTCAGTGTTTTTATCAGGTAGGGGAGCGATAGAACGTTTCCTGTCCGAAAAATGGCAGCGCGAACGTGAATATAGACTGATCAAGGAACTTTGGGCGTTTCAAGATAACCGCATAGCGGTTCGGTTTGCGTATGAATGGCACGACGCTGATGGGGATTGGTTTCGATCCTATGGGAACGAAAACTGGGAGTTTACCGCTGATGGGCTGATGCGGAGGCGTATCGCCAGTATCAACGATCAGTCGATCACAGAAAATGATCGTAAATTTTATTGGCCTCTAGGCCGTCGCCCTGATGAGCACCCTGAGCTTTCTGCCTTGGGATTGTAAGGAACGTCAAATCAATCGTTCACAATACAGTACTGGAGAATAAAAATGGCACAAAAATATGATATCATTATCATTGGCGGTGGTAACGCCGGCTTCGGAGTGTCCGCAATTGCCCATGAAGCTGGCAAGAGTATCGCATTTATCGAAAACCGTGAATTCGGCGGCACGTGCCCAAATCGGGGATGCACGCCCAAGAAAGTTCTCGTTGCGGCTGCCCATGCACTTCACGAAATTGATCGAGCTAGCCGACATGGAATCAAGGTAGGTAAAGCAAAACTTGATTGGCAGCAGCTGATCCAACGTGAAAAATCGATGGTCGCGCCAATTCCTGAAGCCATGGAAAGCCTTGCTGAGAAACGGGGTGACGTTTATCGCGGAGAAGCGTTCTTCAATGGTCCTAACTCGATTACTGTCGACGGTCGGACCCTTTACGCAGACAACATCGTTATTGCGACAGGATCGACCCCACGTCGACTGCCGATCAAGGGTGCCGAATACATGATCACTTCCGAAGATATCCTTTCGGAAGAATTACAACCCAAAGAAATCGTCTTCATCGGCGGGGGCGTCATTGCTCTTGAATTCAGTCATGTTTATGCCCGTGCTGGAACGAAAGTGACAATTCTTGAGGCCATGCCGAACTTGCTGCCGCAACTGGATCAGGGTGCCGTCACCGCATTGCAAGATGAGACAGAACGTCTCGGTGTCACGATAAAGACCGGTGTCACGATCCGGGAAGTGAGTCTTGCGGGAAGCCAACTTAATGTCATTTACAGTATCGATGACCGAGAGCACGTTATAACGGCGGATCGGGTGGTCAACGGAGCTGGTCGGGTCGCCAATGTTGAGCACCTAGACCTGGAAGCTGGCAACGTCAAACACGATAGATTTGCCATCCATCTCGACGACCACCTGCGATCCATCTCAAATCCTGCTGTCTGGGTCTGTGGTGATGCTCTTACCGGCTCAGTTCAGCTATCGCCTGTTGCCACCTATGAAGGCCGCATTGTTGGCCAGAATATTGTCAATGGTCCACGCCTCGAGCCTGATTACCGATTTATTCCCAGCGCTATCTACACCGTACCCGCATTAAGCATGGTCGGTATGACCGAACAATCTGCCAGAGACAAAAGCCTCAATATCAAGGTCACGGAAAGCGACATGACCGGCTGGTTTTCCGGTAAAACCTACGCGGAGACAATCGCTTATGCAAAAATCATTATCGACGAAGATACGGATCAAATCCTTGGTGCACACATGGTAGGGCATCACGGCGAAGACCTTATTCACATCTTCGCCATGGCGATGAAATACGGGATCGCTTCGCGTAAACTGAAAAACAATCATTTCGCTTTTCCGACATTCGCCTCAGATATTAAAAACATGATCTAGGTAATCCTCGCGCTCTTTTTCGCCTCAATTGTTTCTCGCTCCGCGGATATATGGCTGAACGAAAGGAAAGGGCAAATGTCAGAAACAAAACGGAAGAGGGGGGGGGCAGCACCGGTCCTGACTGCGCGAAAGGCGTTGGCCTATGCTACAAAATAGATACCCTACGCCCTTTGGCTTCATGCACGAGCCGTTTTTCGCATCAGACACGCCAGCTCCCTAGCTGGCAATTGGCATGAGGCGCAAAGGGATAGGCATACAAACCGAGTTCATGATAAAGTGATAATCTATGTGGTCCAAGAGAAACGAAGGGGCCACGCATAAGGCTGGGGGGGGGACACGACATATGAGTGAGACCGATACCATAGGGAATATCCGCGACAAACATGGCGAGTGGCGTCCTGACCATGCCATTGTCCCTGCACCGATAAATGCCTGGCCGCCACAGCCGCTTAAAACATTCAAATGGCTCTTCAGTTGGCCCGGTTTTATTTGGCCGGAAAACATTTTCTGGCTGGGCGTATCCGTCTTCACCTGGGCCTATTTGACGCCTGAACTCGCTTCCATGAAAACTTTTGAGCCGTGGTGGATTGCGACGTTGCTTGCCCGAAACTTTGTTCTGATTGGATTGCTGTTCGGCGGTTTACATGCGTTTCTTTACATTCGCAAAAGTCAGGGTGACCGGCTCAGATACACAACAAAACCTTTTCCGATCAACAGCCGACGCTTTAAATTTAAAAATCAGGTCAAAGACAACATGTATCACACGCTGGTCTTCGGTGTGCCCGTCATGACCGCCTATGAAGCTCTCACCTATTGGCTTTTCGCCAACAACCACATCGGTTTTATAGATTTCTCAAGCCCGACCGCTTTTTGGGCATGGTTCGTATTTCTGGCGGTATTGGGGCCGATTATCCATTCGCTACATTTCTATTGCGGGCACCGCTTGCTGCACGTGAAGTTTCTCTACAAACACGTTCATTCCCTGCACCATAATAATGTCCAGGTCGGACCGTGGTCAGGGCTGTCGATGCATCCCGTCGAACATATTCTCTATTTCTCCACCGTTGTCGTCCAATGGTTGATTGCCTTGCACCCCGTAAACGCGCTCTATCAAATACACTTAGCTGCGTTCCAGCCGGCCCCTGGACATTGCGGATTTGAAAAGGCCAACATCTGCAAAGGTGTGGATTTTGCCGCAGGCAGCTATTTCCATTATCAGCATCACAAGTATTTTGAATGCAATTACGGGGGCAGCCTGATCCCGCTGGATAAATGGTTCGGCACCTTCCACGACGGGACCGAGCAAGCAGACGTCCGTTTGCGCGAACAGATGCGCGCGCGACGGCAAAGTAACGCTGCCTCGACTTAAGTTAATACGGGGGGGCAATTTTAGTGCCGCTTAACCCAGAGGAGTTGAGTAAACCTTACCCCAAACAGGCTGACCTTTTATGGCGTTACAGGAAATTCGACCAAAACACCGAAAACCGTTGCTAAGGAGCCACTTGATTGAAGGCTAAACGGGTTTCCTCTTGGAGAGCAATGGATCGATAGAAAGGGTGGAGATCGGGGCCAGGATATATCCCAACTGTTGAAAATCGAGCAACCAACCCGAGGCCTTGAACATATAAGTGCCAACGCCCCCATCTTGTGAATAGTCTCTGTGGCTTCTAGTATCAGCGCTCACCGAATGTTGCCGCGTTCTCTGCGGCAATGCCTTAACTTTAAAATTTGAAATTCGTAAAGGAACGTTCTGTGCCGTTTTATGAAATCCGTCAGTATGAGATTCGCCCGGGAAAAATGGAGTCCTGGGTCAAAATGTTTAACGAAGAAATTTTACCTTTCCAGGTCAGTAAAGGCATGGTCGTCCCGGGTATATTCCGCGGCGAAGAGGACGACAGCGTGTTTTTCTGGATGCGCCGTTTTGAGTCAGAATCTGAACGCGAACGCCTATATGCTGCCGTCTATGAAGATGAGCACTGGATAACCCAATTATCCGACCGTGTTGGCGAACACATCAACCGCGAAAACATCATCTGCAACCGGGTAAATGCTTTGGATATGTCCATTCTGAAGTAAACCGACATGCCTCACTGCAAGGCCCACACCTTGCAGTGAGCGAATACTTATATCGCTTAACCTGCTGGAAAATGCCGTTTCGTCCGGTTCGCAATGGCGACCAATGATAGCATGACGGGAACCTCAACAAGTACGCCAACGACCGTTGTTAAGGCGGCTCCCGAATGCAAACCAAACAAGCTGATCGCCACGGCCACGGCCAGTTCAAAGAAGTTGGATGTCCCGATTAAAGCACAGGGGGCAGCAACCTTGTGTGGGACCTTCCACATCCAGGCGGCAGCATATGCGATCACAAAAATGCCATAGGACTGAACGATCAACGGAACAGCAATCAGGGCAATCAGGAAGGGTTGCGCCAAAATGACCTTGCCCTGAAACCCGAACAACAACACGACCGTTAGCAGCAGCCCCATCACCGAGAAAGGTTTCACCTTGGCAGAAAATGCATCAATTTTACGGTCTTCATCGCCCGATTTTGCTGATGACAATAAGATCTTTCGGGTTACTGCGCCGGCGATCAGCGGGATAATAACGTAAAGCCCGACGGACAGAATTAAGGTTTCCCAAGGAATAACAATGTCGGTGATCCCCAGCAGAAAAGCGACGATGGGGGCAAAGGCGAAGATCATTATGACGTCGTTCAGCGACACCTGAACCAACGTATAAGCCGGATCGCCCTTGGTCATCTGCGACCAGACAAAGACCATCGCTGTGCAAGGGGCCGCACCTAACAGAATTAGCCCGGCGATATATTCGCTGGCATCCTTGGGATCGATGTAATCAACAAACAAAACTTCAAAAAACAAAACGCCCAAGGCGACCATCGAAAAAGGTTTAATCAACCAATTAACGACGACCGTAATCACCAGACCTTTTGGGCGTTCCCCAATATGGCGCAGGCTGGAAAAATCAACATTGACCATCATCGGATAGATCATTGCCCAGATCAGGACGGCGACAACCAGATTAACCGATGCATATTCCAGCCCGGCCAGCAGGGAAAACAGGCCGCTGGCATAGTTACCAAGGGCTATACCCGCAATGATGCAAATGGCGACCCAAAGCGAGAGCCAGCGCTCGAAGAAACCGATAGCGTCGGCTGAAGCTTGATCATTACTCTGCATATCTGACATCGGGATCATCCTCACGGCGGGGAAACAAATGAATTTAAGGCAACATATCAGGGGCAGTGGGCCAACGCCAGAACCAGCCTGGGACACTTAACAACATCTTATTTACATGATTTAATAGTATATTATTTTAATATACAATTAATTTGACTAATTAATAAAATTACACCATATTATTAATGTTATTATTATTTATACCCTCTAAAATTGGCTCAATATCGATCAGCCGAGGCTGATTTAACGCAAAGGAACAAAAACATGGCACTGCAGGTAATCACCGCAAATCGCCTTAACGATGGTCTGGTTGTCTTCTTGGCCGAAGACGGAAGCTGGGTTGATTCGATCCTTGATGCACAGATGTTGAACGAAGGTGTTGATCTGGAAAACAGGCTTGCCTTGGCAAATGCCGCTGAACAGGCGCAGATCATTGTTGGCCCCTACGAAATTGAAGTCACAGAAACGGAAGAGGGGGCCATTCGCCCCGTTCGTTACCGCGAGCGCATTCGCGCCTACGGCCCGTCAACACACGCCGACTTCGCCCGTCACGACATTCCCGGTCACTTATCCCATTTGGATGACGTGACACCTGTATACTTCAATGGAGTTGGTTAAGTATGTATCGCTACGATGAATTTGATCGCAATTTCGTAAACGAACGCGTCGCCGAGTTTCGGGGCCAGGTTGAGCGCCGGATGACCGGTGAAATGTCTGAGGAAGAATTTCGCCCGTTGCGCCTGATGAACGGGTTGTATTTGCAATTGCACGCCTACATGCTGCGCGTCGCCATTCCCTATGGCACGTTTTCATCCGTGCAAATGCGCAAGCTTGCACACATCGCCAGAACCTATGACCGGGGCTATGGGCATTTCACAACCCGCCAAAACATTCAGTTTAACTGGCCAAAACTTGATCAGGTTCCTGATTTGCTGGCCGAACTGGCAGACGTTGAAATGCATGCCATTCAAACCAGTGGCAACTGCATTCGCAACGTAACGGCAGACCCTTACGCGGGTGCTGTTGCCGATGAAGTTGATGATTCACGAATTTGGGCGGAAATCGTTCGTCAGTGGTCAACGCTGCACCCGGAATTCACCTATCTCGGACGTAAATTCAAAATTGCCGTCTCTGCGTCTGACTTTGACCGGGCCGTTATTCGTTTTCATGACATCGGCCTGATCATCAAAAAGAACGAGGCAGGCGAGGTTGGCTTTCAGGTCTGGGTTGGCGGTGGCCTTGGTCGCACACCGATGATCGGCAAAGTCTTTAACGAGTTCGTTGCGCAGGAAGACCTGCTTTCCTACCTTGAAGCTGTTTTGCGCGTTTACAACATGTACGGCCGTCGCGACAACAAATACAAAGCGCGCATTAAAATTCTGGTGCACGAAACCGGTATTGAAGAGCTAAGAAGCAAGGTTGATGCGGAATGGCGCGAAATTAAGGACAGCGCCCTTAAGGTCCCGGACTATGAAGTCGAGCGCATTCGGTCATACTTTGCGCCGCCACCGTTCGAGAAGCTGGATGCCGTTGACCGGGATTTTGAGACTAAAAAGTTTGAAAACCCGGCATTTGCCCGTTGGGTCAGCGGCAACGTCGTTGCCCACCGTCAGCCGGGCTATCGGATCGTCAACATCTCGCTCAAACCGGAAGGGTTGCCGCCCGGCGATATTACGGCGGATCAGATGGAAGATTTGGCCGATTTGGCCGAGACTTACAGCTTTGATGAAATTCGCGCAACGCATGAGCAAAACCTTGTTTTTGCCCACGTTAAACAGTCCGAATTATTTGAGCTTTGGCGCGAACTGGGTGAGATTGGTCTGGCCATGCCAAACATTGGTAAAGTCAGTGATATGATCGCTTGCCCCGGCCTTGATTATTGCGCGTTGGCCAATGCCCGCGCCATTCCGTTGGCTCAGCGCATTTCCAAGCGTTATGCCGATCTGGATCAGCAATTTGATCTTGGCGAATTAAAGCTTAAAATTTCCGGCTGCATCAATGCCTGTGGTCATCATCACGTCGGTCATATCGGCCTGCTGGGTGTCGACCGCCGTGGCGAAGAATACTACCAGATCACGCTGGGCGGAAGCGGTGCTGAAGATGCGGCCATTGGCAGCATCATCGGCCCGGCGTTCTCGTCAGATGAGGTTGTCGATGCCCTGGAATCGGTCATTGCTCTATTCGTTGAATTGCGTGATGGCGATGAACGGTTTCTCGACACCTATCGGCGTGTTGGTGCCGCCCCCTTTAAAGCCCGTTTGTACCCGGAGAAGCTCAATGCCGCTGCTTAAAGATGGAAAAATTGTCCAGGATAGCTGGACGCGGATAGCGGATTCAGATGCCATCCCGGCAACCGGCGAAGTTATCGTAACGCTGGAGCGCTGGCAACAAGATCGCGAAGCGTTGATCGCACGAACCGACTCACTCGGCATTTGCCTGACCGCCGACCAATCACCGGATCTTATCCGGGATGATCTCTCGCAGTTCGCACTTGTCGCCCTAGAGTTCCCGGCGTTTACAAATGGCCGCGCTTACTCCTACGCACGCCTATTGCATCGCTATGAGTTTAAAGGTGAAATCCGCGCCGTCGGCAATGTCTTGCGGGATCAGTACTGGAATATGCAGCGTTGTGGATTTAATGCGCTGGACATCAAAGAAGGCGAGACCGAAGCCGACTGGAAGGCGACGATTTCCAACTTCACGGCACCGTATCAGGTGGCCCATGACCCGGCAAAACCGGTGATGTCGTTGCGCGAACAACGGATGGCCGCGGCCCGTTAACGCGTGCGCTAGATTACGATTTTTAATGCCGTCCAAGCGATAAGCTCAGGCGGCATTATTTTTTTGGGTTGCCTATCTATTGCTTCGGAGCCGGGGGCAGGGGTTAAAACTCCCGAACAAAGTCCTTATATTTCCCTGCTGCCGTACGGGCAATTTCATCAAGATACACGAAATTGATCTCAAACGGGTAGCCATACTTTTTACGCAGCCACTCGGTAATTCCGGTTTCTTCCGTTTCGGTCAAATCGCGCTTCACCACCAAACGGACTTCCAGCTTTTCCGCCGCCGTATGGGCAAACTGGTATTGTTCAATGGGTGCCAGAGCCATAAAGGCGCGAATATCGGGACTGCCCAGCAAAGTGGCCCGCTGTTCCCCCGTCGGCAGCACGAGCACATCCTGCTGACGACCGGCAATCCGCTGGATTACTGGCAAACCACGCCCGCAAGCGCAGGGCGCCCCCATCACCGCCAAATCGCCGACCTCATAACGGATCAGCGGCATTGCATGGTTTTGAAATGTCGTCACCACGACGCGCCCTGGTTCACCCGGCGGGCAGGGATGGCCCTCCGCATCAAGCACCTCAAGATAAACGCCTTCCGACTGTACATGATAAGCGCCATTTTCCGGGCATTGCAGGGCCATGTAGCCAACTTCACGAGTGCTATAGACATCATGCACCGCTACCCCCCAGGCTTCGCCGACAAGATCGCGGACAAAACCGCCGCAATTCTCACCATGGGTCTGAATATCGCGCAAAGTGGGCAACCGAATACCATGATCAACACAATATTGCGCCATTCGGATCAGGATATTGGGCAAGGTTACGAGATGTCGGGGTTCGCTTCGTTGCAACCACTCAACCATATCCGGGATCGCTGTATTGACGTTAAGGCTCACGCACGACCCCGTTTGAAACACACCGTCCTTGCTGCCCCAGACCGAATGAAACGCGCCTTTGGGGTAAACCGCGTCACCTTTTTTTGATGATCGGATCACCGCCAGAGTTCCCGTAATATCGCGATCATGCCAAATGTGATCGCGCGACGTAAACGCCCGCCAGTAATTCAAGGCATGCGCCGTCCTGACCACGCGAACCGGGCGACCCGTTGTCCCTGATGTATAAATCGGATCGAGAGCGCCATGCGCCGCTGGAATGTCTGTGCTCTGCAACTGCGCCCCCAGATCATTCACCATCTGCCTTGAGAGGATAGGCACGTCACGCCATGCACCATCCCGAAGAGAGTTTGCGTCAATCGGCAAAGCGTTTTGTATGGCTTTAGAATAATGGGGTACGGTCTTGCGGGCGTGCGCCAGAAACGTCGACAGTTCCGTGCATTGTGTCGTCCAAATCTCGTCCGGGCTCATCCATTGGGAGCGTTCAAAATGCCGGAGCAGTGTCTTTATGGTCCGCGCACGCGCTGACGTAGGCTTCTCTCGTAGTCGCTTTTTCCAGATTTCGTGCGTGTTGCTCAAACAGTTAAACCTATTGTCATTCTTGGCCGTTGAAACTCCTGCTTAGGGCTGGTTCTGGGCAAAAGGCTCGTTTATTATACCAACTGGTTACTTAATTTTGCACTTTGGGGGGCATTATGAACAAGAAGAAAATACGTGCCGGTTTAATCGGTTCTGGATTTGCAGCACGTTTCCACATGGAAGCTATTGAAAAGGTTTATGGATGCGATGTCGAGGTCGTTGGTGTCTATGGCCGGACGGCCAAAAACACGAAAGCTTTTGCCGAAGCCAACCACATCGACGTCGCTGAAGATCTGGATTTACTGCTCGATCAAGTCGATGTGGTGCACGTCCTCGTTCCTGCGGCTTTACATGAAGAAATTGCCATTAAGGCCTTACAAAAAAACGTATTCCCAATCATTGAAAAACCATTCACGGGCAGTTTTGGTGACGGGTCGGCGGATTTTGACGGCAACTCGGCTGACAAACAACCGCTGTGCGATGAAGCGCTGGGATCAATTCAGCGCATGCTGGATGCAGAAGCTGCGTCCACCGCTCAAATCCTCTATGCGGAGAACTGGGTTTATGCGCCTGCTATTCAAAAAGAACGCGACATATTAGAGAAAACCAAAGGCCAGATTTTATGGCTGCATGGCGAAGAGGCCCACTCGGGATCGCATTCTGAAGCCTACGGACATTGGAAGTTCTCCGGCGGTGGTGCGATGATCGGAAAAGGCGTTCATCCGTTGACCGCAGCACTTTATCTGAAACGAGTTGAGGGCCGTGCGCGGTTTGGAAAGCCCATTCGCCCGGCTGCGGTGACCGCGCGGACCCACTCATTGACCCAGACGGAAGGTTTCGTTGATGCCGGGCATTTGCGAACGGACTACAATGATGTCGAAGATTTTGCCATGATCCACGTGGTTTTTGACGACGGAACCCTGGCCACCGTCTTTGCCTCTGAAATCGTCATGGGGGGCGTCCACAACTGGCTGGAGGTTTGTGCAAACAACCACCGTACCATTTGCAATCTGAACCCCAATGACATGATGCAGACCTATAATCCGGTCGAAAAACAGTTTGATGATGTCTACGTGGTGGAAAAGATTGGCACCAAACAAGGCTGGGCAAAAACCGCAGCAGACGAAGACCATGCACACGGTTTTGGCCAAGAAGTCGAAGCTTTCTATAGAACTGTCGCCTATGGCGATGAAGTTGAAAGCAACAGCCAGCTCGCAGCCGATACCATTTCCGTGGTATATAGCGGTTATGTCTCGGCGGAGCAGGGCGGTACTGAGGTCAAAGTGAAGCAGTTGTAACTCCTGATCTTGGTACAATTAAGGAAGGATCGTTAATGTTCAAACACCTGAGCTTGTTGGCGGTGGCGTTGTTCGGTCCAGCCTTCCTCTATGCCAGCGACAGCAAGGCCGAGACAAAATCGATATCGCAAGGCCGGGCGACGACAATCACGGAAGAGATTTCCGATTGTCGTCGCGGTCGCACAAGTGGTGTTGGTAAAATACAGGCAATGGACGGAAAGGTTTTTACCGTCCCGGCCAAGGTTCAGTACGCGCCTTCAAAATTTGCGACCGATCTGCATAATAGCTGCGCAAACGTCCGTCCGCGCTCGATTGCCGAAATCGACGCCGACGAGGTGCCAATTTCAGTAATCGACCCGGATGGCACGGTGATTACCGGCTTGTTATTCGCTGATAACTATTTCGAATTGTATATCAATGGCAAATTGGTCGGTGTCGACGCCGTTCCCTTTACCCCCTTTAACGCGTCAATTGTCCGGTTTCGCGTCAAAAAACCCTACGTGATCGCCGTTCAACTGGTGGATTGGGAAGAAAATCTGGGCCTTGGCACCGAACAAAACCGGGGGACGCGTTACCATGCCGGGGACGGGGGCTTCGTCGCTCATTTAAGTGATGGCACGAAGACCGATGGCAGCTGGAAAGCGTTGCCCCATTACGTCTCGCCCATAAAAGCCCTGAATTCAGCCAAAGCCATTGATGATCAAACCCGGGACACCGCCCATCTGCCCTCCGGGCGCATCGGGTGTTCAGAGGACTGCTACGCAGTGCATTGGCCGGTTCCCGACGGCTGGCAAGAACTCGATTTCGATGCCTCCGCATGGCCCGATGCCAGCGTCTATAGCAACGATACCGTCGGCGTTAACAACAAACCGAGCTACATGAATTTTGAAGATCAGTTTATTGGCCAAGGCGCCAAGTTCATTTGGTCGTCAAATTTGGTCCTCGACAATGGTGTGCTCGTTCGAAAAATTGTAAAATAGCTGTCCGTTCTCAGAATAAAGGAGAAACTTCTCACCTTAATGAAAAACTTTCTGCTGTTGGGACGAAGCGGACATGAAGGACAATTGGGCGATGCGTTCCGATTTTGGCCCAAACCAGACTTGATCAATTGGAAAAAGTTACATTCTATGCATTCAAAGAAGTTGGTCATCAGTGCTCGCAAATGATCGACGTAAATTTGTTTCATTGGTGACGAAATATTGTACAGTTTTAAACAACGCAAATCACTCTGAATGAAATGGAGACGTTATGTCTGAGGAAAAAAGCGGCACACAAGCAGAATCTCTCGAATTACTGCGAATGCAGGCGGTTTTTGACAACGTTATTGATGGCATTGTGGTCATTGACGAAAAAGGGATTATTGAAAAAACAAACTCTGCGATAACTACCTTGTTTGGCTACGAAGTATCTGAATTGATTGGCGAAAACGTCAAAATGCTGACTCCTAATCATATTGCCGTTGATCACGACTCGTATATTAAAAATTACTTGGATACAGGGATAAAAAAAATAATTGGAATGGGGCGTGAGCTCGAAGCTCGGGCCAAGGATGGCACGCCAATTGCGATCGATCTTTCAATCAGTGAAGTGAATGTTCATGGAGATCGTCGGTTTGTTGGAATTGTCCGCGACATTTCCGACCGTAAGGAAACGGACCGGATCATTGAAGCTCAACAAAAATCCCTGCTAGAACTATCCACTCCCGCCATTCAGATATGGGATGATGTCGTTCTGATGGCCTTGGTCGGAAATATTGATACAGAACGGGCTGCTGGCCTGATTGAAAGATTACTGACAACTGTATCGTCATGCGAAGCCCGTGTTGCAATTTTGGACGTTACCGGCGTCCCTGTTATTGATACCAATGTCGCACGCCATCTGCTCAAAGCGGTTGCAGCAGCCAAAATGCTGGGTGCCGAAGTTATCCTGACCGGAATAAACCCATCTGGAGCCCAAACACTTGTCCAACTTGGTATTGATTTGGAAAAAGTAAATACTAAAGGGTCGTTGCGTGCTGGTGTTGAGGAAGCAATGCGGATTACGGGCAAGCAAATAACCCAGAAATAAGGCGCAAAGTCTTATGAAAATCCCAATTCTAAAACGCGGTAATATATTGCTGACTTCACTCCAGGAAGATTTGACCGACCGGGATATTATTGACCTGCAGGAAGAATTGCTCGTGATGATCGGAGAGACGGGATCGACGGGTTTGGTGATCGACGTTACCTCTCTTGCAATCATTGATTCTTATCTTTCGAGAATCCTAAGCGAGACTGCGGCGATGGTTGGCGTCCTCGGTTGCAACGTCGTCATATCTGGCATTCAGCCAGCTGTCGCCATGACTTTGTTGGAAATTGATGGGGCATTAAAAAACGTCAAAACGGCGCTTAATCTTGAGCACGGAATTGATATGCTGTTGGCTGGCGTGAATAGAGAAAGCCGATAGCATGGGTATTTCCCGACACAACAAACTCGACATCAATAACGAGCGCGATATTGCGTTAGCGACCTCTCAATGCCGCAGGCTTGTATCCGAATTGGGGTTTAGTGAACACCAACAGGTCCGTTACACGACCGCTGTTTCGGAACTCGTCCGAAATGTCGTTAAATATGCCGATCATGGGGTTTGCGATTTCCATAGCCACACCGATCAAAGTGGAGCCAGAATAGAAACCGTCGTCGAAGACACTGGCCCGGGCATCCCCGATATAGATAAGGCTATGGAAGCGGGCTTTAGCACCAGTGGGACTTTAGGCATCGGGCTATCGGGCGTTCAAAATTTGGTCGACACATTTCTAATTACATCGACTCCAAAAGGCACGCGGGTAGAAATCACCATGAACGGAAGTCAAGAGTAATGACATTTGCATGCGCGCTTAGACCCTTTCAAGGCGGCAAAGTTAGTGGCGACCAATGTGCTGTCTGGGAAGATACAAACCAGGCACTGGTTTGCATTGTTGATGGGCTAGGCCACGGTGAAGGTGCCGAAATTGCCGCCAAAGCGGCGATTGCGTATGTAGAAGAAAACCGCGCTCAAGCCATTGAGGAGATTTTTGCCGGTTGCGATAAAGCAATATCAGAGACAAGAGGCGTCGCAATGGCGCTCGCCTGGGTCGATAAAACCAGCCAAAATATGCTTTATATTGCGGTAGGCAACACACGGGCCGCAATTGTTGATATGAGTGAACATTATATTGGAGGTGTATATGGCATTGTTGGCGCGGGAATTCCAAAACCCGTTCCAGAGCGTTTAAAACTCGCTCGCAATCAGACTCTTTATATGTGGTCGGATGGCATGGCGGAAACTCTGAATTTTAGGCAATACCATAAACAGGGCATTCAAGATCTCGAAACGCTGGCCGGTCGGATGTTAAATGACAATTCGGATTTTAGCGAAGACGACGGCAGTCTTGTCGTCTACCGAAAAATATGACCGTCATTTATGAGCTTATCGCATGAACTTACGAAACCTGACACTCAGGCAGTTCACCTACCTGCTTTCATCGCTTTTGATATTCATCGGCGTGATTGTGATCTCTGGTTATTTGATTGCCGGAACCCGAATTTCAACAATCAAAGATTCATGGGAATCCCTACAAGCTTCCAGTTCAGAACAGGTTAATCTAGAATCCGCCCTACGCTCGGCCATGGGCTATGGCGGTATGATTCATAATTTTAAAAACTATATTCTCAGAAAATCCAGTGGTTACAGAGAAGCAACGCAAAGCAATATTGGGGCCGCGCGTGCAATTATCCGCCGCTATGAAACCCTTGACCCGAATGCCGACGAAACCCAATCCCTAAATACAATTCGGGAAACCATCGACGAATATGAAAAGGGCCTCCAGTCGATTAGTGCAATGCTTGCCTTCAAAACGCCCGCTGCCGACATCGATGAAACCGTTGCCGTCGATGACGATCCGGCCCTTCATGCCTTCGCAACCTTGCACACGACCCTTGTAAGCCGTCACAAAGAGCTTGCTAAAAATGAAAGCAAAGCAATTTTGGTTTCACGTTTAAGGGCAGCTTTGGGATATGGTGGCATGATACATGCCTTCAAGAATTTTATATTGCGTCGTGATGAAGATTACAGCAAGGCCGTCATGGCTCTGACGAACACCACAATGTCAGTCATCACCAAATACCGAAATCATAAGCTGACGCCCAAGGAAATTCAGGCGCTTAACGGCATCGAAACCGTTGTTACTAATTATGCCAGAGAAACATTATATGTGCGAAACCTGATGGCAGCGGACCGGGCGCGAGAGAACATCGACCAAGCCACACGGGTCGACGACGCCCCTGCGCTGATGGGGCTCAAAGCGCTTGATCGCGAAATTGCCGTTCAAACGACAGCCAAAGCCACTGCAATGGACGACGCGCTTAATTTTGTCGAAACGTTGGGTATTGGAATAATTTCTGGGACGGTCGTTATTCTTGTCTTTTTGCTCTCCCTATCCGTCTGGCTTCTTAGAAACCTTGTCACCAAACCAATCGGTAAGCTTACCCATGTCATGAGCGAATTATCGAAAGGGCGGTTTGATGTCGATGTTTCTGGAACAAAGCTATCGAATGAGATTGGTGCGATGGCGCGGGCAACCGAAATTTTCCGCGAACACGAAATTCACCGTATTGAAGCGAATAAAGAACTGGGTGATGCGCACAACCAGATTACAGAAAGTGTACAATATGCCAGCCGCATTCAGCGTTCCTTGTTACCCCCTGCCTCGATTTTAACTGAGGGCCTTGATGATCATTTTGTCATTTGGCAGCCCAAAGATGTCGTTGGAGGCGATCTGTATTGGGTCAAACGCGATTCAAAAGGATTGATGATTGTTCTGTTCGATTGTACCGGACATGGCGTTCCCGGTGCTTTGATGACAACCATCGCCGTCAGCGCCATTGACCATGCATTCGATGAAACCGGTGACCCGGCCCGCTTGATCCGCCAAGTCCACCAACGCGTAAAAATTGCCCTTAATCAGGACGGGGATGAGGGTTTATCTGACGATGGGCTAGAGATGGGAGTTTGTCTTGTCGAACGCGAACGCGGGCGCCTGACCTTCGCCGGTGCTCGGTTTGAATTGCTGGTCTTTAAAGACGGTGAGGTTGACATCGTAAAGGGAGAGAAGGCCGGCGTTGGCTATAGACGGTTCGCAATGGACCAATCGTTCACTAATCACCAAATGAAAATTGAGCCTGGAACGACATTCGTTATGTTCTCTGATGGAGCTACTGATCAGATTGGCGGTGAAAAACGGCGCATGTTCGGAAAAAAGCGTCTCTGCCGAACGCTGCTTTCGGTACAGGGCAAACCGCTTGAAGAACAGGGAAACACTTTAATACAAAAAATCGAAGCCTATCAAAAAGATGAAGTCCGACGTGACGATATCACAATCATCGGGTTTCTACCCATAGAAAGATAAGATTTTTCTATTCAATGGTAATCCGTGGTGTTGTTACCTGCAGTTCTTGCTGCAGGATTACCAAAGAAGAATTACCAATGTATAATTTCCTTGTTTATGTCCACTTCTGAAGCCGTGACCGGCCTCCACCCGCTGATGCATCAAATGTCTCTTTCTGGCAGATTGTGTTGATAAAGTCGCTTTTGCCCGTTGGGGGAGAAATTTCCGCTTCGTAGGCGAGAAGTTCGAAATTTTGGCTGGGGGGAGTGCCAAAAATTCAGCGATCGCCTGTAAGAGGACGTAAATGTTTGATAGTGCGGTTGCAGCAACGATCTTAGGTTTGACTTGGTTTCAGCGGAAAAATCAGGTCTTGGGACTTTCGACTTTATCAACAAAATCGGCACGAACCGGAAGTTATTCTTGCGGCGGAAACGATTTTGAAAGAGTCCGCTTTGGGTTCAAAGCCAGCCTATCTTTGTTCGGACCTTAAAAGCACATTTCAGGCCAATTAGGACTGATACCGGTTAATTAGAAATTTTTAAGCCCTTGATTCTGCTCGATTAAGAATCCAGTCAATTGGTGGCTTTGACAGCACGTATTCAGAATCGCTCTATCTCTCTGTCCGGATAACGAAGAAACTCGAGAAAATTTGTGAGGGCCGCGGTCATAAGGCCATATCGATCCTGCGACGAACTTCAGCAATGTGCGCAGGGCCAACGCCACAGCATCCTCCAATTAGCGTTGCGCCAGTATCGGCCCACCTCACTGCGTGATCTGCATACTCGTTCGGCCCGAGGTCATCTCTAGCCGCCAGCGTATCAACGGCACCACCAGCCTTCAGATCGGCGGCTGCAACAAAACCATTGGCCAAACCACCGAACGGCAGGTCCAGTTTTGAAAGTACAGCCATGGACTGTCCAACGGCTTCGGGGGTTGAACAATTTACGAGAATGCCCTCGGCACCGGCTGCAATGGCCGCGTCTGCGCCGGCTTTCAATGTCTCACCTGAACGGAGAACGGTGCCATCGTTATCACTGACCGTAAAAGATACCCAAATCGGTTTTGTAGTCTTGGCGACAACATCACAGACATACCGCGCCTCCGCCACGGACGACATGGTTTCTGCAATAAACAAATCAACTGCAGCCTCTTGCTGCTCCACAATACGCTCATAGCTCGTGATCGCCTGATCTGCTGCGGGAACTAGTTCAGCATGATAGCTGGCAACTAGCGGCGGCAGACAGCCAGCTATGAGAACCGGTTTTTGCGCTTTGTCCCGCGCTCGCAATGCAGCTTGAACCGCAGCGTTCTGAAGGGGCTGGAACAATGAGGCATCCGCGTCTCTCGCCAAGCGTTCGGGTGTTGCAGCATAGGCATTCAAGCTAATGAGATCAGCACCGGCTTTTATGAAATCACAATGGAGTTCGATAACCATCTCCGGGTCATCAATCATGGCCTGTGCAGAGAAAAGTGGTGATGCCGTTTTCCCGCTGCGAAGGAAAAGCTCCTGACCCATTCCACCATCGAGTAGCGTTATTTGCTGCTTCATCGACAATACCCCGGTAGGTTGATGCTTGAACGCGCTGCTTCTGTATCAAATGTTTTATACTTACCACCGGAAAACACAGGGCAGTCAAGCGTTAAACCCGTGCTGATGATCAGTGCCCCTATATCCTTCCCACCTAACCGCGCCATGCAGCTCTAATAGTATGCCTTGCGGGGTCAATGCCAAAAGAGGCCACCAGCATAACCGGTGGCCTCTTCATAAAAGGATTTAACCCATATGGGGGTTTAGCCCCATTTCATCTCGCCTTTGGCGACTTTTGCGCCGATTTGTAGCGCAACGTCCAACCCGGCCTCGGGATAACGTTGTTTCATTGCGGCGATCAGGGCGGCGCTGTCTTTGGCTTTGGTGACTTCTTTTTCAAAAGCCAACAAATAGTCGCGGGTATAGGAAATGGACGCAGCGCCATTGTCGATGTTTGCTGCCGCATGACCGGCAACAACGATGCTGGGCTTGCGGGCAAGCATGCCGTTGAGTTCGTTTACCCATCCGGCGCGAAGCTCTGGTGTGGCTGTATCGGCTGTCCAGACATGCAAGGCGTCAAAGACCATGACACCGCCAAGAATTGCGTTGATCGACGGCACCCACAAATAGCGACGGTTCGGGACCGCCAGCGATGTTACAATTTCAATTTCTGTGCCTTCCAGTGTAAGTGTTGGCGCGTCATAGGTTTCTGCAAAGACGATGTCTTTTAAGCTTTGAGGGCCGTAATCGCCAAGTTTCGGTCCCCAGACATCGATTTTCTTTTGAACATTTGCATTGATCGCCTCGATCGTGGCCGTGGCGGCAATAACACGAGCTTCAGGGAAAGCCTCCTTGATGGGCTTAAGGCTGAAGTAGAAATCGGGATCGCTTTGACTGATGTAAATCGTCGTCAATTGTTTACCGGAAGCCCGAATTTCCTTCACCATGGCTTCGCCGTCCGGGAAGTTAAAGCCGCCGTCAATGAGGATCGCTTCCTTATCGCCCGTTAATAGAACCGGAGCCCGGAAAAAGCCTTTTTCGCCGGATCGGATACCGGTCCAGTTTACGCCAGCATCGCCAGCAATTGCGATTTGAGTGAGCAGCGGGGTGGCTGCCGCAGCAGCAAGCGTGGTGAGGACTTTTCTTCGTGTTAACATGGTGGTTTCCTTTGAAGTTAGGGCGCGTAATTCTGTTGGGTTGCCAGGATTGTCGCCGGCAATTGCAGGGAAAATAACACAAGCAATTGTCATTGAAAGATACGAATTTACGCCATACTGTATGCCAAAAGGAAACAATATGACTCAACTCGACGTTCGTAATAACCTCAATCGCCTGGCCCACTTTGTCGCAATCATTGAAGAAGGCACGATCACGGCTGCCGCAGAAAGACTTGGCATTGGCAAAGCCGTTGTCAGCAAGCAGTTGATTATGCTGGAGGCAGATGTTGGCGTTGATCTGGTCATCCGCAACACCCGCCACCTGAACCCGACAGATGCCGGTATGGCTTTCTATGAGCAATGCAAATCGGCACTTGAACTGGCCAACGAAGCCTATGCCAGTGCGCGAAGTGGCACCCACGAGCCGATTGGTCGACTGCGGATAACCGCACCTGTTGATTATGGAACGCTGCACGTCGCCCCTGTGATCGCGACCTATATCCGCGATTATCCCAATGTACAGATTGATCTGACCCTCAGCGATGATCGCATGGACCCGGTCGAACATCAGTTTGATTTGTCCTTCCGGGTGGGGTGGTTGAAGGATTCCAGCCACCTGGCTCGCAAAATCGCGGACTATGAGGAGCTTGCCGTGTGTACGCCCGAATTTGCCCAGGAACATAAAATTGAGCATCCGACACACTTGGAACGGTGTCCTTTTATCGCCAACAAAGCGCTTTCAAAGCCAACCAAATGGACGTTCATCAATGGAGATGATGCGGTCGATATCGACGCCAACAAGGCCGTCAGCATGAATTTCGGCCCAGCCATTAAAGCAACCGTTTTGGCCGGCGGCGGCGTCGCGATCCTGCCGGATTTCCTCGCCGCATCCGAATTACAAACCGGGCAATTGATCCACGCTCTACCAAAATGGAAATTGCGCTGGGGCGGCATATATGCCGTATCTCCCGCAACCAAGCACCGGTCCGCCGCCAGCAAAATCTTTATCCGCAAGATCATCGGCCACCACAAGGACGAGGCGAAGGCAGCAACGAATTGAGCGAACGAATGAGTGAACAAGAGCACGAGGCGCGTCATTTTCTTAACGCCTCATAGACAACGGACCAGCTCTACCAGATTTCAGATTTAATGATAAAATCAATCAGGCTGCGAACCCGCAGCGGGATTTGCCGGCGCGAGGGATAAACAAGGGCGAAAACAGCAGGGGGGCCGGATATCGCGGGTAAAACAGGAACAAGCTCACCGCGTTCAATTTCGTTTTTCAGGGTTGAAGGCAAAACTGCGCCAAGACCCATACTAGCTGAAATCATCGCCTGCATCATCAGGGTTGAATTACATCCGACAGGGTGCTTGGGTTTAATCAGTTTTAGGTGTCCGTCCTGATAAAAACCATAGGCACCGTTCTTGAGCGATTGATTTAAAACCACCCATTTATGATCATCCAAATCCTCAAGGGTTTGCGGCTCTCCGTGTGCTTCCAAATACGCCGGCGTTGCGTAAAACCAAACCCGGTCTTCATAAAGAACCCGTGCAATCAACGTGTCGTCTCTTGGGATGCCAACCCGAACCCCCAAATCAATGCCTTCAGAAATTAAATCCAGCTTGTCGTCGCTGAGAATCACGTTCAGTTCCACTTCTGGAAACTGTTTTTGATAGGCCTTCAAGACCGGCAAGAGAAACCCGATCCCAATGTCATTGGTCGCCGTAATTGACACCCGTCCTTTGGGTGTCGATTGTCCTGTAATCTCATCGACCCCATCCATGATGCCGCGTAATTGTTCGGCTTGTTCGTAGACTTGGCGACCCTCTTCGGTAAGCGAAAGACGACGCGTGCTTCTTTGTATGAGACGAACACCAAGCTCTTCTTCCAATGCGGTAATCTGCTCACTCACACGAGATCGACTGGTTCCGTGCATGCGCGCGGCCGCAGCAAAGCTTCCTTCTTCAATCACGCAAGAAAAAAGCGCCAAATGCTTTAAGTGGTGGATCTTTATTGTACTCATTATCCGAACATAATAATCCAATTATATGATCTAGTGAAAACAAATCGTTCAATTATGTTCCCCTTGTTCACCTTCCGATCGGTGCACATCACATGCTCGATCTCACCTCTTAATTGGAGATATTCCTATGTCAGCCAGTGTCATTGTACTCGCCCTTCTGTCAGCCCTGTTTGTTGACTACGACCCGGTCGCTGCAGAAAAGCTTCTTGCCAAAGACTACATCCAGCACAACCCGGTCGTGCCAACCGGCAGTGCACCCATCATTGGTTTTGTTCCCAAACTCAAAAAGAGCGGAATGACAGTCACGACACACCGCACAATTGCGGAAGGCGATCTAGTCGTTACTCATAATCTTTATACAAATGCGCAGGCCATGGGCAGTGAGAAGATGGTCAGCTTCGATGTCTTTCGGGTTGAAAATGGTTTGGTCGCGGAACACTGGGACAACCTTGCACCAATGACACCTCCGAACCCTTCGGGCCGTACTCAACTTGATGGCGCAACGCAGATCGTTGATCGTAATAAAACTAAGGCAAACAAGGCCCTCGTCACAGAAATGATTGAGGCCATCTTTATTGGTGAAGAAGGCGAGCGATTGGCTGAATTTATCAGTGACCAAACCTACATCCAGCACAACAGCACAATCGCCGACGGTCTTGAGGGCCTGGGCGCTGCGTTCAAGGAAATGGCTGAGCAGGGTATAAAGGTAAAATACACACAAGTTCACAAAGTCATCGCAGAAGGAAACTTCGTATTCACCATGTCAGAAGGTTTGATCAACCAGACACCAACAGCGTTTTTTGATTTGTTTCGGGTCGATGGCGGAAAGATTGTCGAACACTGGGATATCGTCTCAGAAATCCCGGGCGAGATGGCCCACAAAAATGGTAAATTTTAAGGGCCGCCAAAGACGATTTTCTTAACGGCCGAACAAGATCACGTAAAACTGTTTTTACCTCTATGGCCGCTGGGTTTAAAGTGTTCATGTCTAATTGAGTACACAGACATGAACACTTTTCAGGAATACACGCCCGCCAATGGTCACCCTGGTTTTAAATCGTATCGCCCAATCCGTTTTTGTGATGTTGGCCGTCGGCATTATCGCCTTTTCGCTGTTTCGCTTTGTCGGCGACCCAATTGCTCAGATGGTTGGGCAAGAAACCTCGATTGAAGACCAGGAACGTCTGCGCGAAGAACTGGGGCTGAATGATGCGGTGCCAATACAATTCGGGCGGTTCGTTACGAACATGGTGACCGGCGAATTTGGCTTTTCCTACCGCACCCGCCAGCCCATCGGCGAACTGATCAAATCTCGCTTGCCGGCCACCCTTGAACTGGCCTTTGTCTCCCTCATCATTTCGCTGATTGTTGGTATTCCGGCGGGTATTTACACGGCCATTCATCCCGAGCGAAAATCCTCAAGCGCCTTGCTTTTGGTGACGCTGATCGGGGTCTCGCTGCCAACCTTTGTCATCGGCATATCGCTGATTTATCTATTCGGTGCGCAATTGGCGTGGCTGCCAACCTTCGGGCGGGGCGACACCGTCGAATTTGGCTGGTGGAAATCCAACTTTTTTACCGTCGATGGTTGGCGCTCCCTGATCCTGCCGGCCATCACCCTCGGCCTTTACCAGCTGACCCTGACCATGCGGCTGGTGCGTTCTGAAATGCAGGAAGTTCTGCGCACGGATTATCTCAATTTTGCCATTGCCCGCGGTTTGCCCTGGCGCTCCATCTATTATCGTCATGCCCTCAAGAACACGATGGTGCCGGTTGTCACCATTATCGGGCTTCAATTCGGCGGCATCATCGCCTTTGCCATTGTCACGGAAAGCGTTTTTCAATGGCCGGGGCTGGGATTGCTGTTTTTAGAATCCATTCAGTTCGTCGACATCCCGGTGATGTCCGTATACCTGATCCTGATCGCCTTATTGTTTGTCATTGTAAATCTGGTGGTTGATGTCCTCTACATCCTGATCGATCCGCGCATCCGCATCTCGGGGGCGCACGACTGATGAGCAATCATGCAATTGTCCTGTGGTGGAAACGTGTCTCCATTGAAATCGAATTGCTCTATCTGTTTTTGCGCGCGCCGGGCGCGATCATCGCGGCTGGCTTCGTCCTGATCAGCTTGATCGCTGTTGTCCTGGCGCCGCTGATCGCACCATCAAACCCTTATGATCTGGCAACCTTCGATATTCTGGATTCTCTGATCCCGCCGCTCTGGCAGGCTGATGGCGACCCGCGTTTTCTCCTGGGCACCGATGATCAGGGCAGGGACATGCTGTCCTCCATCCTTTATGGCGCGCGCCTGTCGATTATGATTGGTGCCGTATCGGTCCTATTCGCCGTCGTCCTCGGTGTCGGTCTGGGTTTGGCGGCGGGTTACATCGGCGGGCGGTTTGATATGATCGTCATGCGGATCGCCGATGTGCAATTGTCCTTACCTGCCATCCTGACGGCTTTGTTAATTGATGGCATCGCGCGGGGCCTGTTGCCGGGTGAAGCGCATGACCGATTAATGTTCTTTGTGCTCGTCGTCGCCATCGGCCTGTCGCTTTGGGTCAATTTCGCCCGTATGGCCCGCGCTTCAACATTTGTTGAGCGCCATAAGGAATACGTTCAGGCGGCTGAGATCATGGGTTTGTCACCGATCCGGATTATGGTCACACATATTTTACCCAACATCCTTGGTCCCCTAATGGTGATCATCACCGTTGATCTGGCGGTCGCCATTTTGCTGGAAGCGACGTTATCATTTTTAGGCGTCGGCGTTCCGGCCGATCAACCGTCGCTCGGCACCCTGATCCGCATTGGCACCAGCTATATGTTCTCTGGTGAATGGTGGGTTGTTTTCTTCCCAAGTGCTGCGCTCATTTTGCTGATCATCTCCGTCAACGTGCTGGGTGATTTCCTGCGCGATGCTTTGAACCCGAAGTTACGGTAAGGGAGTGCGCTGATATGGCCTTGCTTGAACTTGAAAACCTGAACGTCGCGTTCCCGACGCGCTTTGGCACCCACGTCGCCGTCGCCGATTACTCGCTTCACCTTGAACGGGGTGAAATCCACGGACTAGTTGGAGAATCGGGGGCCGGCAAATCAACCATTGGCGCGGCTGTCTTGGGGTTATTGCCGGGGTCCGGGAACATAACATCGGGTTCCATCAAATTGAATGACAAGCAGCTGGTCGGTCTCGACGCAAACGACTGGCATGGGCTTCGCGGCAAACGCGTCAGCATGATCTTTCAGGACCCGCAAACCAGCCTCAATCCGTTGCTCAGTGTCGAAGATCAATTGGTGGAAACCATCTGCTGCCATCTGCCCTTGTCAGAGGCCGAAGGCAAAGCCCGCGCTTTGGAATTGATGAAAGAGGTTGGGATCCGCGATGCCAAAACGCGAATCTCCGACTATCCCCATCAATTTTCAGGCGGCATGCGCCAGCGCGTGGTCATTGCGCTCGCATTGGCATCGGAGCCCGATATCATTGTCGCCGACGAGCCGACAACGGCGCTTGATGTCTCCGTACAAAAGCAAATTCTGGCCCTGATCAAAAAGCTTGCGAAAGATCGCGGTGTTGGCATTTTGTTGATTACTCACGACATGGGCGTGATCGCTGAAATTACCGATACGGTTTCGGTCTTGCGTCATGGCGCCTGCGTTGAGGCGGGCCCGACGAACGATGTTCTGGGTACGCCAACCCAACCCTATACCCGCGCCCTGGTTGCTTCCGTTCCTCGCATGGACCAGCGCATTCCGCGTTTCCCGGAGCTTCAGTCGGCCTCATCCAAAAAGCCTGAGGATGACTGGGCTATCGACGGGGCAGGGGCGACGTACGCCGCCACCTGGCTGCTTAGTGGCAGCGAACAAGACCCTGACCCTGAAGAAACCATCATAGCGGTTGATGACCTGTCGGTGGTTTTTGCGTCCCGACCTTCGTTCTTCCAAAAACGTGTCGAGTTTCGCGCTGCTAACAAGGTCAGTTTTCGCATTGGGCGCGGCGAGACTTTGGGCCTGGTCGGTGAAAGCGGCAGCGGCAAATCAACCGTCGCCAAGGCTATTGTCGGCATTAACCCAACGCGTGCAGGGGACGTCTCGTTTCTGCAACGCAAGCTGGAACTGGCCCACAAACGCCCAACGGATGATCCGTCGCGCCGCCAAATCCAAATGATTTTTCAAGACCCGTATTCGTCGCTCAATAACCGCTGGCGCGTTGAAGACATCATTAGCGAGCCGATTAAATTCTATGGCCTTGCATCAGGCGAGGACGAAACCCGCCGGATCGTCGCTTCCATGCTGGCGCTTGTTGGCCTGCCGCAAAGCGCCATGCTCAAATACCCGCATCAGTTTTCCGGCGGTCAGCGCCAACGCATCGCCATCGCCCGCGCTTTGGTCGCCCGCCCGACGCTGCTGATCTGCGACGAGCCCACATCCGCACTCGATGTTTCCGTGCAGGCCCAAGTCCTCAATCTGTTCAAAGACATCCAATCCAAATTCGGCCTCTCGATCCTGTTCATCAGCCACGACCTTCCCGTCGTCCGCCAAATGTCCGACACCATCGTCGTCATGCGGAACGGCAACGTCATAGAATCCGGCCCCTCAGAAGCCTTCTTCAAAAACCCGAGCCATGAATATAGCCAACAACTGATGTCCGAAATGCCATCGCTGGAGTTGCTGGCACGGCCGGAGGCGTTGGTGGCGGGGTAACGGGTTCGTTCTTAACGGCTCACCTCCCTGAAAAAACTGATCCCACGGATTCATGACAGATGATCTGAGGCATTGTCGAACTTGTTCGCAAGCGATACATTAGCAGGAGTGCACGGCAATAGGCAGCGGAGTTCCGAAGTTGGCCGAGATCGAAAAACTGTATATCAAATATGCGTCCCGTCTTTGGACCGGTGTCCCAGAGTTATTTTATGATCGTGTATTCGATGACCCGAAGTTGAACCATTTCTTCACAGGGGCATCCAAGGACTACATGAAAGATCACTTGGAGAGTTTGCTGCATCATTTCGTTGGTGGCCCGAAACTTTATAAAGGGCGAAACCTTAAAGAAGCTCATGCAAAGCTCAATATTAACGAAGACGATTTCGCTTTGTTAATAGCGCATATGCGCTTTGCATTTAGTGAAGCTGGTATCGAACCCGAGGATGCCGAACTGATTATTGAACGGATTGAGCAGGAAAAGCCGAACATCGTAAAGAATTAAAAAGGCTGATTGGTGCCAAACCCGAACCTTTTCGACCCCGGCAACTGCTGTCTTTTTCCGGAGCATCAGAGGACGTCTCTTACGCATGGCGCGTTTTATGAGACCAAGACCTATCAGAGACTGTTAGCTTTCGAGAATATGTCACGTGGGAAAAGCTAAATGCCGTAACGGTGCTCCTGTCCTCGCCGATCAAACACAAAACGCCCCGCCAGATCGTCTAGCGGGGCGCTTCAGGTTTTATCTCTGGGGTGAACGCTAGTTCACGTTTACCCACCTCAGGATAAAGAAGTTATCGGTGCGCTGGGTCAGGGTGATGTTGTCTTTTGAGCCCCAGACCAAAGGCTGGATGTACATGGGCACATAAGCCACATCATCGATCAGGATTTGATGGACCTCATCAATCATCGCTTGGCGTTTGCTGTCATCAAGCTCCTTTTGCAACAACGGCAGAAGCTCATCAACACGGGCGTTTGAATAACCGCCAAAATTCCAGCTGCCGAGTTTCTTTTCCTTGTTGGGCGTAGACGCCAAAAAGCGGATGGGGTGCTCGGCATCAAACGTACCTGGCGACCAGCCCAGCATATACATATCGAAGTTATCAGCCCGCAATTCCGGCCAGTAACCGCGTACCGGCATGGCGCTCAGTTTGGCCTTAACGCCAACTTTCGAAAGCATGCTGGCAACCGCGCGGCAAATGGCTTCATCATTGATATAACGATCATTCGGACACATCAGGCCAAAGCTGAACCCGTCCGGATATCCAGCTTCACTCAGGAGTTTTTTCGACGCATCCGTATCAAAGGCCAAGCGGGCTTCCAACTTTTGCGTAAAGCCCTTCATGGCCGGGCTAACGAGTTGAGATGCCGGCGCCGCGTTGCCCCGCATGACCTTGCTGATCAGCGCATCGACGTTGATCGCTTGATAGACGGCCTTGCGGACTTTTGCATCAAGGAACGGGTTTTTATCAGTGGTTTCTTCTGAATATTTGAGTTTATCCCGGTCATGACCAAAACCCAGCATAACCACACGGGCTTCAACGCCTTCATGGACTTTAAAGCCGGCTGTTTGTTTGAGGCGCGGGACGTCTTGCAAGGGGATCGGCTCGATGAAATCAATCTCGCCTGAAATCAGGGCCGCAATACCGGTGGCCTTGTTTTTGATGGGCGTGAACACGGCTTTGGTCAGGTTATGCTCTGCCTTATCCCACCAAGCCGTATGCGGCACCAGTTCGGTACGCACACCCGGGTCGCGCAGGCTGACCTTAAAAGCGCCGGTGCCGTTTTCATTTCGCGTCGCAAAGTTTTCTTTTTCACGGCTCGGGCGTTGGCTGTTGTTCTTTTCTGCCCAACCTTTATCCAAAATCATAAAGTTGGCGATGGAATCCGGGAACAGGGGATTGGCCGCTTTGGTCATAAAGTCGACGGTGAAATCATCGACAATCTTGACTTCCGTAACCGGTGCGAACCAGGAGCGCACATCCGAGTCTTTCGATGAAGCGCGTTCGTAGGAAAACAGGACGTCTTCGGCGGTCAAGCTTGAGCCATCATGAAAAACGACGCCCCGACGCAAGTTAAAACGCCAACCATTACTGCCGAGCGGCTCCCAACTTTCCGCCAGCGCGCCTTCAATTTTCATCTGCTTATTGCGACGGACCAAACCTTCGTAGACGTTATTGAGAAAGCCAAGCACAGGCGCAGAATTTGTCGCGTGCGGGTCCAGGGTTTGCGGATCCGTGCCCGATGCCCAGCGAAACTCCTTGGCCGCAACAGGTGCGACCGCGAACGAAACCGCTGCAGCGACGAGGGCCGCACCGAAAATCTTGGTTTTGATCATAGTTTTTTCCCCACATGTATATTCAAAGTTCAATCTTACAGGAGCAAACGCGGCGGCGGGAGTAACGTCTGTGTGAAGTCCCCCAGTGGCTTGGCTGCTCAAACTTTAGGGGCAAATACCGTTAAAAGACAGCCCGACGGATCAAATTCAGGCTAATCAGCGCCATCATTAACAACACGGCATTATAGAACTTTTTTTGATCCAGCCGGTTGCGCACCTTGATCCCACACCACATGCCTACGGCTGTGACAGCGGTGCAGGCGAGGGCGAGCGGTATGTAGGCCAGGGTCAGCAGGCCAACAGAGCTAAACGCAACGATCAGACAAAAACTGGCAATGACAAAGTAAAGCCCCAGTGTCGAGACGAAGACGTCCTTATCCAGTTTGAGAGACACCAGGAAGGCCAGAAATGGTGGCACGCTGACCGATGTCATACCGCCTAAAATTCCGCACAGGGCCCCAACCACCAGACCGATGGGCGTTTCCCGATGGGCCGGGATGGAAAACGAAATCCCCCAAAGGGAATTTGCGCAAAAAATCAGGATAACAACGCCCGTGACCCCCAACATTAACTTTGGTGAAACACCGGTGATAATCAGGGTCGTAAACGTAACGCCGACGGCCAAACCCAATAGAACCGGCCAGATTCGCTTGGCGTTGGAAACAACAGACGCCTTGTGGGTCGCTTGCCAGAGATTAAGAATAATCGGCGGAATCACATTCAGGGCGACGCCGAATGTCACCGGCACAAAGGATGAGAGCAAGGATATGACAATAATGGGCAGCCCGAAGCCGATCGCACCCTTGCCAAGCCCGCCCATAAAAAATACGCCCAAAATCAGCGATACCGTGATGAGATCAAACTCAACGCCCGGTACGGAGGGCAGGGGGAACGGCAAGGACATAAATGAAACCTCATCAACTTCGGTGTTTCGAGGCTCAGGTGGTATCGCGTCGCGATACAAAAGACAACCCCGCGGCTCACCTTGAAGGATTGCCGCGGGGTTTATTCAAACCCTAATCCAGATAAGGATCTGGATCAGGATCAGGCGTTGCGCTTGCGCACTTCGTCCATGAAGCGCTCGCGGATCACAATGGGGTTCATTGAGATCACCGGAACTTTGACATTACCGGACTCGCATTTGCAGACAATGACCGTCATTTGATTAGACGCAAGCGCCTTTTTTAACTCGTCGGCGGTGTCTTCTGCTTTACATTCGACAACGTTTTCACAACCGCACGCTTCCGCAACCGCCGTCAGTGACGTCTTCATACCGGCATAGGTAGGCTGATCCCCCGTCGAGCCGTAGCTTCCGTTATCAATGATGACCAGAACAAAATTATCTGCGACATTATTGGCGATGGTGGGTAGCGTTCCCATATTCGTCAAAACCGAACCGTCACCGTCAATGGCAATGACTTTTTGCGGTTGCGCCAACGCCAACCCAAGGCCGATGGAAGAGCACAACCCCATGGTTCCCAGCATGTAAAAGTTGGTTGGCTGATCGTCCAGATTATGGAGTTCCTGAGAAGGACTTCCAATATTGCAGATTACCAATTCGTCCGTAATGACGGGGATGATTGATTCCAGTACTTCGTTCCTGATCATTATGCAGCCCTCCAGAATGAGGCATCTGTTAAAATAGCGGTCGGTTTCTTGCACATTTGCGTGTAGGCCAGAATGTCCGTTAACTCTTCAACATCCTGCTTCTTGTGGAAGTGGAATGTTGGGATATGCATCTGCTGAAGCAGGGCTTTTGTATGCAGCGCCATTTCCACCTGACAGGCAACTGGCTCGCCCACTTCACCCCGGTAGCTAATGAGCATGGGCAACGGGATTTGATAATATTGGATCAGCGTCGCCAGCGTATTAATGGTCACACCGATCGCGGTGTTTTGCATAATAATACAAGGCTTTTTACCCCCCATGTATGCGCCTGCGCAAAGGCCCATACCTTCGTCTTCCTTGTTTGATGGCACATGCATCATCTTGTCGTTGTTATCGACAAGATCGATGACCCCCGCCAATTGCTTACATGGCACTGTGGTCACAAAATCAATGCCAGCGCCGACCATATCGTCAACGATGCGTTCACTAATGTTACTCATGGTTCCTCCTGCTTTCGGGTTACGTAGGTTAAATTATTTCACTGAGATAAGAATGCTTGCGGGTATCGCATCGGCTTACGCGCCATTCGACTGGTGTGCCGTCCAAGGTCACCGCCAGTCGATCGACTTGAAGCAAAGGCGCCCCTTCTTTTAGAGACAGATAATTCGCCTCCGTCGCCGTCGTTTCCTGAGCGCTCAAGTGTTCAACCGCCTTGTGGATGGTGACGCCGTACGTCTGCTCATAAAGCTGGTAAAGTTCGTTAGGGACTTCGTCCGTATCCCCCAACCCTTTAAACAAGGCATCTGGAAGAACGATCTTCTCGATGATGACGGGCTTGTTATCCATCGTGCGCAAACGCTGTATGACAAGGACTTGCGCGTTCTTTTCAAGGCGCAGCCGCGCCGCTTCATCGCGCTTTGCCCGCCGGCGCTCAAAAGAAATAAGCTGACTTGTCCGGGGAGGGTGCTGTTCATCGTTATTGCCAACCAAATGGAAAAACCGGAAGAGTTCCCGCTGCGCTGAATGCGCCGAAACGAAGGTTCCACGCCCCTGATGACGAACCACCAGGTTTTCATTGGCGAGCGCGTCCAGCGCCTTGCGAACAGTGCCCTGGGACACTTCAAATTCTGCCGCCAAGGCAAATTCAGAAGGCAAACACTGACCTGGCGACCAATGCCCATCTACCATGCGCTGGATCATCAGCGCCTGAACTTGAGCGAAAAGCGGGCCTTCGCCCGGTGTTACACGCGAAATTTCCATGAAGGTTCCTGTTAAGTCTTATATAAGAGTTATAGGAATATCTTGCCGAATGCAATAGGGTATGGCAAAAGGATACCCACTTTAAAACAATGGAATGATTGGAAGACCCATGGCTGACGTCGTCATTACAGAACATATGGAACTCTCTGCCGTTGAGGGTTTGAAAAAGGAATTCGATGTTCTGTTTGATCCGGACCTGTTGAACAAGCCCGACGAACTGAAAGACGCCCTGAAAGATGCCCGTGCAATCCTGGTTCGGAATTTGACACAGGTCCGCGGCGAACTTTTGGAAAACGCAACACATTTGAAAGTTGTTGGTCGTCTGGGGGTTGGATTGGACAACATTGATCTGGATGCTTGCGCCGCCAGAGACATTCAGGTGTTTCCTGCGACGGGCGCAAATACGGATTCAGTAGCCGAGCTGGTTATTGGCGCCCTGTTTGTTCTATTTCGCAAAGCCTATCACGCGACAGAGCCGGTCCTGGCCGGTGACTGGCCGCGCCTGACGCTGGGCGGCCGTGAAGTGCAGGGGCAGCACCTGGGCCTTGTCGGATTTGGCGCCATTGCGCGTGCTGTTGCGATGCGCGTGAAGCCCCTGGGCATGAGCATCTCGGCCTATGACCCATTGGTTCCCGACACCGATCCCATCTGGTCGGAACTCGACGTTTCACCCTGTAGTCTGGAAGATATATTAAAGCAATCAGACGCGGTCAGTCTGCATGTACCGCTTATTGATCAAACACGTAACATGATCGATAGCGCTGCATTGGCGACCATGAAACCCGACGCGATCCTGATCAACGCGGCGCGGGGCGGAATTGTAAACGAACAAGCCCTGGCCGATGCGTTAAAACAAAAGAAGCTGGGCGGAGCCTTCCTTGATGTGTTTGACGTCGAGCCGGTTAAGCCGGGGTCCGTTCTGGAAGGTGTCCCCAACCTCATTTTAGCCCCCCATATCGGGGCGATGACGGATGAATCAAATGTGCGAGTGAGCTTGTTGACTGCAGAGAACGTCCGCAACGCACTGAACCAATTAACGTAAAAAAATGTCAAAGAAGGGTTTCCCTCAAAATTTTGACAAAAAAGGGGTGTAGGGTGTTCACAAATTCACCGAGAAGCGTATAAAGGAGCATCGGAAGTTTTAATGCCCGACACCTCAAAAAAAATGTGGTCCAGATGAAACCCTTATCAGCAAGACCGGCTAAAAAAACCATAGGCTCTCAACCGCGACGTCGCGCCCTGAAACTTGCTTTGGGGGCCGCCAGTGCGGCTGCCATGGGCCCCTGGATCGTCCGCGACGCCCGTTCGTCATCCGGCGAAATCAGAATCATGATGTGGTCAGACTATTTTCCGGATTCTTTTATCAAAGGCTTTGAAAAAGAAACGGGAATTGTCATCCACCACATTCCCTATGGTTCCAACGAAGAACTTTTAAACAAGGCCAAAGCGGTTAAAGGTCATGGGTTTGATCTGGTTGCGCCAACAGCTTTGCGGGCGTTGCAATGGCAACCGCTCGATATCCTGATTCCCTTTGATATGAACCGTGTACCGACGGAGAAAATTCATAAAAACATGCTGGACCGGTCCGTCGAACATTGGACCTGGGGAAAGGGAAACCACCACTTACCCTTTTTCTGGGGTACCGAGGCTTTGGCCTGGCGGACGACAGGCTGGGAACAGACTTACGCGAATTTGAGCTATGGTGATCTGTGGCTGCCTGAACTCAAAGGTAAGGTCATGGGCCGCCCGCATTCCATGATGTTGGGGATTGGGCTGTATTTGGACCGGATTGCTAAACTGCCATCCAATAGAATGCTCGATACCTATAAAGACGAAGATACGATGCGCCGTATCTGGAAAGAAATCAGAGACTTTGCCGTTAAAAACAAACCATCTGTTAAACTGTTCTGGAATGACGCCGAAGCCCAACAACGCGGATTGACGCAAAATGGCGTTATTTTAGGCCAAACCTGGGATGGCCCGGCCATTGCGCTTAAAAACGCTGGTGAAGCCATTAACTACATGGCGCCGCAGGAAGGCGCACTGGCCTGGCTGGATGGTCTGTCGATCCCCAAAGGCGCCAAGAATTTTGAACAGATCTACGCCTTTCTGGACTATATTTACCGTTCAGAAGTAGGCGGAAAACTGGCGTCAGAAACCGGATATAATTCTGTGGCTGTCGGCGCTGACAAGTACCTCACACCAATCGCCCAGAAAAACTATATGGAAGCCTATCCGCAAGGGGCGCTAGAGAATCTCTGGTGGTGGCCCCCTGAAGCACCTTGGTATGCAGCCGCTCGTGATGAATATCGCGACATGTTTATCGCCGCTTGATAAGTTATCCCGACGGCCTGATCAGAGTTTGCAATGTCTCTAAGAACCACAACAATTGGCGCGTTTCCGAAACCTGATTTTCTTGAGGTAACGGATTGGTTTGATCTCGATTATGGGGGTACGACGGCAGAACACCCCACGGCCCATTATGAGCGTGAGCTGGCAAAAATGGGGGCACAAGCGGAAGCCCAGTTCGTCCGGGCCGCCCAAAGCGTGATCCGGGATCAGGAAACCGCTGGAATTGATATTCTTACCGACGGCGAAGTTCGACGCGAAAACTATGTTCACTATCATTGTCGGCATTTGGACGGGATCGACTTTGATAAATTGACCGAACAAGAGCTCCGCAATGGCGCGTACAAAGCCTCTCTGCCAACGATCACCGGCCCGATTAAGGCCACGGCCCCATTTTTACCGCACGACTGGAAAACCGCACAAGCGATGACAGATCGAGCCGTCAAAATCACGTTGCCCGGCCCGATGACAATTGGAGATACCGTTGCTGACGATTTTTACGGTGACCCCGCGATCCGCGGTCGCGAGTTGGCCGATGCTATAAATCAGGAAATACGGGCTCTGGCGGATGCAGGCTGCATCCATATTCAAGTTGATGAACCCGTTTTTGCTCGGAAAGTGGATGAGGCCCTCGATTATGGGTTCGAGAACCTTGAGCGGTGTTTTCACAATCTGCCGGCCTCGGTCGTACGAACCGTTCATATGTGCTGCGGCTACCCGGATAGCCTGGATAGTGTCGACTACGCAAAAGCCGACAAGGAAAGTTACTTCAGATTGGCGCCTGCCATCGAACTTTCGTGTATCGACGCTGTTTCAATTGAAGATGCCCATCGCAATAATGATCTGAGCCTCTTGGAAATGTTTAAGGACACGACGGTAATTTTTGGCGTAATCGCAATAGCGCAAAGCCAAATTGAGACCGTCGACATGCTCCAAAACAGGTTAAAAAATGCTCTTCAACACATTGATTCTGAAAGACTTATTGCGGCACCTGATTGCGGGTTGGGCCTTTTGGGGCGAGATCTCGCGATTGCAAAGCTGAATAATCTTTGCGAGGCTGTCAGGCAAATTTAAGGTTTTTCGACGATCCTTAATTTGCAATAAGGTCGTAGGCTTTTTATATTTGCAAAAAATGACCCTCCATCAGACGGGGGCACGTAAAGTAGGGGTGAGAGCGGGAAGGGGCAGCGATATGTTCAATCGACGCCAAGTATTAAAAATTGCCGGTGCGCTGGCACTGGGGTTTGCAACAACGCCATCTATTCTGCAGGCGGCAGACACTACGTCAGACTTAAAAAGCGGTGCAAAGGTTTTCATTGAAAACCTAGCAGGAGAGGCGCTTAACTCGCTGACCCAGAGCCAAATCAGCGTCGTTGACCGAAGACAACGGTTTCAAGACCTCATGCATCGCTACTTCGCTTTTAACGCCATCGCAAAATGGGTCCTCGGCCGCTATTGGCGCAAAGCTAATGCTGATCAAAGAAAAGAATATCTGACGCTCTTTGAAAAATTGATGATTATCACTTATGCGGATCGGTTCGAAAAATATTCAGGTGAAACCCTGGCTGTTGAGAAGACCGAAATTCGCGGCAAGAATGATGCTTTGGTGCATTCGAAACTGCAACGCCCCAATGGTCAAAGCCCGATTGCTGTTGTGTGGCGGGTCCGCCCTAAAGGTGACTCGTTTAAAGTAGTCGATGTCCTTGTCGAAGGCTTGAGTATGGGGATTACTCAGCAAAAAGAATTTTCTTCAGTTATACGAAAAAACAATAATAACATTGATGGCCTGCTAAGCGAGTTGCGTAAACGCGTCAATGTTGATACCTGAACAAGGGAACCGTATTAATCGCGCACCCTAGGTAACTTCATGACCCATCCCGGCACCAATGCCGTCGAGACACCTTCCGGCAAAGATGCAGACTATGAGAATTTCCCGGTGGGTTCCTGGTTGTTGCCGGCGCGGTTAAGACCTCATATCGCTTGTTATTATCGGTTTGCCCGCGCGATCGACGATATCGCGGACAATCCTGATTTGGCACCCGATGTCAAATTGGCGCGACTGGATGGCTTTCAAAGTGCCATACGCGGCCAGGGTTCACCATCAGACGATTACCGAACCGGCCACGAAATGCGCGCGAGCCTTTTGGAAACAAATGTAACCGAGCAGCATTGTCTCGACCTCATTTCGGCATTTAAGCAGGACGCGCTCAAAAGCCGATATGAAAACTGGCAGGAACTGGTTGATTATTGCTTGCTTTCAGCTGCTCCCGTGGGTCGCTATCTGATCGATTTACATGGCGGCTCTATCAATGGATACGGCCCATCGGATGCGCTTTGCATTGCCCTTCAAGTGATTAACCACATGCAGGACTGCAAAGAAGATTACGAAACTATGGATCGCGTCTATATTCCGCTGGACTGGATGAAAGAAAAAGAACTGGATGTCAGCGCACTTTCAGACCCGCAGCTTTCCGCCCCCATGCGCGATGTCTTAAATCAAGTCCTCAGGGCAACTGAAAAGCTCATGCCTGTAGCCAAACAACTGCCAGGTGGTCTTAAAAGCCGCAGATTGGCCGCTGAAAGCCAGGTAATTATCCATATTGCCGATCGGCTTATTGAGAAGTTGAAACAGGAAGATCCTTTGGCAGACCGTGTCAAACTCTCTAAAGCCACTTACATCTGGTGTTGCCTGAGGGGACTCAGCGGCGCGTTTAAACCGGGGTCAGCTGTCTGATGCCCGGATTCCTGCTGGGGCTGAGCGCGCTTTCCCTGTTTATTTGGTTCTATCTCGCTTTTTTCAGAGGTGGGTTCTGGAGAGCCAATCAGCGGCTTTTAGAAACCATAAAATTAGATCGATGGCCATCCGTTGTTGCGATAATACCCGCGCGCAATGAGGCTGAAACCATTGGCGTTACTGTCAATTCCTTACTCGAGCAAAATTATAAGGGGTCTCTTCAGATCATCGTGATAGATGACAATAGTGATGATGGAACCGCGGACGCTGCCGGAAACCACCCGAACCTGAAGGTCATAAAAGGCAAACCACTGGAGCAAGGGTGGACCGGTAAACTTTGGGCCGTCAGTCAGGGGATAGACCATATCGCAGAAATAGCGCCCAAGGCGGAATATGTCTTAATGACCGATGCCGACATAGAGCATCACAAAAACAACCTTGAGCAACTCGTCTCCAAGGCCGAAAAGAGTCAGGCTCGACTGGTCTCTCTGATGGTCGCACTGCGGTGCCAAAGCTTTTGGGAGAAACTGCTTATTCCGGCTTTTGTCTATTTTTTCCAAAAACTCTACCCGTTTGGTTGGGTTAATCGGGCGAATAACAAAATGGCGGCAGCCGCCGGTGGATGCATGTTAATTCATCTGCCGACCTTGAGAGAAGCCGGTGGGGTAGAGGAAATTAGGGGCCGTATCATTGATGATTGTGCCATGGGAGCCCTGATCAAATCGAAAGCCCCCATTTGGCTTGGACTGTCCAGTGAAACCAAGAGTTTGAGGGCTTATACAAAGCTGTCAGAAATCTGGCAAATGGTGGCACGTACCGCATTTGTGCAACTGAACCATTCTTTGATTGCCCTTATCGGAACAGTGCTGGCGATGTTCATCATCTACTTGGTTCCACCGATCCTGTTTTTCTATGGCATTTTTGTTTCTGACCCGATCCTTTGGATGATTGCTGGCGGCGCCTATCTGACAATGGCTCAATTGTATGCACCAACACTGGCACGCTATCGACGTTCTTTTTTGTGGGCATTCTTACTTCCTTTGGCTGGCTTTCTATACACCCTCATGACCGTTTCATCGGCCATAAAACATTGGCAAGGTCGGGGTGGCGCTTGGAAAGGAAGAAGTTACAGCAAAACACATCTCGAGGGATGACGAAAACGGTGACCTCGTGTATGCATGGCAACCATGACTGAAAACGAATTACGAAGCACATCGGAAAACGGGAACGATGGCGCAACGATAGAAAATATCGTGCGGCAATCCGGGAGTTCGTTTTTTTGGGCGATGCGCCGCCTCCCAGAAGAAAAGCGACGTGCGATGTATGCCATATACGCTTTTTGCCGAGAAGTGGACGATATTGCCGATGAACCGGGGGTGCTGGAAGAAAAGCGGACTGCATTGGCGATGTGGCGGGGAGAAATCGAGCGCTTATATGGTGAACAACCGCGCCACTTGATCACCAAGGCATTGCTTGAGCCGGTTGAACGGTACGGACTGCTAAAAGATGACTTTCTTGCCGTTATTGACGGCATGCAGACTGACGCTGAAGAACAGGTCCGGATCGCCACAATGGCCGATCTGGAACTGTATTGCGACCGGGTTGCCAGTGCCGTTGGGCGCTTATCTGTTCGGGTTTTTGGCGTCGCAGAAGACGTAGGTGTTAAACTTGCTTTCGCGCAAGGCCAAGCCTTGCAACTCACCAATATACTTCGCGACGTAACCGAAGATGCAACGCGCAATCGTCTTTATATCCCACGAGACCTTCTCATTTCTCATGACATTGATCCGGACGACCTGAACGGCGTTCTTCAGAATCCGGCGCTTGAGAATGTTTGTGAACTGCTCGCACACGTGGCGGCCCGGCGCTACGAAGAAGCCCGGGTGTTCATCCAGCAATGTGATCGTGATCAGGTGCGTCCGGCAATTATGATGATGGAAGTCTATAACAAAATTCTCAACAAACTGATGCGGCGTGGATGGAAACATCTTTCACAGCCTGTTCGCCTAAACAAGGTTGAAAAAGCCTGGACGGCGTTACGATACGGACTGTTTTAGATTGAACGGAACCGTACATATCATTGGTGCCGGACTGGCTGGGCTTTCGGCCGCTGTCGATCTTGCGGGTCATGGCAATCACATCTGGCTGCACGAAGCGACCGGACACGGAGGAGGGCGCTGCCGCTCTTACTACGATGACAAACTGGCGTGCCGAATTGACAACGGGAATCATCTGCTTTTAAGCGGTAACGCTTCGACACTCGACTACCTGCAACAGATCGGGTCAAGCGATACTCTGGTAGGTCCCGAAAGCGCAAGCTTTCCATTCATTGACTTACAATCGGGCGAAACCTGGTCGGTTGAGCCAGATAGAGGACGTATCCCCTGGTCTTTGCTTTCATCAGCCGGGCGCGTTCCCGGCACGACCATTGGCGAATATCTGCGGGGCTTTTCACTTGCCTTTGCTCAACCGGATCGAACGGTAAGTGACTGCCTTGCCGGGCCCGGTTTGTTATTTGAAAGATTTTGGGAACCCTTGTCCGTATCGGTGTTAAACACTGAAGCGACACAGGCCTCGGCCAGCCTCTTATGGCCCGTCATGCAGGAAACCTTCGGACGCGGCTCCGCTGCATGTGTCCCCCTAATTGTTCGTGATGGCCTGAGTGAAACCTTTGTTGATCCTGCGTTTGCCTTTTTACGCAACGCGGGTTCAGAAATCACACTCAATCAACGCCTAAAAAGTTTCGAAATGTCGGGCGATCGCATAACCAGCCTGAATTTTGCCGATCAAACGCAGGCCCTTTCAGGTGACGATCGGGTTATCCTGGCTGTACCTCCTGCGATTGCAGGATCGCTGCTTCCTGGGCTTAAGGTTCCTGATGATTATCGTCCAATCCTCAACGGCCATTTTCGAATACCCGCTAAACAGCCATCCGTCCGCTTTATTGGTCTTGTCGGGGGGCTCGCGCACTGGTTGTTTGTCCGAAATGATATTGCCTCGATCACCATTAGTGCAGCGTCTGACCTTACAAGCCAGCCAAACGCCGGAATTGCTGATAAATTATGGGCGGAGATATGTCTGGCCCTTGATTTGGGTAACGCGCCGATGGGGGACCATCGAATCGTAACGGAAAAACGCGCGACGTTCGCCCAAACTCCGGAACAGATTCGAAAACGCCCAAGCGCTATAACACCGTATCACAACCTGTTTCTGGCAGGTGATTGGACTGACAATGGCCTGCCAGCAACGATTGAGGGAACGATACGCACCGGTAAACGCGCCGCCAATTTAGCTTCTTGATAAAGGAAGCCTTGTATTTGTTGCGTTTTTTTGACAAAAACCGCCAAACAAAATCATTATACGTCATGCGTTACGCTAAGGGGTGCCCCCTTGCTCTGATGTTATCTTTTTTATAGGCAGGCTGGATGGTAAGTATCGACAGAAAAGCAAGCCCAGCGGCTCAGTTAAGAGCATCTGATGATCGATTGCTTGAGGGCACCATAGAAGAAGCCGCGCAGTGGTTAATTGGCCAGCAGAACGGCGATGGTCATTGGGCCTTCGAACTTGAAGCTGACGCAACCATACCGGCTGAATTTATCTTTCTTAACCATTTTCTTGGTGACATTAATGACGATGTCGAACAAAAGCTCGCCGTCTACCTAAGATCAATTCAGGAAGACCACGGCGGCTGGCCCCTGTATCACGATGGTGACTTCAATATGAGCGCCTCGGTAAAAGCTTACTTTGCCTTGAAAATGGTCGGTGACCCCATCGAAGCGCCCCATATGCAACGAGCACGCAAGGCGATCCTGGATCATGGCGGCGCGGCTAAAGCCAATGTCTTTACGCGCATTGCGCTCGCTTTGTTTGAACAAGTCCCCTGGCGCGCCGTTCCTGTTATCCGACCGGAAGCAATGCTATTGCCAAAATGGTTTCCGTTTCATATCGACAAAGTATCCTATTGGTCGCGAACGGTTATGATTCCGTTATTTGTCATCGCCGCGCTCAAACCAAAGGCTAAAAATCCCAGAAATATCGACATTAAGGAACTGTTTCTCGTCCCCGCAGATGAAGAGACAAATTACATGGTTAATCCGACAGGACATTGGATTGGCGATATGATTCTGGGCCTTGATCGTGTGATGCAAAAGGTTGAGCCCCTTATGCCCGCAGCCATAGAAAGGCGAGGCATCCAAAAAGCATTGAATTTTGTTCATGACCGGCTGAATGGAGACGATGGCCTGGGTGGTATTTTCCCCGCTATTGCCAACTCCGTGATGGCATTTGATGCCATGGGCTATGCAAAAGACCACCCGGACTATGTCATTGCCCGCAAAGCCATCGACAAGTTACTCGTTTTTGATGATGAAAAAGGCTACGCCTACTGTCAGCCCTGTTTATCACCCGTCTGGGATACTGGATTAGCCCTGCATTCTTTACTGGAAGCGGGCGTCGGGGATGGTGACCCGGCTTTTGACAAAGCTGCAGAATGGCTGGTCAGCCGTCAAATTCTCGAGGTCAAAGGCGATTGGGCGGCAAAAAAAGGCCACCTCCGTCCAGGTGGGTGGGCATTTCAATATTGGAACGATTATTACCCCGACGTCGACGATACAGCTGTTGTCGTTATGGCGTTGCACCGGGCAAACCCTGAAAAATATAAGCATGCCATCGACCGTGCAACGGAATGGATCATTGGCATGCAGAGTAAAAACGGCGGCTGGGGCGCCTTTGATGCCGACAATACCCATGACTTGCTGCAACATATCCCGTTTGCCGACCATGGCGCATTGCTCGACCCACCGACAGCAGATGTCAGCGCAAGATGTCTCGGCATGTTGGCACAATTAGGGTATACAAAAGACGAAAAAGTCATATCCAAGGCCATAGAATACCTGAAAGCAGAACAAGAGGAAGATGGCTCATGGTTTGGACGATGGGGTAACAACTACGTCTACGGTACATGGTCCGTACTTTGCGCGTTGAACGCCATTGACGAAGATATGGAGCAACCGTTTATCAGGAAAGCCGTCGAATGGCTTAAGGCGCGGCAACAGCCTGATGGTGGCTGGGGTGAGGACTGTGCCAGTTATTGGCAGCACCGGCGTGACGAAGTCAAATCATCTACGCCCTCACAAACATCATGGGCCGTGCTTGGGTTAATGGCAGCCGGCGAAGTCGACAGTATTTCCGTAAAAGGGGGAGTCGATTACCTGATGAACGAACCCCACGACGGGGGAAAATGGGAAGAAGAATACTTTAACGCCGTCGGTTTCCCGCGCATATTCTATTTGCGCTATCACGGTTACCGATCTTATTTCCCGCTTTGGACATTGGCGCGGTACAACGACTTGAAAAAGCGCAATGACAAACTCCCTGGCTACGGCCTTTAACACATGAAACTGGGCATTATGACCGGCCTTGATCGCGAGGTTCGGTGCCTGCCTGATAAAGACGCCAATATTGCGATAGCCTGTTCAGGTGCAAACCCTGAACGCGCGGAGGCTTTGGCACATGACCTTGTTGCAAATGGGTGTGGCGCGCTTCTCAGTTTTGGCATCGCGGGTGCTTTGGCACCGGAGCTCGGTGTCGGTGATATTATCGTATCAACTGAGGTCATAGACCCGACCGGTTCACCCTACACAGCAGCCGAAAATTGGTGCCACCGAGTTGTCGACGGCTTACCGAAGGCACAAAGTGTCGTCAAACAAGGTCCCATTTGCGGGTCAGATACCGCCATCGTATCGCAGATGGAGAAATCTAGGTTGCACAAAAAAACGGGGGCACTCTGCGTTGATATGGAGTCACATCGTCTGGCAAAAGTCGCCAGCGCCGCGTCGCTGCCGTTTCTGGCGATCCGCGTCATTTCCGATGATGCGAGCCGGACTTTACCCTCATCCGCAATCGATGTAATCGATGAAAATGGTCGCCCAATCTTGAAGCGCGTCCTGTTAGGCGTGTTACAAAACCCCGGTCAAATTCCAGCGCTTATTACACTGTCGCGCGATATGGAGGTCGCTATTGGCCAGTTACGCCGCGTGTCCAGCCTGATCAGCCCGCTCTTTCGATTCGCGTGATCGCGCCTCATCTTCTTCACGTTGCTGGGTCAATGTCTTAACCAGCCCTTCGAAAACAAACTCGGCAGGGCGCTGATTTTCCAGAGATATTTCAGGTGCCATCGGGCTTTTCGTATCAATACCGTTCAAAAAGACTTCAAGCGCCTTCAGAGGGTTCGCCATCGTATCGTTAACGGCACTGGCTTCATAACCACAATGGACCATACAATCCGCACATTTTTCATAGCGGCCCGTTCCGTACTTATCCCACTCGGTATCATCCATCAGTTCCTTGAAGGTGCTGGCGTACCCCTCTGACAGCAAATAACAAGGTTTTTGCCAGCCGAAGATATTGCGGGTTGGATTCCCCCAGGGCGTGCACTCATAGGTCTGATTGCCAGCTAAAAAGTCCATGAATAGAGAGGATTGGCTGAAACGCCACTTTTTCTTGCCTTGGAGCTCAAATATGTCCCGAAACAATTGTTTTGTGCGTTTGCGGGATAGGAAATTCTCCTGATCCGGCGCACGCTCATAGGCATATCCCGGTGATATGGTAATGCCTTCAATTTTCAGTTCGTTCATACAGAAGTCAAAGAACTTTGCTGCTTCCTCCGCCGTCATCTGATTGAACAACGTACAGTTCACATTTACTCGGAAACCGCGATCACGCGCCGCTTTGATTGCTGAAATGGCTTTATCGAAAGTTCCGGCCTGATTAACGGCGTGGTCATGATGTTCTCGCAGCCCATCCAAATGGACGGAAAAGGTCAAATAGGGAGAGGGCTTAAACTGATCGAGTTTCTTTTCCAGCAACAAGCCGTTCGTGCACAGATAAACAAACTTTTTACGTGCAACCAGGCCCTCAACAATTTGCTTTATTTCTTTATGGATGAGAGGTTCGCCACCGGGAATCGAAACAATTGGGGCACCACATTCATCCGCCGCATGAAGGCATTCTTCGGCACTCAGACGCTTGTTGAGAACACCGTCTTCGTAATCGATCTTACCACAGCCCGGGCACGCCAGATTACAGCGGAACAAGGGTTCCAGCATTAAAACAAGAGGATACTTCTGAACCCCAAGAAGGCGTTGTTTCATAATATATGCGCCAACGCGCACTTGCTGGATGACGGGAACGGCCATAAAATCAGGCTCCTACGGGACTGCGGTTAGATTCAGTAATTTCTCTTGGCAATTTAAAGACGACGTTCTCTTCAACGCCGTTCAGCTTTTCAACGGTTACGTCACCGAATTCACCGAGGCGATCAATTAATCCCTGAACCAGTTCTTCCGGCGCAGAAGCGCCGGCCGTCACACCGACTATGGCCACAGATTGCAGCCATTCGGGATTGAACTCAGTGGCGTCCGCAACAAGATAACTGGGAACACCCATTTCATCGCCCAGATCACGCAGACGGTTGGAGTTGGAACTGTTCGATGCGCCCACAACCAACAGCAGATCTACAGCACCGGCCAGTTCACGAACCGCTTGCTGGCGGTTTTGCGTCGCATAGCAGATGTCTTTGACGTCGGGTCCCTGAATTTTCGGGTAGCGATTTTTAAGGGCCTCGATCACTTCTCGCGTATCATCGACACTCAGGGTCGTCTGCGTCACATATGCCAGCTGTTCAGGGTCCCGAACTTCCAAAGTCTCGACATCTCGTACGTTCGTAACCAATAACACACCGCCGGGAATACGGCCTTGCGTGCCTTCAACTTCAGGATGACCGGCATGTCCGATCAAAATAACCTGTCGGCCTCGGCCGGCATGGTTTTGGCCTTCTTTATGGACCTTCGATACCAAAGGACAGGTCGCATCGACAACGGCTAATCCACGTTTTTTTGCATCATCAACGACCGCGTCAGAGACTCCATGCGCACTAAAGATGGTGTTTCCCCCTTCAGGAATTTCGTCGACTTCCTCTACAAACACAGCTCCTTTGGCGCGAAGTGAATCGACCACATGTTTATTGTGAACAATCTCATGACGCACATAGACAGGAGGGCCAAACTTTTCGAGAGCCCGTTCCACAATTTCAATCGCCCTTTCTACGCCTGCACAAAATCCGCGAGGGCTGGCTAAAAGGACTTTAATTTGTTGGCTCATGGGGTTCTCGCAGTCTATTTTATGAAGGCATATTTTATGAACCAACACAGGCGAAAGTCGCCATCGCGCCGATCCATATTGTAAATAGGGACGAACCTGATAAAGGTTAAGACCCAGCAGGCACTTATCTATTCCATTTTTTAAAATTATTCCAGCATGCATTCGCAATACTTAAAAGAAACAAGAGCAATTTGATGGATGCGGGATTATGATTTTCGTAACCGGAGCCACCGGATTTGTTGGTTCGGCCGTCGTTCGGCTTCTTCTCGCCGAGGGTCAAACGGTCAGGGTCCTGGCGCGGCCCGGTAGCGATCGAAGCAACCTTGAAGGTTTGGACGTCGACATTGCAGAGGGTGATCTGCTCGAGTCGGATTCTCTGCAAAACGCGCTCAAGGGATGCGATGGGCTCTACCACGTCGCGGCTGATTATCGTTTATGGACCCGTCATCCAGATAAAATGTTTCAGGCGAACGTAGATGGCTCCGTCGCCATCATTCGCGCAGCGATGGCTGAAAACATCCAACGTATTGTTTACACCTCCAGTGTCGCGACACTCGGTATCGTTAACGGCGGCGTTGCAGATGAGCTAACGCCGGTTACATACGACGACATGATTGGTATCTACAAACAATCCAAATACAGGGCAGAGCAGGCGGTACAGCAGCTTATTGACGAACACGGCGCGCCCGTGGTCATTGTAAATCCGTCGACGCCGATTGGCCCACGAGATATCAAGCCGACGCCCACCGGTCGCATCATCGTCGAAGCAGCCGCTGGGCGAATGCCCGCTTTTGTCGATACAGGCTTGAATATTGCGCATGTTGATGACGTGGCTGCCGGTCATCTTCTGGCCTATAAGAAAGGGCAGGAGGGTCAGCGTTATATTCTGGGCGGTGCAGATATGGAGTTATCCCACATATTGGCACACATTGCCGATCGCATGGGACGGCATCCACCGACCATCAGGATCCCCCACAACGCCATTTTACCGCTCGCGTATGCTGCAGAAGCCTGGACCCGTCTTACCGGCGGTGATACGCCATTTGTCGTTGTCGATGGTGTCAAAATGGCAAAAAAGAAGATGTTCTTTTCATCGAAGAAAGCAGAGCAACATCTTGGATACAAAGCGAGACCGGCGACTGCCGCGCTTGATGATGCGATCGACTGGTTTCGGAATGCCGGCTATTTTTAACGATACAGCAGAAAAACTTGCCCCACCGTGAGGCGAGGGCTAATTAGACCCCTATACTAATCAAAAGCAAGATACGGAACTTCACATGAAAGCCTTGATGTTGGCGGCAGGACTAGGCCGCCGCCTGTTTGGAGATGAAAACACGGAGTTGCCAAAGGCACTTCTGACATTCGATGGGCAGACATTGATAGAGCGTCATATTGAGAGCCTACAGGCGGTCGGCGTTGACGATCTCACACTCATTGTCGGACATGGCAAAGAAGCTTTGATCGCAGAGGTCGAGCGCATTGCCCCGGAGGGGTTCGTGAACTTCGTTTATAATCCTCGTTATCGAGAAGGCCCCAAGTATTCTTTGGCCAAAGGAGAAGACGTACTCAGATCAGGCGACGATGTGTTGTTTATGGACGCGGATGTGCTTTATCACCCAAATCTATTGCGACAGTTGGTAGATTCAGCGAACAAAACCAGCTTTATTATTGATAGAGAATTCCAATCGACGGATGATTTCGTCAAGGTCTGTATCAATAACGACATTGTTGTCGATTTTGGAAAATCTCTTGGAGATTCATACGATACTGTTGGTGAGTGGCCAGGGTTTCTGAAACTTTCAGCACCAATTGCCAATCAAGTGGCCGATAGCGTCCTTGGCTTTATTGCCCGTGGCGAAGACGAAGGCGCCTATGAAGACGCTTTTTGCGAAGTCATGAAACAGTCTCTGCCGGGAACCTTCGGTTTCGTCGATATTACAGGCACCCCATGGGTCGAGCTCGACTATGATACGGATTTGGAAAAAGCGAATAACAAAATTTTGCCACGGATAAAAAACGCTTAAATCATGGCGTTTTAAACACCTGATGATTTCCGGTTAATCTGTTCTAATGGTGCCAACGACCGATAACCCACCAGAAGCGGCCCTTCGAACAATAACGATTTCGCCGGAACTCGGGTAAACACCTGATAAGGCCGTGATGTTGACTTGATGCGTGACCAAAATGACGGGTTCCACCAAAGGCTGGCGATGGAGCCAATCACGAAGCCCCTCTGTCTGCGGTTCTCTGTTTTCATATTGGCTAAAAAACGAATTAAGAATTGGAAGGTCTTGCACCTGCCCAAGGCTCAACAGCGTCGCCGTCTCCCGACAGCGGCACCATTGGCTGGTCAAGACGCGCGCCTTTACAATGCCATTTGCTTTGAAACGTGCACCAATACGTTCAGCTTGTTTCCGGCCTTGATCAGAGAGGTTTCGCTGGGTTCCACAATCATTAACGTCAACAGTCGTGGGGTCTCCTGTCCCGGGAGCAATGGCATGGCGGATCAAAGCAACATGCCCCGGCGTCGAAAGTTTCTTCCACAAACCGGCAGTTTCGGCCATTACCGTGCCAGGTGTAATCAACGCAAGAAGTCCGCAAAGACCGTAGAGGCTCTGACGGACTTGCTTGGATCTAACGAACATCAGACGATCAAAAACCCACATATAGCCGTTTATAATTGGAATGGACATTGTTCCGCTTTCCTCCTGTCGTGATCGCCGCTTCACCATATCGCAACGAATAAAATTTATACGCAGATTAACGTCCTATGGATTGTTCGTAACAAGATCATTAAACCGGCGCAGCCCAGTTGGTGTGACATTGGCCCTATAAATAAGTTAATAATAAACCGTCTGGCCTCAGTGAAGGCTTGTCCATGTTCAAGCGGAGGCGTGCCCCATGCAAAATTCTTCTTTATCAGCTCAGCTCAAGCGCGACGACACGGTCATTGCCCCGGGCATTTATGACGCATTCAGCGGTGCTAGCGCTGAAAAAGCGGGCTTTAGCGCTGCCTATATATCTGGAGCAAGCCTCTCTTATTGTCGATTTGGTCGCCCCGATATCGGCCTTGTCAGCATGAGCGAAGTCGCGGGCACGCTCTCCGACATTCGCGAACGCGTTGATATACCTCTGATCATTGATGCAGATACCGGCTTCGGCAACGCAATTAACGTTCAACGGACGGTGAAGTTATTTGAACGCAATGGCGCCAATTGCATTCAGTTGGAAGATCAAACCATGCCAAAACGCTGCGGTCACCTAAAAGGGAAATCTTTGGTCAGCCCCGCAGAGGCCGTTGGCAAAATAAAAGCCGCTGTCGACGCCCGCCAAAACGAGGAAACACTTATTATGGCGCGGACAGATGCCATTGCAGTTGAAGGCTTCGCGGCGGCACTGGAACGCGCGGAACTTTATCTGGAAGCGGGGGCAGATATTCTGTTTGTGGAAGCCCCCACCAGCGAAGATGAAATGCGGATGATAACGTCACGCTTCAAAGACCGGGTTCCATTGCTGGCAAATATGGTCGAAGGCGGCTCGACGCCTATGATGAATGCAGAAACGCTCAGCGACATTGGATACCGCGTCGTCATTTTTCCGGGCGGCCTTGTCCGTGCACGAGCCCGCTTGGAGGAGGCCTACTTTGCGAGCCTGAGAGAGAACGGCTGGAACCAACCGTTTCAGGAACACATGCTGGACCTAAAAGGCCTCAATGAGGTGCTGGGGACCGATGACCTATTGGCTAACGGTGAAAAATACGACGCAAAAACGTATGAGAGTTAACGTTATGCCCGTCAAGTTTTACCCTCAAAGTAAATTGAACCGCGAAACGGTGGGTTTTACGGTACCGCTCAACTAAATTGCTGCATTGCAACATTCGTGAATTGACTTCACCCGTGTTTAGAAATAGACCCATTGAATGATCATGCTTTTGTTACAACATAACAAAGATGACGTTGCTCAAAACTTCAGATTGGGCTCGCGCAGATAACCTCAGTTGATCTCAGAAATGTTAAAATGAGAGAAGATATTATGACCCATGTACCAAACGATAAGGTCCGCCTTTTACCCATGGTGATCGCCTTTGCAGCCGCACTGGCGACGGCGAACGTTGCAGTACCGACACGTGCTCAAGAAGCGCCGAGCGTGATTGTCACAGCTGTAGCAGAGCGGGATGTAACACCGCAATTTGAGTACGTAGGTCGCGTTGAAGCCGTTGAAACTGTTGATTTGCGGGCCCGCGTTGACGGCTTTCTGGAAAGCAGGAACTTTCGCGAAGGTAGCGAAGTAAAGCAGGGTGAGCTTTTATTTGTCATTGAGAAAGCGAGCTACAATGTCACCGTCCAGGAGCGACAAGCCGATTTGGCGGTTGCGGAAGCCAATCTGAAAAACTCCGAAAGCAATTACAAACGAAAAAAGACGCTGGCTGATCAACGCAATGTATCTGTTGCCAACCTTGATGAAGCCCTTGCAACGCTTGAAATTGATAAAGCCAACGTTCTTAAAGCCAAGGCCGCCCTGCAACAGGCGGAACTTAACCTGAGCTACACTGAAATTCGGAGCCCAATCGCAGGAAAAATCAGCCGTTCAACCTACAGCGTTGGCAGTCTGGTGGGTAGTAACAGTGAGCCACTGGCAACAATTACAAGCATAGACCCTGTCCATGTGGTCATCGCGGTCAGCGAAAAACAGCTGATTGCAGTTAGAAAACGCGGTATTGATCTTAAAAAACCGCCCGTAACTCCGTCTTTGGTTCTGGGCGATGGAAGTATCTACGATGGCAGCGGCGATTTCGATTATCTTGCTCCCTCCGTTGATCAGACGACAGATACGATCACCGCGAGGGCTGTTTTCGCCAATCCCAACCACGTGCTTCTGCCAGGACAGTTCGTGAGCGTTATTGTTCGCGACAAGACCAAAATCAGTAAAGTCGTCGTCCCGCAATCTGCGGTGCAACAAGATAGCCAAGGACATTTTGTTCTTGTCGTTGACCGCGAGAACAAGGTTGAACTGCGGCGCATTACCACAGGTCACCAAAATGGCTTGGATTGGGTGATCGAGGAGGGATTGGCTTCCGGTGAGAAGGTGATCGTTCAGGGAATCCAAAAAGTGCGTCCTGACATGGCCGTAAAGCCTGTCCTGCAGACAGGGAGCTGATCCTTGATTTCCAGCTTCTTTATTAACCGTCCGCGGTTTGCCTTTGTTATTTCCATTGTCGTAACACTTGCTGGTTTTATTGCGCTCGCTGTGATTCCGGTGGCTGAATACCCCGATATCACACCACCACAAGTCCAGGTCACGGCAAATTATCCAGGGGCAAATAGTGCCATCGTCCGAGATACGGTTGCTACTCCTATTGAAGATCAGGTCAATGGGGTCGAAGGCATGCTCTACATGTCGTCGAAAAGCAGTGATGACGGCAGTTACGTCCTGACCGTCACCTTCGCCGTTGGCACGGACCCGGACATCGCCGCCGTAAATGTGCAAAACCGCGTTGCCATCGCCAACTCGCAATTACCGCAAGAAGTAACCCGAGACGGTGTGGTCACGAAAAAGCAATCCACCAACATGCTTATGGTAATCAATGTCTTGTCACCAGAAGACAGTCGAGATGCTTTATTCCTGAGTAATTACACATCCATCTACCTGGAAGGCGCGTTATCGCGCATCAATGGTGTTGGCAGTGTTTCACAATTCGGTCAGTTGAGCTACGGCATGCGGGTCTGGATGGACCCCAATCGCATGACGGCATTACAGCTAACAACCTCGGATATCGCCGAAGCCATTCGCGCCCAAAATATTCAGGCAACGGCCGGCCAATTAGGCGCCCCTCCATTTGAAGGGGAGCCACAGTTTCAATTTACAATTCAGGCAAAGGGTCGGCTATCGACCGTTGAAGAGTTCGGCAATATCGTGCTCCGGGCAAATACAAATGGCTCTTTTGTGCGGCTCCGTGATGTTGCCCGGATCGAACTGGGATCTCAGAATTATTCGTCGAATACAAAACTGAATGACAAAGCCGCAACAGCATTAGCGATCTATCAGTCACCGGGGGCAAATGCTCTGGACGTTGCTGATGCAGTATATGCAGAGATGGATGAGTTGACGAAGCGCTTTCCGCCCGACGTCGAATACAAAATTCTCTACGATACGACACGTGCCGTGCGCGCTTCTATCCAAGAAGTGATCGAGACTATGATCATTACCTTTATTCTGGTCGTCGCCGTTACCTTCCTTTTCTTGGCGGACTGGCGCTCAACACTGGTGCCGATGCTGGCGATCCCTGTATCGCTGATCGGCACATTTGCCGTGCTGTACGTGTTTGGTTTCTCAATCAACATGATCACTCTGTTTGCACTGATCCTCGCCATTGGTGTTGTCGTCGATGACAGCATTGTTGTAGTCGAGAATGTGCAACGTTTGATGCACGATGAAAAAATGAGTGCACATGATGCAACGCTAGCCGCAATGCGCGAAATCACCGGCCCCATCATTGCGACTACACTTGTTTTGCTGGCCGTATTTGTTCCGGTCGCGTTTATGCCGGGTGTCACCGGCCAATTGTACATGCAGTTTTCGGTCACCATCTGCACAGCAGTTCTGATCTCATCTGTTAACGCATTAACGCTCGCCCCAGCACTTTCTGCTGTATTGTTCAAACCCAATACTGGCACGCCGCGAGGACCACTAGCCTGGTTTTCCAAAGCCGTGGATAAATCGAGAGACGGTTATGTCAAAGTTGTAGCGCTCATGCTGCGCCGTCTGCTGCTTTCCTTGGCCGGGTTCGCGATTTTTTTGGGGGCAACCTTTTTCTTGTTCCAAAACGCGCCCTCAGGGTTCCTTCCCATCGAAGATAAAGGCGTTCTTTTCTCTGACGTACAATTACCGGACGGCGCCTCTCTTGAACGCACGGATGAAATCGTATCTGGCATTGTGAACAAGATGAACGCCACCGATGGCGTCGCAGATGTCATCTCTGTTTCAGGTACCAGTATAATTGCAGGCGCTGCGTCTAACGCTGCGCTTGTCATCGCCATACTCGACCCCTGGGAAGAGCGCACCGACCGCCAGCATCAATGGTATAGTATTCTTGGTAAGCTTAATCAGGCGTTGGCGAGCATACCCGGAGCCAATGCTTTTGCATTTCCTTTGCCGCCCATTATGGGGTTGGGGACCAGTGGTGGCATCGAAGCTGAGCTGCAAGATTTAGCGGGCCAGTCCCCACAAGCGCTTGCATCTGCTGTCCGCAGCCTTGTGTATCACGCCAATCAAATGCCTGAATTTAGTCGCGTCTTCAGCACCTATTCGGCGAATGTCCCACAGCTCTTTCTTGATGTGGATCGAGATCGTGCGCAAATTTTGGGTATCTCTCTGTCAGAAATTTTCTCCACTCTGCAGGCCAACTTTGGATCATCATACATCAACGACTTTAACCGCAACGGCAAAGTCTACAGAGTGAAGATACAAGCTGAATCCAGCTATCGATCCAAAATTGACGACATAGACCGTCTGTTTGTACGCAATAAAAGCGGAGAAATGGTGCCACTCAGGTCCATCGTCAGTGTCAGACCTATTTTGGGGCCTCTCAGTATCAAGCGTTATAATCAGTTCCAAAGTGCCAGCATTACGGCATCTCCGGGTGCTGACATCAGCACAGGCGCAGCGATCGCCGCCATGGAACGCGCGGCAGGGGCCGCATTACCTGAGGGTTACCGTTTGACCTGGACCGGCACAGCAAAACAGGAGCAGGAAGCAGGCGCATTGGTCGCGACAATTTTTGCGCTGGCCATCTTATTCGCCTATCTGTTTCTTGTGGCACAATATGAAAGTTGGACGATCCCGGTTTCCGTCGTTCTATCCATTGTCATCGCAATGTTTGGGGCGTTGGTGCCAATCGTCCTTTTACCGTTCCTGACGTTCAATCTTTATGCGCAGGTTGGCATGGTCATGTTGATCGGGCTTGCAGCCAAAAGCGCCATCCTGATCGTGGAATTTGCGAAAGTACGTCGCGAGGCCGGTGCTTCGGTTGAAGAGGCGGCCCTCGCAGCTGCTCGCTTGAGATTTCGGGCCGTCATGATGACCGCACTATCGTTTATCCTTGGCGTTTCACCGCTCATTCTGGCTTCGGGTGCTGGTGCTGCCAGCCGTGTCTCTGTTGGCTTCGTGGTCTTCTTTGGGATGGTTGCGGCAACCTTCATTGGCATCTTCTTCATTCCGCCACTGTACGCCACGGTCCAACGGTTACGCGAAAAGGTCAAAAAACAGCCTGACAGCCTATAGTTTATGCTAAACCCTTGGGGATACGCGTGCGGATACGGGAACGCGTGCTGAAACATCTGCCACGATAGACAAGCAGCTGGATTATCGACACCCGGTTTGCGTTATCTATTTGGCGTTACCGTATCTGTTTAGATGTTGCTGGAAGACATCTTTCAGGTATTCACTTGTATTCGGCCCGACCAGGGTATTGCGCCTTTTTCCCGCGCCATCAAATAGAAGAAGCGTGACATGCCCGACACCGTGCGATGCCGCTAATTGTTGACCTTTTTCGCTGATGATATTGGCGACAATAAATTGCAGTTGATCCTCTTTGAAGTCACCCATTGCATCGCGCGCTTCACGTTGCAAGCTTAGACACAAATTACAATTAGGATCATGTATCTGAACGACCGATGGGGTTCCATTCCCAATTTGGCTCAGGTCATTTTCACGCATCGTCGCGCAAACATCATCGACTGCGAACCAGCCAGCACTGCCAACAACAGCACCTGCGATGGTGTATTTGCGCATATTTAAAAGAAACTTGCGCCGACCTGGTGAAGCGTTTTCGGCTTTTACAGCCGCAGCCTCCACTCGAGATTTCGGATCGTGGGGCCTGTTTTTCCTCTTCTGGCGTTTCATAAGTAATCATAACTCCCGTTGATTTGGGCTTCACGATTAACCGACAGGGTAAATCCAGTCCCGTAACACCTGGTCACGATCGGGTGATAAGACACCTCGGTATATTTCTCTCCGCAGCGAGAGATCGACTACGACAAGACAATTTTTCTATGATTCGATTACCTGACCGGTGTCATGGTTTGGTATTAACCCGCTTGATCAAGTCTTCGCCACTTTCAATTCGTTCGCTATAACGGTCCACCATGTAGTCTTTTGTATCGCGGGTCAGCAGTGTGAATTTGACCAGCTCTTCCATCACATCAACCATGCGATTGTAGTAAGGGGAGGGAGTCATACGTCCGTCATCATCAAACTCCAAAAAGGCCTTTGGGGTTGAGGACTGGTTCGGGATGGTGATCATACGCATCCAACGACCGAGAACACGAAGCTGATTGACGGCATTAAAGCTCTGGGAGCCACCATTCACCTGCATGACCGCCAGTGTTTTACCCTGGGTGGGTCGAACAGCACCAATCGATAAGGGAACCCAATCAATTTGCGCTTTCATGATCCCGGTCATCGCCCCGTGTCGTTCAGGTGAACACCAGACCATACCTTCCGACCAATCAACCAACTGGCGCAGTTCCTGGACTTTTTCGTGAGAGGGGTCTGCATCATCTGGAAGCGGCAAGCCGCTGGGATCAAAAAGCTGTGTTTCCGCGCCAAACAGCTTCAGAATACGCGCCGCTTCTTCGCACATTAAGCGACTATAAGAACGCTCTCTCAACGAACCGTACAAAAGTAAAATTTTGGGCGCATGGGTACTATGCTGTTTCGGAAATAGCTTTTCAGGCTGGATTGTTTCAAATTTATCCGCATGAACATTGGGTGTATCGGTCAAAGGTATCTTCTTTCGCTTAAATATTGTTTATCACTGTATCTTAATGACGAAGGTTCGTTTTAAAACGAGTCAGACTAATGGGCGTTTTCGTTCAGGCACACCGATTTGCGATGGTTTGCCCTTGCTTCCCCCCTTAAACCGCGTCGCTTACCTGCAGCAAGACGACGCCCACGGCAACCAGGCAGGCTGCGGCAACGCGATGGCGGCCAAAGGGTTCACCAAACAAGCGGCTGCCGATCCAGGCAGCTAAAATCACGCTGGTTTCCCTAAGAGCGGAAACATAGGTCAAATGTGACAGGCTCATGGCCCAAATCACCAAGCCATAAGCCATGAACGACATAACGCCCCCCCCGATACCGTTCAGAATATGACGCCGGTTTGCCGCGCGAGGTTTTTTGCGAACCATCCACCAAACCAAAAGAGAAAAGGGGATGGCCTCCAATGCGGATAGCCAAGCGATATAGGCGAAAACATTGCCTGCCGCCCGTCCTCCAACACCGTCCACGATCGTATAGGCTGCAATCAAGGCGCCCGTAAACAAGGCAATGGGAACAGCCCGTCCACCAGTGAAACGCCAGTTCTCGCCGAATGCCAGGCTCAGGATCGCAAGACTGATCAGAACGACCGCGAACATCCCTTGAAGGCTTAATACCTCGCCAACAAAATAATAGCCGGTTATCGCGACGAGAAGTGGGGCAATCCCGCGCTGGATCGGGTAAACCTGAGACAAATCGCCGAACCGATAGCCCAAACAGACACTGACAAAATAAACCTGATGGATGGCGATTGACGCAAGGATGTACCCCCAGGATTCGGGGTCCGGCAATCCAACAAAGGGCGTGAATGCAAGCCCGATAACCCCACTAACGGCGATTGTTGTGCCCATTCGCAACCATGGATCACCACCGCTTTTGACCATGGCGTTCCAAGTTGCATGCAACGCCGCAGCGCCCAGCACAAGGATGAGAACGAGAGGTTCCAATTGCGCGCTTTCTGGTTCGTGTCAAAAAAAGGGTTAAACTCGGAAGATGTATTCTTTCCCCGCCAAACGGTCGATATCGGGCGGATAGTTCTTATACTTATCGGCATAATACTGCTCAAGATGGTCGCCTGCAGACTTTCGATTATATGTCGCATAATAGATACGGCGGATCTTGTCGCTAAAGTTCGGCTCGGACTGGTGTGGCGCAAAGCAATCGAAAAAGACCATATCACCCGGTTCCGTTTCAACGTTTATGAACTCCATGTCGGCCATATCAGACGCCGTCAGAGGCTCCCACGATTTGAATAACCCCCGTTTGTGGTGACCGCCACACATTTGTAAACACCCGTTTTCCGGCGTCGAGGCGTCGATGCTGACCAATACGCTGATAAAAAAGTCTGCGTAATAATCCCAGCCGGCCTGACTGTCCTGATGGGGTTTGAAACCATCACCGCCCGGCATTTTGAAATTGACCTTTTCTTTGAACAAGACAGCATCTTCGCCCAGCAATTGCCCAACCGGGTTTGCCAGAACGTCTGTCATTTGGCGAAAGCCTTCATGAAAGGGCGTGATGTTTTCAATCCTGCTCACCAGATTTTCTTCGCTGCCGTTCAGACTTTTTTCATGGTAGACCCAGTGTTTACCACTTTCTTCAGGCATCGCCAGAATCTCATCGGTCCAGCCGCTAAAGGCGGCCATTTCGTCGGCTGAAAAGGCATTCTTTACAACGAGGAAACCGTCATTTTCAAATTGCGCAATCTGTTCAGGTGTTAAGTTTGGGGTATTAAGGGTTTGCTCGGGCATTGTTCAGTCATTCTGGGTGGTGTGTGTAATAGGAAACAAACGAATTTATACGGCGCCAGTCGATACCATATCTTCTAACAAAGATGGTCTGTGAGGAGACCAACCAAGGTCAGAGCGGGCGCGTTTCGCACGGACACGGCTGTTTGAGCCCATTGTATAATGTGCAGCACCTTCTCCCCAAATTTTTGCAGCTTCATGAACCGTCATTGATTTGGGATCACCTTCATAACCATAAATTTGATTGATTGACGCGCAAACTTCACGCATGGAATTTTCACCATTTTCCGCATAATAAAATGCGCTGGCCGGGGCTTTTTCCAGGGCCAAAAGATAAAGATCAATCAGATCATCAATATGGACGTTCGACCAAACATTCTCGCCCGGGCCAATATGATGTGCGCAACCGCGCTGCTTCGCCAAATCAACGAGCCACGGAACCTGAATACTATTCGGGTTCACGCCATGACCGCGACCATAAATCAAGGTCGGCGCAATCACGACAGTTCTTATGCTGTGACGTGCGGCGTCGAAAACCAGCTGATTGATTGCTACCCGGGCTGCACGACCGGGCAGGGGGGTGAAAGAGGAATCTTCGTCATATATAGAGCCGTTGCCTTTTCCTTCAGATAAATCGGCGACAATGCTCGACCCCGCAGTTTGAATAAGCGCTTTGTCCGACCCGGAAAGGGCCGCGATCAGGGTTTCTGCCGACGCGCGATGTTCCGCGTTCGCCGCATTGATAACCGCATCGGCACTTTGTGCGGCTTCGGTCAGTACATCGGCTGTGTCTAAATCCCCCATAACAGGTTCAATGCCTAACGCCCGCACCTGATCGGCGCGTTGCTCAGAACGCACAAGCCCCAGCACCTCGTGGCCCTGGCGCATCAAGCCCGCCGAAACGGAGCCGCCGATATAGCCAGAAGCACCTGTTACAAATATTTTCACAATAAGGTTCCCCCTTTTGTCATCACCTATCTGAATGACGTCCATTGATAGTCAATATTTTCAAGCAACGCCATCAGTTGCTGTCCATAGGACACATAAACGTCGTAACTTTCGTCCTCTCCGGCGCGCCCTGCATCGGGATCATGAAAAACGGTGGCCATGTGTGGTTCAATTGATATGCCGCCATCATAGCCGGTTTCCTTTAGGTCTTGAAGAATATCAAGAACCCGAGCATCCCCTTGATTGGGGAACCGGTAATCTTCACGGCCCTGCGTCATCACGACATCTTTGATGTGAACATAAGAGATGTGGGGTTTAACATTCTGATAAAACTCCCAAGGATCTTGATAGCGCTCCGCCCCTTTAAGACGATCTTTGGTGATCACAGGGTTTCCTGTGTCAAAAACCAACTTTAGGCCGGGGACCGCTTCCACCATATCCAGTGTGTGCCGCCAGCTCATGCCACCGAAATTCATGCAGTTTTCATGAACCGGTGTTAGTCCTGCGTCCAATAGCCTTCCGGTAATTTCACGAAGGCGCCGGAACCTTTCTTCTGCCATCTGGTCTTCTTCAACTCGCGGTGCATAGCTCATGATCCGGATCAGCTTGGTCCCCAGGCGTTGCATTCTTGGGATCGCGCGCTCAAGCGGCTCCAACGTCAGTTCGAAAGGGTCTTCAATGCGTTTTCCCCAATTCGCAATCGTCGACCCAAAACAATTCACATAAATGCCCGCATCCGCCAACTGCGCGCAGACTTGCTCGAACTGAGCTTCCGGAAGATCGTGCAGATTAACGCCGTCGACGCTTCGCGATTCAATAGCATTCCAGCCGAGCGCTCGCGTCGCTTTGATCTGTCCCGCCAGATCGACGGCCGCTTCATCCGCGAACCCGGTTAAATACATGTCATTCCCCTTACAATTTGGCCGCTGCCCAGGTTAGAGCATGCGTTCTTGCCCGTTTAATCGACAATAAACAGCTTTGCGCCTTTCGTCGTCGCCGACCTATGGGCCTCCGCCATATCCGCCACCTGATAGCTTTTCCCCGGCGTCAGGGAAATAACCCTGCCATCTTCCAGTTCCGTATCCAGCTGGCCTTCCAGACACAACAGGATATGACCTTTTTGACACCAATGATCGGCCAGGTAACCCGGCGTATATTCAACCATACGCACCCGGATATCGCCAAATTCTTGCGTCCGCCAGTAAGCCATACCGGTTTCCCCCTTGTGCTCGGTTGGCTCGACTGTCGACCAGTCCGTATCCCCAAAAGGGATGTTAGTCATTTTCATATTAGATCACCCTCTGCTTTTCGCCGCCATTGGCAGCGGATCGATATATGGCGTTTATCAAAGCAATGGAGCGCCGACCTTCCTGACCGTCGATTGCAGGAGCGCGTTTTTCCTCCAGAGCCTGAATGGCATCTTCGAAGTTTTTTTGATGCCACTTGAAATCAATGGCCGACGGGTCGGCCGCACCAGCGCCAGCGACTTGCGCCCCTAATCCGAAGTCTTTTCGGATGGCCGCATCCTTATCCGTGGGGTTTAAAAACTCCCATACACGAAATTTGTCATCGGTCATGAAGACGGAGCCTTCGGACCCGGTGATCTGAACTTCCGCCGGGTGCCCATCGGCGGACCAGCACGCGGTAGAGCCCTGAATGACGCCCATAGCCCCACTTTCGAACTCCAGCATGGCGATTGCTGTATCTTCGACTTCAATGCCCTCATGGGCGACAAGGCGGGTCTCCGCACGGACGGTCTTCACATCTCCCATCACATACAATAGCAGATCAATCGTATGGATCGACTGGTTCATTAACGCACCGCCACCATCCAGCGCCCAGGTTCCGCGCCAGGCGCCGCTGTCGTAATAGGCCTGAGTACGCCACCATTTTACGTAGGCATCCGCCATGTTTATGGTGCCGAACCGTCCAGCATCAATCTCGCATTTTAGCAAATGTGTCGCTTCATTAAACCGCCGGGGAAATATGCCGGCCAACATCACGCCATGTCGGTCACAGACATCAATCATGCGATCAACGCGCTCTGTCGTTACCTCCAGTGGTTTTTCACAAATGATGTGTTTACCAGCCTTTGCCGCCGCTTCTACTGGTTCCAGATGCGCGCCGCTTGGCGTGCATATGGTGACGATATCCAATCCCTCATGCCTCAAGAAGGCCTCATAATCTGTATAGGAAACGCAGTCATGTTGAGCAGCAAAAGCATCGGCCGGTTGCAAGCGTCTGGAATATATGGCCGCAACCTCGGCGCCTTCCATTGCCTCAATCGCCTTGGCATGAAACTCTGCGATCATTCCAGCACCAACAATGCCAAAACGGTATGTCATAGGTAATCCTTTAATCTCGTTTGAGAAGCGGTCAACGCCGCCGCCGCATAAGAACAGGATGAAATATTACTATTGGCCACTCAGGACCACAATAGGGCAGGGCGATGGCATCAAAACAACCACGTCTGATCGGTTTGGTTAGCTGCCTGTTACCAGCAGCTTGAAGCCTAAAATGGCGAAAAACGCCCCCAACAAGAACTGGCCCGTGCGTCGGCTCTTGCGGAACGTTGCAACCGCGCGATCCGTTGAGAACAAGATCGCATAGGTAAAATGACCAATTACCGACATCACGGTGGTGCCCGCAATAACCGTTATCCAGACCCAGGCAGGCGCATTGGCATCAATACACAAGGGAAGGATCGCAAACCACGCCAACGCGGCCTTTGGGTTAGATAATTGGATAAGGATTCCCCGCATTATGTACTGGCGCGCGGAAACACTGTTTTCGGTTTGGCGGGTGAGTTTGAATTCGTCATTGGATGCCGCGGCCCGGAAAACAAGGTAGGCAAGCCATATCAGGTAGGCACCGCCCAATAGCCGCAGAACGACCAAAGCGGAGGCAAACGTCGAAAATAACGCTGCCAGTCCCAGCACAGTAAGCGTCGCCCAGACAAACGTCCCACCGGCAACCCCGGCAGCGACAGCGACCCCCGCCTTGCGACTGACCGACATCGATGTCCCTATAACCGCCAATATGTTGGGTCCTGGCGTCACCAGACCCAAAGCAAATGCTGCATAGACCAGCAGTATTCCTGGCGAATACTCGTATAAATAGTTCATGCAACCAAGCTTACACATTAATAATAAATCTGGAAGTGTTTTTTTTCATGTTCCAATCGTTATACGAGCATTTATTTGCGACCCGTAACCCAACCAAAATCGTCAAAGGTGTCTGCCGGCCTGCCAGACGCGCCTTAGTGCTTTTTTACTTGCTCGCGATGGAAAATATAGAGACCACTGGCAATGATGATTAACGCCCCGGCAACCGTCCACAAGTCCGGTAAATCACCGAACACCAGATAACCATAACCAACGGCCCATAGCAGGTTTGAGTAGGTGAACGGGGCAACCGTGGCAACAGGAGACACGGTGTAGGCTTTTATGAGTGTAAAGTGGCCACTTCCAGCGACGACACCCAGCAACAGCAAGAGTGCCCATCCGTCCCAGGACATGGGCACCCAATAGAAAGGAACAACAATCGATGAAACAACCGCCCCGATAGAGGCGCTGTAAAAAAGTGTGGTCAGGACGCTGTCAGAATTGTTCAAAAACCGGGTACTGATCTGATAGAAAGCGAACAAGATTGCCGCCGCCAACGGAAATATGGTCGCTGGTTGCAAGACGTCACTTCCCGGTCGAATGATAATCAACGCGCCCAGACACCCGACACATACCGATGCCCAGCGGCGCGGGCCGACGCGTTCTTTAAGGATCGGCATGGACAGCGCGGTCACGAAAATCGGCCCCATGATCATAATCGAGCTGGCATCAGCCAATTCGACATAGTTCAGACCGATAAAAAAACATGACGTCGTCGCCAACAACAGCAACGAGCGAGCCAGTTGCAGCTTGAGGTTCCGGGTCACCAACAATGTGCGCAAACGCGGCGCCAATACGATTAGCAAAATCGCGGAATGAAAGAAGTACCGCCCCCAAACGATCTGAATGGTGTTATAATTCTGAATGAGATACTTGGCGATGGTATCCCCACTGACGAATAGGAACATGGTCAGCAGCATCCAGAAAATGCCAGCGTTCGAACTGCGGGATCTGCCGTCTGCAGACGGTGCGCCGTTAATCATAATCGATAGGGTCCTAAAAGAGCTCAAAAGCCACGATCGGGCGTGATGCTGTTCTTACACCGCCCGTGTCACAACGTAAATGCACGAGCAGAGGGGGCATTTGAGAATCTTGACTAGGGGGCTATGAACCCAAAGCGAGCTTGCCGCTTCGGGTCATAAACAATCAATTGGAAATCTATTTAAAGGCGTCTTTGGCAGCCGATAAAACGATCTGCCTCGCTTGCTGGGTCAATTGCGCGTTAGGAGATATGGTTACATTGGTACCGCCGAAGCTGACGGAACCGCCCTTGTTGTCATCAAAGGCATGCGTACCGCCGGGCATCACGTGAACACGGAAATCCTTGCCCTTACGCTTGGCCTCTTCGCCAAGGCTCTCGCATTGAGAAGATGAAGAGAGATTATCCCGATCCCCCACGATGATTAGAACCGGAGCATCCGTTGTGTCTCGGTCCACACCCATGATGCAATTTCCATACATATTCACGTTCAGGACCGGCTTTTGACCACCAAACTCGGATGCGCTCAACCCGATACTCGACATAACAATTGATCCGCCGCGGGAAAAACCGATGGCACCGACTTTCGACGCATCAATGCGGGGATGCGTCGTCAGAAACTCGATCGCGCCGGTCAAATCATATGGATTTTTGGGGCCGCCACGGCCACCACGCGACATACCTCGCGTCGAGTAGTAATTAACTTTGAACGTCGCAATGCCGTTGTCGTTGAAAAACTTGGCCCATGTACTGTCTCTGTATCCCTGTCCTGCACTACCGTGCATGATGACCATGACTGGAACATTGCTTGAAGCATTTGCCGGAAAATCGAGTGTCCCGATCAAATCAATGTTTTCTCCTTTCCAGTAACTATTTGCCGAAGCAAATCTGAATGTCCCGGCGTCCGCCGCAGTAAGGTTAAGTTTTTTCTCTGCGACGCATGCGGTCAGAGTGGCCATCATGCTTATCGCGACGAGAAGCCGCGCAGTGATACCGATCATTATTTTACCTCCGCAATAAAAGTTGGCAGAACATTGGCACACAAATTTCTACTGCAAATAATGAAAAATTTTAAAGAGGATTTCTATAAAAAAACGCACGGTAATTAACTCTCTGCAGAGATAAGCACTAAGGTCGACTTGTCGAATGACGGCTAATGCCCATAACGGGCGCTTAACAAATGGTCCAATACATTCGTAAAGGAACAGGTTTTCTGCAAAACCCCTCTTTTGAACGGCAGGGGGGGGGTGGCAGGTTTTGGCAAAACCCGGCGATAAAGCGTGTGTCGCATTACCGCGCTTTGCGAGTTGCTAACCACTCCGCGTGTGTTTTGGCATCGGGCGGATAGGTGCCGATCAGGGGGGCACCATTCTTGATCCGCTCAAGACAAAAAGCTTCCAGGTCAGCTTGCTCGGCTCCGGCCTTGGCAACATCTGCCGAAATGGACCGAGGCACAACGACAACCCCCTCGCTATCACCGACGAGGATATCACCGGGGAAAACGGGGCGCCCACCACATGAGATCGGCACATTCAAATCAACAACGTGGAGATGGGCCTGACTGCCCGCGGGTGCACGTCCGGCGCAATAGGCGGCAAGTCCCGTTTCTGCGATGCCGGCGGTATCGCGCAGGCCACCATCGGTAACGATGCCGGCGACGTCGCGAACTGCGAGGCTGGCCGCCAGAATATCGCCCATAAAGCCCGCACGCATGTCGCCACGGGCATCGACGCACAGCACCTGACCTGCGCCAACGCCGGTCACCGCCAGGCGCTGTAGGTTCCTGGGTAGTTTTACCATGAAATCCGGGGAGCCAATGTCTGGGCGCATCGGTATGGTTCGGACAGTGAAGGCTTCTCCGGCCATTGGCACGGCCGGATCGCGCAAGGGCATAACGTCTGTAAGAGCGGTATCGCGCAGGCCGCGCTTGAAGAGTTCAGTGACAATACCGGCAACGCCGACTTGCTTCAGTGTCTCAAGCGTCCCCTCTGGCAGCGGAGCGAGGGGTTCATCGGTTAACACGTCGTGAGTGGGAAAATCCATGGATCAAGGTCCTTTCTTCGGATTGGTACCAAACATTTGAACTTGGTATCGGGTTGCATCAGCCCGTGGCAATGTGGCGACTTCGCAGTCAAATTATCTTCCGGTCCCCGAGCCTTGGCAATCACCTTTTCGGCTCTACCTGCCGTTATAATCGGCCGTTAATTCGACATGGGGTGCGCCTTTTTAAAAACGTTCGGGGCGTACCTCTGTAAGTAGGAAAGAGGCGGGACAAAGGTTCAATAAACACCGCGATAACCGGACAGCTGCACCTGATATCGTCAAAAGCCCAGCCATCGTCATCATCATGCTGGGTAAGAGGAGTGGGAGGCATACCGATCAAAAAAGGCTGCCCGTGGGCAGCCTTTTCAGAGTAACGGGTATAAACTCTCTTATGAAGAGTAGTACATCTTGTACTCGACTGGATGAGGTGCATGTTCAAACGTATGCACTTCTTCCATTTTCAGTTCTGCGTAAGCGTCAAGCTGATCATCGGTGAAGACGTCACCTTTCTTAAGGAACTCACGATCTTCATTCATCGCATCAACAGCTTCGCGCAAAGAACCACAAACCGTTGGAACTTCCGCCAGTTCTTCAGCTGGCAAATCATACAAATCTTTATCCATGGCGTCGCCCGGATTGATTTTGTTCTGGATGCCGTCAAGGCCAGCCATCATCATTGCAGAGAAGGCGAGGTATGGGTTTGCCTGTGCGTCAGGGAAGCGAATTTCAACGCGCTTGCCGTTCGGGCTGGTCGCAAAAGGAATGCGGCAGCTGGCAGAACGGTTACGGGCTGAGTACGCCAAAAGAACAGGGGCTTCAAAACCCGGGATCAAACGCTTGTAGCTGTTTGTTGTCGGGTTAGAGAAAGCGTTAATGGCTTTCGCGTGTTTAATAACACCACCGATGTAGTGAAGCGCTGTTTCAGACAAATCTGCATAAGCCGATCCCGCAAACGTTGGCTTTCCATCTTTCCAGATCGACTGGTGGCAATGCATACCAGAGCCGTTATCACCGGCAACGGGCTTCGGCATGAAGGTCGCTGTTTTGCCATAAGTGTGGGCAACCATCTGTGTTACATACTTATAGATTTGAACGTTATCAGCGGACTGAACCAATGTCGAAAAGGTCAAGCCAAGCTCATGCTGCGAAGGTGCAACCTCATGATGGTGCTTGTCCATATGAAGCCCCATTTCCTTCATGACGGTAACCATTTCGGCACGCAAGTCGTGAGCCGCGTCAACAGGCGGGACAGGGAAGTACCCCCCCTTGATACCGGGGCGGTGGCCCATGTTGCCTTCGTCAAACGCTTTACCCGTAACGTAAGGACCTTCGTCGGAATCAATTTCGAAGAAGCAGGAGTTCATTTCAACATTGTAACGAACGTCGTCAAAGACGAAGAACTCTGGCTCTGGGCCAAAATAGACCGTATCACCAATACCGGTTGACCCCAGGTAGGCTTCGGCTTTCTTGGCGATAGAGCGCGGGTCACGGCCATAGCTTTGGCCTGTTGTTGGCTCAATAATGTCGCAGAAAACAATAACCATAGGCTGTGCCGCAAACGGGTCCAGAACAGCAGAGGTTGGATCCGGAATCAACGTCATGTCCGACTCATTGATCGCTTTCCAACCCGCAATCGATGATCCATCGAACATGATACCATCTGCATAGGCATCTTCGTCAACAAAGTCCGCACACATGGTCAAGTGTTGCCACTTACCGCGCGGGTCGGTGAAACGAAGATCGACGTATTCGATGCCTTCATCCTTGACGAACTTGATAACGTCAGCAGGGGTTTTGCAGTTAAGTTTCATTACTTCTATTCCTTCTATGAGTTAATGCGAGCGATAGTGATTAGTATTAGATAGCTTCTGTGCCACGTTCGCCGGTGCGAACACGGATGGCTTCTTCGACGGGAGTGATGAAAATTTTACCATCTCCAATCCGGCCGGTATGAGCCGCTTGCAGGATGGCTTCCACGGCACTTTCCGCCATGTCATCCTCGACGACCAATTCAATTTTTACTTTAGGTAAAAAATCAACAACGTATTCGGCACCCCGGTACAGTTCTGTATGACCTTTTTGCCGACCGAAACCCTTGGCTTCCAATACGGTGATGCCTTGCAGCCCCACTTCTTGCAGCGCTTCTTTCACCTCGTCCAATTTAAACGGTTTGATGATGGCTTCAATTTTTTTCATGCGCGTCTTAAGTCCTTATATTTAGATACCGCGCAATTCTTGGATAGCTGTCGGTATATAATTAACAACGTATATAGCGCACCTATACACGGATCGTGCCAACTACAAGGTTTTCAAATAATACATTTGATATCAATTGCTTAAAGGTATTATTTGAACCAATACAATACCCTTATCAAACGCGATATTGCACAGTTTATAGGCAGTCGCTTATTAATTGCTCAAACCATTGGGATGGCCAATGTCAGCCCGCGAGGCAGGCCTTCACACGTCGGATTGCCTCAATGATATTTTCCTTGGAATTGGCATATGAAAAGCGCACATATCCCTCACCAAGAGCGCCAAAACTGGTCCCTGAAATGATGGCAACACCGGCTTCGTTCAACAGCTTGTTCTGCAACTCCATAGACCCAATTCCGCTACCGGTGATGTTCGGAAAGGCATAGAATGCCCCACCGGGTTCCGGGCACTTAAAACCAGGTACGCCATTTAACTCATCCACAATAATCCGGCGGCGTTCATCAAATGCGCGGACCATGTCATCAACAGCATCCTGTGGCCCCTCCAGAGCCGCAATCCCCGCATATTGAGCCGACGCATTAACACAGGAATGGACATTGATGGATAACCGTGTTGCCGCATCAATCAAACTGGAAGGCCAGACACCATAGCCCATACGCCAGCCGGTCATGGCATAGGTTTTTGACCAGCCATCAAGCATGATGACACGGTCCCTGAGGTGCTCGTATTCCAGCAAGCTGACGTGCTCGCGTCCATCATATAACATCCGGGCGTAAATTTCGTCCGACAAGATGGTGACATGGGGATGATCAGCAAGTCCGTTCGCCAACTTATCCATTTCCGAACGCGGAACCGCGCCTCCTGTTGGATTGGATGGCGTATTCAGGATCATCAAGCGCGTGCTTGGCGTGATCAGTGACAAGACTTCGTCCGCATCAAAGGCATAGCCGGTTTCTTCATGCAGGGGCATGGGCACCGGTTTTGCACCGGAAAACTTAATGACGCTCTCATAAATCGGGAAACCAGGGTTCGGATACATAATCTCGGTTCCCGCTTCACCAAACATCATGATTGCAAAGAACATTGTGACCTTGCCACCCGGCACAATCATGACATTTGCCGGGTCCACGTTGACCTTCCGGTACTTGGCAATGTCCGCAGCCACGGCTTCACGCGCTTCCGGAATGCCATTAGCTGGCGTATATCCGTGATGACCATCGCGGAGCGCCTTAACGGCGGCTTCAACAATATGATCCGGTGTCTTAAAATCAGGCTGTCCGATACCCAAATTTATAATGTCTTTGCCTTGCGCCGCCAGCGCATTGGCGCGCGCCAGAACTTCAAAAGCGGACTCGGTCCCCAAGCGTGATAACGCAGCAGCCGTTTGCATGATTTCAGATCCCCCCGGGTGTTATCGTGATGACGTGCGCTTTTAATACGAACTCTGATCCGGGAAGGGAAGACCGAATTAACACGGCAGGCATACAGATGCCGTATCAGGTCAGGGCCGAAACACAGCGACCGCGTCAAAGTATCTCAGGGTTTGATCATATAATACCGGAAAGGCCTGCATAACCCAAGGGTCAAGATCATCGGTGGGCATGATCACGAAGTGTTTTCGGGAAAGCCCAATTTCGTCCAGAAAATACACAAAAGCTTCCATTGAGCCATCTTGATGCTCTCCCAAGACCCGCACGGTCACGCGTTGCGCGGGCAGGGCAGCATCCATCGACTTACGAATGCGGCCATAAAGCCACCCGTCCTTGTCCGCGCAATGCAACGCGCCATAAAGGGCAACATTTAATCCATCAGCGGCGACAGAATTCAGCAGGTTTTCAGCGATCGAGGCTTCCCGTGGTTGTCCCTGTTGGGTGGCAGATTGCTCGATGCCGATCACTTGAGTAGCCGGGGAGAGGGCTGCCAACACCTTGGAAATATCTGCGCCCAATAGCGGGACATGGGTTCTGCTGTCATCACGCATGCGCGCCAGTTCTGGCTCGGTCGCTTCCAACATCAACAGATCGGGCTGTAGAACGGGGAACAGCTCTTCCGCCAGAAAGCGCCGGGTTTCATTTGTATGGTCCTCACCCAGACAAACGAATTGCGGGCGTTCGCGAGACAAATCGATGGCCCACGCGTCGAAGTCCCGAATGATCTGGGCCAAATGAACCATCAGGCGCTTACGTTCAGCCGGTTCCAATGTGTGAAAGGCTGCAAGCGCCTGACGGGCAACCCGGTGGTAGTTGGGATACTGAATGCGGTTTTGATTTGCCGTGGCAGGAAGGGGCTCATGAAACCGATCCAAATAAACCTGATAGCCCCAAAACCCCAAAAAATAGACGAGCGGAAACGCCAGGATCAGCACTAACATGCGCAAATGATGTGGCATCATATCGGCCTAAACCTCGCCATAGAAAACAAACCCTTTAATCTCTCGGCGCCCCCGAGCGCTTGACGTTCGCCATTACGGCACTACCTAAAAACGGATGAAGAGAACATCTAACACTTATCACAGGATCGGACTTGCAATGCTAAAGAAACTATTTTTACTGGCAGCCTTGGCTGCTCCATTCGCGGTTACAGGCCAGACATCTGCCCAAGAAAGGGACTTTTCCAAAGTCCAAATCACCACAAAGGATCTGGGCGAAGGCGTTTACGCCATGTTTGGCGCTGGCGGTAATCTCGGCGTTTCGGCGGGCGCTGACGGGGTCTTTTTGATCGATGATCAGTTTGCGCCGTTAAGCCCGAAGATCAAAGCCGCCATCTCAAAAATCAGCGATAAACCGGTCAAATTCCTGATCAATACCCACTGGCATTTCGATCATACCGGCGGCAATGAAAACTTTGGCAAAGAAGGCACGATTATTGTCGCCCATGACAACGTCCGTAAACTCATGAGCGAAGATCAGATGATCGATTTCTTCAAAGCAAAAATCCCGGCGGCTCCCAAAGCAGCACTTCCCGTCATTACCTTTAAAGACAGAACAACCTTCCATCTGAACGACGATACTATCGTTGTCCAACATATGCCCGCCGGGCACACGTCAGGGGACTCGATTATCTATTTCCATAAAGCCGATGTCTTGCATACGGGAGATCTGTTTTTTAACGGCATCTATCCGTTTATTGACGTTCAGCATGGCGGAAGCCTTGAAGGCATGATTGCCGATGCCGGGCTTCTTCTGGAAATGGTCAGAGACGATACCCAGATTATCCCGGGTCATGGCCCCTTGGCGAAAAAACCAGAGCTGATGGCGTTCCAAAACATGCTGATAACCGTGCGTGACAACGTTAAAAAGCTGATCGCAGAAGGAAAAACCCGAGAGCAGGTGATTGCCGCAAAACCAACCGCATCCCTGGATGAAAAATGGGGCAGCGGTTTCTTGAAGCCCGATGCCTTCACCGGCATTGCCTACGACAGTTTGAAGTAATCCAGAAAAACCGAAAGCGTCTCTCTATAACAGAAAAGGGCGGTTCCGCATGGAACCGCCCTTTGGATGTTCTAACCTCTAATAACGAGTGACGTATCAGCAAAGCCTGATCTAATCGTTCTTATGACCCGACATGCCGCCTGAGATTTCTTCCGTCTGATCTTCTGTCAGCTCTTCTGGCAGGATGAGGTTCAGGAAGATCGCCAGGAAGGCGGCGGGTAACAGGCCGGACGTCAACAAGACTTTTGCTGTTCCGTCCAAATGCTGCAAGGCATCCGGAACCAGCTGCAAGCCCAATCCAACCGATAGGGAAACGGCAAATATGACCATGTTCCGGCGGTTCCAGTTGACGTCAGCCAGCATCGATACGCCAGCCGCACACACCATTCCGAACATGACAATGACGCCACCGCCCAGCACCTCAATCGGAACCGTGCCGATGATCGCACCGACTTTTGGAATTAAGCCGCAAACGATCAGGAAGATCGCACCAAAGGTCACCACATGGCGGCTCATGACGCCGGTCATGGCAATCAGACCGACGTTTTGACTGAACGACGTATTGGGCAACCCCCCAAACACACCAGCAATGGCACTACCGAAACCATCGGCATAAGTAGCACCAGAGATTTCCTCCGATGTTGCTTCACGCTTGGCGCCACCCTTGGTGATCCCCGAAACGTCACCAACTGTTTCAACAGCTGAGACAAATGCCATCAGACAGAACCCGATGATCGCCGCGACACTAAACTCAAAGCCAAAGTGAAATGGATTTGGCAGAGCAAAGCTGGCTGCGTTTCCAACATTACCAAAACTGACCATCCCCATAAAGTAGGCGACGATGTAACCAACGATCAGGCCGATCAAAACCGCTGCAATCGACATCATGCCGCGGGTAAAGAATTTAAGGCCCAACGTGACAAGGATAACAACCAACGCCACAGACCAGTTTTGCAGGCTGCCAAATTCAGGCTTGCCCATGGCAGGTACGCCACCAGCCGCATATTGAATGCCAACTTTCACCAGCGCCAAGCCAATCATCAGAACAACAAGTCCGGTGACCAAAGGGGGCAGGGCGAAACGGATTTTACCGATCACCGTGCCCAGCAACGCATGGAAAATTCCACCAACCAAAACACCACAGAACAAAGCGCCCATGGCATCAACGCCTTTACCCGCAACGAGCGGGATCATAATCGGCAGGAACGCAAAGCTGGTTCCCTGAACGATCGGCAAGCGCGCACCGACAGGACCAAATCCGATGGTCTGGAACAGGGTTGCGATGCCCGCAAAAAACATCGACATCTGGATCATGTAGATCATTTGCGGGAAATCCGGTGAATTTGACCCGAATCCAAACCCCGCAGCACCACAGACAATGATTGCAGGTGTTACGTTAGAAACAAACATTGCCAGTACATGCTGGATCCCCAGTGGGATCGCATGTGTAAGCGGCGGTGTATAATTAGGGTCCCTGAGTTGTTCAGGTGTCCCCACAGAACTATCTATAGCCATCGTTATTTCCCCTTGTTTCACGTGCGCATTTGTTCGGCACTTAATTTCATTTACTCCCTCAAATTCATATTTCCATAAATTCGCGGGCTTATTATATAATAAATGCAAAAGTACTTACAAAAATATTCATAAAATTGACATTAGGGCCGACTCAATTTTGTTGCTCTGCGTGCTCCAACAGGTTAGGAAATTGAGCTCCGTCGACACAACCTGACAAAAAGTTTTCTTTCATGAAATCGACCAACGCCATATTTGCCAACGCAGGTGTTACTGTGTTTGAAACCATGTCACGCTTGGCAATGGAAACCGGCGCCATCAATTTAGGCCAGGGGTTTCCAGACGAATTAGGACCGGACAATTTACGGGCAGCGGCTGCTCAGGCGGTCATTGATGGACCTAGTCAATACCCGCCGATGATGGGGATACCCGAACTGAGACAAGCCGTCGCCGCCCATAACAAGCGGTTTTATGATCTCGATATCGATTGGCAAACCGAGGTTATGATTACCTCCGGTGCAACCGAAGCCCTGACCGATTGTATGCTGGCCTTGATTGAACCCGGCGACGAAGTGGTTTTGATCGAACCGCTTTACGACTGCTACCTGCCAATGGTTAAACGTGCGGGTGGTATTCCCAAACGGGTCCGCATTGCACCGCCTGGATGGCAACTGGATCTCGATGCGCTGGCGGCAGCCTTTAGCGACAAAACCAAACTGATCCTGTTAAATTCGCCACATAATCCATCGGCCAAGGTGTTCACAACCGATGAGCTGCAAGCGATTGCTGATTTGGTAATCAAACATGACGCCTACGCGGTCTGTGATGAAGTCTACGAACACATCACATTTGATGGCCACACCCATAAACCCTTGATGACGTTCCCCGGCATGCGCGAGCGGTCGGTGCGCATTGGCTCGGCAGGCAAGACGTTCTCCATGACCGCCTGGAAAGTCGGCTATGTAACGGCACCGGCCCATTTGCTGACGCCCATAAGCAAAGCCCATCAGTACGTTACGTTCACCACCCCGCGTAATCTGCAAACCGCCGTTGCTGTCGGGCTCACTCAGGAAGATGCTTACTTCAACGGGCTGGCAGCAGAATTACAGTCGAAGCGCGACCGCATCGGTGATGGTCTTGTCGCGGCCGGGTTCGACATTATGCCAACAGACGGCACCTATTTCATCAGTGTCGATATCCGCTCTGTCGGGTTCACAGGGGATGATGTTGCCTTTTGCGAGATGATCGCGCGCGAAGCTGGCGTCGCCGGTATTCCGCTCAGCATCTTTTATCCCGACGGAGATGTGAAACACTTCGTGCGCTTTTGCTTCTCAAAACAAAACGACGTTTTGGACGCGGCATCACAAAAGCTGAAAGCCTTTTTCTAGAGCGTACTCTCTTTTTCGTTTTCGTATAAGACATACTCATTTTCCCAAGAAAGGCTGAATTTCAATGAATGGTGCGGATAGTCTGGTTCAAACGCTGCTCGATGGCGGTGTTGATGTTTGTTTCACCAATCCCGGCACGTCGGAAATGCATTTCGTGGCCGCCCTTGACCGCCATCACGGGATGCGCTGCGTACTGGGTCTGCAGGAAAACATCGTTACGGGCGCCGCTGACGGTTACGCCCGGATGCTCGATAAACCGGCGTCAACGCTGCTCCACACCGGGCCCGGCCTTGCCAACGGGTTCGCCAATCTGCATAACGCAAAACGCGCCTTTCAGCCAATGGTCAACATCGTCGGCGACCATGCGACCTATCATGTCGAATACGATTCCCCGCTGACATCCGATATCGAAGGAATTGCCGCCCCGGTATCGGGCTGGGTCCGCACATCTCCATCGTCTATGCAGGTCGCGGCGGACGCGGCAGATGCCATCCAGTTTGCCAACACAGCGCCCGGCAACATCTCGACCCTGATTTTGCCAGCGGACACCGCCTGGGGTGATGCGACAGGTCCAGCGGTAACGCCAGCCCCGCCAACACCGAAGATGCCAGACGATACGCGTATCCGCGCGGTTGCCGACGTTCTTCGCTCCGGAGAACCGGTGCTGGTCCTTGCGGCCAACCGAGCTTTGCGCGTCGATGGTCTTGAGCTGCTCAGCAAAGTCACGGATGGTGAAAATGTTGGATTGCTGGCGCAAGTTTCCAATGCGCGCGTTGAACGCGGGGCAGGGCGGGTTGCCATTGATCGGGTTAAATACCCCGTCGATCAGGCCCTCGATCAGCTCAAAGGCTATAAGCATCTGGTCATTGTCGCGGCGAAAGAACCCGTTGCTTTCTTTGCTTACCCGGAAAAGCCCAGCCTTTTAATGCCCGAAGGATGCCAGGTTCATACTCTGGTCGAACGTGAAGAAGATGTGATCGGCGCGCTGGAAGCACTGGTTGCAGAAATGGGTGTCGCGAACAACCCGGTCAGAACACCGGAACCGACCCTGCCGCCCATGCCGACGCGCGGCATGGATCAGGATATTATTGCCGCTGTGCTGGCAAATATGATCCCGGAAAATGCCATTATCAGCGATGAATCCATTACAACAGGCCGCCGTTTCTTCACCGATACCTTTACCTCCAAACCCCATAGCTGGCTGCAAATCACGGGCGGTGCCATTGGCATCGGTCTGCCTTTGGCGACCGGAGCCGCCATTGCCTGCCCGGATCGCCCGGTGATTGCCCTGCAAGCCGATGGCTCCGGCATGTACACCCTGCAAGCGCTCTGGACGCAGGCCCGTGAAGGCTCCAATGTCACAACGCTGATTTTCTCCAACCGGTCCTACAAAATCCTGCTGGGCGAGATGGCCAATGTTGGTGTACAGAACCCCGGACCGAAGGCTTTCGATATGATGGAGCTCGATCGGCCGCCCTTGGATTGGGTCGCACTGGCAAAGGGTATGGGCGTTGATGCAGGCACCGCATCCGACGCGGGCGAGCTTGTCCGCCAGATAGAACGCGGTCTGGCCTGCGAGGGGCCCTATCTGATTGAGGTTATTCTGTAGTCTTTGCACCACATGCGAATTCTCGCAAATAGGTCTTGAAACGGCCTTTCGACCGGCCTAATAAGTGGCCTCAGGGCGCATCCGCGCCCGTAGAAATGTGTGGTGGCTGTAGCTCAGTTGGTTAGAGCATCGGCTTGTGGTGCCGAGGGTCGGGGGTTCAAATCCCCTCAGCCACCCCATTTCACTCATAAATCATCTCATATCAATTATCAGCCGATTTACGCGGTGCTCAGTCTTTCGTGCGAAGACAAAGAGGCACTGTAATAGGTCATCATAAGCACACCTTTTAAAGACTTGGCTGACTGTGCGTAAACGCTTGGGGCAACACGGGCAGCGCTTGATCGACGCACCTAAAGACGATCTGCCGCTGAAGCGCGGGCATGAGCGGGTGTATGTTTAGAATATGAATGAGCAACACCCCACAGCATTCATAATTGCGGGCGGTGTTATCGTTGGACGAAGTGCCAGCGGCAGACCAGGTCTGTATTTCCTTACCTTGAGAGTTTGACGTACCTATTATTTTGGCAGACACTCATTTGAATATGGCAGAGAACCCCAAAATTCGTATTCTCTATATAGAAGATGAGCCTTTATTGAGGCTTCTATTTACCAAGTCTTTAGAGAACCGAGGATATTTAATTGATACTGCCTGTAGTGGTCTAGAAGGATTAACTTATAATTCGGAAGATCCATACGATCTCATTGCAATTGATTACCAACTCCCCGATATGACCGGGATAGATGTTGCTCGAAAACTCCTTATCGACTTTCCAAATTTACCTCTGCTCATGGTGACCGGACAAGGGAATCAACGTATTGCCACGGAAGCTTTGACGTTAGGTATTTCCAACTATGTCGTCAAAGATGACCAAAAAGTTTATTTAGAGCTGATTCCAAGCATCATTGGCCAGCTTTTGGATCGATCAAGGCGAAGAAAGAAACAAGAAGAAACAGAAAAGGCTCTCCGCGAGAGTGAACATCGCCTAAGTGAAAGCGCCAAGCACCAACGTCTCGCTTTTGATAATTCACCATATGGTGTTTCCATCCTTCCATTGGATGATGTTTCGAAACGGCTTTACGTCAATAAGAGATTGGTAGAGATGCACGGGGCAATATCAGTCGAACAAATACTTTCGATGAGCCCAAAGAATACCTACGTGAACATTTCCGACATGTTCCATCGTGGGGACAACTCAACAGATGGCAATTTTGTTAACCAGATGGAAATGGAACGTGTGCGGCTAGATGGTTCGCGCTGGTGGTGCCGCTTAGAAAGACGAAGAGCCTACTTTGAAGGACAGGAAGTTGTCGTTGCGTGGCATGAGGATATTACAGATCGCAAACGGCTCGAAGATGAACACATCAAAACTTTGAAAATCCTTAATGAAACAGGATCAATAGCGAAAGTCGGCGGTTGGGAACTGAATATAGCAACGAGCCAATTAACGTGGACAGATGAAACGTTTAGAATTCTTGAAGTGGAAAAACAGCTCGATCAAACACCTGTTCTTCCTGATGGACTCAGCCTTTTTACATCTGAAAGCAGGCCAATTATTGAAAAGGCTGTTCAAAGGGCGATCGAATACGGGGAACCATACAGTTTAGAGTTAGAGGCATTAACCGCCAAAGGTAATGTTGTTTGGGTGTATACCAATGGAAAAGCAAATTACAAAGATGGCGAAATCGTTTCTCTGTCCGGCACAATTCAAGACATCAACACTCAAAAACGTGCAGAAATAAACTATGAAATTCAACGTAAGAAAACAGAATCGAGATTAGCCCTTCATATCCAAAACACGCCATTGGGTTGCGTTTCATTTAACCGAAATTTCCATATCACCGAGTGGAACAAAGCTGCGGAGAATATATTTGGATATTCCGCTGATGAGATAATCGGGCTGCATGTCTCAGGCACGATTGTTCCTGCTGAAATAAAAGACGAAATTAACGAGGTTTTTCGACTTCTGTTAGAAAACGATGGAGGAACCCAATCCACAAACGAGAACCTTACCAAAGACGGAAGAACTATTTTATGTGATTGGTACAACACACCAATAATGGGTGACGATGGTGAGGTAACTGGCGTTACCTCTCTTATTCAAGACATTACCGAGCGAAAGCATCTTGAGGAACAACTCCGACAATCCCAACGCATGGATGCAGTTGGTCAGCTAACTGGTGGGATCGCCCACGACTTTAACAATCTCTTGGCTGTCATGATCGGTAACGCCGAAATGCTGAAACTGCGATCTGGGGAAGAGAAGCGGTCTCAAGAATACGTTGATACAATCATTCGGGCCGTTGATCGCGCATCGTCTCTGACGAACAGGCTTCTGTCATTTTCCCGCCAACAAACACTATTGCCCGTGGCCACCAATGTTACAGACCGCATAGACGAACTTACGGATATGCTTCAGCGTTCACTGGGCGAGACGATTGACTTGAAAGCGGTCCATACCCCTGATCTCTGGCTCGCAACCATTGATCCCCACCAGTTTGAAAATGCACTTGTCAATTTGGCGCTAAATTCAAGGGATGCCATGCCGGAAGGTGGCACGCTGACCATCAAAACCGCTAATGTGACCCTTGACGAGGCCTATGCGAAGCAGCACGAGGAAGTGACTGCTGGGGACTATGTAAGGGTTGCAGTGTGCGACACCGGCACCGGGATGACGGCTGACGTGCTAGAGAGGGTGTTTGAACCGTTTTTTACCACTAAAGGGGTGGGGGAAGGCAGCGGACTCGGCCTGAGCATGGTTTACGGCTTTGCCAAACAGTCCAATGGTCATTTAATGGTATACAGTGATGAAGGCCAAGGGACGACAATCAAACTCTATATGCCACGTTCTCAGGAAGATTTAGCCCAAGATGTCACCAAGGAAGAGTTGAAAAAAATTGCATCCGGGTCAGAACGTATTCTCGTAGTTGAGGATAATGAGAATGTTCGGGAGATTTCAGTAACGATTCTGTGTCAAAAAGGTTACGAGGTCGTCACCGCAGTGGACGGCAAGGAAGCGATCAAGCATCTCAAAGATGAGCGACACATCGATCTATTGTTCACGGACGTGGTGCTACCAGGCGGTATTGACGGTATTGAGATAGCAGAACAAGCCAAACAGCTGCAACCAAACATCAAGGTTCTCTTCACCTCGGGATATGCGGAAAACTCAATCGTTCATAATGGAGAGTTGGACCCAAGCGTCACCTTCGTCAACAAACCCTACCGTAGAGCCGAGTTATTGGAAAAAGTTCGCCATATCCTCGACCAAAGGGCCAACTGAACCATACGCCATCAATTGATTGAGGTCCGTTTCGCTCTCTATCGCCGACATTGCCCTACGTTATTGCCCTACGTTTATGTAGATAACGACCCTCAAGCCGCCTCATTGCGATCACATCCCAATTTAGAAAGGGAGAACTAAATTTCTGTTTGAGCAGTTTAATATAAGATAAGCTTCGCAATAATCGAAATTTTTAAACCGCAAACTGAGAGCCCCTTATGGATCGCATATTCGTATTATTCGCAGCCGCTTTTTTCCCTTGGACAGTGCTCGCGCAGGCGGATCAGCAACCTCCACCACCCGATAGTCCGGTTGTTAATTCAGTGGGGGATTTGCTCGGAACGGTTTTTACAGAGGATGAAAAACGTATTATTCGCGGTGCCATTGACCTGATTGCGCCTGGGACATTGCCAGAGGAGCAAAAACCATCTCAAGAAAGACGTCATGACGATCACGACGACGTTTTCGGTGTACATGAAGAAAAAGACAACGGTCACAAAAAAAAGAATAAACACAAAGGGAAAGGTAACAATAGAGGGAACGCTAAAGGATTGCCGCCTGGATTAGCCAAACGTGATACATTACCACCGGGTTTAGCCAAACAACTTGAAAGAAATGGTAGCCTACCGCCTGGTCTCCAAAAAAGAGCATTACCAAGCGATCTCCAAGCACAGTTGCCTCCGCCAAAACAGGGAACAGAGCGCGTAATTATTGGCAATGATGTTGTGCTCATAAATGCCGCGACGAACGTTGTGCTCGACATCATCCGTGATGTCGTAAAAGGAAACGCGAAATAACGTCACGGCAATACTTTTATCTTTGAATGCTGCTACCTTTTAAGCTGACCTATCCAATGACGCTCCAGAACAATAAAAAGATTAAAAGATTCAATAGGAAGTGAAGGAAATAGAGCCAGTAACCAATCGAATAGGGCCCACAATATCACAATCCCATTAAGTCTTAATCGGTTTTGTGCTAGTCTTATCCCCGACGCGCCTTCGCGCTGACTTCGGCTTTTGCGATTGCGTTGTGATTTGATTTAACCAGAAGGAGCATTCCATGGCGCTTAAATCAACAAGGGCACATCCCAAGGAACATGAACCGCACGAATTTATTGATACACCGTCGGAGCTGGACGAAAGCTCCCATGCGGAAGTTCAGATGTTGTATCGGGAATCCACAGAAACCTTGCGGTTTGTCAAAAGCTTGCAGTGGAAAACCGTCGGCGCGACGTTACTGACAGATCTGGCGTTGATCTTCATTGCGGTCTTTGTCAAAGCCGATGCCAGTCTTGCTGCCAAATTTATGGGGATTACGTTGCTACTAACGACGTCGGTGATTTTCACACTGATCATCTACCAGTTCTGGATGCACAACGAAATGGCGAAAATCAATCGCATGCAGTTGCATCTCTCCAGTCTTTTTAAACATATTCGCGCCATAAAATCGTCCCGTGAAGGCAACATCCACCGCTATACCTTGCTGACATTTATGGCTGTCGCGGTGACTTTGGGGGCTGTGGTCGTCAGCCTGTCTCTTGACCGGATTGTTGAACTGGGCGGGTGAGGGCGCGCCTTTTAGGAAATTTGCCAGGCCCCTCGTAAATTCAATTTTCATTGGGCTGGCGGTCGGCTAAATTCGGGCTAACTAAGTCACCAACCTGCCGCTTAAAAGGATGCAAGCCAGACCGCCCATGAATATGTCCTTTACCACCAACCTGATCGCCGCCCTTGTCGCAATTGCCGGTTATTATTCTCCCGTCCACAGCGACGTGATCTTTATGACCGGTGTTTTTGCTTTGTCTGGTGGCATCACCAACTGGCTGGCCATTCACATGCTGTTCGAAAAGGTCCCTTTTCTTTATGGATCTGGTGTCATTCCAAGCCGGTTCGAAGAATTTAAGGCGGGCATTAAAACGCTAATCATCAATGAGTTTTTTTCACGCGCCCATATCGAACGATTTTTTGAAGACAATGCCGGAACGGCCCAGACCAACATCATTGAAAGCGTCGATTTTGACCGGGTCTTTGCCGGGCTAACGGACGCCATTGAGCAATCTCAGTTGGGCGGCATGCTGTCGATGGTTGGCGGCAAAAAAGCCTTGGAGCCGCTGCGCGAGCCGGTCAAAAAGAAGCTCAAGGAAATTATTTCGGAACTGGCAGAAGACGGCTTGAGCCAGGAAAACCGTTCTGACCTGACGGGCGTTCTGATCGGCAAAGTCGAAGAAATCATAGATAAACGGCTTGATGATTTAACACCGGAAAATGTCAAAAACATTGTGCAGAAAATGATTCGCAAACATTTGGGCTGGCTGGTTGTTTGGGGTGGCGTTTTTGGCGGGCTGATTGGTCTCGTCTTTTCGCTGGTGAACCTTTAAAAGCTGCGGGCGGCACATACAGCCGCACTTTTTTCGTTTATGCCCATCCTTTTCTTCACAGGGGCGGGGCATTTGGTTAGAGTTCCCCAACTGGTTTTACGGAGGGTGTTTTGGATACAATTGCTGACGACTCAATCGATGCGGTTCTGCTGGTCTTGATGTTAACTGTTTTTGCAGATCGCAAGGCTTGGGACGAGGAATTGGATGTGCTTAGAACATCGCTGCCCAAACTGGCGATTTTTACTGATGGAGGGTTCGATATTCCACCCGGGGGACTGGATAAGATGCTCATTCGTCATACCGCGCGGGTCAGGGCGTTGATGGATGAAACAGATTTAAATGGGGCCATTGATACCGCGCTGCGTCGGATCAGCAACCCAATGCTGACGCCCATGGTGCTTTCTGCCATGCATGAAATTGCGGGATCAGATGCCAACATCCATATCGCGGAAACAAACCTGATTGAGCGCGCCGAAGCGATCTGGAACGGTACGGCCTGATCGCCGCTATTCGGCCGCCATCATCAGTGGCTCAGGATCAAACCAGACAGGGCGCGCCGCGATATCTTTGCTGCAGCAACTTTCACATTCCATGTAAACACCAATCTCCGGCACCCGAACCTGAGGCCCTAAACGCTTAATCAGATGTTCCGGGGCCATCATCCGGTAGTGACCACACCGGTTGCACCAGGCCTCCACCTGCGCCGACAGGTCGGACAAATCACCCAACTGGATGGTGCTTAACGCTTGTTCTTCTTCAAGAATAAAATGATTCTTTAGTTTTCCCATGAATAGAACATAACAGGAACATTTTTAGACATCAAGGGATTTATCAGAAAATTCCAACCACTTACCAAAAGACTCCCCCAAATCCACAGAAACGCGCTATGGTGTCCCTGTGCTTTTATTTCGAAAGGGGCTTGATGATGGACGAGCAACGAGAACGAATGCGCCAAATTCTGAAAAAGTTAGCTTTTGCAAAGAACGACAAAGGCGCCAGGGGAGGGTTGCTGAAGGATATTTCAGCGCATGGAGCGGGCATGGATTTTGTCAACCCGACGGGAATTGTCGACCACGATTTTGAAGTCGAGGACAGCATCGAAATCATGATTGACGGCTTTGATCCTTTGAATGGACGCATCGTCCGAATTCACGACGAGGGCATATCGGTCGCGTTTGACCTCGACAGTGCTGATGAAAAAGCCTTGATTGCCAGCATCATGGCTGCCGCCAATGATATTGATGTTGAGCCCGAAACCGCGTCATAGCGGGTTCAAATTGTCGTCTATGTCTTTATCGTAGCACGGTGTTCGACGGGAAAGTTCACCGAATTGGCAATAAAACACTTCTCGTGTGCTTCCTTATGGAGCGCCCTTGCGACGTCACGTTTGTCAGAAGGGGCAATCAGGACGACCGGGTTTAGGCAAACAGACGTAAACCGCCCCCCGCCATCCGGCGTTTCAGCCATCGTCCCGATGGCGTTGTCTTCATAGGCGTGGACCTCAATAGCGTTGGCGGTACACAAATGCAGATACCAGAGCATATGACAGGCGGATAAGGAGGCCACCAGCAAGTCTTCCGGGTTATGGCGTGAGGCATCACCAAGGAACCCCGGGTCGGCCGAACCGTTAAGGTCAGGCTTGCCAGATATCTGGATCAGATGATCACGAGAATACCCTTTATAGGTGATCGCAGGCCCAGCTTCTGCGCCGGTCCACAAAACGCGACTTTCATAAACATGTTCTTTTGCAGGCATGACGGCTCCAAAGCTTAGTCATCAAAATAGGCGAGGTACCATTCCATATCATCATCAGACAATGGGAAGGAACCGTCACCCGGGTCAGAAACCATCGCCCGTGCAGACACCTGTGCGACGCGTCGCTCGACCATTTCCGCGGTCTCCATGCTCAAACCCGCCTTCCAGACCAGCGCGACAACCCCCTTGCCACTATCCCCCATCAGGATCCGTTTAACGATCTCAAGGTCAATTTTGCTAAGCAAACTCAGGGCTGGCGGCACCAACGTGATATCGCCAGCCTCAATGGCTTTTTTCATAAGGGTATCGTCAAGTTCTCCAGCGTCGAAAAGCGCTTGCGCCCTGACTTCGGGAGGATCCTGTTTTTCACCAGATGCCTTCAAATCTCCAGCCTCGATGCGGTCGCGGATTTTCTGACGGAGTTCTCGCGACAACTCCTCTGGCATGTCATTTTGTTCAATCAAATGCTCGACAAGTGCCGCGCTGACAAAGGTTGCGATACGCCGCATGGTGAACACCGACAAGTTCGAACGTTCAACCAGCGGGCGATGCATATCGTCGTGGTTCGGCGCTTTCATACCGATCACTTCCATCGCCTTTTCGCCGATCAATGCGGTTTGGTTTTTCAGCAATGCCAACATGGATTTGTGGTCATCTTGCTCGACAATTGCTGATGACAGGACCTCACCAATACCGCGGCGGCGCGCGACCGCGCTTAACGCTTCACCCTGTATTCCGCCGGCAATAATCTGGACCAATTCAAGTTCAGACAACAAGGGAGAATATTCGAGAATAGGTGCAGAAACGATACTTTCTGCATCCGTTGCCAGTCGTTTCACAATGTGTTTTGGAACATTTTCCAACGACTTGATCTCTTCTGAAACAATAGCGCGAACGTCCGGCAATTCATCGTTGGCAAGCACTTCCAGCACCGACAGCGCCATCTCCGTCAGGTTTTCATTTTCATCCGTTGTCAGGGTCGGAATAAGACGACCAATTTTAAAGGCCAGTTCGGAGCGCACTTCGGCAATTTCATCCTGCGCCAGTATTTTATCTGCCTGCAGGGGTGCACCATCATTTTTTGCAATTTGAATTCGGACTTCGGGTGCTTCATCTTCAGCCAGAAAATATAGCAGTTCCGGCTCCAGCGTATTAAAAGTCGCCAGTTCGGTCCGCTCAGCAACCGAACCGCTGGCAGCTGTTCGTTTTGCATCTTCATAGGATGGTCGAACTTTGTTCGTCTGTTTTTTGCGTTTGCCAAGGACCCAGGAAAGCATGCGAAATACAACCTTAACTCAAAAATTAAGACCCACGAGTATCATGAAAACGTTAATCGAGTCTCAAGGCAGGTCACACACAGATCTTTTCCTGCGTTTTTAAGTGCTTTTATCTGCTTTGCTGCCGCCCAAACATGCAGGCGATTCCATAACGTTTCCGTTCCGAGCACCCCATTCATCTTCCGTCAGGGTCTGTAATGAAAGCGCGTGAATACCGCCTGATAATTCGTCGCTCAGGATCCCGTTAATCTGCTGGTGACGCCTGACGCGCGGCACACCATCAAACGCGCTTGAGACAATAATCACCTTAAAATGCGATTCAGACCCAGGTGGGACGTTGTGCATATGGCTTTCATTTAAAACCTCAAGGTGCAGCGGCGCTAATGCGTCCTGAATTTTAGATTCAATCGTTTGCTGCATTATCATTTCATGACCTTTAATTTCTTATGGCGCCCCCAATAGGGCCAAACCTTCCTAATATAGGATTGCCAAACACGATAGCCAGACAAGATGATCGTTATTGCGTTAACTGGGAAGGTGCAGACCTGGGGGAGGGCTTTCGGTATTGCTTCGGGATGCTGCCATCAAGCGCTTCCAGATCAGATCGCAACGCACTTAATTGCAACTGAAAATCTGCAATTGTTTCTTTTGATTTTTCGCCATCACTCTGAATGACAGAGACAAGCTGATCCAGTGTATCGACGCGTTTACCCATGCTCGAAACCATAGCATCCACATCATCTCGCGCTTCACTAAGCTCTTTGCGGGCTTTCAATATAAAGGAACTGACACTGCCATCAGATTTCTTTAATGAGTTGCTCGCCATCCACATTGCAATGAGTGAAATAAAAAGTGCCATTATACTTATGATGATTGTCATATCTGCAACACTCCGAAACGCGATACAAAACCAAAATAGCTGGATTTTGACGGCGGATCAAATCGAGATTATCCACAGCCCCGATCATCCCCGGTTTCACGGTCTTTTTATCTTATAAGTCGTGATTTCGATAGCTCTGGCCAGAGACATTACCGGTTCAAACGATTCGTTTCCGCTGAACCCGAAATGAGGCTGGACATTCCGGTAAAAGCGGGGGAAAAGCTGGGGTTATTGGTGCATGGCAATATTATAGAGATATTGGTGGCATTTCATTCTGAGGAGACCCAAATGAACGCGGTGAATGATCAGGCACACAAGAACATGGCGAATGCGATCCGTTTCTTGTCAGCTGACGGAGTACAACAAGCAAATTCAGGACATCCAGGCATGCCCATGGGCATGGCCGACGTCGCAACAGTCCTGTTTCGTCAGCACCTGAAGTTTGATGCATCAACGCCAGATTGGGCCGATAGAGATCGTTTTGTGTTGTCCGCCGGGCACGGCTCTATGCTTCTTTACGCCTTGCTCTATCTGACCGGCTATAAGGATATGACCCTCGATGAGTTAAAGAACTTCCGTCAAATGGGAGCGCGGACGGCTGGTCATCCTGAATACGGTCATGCTGCAGGTATCGAAACAACAACCGGACCTTTAGGGCAGGGGCTGGCGACTGCCGTCGGTATGGCGCTGGGCGAACGCCTCATGAATGCCCGTTTCGGTAATGATGCCGTCGATCACCACACTTACGTCATTGCTGGTGATGGCTGCCTTATGGAAGGCATTAGCCACGAAGCGATTTCGTTGGCCGGAAGCCTTAATCTCTCCAAACTCATCGTCCTGTTTGACGACAATGAGATTTGCATTGATGGACCGACGGCAATGTCAGTCAATGATGACCAGGTCGCACGTTTCAAGGCCAGCGGCTGGTCGGCGGAACGTGTAGACGGCCACGACCCTGAAGCTATCTCGGCAGCGATTGATCGCGCCAAGGCATCTGACAAACCATCTATGATTGCCTGCAAGACAACCATCGGCAAAGGTGCTCCTTCCAAAGAAGGGACGTCGGCAACCCATGGGGCACCTTTGGGAGATGAGGAAATCGCCAAAGCACGTGACGTGATGGGCTGGCCATATGGCCCATTTGAAGTTCCGGCGGATGTCCTGGAAATTTGGCGCGATGCGGGCGCACGGGGCGCTGGCGAACGGGATTCATGGACGGCGCGTATCGACGCAATGAGCTCGGATCAACGCGCACTGTTTGACCGCGCATTATCGGGCGATCTGGCAGATGGCTGGATGGAAGCTCTGAATGCACACAAAAAGAAATGCTCTGAAGAAAAACCCGCGTGGGCAACCCGAAAAGCGTCGGGCGAAGCCCTAACAGTTTTAACGGAAGCAATCCCCGAACTTATTGGTGGATCTGCTGATCTAACGGGTTCGGTAAACACAAAAACCCCCTCGACGCTGCCAATCAGCGCCACAGATTTCACCGGTCGCTATATGCACTATGGTGTGCGGGAGCACGGCATGGGTGCCGTGATGAACGGTTTGGCGCTGCACGGGGGCGCAATCCCTTATGGCGGCACCTTCCTTGTCTTTGCTGATTATATGAAAGGCGCGATGCGGTTGTCCGCGTTAATGGAACAGCGCGTCATTTACGTTTTGACACACGACTCGATTGGCTTGGGTGAAGATGGCCCGACCCATCAAGCTGTCGAAACGTTGGCGACATTGCGTGCAACACCAAACTTCAAGGTTTACCGCCCCTGTGACCCAATTGAAGCTGCAGAATGTTGGGCTGCTGCCTTGCAAGACACGAACAGCCCATCCGGCATGGTGCTGTCTCGTCAAGGCATGCCAACACAGCGTGTCACACACACGGATGAAAACCTGAGTGCCAAGGGTGGTTACGTTTTGGCGGAAGCAGACGGCGAGCGCAAAGCCACGTTATTTGCAACAGGATCAGAAGTTTCCATCGCCATGGCAGCCCGTGATACGTTGCAGGAAGAAGGCGTGCCGACGGCCGTTGTCTCCATGCCTTGCTGGGAATTGTTTGACGCACAAGATGAAGACTATCAACGTAGCGTTCGTGGTCCAGGCACGGTTCGGGTCGCTGTTGAAGCGGCGGTTCGCATGGGTTGGGATAAATACATTCGCAACCACGGTGGATTTGTCGGTATGGACGGGTTCGGCGCCTCGGCTCCGGCAGGTCAATTATTTGAACATTTTGGGATCACAGCCGAAAACGTTGTAAAAGAAGTTAAGTCGCGCCTTTAGGGCCGCGAAACGGGACATCAAAAGGAAGGAAATAGAGCATGGCATTGGTATCGTTAAGACAGCTATTGGACCACGGGGCAGAGAACGATTATGGCATGCCCGCCTTTAATATTAACAATATGGAACAAATGCTTGCCGTCATGTCGGCAGCTGACAAGACCGACAGTCCTGTCATATTGCAGGCGAGCCGTGGCGCCCGCAAGTATGCGAACGACATTGTTTTACGCCATCTGATCATGGCAGCCGCGGAAATGTATCCTGATATCCCGTTGTGCATGCACCAGGATCACGGCAACAATGCTGCGACCTGTTTATCCGCCGTCGCCAACGGGTTTTCCTCTGTGATGATGGATGGTTCTTTGGAAGAAGACGGCAAGACGCCAGCATCTTATGACTACAATGTTGGTATCACCTCTGAAGTTACCAAAATGGCTCATATGGTAGGCGTCTCTGTCGAAGGCGAGTTGGGGTGTCTGGGGTCTCTGGAAACTGGCGAAGGGGACAAGGAAGATGGACACGGGTTTGAGGGCAAACTCGATATGGACATGCTTTTAACCGATCCGGATGAAGCGGCTGATTTTGTTGCAAAAACCAAAGTTGACGCCCTGGCCATTGCCATGGGAACATCACATGGTGCCTACAAGTTTACCCGTAAACCGACAGGCGATATTCTGGCGATGAACGTCGTAAAAGCCATTCACGCGCGCCTTCCAAACACGCACTTGGTTATGCACGGCTCCTCATCTGTTCCGCAAGACCTCCAGGACATCATCAACGCGCACGGCGGCGAAATGCCACAAACCTATGGGGTGCCGGTTGAAGAGATTGAAACGGGTATCAAAAACGGTGTACGCAAAGTCAATATCGACACGGATAACCGGATGGCGATAACAGGCCAAATTCGCAAAGTTCTGTTTGAAAACAAAGCTGAGTTTGACCCACGTTCCTATCTCAAACCCGCAATGGCCGCTATGGAAGCCGTTTGCATTGACCGGTTTGAACGCTTCAATTGCGCGGGACAGGCCTCAAAAATCAAGGCCATACCTTTAAGTGACATGGCTGCACGCTATGCGGATGGCTCTCTTGATCCTACGGTTAACTAGTCGCACCGTCGAGATCGAGTTGAACCATGACTGAAATAAAAATTGCACCCAGCATTTTAGCTTCTGATTTCGCCAAGCTGGGCGAAGAAGTTCGAGCCATCGATAATGCCGGGTGCGATTATATTCATATTGACGTTATGGATGGTCATTTTGTCCCGAACCTGACCTTCGGCCCCCCAGTGATCAAATGTATCCGACCTCATACGACAAAAGTATTCGATGTCCATTTAATGATTGATCCTGCCCAGCCTTATTTAGAAGCCTATGCGGCTGCGGGGGCCGATATCATTACGGTCCACGCGGAAGCAGATAAGCATCTGGACCGGAGTTTGCAGGTCATTAGATCACTCGGTAAAAAAGCCGGGGTATCGCTCAACCCATCAACACCGGAAAGCACGATTGCATATGTCCTCGACAATGTGGACCTGATATTGGTGATGAGCGTCAATCCAGGATTTGGCGGACAGAGCTTCATTCCGGCAACGCTGGAGAAAATCAAAAACATCCGCACGATGATTGGCGACCGGCCCATTGAAATCGAAGTCGACGGCGGCATTAACACGGATACGGCAGCGGAAGTTGTCGACGCAGGGGCCACTGTATTGGTTGCTGGCAGCGCTGTTTTTAACAAGCCCGATTATGGGCAAGCCATTCAGGATATTCGCGACGTTTGTTCTTAACCTTAACTGATCTCGTCGACCTGTTCGTCGGTTAGGTTACCGGGGACAATGGTCACCGGAATGCGAAGCTGCCCCGCCATTTTTTCAACGAGATAACTGACCAATGGTCCTGGACCATCGGTTCCGGTGGCGGCTCCCAGAATCAACAATGAAATGTCTTTTTCTTCGTCAATGAGATCAACGACGACCTCACGCACTTTGCCTTCCCGAATATAGGTTTTCGGAATATAACCCGTCCGCTTTTCGACGACGGAGGCGACAACCTGGAGCAACTCTTCAGCTTCTTCGCGTGCTTCTTCGCGCATCCGCTCGCCGATCGCCATCCAATGCTGAAACTCTGCCGGTTGCATGACGTAGAGAAGGGCGACCTGACCGTTTGAATTGCTCGCACGACGGCATGCGAACCGCAAAGCGGCGCCCATTTCTTCACTTTCATCAACCACGCACAGGAACGTACGACCGGTCCCTGTCTTCTTTTCTGTTTCAGGCGCTGAAGTATCGCTCACTGGATGTTCCTCACTACGCTTTACGAAATGCCGCGTTCGCCAACCATCCTGCCAAACCTGCAACCAAGATGGCAAGCACGCCGTATGCAAATGAATGGCGATGGGCGAAATTATAAACCTCGGCCTCTAAACCAAATTTGCGGACATTGAGCAAAGTGGTCTCAAAAGCAACCATTTCACCCTTTTTAATGAGGTACGTATCAATCCCGAATGTACCGACCGTCAAATTGGCCGGGAAATTAATTTTCGTCCGAAACAACCGGTTTCCTTGAAATACCAGAGCGCCTGGCTTCCACTTATACAAATTTTGATTCTCTTTGTTCCGAATGACGGCATGCCGAAACTCTTCCCAGTCCTCAACATCGGCGTATTCTTTAGAAGGCTTCATTTGAATGTTCTCGACACCAATCTGATGGATATAGGCGATCCCACCAGGGAGGAATTCATCGAGGGGGCGATTGCTTGCCATCATGTAGACAGAAGGAACATTTTCGAGCACAATTTCGCGCCGGTTAACCCACACACCGGCGACTTGTTCTTTTTTGCGCACGATTTCATCTTTGATCGGCCCTCGAACAACAACAACAACATCGCCTTCACCCGGAGCAACACCGAAAATCAATAGTTCTGTACCGTCAAAACCGGCCGTGATTTTTACAATCGGGTCAGAAAGGTCGACGGTAATTTCATTTGCGGTGGCGGAGCGGTCCTGAAATGCGCCAGCGAGCAAGAGAGAAAACAACAAAAAGCCAGATAACTGCTTCATCTTAATGCCCCACACTTCCGCCAAGTGAGTACAAATCAGCTGGAACAGCAATCAAGTCATAGCTCAACTTTCCGCAAACCCCCAAAACAATCACTGCCAGTAGGCCGCGCAGATGCTCACCCTGCATTCGACTGCCAAACTTAGCGCCGATTTGTGCGCCAATCACGCCACCAATCATCAGGATCAATGCCAAAACAATATCGACCGTCTGATTGTTTACGGCTTGTAAGATTGTCACGTTGGCCGTGACAAATATGATCTGCAGGAGTGATGTCCCGACAACAACTGATGTCGGCATACCAAGCAGATAAATCATCGCAGGGACCATTACAAACCCGCCACCAACGCCCATGATAGCCGCCAGCAACCCGACAAAGAATCCAATCGCTATTGGCAGTAACGCACTGATATACAAACGTGATTTGCGAAACCGCATTTTAAAAGGCAAACCATGAAACCAGTTATGATAGTGGGCTTTTGTCCGGACGGCCTGTTTGCGTTTCCGCATCGAACGGACACTTTCGACCAGCATAAGCGCCCCAATAATCGACAGGAAGACAACGTAACTCAACTTGATCACCAAATCGATCTGTCCAAGCCCCTTTAGGACCGTGAACAGCCAAACACCGAAGGTTGAGCCCGCGACCCCGCCAATCAACAAGACAATCCCCATCTTGATATCAACATTGCCGCGACGGAAGTGAGCAAGGACACCCGAAATTGAGGATGCGACGATTTGATTGGCTTCAGTTGCCACTGCTACCGGAGACGGAATTCCGATAAAGAAAAGTAGGGGGGTCATTAAAAAGCCGCCGCCGACACCAAACAAGCCGGATAATATTCCGACACCACCGCCTAAACCTAGAAGAAGGAATATATTGACCGACATTTCGGCAATAGGGAGATAAATCTGCATCAACAACGCTTCCTAACCCTCGAGGGTGCGGATGAGTGCCTGCGGATTGCATGGAACAAAGGGACGTTAAGCGACTCTCTGTTTCAAACGCCACACATCGGCGATCTCATCAGGAGTTCTCAGAACCAAATTTCTTTTTTGCGAGAACATTTTCCGGCTTTTATGCCATTCGATTGAGGCTGTCAACGCAAGCCCGTACAAGAAAGAGGTAAAATCGCTCATAATGAGGTTAAAACCCAAGATTTACTCAAAATTAAGGCAAAAACGATAGGGTACGAAAAATCAGATGCGGAAGCTTACATTAATCAGATGACGACAACAGGAAACATAGATTCGGCTTCGAAGCTGCCACGACGGCTAGCAATCATTCTTGCTTCCGTAACCACTTTTATTGTTTTTCTTTTGTATGCCTTTCCCTTTTTCATCCCGAGCTCCTACGAAAAATCGACCATTGAAAAAGCTCTTGGTTATGTTGTTGGACGCCCCGTACAAATTATGGGAAGCACCTCTTTATCTGTTTTTCCGTCGATTCAAATTTCGGCATCTAAGATTTTTGTCCCGAGCCACAGCGTAACTGGTGTGGGTTCCGTGCTTCTGGATATTGAAGCCATTGATTTCAAATTGAGCACCTTGGCGCTGCTAACCGATGAAATCGACATCGAAACATTGCATATTCAGTCTCCTCAGATTCGTCTCGTTAAAGATAAAAGTGGGGCTTTTAACTGGGGTAGCGAAGCCAATTCCAAGGCTCTTCCCAAAAAGCCTGACCACGATTGGGGCTGGTGGAATGACATGCAGATTGGCGATGTCCATATCTCTAACGGGCGCCTATATGTCGCTGACGAAGGGCGCGGGATCGAAGTTGACGGCCAAAATCTAAATGCCAAAGCCTTTATCTCGAACGCTACAGGCGCAGACAAAGGGCTATCCATCACCGCAAGTACCGATATCAATGCAGAGCCAGTTCAATTGCAGATCGATATTGGCGCCGTCGACAAGTTGCTGACAGGGGGGCGTTTGCCGGTTGTCGCCAAACTGACATCGGCTTTCGCAGTGGCGTCCTATCAAGGGGCAATTGCAAAAAGGCAGTATTTCGTTTCAGACGGCAGATTTGCACTCGAAGCGCCAAATATACGGCAACTGGAAGCCTGGCTTGGCCCGGTTCTCGATGCGCCCGTAGCTGGTGGATTGCTGGTCGGCGGACGCTTAAATGCCAACGGCAGCCGGGTTAGCGTTGACGACTTATCGATTACGGCCGGTAACAATCAGATTACAGGCAGAATACTGCTCACCGATACAGCAAATGGACGCCGGATCGATGCGGACTTTAAGTCACCTCTGTTCGAATTGGATCCTTTCGTCTCGGTATTAACGTCGGGGACATGGACCAACGAAACGCGCGGCACCATCAACGCGAAGTGGTCGCGTCTTTCTTATGCAGGTATTTCATCTGGCCCCGGAGAAGTTGTGGTCTCCTTAAAACAAACGCCCAGGCGCATCGGCATTACCTTTCCAGAAATCAGCCTTTTTGACGGTCTTGGTCGGGCGGAACTCAACGTTGGTATGGGTGAGGGAATGACATCCGTCAGAGGAAGTCTTGAGTTGAACCGCATTAAACCGGAAAATCTGCTTGAAAACCTTAACGCTCAAACCACCATTTCGGGCGCAGGTGACATAAGGCTAAGTCTGTTCTCGGTTGGCAGCAGCGCAGCTGAATTGCTGGCAGCACTGAAAGGAACTGGTGATTTCAACTTTCTGGCAGGTAGCGTCCACAATGAAGCGCTGGCAGAATACCTGTTGAGGGGTAGCCCCGGGCAACTTGATTTTACCCAATTGATCGGCAGTTTTTCGGTTAACCAGGGTATCATCGAAGGGAATGACCTTCTTCTAAAAGCACCAAGTATTAGTTTGGTTGGCGATGGCGCTGTAGATTTGATCCGGGGTATCGTTGATGTGCGCTTGCAATCTCTAACCAACCAAAAGACCGCAGACAATCAAAGGAATGTCAGCGTGCAACCCTTCCGCATATCTGGAACTCTTGAAGATGTAAGCATTCAGCTAGACGAAGACTAACAAGCGAATAGTCGTTGGGAAGGGCAGTAACGCAGACCCTAGAACACCAGTTCGTCTTCTTCGCCGCCGCTGGCAATAACGATTTCCCCGGCATCGGCCAGGGCTTTGGCGATT